>NZ_JAAGKO020000001.1 GCF_027947535.2 Streptantibioticus silvisoli
GAGTTGACCCGACGGCGCGGGGGCGCGGCGCGGGCGGGGGCGTCAGGGGCCGGGGCGGTCTTGCGGCGCCGGGCCGGCAGGACTTGACGCGGGCTTGCGGCGCGAGGCCGACAGGGCTTGGACGTCCCCACGGCGACGGGTCGTCAGGGCTTGGGGCCCTCCGGCGCGGCGGCCCAGCGATCCGGCGCTCCGGCGGCGCAGGGGCCCGGCAGCCCGGCGCGAGCGAGCCTTCAGGGCTTGGGCGCATCTCGCGGCTCGGGACCGTCGGAAGTCGGCACGACCTTGCGGCTCGGGACCGTCAGGGCTTGGCGTGGCCCTGCGGCGGCGGGCCTTCAGGGCCGGCCGCCGCCCTGCGCGCGCCGGGCGGTCAGGACTTGGGCGCGTTCTTGCGGCGCGGGGCCGCCGAGCGGGGCGGGATGGCGGTCATGTGGGTGCGGATGCGCCCGAGCAGGCCCCCGAGGACGGTGGCCTCCCGGGCGGTCAGGGGCGCCAGCAGGAGTTGCTGGACCAGGTCGACGTGACCGGGCAGTACGCGGCCGAGCAGGGCCAGGCCCTGCGGCGTGGCGGCGACGATCACGGCGCGTTCGTCGTCGCTGGAGGACTCCCGGGTGACCAGGCCGGCCTTCGCCAGCTGGGCCACCTGGTAGGTCAGTCCGCTGCGGCTGTGGACCAGGCGGTCGGCGATGTCGGTCATCCGCCGGCGGCCGTCGGGGTTCTCACCGAGCGTGGCGAGGATCTGGAACTGGGTGTAGCTGAGGCCGCCCTCCTCGCGCAGCTGCTGGTCGACGGCGTGCTGGAGCAGGCTGCTGACCTCCATCAGGGCGAAGTAGGCGGCCAGCTGCTCGGGATCGAGGGGCGAGGTGGGAGACATGAGGGCAGATCCTACTTGCTACGAATTCAAAGCAGGAGTAGGGTCGCAACATGCTTCGAATTCGCAGCATCTGAGGAGGCTTCCCATGAAGGCATTGAGGTTCCACGAGTACGGCGCCCCGGACGTCCTGCGTTACGAGGACACCGCCCGGCCGGAGCCGGCGCCCGGCGAGGTGCTGATCGAGGTCGCGGCGACCTCCTTCAACCCCGTCGACGCCGCGATCCGCGCGGGCCTGCTGCGGCAGGTCTTCCCCGTCGCGCTCCCGCACGTCCCGGGCATCGACGTCGCCGGAACGGTCGTACGGCTCGGCGCCGGCGCGACCGGCCGGGTGGCCGGGGACCAGGTGGTCGGCTTCCTGCCGATGCTGCTCGACGGGGCCGCCGCCGAGTTCGTCACGGTCCCGGCCGCCCTGCTGGCGCCCGCGCCCACCACGATCCCGCTGACCGAGGCCGCGGCGCTGCCCGCCACCGCGCTCACCGCCTGGCAGGCGCTGTTCGAGCACGCCGGGCTGCGACCCGGCCAGCGGGTGCTCGTCAACGGCGCGGGCGGCGGCGTCGGCGGGTTCGCCGTGCAACTGGCCAAGGGCGCCGGGGCGTTCGTGATAGCCACCGCCGGCCCGCGCAGCACCGAAGCGGTCCGTGCGGACGGCGCGGACCAGCTCGTCGACCACACCGTGACCGGCCCCGCCGAGGCGCTCACCGAGCCGGTCGACGTGGTACTCAACCTGGTCGGCGCCCCCGAAGCGCGTATGGCGGAGCTGACCGCGCTGACCCGGCCGGGCGGGGTCGTCGTCAGCACCGCGTCGCCCGCCGTCGCCGATCCGGCCCGTGGCGTACGGGCGCTGGGCATGCAACTGCGGGCCGACGCCGACCAGCTCACGTCGCTCGCCAAGAAGGTCGACGCCGGCGAACTCCACGTCCGGGTCACCGCCAGCCATCCGCTGTCGCAGGCCGCCCTGGTGCACGAGCGCAGCGCGGCCGGCCTGATCAGCGGCAAGGTCGTCCTGACTCCCACCGACTGAACGACCCCGGGGTCCGCACCGCACCCGGTGCCGACCGGACTGCTCGCACGCCGAACCGCTCGCGCCCTGAACCTCCCGCACCCTGAACCGTTCGCGCCCCGGCCCCGCTCAGGGGCGCACCGCCGAACCACGCACGCCTTGCTCCCCTCACCCCTGACCCACTCACCCGGTGCCGCCCGGCGCCGGGGTGGGCCGGGGCCGGAACGGAGAACACCCATGTCGGACACGAACGACTTCAACGCCCGTACCATCGCCGAGTTCCGCGCCCACCACGGACAGGTCGGCGGCAACTTCGCGGGGGCGCCGCTGCTTCTGCTGCACACCGTCGGGGCCCGCTCCGGGGCGCCCCGGATCAACCCGATGATGTACCTGTCCGACCAGGGCCGGTACCTGGTGTTCGCCTCCAAGGCCGGATCCGACCGCAACCCGGACTGGTACCACAACCTGATCGCCCACCCGGACGTACGGATCGAGGTCGGCGACCGGACCCTCGCCGTACGCGCCGTCGAACTGCTCGGCGCCGAACGCGACGCCCACTTCGCCGAACAGGCCCGTCGTTACCCCGGCTTCGCCGGCTACCAGCGCGCGACCGAACGCGTCATTCCCGTCATCGCCCTGACCCCGCTCGAAGGGACCTCGTCGTGAGCATGGAACTGTCCGAGGGCGGCATCGTCCTCCTCTCGGCCCGCAACCCCTCGTCCTTCGGCTGACGCGGGGCCGGGGCGTACGGAGAACAGGCCAACGTCAGGCGAGCGTACGCCGGACCGGGGTGCGCCCAGGAGGACGCCCCCGGAGAAGCGGCCCCCGGAGCGGGGAAATCCGGAGCAGCGGTTCCCGGAGCGGAGAAGCGACCCCCGGTGCCCTCAGCTCGGTGACACCTCGTACGTCAGGATCGCGAGGGCGTCGGCCACGCGCTCGCGCAACTGCTGTTCGTCGCGTCCGGTGACCATGACCGCCGCGAAGAAGTTCTCCTTGGCCAGGGTGGAGACGCGGTACCCGTTGATGACGTAGGCGTCGAGGACGCCCTCGACCTCCCGCAGTTCGGCGGCGGTCGTTCGGCAGTGGACGACGCCGAGCGCCTCGGCCCCGACCGGGACGATCGCGATCGGGTCGGCGTTCCGCACGCCCTCGGCCGGCGCGGGTGCGGCGCCGAGGGCCATGTCGAGGGAGACCTCGATGGGATCGATCCCGGTACGGTGCTTGATCGCCGCGGTGTACAGGCCGCCGCCGGGCCGGGGGTTGATCTCGATCAGCCCCACCCGTCCCCCGTCCGCCACCCGTCCTTCGACGTGCAGCCACACCCCGTCGAGACCGAGCCGGGTCACCAGTACCTGGAGTTCTCCGACGAAGCGGGTGACGGCCTGGTCCGGCACTCTCGCCGGCGGGGACGTCCGCAGGCCGCGGTCACGCAGCCGCACCGAGTCGTGGTCGGGCTTGTCGGCGACGAAGACCGTCGTGAACCTGCCGCCGAGGACGTACCCGTCGACGGAGAACTCCTCCCCCGTCAGGAACTCCTCGGCGATGAAGCGGAGCGGGACCGGTGCGTCCCGCAGCCCGGCGACGGCGTGGTCGAACTCCTCCCGGGAGTGGACGAGCCGCACGTCGCGCGAGGCGCCGCTCACCACGGCCGGCTTGAGCACCACCGGGTACTCCCGCGGGGGCGCCGACGCCAGTTCCGCGATCGAACCGTCGGTCCACCGCAGGGGGAAGACCCCGGCGGCGTCCGCGGCCCGGCGGACCGCGGCCTTGTCCGTCAGGGCGGCGAGGCCGGGACTGGGGTTCGCCAGGCCGAAGTGCCCCAGGAGCGCGTCGCGGCGCGGGATCAGCGACTCCACCATGTTGACGATCGCGGCTGGCCGGACCCCGGCCCGTTCCACGGCCGCCGCGATGTCCTCATCGGTGCCGTTCCAGTCGACGACGACGTGGCCGTCGCACGCCGCGGCGTTGGGATCGTCGGCCACCTCGGAGACCAGTACCACTCGCCAGCCCCGCTGCCGCAGCGCGGGACTGAGCCGGGCGACGCCGCCGGCCAGCATTTCGGACAGCAGCAGGGTCGTGCGGACCTGCCCGTCCGCCACTCGGTACGGCTCGGTCATCCTCCCACCACCGGAACGGTGACCACGGGGAGCCGCCGCGGGATCTCCTGCACCAGCGCCTCGAACTCCTCGAACGTATCGGCGCCGAAGAAGGCGAACACCACCCACTCCGAGGGATGCCGCATCTCCAGCACGTCCGACGGCGCGTGCCACACCTGCGCCTCGAACACCCCGGGGACCGCCATCACGTCCTCGACGCCGGGAATCCGCACGATGCGGCCGGGCGCGTCCGGCCGCAGGTGCACCATGCCGATGTAGGGCGCCACCGGACGCGGGGCCTCGGTCCGGCCGTCGATGGCCAGATCGGCGATGACCTTCCAGACGCTTCGCCCCAGAGCCTGACTGATGAGGCCGGGAATCCATCCGCCGCCGACCCGGGTCGCGATTTCGGAGAACACGATGCGCCCGTCCGGCTGCCGGAACACCTCAAGGTGAATCATCGTGTCGACGACCCCGAGGGCGCCCATGACACGCTCGACGAACGGTTCCATCCCGGCGTACAGCCCGGGGTGCGCCTCACGCGACAGCAGTTCGCCGCCGTCCTGGGGGCACTCACCGCGCTGGACCGCCAGGCGGGGCGCGAAGTAGCGGGAGATGAAGGAGAAGTGCGGCCCGTCCGCGCCCCAGTAGGCGTCGACGTGCAACTCCTCGCCGTCCACGAAGGACTCCACGATGAGCTGCCGGGAGAACAGCACCGGCTCGTAGGTGAAGGACCGGCAGACCTCGCGGAACTCCGCCGCGTCCCGCACCCGGTGGGTGCTCATCGTCCCGAAACCGGCGGCCGGCTTCACCACGACGGGGAAGGTGAGGCGCTCCGCCAACGCCGCCACGGCCTCTGCGTCCGACGGATCGGGCAGGGAGAAGAAGTCCGGCGTCGCGACCCCGGCGGCGGCGAGCAGGTCCTTCATCAGCCGCTTGTCGCGCGCGGCGACCGAGGCGGTGACCGGGGTCCCAAGTCCCAGCAGCTCCGCGATGTACCCGGCGCCGAGTTGGGAGAACTCGGCATAACTCACGACCTTGGCGACGTGCGGATCCTGCAACCGGATCGAGACCGCCACGGTCGCGAGCTCCTCCAGGGCGGAGAACGTACTCACCGTCTGGACCGAGAGCGCCCGGGAGAGCAGTTTTTCGTCGATACCGGCGTACGCGACGTCGAACTCGTCCAGGACGACGTGCACCCGGGTTCGTTCGAGCAGTTCCCTCGCGAGCTCCGGTTGCCACTTGAGCATCACGATCGATTGCTGGACGGCCGACGATCCGTGCGGATCACCGGTTCTGAGGCCGCCAGTTGAGTTCACGCATCCATCCGTTCAAGTGAAGAGGACAGTTTCCTGGTGCTGACGGGAGGCAGGTGATGACGGGAGTGCAGGTGATGACGGGAGTCGCGTGCGGGGGCGCGGCGGTGTGCGGTGCGAGGCGTGGGGTCCCGTCCGCGGCCGGACAGGCCGGATCGGCGGCGGTCACCGCGTCGGCTCGGGTGACCGCCTGTCCGGCCGCGATGCTGACGGCCATGTCGACCGCGTCAACGTCCGTAGGACCGGCGGACGGTGACGCCGGGAACGGCACGCCGGCCCGCTCCCGAAGCTGCGACGGGTCGGCCACGCCAGTACGGCGACGTGTCCGACGCGCTCGCCGACCCGTTCGGTGACGGCTTCGACGACCCGTCCCATGGCGCCGTCGCTGATGTCCTCACTCACGGCTTCGCCGGGCCGTGACCGCGGTCGCGACCACGCCCGGCCGACAGAAGCAGGACCGCGCTAGACGTTCATGAACGCGTACGAGCTACCGCACTCGAATACCTCGCCCAGCCGCAGGTGGTCGCTTTCCCCGCGTAGGTAACGGGCCGTCGCGTCGAGCTTGGCGTCCCATTCCTCCGGATCGAGCGCCTTCGCCCGGCTCGTCAGTTCGGGGTTGTCACGGTGGAACTCCGCCATCGACGGCACCATGTAGGAATTCGCGATGCGAGTGGTCTCCGAGCACAGGAACAGCGTGATGGTCGGCCGGTCGGCGGCGGTCTTCCGGTCCACCTCCACGTCGTGGATCTGGTCGTTCGACATGAAGTAACTCTCTCCCTGCTTCAGGAGAACGCGTTCCTCGGCGGTGCGAAGACGGCTGGACACATACTCCTGGTGCGGCGGCCACACTCCGTCAACGCGCTCAAGAGCGACATCCTGATAACGGTCGGTGGCCCCGGCAGGCATCGCCTCGGAAGTCTCCTGGTAAATCGACTGCCGCATCTCTCCGACCGACACGTACGACACGAACGCGAAAGGGTGAGAATGCGCCGGTTCAACGATCGCACCGGGTTCGAGTCGCTTGGTCGACTCGAAGCCCTGCGCCTCGGGATTCGGCTGCCAGATGTGAATGCTGGCATGCCATTCCGCGACCGGGTAGCCCATGAACTCCTCGACCCCGGCGCCTGCGGGGGTCGTGCTGGCGATCGCCTTGTTCTCCGAGGCCAGCACCAGTGACTGGCCCGCCCAGCCGTAGATGCAGTGCGCCCGACCGGCGCGGGAACGCTCCGCGATGTCGTGTTCCGACGGGCGGCCGGACTTCAGGGACGTCCGCATCAGTTCGAGGAAGGCGGCGAGATTGTCCGCCCGGCCGAGAGTGCGGACGAAGGCGTTCATCCGCGAGATGCGGTCGGCACCCTCCGGCGTGTGCCGGATCTGTTCGAGCAACCCTTGCAGCTTCTCCAGCGTCTCGGTCGCGTCGGTCACACCCTGCTCGGATTCGGCGAGGATATTCGTGATCGATTCCACGGTCTCGTCATCGCAGTACCCCGATGACAACGCGTCACGCGAGCTGACCAGTGTCGGCCCCTCGGAGTTCTCAGAGTTGAGCCAGCCGGCAGTCATCAACCGTAGCCTTTCCTAGCACGCGATCCACTGACTTCCACCGTAGCGGACAGGACGCATACGTCCTCAAGTCCCGCGACGGAAGTCCCGATTGCCCAGTATCCTCACGTCACCAGCAAGAGTCCTGATTGCCCGCTTTGATTGTCCCGGGTGTTTGCTCGGCGCGGTGTGCCGGCCGGGGCTGGAAAAGTGAAAGCGCCACTTGAACCGGGGAGACAGGCTCGCCAAAGGTCTCTGTCGTCCCGGTCGGAATGCACTTTTCGGGGGCACACTACCGGGTCGCGGCCCGAACTCGCCGTCCCGGCCACCGCCCGCACCGCGGGCAGCCGCGCGGCATCCGGCCGCCACCGCATCCCGCCGACGGCACCGACTCGATCGCGACCCACGCCGATACGCCAGGTCGACTGAGGTCGCGGCACCGGACCTTACTCCGACGGCGCCGCGATGACCATGGGGGTATGACCAGGATGACCCTGAGGTGGCGCCCGCCGGCGACGAGGCCACGGCCGTCGCCCGGCACGACGGGTTCCGGTGTCGCACGGGCCGCGGCCGTCCTTCTTCCACCGGCCCCGCACGACGCCGCGGAGATGTGGTCGCGTGCGCGGCGGTCGCGCAACAGGCGGACGAGTGCGATGCGGTGGCACGCGGACGGCGACGTAGCGGGGCACGAAGGAGTACAGAGAGGAGTACGGAAGGGCAATAGAGGGGTGTAGAGAAAGGCAACGGGGCAGCAGGGCACGGACATTGACGGAACGGGTGCCGACACACCGCCCTCGCCCCCGCCACCACCCGCCCCCCTGTCAGCAATCCCGACCGGGGCACGCGCTGACCTGCGGCGACCGGTCAGCGGACCGCGAGAGCGCCTGGAGTCGCACCGGGAGACGTGCCGAGAGAGGCGCCGACACCCGCTCGGGCGACCGGAGTTGGCCCCGGGGCCCTGTTCGGCAGCCGTTGTTCCCGTGGCGGGCCGAGCGCGCGTCGTCGCACCCCGACCTCCGGTGCCCCGCGCGAACGCGACGCCCACGGACCAGCGCCTCACCGGCGGCGTGATCATGACCGGCGTCCCGCGCGAACGCGACGCCCACGCGACAACTGCGGTCGGGTCACGATGCGTTCGACGAGCCGACGGCGCGGCCACGACCGGGCAGGACTACGCGGAAAGCGGCACGCCACAGCGATCCGACAGAGGGATGACGGACCGCCGGCACCCGGACATCCGCCCCGGCCGACCGCACGGAGGGGCCATCACCCCGCCGACACCCCGCCCCCGACAACAACCCATCCCGGGGGCAACCCCTCCCCCTCGACCATCCCGTCTTCCGGAATCGCCTTGCGGGGTGAAGCATGCTGGGCAACGAGAGGCGGTAAAGGGAGCACCCGCGCCGGGAGATCGTCACGCTTTTTGCGATTTCTCTTCCCGCCCCGCATCCTCTCTTCCCAGAATATTTCTAGGGAAAATACTAGTACCAAGCGCCTCGAACGGGCGCCCTGGTCTACTATGCCCGTTCCATGGCATCTGGGAACGGTATTGCGGGGGTGGAGACGAAAAGCCCCTCGAACAGATTCCAGCAATTGGCCACACTCCATCATGTCCGATGGCTTGAAACGGCGGGCGATTCGCGCCCGAACAGGCTTGACGCGTGCCCGTTTGCTGCCCGAACCCCACGTGGGAGCGATAGGACACAGTGCGCTCGGGGGTCGTTCGCGGCCCCGTCAAGGGAAATCAAAACCGACACGCGACCCCTGACGCCCTGTCTCAGAGGTCGTGTACGCTCATGCCCCATCAAGCGCCTCGCTAGGCGTAATTGCAGATCCGTCACGTCCTCGGACGCCTCGGCCGGCCGCGAAGAGCATCGCCGTCGTGGCGGCGAATCCAAGCCGCCCGACCGCTGCGCGACCTGGCTCAACTCGTCCTGGCGGAGGGGGCGGAGCGATGGGACCAAGCCATGTGGGCTGCCGAATGTGTGTTCCACGGCAAGAGAGAAATGCGGCCGTCCTGGACGGTCGGTACGGCGCAGGAAGGCAGGTCTGATACTTTTTTCTTCTCGGTGCGAATTACCGCCCCACAATCACTGGTGACCTTTCGAGTCCCGTGTCCGAACCATCCCTTCCTGGCTGCGCGTACCTCATCCCGGCATGTAAGATCGCACCGTAGGACGGCCCTCATGCTCAATTCGCAGACACGTGTCCCGGCACCCGCCTCCGCCAAGGGTGTTCCGTGCTCTCCGGACATCATGGACCTGCCGTTCTACGACCTCCCGGTCGGCCCGCAGGACCTCGTGGGCCACGAAACCGCCTGCTTCCGGCGTGCTCGCGGCATCCGGTCGGCACGTCGGGCGGACATCGCCGGATCGGTCTCCTCGCCCCTGGGCCCGGGCAGCGAATCGCAGCCGGTGCGTATCAACCTTTTCGACATTCAGGTATATCCCGCGAACTCCGCGCGTTTCCCGCTGGAATACGGAACTCACCCGACATCGGCCGACGGTCACCACCGCACGCCGGGTTTTGTCGGTGAGAATGCAGACGCCACGCACCCCGGCCGGCTCTTCCACCGTCAGATCGCGGTCAACGACACGTCGAACGACGTGGTGGCCGCCGCCGAAGCGGGTGTACGTCGTCCGGCGTCCGCCGTCATGACCGTTCCCTGCGACGAACCGCGCCGCACGGCCGGCCGGACCGCACACATCAAGACGTTCCCCGGTGCGACCACCCCACGCACCCCGCGCACGACCTTCGAGGAAGCGCCCGACGGCGTCCTCAACCCCGCCTGACCCGGCGCCACGAGACGCTGCGCACCCCCCAACTCCCACCCCCCACCTCACCCGTCCCACACCCTCCGGCTTCGCCAACTTCCCCAACTCCCCGGCCCACCCGTCGCAGAAAGGAGTCACCGTGCTGTACGCCAGTACCACCGCGAAGTCGGTGACAGCCGTGCTGCGGGGATCGGGGTTCGAGGAGCTGTTCCCGCTCAACGCGGTGCCGGCCGGCAACGCCCGCCGGGTGCGCTACGGCACCCACGTCACCGCGCGCCGGGACGGCAGCCGCTGGGCCGTGCGCTCGTACGGCACCGGGTTCGACCTGGTCGACCCGTCACGGCGCGACCTGTGCGGGCGCTGGTACTCCCTCGGTTGGGGCATGGTCGGCTCCCGCCAGGCCGACGAACTGCTGCTGGTCCAGGCGGACGGAATCGAGGACGCGGAGGCCGACCGGCTGGTCGGCGTGCTGGCCGGGGCGGTCGCCGGCCGCTCCAGCTGTTGGACCCACAGCGTGGAGCCCGGCCGGCGCGGCGCGACGCTGCGGATGGCCGCGGTGCTCGGCCCCGTACCCGAGGGACGGGACTGACATGGCGACACAGCCGTACGTGCGGGCCCTGGATGCCGCCGAGTTCATCATGGGCCCGCCCACGGTCAAGGGCACCCCGATGTGGCGCGGTCGCGGGGTCGACGCGGTGCGGCTGCTGGTCGACGACTACCTGGCCCTGGTCCGCGAACGTTTTCCGGCCGAGGTCGTCGAGCACGGCTTCCTCGCCTCGCAGGCCGACAACCGGCGGGTCTTCGGCGAGTACGGGAACGTCTACGAACTCACCGACGTGCCGGGCGATCCCGACGCGCAGTTCCGCTCCGACAACATCGTCGCCTCCATCGCCCGGCTGGAGCGCGACCGCAGCGCGGGGCCGCTGGTGGCCATCGGGGCGATCATGCGGCACTTCCCCGGCAGCACGCCGCCGCTCTTCCGCGACCGGCTGGTGTGGCCGGTGGTCGAGCTCAACCAGCTGGTGGAGGCCGAACAGGCCGACAGCGTCCTGGACTTCCACCGCTCGGTCGTCGAACGGATGCTGTGGGACATCGGCATCCCCTCGATCACCGTGTGCACCGACGAGCTGGCCGGCTACGGCAAGGTCACCTACCTGGTGGTCACCGCGCTGCCGAACCGGCGGCCCACGGTGCTGGCCACCTTGTACGTCCTGGCCGACGGCCTGCGCTCCGCGCTGGGCCCGCGGCGCGAGATCATCGACATCGGCTTCACCGGCAAGGTGCTGGCGACCGCGGCGATGCTGCACATGGACGCCCGCGGCCTGGCGCTGCCCAGCACCATCGCGCCGGTGCAACTCGGCGTGACCGCGGCGCCGCAGAGCGATCCGGCGACCTGTGAACGGTGGCTGACCGGACTGCGGGCGGCCGGCCTGCGGTGCGAGGTGCGGCAGGCGGGCGGCAGCAGCCGGTCGCGGGCCCGGGCCGAGGAGTACTGGCACCGCACGGGCACCCCGCTGGTGATCGGTCTGGACCGTTCCCCCGACGCGGTGACGCTCTGCACCCGGTTCCCGCTGCACCGCGTACCGCTGGGCGAACTGCCCGCCCCCGAACGGGTCCGCGACCTGCTGGACCGGCACGACACCACCTTGCGCTCCCGCTCCCGGCGCCTGCTGGAGACCACCGTCGAGCGCAACGGCCACCTGCGCACCCTGTGCCCGCCCTGCGCCGCCCGGCCCGGTGTCGCGGTCTTCGGCCACGTCGTGCCGGCGAAGCCCGGCGACTGCCAGGAGTGCGGCGACGAGGCCGGGCAGCCGCTGTTCCTGAGCGAGGAAGGCAGGTTCTACTGATGACCGCGCCGGTCTTCGTCTCCACCACCATCCCCTACGTCAACGCCCGTCCGCACCTGGGTCACGCCTTCGAGTACGTGCAGACCGACGTCTACGCCCGGCACGCCCGCAGCCGGGGCGAGCAGGTCTTCCTGTCCAGCGGCACCGACGAGAACAGCCTGAAGAACGTGCGGGCCGCCCG
The DNA here is from genome assembly GCF_027947535.2 of Streptantibioticus silvisoli. Classification (GTDB taxonomy): domain Bacteria; phylum Actinomycetota; class Actinomycetes; order Streptomycetales; family Streptomycetaceae; genus Streptantibioticus_C; species Streptantibioticus_C silvisoli. The sequence continues at coordinate 11,628 of NZ_JAAGKO020000001.1, forward strand.
CGCCGGCGGCGAGCCGGTGCGCGACCTGGTCGACCGGCACGCCGCGGGCTTCACCGCGCTGCTGTCCGCCCTCGGTGTCGTCCCCGACCGCTTCGTGCGCACCAGCGCGGACGCCGACCACGCGGCGGGCGCCACGGCGGTGTGGGAGCGGATGGCGGCCCGCGGCGACATCTACAGCCGGTTCTACGAGGGCAGTTACTGCGTCGGCTGCGAGCAGTTCCTCACCTCGGCCGACCTGGTCTCCGGCTGCTGCCCGGTCCACCGTGAGCAGCCCGTCGCGGTCCGGGAGCGCAACTACTTCTTCCGGCTCTCGCGCTACCAGGACGAGGTGATCGCCGCCCTCACCGACGGGCGCACGCGCGTCACCCCGGCGCCGCGGGCCAACGAGATGCTGGCGATGGCCCGGGCCGGCCTGGCGGACATCAGCGTCTCCCGGTCCGCCGAGCGGGCCGGCGGCTGGGGCATCCCGGTCCCGGGCGATCCCGGCCAGGTGATGTACGTGTGGGTCGACGCCCTCACCAGCTACGTCAACGCGCTCGGCGGTCCGCGGGGCGGCGAGCTCTACGACCGCTTCTGGCAGGGCGCGCGGCGCCGGGTGCACGTGCTGGGCAAGGACGTCGCGCGCTTCCACGCCGTGTACTGGCCGGCCATGCTGATGTCCGCCGGGCTGCCGCTGCCGACCGACCTGGTGGTGCACGGGCACATCACCTCGGCCGGCCAGAAGCTGAGCAAGACCTCCGGCACCGTCGTCGACCCCGTCGACCTGATGGACCGCTACGGCGCCGAGGCCCTGCGGTACCTGATGCTGGCGGACTTCTCCCCCTGGTCCGACACCGACTTCACCGAGCCGCGGCTGGTCGCCCGGTACAACGACGACCTCGCCAACGGGCTGGGCAACCTCGTCGACCGGGTGACCGCCATGCTGCACCGGTACCGCGGCGGGACCGTACCGCCCCCGGGCACGCCCGGCGCACCGGAGGCCGGCCTGCTCGCCGCCGCCACCACCGCGTGCCACGCCAGCGCCGAGGCGTTCGACCGCTTCGAGCACCGGGAGGCCGTCGCCCACGTGTGGGACCTGGTGCGGCGGACCAACGCCTACCTCAGTGAACGCGAGCCGTGGCGGCTGGCCCGGTCGGCCGGTGAGGACGCGGCCGCGGCCGCCGCGCTCGACACCGTGCTGCACCACGCCGCCGGCGCGCTGGCGACCGTGGCCCGGCTGATCGACCCGGTACTGCCGGCCACCGCCGGCCGGCTGCGGGAGGTCCTCGGCCTGCGGGACGCGGCGCACGGGCCGGACGGCGTCGTGGTCACCGGACTGCGCGTCGGCACGCCTCCCCGTCTCTTCCCCCGGTTGGAGTTGTCCTGGTGAACGGCACGATGGTGGTCAACCGGCTGGGACTGCGGGTGCCCGCGGCTCCCGCCCCGGGGCAGGCCCTGGGTCTGTGGACCCCCTCCTCTCCCGCGCCCGCGCTGTTCCCGCGGCGCTGGGGCCGGGCCATGGAGGCCCTGAGCACCGCGGGGTTCGAGGTGGTCACCGCCGCGTCCACGGTGGCGAACGCGGGTGTCGGCGCGGCCGATCCGCGTGAACTGGCCGCGGATCTGCACCGGTTGCTGCGCGACGACCGGGTCGGGGCGATCATGGGGACCACCGGGGGGCACACCTCTTCCACGGTCCTGCGGTACGTGGACTGGGACCTGGTCCGTGAGGCGGGCAAGCCGATCATCGGCTACAGCGACCTGACCAGCGTGCTGTGGGCGACGCTGTCGCGGGCCCGGCTGGTGTCCTTCCACGGTCCGATGGTCATCTCCGAGTGGGGCGAGTTCGGCGGCCCGTGGCCGTACACCGTCGGCAACCTGCGCGCGTGCCTCGATCCGCGCACCGCGCCGGTGGAGCTCGCACCGCCGCCGCAGTGGACGGACGAGTCGCTGTGGTGGGACAGCACGGACGACCGGCGCCGCACCGCGGTGCCGGGTACCTGGCGCTGCCTGCTGCCCGGCACCGCCGAGGGCTGGCTGCTGCCCGGCTGCGCCCCCACCGCGAGCCTGCTGTTCGGCACCCCGTACCTGCCGGACGTCGAGGGCGCGATCGTCTGCCTGGAGTTCCTGGAGATGGGACCCGACCAGGTGTGGGCCCATCTGACGCAGTGGGCGGACAGCGGCCTGCTCGACCGGATCGCCGGGCTGGTGATCGGCCGGCACTTCCGGCCGCGCACCGCGGCCGGGGGGTCCGGGGACTTCGACGAGGTCGTGCGCGCCGTGGTCGGGCGCAGGAACCTGCCGGTGCTGGTGGACGTCGACTTCGGGCACACCGAGCCGAGGCTCACCCTGCCGGTCGGCGCCCGCGCCCGGCTCGATGCCACCGGCTGCGGCCTCACCCTGCTGGAAAACTCCACCACCACGCCTTGAAGGAGGACCGTATGAGCGGCGCATTGTTCACCGATCAGGACGGAACCGTCGTCGTCGAGACCGACGCACGGGTATGTGTGCGGTGCGTACTGCCCGAGACGTTTCCCGAAGCCGGGTTCGACGCCGACGGGGTGTGCAACTACTGCCGCAGCGAGGCCGAGCGGATCGAGGGCAGCCAGGAGGCGGTCGACTCCGTCCTGGCCGCCAGCCGCGCCAGGGGCGCGGACTACGACGTCGTCCTGCTCTACAGCGGCGGCAAGGACAGTTCACTGTCGCTGATCGACCTGGTCGCCAACCGCGGCCTGCGCGTGCTGGCCCTCACCCTCGACAACGGCTTCCTCGCCGAGGTCACCGCGGCCAACATGCGGGCCGTGCTCGACAGCGTCGGCGCCGACCACATCGTCCTGCGCCCCCAGCGCAAGCTGATGCACGGCGTCTACCGCAGCGCCCTGACCGGGGACTTCGGCCCGGAGACGGTGAAGTACTCCACGGCCGCGTGCGGTTCGTGCATCGGCATGGTCTTCGCGGCGGGCATGCGCACCGCCTCCTCCTACGGCGTCTCCCTGCTGGCCGGCGGCTGGACCCCCGGACAGATGACGACCTCGGCGTTCGTGCCGACCTCCTTTCTGCGCGAGGTGGTCGACCGCAACCTCGACCCGGTCCGGCTGACCGCACCGGAGCTCAAGGACGGTCTCGACACCTGGACCCACGACTCCGGTGAACTGCCCATCGGCCTGGTCAACCCGCTGTACGCCTCGGACTACAGCGAGGCCAAGACCTTGTCGGTGCTGGCCGAGCACGGCTGGCAGGCGCCGCGCGACACCGACTCCTGCTCCACCAACTGCCGCCTCAACGGCCTCCTGATCCTCGACCACCTGCGCAAGTACGGCTACCACCCCTACGTCTACGAGATGGCGCACCACGTCCGTCTCGGGGCGATGACCCGCGACGAGGCGCTGGCGAAGCTGCGCCACACCAAGGTGCCCACCGCCTCCGTGGGCCCGGTCGCCGTCGAACTGGGCATCCGCTCGCCGTTGCAGACCGTCTGAGCCGCTCCACCCCGTTCCACCCCTTTTCCTCCCTGTTTCTCCGCGGTTTCTCCTCCTGATCACGAACCCGAAGGGGCATCATGAGCACGCCCACGCTGACCGACCTCGCCACCAAGGCCATCGACGACCTGTCGGTCGCCGAGATCAACGAGCTCGACTTCTCCCGGGTCGTCGCGCTGACCAACGAGCCGAACATGTGCTCCGGTGGCGGCGCGACCGTCCGCCGGGTGCTCCAGCTGGCCGGCCCGCTGCGCGGACGCCCGGTGCTGGAGGTCGGCAGCAACACCGGCTTCACCAGCATCGAGATGGCCAGCTGGCTGGACTCGCCCGTCACCGGCCTGGACGTCAACCCCGTCTCCAACGCCTTCGCCGAGGCCAAGGCCAAGGCTGCGGGTATCGACAACGTCAACTTCGTGCTCGGCGACGGCCAGGGCATGCCGTTCGAGGACGACTCGTTCGACCTGGTCTTCGCCAGCAACGTCACCTCGTTCATGACCGACCACCGCCGGGCGTGCGACGAGTACTACCGGGTGCTCAGCCCCCGCGGCGTGCTCGCGGCCGTGCCGATCTACTACCGGAGCACGCCGCCGGAGTCGCTGCGCAAGGCCGTCGAGGCGGCCATCGGCGTGCCGCTGCCCATCACCAGCGAGCAGTACTGGATCGACATCTTCTCCCGTGAGGGCGTCTCCCTCATCGAGGCCGAGCCGTACGAGTACGTGCGCCAGACCCCCGAGCGCATCAACGCGTACGTGGAGACGGTCATGGACCAGTCGCACCTGGCCAGGCAGTCGGCGGAGAAGGTCGCGGCCCTGCGTTCGCGGCTGGCGCACTTCTACGACATCTTCGACGAGAACCTCTCGTACGCCGGCTACTCGATCCTGCTCTTCCGCTCCGGCCACCCGAACCCGGAGCCGATCCTGCACACCACCCGTCGCGTGCACGAGAACCGGGCGTGAACGAGCCGCGCCGCGAGGGCGGCCCGCTGCGGGAGCTGCTGGCCGACTCGATCCGTCCCAACCACCTGCCGGACGTCGCCTGGCTCCAGGAATACCTGGCGGGCGGCGCTCCGGCGGGCGAGCCGATGATGCTGAGCCTCGGTGAGACCTGGGACCACACGCCCGCGGCCCTGCTTCAGGCGTTGCGCGAGGTCCCGTCGACCTCGCACGGCTACCAGATCTCCATGTACGGGCTGCCGCTGCTGCGCAACGTGCTCAAGGAGTACGTGGCCGACACCCAGCGCCTGCCGCGCACCGCGGAGTGGGAGGTGGCGGTCGGCTGGACCGGCACCCGCAGCGCCATGCGCGACTTCGCCGTCCTGGTGGCGCGGGAGCGGGCCGCGCAGGGGCTCGGGCCGGGCACCGTGCTGGCCGTCGCGCCGGCCTGGGACTACGCCGGGTTCGCCGAGCCGCTGGGCTTCACCACCGCCTATGTGCCCTTCGACCCGGCGGCGGCCGACGGCCCGTCACCGGCCGACGTGCGCACGGCGGTCGCCGGACTGCCGGCCGGTGAGCTGTCGGTGGTCGTGGTCAACGCCCAGCACAACCCCACCGGCGCCAACTGGTCGCCGCAGCAGGTGGAAGCCCTGCTGGACGCCGCCGCCGAGCACGGCGCCGCCGTGCTGGTCGACGACGCCTACTACGGCGTCTGCCCGCCCGGGGAAACGGTCACCTCGGCGCTGGAGATCCTGCTGTCGCGGCCGCACGACTCCCGCGGCGGCCGGTGGCTGGGGGTCAGGTCGCTGGGCAAGCAGTTCCACTGCAACGGCTGGGCGCTGGGCGCGCTGATCGCGGCACCCGACACCCTCGACACCCTGGTCAACGACCTGCGCCCGCAGCACACCTTCAACTACGCCATCCACCTCCAGTGGGCCATGGCGCAGTGGCTGGCCGACCGGCCGGCCGTCGAGGAGTACCTGCGCGGCGAACAGGCCGCCACGGCGGAAAAGCGTGCCGCGGTACTCGCCCGGCTGGCCCCCGACAGCGCACGCCGCGCCATCGCCGGCCCGGCGGCACCGTACGTGCTCTTCCCCGTCCCGGACGGCATGGAACTCGGCGACCACCTGCGCCGCTGCGTGCTGGAGTGCGGCGTACTGCTGTCCGACGCCTGGCCGCTGGCACGCACCGGTTCCACCGAACGCACCGGGTACGCACGGATGTACCTGGGCCCGGACCTGGACGTGCTGATGGCGGCCGTCGACCGCCTGGAGGCGGCCAAGCTGTGGCCGGGGCCGGCGGACACCGCCGGCCGGGCGCCGGAACGGGAGCCCACCGCACCGTGAGTCCGCTCGTCCAGACGCTGCCGACCCCCTCGCCGCGGACCCCGGTCCGCCGGCGCGGGGGCCTGTTCGGCGCCGCCATGGTGGTCGACGGCGTCGGCACCGGCATGTTCATGCCGTTCAGCGTGCTGTACTTCCTGCACACCACGTCGCTGGCGCTGCCGCAGGTGGGGCTGGCGCTGACCGCGGCCGGTCTGCTGGCGCTGCCGGCGACCGTGGTGGCCGGTCCGCTGATCGACCGCTTCGGTCCGCTGGCCGCGGTGGTGGCCGGGAACCTGCTGTGCGCCGGCGCGTTCACCGGCTACCTGTTCGTCCGCAGCCTGTGGCAGCTGGCGGTCGTGGTGCTCCTCGCCGCGGCCGGTCAGACGGTGTTCGGGACCGCCACGATCGCGCTGATCGGCAGCATCAGCACGCCGCAGGAACGGCCCGGCTGGTTCGCCCGGCAGTCCGCCGCACGCAACGCCGGGTACGGCGTCGGCGCGCTGGCCGGCGCCGCGGCGGTCGCGGCCGGCACCCACCCGGCCTACCTGCTGCTGGCCGCCGTCAACGCCGTCAGCTACCTGGGGGCGGCGGCGCTGACCCTGGTGTGGCGCGGCGGGGCCGGCCACGCGGCGCCGGTGCCGGTACGGGCGACGGACCAGGAGCCGGCGCCGCGCTACGGCACGGTGCTGCGCGACCGGCGCCTGCTGCTGCTGACCGCCGGCGGTTTCGGCCTGGTGCTGTGCATGAACGTCCTGCCGGTGCTGCTGACGGTCTACCTGACCGAGGTGCTGGGCCGGTGGGCGTTCCTCGGCGGGCTGGCGATCGCCGCCAACACCGTGCTCGTCGTCGTGACGCAGACCAGCGTGACCCGGCGGGCCGGCTGGTCCTCCCCGGTCCGCGTGGTCCGGGCGGCGGCCGCCGCGTGGGCGGTGGCCTTCGCGGCGCTGTGGTCGCTGACCGCGCTGCCGGGGTGGACGGTGATCGTGGCGCTGGCGGTGGCCGTCGCCGCGCTGACACTGGCCGAGATGCTCTATGGGCCGACCGCCAAGTCACTGGCCCTGGCCATCGCTCCGCCGCGGTCCCCGGGCCGCCACCTCGGGTTCTACCAGCTGTCGTGGAGCACGGGGACCGCCCTGGCCCCCGCGATCCTGACCCGGCTGCTCGCCCAGGGACACCAGTGGCCCTGGATCTGCCTGATCGCGGTGTGCGCGCTGGCCGCCACCGCACTGGGCCGGCTTCGTCCATGACCCGACCTCGCCGCGCCTGTCACCACCCTTTCTGTGAGGATGATCAATGACGATCACGAACAACCACCCCGGCTTCGGCACCGCCACGCTGGAACCGCCGGTGGACGTCCGGCGCCGGGCCTGCTCGGCCGACGAGTTCTCCCCGCTGCGCGAGATCGTCGTCGGCCGGGCGGCCGGCGCGGTGATCCCGCAGGCGAGCGACCCGTCGGCGTGGCTGACCCTGTACAGCCACCTCGACGCGGGACAGGTCGCCGCGGTGGACGGCGGGGCGCTGCCCCAGCAGGTGATCGAGGAGTCCGAGGAGGACCTGGAGACGCTGGCGGAGACGCTGCGCGGGCTCGGGGTGGTCGTGCACCGGCCGTCCAGTGTGGACCACGCGGCGCCGTTCTCCACGCCGCACTGGGACTCCGCGTCCGGCATGTACTCGTACTGCCCGCGCGACCTGACGCTGATCGTCGGCGAGACCATCATCGAGACGCCGAGCCCGGTGCGGGCCCGCTACCACGAACTCGACGGGCTGCGGGAGCTGTTCCGCGGCTACCTGCTGGCCGGGTCCGCCTGGATCTCGGCGCCCAAGCCGCAGTTGCGCGACTCGCTCTACGGCGTGGGCCGCGACGGGCTGCCGGTGCTGACCGAGGACGAGCCGGCGTTCGAGGCGGCCAACGTGCTGCGCTGCGGCCGCGACCTGTTCTACCAGGTCAGCACCAGCGGCAACGAGTTCGGCCGGATCTGGCTGGAGTCGTTGCTCGGCCCGCAGGGCTACCGCGTCCACCCGGTACGCGACGTCTACCCGCACACCCACCTCGACAGCACCATCTCGTTGCTGCGTCCCGGGCTGGTGCTGCTCAACCCGTCGCGGGTCACCGAGGACAACATCCCCGGCCCGCTGCGCGACTGGGACCGCATCTGGTGCCCGGAGATGCGCGAGACCGGCGTGTCGGCGACCGGGCAGTCGCTCAGCTCGCCGTGGCTGGGGATGAACCTGCTCATGGTCAACCCCGAACTGGCCGTCGTCGACAGCGCGCAGCACGAACTCATCGCCCGGCTGGAGCGGCACGGCATCTCCGTGCTGCCCCACACCCTGCGCCACGACCGGGCGCTGGGCGGCGGTTTCCACTGCGTCACCCTCGACACCGTGCGGGACGCGCCGGCCGGCGCGGACTACTTCGGCTGAGGCCGAACGGCCGAACTCCCGCCCCGGCCCGGGGCGGGAGGCGAGCACCACAAGGGAGGAGGACCCCGTGACGCTGCTGTCCGGCACCCGGACCGAACAACCCGGCACCGCCTGGGCGCCGCGGCACCGCGCCCTCAGCACCGGGATCCTCCTGCTGGTGACGCTCATGGCCTTCGAGTCGCTGGGCGTCAACACCGCGATTCCCACTCTCGTCGCCGACCTGCACGGCACCGGCATGTACACCTGGCCGTTCGTGGCGTTCCTCGGCTCCAGCGTGGTCGCCACCGTGCTGGCCGGCCAGTTGTGCGACCGCCGCGGGCCCCGGCCGGCCCTGGCGCTGGGGCCGCTGTTCTTCCTGGCCGGGCTGGTGGTGGCCGGCTCGGCGGGGTCCATGTCGGTGCTGCTGGTGGGCCGGGCCCTCCAGGGCTTCGGCGACGGCATGCTGATCGTCCCGGTCTACGTGCTGATCGGCCTGGTCTACGGCGAACGCGACCAGTTGACGATGTTCGCCACGCTCTCGGCCGCCTACGTCGTACCGGCGCTGGTCGGCCCGGCGCTGGCGGGGTGGCTCACCGAACGGTTCACCTGGCGGCTGGTGTTCTTCGCGATCGTGCCGTTCGCGGTGCTGGGTTTCGCGCTGCTGCTGCCGGTGCTGCGGTCGCTGCCCTCCGGGGGCGCGCCGGTCGCGCCCGCCCGGCGCGGGCTGCCGGTCGCCGCGCTGGCCGGCAGCGCGGGCATCGCGGCGATCGGCTGGGCCGCCCAGCACCCGACGCTGCCGAGCCTGCTGCTCGGCGCCGCCGCGATCGCCGTCCTGGTGCCGTCGCTGCGCGTACTGCTGCCCGCCGGGACCCTGCGGGCGCGCCGCGGGCTGCCGGTGACGGTCCTGGCCCGCGGTCTGCTGGCCGGGACGTTCTTCGGCACCGAGGCGTTCATCCCGTACACCCTGACCACGGTGCACGGCTACTCGCCACCCGAGTGCGGGGTGCCGCTCACCCTCAGCGCGCTGGGCTGGGCGGCCGGGTCGTGGTGGCAGTCGCGGCATCCCGGCATCCCTCGTGAGCGGCTGGTACGCGCCGGGTTCGTGCTGACGGCCTGTGGCAGCGCGGGCCTGACGGCCGTCGCCTTCCCCGCCGGGCCGGCCTGGGCGACCGCCGGGGTGTGGGCGGTCGCCGGTGCCGGCATGGGCCTGGCGGTCTCCAGTCTCAGCGCCGTGGCCCTGTCGCTGGCCGGTGACGCCGACCGCGGCTTCACCTCCTCGGCGTTGCAGATCACCGACATGCTCGGCACCGCGCTGCTGGTGGGGCTGGCCGGAACGGTCGTGACCGGCCCGGTGGCCGCGCGGACCGGGACGACGACCGCGCTGGTCGTGCTCGACCTGCTCATGGCCGCCGGCGCGCTGACCGGCGCCGTGCTCACCGGTGCGCGGTGCCGTCCGTGACCGCCGCCGACCGCCGCCGCGCCCCGGCCCGTCCGGTACTCCCCGCTTCACCGCCGTTCAGCCGTTCCCCGCTCAGCCAGAAAGGCCAGACATGACAGCCGACGACGTCTTCGAGCCGGTTTCCGGCGGTTCTCCCGCGCTGTGTCACCTCATCGAGGTCACCGCGATGCCCGAGGTGCGCTACAGCCTGATCCTCGGTTCGCTCCAGGCTTCGGCCCAGGCCGATCCGCAGGTCGCCTCGGCGTACCGGTTCGCCAAGCATGTGCTGTTCCAGGACCCGGGGCTGATGGGCCGGCTGCCGCAGTGGGTGGCCGGGCTGGAGGAGCCCGCGGTGGTGGCCCTGTCGACGTACTTCTGGAACCGGGCCGCGGTGATGTCGATCGCGCGCGAGGTCAAACGGCACTGGCCGCGGTGCGTGGTGGTGCTCGGCGGCAACGACGTCAGCTACCAGACCAAAACGGTCTTCGCCGAGCCGGCCGTCGATGTCCTGGTGCACGGCGAGGGCGAGATCACCTTCCGCGAGGTCCTGCGCGCCCTGGCCGTGCACGGTTCGCCGGCCGGGGTCGCCGGCATCAGCCACCGCGAGGGCGAGAAGGTGGTGACCACCGTGCCGGCCCCGCGCATCATGGACCTGTCCGAACTGCCCTCCCCGCTGCTCAGCGGCGTCTACGACAAGGCCGACCTGGCCGCGTCGCGCACCATCATCATGGAGACCAACCGCGGCTGCCCCTACTCCTGCGCGTTCTGCTACTGGGGCGGCGCGACGAAGTCGAAGGTGCGCCCCTTCCCGCTGGAGCAGGTCAAGGCGGAGATCTCCTACGTGGTGGAGAACGCCCCGCAGAACGCGACCCTGTTCATCGCGGACGCCAACTTCGGCATCCTGCCGCGCGACGTCGAGATCGCCGAATGGCTGGTCGCCGAACTGCGCCGGCACGACAAGCAGATGTTCCTCTACACCAACTGGGCGAAGAACACCAGCAAACGCGTCATCGAAGCCGCACGCATCCTGTACTCGCACAAACTCATCGCGGCCGTGACCCTCTCCGCGCAGTCCTTCACCCCCGAAGTCCTGGAAATCGCCCACCGCTCCAACATCCGCACCTCCACCTACCGCACCATGCAACGCGAGTTCCAGAGCTACGGCATCCCCACCTACACCGAACTGATCTGGGGCCTGCCCGGCGAAACCCTGGAAACCCACCTCGACAGCGTCGAGGAGGCGATCACCGCGGGCGGCCACCCGGTGGTCTATCCGCTGCTGCTGCTCAACAACACCGAGTACACGACGGAGACGTTCCGTGACGAGCACGAACTCGTCACCCGGGTGCTGCCCTACCAGGTCTCCAACCCCGAGATGCAGGCCGAATTCGTCGTCGGACACGCCCGCATGACGCAGGAGGACTGGCAGCGCGGCCTGGACATCCGGCTGGCCGGCGCCGTCTTCTACAACTGCCTCAACCGCTGCGTACTGCACTACCTCAACCTGCGCACCGGCGTCCGCGTCGTCGACCTGTACGCGCGGCTCGTCGACTACCTGGAGAACCTCTGCTCCGACGAGACGGTACGCCGCCTGGCCGCCAACCAGCGGGTGACCTGGGAGGACCCGGCCGCACTCGACCACAGCCTGGTCGGCGAACTCCTGGATTCCGGCGCCATCCCCGAACACCTGCACTACCAGGCCATCGTGCACCGCCTCACCGCCCTCGACAGCATCGCCACCATCACCCGTGAGGCGGCCGAATACCTCTACGCGGGCCTGGACTCCCACGACGCGGTGCCCCGCCAGGAGTTCGAGGCCGTCCTGGCCTTCCAGGCCGTGGCCGCCGAATCACTGGCCGACTGCGTACGCGGCGACAACCGCACCCGCGAGACGTCCCTGCCGGAGGACGTGCACACCCTGCTGGCAGAAGCCGGCCAGGTCACCGAGGCGGCAGCCATCGACGGCGAGGTCCACATCACCCTGGACTCCGGCAACCTGGCGGGCACCCCGGCCGACACCATGCTGCTGGCCATCTACCACGGCAGCGTGCGGGTACCGCGAGCGTTGCAGCCCGCCGTCGTCCCCGTCTGACCGGCAGGCGTACCGGGCGCACCCCATCGGCGTCGCATCGGCCTCGCGTCGGCACCCCATCGGCATCGCGCCGGGCGGGGAGCGGGGCGACGGGCCGGCGGGGGGTCGCCCGGTGCGGCCTCCCGCGCCGCCGTGCCGTCGCTCCGTCGCTCCGTCGCTCCGTCGCTCCTCCGCGCCTTCACACCTCCGCGCCGCCGGGTCAACTCCCTTGCGGCGCGGGGGTGTTGCTGCTGGGGATGCCGTTGCGGCGGGGGCGGCAACGGCGGCGGACGGCTCCGGTGCCGCGTCCTGGGTGCGGGCCATCGGCCGGGGGGCGGGGTGGGACCGCTCCCCCGGCCGCTCAGCCGCCCACGTTCGCCGCCGCGCCCGGCGTCACGGCAGCACGCTCAGCAGCTGGCCGACGGTGCCGGACATGGCCTCGCGCGCCGCGGCGAGATACGTCCGCGGATCGACGAGCGTCTCGTCGCCGGCGAGCACCGCGCGGACCGACCGCGTCATCGCGACGCCCAGGGCGGTGCCGACGTTGACCTTGCGGATGCCCGCCTCCGCCGCCGCGCGCAGCTGATCGTCCGGTACACCGGACGAACCGTGCAGGACCAGCGGGACGTCGAGGCGGTCCCGCAGCCGGCCGATCAGCCCGGTGTCGAGCAGCGCGGTCCGCGCGGTCATCGCGTGCCGGCTGCCCACCGCGACGGCCAGCGCGTCGACCCCCGTGCGCGACACGTACTCCTCGGCCTCGCCGGGGTCGGTGCGCACCCCGGCGGCGTGCGCGCTGCGCGGCGCGTCGGGCTTGCCGCCGACGTGGCCCAGTTCGGCCTCGATCCACAGGCCGTTCGCGTGGGCGACCCGGGCGGCCCGGGCGGTGCGCGCGAGGTTCTCCCCGTGCGGCAGGGCGCCGGCGTCGTACATCACCGAGCTGAAACGCGCCTCGGCCGCCCGGGCCACCAGGGTGTCGTCGGTGACGTGGTCGAGGTGCAGCGAGACGGGCACCGCGGCCAGCCGCGCGACGGCGGCACCGGCCGCGGCGATCGGTTCGAGCCGGCCACCGTGGTACCGCACGGCGTTCTCGCTGATCTGGAGGATCACCCCGATGCCGGCGGCCTCCGCCGCGGCGCAGATCGCCTCCGCGTGCTCCAGCGTGACGACGTTGACCGCGGCGACCGCACCCCCGCGCCGGACCGCGCCGGCGACCAGCTCGGCCGTCGGTACCAGTGCCATTGGACCGTCTCCCCTCGTTCGGCCGGCGCACGTATACGCCAGGATCAGGCCGCGCCGCCCGCGCTGCCCGCACCGCCAACGCCGTCCAGGACGACCGAACGCGTCAGCGACCGGGGGCGGTCGGGGTCGAGCCCGGCGGCCAGGGCGCGGCGGACGGCGAGGCTCTGCACCCGGACCAGGTCGGCGACCGGGTCCAGGTCGCCGGTGAGCAGGGCCGCGCCGGTGGCCGCGATGTCGTCGGTGATGCCCGGGGCCGGCCGGCCGAGGATCCACACCGCGCGGCCCGGCTGGGCGATCGAGATCGGACCGTGCCGGTACTCCAGCTGCGGGTACGCCTCGGTCCACAACTGGGCGCTCTCGCGCATCTTCAGCCCGGCCTCCAGGGCCACGCCGTAGGCCCAGCCGCTGCCGAGGAAGGTGAACTGCCCGGCCGCCCCGACCTCGGCGGGCAGCGCGGCGCCGGTGTCCAGCACCTGCCTGGCCTGGTCGACCACGTGGTCCAGCGGTGTACCGAGCGAGCCGCGCAGCAGCATCAGCGCGGTGGTGGCGAACACGGTCTGGACGACGGACCGCTCGTCGGCGAACGCGAGCACGACCGGGTCGGCGACCGCGGCCGCCAACAGGCTGTCGGCGACGGCGGTCAGCACCGTCACGGGTGCGGCGGTGCGCTCGACGACCCGCAGGACCTCCGTCGTGGTTCCGGACCGCGAGACGACCACCACCCGGTCGTAGCGGCGGCCGTCGGGGAACCCGCTCGCGGCGAACGCGTCGGTCTCTCCGGCACCGGCCGCCTCGCGCAGGGCGGCGTAGGCGATCGCCACGAACCACGAGGTCCCGCAGCCGACGACCGCCACCCGCTCGCCCGGCCGGGGCAGCACGCCGCCGAGGTCGCCGGCCAGGCCGAGCGCCGTGGCCCACGAGTCGGGCTGGCGGTGGATCTCGTCGACCACGTGCGGGCGCTGCGATGTCATGCGGTTCCCTCCGGGGATGGTGACGGCGAACGCGCCGGCCCACGCGATCCGACGGCCGGTGCCGGCAGAGCCGACGGTTCAACCGCGGGCCTGTCGACCGTCCGCCTCCGTGTGCGGTCCTCGCCGCGGGTCGGCGGGGTCGGGTCGGGGCCGGGCGATGGCGGGACCGCTGACCGGACCGGCGACAGGGCCGTGGTCGGGGTCGGCGACAAGTCCGATGGCATGCGGACCATCTTGCGGGACTCCAGCACCGAATGTCGAGCAGCGATCACTCGTCATGCACGTTTCTGATCGTTTCCCGCCCGCGAGCCGACCCCGGTACCGGCCGTGACCGGCATCCGACACGCAGGCGAGCCGCCCCCGTCCGTACGCCGTACGCCCGGGCGGCGGGCGATCCGTAGCCGCCGGCGTTGCCCGGCGAACCCGCGTCAGTCCGGCCGCACGACGTGCACGGTCGGCCCGAGGTTCTCCAGGGCGAGGATGTCGGCGGGGCTGGCGCCGGCGTCGGTGACGATGTCGGAGACCGCCGCGATGTCCACGATCTTCGTGAACATCCGCTTGCCGAACTTGCTCGAATCCGCCACCACGATGACGCGTTCGGCGGCCCGCACCAGGGCCCGGTTGGTGCCGGCCTCGACCTCGTGGTGGGTCGTGAACCCCGCGGTCGGGCTCACGCCGTCGACACCGAGGACGACGACGTCGAGGTTGATGTTCGACAGCGTCTGCTCGGCCAGCGGCCCGACCAGCTCGTACGACGCGGACCGCGCGCTGCCGCCGCACACGACCACGTCGATGGTGGGCCGCACGGCGAGTTCGGTGGCGATGTTCAGCGCGTTGGTGACGACCCGCAGGTTGCCGCGTTCGGCCAGCGCCCGCCCGACCTCGGTGTTCGTCGTTCCGCCGTTGAGTCCGACCGAGGCGATGTCCGCGGGCAGCAGGCCGGCCGCGCGGACGGCGATCGCCCGTTTGGCCTCGTAGTTCTGGCCGCCCCGGTACCGCATCGGCAGCTCGTAGAGCACGCCGGACGCCACCGCCCCGCCGTGGGTACGCGTCAGCAGCTTCTGCCGCTCCAGGAGTTGCAGGTCCCGGCGCACCGAGGCCTCGGACACCGCCAGCTCTTCCGCGAGGGCGCCGACCCCCACCGAACCGTGCTCGTTGAGTCTCCGCAGGATCGAACCAAGGCGATCTTCTTGACGCATGGACTCCACGATACGCGCATCGGCTTGCTCGAAACGAGCAGAAATGAACACCTGGACGGATCGATCGAGTCCAGCCGGACCGACCGCAGGACAGCCGGCCCACCCGCAGGGCAGCCGGACCGCCCACGGGACAGCCGGACCGCCCACGGGAGCAACCGCCTCGGATTCCACCGCCGACGACCGACGACCGGCGCACGCCGCACCCGCACCCGCACCCGACAGCCGCACCCGCACCCGCACCCGCACCCCGGCAAGCGCACCCCGCACCGCGCCGCGGCCCCCGCAAGAAGCCGTGGCGGGAAGCGGCATACGGGATGGCGGAAAACGACGTCCGCGGCAGCCGGGAACGGCGCGAGCGGAAGGCGTCGCGGGCGCGCCGCCCCGCGGTGGGGGCCCGGCGTGGCACCGAGCGCCGAACGGCCGGCCCGCGCCCGCCGCGTGCCCGGCCGACCGCGACGCCGGGCCGCCGGCCGCCTGGTGTAGCCTCCCGAAACATCGAACTGAAGTCCAGGTCAACTCACCTGCGGTACGACGGTGTTCGTCGCGGAGGAGGCTTCCCGCCGGCGGCAGCGGCCGCTCGGGCAGCCGGTGGTCCGGGGCAGCCGGGGCACCGTCGGTGAACGCGGGACCGGCAGTTCGCCGCGCATGTTTCGCACGCTGTTTCCGGGCCACCGGGGCCGGATGAGGAGAACGTGATGGCAAGCAACCCGTTCGACGAGGCCGGGGCCGCCGCGCGGGTCCACGGGCCCTCCCCCGCGGCCGGCTGACGGGTGGGACGGATGGCGGCCGACGGGCCGGCGCCGGTGGGGTGCCTGCACGAACTCTTCGAACGGCAGGCCGCGCGCACCCCGGACGCCGTCGCGCTCGTGCACGGTGGCGGGAGCATGACCTACGCCGAAGTCGACGCCGGGGCCGACCGGCTGGCCCGGCGTCTGACGGCGCTCGGGGTGCGGCGCGGAGAACCGGTGGGCGTCCTGCTGGAGCGCGGGCCCCGGCTGGTCGTGGCGGCCCTCGCGGTGCTGAAGGCCGGCGCCGGCTACGTGATGCTGGACCCGGAGTACCCGGCCGGACGGCTGCGCCGGCTGACCCGTGCCTGCGGCGCCCGGCTGGCCGTCTCCCGCGCACCGCTCGCCGCCACCGTGCTGGACGGCGCGGCCGGTGTCCGCACCGTCCTGGTGGACGGGGACGGGGAGGGGGACGGGGCCGCCATGGACCCCGTGACGGCACAGGCCGCCGGGTCGGCGGGCCCGGAGGCGTCGCGGCGGGTGGACCCCCGTGATCCGGCGTGCACGATGTTCACCTCGGGATCGACCGGGACGCC
The DNA here is from genome assembly GCF_027947535.2 of Streptantibioticus silvisoli. Classification (GTDB taxonomy): domain Bacteria; phylum Actinomycetota; class Actinomycetes; order Streptomycetales; family Streptomycetaceae; genus Streptantibioticus_C; species Streptantibioticus_C silvisoli. The sequence continues at coordinate 27,979 of NZ_JAAGKO020000001.1, forward strand.
CAAGGCCGTCACCGCCTCGCACCACGCCCTGGTCGCGACCCTCACCGGCCAGGACTGCTTCTCCTTCGGTCCCGGCGAGGTGTGGCTCCAGAGTTCACCGGTGTCCTGGGACGCGTTCGCCCTGGAGCTGTGGGGACCGCTGCTGGCCGGCGGCACCTGCGTGCTCCAGCCGGGCCAACGCCCCGACCCGGTGCTGATCGCCGAACTGGCCGCGCGGCACGGCGTCACCGGCCTGTACCTGTCGGCCGGCCTGTTCAGCGTCGTCGTCGACGCCTACCCGCGGGCGCTCACCGGTCTGCGGCAGCTCCTCGTCGGCGGCGAACCGCCGTCGCCCGGCCACCTGCGGCGTGCCGCGCTGCTGAACCCCGGCATGACCGTGGGCAACGGCTACGGCCCGGTCGAGGCGACCGTCTTCGTCACCCACCGCCGGGTGACGCCGCGCGACACCGCGGGGCCGTCCGTTCCCATCGGGGTGCCGCTGGCCGGCAAGCGCGTCCACGTCCTCGACGACCGCCTGCGCCCGGTCGCCCCCGGTGCCGTCGGGGAGCTGTACGCGGCGGGCCACGGGCTCGCCGACGGGTACGCGGGGCGGCCCGCCCTCACCGCCGAACGGTTCGTCGCCGACCCCTACGGCCACGAGCCCGGCGCCCGGATGTACCGCACCGGCGACCTGGCCCGGGTCGACGCGGACGGCGCGCTGCACTACGCGGGCCGGGCCGACGCCCAGGTGAAGATCCGCGGGTTCCGCGTCGAACCATGCGAGGTCGAGGCGGTCCTGGAGCAGCACGACGACGTCGGGCGGGCCGTCGTCGTCGCCGGGCCGGACCCGGCCGGCGGGCTGCGGCTGACCGCGTACGCCGTACCGGCCGGCCGGCGGGAGCCGACCGCGGCGCGGCTGCGGGAGCACGCCGCCCGCCTGCTGCCCGACCACCTGGTGCCCTTCGCGTTCGTCGTGCTGCCCGAGCTGCCGCTGACCGCCAGCGGCAAGGTCGACCGGGCGGCGCTGCCCGCGCCCGCCGCGCCCGTGCCGGGCGGCGGGCGGCCCGCCGACGCGCTGGAGGCCGAGATGGGCCGGCAGGTCGAGCACGTGCTCGGGGTGCGCGGGGTCGGCCCGGACGACGGTTTCTTCGAGCTGGGCGGCAACTCGCTGTCGGGGGCCCGGCTGCTGGCGCGGGTCAACTCGGCGTTCGGCGTGCGGCTGGACTCCCGGGCGCTGTTCGAGGCGCCCACGGTCGCCGCGCTGGCCCGCGCGGTCGCCGACGGCGGGCGGACGGCCCGCGAGACACCGCTCGGCGCCCTGCCGCGCCCCGGGACGCTGCCGGTCTCGCCGGGCCAGCGGGCCATGTGGCTCGCCGACCGCACCGGCGAGGGCGTCGCCTACAACGTGCCGGTGCTCGTGCGGTTGAGCGGCGGTGTCGACGCGGCGGCGATGTCCGCCGCCCTCGGCGACCTGGCCGACCGGCACGAGGCACTGCGCACCCTGCTGATCGAGGCCGACGGCGAGCCGGTCCAGCGCGTCCTGGCCGCCGGCACCGCCCGGCCCGCGTTCCGGCACGAGACGGTCACCGCCGCCGCGCTGCCGGACCGGGTCGCGGAACTGACCCGCCACCACTTCGACCTGGGCGCCGAACCCCCGTTGCGCGCCACGCTGTTCGACGTCCAGGACGCCCCGCGGGCCGCGCCGCGCCAGGCGCTGCTGCTGCTCGCCCACCACAGCGCGGTCGACGGCTGGTCGCTGCGGCCGCTGCTGGCCGACCTGGGGACCGCCTACGCGGCCCGGGCGGCCGGCGGCGACCGGGCGTTCGCGACACCGCTGCCGGTGCAGTACGCCGACCACACGCTCTGGCAGCGCGCCCGGCTGGGCAGCGGCCCGGGCAGCACCCGCGAACGCCTGCTCGCCCACTGGCGCGAGGCGCTGGCCGACCTGCCCGAAGCCATGCCGCTGCCCGCCGCCCCGGACCGTGCGACGGACCACGAGCCGGCGGTCGGTGTGGTCGGCGAGCGGCTCGACGCCGCCGCCCACGCCCGGCTGGCCGACTGGCTGCGCGAGCGCCGCTGCACGCTCTTCATGGGCCTGCACGCCGCGGTGGTCACCATGCTGCACCGGTTCGGCGCGGGCGACGACGTGGTCCTGGGCACCGCGGTGGCCTCCCGTGCCGAGGAGGGCCTCGACGGCCTGGTCGGCTTCCTCGCCGACACCGTGGTGCTGCGTACCGACGTCTCCGGCGGACCGACCGTCGCGCAGTTGCTGGAGCGCGTACGGGCCGCCGACGTCGATGCCTACGCCCACCAGGGGCTGCCGTTCGAGGACCTGGTGCGGGAGCTGGCGCCGGCGCGCACGTCCGGACGGCATCCGCTCTTCCAGGTGCTGCTGGTCCTGCAGAACAACGCGGCGGCCGAACTGCGGCTGCCCGGCGTCACCGCCGAGGTCGAGCCGGTCCGCCCGGCGCTGGCCCGCTTCGACCTGGTGCTGGACGCCACCGACCACTACGACGGCGACGGAACGCCCCGGGGGATCGACCTGACCCTGGAACACCGCGCCGGCGCGGTGGACCCGGCGACCGCCGCCAGCATGGCCCGGGTCCTGAGGCGGCTGCTGGAGACGATGACCGCGGCGGCGGACGTGCCCGTCGCGAGGGTCGGCCTGCTGGCCCCGGCGGAACGCGGCACGGTGGTAACCCGGTGGAGCACCTCGCCCTGCGCGGTGGCCCCGCCGCGCCCGGTCGGCGTCCTGATCGAGGAGGCCGCCGCCCGCCGCCCGGACGCCCCCGCCCTCGTGGAGTCCGGCCGCGTGCTGAGCTACCGCGAACTGCTGGCGCGCGCCGACGCGCTGGCCGGCCGGCTGACCGCCCGGGACGCCGGACCGGATCGCGTGGTGGCGGTCTGCCGCCCGCGGACCGCGGACACCCTGGTCGCGCTGCTGGCCGTGCACCGCACCGGCGCCGCCTACCTGCCGCTCGACCCGGCCCACCCCGACGCCCGCCTCGCCGCACTGCTGCGGCAGACCCCGCCCCGGCTACTGCTCACCGACGCGCGGAACGAGCCACGGCTGCGTGCCCTCGCACCGGGCATACCGCTGCTGACGCCCGACGCGGAACCCGCACCGGGCACGCCCCTGCTGACGCCCGACGCGGCACCCGACCTGGCCCTCGCACCCGACCTGGCCTCCGCACCCGGCACGCCGGGCGACCGCCCCACCGCCACCACGCCCCCACCCGCGGCCCGTCCCGATCATCTGATGTACGTACTGCACACCTCCGGCACCACCGGCCGGCCCAAGGCGGTGGCGGTCACCCGGGACAACCTCGACCACCTCGTCGCCGCCCAGCACCACCTGCTGCGGCTGGGCGCCGACGACCGGGTGGCGCAGTACGCGTCGCTGACCTTCGACGCCTCGGTGTGGGAGGTCTTCGCCACCTGGGCCGCCGGCGCGGCGCTGCACGTGATACCCGACGCCGACCGGCTGGGCGGCGCGCTGGCCGACCGGCTGCGGGAGGGGCGGATCACGCTCGCCACCCTTCCCCCCACCGCGCTGACCACCCTGCCGCCCGACGCCCCGCGAAGCCTGCCGGAGCTGGCGACCCTGGTGACGGCCGGCGAGGCGTGCCCGCCGCGGCTGGCGGACCGGTGGGCGCACGGGCGGCGCCTGCTGAACGCCTACGGGCCCACCGAGGCCACCGTCTGCGCGACCGCCGCACAGCTGACCGCGGGCCGGGCGCCGGACATCGGCCGCCCAGTGCCGGGGTGCCGCGTCTACCTGCTCGACGCCCACCTGGAACCGGTGCCGCCCGGCGCCGCCGGCGAGATCTACCTGGCCGGCCCCACCGTGGCACGCGGGTACGACGGCGAACCGGGGCGCACCTCGGACCGGTTCGTGGCCGACCCGCACAGCCCGCGGCCGGGGGCGCGCATGTACCGCACCGGGGACCTGGCCCACCACGGCCCCGACGGGCGGCTGTACTACCACCACCGGGCCGACAACCAGGTCAAGCACCACGGCGTACGCATCGAGACCTCCGAGGTGGAGGCGGCGCTGCTGAGCCACCCCTCGGTGGCGCAGGCGGCCGTGGTGCGCCGTGCGGGGCCCGAGGGCGACAGCGTGCTGGTGGCCCACGTGGTCGCCGCCGCGCACACCGGCGCGGACCCGGCCGTGCTGCGGGCCCACGCGGCGGGACTGCTCCCGCCGGTGATGGTGCCCGACGCGTGCGTGGTGCACGCCGTGCTGCCGGTCACCAGCGGCGGCAAGGTCGACCGGGCCGCGCTGCCCGGCGCGCCGGCGAGCGTGCCGGGCGGTCCCGCGCCCACCGCGCCGCGTACCGCGCTGGAGCGCAGCATCGCCGAGGTGTGGGCGCGGGCGCTGAACCTGGAGGCGATCGGCGTCCACGACGACTTCTTCGCCGTGGGCGGCAACTCGGTGCGGGCGGTGCGGGCGGCCGGGCAGCTGGAGACCGCGCTGGGCCGGCCGGTGCCGGCGGCCCGGCTCTTCGCGCTGCGGACCGTCGCCCGGCTGGCGCAGGAGCTGGACCGCCCGGCCGCCCCGGCCGCGGACGGCCCCGCCCCGATCCCCGTACTGCCGCGGAAGGCACGGGCGGCAGCCCCACCCGACGAGAGGCAGTCGCACCCGTGGACCTGAGCATCATGTTCTTCGGCGCCGAGGACGTCGCCGACCACACCGCCAAGTACGCGGACGTCCTGGCCATCGCCCGCGCCGCCGACGAACTGGGCTTCACGGCCGTGTGGACGCCGGAACGGCACTTCCAGGACGTCGGGCAGGCGTTCCCCAGTCCGCCGGTCCTGGGCGCCGCGATCGCCGCGGTCACCCGGCGGATCGCGGTGCGGGCCGGCAGCGTGGTGCTGCCGCTGCACCATCCGCTGCGGGTCGTGGAGGACTGGTCCGTGCTGGACAACCTGTCGGGCGGCGGGCGGGTCGGGCTGTCCGCGGCGGCCGGCTGGCATTCGGCGGACTTCGTGCTCGCCCCGGACCACTACGCGGACCGCCGGCAGCGGGTGCTGGACGACATCACCACGATCCGCCGGCTGTGGGCGGGCGAGGCGGTGGAACTGGTCGACGGGACCGGCGGCGTGGTGCCGGTCCGCCCGCAGCCGCGCCCGGCCTCGCCGTACCTGCCGATCTGGCTCACCTCCTCGGGCAGCCCGGAGAGCTGGACCACCGCCGCGCGGCTGCGGACCGGGCTGCTGGGCGCCACCGTCGGGCAGGACCCCGACCGGCTGGCGGAGCGCATCGGCCACTACCGGCAGGAGTACGCGGCGGCCCCGGAGCAGCCGGGTACCGGCGGGCGCGGCACCGTCACGCTCATGGCGCACACCTACGTCGGCGAGAGCGACGCGCAGGCGCGCCGGTGCGTGGCGGAGCCGCTGAAGCGGTATCTGCGCACCCATGTGCGGCAGTCCGCGTCGAACCGGGCGGGTGAGCGGGGCCGGACCGTGGCGGCGCTGAGCGAGGCGGACGTGACGACGATGACGGAGTTCGCCTTCGAGCGGTACCTGTCGTGGGGGTCGCTGATCGGTTCGCCGGGCACCTGCGCGAAGGCGCTCGCGGGGCTGCGCGAGATGGGCTGCGACGAGGTCACCTGCTTCGTCGACTTCGGCCTGGAACGCCATGACGTCCTGGCCTCGCTGGGCCGGCTGGCCGAACTGAAGGAGCAGGTGGCCGCGTGACCGCCCCCCGTACCCCAGGACAGCGCGGGTCGGCCGCCGACCGGTTCGCCTCGCTCACCCGCGAGCAGCGGGTCGGCCTGCTGCGCAAGCTCGTCGCCTCGGGCCGGCCGCTGCCGGCGCTGCCCGCGGTCGTACCGGTCCACGACGGCGGGCGCACCGCGCCGCTGAGCCCGGCCCAGCGCGACCTGTGGGTCTTCGAGTCGCTGCATCCCGGTTCCGCCGCGATGAACCTGTGCGGCGCCTACCACTTCGAGCGGCCGGTCGATCCGGGGCGGCTGGAGGCGGCCCTGCGGCTGGTGCGCTCCCGGCACGACGGGCTGCGCGGCCGGGTCGGCGGCACGGTCGGCGACCTGCGCGTCGGCTTCCCCGCCGAGGACGGCTTCGCGGTCGAACGCCTCGACCTGCGCGGCAGCACCACCACGTTGGACGACGTGGTCGCCGCCGTGCGGGCCCGGCCGTTCGACCTGCGCGAGGACGACCTGCTGCGCGCCTGCCACGTGGTGCTCGACGAGACCCGTTCGACGCTGGTGCTGAGCCTGCACCACATCATCACCGACTGGTACTCCTTCGACATCCTGCACACCGAGTTCGCCGAGGCGTACGCGACGCTGGCGGCCGGCGGCCCCGCGCCGGCCCGGCCCGCGGTGCAGTACGCGGACTACGCGGCCTGGCAGGGCGAGTTGGAGGAGGCCGGGGTCCTCGACGCCCAGCTGGGTTTCTGGCGGCGGCACCTGGAGCGGCCGCCGGGCCCGCTGCGGCTGGGCGCCCCGGCGCGCGCCGCGGCGCCCGGCACCGCGTCGGTGCCGTTCGGCCTGACCGTCGAGGAGGCCGGTGCGGTGCGGGTGTTCGCCCGCGCGCACGACACGTCGGTGTTCGCGGTGCTGATCAGCGCGTTCGCGGTGCTGGTGCACCGCCTGTCGGGGTCGCCGGACTTCGTGCTGGGCACGCCGGTGGCCAACCGCGGCGCCCAGGGCCTGGAACGGCTGATCGGCTACGTGATGAACGCGGTCCCGACCCGGTGGCGGATCGACGCGGACCGCTCCTTCGAGCAGCTGCTCGGGGAGTTCGCCGGGGAGCTGCCCCAGGTGCTGGCGCACGCGGCGGTGCCGGTCGGGCGGATCGTCGCGGAGCTGGCACCGGAGCGCACCGCCGACCACTCGCCGCTGTTCCAGTGGGTGTTCATGCACCTGGGCCAGCAGCGCAGCATCCACACCCTGCCGGAGGGCGCCCGGTTCGAGCGGGTGCACACCGGCGGCGAGCACGACTGCGTGGTGGTGCTGCGGGACACGCCCGACGCCGCGATGGACGGCCTGTTCGAGTTCCGCACCGAGCTGTTCGACCCCGACACCGTCGGGCTGTGGACGCGGTCCTTCACCGTGCTGCTGGCGGACCTGCTGGCCCGTCCGCACCTCGCGGTGAACCGGGCGGCCCTGCTGACCGAGGCCGAACGCCGCACGCTCACCGCCGACCCGCAGGACGGACCGCGGCACACCGCGCCGGACTCGCCGGCGCTCCAGGTCGCCCGGCGGGCGGCGCTGACGCCGCACGCGCCGGCCGTCGAGGCGCCCGGCGAGACGCTGTCGTACGCGCGGCTGGAGGAGCGGGTGGCCCGGGCGGCCGGCCGGCTGGCGGCGCTGGGGGTCGGGCCGGAGACGGTCGTCGGCCTCGCGATGCGGCGCGGCAGCGCGTTCGTCGTCGCCGTGCTCGCCGTCGACCGGGCGGGCGGCGCGCACCTGCACCTGGACCCGGCCCATCCGCCGCACCGCACCGCCTACCTGGTGCGCGACGCGGCGCCCGCCCTGGTGCTCACCGGTGACGACGTCGAACCGCCGCAGGTGCCGGTGCGGTGCCTGCCGTGGCGAACGGTGGAGGAGGCCGGCCCGACCGCCGCCGTGCCCGCCGCCCCCGCCGACCCGCGCGCGGCCGCCTACGTCATCCACACCTCCGGTTCCACCGGGGAACCCAAGGGCGTGGTCGTCACGCGTGCCGGGCTGGCCGCGCTGACGGCCTCCACCGTGGCCCGCTTCGGCCTGGACGAGCGCTCCCGCGTCGCCCAGTTGGCCTCCGGCAGCTTCGACGCCTCGATCGGCGAGCTGTGCGCGGCGTTCGGCTGCGGCGGCACGCTGGTCGTGCCCGGCCCGGAACCGCTCGCCGGGGAGGCGCTCGCGGACTTCCTCGACCGGAACGCGGTGAGCTGGGCGCTGATACCGCCGACGGTGCTGGCCAGCATGCCGCCCGGCGGGCTGCCCGCGCTGCGCACCCTGCTGGCGGCCGGCGAGTCGCTCGGCGCCGGGCTCGCCGCGCGGTGGGCGGACGGCCGGTGCCTGGTCAACGGCTACGGGCCCACCGAGGCCACCGTGATCGTCACCTACAGCGATCCGCTGCTGCCCGGCGACCTGCCGCCGATCGGCCGCCCCCAGCACGACGTGCGCGCCCACGTGCTCGACGCGCTGCTGCAACCGGTGCCGGCCGGCGCCGTCGGCGAGCTGTACCTGGCGGGTCCGTGCCTGGCGCGCGGCTACCTGGGCCGGCCCGGCGCGACCGCGGGACGGTTCGTTCCCGACCCGTTCACCACCGTGCCGGGCGGGCGCATGTACCGCACCGGCGACCTGGCGCACCGGCGGGCCGACGGCCAGTTGGTGCACGAGGGGCGGGCGGACGACCAGATCAAGGTGCGCGGGTTCCGCATCGAGCCGGGCGAGGTCGAGACGGCCCTCACCGGGCATCCCACGGTCCGGCGGGCCGCGGTGACGGTGCGCGAGGACCGGCCGGGCGACCGGCGGATGGTCGGCTACGTGGTCGCGCGGCCCGGGGCGGTGGCGGACGGCACCGTGCTGCGGGAGTACCTCGCCGGCCTGCTGCCCACCCACCTGGTGCCGTCCGCGGTCGTGGTCCTCGACGACCTGCCGACCACGGTGGGCGGCAAGCTGGACCGGCGGGCGCTGCCCGCGCCGTCGCACGCGCCGGCCGGGCCGCGGGCCCCGCTCACCGCGCGCGAGGCGGTGCTGTGCGAGCTGACCGCCTCGATCCTTGGGCTGGAGCGGGTAAGCCCCGACGAGGGCTTCTTCACCCTCGGCGGCGACAGCATCATGGCGCTGAACCTGGTGTCCGCCGCCCGCACGGCCGGCCTGGAGATCACCGGCCGCGACGTCTTCACCGCCCGCACGGTCGCGGCGCTGGCGGCGCTGGCCCGCGAGGCGGACCGCACGGCCGGGGCGGACGGCGACGACCGCGACGAGGACGGCCCGTTCGCCCCGACGCCCATCATGCGCTGGTGGCTGGAGACCGGCGGTCCGCTGGACGCCTTCCACCTGTCGCTGCTGCTGCCGCTGTCGGCCGGCACCGACCACGACGCCGTCGAGGCGGCGCTGACCGGGCTGACCGCCCGCCACGAGGCGCTGCGCCTGCGGCTGTCGGCCGATCACGGCACGGTGCGGACCGCCGCCGGGGCGCCCGGCACCGCGCACCGCCTGAAGCGGGTCGGCGTCCCCGGGGCGGACGCGGCCGGGATCGGGGAGGCCGCGCGGCGGGAGGCGGCGGTGATGCGCATCGACCCCACCCGCGATCCGCTCGTGCGGGCCGTCCGGCTCGACGCGGGCCCGGACCGCCCCGGCGGGCTGCTGCTGACCGTCCACCACCTGGGCGTGGACGGCGTGTCGATGCGGGTGATCGCCCGCGACCTGGAACGCCTGCTGGCCGGCGACCGCGCACCGGCGGCGCCGGGCACCTCGTTCCGCCGGTGGGCCCGCTCGCTGCACGAGGACGCCGTGACCGCGCGGCGCGAGAGCGAACTGCCGGCCTGGACGGCCGCGCTCGACCCGGCCGGGGCCGTCGCCGCACCCGGGCAGGCCCGCCCGGGGGTGCCGCGCCGCGACCTGACCCGCACCCTGGACGCGCGCTGGACGCTGCCGCTGCTGACCCGGCTGCCGGCGGAACACGGGTGCGGCGTGCAGGACGTGCTGCTGACCGCCCTGGCCGCCGCCGTCACCCGGGCCGACCGCGACGGCGCCGGCTGCGCGGTGCTGCACACCGAGGGCCACGGGCGGCACCTGATCGGCGACGCGCCGGGCGACCTGTCCGGCACCGTGGGCTGGTTCACCAACCAGTACCCGGTGCGCGTCGACCTGGCGGGCGGCGGCGGTCCGGGGGCGTTCTGGGCGGACGGCGCGTCGGCCGCCCTGGTGCTCAAGGACGTGGCGGGACAGCTGCGCGCGGTGCCCGGTGACGGGCTCGGCTTCGGGCAGCTGCGCCACCTCAACCCGCGTACGGCACCGCTGCTGGCGCGGCTGCCCCGGCCGTGGCTGCGGTTCAACTACCTCGGCCGGCTCGGCGGCGGCCCGTCGGGCACCCCGCGGGGCGGCGAACTGCTGGGCGTGGTGGGCGAGATGCCCGCGGCGCACGCGCTGGAGATCGACGCCTACGCCGAGGACCTGCCCGGCGGCCCCCGGCTGACCGTCACCTGGTCGTGGCCGCAGGACGTCCTGACCGAGGACGCCGTGCGGGACCTGGCCGACGGGTGGTTCGCCGCGCTGCGCCTGCTGGCCGGGGACGACGACCCCGTGCCCCCTGTCCCGTCGGGCGGCGCGTGATCCGCCGCCCCGGCCCCGCAAGCACCCCGTTCCCCCGTGAGGCTGCCGCATGACCCGTTCAGAAACCGCCGCCGGGACCGCCGACGCCGACCTGTTCCCCGTCTCGTCGGCGCAGGCCCGGCTGCTGGTCGCCCACGGCATGCACCCGGACGGCGCCCAGTACAACGTCTACGCCGCCTTCACGGTGCGCGGCGCCCTCGACGTGCCGCTGCTGGAACGCTGTGTCGACGCGCTGGTGGCCCGGCACGAGGCGCTGCGCACCGGCATCCGGATCGTGGACGGCCGGCCGGCGCAGGCGGTGCTGCCCGCGGCCCGGGTCCGTGTCGAGGTCGAGGACGGCGTGCCGGTGGCGGCGGCCGCCGCACGGCTGGCGGCCCACGCGGGACGGCCGTTCGACCTGGCGCTCGCGCCGCTGCTGCGCTGCGCGGTGCTGCGGGTGGCGGACGGCAGCCACCGGCTGGTGCTGACCTCGCACCACGTGGTCTGCGACGGCTGGTCGATGGACCTGCTGCTGCGGGAGCTGTCCGCGGACTACCGGGCGGGCGGTCCGGGCACAGTCGCGGGCCCGGCGCTCCAGTACGCCGACTACGCGGCCTGGCACGGCGGCCGGGTCGCCGCCGGGGAGTTCGCCGGGTCCGTCGGCTTCTGGCGTGAGCACCTCGACGGCGCGCCGGCGCTGACCGCGCTGCCCACCGACCGGCCCAGGACCGCGGCGCGCACCGCGGACGGCGGCGTGGAGCGTTTCACCGTGCCGGCCGGGACCGTCGAGGAGCTGGAACGGGTGGGCCGGCAGGCCGGCGCCACCTTGTTCACCACGCTGTTCGCCGCGTTCAGCGCCTTCCTGGGCCGGCTGACCGGGCAGGACGACCTCGTCGTCGGCACCCCGGTCTCCGGCCGTGAACGGGCCGAACTGCACGGTGTGGTGGGCATGCTGGTCGACACCGTGGCCCTGCGCGCCGACCTGGGCGGCGACCCGGCGTTCCGCGAGCTGGTGGAGCGCACCGAGGCGCGGGTGCGTGCGTGCCGTCCGCACTTCGACGCGCCGTTCGAGAGTGTGGTGGCGGCGCTGGCGCCGGGCCGGGACCTGCGGCACGACCCGGTCTTCCAGGTGCTGTTCTCCCTCGACGACGCGCTCGAGCTGGCCCTGGACCTGCCGGGCGCCGAGGTGGAGGAGCTGGGGCTGTTCCTCGACGACGCCCGGTTCGACCTGCTGCTGCACCTCAAGCACGGTCCGCGCGGGCTGGAGGCGTACTTCTCCCACCGCACGGAACTGCTGTCGCCCGTGACGGTGCGCCGCTGGGCGGAGGGCTTCACCGTCTTCCTGGCGGACCTCGCCCGGCGCCCGGAACTGCCGGTGGGGCGGGCCGAGATACTGCCGCCGGCCCTGCGCGGAACGGTGCTGCGGGAGTGGAGCCACACGCCGGCCGGGCCGCGGGAGGCGGTGTTCACCCCGGTGCACGAGCGGATCGCCCGCACGGCCCGCAGGCGCCCGCACGCCCCGGCGGTCACCGGCGACGGCGCCGACCTGAGCTACGGCGAGCTGCTGGAGCGCGCCGACGCGCTCGCCGCCCGGTTGCGGGCGTACGGCGCCGGGCCGGAGCGGGTCGTCGGGATCTGCCGGGCGCGGGGCGCGGACACCCTCGTCGCGCTGCTGGCGGTGCTGCGGACCGGGGCCTGCTACCTGCCGCTCGACCCGGGGCATCCCGACGCCCGGATCGCCGCGCTCGTCGAGGGCGTCGCGCCGGTCGTGCTGCTGACCGACGCCGCCCGGGCACCGCGGCTGCGCGCCCTCGCCCCGGCACTGGCGGTACTCGACCCATACGCCCCCGCCGACGCCAATGCCCCCGCGCGCCCGGACGGCCCGCCGTCGGAACCGGCACCGACGCGGCCCGGGCAGCTCGCCTACACGCTGTACACCTCCGGCAGCACCGGGCGGCCCAAGGCGGTGGCCGTCACGCAGCGGAACCTGACCCATCTCGTCGACGCCCAGCGCGAGTTGCTGGGCCTGGACGCGGACGACCGGGTGCCGCAGTACGGGTCGCTGACCTTCGACCTGTCGGTCTGGGAGATCTTCGCGACCTGGGTGTCGGGCGCGGTGCTGTGCGTGGCGGCCGACCACGAACGCCTCGGGTCCGCCCTGCTGGAGTTCCTGGGCCGGCAGCGCGTCACCAAGGCCCTGCTGCCGCCCACCGCGCTGGGCACCCTGCCGGCCACCGCGCCGGCGGCGCTGCCGGACCTGACCACCCTGATCAGCGGTGGCGACGTGTGCCCGCAGCGGCTGGGCGACGCGTGGGCCGCCGGGCGCCGGTTCCTCAACGCCTACGGCCCCACCGAGACCACCTGCTGCGCGACGGTCGCCGAGGTGACGTGCGGCGAGCTGCCGCCCATCGGCCGGCCGGTCCCCGGCAGCAGGGCCTACGTGCTCGACCGGCACCTCCAGCCGGTCCTGCCGGGCACCACCGGCGAGGTCTACATCGGCGGCGACTCCCCCGCCCGCGGATACTCCGGCGACCCGGCGCAGACCGCCGGCCGCTTCGTCGCCGATCCGCACTCCCCCGTGCCGGGCGCGCGGATGTACCGCACCGGGGACCTGGCGCACCACGGGCCCGACGGGCGGCTGTACTTCCGGCACCGCGACGACAACCAGCTCAAGCACCACGGCGTCCGCGTCGAGGCCGCCGAGATCGAGTCCGTGCTCGTGCTGCACGACGACGTCGGCCAGGCCGCCGTCGCGGTCCAGCCCGACGCGCGCGGCGAACAGCGGCTGACCGCCCACCTGGTGGCGGCGCCGGGGCGTACGGTCGAGCCGGGGCCGCTGCGCCGCTGGCTGGCCGACCGGCTGCCGCCGTCCCACCTGCCCGAGCTGCTCAACCCGGTCGCGGCCCTGCCCCTCAACAGCAGCGGCAAGGTCGACCGCGCGGCGCTGCCCACGCCACCGGCGCCGGCAGACGACCGTCCGGTGCCCGGCACCCGGGGGCGCACCGCGACGCAGGACCGGGTCGCGGCGGTGTGGGCCGACGTCCTCGGGCTGCCCGGGGTCGGGGTCCACGACAACTTCTTCGACCTGGGCGGCAGTTCGGTGCGCCTGCTGGCCGTGCACGCCGCCCTGGTGGTCGACCGTCCCGGGCTGCGGATGGTCGACCTGTTCCGGCATCCCACCGTCGCCACGCTGGCCGGCCACCTCGACGGCGCCCGCCCCGCCGGGGACGACGCGCGGGAGGCCCCGGCCGGCCGGCCGCCGGCCGCGGCGGCGGGCCGCAGGCGCGTGCAGGAACGCCGCGCCCGCCTCGCCCACGTGAAGCACCTCGGAGAGTGAACAGATGACCAGCGACTACTCCCTAGCGATCGTCGGGATGAGCGGCCGGTTCCCCGGCGCACGCGACACCGGCGAGTTCTGGGCCGGTCTGGAGGCGGGCGTCTGCTCGCTCACCGACCTGACCGCCGAGGACCTGGCACAGGCCGGCGTCGACCCGGCGCTGTCCGGCCATCGCGACTACGTGGCCGCCAAGGGCGTACTGGCGGAGCCCGACCGCTTCGACGCCGACCTGTTCGGCTTCGGCGCGGTCGAGGCGGCCGCCCTGGACCCCCAGCACCGGGTGCTGCTGGAGACCGCCTGGGCGGCGCTGGAGGACGCCGGGATCGCCCCGCGTTCGGCGGCCGCGCGCACCGGCGTGTACGTCGGCGGCAGCCTCACCGAGCACTCGGTGGCCGCGTACGGCGACCCGTCGCTGGCGGAGCGGATCGGCGAGATGCAGGTGCGCCTGCTCAGCGACCGGGAGTTCCTGGCCGCCTGGATCTCCTACCGCCTGGCGCTGGAGGGCCCCAGCCTCACCGTGCAGACCGCCTGCTCGACGTCGCTGGCCGCGGTCCACCTGGCGGCCCAGGCGCTGCTGGCCGGCGAGTGCGACACCGCGCTGGCCGGCGGCGTGTCGATCGCCTCGATCCGCAGGACCGGCTACCTGTACCGGGAGGGCGGCGTCGGTTCGCCCGACGGCCGCTGCCGGCCCTTCGACGAGGCGGCCGCCGGCACCCTCAGCGGCGACGGCGCCGGGATCGTGGTGCTGCGGCGCCTGGAGGACGCGATCGCCGACGGCGACCCGATCCGCGCGGTCATCCGCGGCAGCGCCCTGACCAGCGACGGCAACGGCAAGGTCGGCTTCGCCGCGCCGGGGCCCGGGGGGCAGCGCAGGGCGATCGCCGAGGCGTGGGCGGCCGCCGGGCTCGACCCGGCCGACGCCCAGTACCTGGAGATGCACGGCACCGGCACCGTGCTGGGCGACCAGGTGGAGATCGCGAGCGTCACCGACGCCATGGGGGGCGCCGCGGCACCGGGCGGCTGCGCCATCGGGTCGGTGAAGTCCAACATCGGCCACCTGGACGCCGCCGCCGGCGTCGCCGGGCTCATCAAGGTCGTGCTGATGCTGGAGCACGGCACGGTGGCGCCCACCGTCAACGTCTCCCGCCCGCACCCCGACCTGTTCGCGCCCGGCTCCCCCCTGCGGCTGGCCACCGAAGCCGCCCCCTGGCCGCGGCCGGCCGGCGGCACCCGGCTGGCCGGCGTCACCTCCGTGGGCCTGGGCGGCACCAACGTGCACGTCGTGCTGGAGGAGGCCCCGGTCACCCCGGGAACGCCCGCGGCCCCGGCGCGCGGGGCCGAACTGCTGCCGCTGTCGGCCGGCACCGGCGAGCAGGTCGCCGCCCTGGCCCGCGACCTGGCCGCCGCCCTGCGGGCCCCCGGCGCGCCGTCGCTGGCCGACACCGCCCGGACCCTTCAGACCGCGCGGGCCGGCCTCGGCCGGCGCGCGTGGGTGGTGGCGGGCGACCGCGCGGCGGCGCTGACGGCGCTCGACACGCTCGCGGCGGGGCCGCGCGCGGGCGTCGCCGCCGAGGTCGGGGACGACGGTACGGCACCGGCGCCGGTCTTCCTCTTCTCCGGCCAGTCCGGCCAGTACCCGGACGCGGGACGGCAGTTGTACGACGACTTCCCCCTCTTCCGCGACGAGCTCGACGCGTGCGCGGACGTCCTGCTGTCGGCCGGCGGCCCCGACCCGCGCCCGTGGCGGGCCGGGGAGCGGTCGGACACTGGGTACTGGCAGCCGGCACTGGTCGCCCTGGAGCTGGCCGCGGTCCGCCTGTGGGCGGGCTGGGGGATCACCCCGGCCGCGGTGGTCGGCCACAGCGTCGGGGAGTACCCGGCCGCCGTGGTGAGCGGCGTGATGGACCGCTCGGACGCCCTGATCCTGGCGGCGGCGCGCGGCAGCCTGATGGAACGCACCGCCCCGGGCCGGATGCTGGCCGTCGCCGTCAGCGAGCAGGAGGCGGCGGCGTTCACCGGCCCGCAGGTGGAACTCGCGGCGGTCAACGGGCCCCGCTCGGTGGTCCTTTCGGGCCCGGCGGCGGCCGTCGAGGCGCTCGCGGACGGGCTGGCGGCCAAGCGGGTCCCGTTCCGCTTCCTCGGCGTGGACCGCGCCTTCCACTCGGCGCTGATGGAACCGGTCCTGGCGGAGTTCGCCGGCCGGGTCGGCGCGGTCCGGCTCGGCGTGCCGCGCCTGCCGGTGTTCTCCACGGTCACCGGTGCCCGGCTGACGCCCGGCGAGGCGGCCGACCCGGCCTACTGGACCGGGCAGTTGCGCGGGCCGGTGCGCTACCGCGACGCGGTGGCCGCCGCCGGTGAGGCCGCGCCGGGACCGCTGCTGGAGCTGGGCCCGGGCAACGCGCTCGTCGCGCAGGGCAGGCGCTCGGTGCCCGGCCGGCGCGGTCACGCGACGTTCGGTACGGCCGCCGGGGCCGGGGAGAGCACGGCGGCGCTGCGCGCGCTGGGCGACCTGTGGTCGCGCGGCCACGCGGTGGACTGGACCGGGGTGCCGGCCCCCACCGCGCACCGCGTACGCCTGCCGGCCCACCCCTTCGCCGGCCGGCGGTGGGGAGCGCTGGTCCCGGCCGCGCCCTCCCGGCCCGCCGCCCCCGCCGAGGCGGCCGCCCCCGCCCCGGCCGAGCCCCAACCGGTCGACTGCGCCGAGGAGTTCGACGACGGCCTCGCGGCCCGGGTGACCCGGCTGCTGGATGAGGCCCTCGGCCTGACCGGCCCGGACGACCTCGACCTGACCTACTTCGCGGCCGGCGGCGACTCACTGACCGCCGTCCAGGTCGTCGGCCGCCTCCGCGACGACCTCGGCATCGAGATCCCGGTGACGTTGCTGCTGGAGAAGCTGACGATCCGTCAACTCGTCGAGCGCGTCGTCGCGACGGAGGCGGAGTCCCGCGAGGCCGACGACCTGTTCAGCTCCCTGCTGGAGGGGCTGGAGGAGGAGGGCGGGGACGCGGTGGGTTGACGCGACGCTCGGCCCGAGGGGCGGGTGCTCGGCAAGCACGGGGTCCCGTGCTTGCCGTGCACCCGCGAAATATCCCCTCGGCGCCGCCGGGATCGTGCGCCGGTTGCAGGAGGAGGGCCACGTCGTCGGTCCCGGCCCCCTCTCGCCGTACCTGACCGAGCGCATCCGCCGCTTCGGCAGGTACTGCGCCCGTGAACCCGGCCTTGAGCGCGACGCCTGCGCCCCGGTCCGGACGTCGGCTTCAGCCCGCCGCGCGGCGGGGCCCCGGCAGGGGTTGGCCGTGGGTCGCCGTCCGGCGCGCGATCGCCGACCCGGGCCGCGCTGCCGTGTCCGTTGTGGACGCGGACCCGGCGGGGCGCGCCGTGTGCGGATCAGCGGGCGATCGAGATCGCGAAGGGCGCGAACCCGCTGGAGCGGATCACGTGCGGTACGAACAGTATCGCGGCCTCCGTGGCGCGGGCGGTCTCGATCCCGCCGAGATCGGTGATCCACTCGTTGTGCCAGCCGAGGTCGACGAGCAGTTCACGGACGGTCTGCTTGGCCTGCGGGTCCTCGCCGGACAGGAAGGCGTCGGGCGCCCGGGTGAGCGTGGCGGGCGCGGTCATCACCGTGAAGAGCATGGTGTTGAGCGTCTTGACGACGCGCGTTTCGGGGAGCGCTTCCTGGAGTTGCTCGGCGAGGCTCGATCCGGGGTGGATCAGGTCGGCGGGCAGTCCGTCCGGTCCGTCGACGGTCGCGTTGGAGACGTCGACAAGGATCTTGCCGCGCAGTTCCTCGCGCAGGGCGGCGAGCCGGTCCAGCGAGCCGGCGCCCGGGGTGGCGTTGATGACGATCCGGGCCGTGCGGGCGGCCTCGGCGGCGGCGCCCGGCGCGCGGCCCGCCACGGTCACCTCATGCCCCGCCCGGGTGAGGGCTGTGGCCAGGCCGCCACCGACGCGGCCCTTTCCGAGTACAGCGATCGCGGTCATGATGATCCGGTCCTTTCCATGCGTACGGGTTGTGGTGCGCGGTCAGCGGGAGAGCGTGGCGACGGCCTCGGCATGGACGCCTGGTGCGGCGGCCAGGAAGCTCTCGCTCTGCGGGGTCCAGGGGCGGCCCTCGGCGTCGGAGATCCGTCCGCCGGCCTCGGTGACGAGCAGCGCCCCGGGCAGCAGGTCCGCGCGGGCGCCGGCGAAGTGCCAGAAGGCGTCGATCCGGCCGGCGGCCACGTTGAGCAGGTGCAAGGTCGCGGGCACGGCGACGCGGACGACGAGCGCGTCCAAGAGCATCGCGGTGATCGAGGAACCGACGCGCCGCACGACCGTCTCGTCCTCGTCCGGCCGGGCCTGGCTGGTGGCCACGATGCCCAGGCCGAGTTCCGCGGTCCGGGAGACGCGCAACGGCCGGCCGTCGAGGTGGGCGCCCGCGCCGGTGAGGGCGGTGTACGTCTCGCCGGTCAACGGCAGGTGGACCGCGGTGAGCACCGGCCGGTTGTCCCGCACGAGGGTGGCCGTCACCGCCCACTCCGGCAGGGAGTGCAGGTGGTTGACGTTGCCTTCGGCCGGATCCACGACCCACCATTCGCCGGGCGGCAGCTCTCCGGCGTCCAGCTCGGCCTCCACCCAGTCGGCGTCCGGGCGCAGGCGCGTGAGGCGGGGGCGCAGGATGTTCAGGGCCGTGTCGTCGTTGGCGGCCAGCGCGTGCATCAACTCCTCGCGGGTTCCGTAACGGACCACCTCACCGAAGCGCTCGCGCAGTGCCGAACCGGCCGCGCGCACGGCGATCGCGGTCCGGCCCAGCAGGTCGGCGTCGCAGGCGGCGGCGTCCGTGGTCTGAAGCGTTTCGGACATGGTGGAACTCCCGGGTGAGCAGGGGGGATGAGGCCGGTCGGACCGAGCGGTGCGTTCTGTTCCGCGTTCTCGTTTCGGCGGCGTTTCAACGGTATGGAGTCGGTGAGTTAACTTCAAATGCATGTAAGACACGGATAGAATTACTCGCATGCAATTGGATTTGAACCTGCTCGCCGCGCTCGACGCACTGCTGGAGGAGGGAAGCGTGGCCGGGGCGGCCGCACGCCTGCATGTCACCGCCCCCGCGATGAGCCGGAGCCTGGGCCGGATCCGGCGCACGACCGGGGATCAGATCCTGGTGCGCACCGGCCGCACGATGACCCCGACGCCGTACGCGATCGCCGTCCGGGCACAGGTGCACGCGCTGTTGCACCAGGTCCACGGGGTGCTGGCGCCGAGCCGCGAACTCGATCTGGCGACGCTGGAGCGCACTTTCACGCTCCGCTGGCACGATTCCCTGGTAGCCCTGAGCGGCCCCGCGCTGCTCGCGGCCGTGCGTGGACAGGCGCCGGGCGTGCGGTTGCGCTTCGTCGCGGAATCGAGCGTCGACACCCCCGAGTTGCGGCGCGGCGAGGTCGACCTGGAGGCGAACGCCAACCGCCCGGGAGCAGCGGACATCCGTGCCGAGAACGTGGGCGGGACCCGCCTCGTCGTCGTCGTGAGGCGCGGGCATCCCCTCACCCGCGTCAGGACCGTCACCGCTCAGCGGTACGCCGCCGCTGAGCACGTCACCGTCTCGCGACGCGGAAACCTCAGCAACGCCCTCGACGACGCCCTCGCCCGGCTCGGCCTCACCCGCCGCGTGGTGGCGACCGCGCCCACGGAAGCGGCCGCGCTGGAGTTCGCGCGCGGCTCCGATCTCCTGGTCAGCGTCCCCGAGGCCACCACGCGTTCGGCGGTCAGCGACCTCGGCCTGGTCGTGCTCCCCCTCCCGCTCGAAGTGCCGTCGGCGCCGATATACCTGTCGTGGCACCAGCGCTACGACACCGACCCGGCCCACGCCTGGCTGCGCGGACTGACGCGAACCGCGCTGGCCACGTGCGGAACGTCGTAGCCGGCACCGTCCGACCGCCACAGGACCCGTCGCGCCGACCGGCCCCGGGCTGCCGCGCATGACGGGCGAGGGGGTCGTCCGGGCGGACGAGGTGCCGGAACCGGTGGAGCGGTCGGCGGCACGCATGCGCGACCAGTGGCCGGGGTTCGTGCTGCGGGGCGAGGTACCGGCGCGGTACCGGGAGCGGGCGGTCCGGTACTTCGGGGAGTTCGCCCTGGTGGTGGTCGACGGCGGAGAGGCGGTCGCCGATGGGCGGGGGGTGCCGCTGCGGTGGGACGGCCGGCCGGAGAGGCTGCCCGCCGGCTACGACGGAGCGCTGGCGGCGTCGGTCGAGGGCCGTGAGCGCGGGGAGAAGGCCGACACCCTGTGCGTGATGTCGGCCACCGTGCGGGGTGACCGGGCCGGCCGTGGACTGGCCGGTGTCCTGCTGACCGCGCTGCGGGAACGGGCGGCCGCCGCCGGGCTGGCACGGGTGATCGTGCCGGTGCGTCCGCCCACGAAGGCGTACTCCCCCCGCACGGACATGGCCGAGTTCGCCGAACGCCGACGGCCCGACGGCCTCCACCCCGACCCGTGGATCCGCACCCACCAACGGCTGGGCGCGGTGGTGCTGGGACCGGCGCCGCGCTCGATGGTGGTGACCGCCGACGTGGAGCACTGGGAAAGGTGGACCGGCATGACGTTCCCGGTCTCCGGGGAGTACGAGGTGCCGGGCGCACTGGATCCGGTGATGATCGACCGGGAACGGGATCTGGGCCGCTACGCGGAGACCAACGTGTGGATGCGGCACAGCTAGGACGACGGGCACGGCGGGCGGACCCGGGCCCCGGCCCCGGGCCGTCAACCACCGGTCGGCACGGCCGTCACCGCCGCGCCGCCGGAAAGCCCGCGCCCGTGCCCGCCGACACCACCCCGCGCGGTCCCGTGACGGCGAACTTCCCTCCGGCTAGCGGCAGTCGTACGTGAACGAGACCGACGCGGTCCGCGGATCGGGGGAGATGACGTCGAGGGAGGCGGTGGCGTGGAAGGTGCCGTGGCCCACGAACGTCCAGCGCAGGGGGAGCCGCAGGGTGGTCGGGCCGGCGGCGACGTGCTGGGTCGTCGGGCCGGTGTCGGTGCCGTCGCTGCGGTGCCAGCGGTAACGCAGCGTCCCCGCGCGGCCGTTGGTGCGCACGGTACCGACCACCTCTTCCGTGCCGCCGCACGCCAGGGTGCCGGACGGCGCGGAGACCGCGACGGACCGCAGCGCGAGGGCGGGCCCCTGCCGCTGCCAGAGCAGCAGGGCGATGACGGCCAGCACCACCAGCGCGCCGGTCAGGTAACCGGTCCTGCGGCGCCGCCGGGGAGCCGGCGGGGAAGCGCCGTGCCAGACGGCCGCGATCGCCGCCGTCTCCGGGGCCGGCACGCCGGGGCCGAAACGGATCACGGTCGGCGGGGCCCCGGCGGATTCCGGTGGCGTCCGGCCGGATTCCGGTCGCGTCACACCGATCGGCACCGTCGGCGACGGTGCCGTACGCACGGGCCCCGTCACCTCCTCCCGCACCGTCGTCAGCACGTCCCGGCGAGGTTCCGGTTCGGCCCGCGTGAACACGTCGGCCCCGGGGCGAGGCAGCGACCGCGTGGGCACGTCGGCCCCGGCCTCGCCGAGCCACCGCGTCGGCACGTCGGCTCCAGGGTCCGCGAACGAGCGCGTCGGCACGTCGGCCCCCGCACCGGCCGGCGACCGCGTCGACCCGTCGGCCCCGACCCCGTCGAGCGACCGCGTCGGCGCGGGTGTCACATCGACGGTGACCACGTCCGGCGACGAGTTGGCCGGCTCCGGGGCGTCGTCGGCCACCAGCGGAACGGCCGTCCACGACTGGGAGGTTGCGGGGGCGTCGCCCAGGCGGAGGGTCGTGGTGTCGGGGGCGGGGGCGGACTTCGGCTTGTGCAGCCGCCAAGTGGGCTGCTCTTCCTGGCTGTTCACTGGATCGGGCAATCTACGTAGGTGGACTGGGAGGGACTTCCGTCGGCCGCCGCCGGTGACGAGGTCAGGGTGACGCCGAAGTACCGGCCGCAGTACTGCCGGGAGAACGTGTACTCGGGGAAGGGAATCCGCAGGTAGCGGGTCTTGCCGGAGACGGTCACGCTCTCGGTGTCCACCACGGTGTCGGACTTCCCGTCCGGGCTGACGAACCACCGGGCGGTCAGCACGACCGGCTGGACGCCGTCCGTCGTGGCGTTGGCGTACAGCTCGCCGTCATACGTGCTGGTGTCCACGTCGAAGACGTCGATGGCCAGGTCCGTCACGTGAACGGTGGGCGGCGGGGGCGGCGCGGTCGCGCTGACCGTGGTGCCGGCGGACGCCGCGGTGGTGGGGGTGGCCGTGGGGGTGGGGTCCGGCGCCGGGTCGGGGGACGCCGACGGGGCGACGTCGGCCGAGGGCGTGGCGGACACCGAGGGCGACGCGGAGGCGGAGGCGCCGGGACCGGCGGAGGCGGACGGTGACGCGGACGCGGCTCCCGGCGCGACACCGGTGGAGGCGTACCCGGTCGGGATCGCCACCGCCTTCGACACCGCGGTCGTCCCGACCCGCAGCGCGCCCATCGCGTAACCGCCGAGGAGCAGCAGGGCGACCACGGCGAGGATCGCGGCGGCCAGCACCCGGCCCGCCGGCCTGCGCGGTCTTCGCGCGGGCGGCGGCGCGGCGCCGAGCACCGTGGTGGCCAGCGCCGTACCGCCCTCGGCCACCCCGTTGGCGGACGGGAACAGGAACAGCAACAGCGCCGCCAGCTGGGCGAGTTCGCGCTGCCCGGTCTCCTGCCAGTCCGCGCCGTAGGCGGCGCCGGCCACCTCCTCCAGCTCCACGAGGAACCGCGCGGCGCTCGCCGGCCGGTCCGCGGGCTCCTTGGCCAGGCCGCGCCGTATCAGCGGCCGCAACGCCTCGGGCGCCGCGTCGTCCGGGATGGGCGCGCTGGTGTGCTGCACCATCAGCTCGGCGGTGGTCGCGCCGGGGTAGGGCCGCGATCCGGTGAGACACTCGAAGAACGTCACCGTCGCCGCGTACACGTCGGCCAGCGGTGCGGCGGGACTGCCGGTCCAGCGTTCGGGGGCCATGTACGGCGGCGTGCCGACCAGGCGCCCGGTCCCGCCGTTCGCCATCGCGATGCCGAAGTCGCCGAGCTTGGACGAGCCGTCGGCGGCGACCAGGACGTTCTCCGGTTTGTAGTCCCGGTGCACGACGCCCGCCGCGTGCGCCGCGGCCAGCCCCTGGAGGGAGCCCTTGAGCACCACGAGCGCCGCCTCGGGCCCGGTCGCGCCCTCCGCGCGCAGCAGGGCGCGCAGCGAGATCCCGTCGACCAGCTCCATCACGATCGCGGCGCCGCGCGGCTCCTCCACGTACTCCCACAGCCGCACCACGTGCGGTGATCCGAGGTCGCCGAGCAGTCGTGCCTCGGCCCGGAAACCGGTCAGGAACTCCTCGCTGCCGCGCAGTTCCTCCCCGAGGTACTTGATCGCGACCGCGCTGCCGGTCCCCTCGTGCCGCGCCAGCAGAACCCGGCCGCCCGCGCCGGATCCCAGCTCACGTATGTGGGTGTATCCAGGTACGACCCATGACATCGCCTACGCCCCCCTCGCCCGGCGGCAACGCGCCGGAACAGCCCCTACCGTGACGACAGACGGAAGATAGCGCAGGTCGACGGGCCCGCCAAAGCCGAACCCGACCGCCTGCCCGGTTGTGACGGAACCCGTACGTACCCGGTGCCCGGGGGCCGCCTCGGGCCGGGCCCGCCGGGCGCGACGACGGCCGCCGCTCCCCCGGACGAACGGCCCACCGGGAAGGCTCGCGACGGCAACGCCGCATCCCCGCCCGGGCCCGCGCGGCGCGGCGCGCGCCGGGGGTTCGGGCCGCGGCGATGACCAGGCAAACCCCTAAGCCTGGCTCCGATGGGTTGAAACCCGGGCCAGGGGTCGGCGGATAGTAGGAGGGCAGAGCTCAGGAAACCGGCGACGCCGCCGAACCGGCGTGAAAGCGCCCACCGGCCGCGCGGCCGTCTCATCGGAAGGACATGCCATGACTTCACCTCGCTCCACGGACGCTCCGACCGCCACGTCCCGCGCTTTCGCCGGCCTCTTCCCGGCCCCGGCCGACCGCTGTCCCGGCAGCCACCGCTGACCCGGGTCACCGGCCAACCGGCCGGTGCCACCTGCTTCCAGCGCCCGACGGCCCGCGACCTCACCGAACGGACGCCGGGCTTGCGGAAGTTGCCCGACCGTACGCGCCGGGGCTCCGGTCACCGCGCGGCAGCGGCTGGTTGACGCTACGTCAGATCAACGCTGCGCGAGGCGGGCCCCGGCCACCCGGCCCGCGCACACCGCGCGAACCGCCGCCGCCGGCAAGCCCGCCCGACGGACCCGGCCCCGGGCGACCCGGTCGTGCGCCGAGTCGCCCCCGGGCGGCCGCCCCGCCCGGCGCCCCCGTCCCGTCACCCCGCGGGGACCAACCGCACCGGCAGGGTCCGCACGCTGTTCATGATGTGGCTCAGGATGCGCGGCGGGGCGGGGTCGGCGAGTTCGATGTCGGGGAAGCGCTCGAAGAGGGCGGTGAGGGCGATCTCCGCCTCGACCCGGGCGAGCGGGGCGCCGAGGCAGTAGTGGGCGCCGAGGCCGAAGTGGATCGGGGTGCCGCTCTGCTTGCGCGTGATGTCGAACCGGTCGGCGTCGGGGTGGACGTCGGTGTCGCGTCCGGCGCCGGTCATGCCGACGATGACGGGGTCGCCCGCCCTGACCAGCGCGCCGCCGAGGGGGACGTCCTCGCGGGCGAAGCGCAGGAAGATCCGCTGGACGGGCGGGTCCTGGCGCAGGGTCTCCTGGACGACGTCGGACCAGCCGTAGGAGCCGTCGCGGACCAGGGCGAGCTGCTCGGGGTGGTTCAGCACCGCCCGGACGGCGTTGGCGAGCAGGTTGACGGTGGTCTCGTGGCCGGCGACGACGAGGATCAGGATGCTGTCGACCAGTTCGGCCCGGGTCAGCTCGCCGTCCCGGTGGGACTGGAGCAGGCGGGTGGCCAGGTCGTCGGCGGGTCTGCTCTCCTTCTGCGACACCAGGCGGTCCAGCAGCTCCATCACCGCGCCGAAGGCCGCGCCCACCTCCTGCGGGGTGGCGGTGCTGCGCAGGATGGTGGCGATCTCGTCGCCGAACCGGTCGCGCATGTCCGGGTCGTCGATGCCCAGCAGGTGGCAGATGACGGCCATCGGCAGCGGGAAGGTGAACCCCGCCTTCAAGTCCGTGACGCTGCCCGCCGGTTGGCCGGCCAGGTCGTCCAGCAGCCCGTGGGCGATCTCCTCGATCCGCCCGGCGTAGGTGCGGATCGGGCGGCGGGTGAACGCGGCGTTGAGGGGGTTGCGCAGCCGGGTGTGGTCGGCGCCGTCCCGGTTGACCATGGTCTCGCCGGCCACCAGCGCCATCAGCGGCCAGTCCTGCCGGATCTCGCCCTCGCGGTAGGCCCGCCAGTTCTCCACGCCCTTGACCAGGGCCGGATGCGTGAACGCCGCCCGGCCGGTGGCCTCGTCGTTGGTGATCCACGCCCGGACGCCCTGCTGGAGTTCGACGGGCACGCAGGCGCCGAGCTGCCGCAACCGCCGTGCTTCGGCGTGCGGATCGGCCGCGGTCGGGTCCAGGACGAGCAAGGGGTGATCGAGATCCATCGCGGAGACCTCCAGTGACGCCCGGGCAGCCGGATATCGG
This sequence comes from Streptantibioticus silvisoli, assembly GCF_027947535.2. Classification (GTDB taxonomy): domain Bacteria; phylum Actinomycetota; class Actinomycetes; order Streptomycetales; family Streptomycetaceae; genus Streptantibioticus_C; species Streptantibioticus_C silvisoli. The sequence continues at coordinate 53,189 of NZ_JAAGKO020000001.1, forward strand.
CCGGGCCAGAGTCAATCCGCGCAATGCGCCGATAGCAAGATGCAATTCCCCGCTACCACAAGCAATCCGTACAGAAGGCTAAAAGGAGATCACCTGACAATGCGTCACCACAGACCGGTTGCATACTGAAAGTGCCCGATCGAACACCGTACGCGACAATCCGGGTCCGTACCGCCGAGTTCACGCTTTCGCCCACCTGGCGGGAATTGGACCACCTCCCGGCGTGACGGCGACGGCACCGAATCCGCCGATGTCGCAGCTTTCCTGGCCGATCTCGACCGCACTCACCGGTGGCGCGGCGGCGTAACGGGTTCAGGGGCGGCGCGGGTGAAACGGATGGGCAGTTCGGTCGGCCCGGCCGGTCCCGTGACGAGTTCGGAGGCCGGCACGTCCAGTTCGACCGCCGACAGCCGGTGGAAGAGCCGCCGCACCGCGGTGACGGTGATCAGCTCGGCCAGGCGGTGCGTCCGCGCCGGACCGGCGGGGCCCCGCGGGCCGCCGGCCGGCGCCGTCCGCACGCCGGTGGTGATCACCCGGGTCAACTGCCCCACGAGGTCGCGCGGTCCGCGGTGGCGGAGGGCGCCCGGGCCGCGCTGCGGGAGGGCGAGCAGGACGAGGTCGCCGCACCGGACGCGGGCGTCGCCGAGGCGGATGTCGCTGCGGGCGAACCAGCACCGGGGCCGGCCGGCCGAGCCGTGGCGCAGCGCGTCGGCCGCGGTTTCCCGGATCGGGTACCCGGGCGGGGACAGCAGCAGCCCGGCGGTCGCCCGGGTGATCGCCGCCGTGCAGCGTTCCAGGTCGGCCACGAGCAGCAGCCGGGCCTGGTGGGCGACCTCGTCGGCGGTCAGGCCGGGACCGCGCGCGATCAGCCGCGAGAGCAGGTCCGGGCCAAGGGCGGCGGACTTCTCCGCCACCAACTGCCGCAGCTTGGCGTCCAGGCGCGCGGAGGCGCTCGTGGCGTACGGTCCGCCGTCGCGGAGTTCGTCGACGCACTGGCTCATGCCCGCCGCGTACCGGTCGTCCATGCCCAGCAGGCGCATCATGACCAGGCGCGGCAGTTGCCGGGCGAAGTCCTTCCGCACCTCGGCGCGGCCCGGGCGGGCGGCGGCGCCGGCGTGGGGCGGCGGCGCGAACCAGTCGATCAGCTCGTCCGCGACGTGCTCGACGTGGCCGCGGGTGTCCCGCTCGTCCAGGGCGCGCAGCGCTGCGGCGGCGGGTGCGCCCAGCCGCCGCCGGACGTCCTCGGCGACCGCGAGCGTGCTGGACCACGCGGCGGTCTGGGGCAGCAGGCGCCGGGCGAGGTCCTCTCCGCCGGACCACTGGGCGGGGTCGGGCGTGAACGCCTCGCCGCCCAGGACGCGGCCGGCCTCGGGTACGCCGGTGACCAGCCAGCCCCAGGCACGGCCGTCCTCGGAGAGGGCGACCGGTACGACCGGGCCGAGCGGCGGCCGGGCGAGGCCGGGCGGGAGTTGGGCGTCGACCGGACCGCCGGGGCCGCTTTCGCGGGGTTCGGAGCGAGGCACGTGGACTCCGCGTGGTGGGGGCCGGACGCGCCGTGGTCCGGCTGGTGTGAACCCCGCGACCAGGAGCCCGTTCACCGGCGGCGGCAAGGGCTGACGGGCTGCCAGCCGTTACGCGTACCGGCGGTCGCCCCCGGGACGGCGGGGCACCGGGAGGGGTGGAAGCGGAGCTGGGGTGGGGTAGCGGCCGGGGATGGGTCGTGCCCCGGCGCTGGGGGCGTGGCCTCGCGGTGGTCGCCCCGGCTCACGCCGTCCTGGTCAGCGGTCCCGGGTTCCGCGAGGTCGGCAGGGTCGAGGGCCGCCCGTCGGACCGGACCAGGTCCCACCACCAGGCGATCGGCGCGATGCCCAGCGGCCGGGAGCTGGAGTCCGTGGGATTGCTGCGGAAGTGCGTGGGCAGGTCGGCCGGATCGGCTCCCGGGGTCAGGTACCGCCGGCTGGAGATCCCCCAGTCCTGGCTGCCGCGGACGAAGTGCGCGAGGCTGTCGAGGTAGCGTTCCAGCTGCGGACTCGCGCTGCGGTACAGCTCGGCGCACAGGTCGACGAACAACGTGGTGACCCGGTCGCGTTGGGCGATGGCCTGCGCCAGGGCCTCGTCGAGCGTCAGGCCGTAGTGGTGGGTCAGGACCCGCAGCACGTTGAGGTAGTAGCCCGACGAGCCGGACTCCTTGTGGTACGAGAAGATATCGTTGTCCCAGCAGATGATCATGCTGGCCATCTCGGCCACCGCGCGCACCTCGTCGCGGTCCCGCTCGTCCGGACTCAGCTCGTATCCGCCGCCCAGCTCCAGCAGCGGCAGGACCACGGTGGTCGCGCCGTCGTAGATCCTCATGAGGGTGTAGTCGTCCAGGTCGGGGATCAACCCCTGGCTGCGGTAATGTGCTTCACAGACAACGGACAGGAAGTATTCGCGCAGCGCGTCGACCCAGCGCGCGACCTGTGCCGGGGTCGCCCCCCGTGCCGAGATGCGCTGCCGCAGGTCCCGCAGGCCGTTGGCCAGCTGGTCGCCCTCCAGCAGGGGCGCCTGCGGGTTCTGCGCGACCCGCAGCAGCCGGGAGAGCGTGGTGGCCAACTCGCCGGGCCGGGTACCGAGGGCGCCGTCCTCGCAGTACCCGTCGTCCACGCCGAAGAGCCAGATGACGAAGTCGGCGAGGATGTCGACGACGGCCTCGTCGCCCTCGGGCAGGATGCGGGCGGCGAACCCGCCGATGCCCTGGGCCACGAGGTTCGCGCGCAGCCCCTCCGAGACGATGTACGTTTCGGCCCACGCCGCAGTTCTGCGCTCGACGCGTTCATGGTGCGGATGTATCGCCGGCCAGAACGGTGAATAAATGGGCGGGACGCTTATCAGCCCACGAGTCATGATGAAAAGCACCTCACGTCGTCCGGGGCGAATCCCATGGGGTCGTCGCCGAGGTGGCTATTGCGAACCGCTCCACCGGACCGAGGCGACGGCGACCCAGCTGATTCGATCTTGTGATTGACCGTTTGTCATATGACCATCTGTCACAGTACGGCACAACGGCCACGGAGAGAACTGCAAACCTGCGTATCGCTGAATCCGCCGCGGACGGCCGCGACAGCGCGACGGTTGGCCGGAGCACAGCGGTCGGTGGCCGAGGACCGGCTGTCGGCGTCTCAGCCGGCGGACACCCGCGGAGCCTGTGCGAACGCTGTGCGGCGGCCCGCGCGGCGCCGGCCACCGCCGAAGGAGCGGGCCGGCACCACGACGAGGGAGGCCGTCAGGCCGGGACGGGCTCGCGCACCGAACGCCGGGTCACCGTCATCGGCATGCGGTCCGGATGCGGCACCGCGGCGATGGCTTCCTTGGGCGTGTGGTCGGCGCTGGGCCGCAACCGCCACCGGGCCAGGACCGTGGCCATCGCGATGATGATCTCGGTCCAGGAGAACGCGTCGCCGATGCACTTGCGGTTGCCCGAGCCGAACGGCAGGAACGCCTCGCGCGGCAGTTCCCGGTCGGGGTCGAAGGTGTCGGCGTGCGGGAAGACCCGCGGATCGCGGTGCAGCCCGTAGAGGCTGAAGGCGATCTCCGTGCCGGCCGGCACCGTGACGCCGCCGATCTCCACCGGCTCGATGGCCCGCCGCATCAGCAGCGTGACGCTGTGCAGACGCACCGTCTCGTCCACGACCTTGCGCAGGTATTCCAGCCGGCCGATGTCCTCGAAGGTGACCGGGCCGGTCCCCACGACCGCGTCGATCTCGGCCAGCAGGCGCTCCTCCACCTCCGGATGCGTGGCGACCTCGTAGAGGGCCCAGGCCAGGGTGGAGGCGGTCGCCTCGGTGCCGGCGAACAGGATGGTGCCCAGTTCGTCGCGGACCTCCTCGTCGGTCAGCGCCTGCCCGGTGTCGGCGTCCCGCGCCGCGAGCAGCGTCGACAGCAGGTCCGGCGCCTCGGCGAGGTCGCCCTCGCCCGCCGCGCGGGCCGCGGTCACCACGCCGTCGATCACCTTCAGCAGTTCCTTCGCGGCCCGGTCGAACCGCCGGTTCGGCGGGATCGGCACCCGGTCGAGCACCGGGGGCGAGACGGTGCGCAGCAGGAGGTTCTGGATGATGACGGGTACGTTGCGGCGCACGACCTCGGCGGCCGGCGCCCCGATGTCGGTGGCGAACAGGGCCGCGGCGATGGTGTTGACCACGAACTCGCCCATGACCGCGTCGACCTCGACCGTTTCGCCCTCGGTCCAGGACTCGGCCAGCTCCAGGGCGCGGTTGCTCATGTCCTCGGCGTAGCCGGCGATGCGCTGCTTGTGGAACATCGGCTGCATCAGGCGGCGGTGGGCGCGGTGCAGGTCGCCGTCGGAGGTGGCCAGGCCGTCGCCGACGAGCTGGCGCAGCCGGTCGAAGAACCGGCCCTTGTGGAAACTGCGGGCCTTGGTGACCATCACCTCGTGCGCGAGTTCGGCGCTGGTGACGAAGTAGACCGGCATCGGACCCAGATCGACCCGTACCAGGTCGCCGGTGGTGTGCAGGGAGGTGATGAAGGCGTAGGGGGCCTGGGCCATCGGTCGGGTGTGACCTATGACGGGAAGCCAGCCTGGCGCGCGCGGTATGGATCTCAACCCGGTCACGCGAAGTTCCTTCCGATGAGGGGGCGCAGCACTTGCGGAAGTCGGGCATGAGCGACGGTCCTGGCGCGGTAGTGCGCCGTGCGCCAGGACCCGACGCCGTTCGGCGGATTACCTCAGGCGCAGCAGCCTGCGCCACCACGAGGGGCGCGGGGTCCCGGCCACCGGGGCCGGCTGCTCGGCCGGCGGGAAGACCGCGGCCGTCGCGGGCTGTTCCGCCGGCATGGCCGCGCCCGCGAGCGGCATGGCGCCGGTCGGCCTGCGCTGCACCTTCACGGGAGTGAAGACGACGGGCAATGTGTCAAGATGGCTTGACGTCCAGGTCGGGGTGCGGGTCAGCTCCCCCTCGCTGAGGTCGATCTGGAGGTCGGGCAGTCCGGCCAGCACGACGTCGATGGCGACCTCGGCGATCGTCTTGCCGAGCGACTGCCCGGGGCATTCGTGCGGACCGCTGGAGAACGCCAGGTGCGAGCGGTTACCACTCATCCGGCTCGACAGGTCCGGGCGGATGAGCGGGTCGACGTTGCCGGCGGCGATGCCGTTGAGGACCATGTCACCGCCGCGGATCTCCTGCTCCCCGAGCGTGATGTCGCCGACCGCGTAACGGGCCGGGAGGACCCGCAGCGGCGGGTTGTTCCACAGCACGTCGTCCAGCGCGTCGGGCACGGTCATGCTGCCGCCGGCCAGGTGCGCGCGGAAGGCGGTGTGGGTGAGGGCGACCCGGAGCGCGTCGGAGATCAGGTTCACCGTCGTCTCGTTCGAGGCGACCAGGATGTGGCGCAGGTGCTCCACCACCTCCTTGTCCTCCAGCCCGGCCTCGTGCTCGAGCAGCCACGAGGCGAGGTCCCGCCCGGGAGCGGTCTTCTTCGTCTCCACCAGCTGGTAGAGCGTCTCCAGCAGGAACTTGTTGCTGTCGACCGCGGTGGGGGTGCCCTGCATCAGGTCCCGGCACGCCTCGGCCAGCCGCTGCGCGGGCACGTCGTCGATACCGACCAGCCGGCTCATCACGATCATGGGCAGGTGCTCGGCGACGTCCTTGACCAGGTCCGCCCGGCCCTCGGGGGCGAACTCGGCGACCAGGTCGTTGACCGCCTGGGTGATGCGCTGGCGCACCCCTCGGGTGTTCACCTTGGCCAGCACGTCGGTGACCGCCGCGCGCAGCCGCTTGTGCTCCTCGCCGTCCGCGAAGTTGATCAGCGACTGGCGGAAGGTGATGGGCGCCAGCGGGTGCTCGGGGCCGATGACCTGGTTGAAGTTGCGCGGGTCGGACGAGAACTGCAGAGGGTTGTTCAGCACCCTGAGGTTCCCGGCGTGACTGAGGACGAGCCAGGCCTGGACGTCCCCGGGCACCAGGACCGGGGCCACCTCGCCGTACTTCTCGCGCAGCTGGTTGTACAGCGCCATGGGGTCGGCCTCGGCGTCCGGTCCGTAGAGCCGGCTGATGCCTTCGGCGTCCAGGCCGTGGGCCGGGCACCCGGGCGGAGGAGCCGCCCCGGACGGGCCTGCGCTAGGATCGGTGGGGGAGATTGACACGAATCCTCCGGTTTTGCAGAAATATCCTGTGGGGTCGCGAGCATGGCTCCCCCCGCCGAACGGCCGTACGACATCCGCAAGTTGACTGCCATTGGCGTCCGCGGGTTGGCAGCATACCCGTCTCCCCCGGCGCCCCGGCCGCTGATCCGGCGAGGCGGCGGCCCCCCGAGAACCGGTCGCCGGCGCGAACGGCGTCGCCGGCGATCCGTTCGCACCAGCCCGCGACGACCCGCGACCGGGGCCCACGGCGACGCCGAACGGGTGGGCGATCGGCTCCGGTTCGGCGGTGTTGCGGTGTTGCGGTTCGGCGGGGGGTCGCGCTTCGGCGGCGTTGCGCTTCGACGGTTCGACGGCGCGGCGGGGTCGCGCTTCGGCGGCGCGGCGGTTCGACGGCGCGGCGGTTCGACGGCGCGGCGGTTCGACGGCGCGGCGGTTCGGCGGCGCGGCGGTTCGGCGGGGTCGCGCTTCGGCGGGGTCGCGCTTCGGCGGCGCGGCTGTTCGACGGCGCGGCGGTTCGGCGGGGTCGCACTGCGGCGGCGTTGCCGGCGTGACGAATGCGCGGCGGACAGCCGGGCGTTCGGGCGCCGACGCCGGCGCGATCGACAGCCCGGCCGGCGTCAGCGCGTCAATCGGCGCAGCGCCCACGTAGCCACTGCCGCCAAAACCGAGCACCGGGCCGACCCCGCCGTCAACCGTGGAGTGCGTCGGCCGACGCCGTCAACCGCCCCGCGGATCACCGATGCCGGCGCACGACCGCTACAACACCCCCGCGCGCCATGCCCGTTGCGGGCAATCGCCCACCATCTGATGCTCCGTCAGCCGCTTCTCCGGCAGCCCCCGGACGCGGCGCCGACGCGGCACCGCCGCCCGCAAGACGTGGTGGCTCCCCCGCACGCTCCGGCGAGCCGGCAGCCGCCCCATCGGCATCGTTCGAGCCGTACTCGCCCCACGCCCCCTTGCGCGAGACGAGGTTGGAAAAGGGTTAGGAAAGTGTTCGAATATAGAGATATCATTCCGTAGGATATTTTAAGTCATAAACTGAGCGGGACGCTGCTTCCCCGGCGCCCCCGGTGTGCCCGCCGGCGTGCGTGCCGCGGGCCCGAAGCAAACCCCCGACTGCCGCCGCACACCGGGGTTTCAGCAGGCGGAGCGCCGTGTCGTGTCCGTCCGGTGAAGGTCCCGATGCCCGACCGGCCCCGGGACCCGCCTGTCGCGGGCAGGGGAATCCGGTCACCGGCGGGCCGTTCGACGATCTTGCCCCCTTGTCCGGGGTCCCCGTCGGGGGCGCAGAATCGGAACACCGTGACAGGGGGTGACGCGGTGGGCAGTCCCGTGAGCCGGGGGCCGGAAGCCAGGAGGGGAGGCCCGGTGCGCGCGATGTCCTGCAAAGCGCCGGGTGGAGCACGGACCTACCGGGGGTCACTGCTTGAGGTCGCTCAACTCGCCGCTGACGTTGAGCAGTTCGTGGCAGGTGGTGGCCTGTTTGCCCGAGGCGGGCGTGCCCGGCTTCTGGCAGGTGACGTCCGCCGACACGGTCGCACCACCCGGTACCTCGATCGGGGTGACCCAGTGGTAGTCCTGGTTGCGGAAGGTCTCCAGCGCGATCGTCGTGATCGTCCGGTCGCCGAAGGAGATCGTCAACAGCCCCTGGTCGCCCTGGAAATTGGCGGCCACGATGTCGGTGATGCCGAACACCTTCCCGGCGGGCACCTGGTAGGTCCCCTTCTTCTCGCTGCCGCCGGACGTCGCCACGTCGATCGTCGTGGAACTCTGCACGCCGGTCCCCGCGACGGGCTGGCCGCCGGTGCCCTGCGACCCGCCGGCGCCCCCGCTTCCCCCGCCCGCGCCGGCCGTTCCGCCGGTGCCCGGCGACGCCGACCCGGTACCGGCCGTGCCGCCGCCCGGAGTCGGTGTCGGCGCGGGCGTGCCGAGCTTCTTGGCGACCGCGGTGTTCGCCGCCTGCCGGGCGTAGGAGCGCAGGGCCGGGCCCACCAGCGCCAGCCACAGGATGAGCAGGGCCACGAGCGCGGCGAGCACCGCCAGCAGCCACTTGGGGAAGACCGGCAGCTGGACGAACTCCCCGTCCAGCGGGTGCGGTGCGTTCCCGCCCGGCGGGTCGGCGCGGTCGCCGTCCTCGGCGTCGGTCCCGACGCCGACCTCGAAGGGCCAGGTCCGCGGCTTGCCGAACCACACGGGTTTGCGGATGCGGACCCGGACGGGCAGGAGGATCGACTCGCCCGGTTCCAGGGGCGGCGTGCTCGCCGGCAGTGCGATGCGCAGTTCCTCGCCGCGCTGGCGCGACGTGAGCGTGAGCCCGGTGTCGGTGTTGCCCAGGTTGAGCACGGACGTGCGGTAGCGGCCGCGGAGCCAGCCGCGCCGGCGCCGGGGCAGCAGTTCCGCCCGCAGCTCCCGGAAGGGCGTGACCGTCACCGTGGCCTCGGGCACCGACACCAGTTCGGCGCGTTCCGACGGCAGTACCTTCACGCCGAGCGGATGGTCGCCCGCGCGTACCTCGAACGAGCGGGGCGGCGTCAGCCGTACCGTCGCCGTCCCGGACGTGCCGGGGTAGAGCGACAGGTGGTCGGGTTCGACCACCGTCCAGCCGGCGCAGTCCCCCACCACCTCCAGCGTGTACGCCTCGACGATGTCGGTCTCGTTGCGGACCGTCAGAGTGGTTGTCGCCTCGCCTCCGGGCGGCACTGTCAGGCTGATGGGGCCGAGTTCGGCAGATGCGGTCACGTCGCGACCGTAGGACCGCCGGGCGGCCGGGAGCAGGGGTACCGGGGGCAAGGCCCGGGCACAGCACCGTGCCCGCGGGAGCACCCCGGCGCTGCCCCGCCGCACCCGGCACGGCCCCGGCGCCCCGGCCCGGCCCGTGACCCGCCGCCCCGAACGGCCCGCTGCCGCGGACGGACGGCCGGGAGCGTGGCGGCGCCACGGACACCGCGCGGCACGGATCGTGCCACCGCCCCACCCCGCACCGGCGGGCGAGCCGCGGCCCCCAGGGCATGTCCCGTGGACCCCGGCGGGCTCGCGACGCCGGGCACCGCCCGTCGCGGCGTCGCCGAAACGCCCCGGTGCCACCCAACCACCGGGCCGCTCCGGCGCCCTGCTCCCCCAGCCTCCGGCCGGGAGTCCGCAACGCCAGCGGCGCGACGCAGCAGGCGCCAGATCACCGCGCCGGGCGCCGCCGCCCGATCCGCCCTGATCCGTCCCGACCCGCACGGCACCTCCAACCCCCCACCGGCACAGAAGAAATGGAACGGAGCCCAGATGACGGCGTTCGAGCAGAGCTCTGGCGGTCGCGAACCGGTCGAGCACTTACGTCCGGGGACGCTGCTGTCCCCACGGTCCACGGCCCGGCCCCCGGCACGCCGGATACCGGTCGCGGTCTACGCCGAGGACCTGATCCTGCACGCCGGCCTGGTGCAGCAGCTGCGGCAGCGGCCGGAGGTGGAACTGCTCACCCTGGACGCCTCGGACGGCGCGGTGGTCTCGCTGACCGTGGCCGACCGGCTCAACGAGAGCGTGGTGGAGCACCTGCGCCGGCTCCAGCGCGGCGGCACCGTCCGGGTCGGGCTGGTCGTCGGGCACTTCGAACCGAGCGGGCTCCAGACCGTGGTCGAGTGCGGGGTCGCCGCGGTCCTGCGGCGCTGCGACGCCGACCAGGACCGGCTCGTCCACCTGGTGACCGCACTCGCCAACGGTGAGGGGGTCATGCCCGGCGACCTGCTGGGACAGCTGCTCGACCATGTCGGCAGCCTCCAGCGGACCATGCTCGACCCGCGCGGCCTGACGCTGTCGCCGCTGACGACCCGGGAGGCGGAGATGCTCCGGCTGGTCGCCGACGGGTTCGACACCAGCCAGATCGCGGCCCGTACCGCCTACTCCGAACGCACCGTCAAGAACGTCCTGCACGAGGTCTCGACCCGCTTCGGGTTGCGCAACCGCGCCCACGCCGTCGGGTACGCCATGCGGCACGGACTCATCTGACGCGGCGCCGCCCGGTCCTCCGCGGCTGCCCGCACGGGCATCGCCGCTACCCCCGCGCGGGGCCCGGCGGCCCTGGCTGTCCGCCGCCCGGGCCTGAAGACTGCGGTCGTCACCCCGCTCTTCCAGCATCCGGTCTGTGAGGTACGCGTGATCGGCACGATCGGCTTCGTGAGGCCCACGCGGCGGTCGGCCCGGCCGGCCGCCGCCCTGGCGCTGCTCGCCCTCGCCGGCGGCGCCCTGACCCTGCCGGCCCGGGCACCGGTCGCCGCCCGGCCGGCCGTCGCCGCGGTCTCCGGCATCGCCGGGCGGATCGCGTTCGCCGGCACCGACCACCTCGGCCTGGGGCGGGTCACCGGGACGACCGGCACCGCACCGCTGTTCGGCCCCGGCCCCCAGCACTTCGACCAGGACCCGTCGGCTCTCGGCTCCCTCCTGGTCTTCACCAGCCTGCGGGACTCCGCGCAGCCCCAGGTCTACCTGCGCGAAGCCTCCGGGGCGGTGCGCCGGCTGACCACCGGCATGGACGCCGCCCACCCCCGGCTGACCCCCGACGGCCGGGACGTGGTCTTCGACTCCGCGGAGCCCGGGGGCACCGGCGGCGGCACCCAGCGCGACCTGTGGCTGGTCGGCACCGACGGCACCGGGCTGCGGCGGCTCACCGACACACCGGCCGCCGAGACGTCCCCGACGGTCTCCCCGGACGGGCGCACCCTCGCCTACTCCAGCACCGCCGACCCCCGGCACGCGCAGCTGTACGTACGCCCGCTGGCCGGTGGCACGCCCGTGCGGATCACCGACGTCGCGGTCGGCGACGCCGTCGAGCCCGTCTGGAACCCGGTGGACGACGCCGCGCACCGCGACCTGATCGCCTACACCTGGGACCAGGGCGGCGACACCGGCCCCCGGTTGCGCATCACCACGCCGGACGGCGCCGACCGCCCGCTCTTCACCGATACGCAGGCCGGCTGGCGTACCAGCGCCGCCGCGTGGCTGCCCGGCGGCGACGACGTGCTGTTCCTCAGCCCCGACGCCTCCGGGGGCGCTCCGACGTCCTACCCCCGCCTGTACCGGACCCAGTTGCCCTCGTGCGAGACGCAGCTCGTGCTGGACGACCCCCGCACGGTCGGCCCGCCGACCTGGCTGGGCGATCCGGTCTCCGGCGGACCGGTCGTGGGCCAGACCAGCGCCGGCAGCCCCGGCACCGCCGACCTGGAGGACGTACGCCCCGACGGGTCCGACCCGCGCGACCTGGGCGTCAGCATCCTCACCGAGGACCCGGCCGCCGACACCAACACCGACCCGGACAAGGACCCGCTGTTCGAGCCGGCCGCCGGATACGACCCGTGGACCGAGCGGCAGACGTACACGCCCGACGGACAACGGATCGTGGTCACCCGCTTCGAGGGCCCGGCCGACGACCGGATCGAACGCCTGTGGGAGGTCAACGCCGACGGCTCCGACCCGCACCCGCTGGACCTGCCCGGTCGCGGGACGCACGAGTGGGACACCGACCCGGTCGTCTCGCCCGACGGCAGCCTCGTCGCCTTCACCATGACCGACCCGGGCAGGGCCACCACCGACCCCGACCACGGACGCGTCGTCGTCGCCGACCTGGCCGACGGCGCCGTGGTGGGAACCGTGCAACCGCCGGCGGACCAGCCGGACGCCTCCGACGCCCAGCCCGCGTGGGCCCCCGACGGACGGCACCTGGCCTTCACCCGGACCGAGACGGTCGACGGCCGGGGCGGCAGCAAGCACATCTGGACGGCGGCCTTCCCCGGCCTGGGGGCGCAGACCGACGTCAGCACCACCGTGTGCCCGGGGGACTGCGCCGTGGTCGACGACTCCCCCGCCTACTCCCCCGCCGGCGGGGACCTCGCCTTCAACCGCGAGGTCGCCGACGCCCCGGGCACCGGACGTACCGGCGTCCTCGTCGTGTCGGGCGACGGCGGCTGCCGCGTCGTACTGCCCCTGGGACTGACCGGGAGCGACGCGTGCCGGCGGGAGCTGCCGGACAGCTCGGCGGACGGCCCCTTCCAGCCGCGGGACGTCGCCTGGTCCTCCGACGGCTCCCAGCTGGTGTTCACCGCCCGCCGGGCCCAGGCGCTCGACTCCCCCGAGGAGCTGGAGGTCTACGACGTCGCCCGGGCCACCCTCACCCCGCTCGACAGCGGACTGCCGGGCCGGCAGAAGGAGCCCGACGTCCAGCCGTCCACCGACCTGTCGCTCAGCGCCCCGCCGACCACCCCGCCGGTCCGGCCGGGCTCCCGCACCACCGTGGTCGTCACGGTCACCAACCACGGTCCGCTGCCCTCGCCGAACACCGTCCTCACGGTGTCGGTGCCCACCGGGGTGCGGTTGAGCGGGCTGACCACCGCGACCGGGACCTGCGACGCGGCGTCCCTCCAGTGCCGCCTGGGACTGCTGCCGCCCGGCCGGAGCGTCCCGGTGACGGCCACCGTCACCGGTACCACGATCGGCGACCACCAACTGGTGTGGACCGTCTGCGGTGACCTGCCGGACCCGACCAGCGACAACACCGGGCCCACAGTGGTGCCCGTCGTGGCCACACTCCCGACGCCGCCTCCCTCCTCACCACCGCCCACGTCCCCACCCCCCTCCTCACCTCCGCCCACGTCACCTCCGTCCACGTCACCGTCGCCGTCCATCGGGGTGCCGCCGCCGCCCGCCTCGGGCCCCGCGCTCTCCCTCACCGCGCAACCCGATCCGGGTTACGTCGGCGGCCGGGTCACCCTCACCTACACCGTGCGCGACGGCCCCGGCACGCCGGCCACCGGGCTGGAGCTCACCCTCGGACTGCCGCCGAAGGTGCCGACCGAGCCGCTGCCCGCCGGCTGCGCGGCCGGCGTGTGCGAACTGGCCGACGTGTCACCGGGGGCCACGGCCGCCGTCCAGGTCGTGCTGAAGCCCCGGGCCGCCCTGCGCACCACGGTCACCGGTTCGCTGACGACCACCGGCACCGATCCCGACACCGGCGACAACACGGCCACCACGCCGGTGCGCGTCCTGCAACCGCGCATCGTCGCCGTACCGCCGATCGGCAAGCCGGGGTTCGTCACCTCGGTACGCGGCACCGACTTCCCGCCGGGCGTTCCCGTGCGGTTCAGCTGGAACCCGGGCATCACCGCGGCGGCGGCGCCGACCGTCCCGGACGGCCACGGTGCCTTCGCCGGGCAACTGCTCATCCTGGCCAAGGACCAGACCGGACCGCGCACCATCACCGCCCGCGGACCCGGTTTCTCCCCGGTGACCTGCGACTTCCTGGTGGTCAGCGGCAGCATCGGGCCGCCGGACGAAGTGGAGCGGCGATGATCCACGAGGTCGACGAGGCGCTGCGGCTGCTGCTGACCGGGGCCGGGCTGTGCGAGGGAGGCGTCGAGCTGGTCTTCGACCCGCCCACCCGGGACTGGGCCGCGCGGCGCAACGCCCCGACCGTCAGCGTCTTCCTGCACGGCATCCGCGAGGAGGCGGCCCGCCGGCAGGCCGGGGAGAGCGCGCAGTTCGCCGACGACGGAACGATCGCCGCGCGCCTGGCCGTTCCGCGCTGGTTCGAACTGGCCTACCTGGTGACCGCGTGGACCAACCGCCCGCAGGACGAACACCGGCTGCTGTCCGACGTCCTGCGCTGCCTGGTGCGCCACGACTGCGTGCCCCCGGCGCTGCTGACCGGCAGCCTCGCCGAACTCGGGCTCACCGTCGCCCTCGACACCTCGGCGCGCGGCGAGAACACCCCCGCGGTCTCCGACGTGTGGTCGGCCCTCGGCGGCGAACTGAAACCCTCGGTCGACCTGCGCGTCCTCGCCCCGCTGTCCGGCGCCCGCACCCCGGCCGCCCCCGCGGTCACCGACGGCCTCGTCGTACGGGCCGCTCCACCCGGCGCCCCCGGCGCCCCCGACGCCCCCGACGGCGAGGCGGTCCCCGGACGCCGGCTGCGGTACGCCGGTGCCGGCGAGGCGGGGGCCGGCGACGCGCGGAGTGGCGAGGCACGAAAGGGCGACGCGCGAGGTGGCGACGCACGGGCGGACGGGTTCGCCGCGGGCCGGGACCGGCCGCCGCCGCCGGGCCGCCGGCGACGGCACGGGCCTGAGCGGTGACCGTGGGGACCGGCGTCGTCCCCGAGGCCCCGGAGGCCGTCGCCGACGCCGTGAGGAACCGGCTCCGGGACCTCGAACGCCGGGTGGCGGAAGCGGTCCTGGCCCGCCGGGCCGTCGACCCCGACCCGGACGACCCGTACCGCGGGCAGTACCTGACGCCGGAGGCGGCCGAGCGGCTCCTGGCCTCCCCCGCCGGCCCGCACTGCCCGGCCGCGGCGCCGCCCGACCCGCCCGAGGCGCCGCCGGGGTCGGGGCTCGGCAGGATGGCGGCGGCCTTCGGTCTGTCGCCGCTGGACGTCGAACTGCTGCTGGTGGCCGTGGCCCCCGACGTCGACGCCTGCTTCGAACGGCTCTACGGCTACCTCAACGACGACCTCACCCGGCGCCGGCCCACCATCGGGCTCGCCCTGGAACTGTGCGGCCTGCCGGCGGCCGGCCCCGGGCGTTTCCGCCTCGCCGCCCGGTCCCCCCTGATCGCCCACGGGCTGCTGCACGTTCTGGACAGTGAACGGCCGCTGCTGTCAAGGGAGTTGCGGGCACCGGACCGGATCACCGCCCACCTCCTCGGTGACGACACCCTCGACGACGCCCTCGACGGCTTCGTCCATGTCCCCCTCGGTCCCCCGGACCAGCTCGACCCCGCCAGCGGGACGGCCCGCCGTATCGCCGCGGCGGTGGCGACCGGCGGGCCGGTGCACCTGGTCGACGAGGCGGGCCGGGCCGGGCAGTTGGCCGTCGACGCGCTGCGGGCCGCCGCTCTGCTCCCCCTGGTGCTGGACGCGGCGGCGCTCACCGGGGAGCCCGACCAGCCCGAGCGGCTGCGGGCGCTGGCCCGTGAGGCACGGCTGAGCGGCGGCGGTCTTGTCCTCGGCCCGCTGGAGCGGCTGTCCCCGCACCGGTCCCCCGGGAGCCGGCTGCTGCGCGAGCTGTGCGACGCCACCCGCGGCGTGCCGGTGGTCACCCACGCCGCCCACGGCTGGGACCCGGCGTGGTCGGGCGAGAGCCCGGTGGTGATGACGGTTCCCGTGCCCGGCCCCGCCCGCCGTACCGAACTGTGGACCCGCACGCTGGCCGCGGCGGCCGCCCGCCACGGCCACCCGCCCGCGCCGGCCCCGGACGGCCTCGCCGAACTGGCCGCCACCTACCGGCTGGACACCGACCAGGTCGAACGCGCGGCCACCGTCGCCGTCCGCAGCGCGGCGGCCCTGGACCGTCCGGTGACCGTCGGCGACCTGCGCGCGGCCGTGCGGGCGCAGAACGGGACCGGGCTGGCCCGGCTCGCCCGCCGGATCGAGCCCGCCGTCGGATGGCGGGACCTCGTGCTGCCGCCGTCGACCGAACGGCAACTGCGCGAGTTCGCCCTGCGCGCGAAACACCGCGACCAGGTGCTCGGCCGGTGGGGCATGCGCCCCGGCGGCGGCCGCGGCCACGGGGTGATCGCGCTGTTCGCCGGCGAGTCGGGCACCGGCAAGACCATGTCCGCCGAGGTGGTCGCCGCCGAACTCGGCATGACGCTCTATGTGGTGGACCTGTCCGGCGTCGTGGACAAGTACATCGGCGAGACGGAGAAGAACCTGGAGCGGATCTTCGTCGAGGCGTCCCGGGTGAACGGCGTCCTGCTCTTCGACGAGGCCGACGCGATCTTCGGCAGACGTTCCCAGGTCAAGGACGCCCACGACCGGCACGCCAACGTGGAGTCGGCCTACCTGCTCCAGCGCGTGGAGGCGTTCGACGGCATCGCGGTCCTCAGCACCAACCTGCGGTCCAACCTCGACGAGGCGTTCACCCGCCGGCTGGACGTCATCGCGGAGTTCCCGCTGCCGGACGCCGGGCAGCGCCGGGCGCTGTGGGACCGGTGCCTGGGCACCGCGATCCCGCGCGCCGCGGACCTCGACCTCGACCGCTGCGCCCGGCGTTTCGAACTCGCCGGCGGCTCGATCCGCGCGTGCGCGGTGACCGCCGCCTACCGCGCCGCGGAATCCGGCGGCCCGCTCGGCATGGCCCAGGTGATGGCCGCGGTCCTGGCGGAGTACCGCAAGCTCGGCCGCCTGGTCCTGGAAAGCGACTTCGGCCCCTGGCTCACCGCGGACCACTCCGCAAGCGGCGGGTGAGCCTCGCTCCGCGAGGGGCGTTCGCTCCGCGGGGGCGGGGGCGCTGGCTCCGCGAGGGCGGGTGGCGTTCACCCATGAAAGACCGCCGCCCGAGCGGCTGTTGACCTACGGACCGCGAACGACTTCTTAGCGGTGGGTCGTTGACGCCCACCCGTGAACGCCCCTTGCCCGAGCGGTCGTTGACGCCCACCCGTGAACGCCCCCTGCCCGAGCAGCCGTTGACGCCCACGCGAGCCCCCGCCCCCGTCCTCCGCCGAAGAGCCCCCGGACCGGGCCGGCCCGCGTCCCCGGAACGCGGACCGCTGCGCCGCGCCAACTGCCTCGCGGGGCAACGTCACTGCCCCACGTTGGGGCTGCCGGGACATCCCCTATCGCGGGCCGTCCCAGCAGACTCGGAGCGTCGTCCGAACGACCAGCCGAAGGAGAACCCGTATGCCTTCGTACCTCACTCCGGGTGTCTACGTGGAGGAGGTCCAGTCCGGAGCACGGCCCATCGAGGGGGTCGGCACGGCCGTCGCCGCCTTCGTCGGCTTCGCCGGGACCGGCCCATTCCATGAACCCACCCTGGTCACCAACTGGGACCAGTACGTGCAGCGCTTCGGCAGCTTCACCGAGGGCACCTACCTGGCGCACGCGGTGTACGGGTTCTTCGCCAACGGCGGCGGGTCCGCCTACGTCGTCCGGATCGGCGGTGCCGCCGGTACCGCCGGCGAGGACGGGGACGGCGGGGCCGGGGCCGCCCCGGAGCGGCCGCGGCCCGAGCCCACCGCCGTCGGGGGCTTCCTCTTCACCGCCCTGCCGGAGGCCGGCGCCGACCTGTCGGTGGAGATCGCCGACGCCGAGGGGGAGAACGTCCCGGAGGACCGCTTCAAGCTGCTGGTGCGCCAGGGCGGCCGGGTGGTCGAGACGTTCGATGTCTCGACGCGCAAGAGCGTCAAGGGCTACCTGCTCACCCAGCTGAAGGACTCCCGGTTCGTCAGGGTCACCGAGCAGCCGGGCGCCGCGCCGGGCCGTCCCGAGCGGCGGACCACCGCTCTCGCCCCGGCGCCGGCGGCCGACCCCGCGTCCGGCGCGGTGCGGCTGGACGCCGCGGAGTACGTCGGCGACCCGGCGGCGCGGACCGGGTTCGCCGGCCTTGAGGCCATCGACGAGATCACCATGGTGGCCGTTCCCGACCTGATGAGCGCCCTGCGGCGCGGCGACATCGACGCGGAGGGCGTCAAGACCGTACAGCTCGCGGTGATGTCGCACTGCGAGCAGATGGGCGACCGCGTCGCGGTGCTGGACGCCCCGCCGGACCTCACGGCCCAGCAGGTACGGACCTGGCGCGTCGAGGAGGCCGGTTTCGACTCCCGGTACGCCGCGCTGTACTACCCGTGGATCACGGTGTTCGACCCGGCGACCGGGCGCAACACCCTGGTCCCGCCCAGCGGGCACATCGCCGGCGTCTGGGCGCGCAGCGACGCCGAACGCGGGGTCCACAAGGCACCGGCCAACGAGGTCGTGCGCGGCGCGGTCGACCTGGGCATCCGGCTGAGCAAGGGCGAGCAGGACCTGCTCAACCCGATCGGGGTGAACTGCATCCGCGCCTTCCCCGGACGCGGCGTCCGCGTCTGGGGGGCCCGCACCATCTCCTCCGACCCCGCCTGGCGCTACCTCAACGTCCGCCGGCTCTTCAACTACCTGGAGGAGTCGATCCTGCTGGGCACCCAGTGGGTGGTCTTCGAGCCCAACGACGACCGCCTGTGGTCCAGCATCCGCCGCAACATCACGGCGTTCCTGACCGAGGAGTGGCGCAACGGCGCCCTGTTCGGCCGCACCGCCGCCGAGGCGTTCTACGTCAAGTGCGACCGGCAGAACAACCCGCAGGAGTCCATCGACCTGGGACGGGTGGTGTGCGAGATCGGGGTCTGTCCGGTCAAGCCCGCCGAGTTCGTCGTGTTCCGGCTGGCGCAGTTCTCCGACAGCACGAGCCTGGTAGACGAGTGACCCGCAGGGTCCGGACCACCCGGAAGGTGGCAGACAGCCGTGGCTGAAGGCGATCCGCTCTCCACACACATCTTCGGCGTGCAACTCGGCGGCTACAACGTCGAGTCGGTCAAGGAGGTCAGCAACCTCACCGTCGACCAGGACGTCGTCGAGTACAAACAGGTCACCCAGCAGGGCAAGTTGATCGTCCGCAAGCAGCCCGGCTCCCGGCTGCCCGGCGAGGTGACGATCACCCGCGGCCTCGACAAGAGCAGCGCGTTCACCAGCTGGATCAAGGAGACCATCAACAACGGCGCGGTCAACACCGCCCGGCAGAACCTCACGATCGAGATCAAGGACACCACCGGCGCCACCCTGCGGCGCATCCAGTTGTCCAACGCCTGGGCCAGCAAGTGGGAGGGCCCGTCACTGTCCGCGGGCGAGTCGGCCGCGGCGACCGAGACGGTGACCATCACGTTCGAGGAGATCACCGTCGAATGAGGCGACGCATCGGTCTGGACGAACTCATCGAGAAGGCCCCGGCGCCGCAGCAGGCGACCGCGCCCGCCCGGCAGCCGGGCCCCCGGGAGGACCGGCGTCACCTGCTGCGCACCGAGTTCGAGTTCGAACTGCCCCGCGGCTACCTCGACGACGACGGCGTGCTGCACCGGCACGGCGCCATGCGGCTGGCCACCGCGCGCGACGAGCTCATGCCGCAGATCGACCTGCGGGTCAAGGAGAACCCCGCCTACCTGAGCGTCGTGCTGCTCAGTCACGTCATCACCCGGCTCGGCGACATCACCGACGTCCACACCGGCGTGGTGGAACGGATGTACGCCACCGACGTGGCGTTCCTCCAGGACTTCTACCAGCGTGTCAACAGCGAGGGCCACACCCGTGCCGCGGTCACCTGCCCGCAGTGCGACGGCTCCTTCGAGATCGACCTCGCGGGCGGCCGCCTGGGGGAATCGTGACGTACGCGCCCGGCCGGCTGCACGAGGAGGTCGCGTACGTCGCCTATCACTTCCACTGGCGTCGGGACGACATCCTCGACCTGCCGCACGCCGAACGCCGCACCTGGGTGCGGGAGATCGCCAGGATCAACACCCGCGTCAACGAGGGCGGGTGACACGCGTGGCCAAACGGACACGTCTCGGGCGCCGGCCCGGCCCGCCGGGCACCGCAGCGGACCGCGTGCCGGACGACGGCCGGGCGGACGGGCCCGGCACCGCGTGGGACGGCGGCTGGCGGGCGGTCGCCGCGCCGGAGACCACCATCGTACGGTCGGCGGTCGGCGTCAGCGACGGGTTGCGGTTCAGGTCGCGGCTGGCCGGCTGGCAGAACCCGTCCCTGCTCGGCACCCTGGGCCACGCCGTGCTGCCCTCGGCCCCCGCCGGGCTGCTCCGCGCGGTCGCTGGCCCGCCGGCACCGACATCGGCACTGCCGTTGCCCGTGCCGCCTTCGCCGGTGGACGACCGGTCCGACCTGCCGGTCCCCACCCTGCACCGGACGGAACCGGACGGGCCCGCCAACCCCGTCGCCCCGGTGACATCCTCCGTACGGGCCGTCAGGCCCAGGCCGCTGACCTCACCGCTGACCGTGGCCCGGCGCGTGGACCCTACGCCGGTCCGCAGGGTCACGGTGATCGCGCCGAGGGGTGCGGGGGCTTCGCTCGGGGGTTCCGCGCTTGGGGGGCCTTCGGCCGGTCCGGGGTCCGCGGGGGGTGCGGGGTCCGCGGGTGCGGCGTTTACGGCGGGCGTGGCGTCCGCGGGTGCGGCGTCTGCGGCGGGTGCGAGGTCTGCGGCGGGCGTGGTGTCTGCGGGGGCAGCGTCTGCGGCGGGCGCGGCGTCTGCGGCGGGGACCGGGGCGGATGCCGGGGCTGCCGGCGCCGGGACGACGCGTCGTGCGCAGCCGCCGGCGGGCTCCGGTGCGGCGACGCCGACCGCCGGCTCCCGCACCGGGCATACCCCGGCCGGTGCCGGCGGCGCGACGCCCTTGCCGCCGCGCCCCGTGCTCGGCGCGCCGCTGACCACGCTGCCCGCGAGCGCGACACCGGTGCGGACCGCCGCCGACCCCTCGGGCACCGCACCGGGACAGGCGGCGCCCGTCGTCCAGCGCCGGTCCCACGGAACGCCGCCGCCCGTCCACCCCGTACCGCATCCTGGCGTCCGCGCACCGGCCCGGGGCACGGCGGGAGTTGCCCCGCGCGGCGACTCCACCGCCGCACGGACGACCGGGTCACGGCCCGTCGACCAGCCGTCGGCACGCACGCGCGGCGGCCTGGGTCTGCCGCTGCCCGCCCTGCCCCCGACCGCCGCGGCCCCCGGTCGCACCGCACCCCGGATCGGCCCGCTCCGCACGCAGCCCGCGCCGGCCTCCGCGCCGTCGCGGCAGGCAGATCCGTCAGCGGGTGAGCGGACGCCGACACTGCCGGGCCCGACGTCCGCCACGTCGGCGGCAGTTCGCGGGCCGTCCACCGCACCGGCCGACTCCGGACCGCCGTCCACCGCACCGTCAACTCCCGGGACGGCATCCGCTTCACCGTCAACTCCCGGACCAGCATCCGCCGCACTGCCGACTGCGGCGCCAACGTCCGCCACGGGTACGGGAATTGCGGCCGGACCGGTCACCGTTCAGCGGGTGGTGCCTTCACCGGGGCCGTCGTCCGCCGCGCCGACGGTTCCCGGGGCGGGGTCCCCCACACCGTCAGCGCCTGGGCCGACGTCCACCACCGGAACGGCAACAGCGCCCGCACCGGCCCCCGTTCAACGGGCAGCGCGTCCGCACGACCCGGCGGCGCCGCCAGCGGTGGGCGACGCTCCGGAACTGGTGCCGCTCTCCGGGTCGGCAGCCCGGCGGATTTCTCCGGTAACCACCTCGGACTCCGCCACGCAGCCGCCACCGCTCCCCACGCGGCCCCGGACCCCGGCCCCGATCACCTCCGGCCCGAACCCCGCCTCCGCGACGGCGCCTCCCCCGCAGCCCGCCACCGGTTCCACCGGCACGCCCACCTCGGTACCGGCTCCGGGAAACGGCGGCACCGTCTCCCTCCAGCGGCTCCCCGCCGGCGTAATGGAGGGCGGTGCCCCGGTCCTGCGGCGTTCCGCAACGTCGACCGGAGGCGCCGCCACCACACCGCCGGCCCTGCCCGAGCCACGGAAGGGTCCCGCACGGCCGCCCGCATCCGCAGCCGTGTCCGCCCTCGGCCCCGCACCCCGATCCGCCAGGCCGGAGCCCGACAGCCGTTCCGCCGGAGCCAGCGGCGTCGCGGCGGTGCCGGACGACGGCCCGCGCCCTGCCTCGGCCGACCGTCACTCGCCGCCCACCGGTCCGGTGCGCCGCACCCGGGCCCTGCTGGCCGCCCGGCCGCTGACGGCGCTGCCCGCCCCGAGCGGCGCGTTCGCCGCCCCCGCGACGACCGGCGACCGCGCTCCTGCCGTACCGGTCGCGCGGACCAGGTGGCTGCGCGACCGCGTCCCCCCAGCGGTCGGTCCCGCCTCCGGTGAATCCGCGAAGCCCCTGGCCACACCCCGGACCGCGCCGGGCAACGCCGCAAGCGCCGTGCCGGACGGCAGGGGGCCGGTCGTGCAGCGCGCCGGGGCCGCGGGCCATCCGCAGGGCGCGCAGCCTCCGTCCCCCGGCCGGCGGCGGCGCCTCCCACGCCCGCCCGACGGCGCGTTCGTACCACCGGGTGCCACAGCCGTACCCGGCGACCCGCACGGCGTCGCGGCCGGTCCGCGTTCCCCGACGGCGCCGCCCGCAACGTCCCCCGCCGTCGCCCGACCGCATCCATCCGCCACCTCACCCGCCATCGTCCGACCGCATCCGCCCGCGACCTCCCCCGTAGCCGTGAAGCCGCACCCGCCCGGGACGCCGGCCGCCGCGCTCTCCCCGCGACCGGTGACCGCTCCCGTGCGGCGTACCGCGACCGGCCCGCCCGCCGGCGCGGGAAGGGCGGCGTCGGCCGCCGGCGCGGCGGCTGACGCGGTGCCGCTGCCTGTGGTGCCGTCAGCCGGTGCGGCCCGGAGCGGGTCGGCACCGGGCCGGGCCGCACCGCCCGCCCCGCGAAACGCCCAGCCCGCTCCGCTCCCGCGAACCACCCGGCCCACCCCGCCCCCGCGGACCGCCGCGCCGCCGGCGCAGGCGGTGCAGCGGGCGGCCGCCGCCGCGGGAGTCACCGGCGTGCCGCTGACGGCCGTGCCCGCGCCCCGGCCCGCCGGATCACCCCAACGGGGTCCGGCCACCGCGGGCGGGGAGGCCGGAGCGGTGGCCGGCCTCGACATCGACGACCTGGCCAGGAGGCTGATCGAGCCGGTGAGCAGGCTACTGCGAACGGACCTGCGCCGGGGCAGGGAACGCGCCGGACGCCCGCACGACGGACGCCGCTGACCGGCGCGCGCGAGGCGGCGACCGCACCCGGGGCCAGGACCAGGAACAGGAACACGGCCACGGCCACGGCCACGAACGGAAACAGGGACAGGAACACGACCGGCGGCAGGGAAAGGAGACGATCGGCATGAGTTCTGACGGCATCTTCGCTACCAGCGTGTTCTTCACGCTCACCATCGGCGGCAACGATCTGGGGGAGTTCACCACCTGCTCGGGCCTCGGGGCCCAGGTCGAGGTGGAGAGTTACGCCGAGGGCGGCAACAACGGCTTCTCCTGGCAGCTGCCAGGACGCATCACCTGGTCCCACATCACGCTGACCAGGGCGGTGACCGCGGACACCGCCAAGATCGCCCGGTGGCTGGACGAGATCGTGCACCGGGTGGAGCCGAAGGACGGTGAGATCGCCGCGTTGCGGCCCGACCTGAGCCGCATCGTCAGCTGGCAGGTGCTCGGCATCGTGCCCGTCAGGTGGCAGGGACCGTCCTTCGATCCGGCCGGCTCCCAGGCGGCCGTGGAGACGCTGGAGATCGCCCACGCCGGTCTGCGCCCGTCCTGACCTGCGACCGGGCCCGCCGCGGCGGGCCCTTCGGACCACCCACTCCGGACGGAAAGGAGTAACCCGTTGTCGTCAGCGGTTCCCGCGAACCACGCCCGTGCCCAACTGACCATCATGGAACCCCCGGCGGAGGTCGGCGCCCGGCCCGGCGGGACCATCGCCCGGCTGTCCCTCCAGTTCAACCCCGGCACGCTCACGTTGCGCAAGAGCACCGAGTACCGGCGCAGCCCGTCGCGGATGGCCGGCGAGTCCGCGCTGCCGGAGTTCGTCGGCAGCGGCCCCCGGTCGCTCTCCCTGGAGGTGTTCCTCGACGCCACGGCCACCCACGACGACTCCGTGCAGAAGGCCGTCGAGCAGCTGATGGACTGCTGCGTGCCGACGCCGGCCAGCCTGGCCAGGAAGACCCCGGCCAGCCCCTGGATGCGGCTGGACTGGGGGGTGTCGACGACCACGTCGTTCGACGGGGTGCTGTCCGACCTGTCCGTGTCGTACTCCCTGTTCGACGTGGACGGCAAACCGCTGCGCGCGACCTGTGCGATAGGGATCGAGGAGGCGAGTGTCGACCCGCCCGGCCAGAACCCGACGTCCGGCTCGGTGGACGCCCGCAGCAGCCACCGGGTGGTCGCCGGCGACAACCTGCCGCTGCTGGCCTGGCAGGAGTACGGCGACCCCACGGCCTGGCGGGCGATCGCCGAGGCCAATGGGATCGACGACCCCATGGTCCTGCCGCCCGGCACCGAGCTGATCGTGCCCGCCCCCGAGCAGTCGACGCGAGGGGGACAGCGGTGACCACGCCGGAAGCACGGGGAGGGCGGGCCTTCGCAGCCGACCCGGTCGTCGAGGCGCCGGGACCGCTGCCGACCGCGTGGGCGAACCAACTCGTGGGCTGCGACGTCGATTCGAGCGTCGGGCTGCCCGACACCGCCG
This sequence comes from Streptantibioticus silvisoli, assembly GCF_027947535.2. Lineage (GTDB taxonomy): Bacteria > Actinomycetota > Actinomycetes > Streptomycetales > Streptomycetaceae > Streptantibioticus_C > Streptantibioticus_C silvisoli. The sequence goes on from NZ_JAAGKO020000001.1 coordinate 77,387, forward strand.
TGCTCACCTACCGCGATCCGTACCACGGGATGCTGGCGGCCACCGGCATCACCATCGGCACCCGCCTGACGGTCTCCGTGGTCACCGTCCAGGGCAACACCCGCGTCCAGCTGTTCACCGGCGAGGTGACCGCGCTGGAGCTGGACATGGACGGCACCGGGTCGTTCACCGTCGTACGGGCGTCGGCCCGCACCCACCGGCTGACGCGCGGGCGCAAGGTCGCCGCGTTCCGCAACATGACCACCGGCGACATCGTCCGCAAGGTCGCGGCGGGCGCCGGGCTGGCGTGCGGCCGCGTCGACTCCTTCCCCGTCGTCCACCAGCAGCTGTCCCAGGCCAACGTCTCGGACTGGGAGTTCCTCCAGTACCTGGCGCGCGAGTGCGGGGCCCAGCTGCGGTGCGACGACGAGGGCCTGCTGGAGTTCACCGCCCCGCAGCCGGCCTCCTCCGCCCCCGACCCCGCGACACCGGCGCCGCAGAACCCGCTGGTGCTGGAGTACGGCCGCAACCTGCTGGAGCTGCGCGGGGTGCTGACCGGCGCCGACGGCGCGGGCACCGTCGAGGCGCGGGGCTGGGACGTCGCCACCAAGCGGCCGCTGACCGCCAGCGCGCCGGCGGTGCGCAGCACCACCGCGCTGCCGGGGCTGGCCCCCTCGACCGCCGCCGCCGCGTTCGGTGCCGCCGCCCGGCTGACCGTCACCGACTCCCCCTACCGCACGCAGGCCGAGACGACCGCCGTCGCCGGGGCGGTGGCCGCCGGGGTGGCCGCCGGGTTCGCCGAGCTGGAGGCGGTCGCCGAGGGCAACCCGCACCTGCGCGCCGGCGTCCCCGCCGCCCTGGGCAACGTGGGCCCGGCGTTCTCCGGCCGCTACACCGTCACCTCGGTGCGCCACGTCGTCGAACCGCACCGCGGCTACCGCACGACCGTCACCGTCAGCGCCTCCCCCGACAGGTCCCTGACCGGGCTGGTCACCGGAGCCAACGCGGCGGCCCGCGGCGCCCGGATGCCGGGGCTGGCCGTCGGCGTCGTCACCGACATCCGCGAGCCGGGCGGCGCCGACCGCGGCTGGGTGCGGCTGAGGTTCCCCTGGCTGGACGACGACTACGTCTCGGACTGGGCGCGGACCGTCCAGTGGGGAGGCACGAAGGGCGGCGGGGTCTTCGGCCCCGAGGTCAACGACGAGGTGCTCGTCGGGTTCGAGCAGGGCAGCCTGGACAGCCCCTACGTGCTCGGCGGCCTCTACAACGGCGTCGACCACCCCTCGGCCCACGACGTCCGGCTGGTCGGCGACGGCGGTACGGCCAACCGCCGTTCGCTGGTGTGCCGTTCGGGTCACCGGCTGGAACTGCTGGAGGACTCCGGCCCCGGCCGCGCCGGGGTGCGGCTGGCCAGCGGCGACGGCCGGCTGGAGGTGCGGCTCGACCACGGTGGCGGGGCGATCTCGCTGACCGTCCTCGACGCGGCCGGCGGCCAGGTCGGCGCCGTCCAGCTCTCCCGGTCCGGCATCACCCTGGACGCGGGCACCGGCACGGTGCGCCTGAAGGGCACGAAGGTCGAACTCGACGCCGCGGTCGGCACGGTGAGCGTGAACGCAGGCACGGTGACCCTGGACGGCGGCGTGCTGAACCTGCGCGGGAAGACATCGGTCGGCCTGCAGGCGCCCGTGGTGCGTATCAACTGACCGGCGACCCACCGCCCCGGCCACCGCCGGCGGCGCCGACGACCCCGGAACGGAGACGAGTGATGCCCCCGGCAGCCAGGACGGGCGACCCCACCGACCACGGCGGCGTGATCACGCTGCCGCCGCCGGGATTCCCCGCCGTCGAGACGGTCCTCATCGGCGGCAGGCCGGCGGCCGTCGTCGGCAGCCTGCACGTCTGTCCCGTCCACGAGCTGGAACTCGGCCCGCTCGACGTCGTACTGCCCGCGCTGTCCGCGGCGACCGGCGTGGTGCTGATCGGCGGTGTGCCGGCCGCCCGGATGGGTGACCAGACCGCCTGCGGTGCCGAGATCCTGGCCGGCGCGATGAACGTCCTGATCGGAGGAGTCCTGTGAGCAGCGGTTTCATCGGCCGGGGCTGGGCGTTCCCGCTCAGGGTGAGCGCCACCGGCGGCATGGGCATGGTCGACAAGGACCGGGAGATCGCGGAGGCCATCCGGCTCGTCCTGGGCACGGCTCCCGGCGAGCGGCCGATGCGGCCGGAGTTCGGCTGCGGCATCCACGACTACGTCTTCGCACCGGGCGACGTCGCCACCGCCGGCCGCATGGCCCGCGAGGTGCGTATCGCGCTGGAGCGGTGGGAGCCGCGCATCGACGTCGACGACGTGGCCGTCGCCTTCGACAGCGTCGACGACGGCACGCTCTACATCGACGTGCACTACACCGTGCGGTCCACCGACGACCGCCGCAACCTGGTCTTCCCCTTCTACACCATCCCCTCCGCCGGGGAGACCACCGCCGACGGAGGATCCCGCTGATGGCACTGCCCTCCCCGAACCTGGACGACCGCCGGTTCCAGCAACTCGTCGATGAGGCCAAGCGCTACGTCCAGCAGCAGGCACCGGAGTGGACCGACCACAACGTCTCCGACCCCGGCGTCACCCTGATCGAGACGTTCGCCCACATGGTCGACCAGTTGCTCTACCGCCTCAACCGGGTGCCGGACAAGAACTACACCGCGTTCCTCGACCTGCTGGGCATCACGCTGTTCCCACCCGCGGCGGCCACCGCCGAGGTCGACTTCTGGCTGTCGGCCGCCCAGCCGGAGACCGTGTCGCTGCGCGCCGGCACCGAGGTGTCCACGGTCCGCAGCGAGACCGAGGAGGCGGTGGTCTTCGCCACCGTGGAGGACCTCGCCGTGGTGCCGTCCCGGCTCGACAGGGTGGTCACCGCTCCGGCGGGCGGCGCGCAGCAGGACCGGACCACCCGGATCGGCGAGGGCTCGGACGTCCGCTGCTTCCAGGCGCGGCCGGCGGTGAACGACGCCGTGCTGTTCGGCCTGTCCGCCGCGGTCCCGCGGTGCATCCTCGTCGTCCGGCTCGACAGCCGCGTCGAGGGCGTCGGCGTGGACCCGCGGCAGCCGCCGCTGGTGTGGGAGGTGTGGGACGGCGGAGGGTGGACCGCCTGCGAGACCGGCAGCGACAGCACCGGCGGGCTCAACCGGCCCGGCGAGGTCGTGGTGTTCGTCCCGCCCGGCCACACCCTGTCGGTCAACAGCGGCCACCAGGCCGGCTGGTTGCGCTGCCGGGTCACCGCACCGGAAGCGGGCCAGCCCTTCTACGCGCAGTCGCCCACCATCAGCCGCGCCGAGGTGCTCACCGTCGGCGGCACCACGACCGTCGCGCACGCCGAGACCGTGACCGACACCCTGCTGGGCACCTCCGACGGGGTCGCCGGACAGCGCTTCCGGCTGCCGCGGGCCCCGGTACTGCTCGACGGAGAGCCGCCCGAGGTGGAGGTCTCGGCCGGCGACGGCTGGCAGCGGTGGACCGTCGTGGACCACTTCGGCGGCTCGTCGCCCGCCGACCGGCACGTGGTGATCGACGCCACCGCCGGTGAGTTCCTCCTGCCGCCCGCGGTCCGCGAGCCCGACGGTTCGCTGCGCCGCCTGGGGGCCGTCCCGCCGCAGGGCGCGGTGCTGCGGGTGCCGCGCTACCGCACCGGAGGCGGCACCGGGGGCAACATCGCCCGCAACGCCATCTCGGTACTGCGCAGTTCCGTTCCCTACGTGGCCCGGGTCGACAACCGCGAGGCGGCGGGGGGAGGCGTCGACGGGGAGACGGTGGAGAACGCGAAACTGCGCGCCCCGAATCTGCTGCGCATGCAGGAACGGGCCGTCACGGCCGACGACTTCGAGTTCATCGCCGCCCGGGCCGCGCCCTCCGTGGCCCGGGTCAAGTGCCTGCCGGCGACCGGGGAGGCGGCCGGCGGCGTGCGGGTCCTGGTCGTCCCGGACGCGGTGGCCGACGAGGGCGACCAGCTGCGCTTCGAGCAACTCATCCCCGCGGAGCGGACGTTGGAGCTCATCTGCTCGGCCCTCGACGAGCGGCGCCTGGTCGGCACCCGGCTCGTCGTCCATCCGGCCGAGTACCTCGGTGTCACGGTCGTCGCCCGGCTCCAGGTGCTCGGGTCCGAGGACGTCGACGACACCAGGCAGCGCGCGCTGGCGGCCCTGTACCGCTACCTCAACCCGCTGCGCGGCGGCCCCGACGGCGGCGGGTGGCCCTTCGGCCGGCCGGTGCAGTACGGGGAGGTGTTCGCCGTGCTCCAGCGGGCCGCCGGCACGGCGGTGGTGGAGGAACTGCTGCTGTTCCCCGCCAACCCGGACTCGGGGGTGCGCGGCAACCCCGCCGAGCGGATCGCCGTCGCGCCCGACGCCCTCATCTTCTCCCACCGGCACCACGTGGCGGTCACCGTGCGCGGTGCCGGGTGAGCAGGCAGGCGGTGCCGGGACTGCCCACCCGGCACCCGATCGGCTCGCTGCTGCCGGCGCTCTACGCGGACGACGACCTGGCCCAGCGCCTCACCGCGGGCCTCGACACGGTCCTCGCCCCGGTCTTCGCCACCCTCGACAGCCTGCCCGCCTACTTCGACCCCCGGCTCGCGCCCGCCGACTTCGTCGACTGGCTGGCCGCCTGGGTGGGCATGGACACCGCGCCCCGCGGACCGGACGACCTGCGGCGGGCCACCGTGCTGCGCGCGCTGGAGCTGTACCGGTGGCGGGGCACCCGGCGCGGCATCGCGGACCGGCTGCGGCTGACCCTCGGCGTCGGCGTGCGGATCACCGACTGCGGCGGGGCGTCGTGGTCGGCCTCCTCCCGGGCCCCGCTCGCCCCCGCGCCGTCCCGCGAACTGCTCGTGCGCGTCTGGCCGGACCGGGTCGCCGCCGTCGACGAGGCGGCGGTACGAACCGTTGTCGCGGCCTCGTGCCCGGTCCACCTCGGCTGGCGCGTCGAGGTCCTCACCGGCCCGCCCACGGTGGACGCCGGCCCAGAAGGGAGTCGATAAGTGCGTACGTGTTCCGAATGCGGAGCGGACAACACCGAGGGGGACGACTTCTGCGGTAACTGCGGGGCCTACCTCGGCTGGAGCGCCCCGGCTCCCGCCGCCTCCGCCGGCGACGTCCCCCCGGGCACCGTTCCACCGGGCACCGGCTCCCCCGGTGCCACGGCCCCCGGCGCTCCGGAGGGCGGCGTGCCCGCGGCCGACGCGGCTCCGCCGGGAACGGCCGCGGCGGCGGGAGCCGATGACGGCGCGCGGCAGGCCGATCCCGACCTGGTGGCCGTGCGCCCCGCCAGACCCGCCACCCGCCGTCCCGTGGTACGCCCCTTCACCCCCGAGACCGCCCAGAACGGTCCGCCCTGCCCGCGGTGCGGCACGCCCAACGAGTCCGGGCGCCGCTTCTGCCGGCGGTGCGCCGCGCCGCTGGCCGGGACGGCGGTGGCCGCCCCGCTGCCGTGGTGGCGCTCCCGCCGGCGCTCCCGGCGCCGGGTCAGGGCCGGGGGCTCCGGGGACCTGGTCCGCCGCCTCGTGATGCTCCTGCTGCTCGTGGCCCTCGTGTTCGGCGGCATCCGGCTCTTCCCGGCCGCCCGCGCCTTCCACCAGAAGACACGGGACAAGCTCGGTGGCGTGTCGGTCGTCGCCCCGGACTCGGTCACGGCCAGCGCCAGCCTCCCCGGGCACCCCGCGGCCGACACCGTCGACGGCAAGTCCAACCGCTACTGGGCCGCACCCGCCCTGGGCGCCTCGGTGACCTTCCGGTTCCACACCCCGTTCCGCCTCATCGGCATCCTGATCACCACCGGTGCGTCACCCGACCCCGCGGCCTTCCGGAGCCAGGCCCGCGCCACCGTGCTGGACCTCCTGGTCGACGAGGCGAACGGGACACCGCACGAGCAGACGCTGCGGCTGAACGACGCCCCGGGCTCGCAACAGGTGCGGACCGGGATCAGCGACGTCGTCGAGGTCCGCCTCACCGTCCGCGAGGCGGCCGGCACCGGCCCCGGCCGCCACATCGCCCTGGGAGAGGTCGAGTTCCGCGAACGCGCGGCCCACGGAGCCGGCGCGACGGGACCGACGCCGGGGTGAGGTGGCCGGTCGGCGGACGGGGACGGCTCCGCCGCGGTGAAGTGGCCGAGGCGCCCCGTGAGGTGACCTGCCGGTCGGCGAACGGGGACGGCTCCGCCGGGGTGAAGCGAGGCGCCCCGTGAGGTGGCCTGCCGGTCGGCGGACGCGGACGCCTCCGCCGGGGTGAAGCGAGGCGCCCGGTGAAGTGGCCGAGGCGCCCGGTGACGTGCTCCGGTCGGCCCGCTGACGCGGCGCGCGGGGCCGGCGCCGCCGGGGCGAGGTCGCCGGAGCGGTGGCCTGCCCGCGCCGGGCCACGGACGACCGGAGAAGCGACGCTTCCGTCATGCGAGCGCAGGCGTCCCGCCCCTGGACTCGCGAAACACGGACGCCGAAACGCCAACCCCCGAAACACGGGACGCGAAACGCGAAACGCAGAACACGAATCACGAATCAGGAATCACGAATCAAAAAGGGACCGCATCGAACGTTTTCGCTTTTCGATTCCTCCGGGCATTTTTAGCAACGGTATTCCGAGAATATAATACGAAGACTTTCCACGTCATTTTTTCCTTGCGTGTCGCCACTTCGCTGCGCAATGCTGGACGAGTGGGGAACGGAAGTCCTCATGCTTTCGCGCCTGTATTGCCGCACGAGGAGTGGAATATGCTGAACAGCTTCAAGGTCCGGGTTGGTGCGCTGGTGGCAGGGGGTGTCATGGTGTCGGGGGCCCTGCTGGGAATGGCGTCGGGCGCTCTCGCCGCCGCACCCGGAACGGCGCCCGGTAATACCGTCGCCGGTTACGCGAAGGCGATGCCGAACAGCGACACGATTATCCGCCCCCGGGCGACGATCTGCAAGAACCAGGCGTGGACGTCCGGGAACGGCCGGGCAATCCTGCGGATGCAGTCCGACGGGAACTTCGTGCTGTACAAGGACAACCGCCCCGTCTGGCAGGCCCCGAACTCCTGGAGCCGCGGGAATTGCGCCGTCTTCCAGGAGGACGGCAACTTCGTGGTGTACGACAGCGCCGGCGGAGCGGTGTGGGCGGCCGGCACGTATCACGAGGGTGCGTACCTCGCCGTGCAGGACGACGGAAACGTCGTCGTGTACAACAGCTCCCGCCGTCCGGTCTGGGCCACCAACACCGGCGACTGACCCGGTACGCCGGGCCGTGGCGGCCCGCCGGCACCCCGGCGGGCCGCCACGCCGTCCAGCGGTCGGCGGCGGACCGGCCCCGCCGCCGACCCCACCGCCCCCACCGCCGACCGCGGCGGACCACACCGCGCGGAGCACTGCGGGGCGGAGCACTGAGGGACGGACCAACGAGGGGCGGGGTACTACCGCTCGTCGCGCCGGCGCGCGAGATGCACCGTGATGTCGGCGGTGATCGCGACCGTCGCAGGCAGGACCCGCGCGATCCGGCGGAATACCTGCTCCCGCTCCGGGGCCGGCAGGACGAGGTAGGCCGAGACGGTCGAGAGGTGGCCGACGTAGTCGGGGGCGCTCATCGTCAAGCGGCGCTCGATCACCGACTGCTGAACGTCGGTGAACCACTCGGACCGCCGAAGTTCCGTACCCGGCCACTGCATGGCGTGCCCCGCGGGGGTGCCGTCCGGTGACGGGATCTCATCGCTCGCCAGGAACGGCGCCCGGGCCCCGCGAACGGCCTCCTCCACCGCCGGGTCGGCCAGCCGGAACGGCCCGCCGCACGAGGCGAACACACCGCCCGGCTCCAGCAGCGCCGCCACCCGTGACCAGCGGCCCTCCGGGTTCGTCCAGTGCAGCGCCGCCGCCGCGTAGACCAACCCGTACCTCTCCTCCGGTCGTACGTCCTCGAACGCGGCTCGTACCGTCCTGACGTCCGCCGGCACGTGCTTGCGCAGCTCGGCGAGCATGGCCCCGTCGGGCTCGGTCGCGGTGACCGCGATCCCCCGCCGGGCGAACAGGCGGGTCGCCTTGCCCGTGCCGGCGCCGATCTCCAGGGCGGTCCGCACCGGCCGGCCCGCGTAGGCCGTCACCCGGTCGACCAGCTCCCCGGGATACCCCGGCCGGAACCGTTCGTAGGCTTCCGCCATCACTCCGAAACTCAGCGCGCGACCGGACATGGCAAGCATCCTGGCACGAACCGCGGCGCCGGTGCTCGCCGTCCACCACCGCGAAGCGCCGCCCGCGCCGCCCGCGGAACACCGCCCGCGCCCCCGCGAAGTACACCCCGCGCACCCCCGCGAAACACCCCCGTGAAACACCGTCCACCACGCACCGGTCGGAAAGCGCTTCACCGCGCGTGGACCGGGTGCGTAAGGTACGAGCGGCCCGCGAGCCGTGCGCGCCGGGCGCCCCGGCCGGGCCGACGACGCGGCCGAGGGGCCGAGGACCGGGGGCGGGGATGACGGACGCGGTGGACGCGGTGGACGCGGGGCGGGCGGAAGGGGCCGGGGAGGCCGACGGGCGGATCGCCGCGCCGGACCGGCGGGTGTTCGCCGTCGCGGGGGTGGTCTTCGCCGTGCTGATGGCGTTGTCGTCGCGTTACGGCTTCCACCGCGACGAGCTGTACTTCCTGGACTGCGCCCGGCACCTGCGGGCGAGTTACGTCGACCAGCCGGCGCTGGCTCCGCTGCTGGCCCGGGTCTCGCTGTCGCTGTTCGGGGTCTCGGCGGCGGGCCTGCGACTGTGGCCCGCGCTGGCCAGCGCGGGCACGGTGATCGTGGGCGGGCTGACCGCGCGGGAGTTCGGCGGCGCACGGCGGGCGCAGCTGCTCGCGGCGGTCGCGACCGGCACCATGCCGGTGCTGCTGGGCAGCGGGCACATCGCCAACACGACGTCGTACGAAGTGCTGGCGTGGGCGGCGATCGCGCTCGTGGTCGCGCGGATCGGCCGCACCGGCGACACGCGGTGGTGGCTCGCCGTGGGCGCGCTGGTCGGCGTCGGCTCGGAGTTCAACCACCTCGCGGCGATCTTCGGAACCGTCCTGCTGGCCACCGCGCTGCTGGGCCCGGCCCGCCGGACCACGGCCGACCGCCGGCTGCTCGCGGGCGCCGCGATCGCCGTGCTGCTGGTGCTGCCCGACCTGTGGTGGCAGGCGCGGCACGGGTGGGCGATGGTGGCGATGACGCGGGCGCTCAACGGGGAGCACGGCGGCGCGATCAACATCATCACCTGGATCGTGGGGCAGCTCGGCATGTCCTGCCTGGCGATGACGGTGCTGTGGGTGGCGGGCCTGCGGTTCCTGTGGCGGTCCGGCCGGCCGCTGTGGCGGTGCCTGGTGACCTCGTACGCGGTGCTGTTCGTGCTGTTCGCCGTGACGACCGGGGCGCAGGTGTACTACCTGGGCGGGCTGTACGTGTGCCTGCTGGCGGCCGGGGCGGTGGGGCTCGACGGGTGGCTGCACTCCCGCCCGGGCCGGCTGCGCGGCCTGCTGACGGCAACCGCGATCTCGGCCGCCGTGTCCGCCGTGGTCGTGCTGCCGGTGCTGCCGCCCTCCGACGTGGCGTGGACGTACGGCACCAGCGCGATATCCGGCGAGACCCTGGGCTGGCCCCAACTGGTGGGCACTGTACGGCAGGTGTGGACCGGGCTCCCGGCCGGGCAGCGGGCGGACGCGGTGATCTTCGCGGCGGACTACAGCGAGGCCGGCGCGGTCGACGAACTGGGCCGCGGCGCCGGGCTGCCCACCGCCGCGGGCGCCCAGAACACCGACTGGTGGTGGGGCCCGGGCAACCCGCACGCGACGACCGTGGTGGCCATCGCCCCCGGCCCCGACTACGCCCCCGGGTACGCCGCCCAACTGCGCCGGGACTTCCGGCACGTCCGGGTGGCCGCCACGCTCTCCAACCCCGACGGCGTGCACAACATCGAATGGGGCGGCCACGTCTACGTCTGCACCGGTCCCCGCCACCCCTGGGGCACGATGTGGCCCGAGCTGCGCGACTACTCGTGACGGCCGCCCGCGACGACGCGTGACGCTCCCGCCCCGCGAGACCGGGCAACCCCGCGGGGCTCAGCCGCCGAGGGCGCCGGTCGGCTCCGCGGCGTCCACCGCTTCCGCGGCTTTCCCGGAATCCGGCGCGTCGGCCACGTCGCCGGAACCCGCAGCGCCGGCACCGTCCACCGCTTCCACCACGTCAACGGAATCCGGCGCGTCCACCGCTGGCCGGCCTGCGCGTCCCGACCGCGGGCACCACGCCGTTGACGGGGTGGACCTGGCCGAGCTGGACCGGCCCACCTTCCGCAAGCAGATCGGCTACGTCGACAAGAACGCCCACCTGTTCGGCGGCTCGATCCGGGAGAACATCATGTTCGGCGCCGACTCCGGGGCGGAGAAGGCCGAACTCATCGACGCGGTCCGGTTCGCCCGCGTCCACGCGACCGGCTCTTCCTCGGCCCGCGCTTCAACGGCGCCGTGGTCGGCCGTCCGCTGGCCCGGGCGGTGCTGGACGACATGGCCGCCCGCCTGCTGTCCGGCGCGGCCGGGCAACGGGTACGACCCCGCGCCGTCCGGACCCCCGCCCGGGCGCCATCACCCCACACCACCTGGAGCGGCCGTGTCCGACAACGAGCTGAACCACGTCCTGGCCGCCGCCGAGGTCTTCGGGCGCGAGGCCACGGCCCCGTGACGACTTCTTCTCCCTCGGCGGGGGCTCCATCACCGCCGTCGAACCGGCGGCAGTGCTGGAGGAACGCCTCGACATCGACGTCGACAGCGGTCTCCTCCTGACCGCCCACGACTTCGCAGCGCTGGCCGCCCAACTGGCCGCCGCCCGGGGCCCGGTGGCCGGCGCGGGACGGTGAGCCACCCGACACCGGTCCGCCGGCCCGCACCCGACGTCGGCATCGGCATCGGCGGCGGCGGCATGGGCTTCGGAGGCGACTTCGGCTTCGGAGGCGACTTCGGCTTCGGCTTCGGCGGCGCAACGGCATCGGAGCGGGCGCGGCGTCCCGGCCCGACCTCGGCCCGCCGATGCGCCAACCCGCCCGCCTCGTTGGCCCGTTGAGCCGCCGATCCGCACAAGGCCGGACGCGCCCCGCACCACCCCGTCCCCGCTCGCACAGTCCCGGACGCGCCCCGGAGCACCACGCGCCCACCCCGCACAGTCCGCCCCGACCCACCCGGTCCCGTACCCGTCCCCACCTGGCCGGACCCGGGAGCGGTCGGCCGGTCAACCCGGGGTGCGGGAGACCGCCTTACTTACCGCCGCACGCTTATTGACGCTGTATACCCGCGATGATTCACTTCGTGCCTGAGAGCGCTCTCTTGCGGTTGGGGACCAGCCGTGGTCCCACCATCCACCATGTCCAGGGAGAGCCGTGTCCGTGATTCCCACTCGCCGTGCCATGCTCCGCGGAGCGGCTGCCGCCGCCGTCGCGGTGCCGCTGGCCGGCGGCGTCTCCGCAGGATCAGCCTTCGCGTCGTCGCCCGCGTCCGCCGTGCCGTCGCACGGCCACGACGGCGCCGGTCTCGGTCCGAACGTGCTGGTCTTCGACCCGTCCATGGGCGACGCGGCGATCCAGGCCCAGGTCGACGCCGTGTTCACCACCCAGCAGTCCAACCAGTTCGGCACCGAGCGGTACGCCCTGGCCTTCATGCCGGGCACCTACACCGTCGACATCAACGTCGGTTTCTACACCCACGTCCTCGGGCTCGGCGCCAGCCCCGACGACGTCGTGATCAACGGTCACGTCACGGTCGACGCCCAGTGGCTCCAGGGCAACGGCACGCAGAACTTCTGGCGGGCCGCCGAGAACCTGAGCATCGTGCCGCCGGACGGGCTGGAGCGCTGGGCCGTCGCCCAGGCCGGTCCGATGCGCCGCGTCCACGTCAAGGGCGACATGTCGCTGTGGCCGAGCCCGCCCGGCAACCAGTGGTCCAGCGGCGGCTTCCTGGCCGACAGCGTGGTGGACGGCCAGGTGGACTCCGGCTCGCAGCAGCAGTGGCTGTCGCGCAACGACTCCTTCGGCAGCTGGACCGGCTCCAACTGGAACATGGTCTTCGTCGGTGTCGAGGGCGCCCCCGCCCAGTCCTTCCCGACGCCGCCCTACACCACCGTCGACCGCACGCCGGTCGTGCGGGAGAAGCCGTTCCTGACGGTGGACCGGCACGGCTCCTACCAGGTCTTCGTGCCCGCGCTGCGCCGGGAGAGCACCGGCCCCACCTGGGTGCACGGCCCGGCCGAGGGCCGCGGCATCCCGCTGTCGGACTTCCACGTGGCCCGCCCCGGCGACTCCGCCGCCAGCATCAACGAGGCGCTGGCCTGGGGCAAGCACCTGCTGATCACCCCGGGCGTCTACCCGCTCTCCTCGCCGCTGCGCGTCAGCCGCCCGGGCACCGTCGTGCTCGGCCTGGGCCTGGCCACGCTCCAGTCGACGCACGGCAACACCGTCATCGAGGTCGACGACGTCAGCGGTGTCACCGTCGCCGGTCTGCTGTTCGAGGCCGCCTCGGCCCACACCCCCGTGCTGCTGCGCGTCGGCAACGGCCCCAGCCGGCTGCGGCACACCTTCGACCCGACCGCGCTGTTCGACGTCTACGCCCGGATCGGCGGCGCCCTGGCCGGCGGCGCGGACGTCAGCGTCCAGCTCGACAGCAACGACGTGATCTGCGACAACCTCTGGCTGTGGCGCGCGGACCACGGCCTGGACAACACCGTCGGCTGGTCGGTCAACCCGGCCGACACCGGCATCATCGTCAACGGCGACCACGTCACGGCGTACGCGCTGGCCGTCGAGCACTACCAGAAGTACGAAGTGCTGTGGCAGGGCAACCACGGCAGCACCTACTTCTTCCAGAACGAGCACCCCTACGACGTGCCCACCCAGACCGCCTGGGTGCACGGCGGCACCAAGGGCTACGCCGCCTACAAGGTCGCCGACCACGTCACCGAGCACCACGCCTGGGGCCTGGGCAGCTACTGCTTCTTCGACCTCACCGCGGACATCTACACCGACCGCGCCTACGAGGTGCCCGACACCCCCGGCGTCGTCTTCACCGACCTGATGACCGTCTGCCTCAACGGCGCGGGCGGCGGCGGCATCCTGCACTGCATCAACAACACCGGTGACCCCGTCCAGAACGGCTTCGGCACGTTCAACATGACGTCCTACAGCAACGGCACCGGCACGCTCTGACCGCTCCCGCTCACGCGAGGTCCGGGTCGGGTGGGTCCTTCGGGGCCCACCCGTTCCGCGTCCGGCCCACCCGTTCCGCGTCCGGCCCACCCGTTCCGCGTCCGGCCCACCCGTTCCGCGTCCGGCCCACCCGTTCCGCGTTCGGCCCACCCGTTCCGCGTCAGGGCCGCCCGGCGGTGTGCTCGACGCCGCCGGCCGCGCGGTCACCCGGCCCCGGGGCCCACCCGGGCGCGGCGGCCGGCGAACGCGGTCCGCAGCGCGGGCAGGGCGGGGTCGCCGTCCAGCGCCTCGACGAGCAGCCACTCCAGGTCGGTCAGGAAGTCCGACGCGGTACGCCCCGCGGCCAGGAACCGGCGGTCGGCGCACACCGACAACCGGGCGGTGTCGGCGAGTCCGTAGAGCCAGAGGAAGAACTTCGAGGCGTACTGGTCGCCCTTGGGCACCGCTTCCGCCACGCGGGACCGCGGCAGCATCTCCCGCACCTGATCGGCGTTCAGCCCGGTGAGCGCGCCGGGGACCGGGGTGCCGTCCTCGTGGTAACGGGCGTCGTTGTAGAAGCAGTTGCCGCCGGAGGTGAATCCCCGCCGGCCCACGGCCGACCGCACCGCCGCCTCCGCCTCGCGCGGGTCGCACTCGCTGGCCCGGTAGGCGCGCAGGCTGTCCGGGCGCAGCCGCAGCAGGAACGCGGAGAACGGCTCGTCGACCAGCTCGGTGCTCAGCAGGGCGTTCTGGTTGAACGCGCCGACCAGCCGGCGGTTCTCCGGCCGGAACCGGGTCGCCACCAGCAGCCGCACGCCCACCGCCGTCCGTTCCCGGTACAGCCCCAGCAGGAGCACGACCGAGCCCAGCAGCACCAGGCCCGGTGCGACGCGGTGCCGGGCCGCCAGGCTGTGGGCCGCCGCCGCCATCGCGGGAGAGGTCTGGTCCGCCCAGCTCGCGTCGGGGCCGGCGCCGGCGCGGACGTCCTGCATCCAGTCGGCGGGCAGTTCCTTGGCGTTGCGGCTCCAGTGGCGCAGGGCCGCCGCGGATCGCCGCAGGCCGGCCGGCGACCGCTCCCACCGGGCGCGTTCGCGGGGTTGCTGGGCGGGCGGGCCGGGGGTGCCGTCCAGCAGGGCGGCGAGGTCGTCGAGGACGATCGCGGCGCTCCAGCCGTCGACCGCCATGTGGCTGAACACCAGGACGATGTGGGTGACGCGGGGGCCGGCGACCACCACGGCGGCCCTGACGGGCAGGTCGGCCGCGGTGTCGAACGGCTCGGCCCGCAGTCGCGCCGCGCACGCGCGGGCCGCCTGCTGCGCACCGGCCGGGGTGGACTCGACCACGGCGACGGGCAGTTCGCCGTCCGCCCGCACCTGCTGCACCGGACGCGTCCCCCGCCCGTTCGCCGTCCCGGCGCCGGCGCCGGCGCCGTCCTCGTCGCGGAAGAGGGTGCGCAGCGCCTCGTGGCGTTCCAGCAGCGCGGACAGGGCGGCGGCGGCGCTCGCCACGCCGTGCGTGCCGTGCACCGGATGCGTCACGGTGAGATTGAGGGAGGCGTCGTTCGCCGGAAGCCAGCGCAGGACATCCCAGATGGCGGTCTGGCCCCAGGTCAAGGGAGCGGAACCGGCCGAGCCGCCGAATGGGGCACTGACCTGACCGACGGGGGAGAGCCCGGATGGCAAGAACGCATCCCTTCCTCGGGTGAGAACTCACGGATACGTGACGCTTCCACGCACCTGGTGTGCATGCGCTTCCGCACGACAGCAACTACCCGTCAACTCGTTGAAAAAAACTAACAGGCACGTATGCTGATGTGCGATGGGAGGGCCAACGGCGCACCAGGGACCGGCGGTTGTCGCAAAAGGAATGGCGGCGCCCGTAAACCGTCCGGCCGGTTTCCACTGCTGGCGTCCGGCGACAACTCGCCCGAATTGCCCGAGGGAGGAAGTTCCGTGCCCGATTCATTATTCCGGCAAAACGCGTCAACGAAGCGGAATGCGACACGCGCTGCCGCCGACCAGGCCCGTGACGACGTTATCGGCTCGCTCTCCTCGTACACCTCGCACGGGCCGGTGCACGCTTCGACGTGTTATGTGTGGCCCTCCTCGGAATGCCCGGTCGGCTGCGGACACTGCAACTACGCGGCTCCCATGTCGCTGGGGGGCCTGCGCCCGTACAGCGTCGCCCGCGACCCCGGGCCCGTCCTGCGGGTGATGAACGGCATGGGCCTGTGGAAGGCCGTACTGTCCGGCGGTGGCGAGCCGATGATCGAGCCGGAGTTCTGCGAACGCTTCGTCCACGAGATCGACTCCCCCGCGCTGGAGGAGATCGAGCTGATCACCGCGGCGCACTTCGCCTCCGACGAGAAGGAGACCCGGGTCCGCCTCAGGCGGCTGGTCGACGCCTGGCGCACCCGCGGGGCCGGGCTGGCGAAGGCGCGGTTCTCGGTCCGCATCAGCCTGGACTGGTTCCACGCCCAGCGCATCGGGGTGGAGCCGGCGGCCCGCGTCATCCGCATGCTCGGCGAGGACGACATGCGGGAGGTGAACTGCTACCTGCGCTCGGTACTGCTCGACAAGGACACCACGTTCGAGCAGCTCAGCGAGGCGCTTGGCGGTGAGTTGACCCCGATCAGCGACTACCAGCAGGAGATCCGGCTGCCGGACGGGCGCTCGGTGCTCGTCTACCACAAGAACCTCATCGTCGACGGCCGGATGAACGACCGCAAGCTCTCCCGCCTGCCGGTGACGATCCCCACCGCGTCGCGGGCCGACGTCTTCGGGCAGCGGTTCCTCGACGGCGAGGGCAAGCACGTGCCCGCGCGGGTCTACAACGGGCCGCAGGTCAAACACCTCGACGGCCTGGCCTGCCTCATCGAGGACAGCGGCAAGGTGCGCATCCTGGAGGGCAACGACCCGACCCGGTCGCCCGACGTGCGCGAGCACCGGACGTGGCAGGAGGCGATCGAGTACCTGTACGCGGACCCGGTCACCGTCTTCCTCGTCGACGAGGGTCCGCAGGCGCTGGCCGCCCTCATATCGGACGCCTTCCCGGAGTCCGTGCGGATCGCCGCGGACACCAACCAGCTCTACCACCTGACCGAGCTGCTGCTCGACACCCCCGCCAAACGGCTCTACGCGACGTTGCGCACGCTGCGGCTCCACCAGGAGCAGGGCAGGGTGACGGCGCCGGAGGGTGCGGTGGAGGCGGCGTGGGCGCTGCTGCGGGCCGAGGGTGTCGCCGGGTCCGATGGCGGCTGACTTCCCGGCCGGCGGGCCGGTACCCGTGCACCTCGTCATCGGCCCGCCGGGGTGCGGCAAGACCACCGCGCTGTCGGCGCTGGCCCGGCTGCACCCGTGGCTGGCCCGGTTCGGGGTGCGCGACTACGGCCTGCGACTGGCGGCGCTCGGCGACCCGTTGGGCCTGGCCGCGCGGGAGACCCTGCTGCGGCAGGGCATCCTGCCGGACGCCCTGGTGCGCGACCAGTTCACGCACTTCCTGGACCGGCTCGACCCGTCGCACCGGGTGGTGGTCGTCGAGGGCTACCCGCGCAGCCCGCGGCAGTGCGCCGACCTCGACGAGGCGGTGGGTCGCCGCGAACGGGAGCGGATCGCCGGCCTGGTGATCGTGGAGGTGCCCGACGACGTCGCCTTCGAACGGGTCTCGGGCCGGCGCATCTGCGCCGACTGCGGCACGCCCGCCCCCGCCGGCCGGGCCGGGTGCGAGCAGTGCGGCGGCCGCGTCGTCACCCGGCGCGACGACACCGCGGCGCGGTTCGCCGAGCGGCTCGCGGAGTACCACGGGGTCGCCGCCCGGCTGCGCGGGCACTTCGCGGCCCGCGACCTGGTGCGGACCGTGGACGGCACCCGCGATCCGCAGGCGGTGCGTACCCGGTTGCAGGAGTTGCTGCTCGCCGGCCCGGCCCGGCCGGAGCCGGCCGCCGACCGGGCCGGCGGCGGGGCCGCGGCCCGGTGAACACGAGGAGGTTGGCGTGACCAGGATGATGGACGTGCGCCGCACGGCGATCGACGCCATGCGGTACGCCGTGCCGCCGAAGGCGTGGTCGGGCCCCGGTGATCTGGAGATCGACGCCGGCCCGTACCTGGGCGACGCCGACGCGCCGATCCCGCAGACGCTCGTCGCCGGGACGGTGCGGCTGCTGCTGCGGGACGGCGAACAGCCGGGCCCGGGCGCCGCCGTGGTCACCGGACTGCCCCGCACCGCGAGCCCGCAAGGGGTCCGCGACCTCCACGAACGGCTCTTCGGCGCGGTGTGGGAGGCGTTCCGCGACGCGTCGCGGGAGCTGGACGCCGCGGCGGTGTACCGCGTCAAGACCGGCACGACGTCGGACGGCGCCATCCCGGTCGAGCTGTACGGCAGCGCGTGGAGCTTCAAGGCGCTGCACATCGACCGGGACGCCCTGCTGTTCTCCCACCTGTACGGCCCGCTGGCCGGGTTCACCGGCGGCGGCATGCTGCTGGTCGACGCGCGGGCCTACCTGGCGCGGCACGGTCTGGGGTTCGACGACGCCTTCGAGTGGTCCCAGGAGCCGACCGAGGGCAGCAAGCCGATGCTGCGCGAGCAGCGGCACGCCGAGGCCCGCGCCGGGTTCGGCGTGAACCTCGGTCCGATCGGACCGGACCGGGCGGTCTTCGTCAACAACCTGCCCGCGGCGGGCATCCTGCACGGGGTCACACCGGTGGTGCCCACCGGCACCGAACCCCTCGTCCGGGTCTTCCACCGGTGCAGCGTCAAACGGATCGAGGACGGGCAGTGAACGTTTCGGACAGCGCCGCGGGGAACCGGACCGCCGGCTGGGGACCGTACCCGCCGGTGGTGCCCGGCGGCGCCCGGCGGCGTACCGCGCTCGCGGTCACCCTCGGCCCGGCCAGCGAGAGCCCCTCGTGCGTGCGCCGCATGGTGGCCGAGGGCGTCGACGTCGTCCGGCTCGCCCTCAACAGCGGCGACCACGCGTGGCACCGGCGCGTCGTGGGGGCGGTACGCGAGGCGGCGGACGCCGGGGGCCGCCCGGTGCGGCTGCTGGCCGACCTGCAGGACCGCAAGAACCGGCTCGGCGGGCTGCCGGACGGGACCGCCGAGTGGCAGCCCGGGCAGACGGTGGAACTGACCGCGCGCCGCGGGGAGTTCACCTCGCACCGCACCTGGCTGAGCCACGGCTGGGCGGCGGGGCGGGCGGTGAAGGGCACCCGGGTCCTGATCGACGACGGCCTGCTGGAGCTGTGCGTCGAGCAGGCCGACGCGGACGTGCTGCGCTGCACCGTGGTGGCCGGCGGCCGGGTCGGCACCGGTCGCGGGGTGGCCGTGCAGGGCGCCGGCGCCCGCCCGGCGGACCTGACCGACAAGGACGTCAACGACCTGTTGTTCGTGCGGGAGTTGGGGGTCGACGCGGTGGCGCTGTCGTTCGCCGCCGGACCGGAGACCGCCGCACGCATCCGGGACCTCGCGCCGGGGGTCGAGGTCATCGGCAAGATCGAGCACGACGAGGGCGTCGAGCGGATGCAGGAACTGGCCGCCGCCTTCGACGGGTTGATGGTCGCGCGCGGTGACCTGGCGGTGGAACTGCCGTACACCGAGGTGCCGTTCCTCCAAAAGGCCGTGGTGGGCGCCTGCGCCGGGCACGGCAAGGTCTCCATGGTCGCCACCCAGTTGCTGCACTCGATGCGCGACAGCGCGCTGCCCAGCCGCGCCGAGGTCGCCGACATCACCCAGGCGGTGCTCGACGGCGCCGACTGCCTGGTGCTCACCGGGGAGACGGGCTACGGCAGGCATCCGGTGGCGGCCGTGCGGACCCTGCGCGAGGTCGTCGAGCGGGCCGAGCGCCATCTCGCGGAGCAGCCGCGGGGCGCCCGGTGAGCGAGGGGCGGGACGCGGCACCCGCCCGGCCGCGCCGCGTGCACGAACTGCTGGACGCCGCGGTGGCGGCCCGTCCGCAGGCCGCGGCGGTGACCGACCCGGCCGGTACCTGGACCTGGGCCGAGCTGTCCGGGGCGGTGCGCGGCTGCGCGGGGTGGCTGGCGGAGCGCGGAGTGGGCACCGGCAGCCGCGTCGTGGTCGTCGCCGCCACCGACCGCCGGGTGGTGGCGCTGCTGTACGCCTGTTCCGTGCTGGACGCCTGCTTCGTGCCGCTGGCCCCGGACTCCGGTGAGCGCTACCGGCGGCAGGTCGTCGCCGACTGCGGGCCGGACCTCGTCCTGACCGACGCCGACGCACTGCCGCCGCACGCCCTGCTCACCGCCGCCGAAGCGCCCGCGCCCCCGCCAGCGACTCCCCCGCCGCCGACTCCCGCAGCCGGGCCGGAAGCGGACCAGGACGGCCCCGCGCTGCTCATCTACACCTCGGGCAGCACGGGTTCGCCCAAGGGCGTGGTCTGCCCGCACCCCCAGGTGCTCTCCGCGTGCTCGGCGATCGCGGAACGGTTGCGCTACCAGGCCGACGACGTGGTCCTGTGCCGGCTGCCGCTCTCCTTCGACTACGGCCTCTACCAGGTCCTGCTGTGCGCCCTGGCCGCCTGCCGGCTGGTGCTGGCCGGCCCCGGCGGCGACCTGGGCCTGCTGGCGACCGCCCGGCGCACCGGGGTGACCGTGGTGCCGCTGGTCCCCTCCCTGGCGGACCTGCTGCTGCGGCTGGCCCGGCGGGACACCGGCCCCACCCGGATCAGGCTGTTCACCAACACCGGCGAGGCGCTGGCCCCGGCCGCCCGTGCGGCGCTGCGGGAGCGGTTCGCCGGCGCGCGCGTCCAGCTGATGTTCGGCATCACCGAGTGCAAGCGCGTCGCGATCATGGAGCCCGACGGCGACCTGGCGCGCCCGCACGCGGTCGGCCGGCCGCTGACCGGCACGACCGTCGACATCCTCGGCCCCGGCGGGGAACCGCTGCCAACTGGGGAGACCGGCGAGATCACCGTCACGGGACCGCACGTGATGGCCGGTTACTGGCGGGCGCCGGAACTGACCCGGCGCACCTTCCGCCCGGACGGCCCCGGTGGCCGGGTACGCCTGCACACCGGGGACTTCGGCCGGCTCGACGCGGACGGCTACCTCTACTTCGCCGGCCGGCGCGACGACGTCTTCAAGTCCAACGGGGTACGCACCAGCGTCGCCGAGATCGAGTCGGCGGCCCGGGACGTGCCTGGGGTGACCGAGGCCGCCTTCCTCCCGCCCGGCGCCGGGGGCCCCGCCGTGCTGTACGCGGTGACCGACCTGACCCCCGAGGCGGTGCTGCGCGCGGTGCGCCGGCTCCTCGGCCCCGACAAGGCGCCCGCCCGCTGCCTGGTCGCCCCCGCGCTTCCGCACGGCCCGAACGGGAAGATCGACCGTGCGGCCCTGCGCACCCGACAGGAGAGCCGATGAGCGACGACCTGCCCCGACACCTGCTGGCGGCGTTCGGCAGCCCGCTGTACCTCTACCGGCTCGACGCCGCCGAGGACGCCGCGCACTCCCTGCGCGGCCAACTGCCGCGGGGCGCCGCCCTGTACTACTCCCTCAAGGCCAATCCGCACCCGGCACTCGGCGAGGTGCTGCGGGCCGGCGGCTGCCGGGCGGAGATCTCCTCCACCGGTGAACTGGCCGCCGCCCTGGAGGCGGGCTGGGCCGGTGAGGACTGCCTGTACACCGGACCGGCCAAGACGGCCGGGGAGGTGGCGCAGGCGCTCGGCCGCGGGGTGCGCCGTTTCTCGGTCGAGTCGGCGGCGGACCTGGACCGGGTCGCCCGTACCGCGGCCGCGCAGGGCCGGACCGCGGAGTGCCTGCTGCGGATCAACTCGGCCCGCAGCGGCGCGTCGGGCCTGCGCATGAGCGGCCCGTCGAAGTTCGGCGTCCACGAGGCCGACGTCCTCGCGCGGCCGGAGCGCTTCGCCGACCGGCCGGGCGCCCGGGTGGTCGGGGCGCATTACTTCCCGATCAGCACCGCGCGCAGCGAGGACGCGCTGATCGCGGAGTTCACCGCGAGCATCGAATCGGCCCGCCGGCTGCGGGACGCCGGACTGCCGCTGGCCCACCTCGACCTCGGCGGCGGTTTCGCCGCCCCCTACGCCGAGCCGGGCGAACGACCGCACTACCCGCGGTTGCGGGAGGCGCTGGAGACCCTGCTGTCCTCCCGGCTGCCCGGCTGGCGCGACGGCCTGCCCGCGGTCGCGTTCGAGTCGGGCCGCCACCTGGTGGGCGGCTGCGGCGCCCTGGTGTGCACGGTGGCGGAGGTGAAGGAGAACGAGGGCGGCCGGTTCGTGCTGGTCGACAGCGGCATCCACCACCTGGGCGGGATGGCGGGACTGGGCCGGCTGGTGCGCCCGGCGGCCACCCCGGAACCCGGCGCCGCGCACCCCGCGCTGACCAGCCACCTGGTGGGCCCGCTGTGCACGCCCGCCGACGTGCTGGGCAGCAAGGTGCCGGTCTGCGCGGCCGGTCCGGGCGACGTGCTGGTGGTACCCAACACCGGCGCCTACGGGCTCACCGCCAGCCTGCTGGGCTTCCTCAGCCGCCCGGCCCCCGCGGAGGTCTTCGTGCGGGGCCGGACGGTGGTCTCCGCCTCCCGGCTGACCCTTTCGCGCACCCCGCTGGACACCGGGGTGGACCTGCCCGTTCCGGTGACGACGACAGGAGACGTCCCCGCATGACGCCACAGCCGACGGCGCCCGCCTCCGGGGCGGCCGACCTCGCGGCCGGACTGCGCCCGCTGTTCGCCGAACGGGCCGGCCGCGTCGACACCGCCGGCGACTTCCCCGCCGACAACCTCGACGCCCTGCGCGCCAGCGGGCTGATGGGGTTGCTGGTCCCCACCGGGTACGGCGGCGGGGGCGGCGGTGTCGGCGACCTGGCGGAGGCGGCCCGGATCATGGCCGGCGGCTGCCTGTCGACGGCCATGATCTGGGCCATGCACTGCCAGCAGGTCGACGCCCTCGTCCGGCACGCCACCCCCGAACTGCGCGACGAACTGCTGCCGCGGGTGGCGCGCGGCGAGGTCTACATCGCCTCGGTGACGACCGAGGCGGGCAAGGGCGGCCGGCTGACGAGCGCCGAGGCCGCCCTGGAGCACACCGGAGCGACCCTGGCGCTGCACCGCGACGCCCCCGTGGTGACCGGCGGCGAACACGCCGACGGCTACCTCGTCACCATGCGCGAGGCACCGGACGCGCCCGACAGCCGGGTGAGCCTGGTGTACGCCGACCGGGACCTGACGAAGACCGAGGTGTACGGCTCCTGGAACGCCCTCGGCATGCGCGGCACCCGCAGCGTCGGCATGCGGCTGTCGGCGAACGTCCCGGTACGCAACGTGGTCGGCGGGCCCGGCGCCTTCCGCGCGGTCGCCACCGACAGCATGATCGCCGTCGGGCACATCGCCTGGGCCGCCTGCTGGCTGGGCGCCGCCCAGTCGGCGTTCGGCCAGGTCGTCTCCCTGCTCAGGTCGCCGAACCGGCCGCGCTCGGTGGACCCCAGGTCCGACCTGACCACCGAACGGCTCGGCCGTACCCGCATGGACCTGGAACTGGTCGGCGCCTACCTGCACCAGGTGACCGCGGAGGTGGCGCGCCACCGCGAGCAGGGCCTGTCGATCGACACCCCGCCGGTGCAGATCCACCTCAACACCCTCAAGGTCACCGCCGCCGAGCTGACGTACGCGGCGGTCGACCGGCTGGTCCAGCTGTGCGGGCTGTCCGTCGGCTACAGCAAGGACTCGGCGGTTCCGCTGGAACGCCACCTGCGCGACCTGCGCTCGGCCGCGCTCAACTACTCCAACGACCGGCTGCTGACCGCGACCGGTTCGCTCGCCCTGCTCGACCGGTCAGTCCGGCTGGCGTAACCGTCCCCCGGCGCCCCGCGCGGGCGCCCACCACCGAAGGAGCACCTGTGCGGGAAGCCCCCTGGCCCCCGGAGTTCGAGAAGCTGCTGCGCGCCAACCTGCCGTTGCTCGACGCGGACGCGCCCCTCGACCCCGGCCTGAACCTCGCCGACCACGGTCTGGACTCGCTGGCGACCGTCGGCCTGCTGATGGACCTGGAGGAACTGCTCGGCGTCACCATCCCGGACGAGCTGCTCGAGCAGACCAGCTTCCAGGACCCCCTGGCCGTCTGGCAGTTGATGGCCTCGGCCGCCGGCGACGGCGCCGCCCCCGCGTGACGGATGCCGCGCCCCGCCCCGTCCACCCCGACCGATCGGAACCGCACATGGCCGTCCGCCCCGACCAGCCGCCCGTCCCCGCGTTCCGCGCGGACTCCTCCCCGGAACGCCTGGCCGACGAGCTGCTGCTCGCCCTCGCCCGGCCCCGCCTGACCCAGGAGGTGTGCGCGCGGGTGCGCGACGTCCTGGGCACGCACGGCGCCGGCCTGGACTGGGGCCGCTTCGTCGACCTCGCCGGGCGGCACGGCGTCCTGCCGCTGGTGGGCCGCAACCTGATCCGCCACCGGCTCGCCCAGTCCGACGAGGGCCGGCCGCTGGCCCCCTACCGGTGGATCTACTCGTACGCCTACGAGGGCAACCGGCGCCGCAACCAGGCCCTCGCCGACGAGTACGCCAAGGTGCTGCGCGCCGTCGACGACGCGGGGATCGCCTACGCCATCCGCAAGGGGCAGCCGCTGGTCGACACGGTGTACGGCGACCCGGGGGCCCGGCGGGTCGGGGACCTGGACCTGCTGCTGCGCCGCGACACCCTCGCCCGGGTCGCCGACGCGCTCACCGACCTCGGCTACGCGCAGGGGCGCCAGTCGCAGAACGGTGAGCGGATCGAACCGTTCGACCGCAGGACGCAGTTGTTCTGGCGCACCAAACTCACCAACGTGGCCCTGCCGTTCGTCAAGCTCTCGCACCGTGACGACGTCGAGCTGTTCATCATCGACCCGTGCACCAGCCTGTTCCAGGTCAGTTCGGGCGTCGAGGCGGACGTCGGCGACTTCCTCGACCGGCGGGTGCGGCGCACGGTCTACGGCGAGCCGTCGTTCGTGATGGACCGCACCGACCAGCTGATCGACGCGTGCGTGCAACTGCACGTCGAGGCCACCACGTTGTACTACATCGAGATCGGCAAGGACCTGACGCTGCTGAAGTTCCTGGAGCTGGCCGAACTGCTGCGCGCCGCGGATGAGGACGTCGCCGAGGAGTTCCGGCGCCGGGTCGACGTCTACGACTGCGCCGGGTCGGTCGCCTGGGCCCTGCACCACACGGCGCTGCTGTACCCGGACGCGGTGCCCGCCGCCCTGGCCGACGGCTTCCCGGTGGCCGACGCCGCCACCCTCGACGAGTACGGCGCCTTCGACGGACAGGTCCACCGCTGGGAGAGCGACTTCACCACCCGGCTGTTCGACCCCGCCCGCAACAAGGACGTCACCGCGCGGAGCAACGTCCCCGGTCCCCGCGCGGCCGTCTGAGCCGGGTACGAGGAGACGAGAGCCCTGACGGAGACCATGACCACCGCTCCCCCCGCCGCCGGCACGCCGCTGGGCACGTTGCTGCGCCGGCTGCTGCGCCGCCACCGGCTGCCGCTGGCCGCCCTGCTGGCCATGCAGCTGCTCCAGTGCGCCTGCATGCTGTACCTGCCGGCGGTCAACGCCGACCTGATCGACCACGGCGTGCTGCGGGGCGACACGGGGTACATCACCGCCCAGCTGCCGCTCATGCTCGCGCTGGCCCTGGTGCAGATGGCGGCGCTCGTCACGGTGGCCGGCCTCAGCTCCTGGATCTCCGGCTGCGTCGGGCACGACATCCGCGAGGCGGTCTTCGGGCTGGTGCACGCCTTCTCCACCCGGGAGTTCGCCCGGCACGGCATCCCGTCGCTGGTCACCCGCACGATCAACGACGTGCAGCAGGTCCAGGTCTTCACCCAGACCTGCCTGGCGGTCGCGCTGTCCGCGCCGGTCACCTGCGTGGGCGGCATCCTGATGGCACTGCGCCAGGACGTGCCGCTCGCCTGCGTCCTGGTGGTCGAGGTCCCGGTGCTGACGGTGGTGATCCTGGCGATCGTGCGCCGGATGCAGCCGGTCTTCCGCGTCCTTCAGGGCGGCATCGACACGGTCAACCGGATTCTGCGCGAGCAGATCACCGGCCTGCGGATCGTCCGCGCCTTCCGGAAGGAGGACGTCGAGCGGGCCCGGTTCGCCGCCGCCAACGACGCGCTCACCGACTCCGCGCTGCGGGCCGGCCGGCTCACCACGCTGATGTTCCCGCTGGCCCAGACGCTGGTGAACCTGACCGCGGTGCCGCTGCTGCTGTGGGCGGCCCACCGGGTCGGCTCCGGCAGCATGCCGCTCGGCGCGGTCACCGCGTTCCTCAGCTATCTCACGCAGATCCTCGTGGCGGTCGTCTCCGCCACCACCGCGTTCGCCATGCTGCCGCGCGCCCAGGTGTGCGCCGAGCGGATCACGCAGGTGCTGTCGACCGCGCCGGAGCTCACGCCCCCGGCGGTCCCGGTGCGCGACCTCGATCCCGGCCGGGGCGTACGGATCACCGGCGCGGTCTTCACCCACCCCGGCGCCCAGGAGCCGGTGCTGCGCGACATCGACCTGGTCGCGGAACCCGGCAGGACCGTCGCCGTCGTGGGATCGACCGGCAGCGGCAAGTCGACCGTGCTGTCCCTGGTCGCCCGGCTCGCCGACGTCACGTCCGGACAGGTGCTGGTCGGCGGTCAGGACGTGCGCGACATCGACCCGGCCGTACTGGCCCGCACGGTGGGGCTCGTACCGCAGGGCGCGCTGCTGCTGTCCGGCACGGTCGCGTCCAACCTCCGCTACGGACGGCCCGCGGCCACCGACGAGGACCTGTGGCGGGCGCTGCGGGCGGCGGAGGCCGAGCACTTCGTGCGGGCGCTGGACGGCGGACTCGGCGCGGCGGTGGCCCAGGGGGGCTCGAACTTCTCCGGGGGTCAGCGGCAACGCCTGGCGATGGCCAGGGTCCTGGTGCAGCGGCCCCGCGTCTACCTGCTCGACGACCCCTTCTCCGCGCTCGACCAGGCCACCGAGCTGGCGGTGCGCGCCTCGCTCGCCCGTGAGGTGGGCGACGGCACCGTTCTGCTGGTCACCCAGCGCATCGGCGCCGCGATGGCGGCCGACCGCATCGTGGTGCTCGACGAGGGCCGCGTCAGCGGTGCGGGAACGCACCGCGAGCTGCTGGAGCACAACGCGACCTACCGCGAGATGGTCGTCTCGCAGTTCCCCGACGGGGACCCGTCGCGTCCCGGTGAGCCGGTGTCACGATGAGACGGCCACGCGCCACGGCGCCCGCGGCGCCCGCAGTGCCCGCGAAGGGGCCCGCCACCGGCACGCCGCGGACCAGGCCGGCCGCCTTCGGCCCGTCGGCCGCCCGGGTGCTGCGGCGCCTGGTGTCCTTCCGGCGGCTGATCACCGGCATCGCGGCCCTCGGCCTGACCAGCATCCTGCTCAACGTGTGCGGTCCGCGCCTGCTGGGCCACACCACGGACCTGATCTTCTCCGGCACCCTCGGCGGCGACCGCCGCCGGGGCATCGACTACCACGCGGTGACCGTGACGCTGGCGGTCACGCTCGCGGTGTACGCGGTCTCCGGGCTGTGCTGGATCCTCCAGGGGCGGCTGACCACCCGGGTCATCCAGCACGCCGTGTCGGCCCTGCGCCAGGAGGCCGGGACGAAGCTGTCGCGCCTGCCGCTGTCCTACTTCGACCGGCAGCAGCGCGGCGAGGTGCTCGCCCGGGTCACCAACGACGTCGACAACCTCTCCCAGTCGCTCCAGCAGACCCTCAGCCAGGTCACCAACTCCCTGCTGCTGGTGCTCGGCATCATCGTCATGATGATGTGGATCTCCCCGCTGCTGGCGGTGATCGCGCTGGTCACCGTGCCGCTGGCCCTGCTCGGCGCGCTCGCGGTCGGCCGCCGGGCCCAGCCGCAGTTCGCCCGCCAGTGGCAGTCGACCGGCGAACTGAGCGCCTACGTCGAGGAGATGTACAGCGGCCACGCCCTCGTCAGGTCCTCCGGCCGGGGGCCCGACGCGGTGCGGGAGTTCGGCGAACGCAACCGCGCCCTGCTGCTCGCCGGCTTCCGGGCGCAGTTCCTGAGCGGTCTGACCCAGCCGGTGATGAGCTTCGTCAACAACGTCGACTACGTGCTGATCGCGGTGGTCGGCGGGCTGCGGGTGGCCTCCGGCACCCTGAGCATCGGCGAGGTGCAGGCGTTCATCCAGTACGCCTGGCAGTTCAGCGGCCCGCTGTCCCAACTGGCCGCGCTCGGCAACGTCATGCAGTCCGGTGTCGCCTCGGCGGAGCGGATCTTCGAGTTCCTCGACGCACCGGAGGAGACCCCGGACCCGCCCGCCAGCACGGCACCGCCGCAGCCGCGCGGCCGCGTCACCCTGGAGAACGTCTCCTTCGGCTACGAACCGGGGCGCCCGCTGCTGCGCGGCATCGACCTGGACGTCCCGGCGGGCCGCACCGTCGCCGTCGTCGGATCGACGGGCGCGGGCAAGACCACGCTCGTCAACCTGCTCATGCGCTTCTACGAGGTGACCGGCGGACGCATCCTGATCGACGGCGCGGACGCCGCCGCGATGACCCGTCACGCGCTGCGTTCCCACTTCGGCACGGTGCCCCAGGACACCTGGCTGTTCGCCGGCACCGTCGCCGACAACATCGCCTACGGCGTCTCCCGGCTGGTGACGCGGGAGGAGATCGAGGCGGCGTCCCGGGCGGCGGCGGCCGACCACTTCATCCGCACGCTGCCGGACAGCTACGACACCGTCCTGGCGGACGACGGCGCCGGAGTCAGCGCCGGTGAGCGCCAACTCCTCACCATCGCACGGGCGTTCCTGGCCGACCCGCCCATCCTGCTGCTGGACGAGGCCACCAGCGCCGTCGACACCCGCACCGAACTGCTGATCCAGCGGGCCACCGAACGGCTGAGCGCGGGACGCACCACGTTCGTCATCGCCCACCGGCTGTCCACCATCAGAAAGGCGGACCTCATCCTGGTGATGGACGAGGGTGCCGTCGTCGAACGCGGAACGCACGCCGAACTCCTCGCCCTGGGCGGCCTGTACGCCCGCCTGCACGCCGCCCACGCCGGCCGGGGGACGGGCACGGGCTGACCGGCACCGGCTTGCCGGGCCGGGCAACGGATCGGTCGGGCACCGTCGTTGGCCGGCGCCGCGTTCAACACGGTTGGCGCAGCCCGGCGATGAGGAGGGCGACCAGGCGGCGCGCGTCGTAGTGGGGGTCGGTGTCGGCGCCGATGCAGAGGTTTCCGATGCCGTGCATGAGGTGCAGGGCGTCGAGGTCGGTGCGGATCTCACCGGCGGCGGTGGCGGCGGCGAGGAGCTGGGCGCACACCGGCACGAGCCGGTCGAGGAAGTAGGCGTGCAGCGTCTCGAAGCCGGCGTTGTCGTTCTGGAGTGCCGACGCGAGGCCGTGCTTGGTGACCAGGAAGTCCACGAAGTGGTCGACCCAGCGTCCGAGCGCGGCGTGCGGTGTCGGGCCGGCCGCCAGCAGGACCGGGCCGGCTTCGGCGCAGGCGTCGACCTGGTGGCGGTAGACGGCGATGACGAGGTCCGCCCGGGTGGGGAAGTGGCGGTAGATCGTGCCCATCCCGACGCCGGCCTCGGCCGCGATGTCGCGCACCGGCGCTTCCACGCCCGAGGCGACGAAGACCGTGGCGGCCGCCTCCAGCAGGGTCTGGCGGTTGCGCCGGGCGTCCTTGCGCCGTGATCCGGCGTCGCTTCCCGCACCCCGCCCGCTGTCGTCCACCGCGACGCTCCTTCCGTGACGCTGCGCATTTTGTGCTGTCGCACGCTCCGCGACGTCGCACACTCCACGACGTTGCAAAGCGGAACGCTGTTCCGTATTGTTAGTGGAACACGGTTCCGTTTCGCCCATGATGGCAGACCGGGGTACCGCGCTGCCATCGCCGTCCCGCTCCGCACGGGCGCAGCACACCCGCGGCCGGCGACGACCGGTGTCGGAACGACCGCCGAACCAGCACCTGCCCGGCCCAGGACGCCGGCGATCCCCCCGGACTTCCGGACCACCGGGCCGAAGAACGAAGAACGAAGCTACGGAAGGCACTCCCATGTCCGCATCGAACACCGCGCCTTCGCACGTGACACCGCAGAGCGTGGACGCACCCGCCACGGTGGTGTCCGCGGGGCCGATCGTCCTGTCGGCGCCGGGCCGCGGCGAGGCGCTCCAGGTCCGCGTATCCGCCCCCGCGACCGGCGGTGACCTGCCCGTCGTCGTCTTCTCGCACGGCTTCGGCTCGTCGATGAACGACTACGCGCCGCTCGCGGACTTCTGGGCCGCACACGGCTTCGTGGTCCTGCGGCCCACCCACCTCGACTCCAGGACGCTCGCCCTGCCCGCCGAGGACCCCCGCACACCGCGGATCTGGCGCTACCGCACCGAGGACCTCCGGCGCGTACTGGACGCACTCGACGTTCTCCAGGCCCGCGTACCGGGCCTCGGCGGACGCCTCGACCACGGTCGCGTCGCGGTGGCCGGCCACTCCTGGGGAGCCCAGACGGCGAGCACGCTGCTGGGCGCGCGCGTCCTCGGCTCCGACGGCGTTCCGGGCGAGGACATGTCCGACCCCCGCGTCACGGCGGGGGTACTGCTCGCCCTGCCCGGCCTGGGCGACGACCTGACCCCGTTCGCCGCGGAGAACTTCTCCTTCATGAAGCCGTCCTTCGACCGGATGACCGCGCCGGCTCTCATCGTCGCCGGGGACCACGACCAGTCCGCGCTGTCCACCCGCGGACCCGACTGGTTCACCGACGCCTACACCCACAGCCCGGGCAGGAAGAGCCTGCTCACGCTGTTCGGGGCGGAGCACTCGCTCGGCGGCGTCAACGGCTACGAGGCCGCCGCGACGACCGACGAGAGCCCCGCCCGCGTCGCGCTGATCCAGCGACTCACTTCGGCCTTCCTGCGCAGCGCCCTCACCCCCGGCGACACCGGCTGGCAGGCGGCGGCCACCGCGCTGCACGAGGACCCCGACGCGCTGGGAACGCTGCACAGCAAGTAGGCGGGTATGGCCGGGAGCGGGGGCCGTTGCACGGCGCGGATGCGGAGCGGGCCGGAGGCGACGGTGTGCGCTGCGGATGCGCGGCGCGGGCCGGAGGCGACGGTACGCGGTGCGGTGCGGTGCGGGTGCGCGGTACTGGCAGACGGCGCGGGATGCACGGTGGCGGCAGACGGCGTGGGGGCGCGGTGCGAGTGGGCCGCGCCGGTACGGCCGCGATACCGGTGCGCGGCCCCCGCGCCTACGCGCACCGGACGGCCTCCGCCGAACCCGCTACGAGGCGGCGACCGTCCTCCCCCCGCCACTCACATCAAGCCTGACCCGTACACCTGCCGTACCGCGCTCACCGGCGGCGGCGCAGTGCTGTCCGGCACCGCCGGCATCGAGTTGGAAGGACCCACATTTCCATGACGCCATCCCTCACTCCCCGCTTCGGGATCATGACGGCTCCCTCGCAGGTCGACTACCACGACATCCTGCGGGTCTGGCGGGAGGCCGACGCCATCCCGGAGATCGAGCACGCGTGGCTGTTCGACCACCTCATGCCGATCGGCGGCGACCCGAACGGGGTGGCCTACGAAGGCTGGACGCTGCTGTCGGCCCTCGCCGCGCACACCCGGCGCTTGCGTCTGGGCGTGCTGGTGACCAGCAACCGCTTCCGGCCGCCCGCGGTGCTGGCCAAGATCGCCGCGACCGTCGACGTCGTCTCCGGCGGACGGCTCGACTTCGGCATCGGCGTCGGCTCGCGCCCCGGCCACCCGGTCGCCCGGCGCGAGTACGCGGCCCACGGTCTGCCCTTCCACGACACGGCGCACGCGGTGGGCGACCTCGCCGAGGCGTGCACGGTGATCCGGCGGCTGTGGACCGAGGCCGCGCCGTTCGACTTCGACGGCACCCACGTCCGGCTGACCGGCGCGTTCGGCAACCCCAAGCCGGTCCAGCGCCCCCACCCGCCCATCCTCATCGGCGGACGGGCGTCCTCGACGCTGCGCGTGGTCGCCGAGCACGCCGACCTGTGGAACATCCCCGGCGGCGACATCCGCGACGCCGTCGAGCGCAGCGCGTTGCTCGACCGCTACTGCGCCGAGATCGGGCGCGACCCCGCCGCCATCACCCGTTCGATCGTGCTGCCGGTCTCCTACGACGACCCCGGCGCGACCCGGAACGCGATCGGTGAAGCGCTCGACGCCGGTTTCCCGCACGTCATCCTCGGACTGGCACCGCCCTACCCCGACAACGTGGCCCGGTGGGTCGCCGAGGAACTGATCACCCCCTCACGCGCACACCACACGGCGTGAGCCCGAAGCCCGAAGAACGCCACCGCGGCCCCGGACGACCTGCCGGGCAACCGGCGCCGGCGGGGTGCGGACGAACCCGGCTCGGACCGATCCGACGGAGCCCGGACCAGGGCGGCTACGCACCCGCGGACCGCCGGTGGGGTCGGTGGAGTCGGTGGGGTCGGTGACCGTACGGGTGCCGGTGCGGACGGCGGACCGGGTGGCGGTGCGGATGCCGGGCCGGGTGGTGGTGCGGGCGGCGGCGCGGACGTTGGGGCCGGTGATGGTCGGGGTGGTGGCGGTCGCGCTCGACGGTGGTGGGATCCAGTGCCGTACGGGCCGCGGTGGCACCGCCGCCGGAGACCGTCGCGGTGTTGATGACCCGACGGGGTGCGTGCCGCCCGACGCGGACGGTGAGGGTGACGGGCGGGTACGCCGCGCCGGGGGCCAGGACGTCCTGCCGTGAGCAGGTCGGCGGGGCGAGCGTGCAGGTCCAGCCGGGGCCGCTGACGGCGGTGGCGGTCAGCCCGGCGGGGAGGGTGTCCGTGAGGGCGACGGTGGTGCCGTTGGTCGGGCCCGCGCCGGTGGTGTCGGCGACCGTGAGGGTGTAGGTGGCACCTCGCTGGCCCTGGCGGAAGTCCCCGCTGTGGGTCTTGGCGATGGTCAGCACGGGCGGGTCCGCGCACAGGCCGACCGGCAGGCTCGTGTCGCCGATGTCGCCCGTCCACTGGTTCGCCGTGCCGGCCGTGCCGGTCCCGGTGGAATTGTCCTGGCAGTCGTAGACCGTGCTGGCGTGGGCGGTGTTGCGCGTGACCCGCAGTCCGCTGTTGCCGGCGTCGATCAGGATTCCGTCGTTGCTGCTGCCGGTGACGGAGTTGCCGTCGATCAGTCCGGAGGTCTGGCCGCCGCTGACCCGGACACCGTTGAGCCGTGAGGTGATGCTGTTGCGGGTGATGCTCAGACCCGTGCTCGGTGCCCCGAACAGGCTGGTCACCCGGACGCCGGACGCGGCACCGCCGACGATGGTGTTGCTGTCGACCACCAGTCCGTCGGTGTTGCCGCCGATGAAGACGGCACTGCCCGCTGTGGGGTCGTTGGGGTCCGTGTGCGTGATGGTGTTCCCCTCGACACCGCCGCCGGTGGTGTTGACCACCACCGCGAAGTTGCCGTCGTCCACGCTGGTGTTGTCCGTGATGAGCAGGTCGCGGGAGAAGTTCGTCGTGGTTCCGGTGGTGTTCACCGCCGCGGAGCTGTGGCCGGAGAAGCTGTTCTGGGTGATGGTGGATTCGTTGGCGGGCCCGTTCGAGACGAAGACACCCGTTCCGCCGGCGGCTCCCGTCTGGTTGTCGTTCACGAAGCGGTTGTGCTCCACCAGCGTCGGACTCGCCCCGGTCGACTGGAAGTTGATGCCGTAGGTGTTGTTGGCGATGATGTTGTCGAGGAACGAGAAACCGCTGCCGCCGCCCTGGAAGGCGCTGATGCCGTCCGCGTCCTGGACGGGCGTGCCGGCGTCGCGGATGGTGAATCCGTCGATGGTCACGTTGCCGACGCCGGGCTGGACGCTGAAGTCACCGGTGGGGGAATCGACCACCGACTCGTCGCCCACCACCGTACGGCCGGTACGGGCGTCGACGCCGGCCTGGGCCCCGAGGAAGATCAGTGGTTTGTCCACCACGACGGTCTCCGGATACGTTCCGGCGCACACCCGGATCGTCGCGCCCGCGGTGGCGGCGTTCACCGCCGCCTGGATCGTCGCGAACTGCGGGTTCGCACACGTCGGCCCGGCGGTTCCCACCACCAGGTCGCCCGGGGCCGCGGCGACGGGGACGCAGGCACCGACCGCCAGGATCGCCACCGCCACCCCCATCGCGAACGTCGCCTGCGCGGGCAGTCGTGGAGCCACGGTGCACCGTCCTTGAAGGTCTCGGGCCGCTTGTGTCCCCTTCGGTGGTCCGGGGAAAACCGTGGCCCCGGGATTCCGCCCTTTTGGAGCACGGAACCATGGAGGCGGAGGCTGCTGCGAACGGCGTGTCTCCGCGAACGCGGTCGTACAGGGCTGCGTTGCACTTCGTCCGACGATCACCGAGCAGGCCGGCGTTCGCAGCACCGGCCAGGAAAGGCACGCCCGTGCACACGGCAGGCAACGACGACAGCTCCGGGCGGGACGGCTCCCTGCTCGACGGGATGGCCCGCGGGAGCGCGGGGGAAGCCGGACGCGGCGCTGGCGGCGGCAACGGCGGTGGGGGTGGTGGCGGCGGCGGCGTGAGTCGTCCGCGCGCAGGGACGCTGCATCATGTCGAGCTGTGGGTGCCCGACCTCGACCGTGCCGTGGTGAGTTTCGGCTGGCTGCTGGAGGCCCTGGGGCACACGCTCCACCAGGAGTGGGACGGCGGCCGCAGTTGGCTGCTGGGAACGGCCTACCTGGTCGTCGAGCAGTCCCCGGCCCTCACCTCGGACCGGCACGAGCGGTGCCGCCCGGGCCTGAACCACCTCGCGTTCCACGTCGAGGACAGGACGGCGGTCGACGCGCTGGCCACCGAAGCGGTGCACCACGGATGGCACTTGATGTTCGCCGACCGGCACCCGCACGCCGGTGGCGCCGGGCACTGCGCCGCCTACCTGGAGAACGACGACGGCTTCGAGGTCGAACTCGTCGCCATCGATGCGGCACCAGATGCCTGACGCTGCGTCATATGCCGTGCCGGTACTGCCGGTTACCGACCGCCATCGCTCCATCGCCCCGGACGGCCGGCCGGCCCGACGGGAACCCCGGGGACGCCATCACTCCATCGACCCCAGAATTCGGTCGAGCGTCCGCCGCCCCATCGTGCTCATCGTCGGATTGCTCTCAACGTAGTACCAGACGGCACCCATCGACTGCTCGAAGGCCCAGGCCTTCCCGCGCTCCCACTCCAGGTCGTCACAGCCCAGGGCCCGTCGCAGCACCTCACGCGGCCCCCGTTCCAGCAGGTGCCACGCGCCGACCAGATCCAGCGCGGGGTCCGCCGGGCCGAAGCCGCCGGCGTCGAGTACACCGCTGAGCCGGCCGCCGGTGACCAGTAGGTTGCCCGGAATCAAGTCACCGTGAGCCATCACGTCATCGCCCTTACGTGGCAACTCCCGCAGCCGGCACCACACCTGGCGCAACCGGGGCACGTCGAGCAGGTCCTCGCTCCGCTCGAAGCACTCCGCCATCCACTCGTCATGGTGGGTGAGATCGCCGCCACGGCCTTCGCCGCCGAACCGCCGACCCCGCGTCCCGGCTTTCCGCAGGGCCGCGATGAACGTGGCGAGGTCGCGTGCGAAAGCGTTCGACCCGCTCGGATCGGCCTCCGACGCGACCGTTCCCGGCAGCCACGTCTGGACCGACCACGGCATGGGGTAACCGGCCCCGGGCTCCCCCAGTGCCGCGGGTTCCGGGGTGGGGAACGGCGAGACCCGTGCCAACTCCGCACTCGCCAGAGCCTCTTGTTCAAGCACCGTCCGTTTCTCGGCGGCGTCGGCCAGGCGCAGCGGAAAACGCGCCGAGAGGCCGTCCCCGATACGGAAGATCGTGTTGACCGTTCCGGACGACTTCAGGAGCCGGATCTCCTGGTCGCCCCACTGGGGGAACTGCTCCTGGACCAGGACGGCCACGGTCTCCGCCGTCACGTCCACTTGGTCATCGTGCATGCCCATGTACTCTCCGACTCCTCGGTGCCCTCGGAATGCCCCGCCCGGCCATCAGCCTCGGGCCTGCGGTGCGAAGACGCCGGGTTCGTCCTGGAGGATCTGGTTGAGTGCGGCCGGGATGAGCGCCGTCATGGTCGCGGTGAGAATCGCCAGGTCCGCTCCGGCCTGGTGGGCACGGGTTGCGGCGATGTCGAAGTCGGCCGAGCCGTGCGGAGTCAGCCGGCACACCTGCGGCGTGGGCGGTTGCGTGTCCCCCTTGACGACCCGCCCGGTGCCGTCGCTGACGACCACCGTGTAACGAGCCGTCAGCTGCGGGCAGATCAGGCGTACATCGCCCGCAAGTTCGCTGAGCGGAGTCCCGGCCTTGAAGCCCTCGCAGTCGATCGTGAGGTTCACCGACAGGCCGAACTCGTACCCGGGGCGGAGGAACAGCAGCTCCGGCAGCAGTGGCAGCGCGGACACGTGCTGCACCCGGCCGCCGAAAGCGCCGACCACCGCACAGGAATCAGCGGGGTCCGGCTGCGGTACCCGGAGCGGCAGGCGGGAGTCGAGTTCCCGGACGGCTCCGCCGATCAACGCACCTGCCTGCTCGGGCGGAACGACGGGTTCCAGGATCGGCACTCCGGGACCGGTCGGCCCCGCCGGAGGCCCGGACTCCGCCCGCGCGCCGGCACCGGCCGGCTGTGCGTCCGCCGGCGGTGCCTGCGCGACCGCCACCGCACAGGACACCGCACCGGCGACGACGAGCACTCCCCACCGCGACCGGCGCAACCTACGCGTACTCACGAACGACCTCCTGCGACCCATGGGCGGAACTCCTGCCCACCCTCGCACCTCCAGCCGGTCGGCGCTCGGCAATCAGGGGTCGGCGGGGCGCGGTTCAGGCCGCGCGAACGGCGGACAGGAGCGCCGCCTCCTCATCGGTGAGGTGCAGGGTCGCCGCCGCGAGATTGTCCACGAGGTGGTCCGGGTTGCCGGTGCCGGGGATGGGCAGCACGTGGTCGCCCTGCCGGAGGGTCCATGCCAGCCGGACCCGGGCGGGCGACACGCCGTGCGCGCGGGCCACCGCGAGCACCTCACCGCTCTCGGTGCCGGTCGCCCCCGCCGCGCGCCCGTCCCCCGCGATGGAGAAGAACGGTACGAACGCGATGCGTTGCGCCGCGCAGAGCCGCACCAGTTCCTCGGCGTCCCGGGAGCCCACCCCGTACTGGTTCTGGACGCACACCACCGGCGCGATCGCCCGGGCCTCGGCGAGGTGGTGCGGCCGGACGCCGGAGACGCCGAGATGACGGATGAGGCCGGCCTCGCGCAGGTCGGCCAGGGCGCCGAAGTGTTCCGCGACGGAGTCCTGGCCCATGACGCGCAGGTTGACCAGGTCGAGGTGGTCGCGCCCGAGCTGGCGCAGGTTCTCCTCGACCTGGCCGCGCAGCTCGTCGGGCCGCGCCGGGGCGGCCCACTCCCCCGAGGCGGTCCGGGCCGGCCCGACCTTCGTGGCGATGACGAGGTCGTCCGGGTAGGGCGACAACGCCGAGTTGATCAGCTCGTTGGCGGAGCGGAGCCGCGAGAAGTAGAACGCCGCGGTGTCGATGTGGTTGACGCCGAGTTCGACGGCCCGGCGCAACACCTCCAGCGCCCGGTCGCGGTCGCTGGGGGTGCCGAGATGGAAGGCCGCGCTCCCGGTCAGACGCATCGCGCCGAAGCCGATCCGGTTGACCTCCATGTCGCCGAGCCGCCAACTGCCCGCCGCAGCCGCGGGGCTCGTCCCGGGCGCCCTGTCCATCGGTTCCCTCTCACCGTTCATCCTCTTCGTTCCTCATCCTCGTTCGTCGTTCTCGTTCGTCGTTCTCGTTCATCTTCTTCGCGAGGTGACGCGGCCCTGAACTATGCAGAGGCGACGGCCTGGAGCGAAAGGTGTGGAGGCTGGTGGGAATGTCACAGCGAAGCCAGGAACACGGGAGGTGTCCGGGGGAGTTGGAACTGGTGTCGCGGGTCGCGATTCTGCCGTTGACCGGCGGCGTCGCACCGCCTGTTCCGCCGGGGACCGAAGACAGGCTTTCCGCGAGTCGGCGGCGCCGCGGAACCGCCGCGCAGGAGACCGTGTGCCGGACTCCCACCGTGGGGGGAGAAGCGCGGTGAGCACATCTCGGGCGGCCGGCCCCGTCCGCGCCGGCGGGCCCGCAGGATTACTACTGCTCAAAGCGCAGGCTGTTGACGACGTACGTCATGTGTTGGGCGTTGCCGACCCAATTCCAGGTCCCGAAGTTTCCCGTTCCGCCGACGCCGGACGCGCAATCGCGCAACCACACTTCAGCGGCTCCGGCGACCGCCCCGCGGAAATCAGGCAACGCCGTCAACTGCTGTGCCGCCGCGCGGTTGTGGGCGATACGGCCTTCACCTTTCGCCAGCGTCTTGACGAGGACGTGGGACCGCTCGGTGGTATAGCGCAGGACACCCCAGGGCGGTCCGCCGTTCCCCGACCGGGCATCACGGGCCAGGGCCGCGGCGGAGAGAACGCCGTAGTCACCGTAGGTCAGCAGGGGCAGACAGGCGCGACCGCTGTCGGCCACTTCACGCCACATCTCCCACTCCGTGCGCGGCTCCTCGCGCAACCCCGGGTCCACCATGTCGAGGGTGGCCGGGCGGACTCCACCGGCGATGGTGGCGACGGTCCGCCAGGGCGCGAGGGGGACGAGGGCGTCCAGGGCCCGCAGCGCCTCCTTTCCGGCATCAGGCCGATCGGCGAGGACACCCGCCATGTCCAGGAGAAGGTCCACGCGCAGGGTCGGCCCCGCCCTCCCGAGCAGGTCGCGCACCTGTTCGGTCACCGCGAAGTCCCACTCCCCCGGTACCCGGACCCGTACACCGATCCCGTTCCCGTTCCCGGAGCGCAGGGCCGTCTCCAGCGCCGACACCTGCTGGGCCAAGGGTCGTCCCGGCCCTGTCACGAGCCGCAGCGGGCCGGTGGCAGCGGCCTTGCGCAGGATCGAGGCGATCGCGCCCGTCTGTGTCTCGTCCGCGAACGGCGCGTCGAACCAGGCCGGGGAGTAACGCTGGACCTGGGCCACGACGGCCAGGTCCTTCTCCAGCGCGACGGCGAGCGCGGACGGCGGCAGGCCGGCGTGCGGCGGAAGGGTCCACAACGGCGCGACAGCCCGTTGAACGTCCGGATGGAGTCGACGGTAGGCATCTGCGGCATGCGGCCGGGTCGGAAGTACGGGAACATGAAGTGGTCCGGCCATGGCGGATTCCCCTCGGCACCCTCGGCTTTCCCCTGGTCCCAGGGTGAGCAAAGGTCCCTGGTCGAGGAAGAGCGCGTTCTCAGCCACAGTGGCCGGGGAGGACGACGCCGCGAGCGGTGAGCAGCCTGTTCGGCCCACCGCTCAAGGGATCACGGTAGAAACGGAACCGGTTGGTCCGGCCCCGGGGGAACGCGGGAAGTGACCGCCGGATTCCGCGAGACCGGATCACCTCGGCGGCGGAGTCCGGAGGGAAGTCCGCCGGAGATACGGGTTCCGGTCGGCGTTGCCTGGCCGATCGCCCGAACAATCCGTTTCGATGAACCCGGGAACATCACAACGCCCCGCGCACGGCCGGGGGTCGCCCGGTGGCCTGAACCGACCAGCGGGCAAAACCCACTTGAGGTCGGCCGCCCGGCCGGTGCGGCAGGCGGCGCGTTGCTCCTGCCCCGGGGTTGCCGGCCGTCCCGCCCGTTGTGGGCAGCGCACCCCGCGCCGGATCGCGACCGCCGGCAACCGAATTCAGTGCCCGGCGAGTTCTTCCAGTTGCCGCACGACGATCTCGACGGGTGCGGTCGCGTCCAGCTCGTGGGTGGCTGTGGCGCGGAGCAGCGGCTCGACGGTGGCCAGGTGGTGCAGAACGGCGTTGCGTTCTTCGGGACGTTTGCCGTAGGGGTTGCCGGTGCGTGCCGCGATGCGGACCAGCAGGACCTCCGCGGGGGCGCTGAGCAGCACGACCTGGTCGAACGAGGGGTAGAACCGGCCCTGGTTGGTCTTGCAGCCCGCCACGAAGAGGCTGCCCGTGGCGTGGCCGGCCAACAGGTCGGTGATGGCCTGCTCGCGCCAGACCCAGTCGGGGGAGCCGTCCGGCGTGGTGACCCAACGGCTCCACACGTCCGTATCGGTGTCCACCGTGCGGTGCCCGCGCAGCCGCAGCAGTTGGAGTGCCGTCGACTTGCCGACGCCCGACATGCCGGTGATCAGGATCTTGCCCACGCGGACAGCGTAGGCGCCCACCACGCCGCCGGGGAGGCGTGGTCCCGGGCGCAACCCCGCTGCGCGGCACCCCCGGGGGCGCAGGACAGGCTGCGGCACCCCGCCCGCGTCGCCCGTGGCCGGGGCACCCCTTCGCCGGGTCGGCACCGATACCCCTCCCGGCACCGGCACCGGCGACCGGTGGGATTTCGCCGTGGGCTACGTGTGGCTGACGGTGACGTCGTAGACGTCGACCTCGCCGTAGTTGCTCGCGCTGCACGGGGAGGAGTTGGTGCAGTTGGCCTGGACGTAGGCGCCGGTCTTGAAGTAGTTGCCGGAGCCGGTGTAGGCGATCGTCGTCTCCAGCGTGCCGTTGTAGTACGCCTTGATGGTGCCGCCGCTGACGACGAACTCGGCCTGGTACGGGGTGCCGAGCTGGTAGCTGCTGGTCACGAGCTTGTGGTGGGTGTCGTCGCCGTCGGTGACGTAGAGGTCGGTGCCTTCCAGACGGAAGACACTGACGTCGTCGGAGGCATTGTGGATCTGGGCGCCGACGACCTGCGGTTTGGTGTTCGGCAGGTGGGTGAACGCCTCCTTGACCGTCAGGGTGCTGGTGCCCGAGGTCGCCGACCAACTCGCCTCGTCGGCACCGCCGTTCGTCATCTCACGCAATTCCGAGCGGGGGTAGCCCGAGCCGCTGGTCGTCACGCCGTTGACCCCGGCGCGGAACTGCACGGCGGTGCCGCCCGGCGCCACGGTGAAGTACGGGTCGTCGTCGTAGGTGGCCAGTTGCGGCTGGCCGATCTCGGTCGGGTCCTCGGACGGCCCGGTCGGCAGCGTCTCCTTCCAGTTCGTCAGGTCGAGCACCTGCCCCGGCACCGTCGCCGTGCCGCCCCCGCCACCGCCGCCGGTCGCGGCACCGCCCCAGACCTCGACCTCCGTCAGGCTGTTCCACGTGCCGGCCGTCCCGTCGCTGTCCAGTACGTAACCGTCGCCGACGTAACGGACCCACGACGTCTGCACAGCGGGGAAGGTGAACGACTCCAGCGCGGTCGACGTCCCGCTGCTGCGCCCGTTGTACGCCGTCTGCCAGGCGCTGCCGTCCCAGTACTGGAGCTGGAAGACGTTCTCGCGCGAGTCGCCCTGGTAGACGGCAAGCTTGATGTGCGTGACGGTGTGCACCGTGCCGAGGTCCAGTTGCAGCCACGCGCCGTCGCCCTGGCCCGACCAGCGCGTCGAGTAGTCGCCGTCCACCACGTTGCCCGGTACGTCGCCGTCGTTGCTGCTGGCGGTCACGGCCGAGGCGGCGGGCGTGATCTCCACGTCCGCCGCCTGGGCGGCACCGGACACGCCGAGCACCGCGGCCCCCGCGGCCATCGCCACGGCGGCGGCCACAGCACCGCGCCGCCCGCGGCCCCACACGCTCTTCCGGACCCTGTTCATCGAGAACCTCTTCGTGTGTCGGGGCAGGTGACGGAGGATCATATCCGCGCCCCGACACGGGGCGACAGGTCGTCGCACCGGCACCTTCGTCCTGCCTCGCCTTGTCTTGCCTTGCCTTCTTTTACCCTGCCTCGCCTTGTCTTGCCTTGACTTGTCTTGCCTCGCCTGACTTGCCTTGCCCCGCAGTGCGTGGCGGGCGCTGTCAGCGGGACCGACGCCGAGGTGGCCGGGTTCGGCGGGTCGGAGGTCGAAGAGTTCGCTGCCGTGGCGGGTCGGGCGGGGGCGGCGGTGAACGCGTGGATGGCGCGGTGAACGCGGTGAACGCGGTGAACGCGGTGAACGCGGTGAACGCGGTGAACGCGGTGAACGCGGTGAACGCGGTGAACGAATTCGACGGGAACGCCGAAAGCCACGCGTGCGAACTGAGCGCTAACGGGCGGGAGTTCGGGTCCGGCAGCGGCAGGTGCTCGGCACGCTCACGCAGAAGACAACCGAACGGCGGCCGCGACAGCCGCCGGAGTCACACTGCGGCGGCCCGGCGAGGTCGTCCCCGCCGGGTCGCCGGGGCGTTCACCAGCTGCCGCTGGCGCCACCGCCGCCGAAGCTGCCGCCACCGAAGCCGCCGAAGCCGCCGGTGTCAGCCGCCGCGGGACCCGCGAGCAGGGCAACGCCGACCACCGCGGCGGTCAGAGCGAGAGCGGCGGAAGCCGCCACCCGACGGACGCGGCGGGGCTGAGTCTGCTTACGCATGCGTACTCCTATCGGTGATCAACAGGGAAACCGTGAAACCGGTTCCGGCTGCGCGAGTATCGCAGCGGGCGACGGCCCCGTGGAATACACGACGCCAACTCCCCTGGCGGCACCGCAGCTTCCTGCCACGGGCGCCGCCCCGGCCCGCCCTGCGGCGGCCCCGGACGCGGCGCCCGGACGGATCACCAGCTGCCGCTGGCGCCGCCGCCACCGCTGCTGCCGCCACCGAAGCCGCCGAAGCCGCCGGTGTCAGCCGCCGCGGGACCCGCGAGCAGGGCGACACCGACCACCGCGGCGGTCAGAGCGAGAGCGGCGGAAGCCGCCACCCGGCGAACGCGGCGGGGCTGAGTCTGCTTACGCATGCGTACTCCTATCGGTGATCAACAGGCACAAGACTGTCGTGCCGCCCGGAGTATCGCAGTGGGCGCCGCCGCGAGGAATACGCATCGTCGGATCTCCGCTCCCGGGCGCAGCTTCCTGCCACGGCGCGGGGCCGGCGGCGGGTTCGGGCGGCGGGTTCGGGCGGCGGGTTCACGTGACGGGTTCCCGTGGTGGCGGCGGCGATTCGGAAGACGGCGCGGTGGCGCACGTCCCCGGAGGTTCAACTCCGACTGTGAGGACTCCGCGCAACGCCGGGCCCCCTCGTGGGCCTCGGCAATCACCACCAGCCGCGACGGGGTCAACTCCCTACGCACAACGCAGGTTGGCCGAGAGCCCGATCCCGTCCACCGCCCTCGCGACCATCACCGGGGGCCGTCCACCTCACCGGTCGGCGTCACCGTTCAGCATCGGACAGCGCCGGCCGCAAGCCGTTCAGTCGCGGTAGGCGGCCGTCGCGATCCGGACGAATGACCGGATCAGTGGGTTCGGGTCGGACCCGTTCCATGCCGCCACCACGCGGCTCGGTGCCATGTCGGTCAGCGGCACCACGGCCAGTTCCCCGGGGTGGTCGTGCCCGAGCGGGGTCATCCCGACCGTGCCGTTCCAGAGCACGGCCTGAAGGCATTCCTGGACGGCGCGGACCACCGGGCCCTCGCGGGGCTCGCCGCCGTTCCAGTACGACTGCCAGCTCGGGTCGGTGCCTTCGGGGAACTGGAACCAGCGGCGTCCGGCCAGGTCGGCCAGCGTCAGGCGGTCGCGGCAGGCCAGCGGGTCGTCGGCGCGCAGGACCGCGCCCACCGGGTCGGCGCGCAGCTCGCACACCGTCAGGCCGGTCTCGTCGAACGGCCCACGCGTCAGGGCGACGTCGACGAGTCCGGCGCGTAGCCCGCAGGTCGGATCGGTCAGGTCGGTCTCACGGATCCGCACCTCGACGCCGGGGTGCCGACGGCGGTAGGCGGCGGCCAGCCGCATCGCGCCGGGGTCGGTGCTGTCGCCCAGGATGCCGACGGTGAGCGTCGCGGCACCGGCGGCCGCGGCCACCCGTACGCGCATCCGGTCGGCCCGGTCGAGCAGGGCGCGCGACTCCTCCAGCAGCACCACGCCGGCCGGGGTGAGCGTGACGCCGGCGGCGGAGCGCTCGAACAGCACGGCGCCGGCGTCGTGCTCCAGCTTCCTGATCGCCCGGCTCAGCGGTGGCTGGCTCATGTGCAGCCGGACGGCGGCCCGGCCGAAGTGGAGTTCCTCGGCAACGGCCACGAAATAGCGCAGCGTTCGCAGCTCCATAGCCAGCAACGATACCCGCGCGGTATCGGCCTCACCCCATCGGTCTTGGACAGCCGCCGAGCCCCGGCAGTGGAATCGAAGCATGCCGGACGAACCCAGGACCAGCGAACCGATGCCCAGCGAACCGATGACGGACTCCACCGGGCCGAGCACCGAACCGATCGCCGACCCCGCCGAACCGCTGACCACCGAACCGACGACCGACCCCGCCGAACCGAGCACCGCCGTCACCACCGAACCGACGACCGACCCCGCCCAACCGCTGACCGCCGAACCGACGACGGAGTCCACCGAACCGGCGACCGGCCCGGCCGTGTCCGTCGTCGGCCCGGACGACGGCGAGAAGATCCTCCTGGGCACCACGCGGCTGCGCATCCTGGAGGACGGCCGCACCACCGGCCACCGTCTCGGAATCGGCGAGACCGTCCTCGCCCCGCACACGGACGGACCGCCGCAGCACCGCCACGCCCAGCACGACGAGGGTTTCTACGTCATCTCCGGCTCGGTGCGGTTCACCGTCGGGCGCGAGAGCTACGACGCGGGCGCGGGCACGCTGGTGATGATCCCGCCCGGCGCCCCGCACACGTTCGCCAATCCGGGCGACCGGCCGGCCGTCATGCTCAGCACGTTCACGCCCGACCTGTACGTGCAGTACTTCCGCGACCTCCAGGACATGATCGCCGGCGGCCAGGCACTGAGCGCGGAGGCGACCGTCCGGACGATGAGCCGCTACGCCACCGAGCCCGCCACCGACTTCGCCGGGCCCCCGGAGCACCCCGCGTAGGTCTCCCCCGGCGCGGAAGCGCTCACGCCGCAGGCCAGCACCTCCGTAACGCGCAAGCACTCACGCCGCGACCTGCGATCCGGTCGCTCACAACTGGCAACCGTGGAGGGGAACATGAACGTCGCGTACTGGATCGTGGCCGGA
Source organism: Streptantibioticus silvisoli (assembly GCF_027947535.2). Taxonomy (GTDB): domain Bacteria; phylum Actinomycetota; class Actinomycetes; order Streptomycetales; family Streptomycetaceae; genus Streptantibioticus_C; species Streptantibioticus_C silvisoli. The sequence continues at coordinate 121,483 of NZ_JAAGKO020000001.1, forward strand.
GTACTCGCTGTCTTCAACCTCTACGGGGGCGGGGTGAAGGTGATCAGGACCCGTGAGCAGCTCCGGCCGATGATGGCCTGGGTGGACCGCACGCCGATGCCGGCCGTCCGGGCCATCGGGTCGGTCGAGGTGCTGGGCGGCATCGGGCTGATCCTGCCGCCGCTGACCGGCATCGCGCCCTGGCTGGCCCTGGCCGCGGCCATCGGGTTCGTACTCCTTCAGCTCGGCGCGACCGCGGTCCACCTGAACCTCGGCGACCGCCGCGTCGCCCTCAACCTCGCGCTCGTCGCCACCGCGGCCGTGACCGGCTGGCTCGCGACGAGTTGGCTGTGACGCAGGCGGGTGGTGACGTCACCGGTGGTGACTTCGGGGGCGTGACGCCATCGGTGGTGACGTCGGATGTCGTGAGGTCATCGGTGGTGACGTCATCGGTCGTAACGTCATCGGAGGAAGTCAGTCCTACCGTCCCTCCGCAGAATCCCGCCCAACCGCAGAGCCCCAGCCCTGCCCGCGGAGCCCCCCAACCCCCAACGTCCCCCGGAGACCTGACAGTTGACCGATGCGCTGTCACGCTCCGGGCATGCACGATTCAGCGCAGCCGCAACCGCCGGAATCGCCCGAACCGTCCTCCGACGCAGGCTACGTGTGGCCCGAACCCTGGTGGCGCAGGCCGAAGGTGTGGGTTGCCGTCGGCTCGGTGTGCGCGGTCGTCGCCGCCGGTACGGCGTGGGGCGTGACGCGCGATGCCAAGCCGTCGACGTTCACCCTGCACGGCGCGGTGAGTCTGCGGTGGGTCGACCGTACGGCCCGGAGCACGACGGCCGGCCCCGGGTGCACGGGAGGTGGCGCGGCGGGGATCTACTCCTCGGTGCACGAGGGTACGACCGTGGAGGTCGACAACTCCTCCAGGGTCGAGGTGGCGATGGGCACGTTGGGTGCCGGGCGGCCGGATTCGGTGTCGTCCCCCACGGCGTGCCGCTTCACGTTCGTGGTCTCGAAGGTGCCGGCCGGGTCGCGGTCCTGCGCGTTCCGGTTCGGGATCTTCGGCGACGGCCCGTATCCGCAGGCCGTGCTGAAGGACGGGTTCCTGCTGGGCCTGGGCCGACCCGCCCCGGAGCGCGGGGCCGGGCGTCCGGCGGCGTCGGCCGTGCGGAGGTGCTCCGCCGGCCGGTCAGGTTCCGTAGGTCTGGACGGTCGGGGAGTGCCCGTTCCAGGTGCAGAAGACCGACGAGGTGTGGAGGCCGGAGGTGAAGTCCACCCGGATCCAGCCGGGTTGCTTCCACACCCGCGTCGACCAGCCGGTGTCCGGGGTCGCCGAGACGAAGGACGCCGCGGCCGGGCCCAGGTCCAGCACCACGCGGCCGCCGCTGACCGGGTAGCTGTGCACGTCACCCGTGGCCCCGGCCGCGTTCGGGACGGGCCGGGCGGTGCCGGGCGGCTGCTGCGGACCGGTCCCGGCGGACGCCGTACCGGAGGGACCGCCGCCGGACGGCACCGCCGCCGAGGTGCCGGGGGCCGGCGGGCGCGGCCGGGAGGTGGACGACGTGCGGGGCGGCGGGCTCGGCGCGGTGGACAGCGGCAGCGCGCGCGGCGGGTCGTCGACGGTGCCGGTCAGCACCGTGTGCACGCCGAACCACGACAGCGCGACGGCCGTGCTCGTCGCCAGCGTCCACGCCGCGCCATGGGCCAATCCTCGTAGCATGGTCGCCCATCCTGCCTCACCGCTGTCCGGCGTCGAGCAGCGCCCGGGGTGAGCCGGTGCGTACCGCGAGCGCCGCCGCACACGGACCGGGGTGAGCGGATCAGCGCTGCGGGCGGTGCCGTCCGGCCGTAGAGCGACGCCGTCCGGGCCGCAGAGCCGCACCACCCGACCGCGGAGCCGCCCCCTCCGTACCGCAGAGCGACGCCGTCCGGGCCGGGCGCGAGGGAATCCGCACCGGAGGAATCCGCACCGTGCCGCCCGACCGGCCCCGAGCCGCCCGGACCACCGCCGAGGCGCCCGGCGGCGCGGCCCGACGCATGACGTACGGTGCCGGGCATGGCAAGTGTGCTCGTGGTCGAGGACGACCAGTTCGTACGGTCGGCGCTGATCCGGCACCTCACCGAGGCGGCGCACAGCGTGCGCAGCGTCGGCACCGCGCTGGAGGCGCTGCGTGAGGTCGCGCAGCTCGGCTTCGACGTGGTGGTGCTGGACCTGGGGCTGCCCGATCTCGACGGTTCCGAGGCGCTCAAGATGCTGCGCGGCATCACCGACGTGCCGGTGATCATCGCCACCGCCCGCGACGACGAGGCCGAGATCGTCCGGCTGCTGAACGCGGGGGCCGACGACTACCTCGTCAAGCCGTTCTCCGTGGAGCACCTCTCGGCGCGGATGGCGGCCGTCCTGCGGCGGTCGCGTGCCACCCAGGCGTCCCAGGTGCTGCGGGTCGGCGGGCTGCACGTCGACGTGCAGCGGCGGGAGGCCGCGCTCGACGGCGCCGTGCTGGACCTGACGCGCCGCGAGTTCGACCTGCTGGCCTTCCTCGCCGCCCGGCCCGGCATCGTGGTCGCCCGGCGCGAACTGCTCACCGAGGTCTGGCGGCAGTCCTACGGCGACGACCAGACCATCGACGTGCACCTGTCCTGGCTGCGTCGCAAGCTCGGCGAGACCGCGGCCCGGCCCCGTTACCTGCACACGCTGCGCGGGGTCGGCGTCAAGATCGAGCCGCCGGCGGCGGGCGCGCCGGCCGGGGAGCCGGTGCGATGAGATGGGCGCTGGTCAAGGTCGTGGTCGCGGTGACCGTGATGGTGGTGCTGGCGTTCGCGGTGCCGCTGGGTCTGGTGGTCCGCGAGACAGCCAGGGACCAGGCGCTCACCACCGCGGAACGGCAGGCCGCCGCCATCGACCCGGCGCTGGCCATCACCACCGACCGCGCCGCCCTGGAGCGCGCGGTGGCCTCCACCCAGGCGGGCGCCGAGGGGCGGATCGCGGTGCGGCTGCCCGGCGGGGGCACGGGCGCCGGGGCCGGGATCGGCCGGCAGCGGGCGCCGCAGGCGGACGTGGACACCGCCGCCCGGCTCGGCAGGGCCTTCACCATCGCCGTCCCCGGCGGCTACACCCTGCTGCGGCCGACGGCGGTGGACACCGGGTTCGCGGTGGTCGAGGTCTTCGTGCCGGACGGTGACGTCACCGACGGGGTCACCACCGCGTGGGGGATCCTCGCCCTGGTCGGCCTCGGTCTGGTGATCGGCTCGGTGGCCGTGGCCGACCGGCTCGGCACCCGCGTGGTCCGGCCGGCCCGGCGGCTCGCGGCGGCCGCCCGCGACCTGGGCGGCGGTGACCTCGGCGTCCGGGTCAGGGAGGACGGACCCACCGAACTGCGTTCGGCAGCCGCCGCGTTCAACTCGATGGCCGACCAGGTGACACAACTGCTGGCCAACGAGCGGGAGTTGGCGGCGGACCTGTCGCACCGGCTGCGGACTCCGCTGACGGTGCTGCGGCTGAACGCCGCCTCGCTCGGCGACAGTCAGGCCGCCGAGCAGACCCGGGAGGCCGTCGCGCAGCTGGAGCGCGAGGTCGACCGGATCATCCGCAGCGCCCGGGCGCACACCTCGGCGGTGGCGGGCTGCGACGCGGCGGAGGTGGTCCGGGAGCGGATGTCCTTCTGGTCCGCGCTCGCCGAGGACCAGGGGCGCCCGGTGCGCACCGCCGGGGTGGAGCGGCCGGCCCGGGTGCCGGTGCCCCGCGCGGAGCTGGCCGCCGCGCTCGACGCCCTGCTCGGCAACGTCTTCCGGCACACCCCGGAGGGCGCCGCGTTCTCCGTCGACGTGCACAGCGGCGAGGACGCGGTGATCCTGCTGGTCTGCGACGCGGGACCGGGGATCGCGGACCCGGCCGCCGCGCTGCGCCGCGGTCACGGCGACGGCGGTCCCGGGTCCACCGGCCTGGGCCTGGACATCGTGCGCCGCGTCGCCGAGTCGACCGGCGGGGACCTCTCGCTGGGCCGCTCGGCGCTGGGCGGCACCGAGGTCCGGATCTGGCTCGCGCTGCGACCGGGCGGCACCGAGGTCCGCCGCGGACACCGGGTGCCGCGCCGCCGCCGGACCGCGCCGGGCGCCCACGGCGCGACGCGCAAGGACGCGAAGGACACCAGGAAGGCCGCGGGCGCGAAGTACGCCGAAGACACCTAGGACACCAAGAACGCCCAGGACATCAGGTACGCCGGGTACGCCCGGGACAGGTCCGGCCGTGGCTGAGCGGGGTGAACCATAACCGTCGCCGATCGCTGCCTTAAGTGCGCCATAAGAACACCGGCGACCGCCCCGAACAGCCCGTTTGCCGGTTTCCGGGTCACTAGCGTGCTGCCCGGACCCACCCCCTGACGCACACGTGAGGCAGCCCCCATGAGTTCTTCGCACCGCCGCCGTCCCAGCCGCCGGACCCAGCTGATCGGCGGGGCCGTCGCCACCGCGGCGATCGCCGGTACCGCCTTCGCCCTGGCCGGCTCGGCGCAGGCCGCGACGGTCGGCGCCGCGTACGACTCGACCAGCGACTGGAGCGGCGGCTACACCGGCCAGTACGTGATCACCAACTCCTCCGGGCAGCCGCTGTCCGGCTGGACGCTGAAGTTCACCCTGCCGGCCGGGACGTCCATCAGCTCGCTGTGGAACGGCGCGTACACCGCCGACGGCGGCCACGTCACCGTCACCGGGGCGGGCTGGGACAACACGATCGCGGCCGGCGCGTCGGTCACCGTCGGCTTCGTCGCCACCTCGTCCGGCGCCGCCGTGGCACCCACCGACTGCCTCATCGACGGCGCCCGTTGCTCGGTCGACGACGCGCCGGCCCCGACCCCGACCGGCCGGCCCACCGCCACGGCCGCCCCGAGCACGGCCCCGACCGCCTCCGCGGCGCCGACCCGCACGGCCGCCCCGACGGCGACGGCCACCGCCTCCTCGACGCCGACCACGCCGTCGTCCGGCGGTACCGGCGGCGGGACGTCGTCGGACGCGGGCTTCGCGCCGTACGTCGACACCTCGCTCTACCCGGCCTACGACCTGGTCGCGGCCGAGAAGGCCACCGGGGTCAAGCAGTTCAACCTGGCGTTCGTCACCGACGGCGGCTCGTGCACCCCGGAGTGGGGCGGGGTGACCGGCCTCGCCGGCGACGCCACCGCCCAGCAGATCGGCGCGCTGCGCGCGGCCGGCGGCGACGTCCGGGTCTCCTTCGGCGGCGCCAACGGCAACGAGCTGGCCACCACCTGCTCCTCGGCGTCCGCGCTGGCCGCCGCGTACGGCAAGGTCATCGACGCGTACCAGCTGACCAAGGTGGACTTCGACGTCGAGGGCGGCGCGCTCACCGACACCGCCGCCAACACCGAGCGCGACCAGGCCATCGCGCAGCTCCAGAAGAGCCACCCGGGCTTGAAGGTCTCCTTCACGCTGCCCGCGATGCCCACCGGCCTCACCCAGGACGGCATCGACCTGCTGTCCGGCGCGAAGTCCGCCGGTGTCGACGTCGATGCGGTCAACATCATGGCGATGGACTACGGCGCCTCCTTCAGCGGCGACATGGGCCAGTACGCGATCGACGGCGCGACCGCCACCCAGGCGCAGGTCAAGAGCGTGCTGGGCCTGTCCGACGCCGCGGCGTGGGGCAAGATCGCGGTCACTCCGATGATCGGTGTCAACGACGTGAGTTCCGAGACGTTCACCGTCGCCGACGCCGGCAAGCTGGCGGACTTCGCGAAGTCCAAGGGCCTGGCCTGGCTGTCGATGTGGTCCGCGACCCGCGACAAGCAGTGCGCGGGCGGCGCCGAGAGCTACGCCGACGCGACGTGCTCGTCCATCACCCAGTCGGCCAACGCGTTCGCCAAGGCCTTCGCCGCGTACACCGGCTGACGCCTCGTCGGCCGCACCTGGCCGGACAGCGCACCGCCCCCGGGCCGCCGCCCCTACCCGGCCCGGGGGCGGTCCCGTCGGGTCGGCGAACGGCGGTCGCCGGCGAACGGCGGTGGCCAGCCGGGCCGACTCGCGCCATGGCCGGCAGCGGCACTCCCCCGGTCCGCCCCGAAGGCGTCCGCGACATCTCGCCGCGGCGCACTCGTCAGGCGCGGACGTCGGGCGCGGACGTCAGGCGAGGACGCGGGCGAGGAAGCCCCGGATGTGGCCGGTGATCTCCTCCAGGTGGCTCTCCAGGGCGAAGTGCCCGGAGTCGATGAGGTGGATCTCCGCGTCGGGCAGGTCCTGCCGGAAGGCGCGGGCGCCGTCGGGGCCGAAGATCTCGTCGTTCGCCCCCCAGGCGGCCAGCAACGGGACCCGGGACTCGCGGAAGTACCGGTGCACCTCGGGGTAGAGGTCGACGTTGGTGGGGTAGTCGCGGAACAGCTTCAGCTGGATCTCGTCGTTGCCCGGCCGGTCGAGCAGGGCCTGGTCGTGGATCCAGTTGTCCGGGCTCACCAGCGTCGGGTCCGGCACGCCGTTGACGTACTGCCAGCGGACGAGTTCGGTGGTCAGCGCCGCCCGGACCGGCCCCTCGGTGTCGGGGCCCGGGGCGGCGGCGTACCCGAACAGGCCGTCCCAGAAGGGCTTGACGAAGCCCTCGGTGTAGGCGTTGCCGTTCTGCGTGATGATCGCGGAGATCCGCTCCGGGTTGCGCAGGGCGAGCCGCCACCCGATGGGGGCGCCGTAGTCCTGTACGTAGACGGCGTACCGGTCGACGCCCAGCTGGTCGAGCAGGCCCGAGGTGACGTCGGTGAGCGCGTCGAAGGTGTAGGGGAACTCCGCCAGGGAGGGCATGGCCGATCCGCCGAACCCGATGTGGTCCGGGGCGATGACCCGGTAGCGGTCGGCCAGGGCCGGGATGAGGTTGCGGAACATGTGCGAGCTGGTCGGGAAGCCGTGCAGCAGCACGACGACGGGCGCCCCGGCGTCCCCGGCCTCGCGGTGGAAGACGTCGAGCCCGTTCACCGTGCTGGTGCGGTAGTGCACTGCGTGAGCCATGGATCTAACCCTTCTTGACGCGTTTACCGGTTAGGCGTTCATTCGACCACGGGCCACCTAACCTTTCAAACACGCCTTGAGGGTTAGACGCACCCGGCGGACCGGTGCCCGTCAGCCAAGAAAAGACGGTCCGGGGGCGGGAGGTGATCAACGCGGCCCGGGAAGACACCCTGGTGGACCTGCCCGGCACCACGCCTTCGGTGGACCGCGCCGCCCGGGACCCGACCGGCCGCGCGCCGCAAGCCGCCGGCCGGCCGCGGGACCACGGCGGCACAGGCGGGGCAGGGCCGGGCATGACGACGGCGCCCACCCCCGGTGAGGGGATGGGCGCCGCGGTGACGGTGCCGCGTCCCGGCGGTGGGCGCCGGGACGCGGGGCGGGGGTCAGCCCACCGCGTTGAGCGTGAAGCTCTGGCTCACGCCCCCGGTGCACGTCCACTGCTGGAGGCGAGTGCCGTCCGCGGTGGAGACCCCGGTGACGTCGAGGCACTCGTTGCCGTTGCTGCGCGGGCTGAGGGTGTAGGCGCCGCCGCTGGTCGTGGTGGGCTTCCACTGCTCGTTGGTGCCGCCGCCGTACGTCCACAGCTGGATCGGGACGCCGTCGCCGGTCGCGCTCGGGCCGCCGGTCACGTTCCACGCCTCGGTGGGGGCGTTGCGGCTGACCACCTTGTAGTAGCCGCTGTCGGTGGCCTGGAACTGCCATTCCTGGTTGGTGTTGCCGCTGGCGCAGGTCCATTGCTGGAGCGCCGTGCCGTCGCTGGTGCCGCTGTTGGCGGCGTCGGCGCACTTGCCGCTGTTGGTGTTGATGACCTGGTACCACTTGCTCGTGTCGATACCGCCGCCGCCGGAGCCGGACGAACTCGTGGTGACGTTCGCCGTGTTGGAGGCACCCGAGACGTTGCCGGCCGCGTCGTACGCCTTGACGGTGTAGCTGTAGGCGGTCGAGGCGGACAGGCCGCTGTCGGTGTAGCCGGTGGTGGCGGTGGTGCCGACCTGCGTGCCGTTGCGGAACACGTCGTACCCAGCGACCCCGACGTTGTCGGTGGAGGCGGTCCACGACAGCTTCGTCGAGCTGGCGGTGGTGCCGGAGGCGGTCAGCCCGGCCGGGGCGGTCGGCGGGGTGGCGTCGGTGGAGGTGCTGGGCTTCCAGGTGAAGGTGGCGACCGCCTTGGCGGGCAGCGTGTAGGTGAACGCCTGGCCGTTCTGCGAGACGTTGAACGTGTGGGCGTTGGAGGCGTCGGCGTTGAGCACCACCGTGGCGATCGTGCCGTCCGGGTTGCGGAAGGCGACGTCCTCGATGTTGCCCGAGCCGAAGGTGTTGGAGTCGATGCGCACCGCGCCGGGCTTGACGAACTTCGACGCCTGGCCGAGCACGTAGTACTCGGCGTTGTACGCCGCCGTGCCCGCGTTGTTGTCGACGGTCACCACACCGGTGCAGGTGGTGCAGTTCATCGAGGGGCCGCCGCTGGGGTTCAGCGCCATGTTCCAGGTGACCACGGACTTCGCCCAGTTGCGGGTGGCGCCGATGATCAGGTTCTCGGTCTGCCAGTCCAGCGAGTCGGAGAAGGTGTTGGCGGTGTTGGACGACTGGCTGCCGGAGCACTCGGTGAAGTACGCGTCACTGTTGGGGTAGGCGTTGTGCACGGTGGTCTGCCCGGTGGGGTCGCCGCCGTAGCAGTGCCAGGCCACGCCGGAGACGTACTGCGCGGCGGTGGAGTCGCCCAGCACCGTCTCGGGGAAGCTCGGGTCGTCCCAGTTGTGGTCGTAGGCGAGGATCTTGGTGCTCAGCCCCGCGGCCTTGATCGCCGGGCCGAGGTAGCCGCCGATCAGGCTGGCCTCCTGGGCGCCGGTCAGCGTGGAGCCGGGGTAGTTCGACGGCGAGTACTCCGGCTCGTTCTGCGCGGTGAGCAGCGAGACCGGCACGCCGGCCGCCTTGTACGCCTGGAGGAACTTCACCAGGTAGTTGGCGTAGACCTGGTAGTCGGCGCTGTTGAGGGAGCCGCCGATCATGGAACCGCTGGACTTCATCCAGCCCGGCGCGCTCCACGGCGTCGCCATCACGGTGGTCGACGGGTTGAGCGACAGCGCCTGCTGGAGCAGCGGCAGGATGTAGCTGTTGTCGTGCGCGATGGAGAACTTCGCCAGCGTCGGGTCGGTCTGGCCCGAGGGCAGGTCGTCGTAGCTGTAGGTCGACAGCGCGAAGTCCGAGGCCCCGATCGGCTGGCGCAGGAAGTCGAGGCCGATGCCCGAACTGGGGTCGAACAGCTTGGACATGATGGCGTTGCGCTGCGGGGAGGCGGCGATCAGCGACGCCGAGGAGTCGGTCAGCGACGCCCCGAAGCCGGTCATGCTCTGGTAGGTGGTCGAGGGGTTGACGGTGATCGTCTGCGAACCGGTACCGCCGCCGGCGGCGAAGGTGGTCCCGGTCTGCGGGGCGAGCAGCTTGCTCTGGTCCGCGGTGGTCTCCCAGACCGACACGGCCGCCCCGGTCGTCGCGGCGTGCGCGGTGCCGAGCCCCAAGACCGATCCGGAGACCAACGCCGCCGCTGCGAGCAGCGCTGAGGTGATTCTGGTGCGGGACAACGGTGCCCCTCCTTGGATGAGATGGTCGGGGCCCGCCGGTGACGTACCCCGTCGCGTGTGGCCGGTCGGCCGCCCCGAGGACAATCGCTCGCACGTGCTTGGAACAAAATGAAACAAGTTCCGGAAACCGCGGAACACAACTAACCTCCGGTGCCCGGGAGATGTCAAGGGATTGCGCAGACACCGGAGTTGAAGCCCCTGATGGCCTATAGGCTGCACCATATGAAACGAAACTCTGTAACACATGGCTAGGCCGCGATCAAAGCACGTCACCGTGCGGGCGATCGCCGCCGAGGCGGGGGTGTCGATCGCCACCGTCTCGCGGGTCGTCAACGGCCAGGCCCAGGTGACCCCCGAGACGCAGGACCGGGTCCGCCGGGCCGCGGAACGGCTCGGGGCGGCCGCCGCCGGACCGCGGGGGGCGGGTCCCGGCGCGGTGTACGTGCGGTGCCCCTACGTCCTGAGCGACTACTTCGGCGTCATCGTGACCTCGATCGCCGACACCCTCGCCCTGCACGGGCGCGACCTGGTGCTCGGCGCGGGCGAGTCCGCGCAGGGCGCGCACGTGCTGGCGGCGCTGCCGCAGGACCGCGGCATCGTCGGCGCCGTGCTGATACTGCCGCCCGAGCCCGGCGGGGAACTCCAGGAACTGCGGGCCACCGGCTTCCCGTTCGTCGTGGTCGACCCCAGGACGCCGCCGCCGCGCGACATCGCCTCCGTCTCGGCGGCCAACTTCGCCGGCGCCCGCAGCGCCACCGCGCACCTGACCGCGCTGGGCCACCGGCGCATCGGCATCATCGGCGGCCCCCGCGAATGGCTCGCCAGCCAGTCACGCCTGGCCGGCCACACCTCGGCGCTCGCCGACAGCGGCACGCTGCCCGCTGCGGAACTGCGCCGCAGCGTCGAGCCGACCGCGGAACACGGCTACCGCGCCGCCCACGAGCTGTTCGACCTCCCCGAACGGCCCACCGCGCTGGTCGCGTTCAACGACAAGGTCGCCGTCGGCATCCTGCACGCCGCCCACGAACGCGGCCTGCGGGTCCCCGCCGACCTGTCCGTCGTCGGCTTCGACGACAGCGACCTGTCCCGCAGCACCCTGCCCACCCTCACCACCGTGCGCCAGCCGCTGGAGGAGATGGGCCGACTGGCCGTCTCCCTGCTGACCCGGATTCTGGAGGGCCACACCGTCGACACCCTCCACATCGAACTGGCCACCCACCTCGTACCGCGCGACTCCACCGGCCCCGCCGGCACCCTCGCCTGAGCGCGCCCGCGTGAACGGCCCGCGCGGCCGGGGGTGCCGGGCTGCCGGGTTCGCCGGGACGCGGCACTGCGCCGGGTGGTCCCGCGTCCCCGGTACCGCCTCGGCCACCGCGCCCCCGCCCGTGCCTCACCGGCACCGCACCCAACTCCTCCCGGTGTCCCCGTCCCGGTGCTCCCCGTCCATGTGTCGACGGAACGGAACCGACCGGGCGTGTCGTGGCGTGTCGGGCGTCAGTAGGGTGGTGGTAAAGGCCCACGGATCAGGGGGAGGCGGCCGATGCGCGGCGTCGTCGCGGGAGGGCACCGCCTGGGGCGGGGCGTCGTACGGTTCGTGGTGGTCGCACTGGCGGTGCTGGCCCTGGCGATGGCGGCCGTGCCACGGGCGCCGGCCGCCGACCGGACGGCCGCACCGCCGGCCCCGGCGTCGCAGGACGAGAAGCTGGCGCAGCTCCTGCGGCAGGACCCGGTCTACGTCAGCGACCAGCTGCCGCGTTCCGTACCGCGCTCGTGGCAGCCGAAGTTCGCCGCGCTCGCCCGGCGGACCGGGGTGCCGACGTACGTCCTCGTGCTGCCCTCGCTGCTGTCCATGGACGACTCGCTGCTGGCCGGGGTGCACGACCGGCTGGGCAAGCCGGGTCTGTACGTGCTGATGAGCGACGGGTCGGACCTGCAGGCGGTGGCGTTCGGTGTGAACGCGGACGCCGACGACGCCGAGACCGTCGCCACCTTCAGCACCCCCTACGACGCGAGCCCGCTGCGGCTGTTCCAGACCTTCGTCGACACCGTGCGGGAGGGCGCCGCCAAGGCCGGCTCGCAGGCGGACGCGTTGGAAGCCCGGATGGACAAGGCCCATTCCAAGGACGGGGACGGCCTCGTACCGCCGGCGTACATCTCCGACGACGACCGCGACAACCAGTCGTTCAACACCGGCGCCCTCATGCTGGGCGCGCCGCTGTTCGTGCTGCTGTTCGGCCTGTACGCGATCCGCCTGCTGCGCCGCCGGCGGCGGCCCGCACCGCACCTGCTGGCCAAGGCGCCGGGCAGAAGCGGCCGGTTGCGGACGAGCCTGCCCAGACTCGCCGTGGTCGTCGTGGCCGCCGCACTCGCCGCGGCCATCGGCCTGATCGCGCCGCACGTCTACGACCAGACGCTGGACGGACCGCTGGTGCGGCCCACCCACGCCGACCTGAGCGCCCGGATCGACCGGGTGGCCGCCGGGCTGGCGCACGACCCGGTCTACCTGGACCCGGAGAGCCCGTCGCCGTTCACCGGCGCCCAACTGACCGAGCTGGAGCACCGGATCGCGGCGTTCACCCCGGGCCAGGTGTACGTGGCGGCCGTGCCGATGGACCTCGACGACGAGTCGATGGCCGACCCCGACGCGTTCCTCACCGCGTTGCACCGCGCGGTCGGCAAGCCGGGCGTCTACACGGTGGCCGACACCGCGACCGGCGAACTGGGCGTGGACTCCTGGGGGTTGAAGCTGGAGCCGTACCCGGTGCCGGAGTCGATCACCGACATCCCGGTCCACGACAGCGACGACCACGGCTTCCCGCAGCGCTACGACCGGCTGATGACCTTCCTCGGCAAGGTCCCGCACGCCTCGCAGCCCACCGACAACGCGAACGACACCTCGCCCGAGCCGCTCGACGACCAGCACCTCGCGCCGCTGTTCAGCGGCGAGTTCGGCGACGGCCTCACCGGCGGCGCCGGCTGCGTGCTGATCCTCTTCCTGGCGGTGGTGGCCTGCGTCGCGCTGGGACGCCGGCTGGCGCGCGCCCGCCGGGCCCGGCTGGAGGTCCCGGAGGCCTGGACCGGCCTGCCGTCCGGCGTGGTCCCGCCGAGCGAAGCACCCGCCGCGCCGAGCGCGGCGACCCTGCGGCGCTGGGCACAGCACGCGGTCGACGCGCTGGTGGCGGAGTTCGCCGCCGGTGACGCCGCCGGCCGGCATCCCGCCGCGTACGAGTGCCTGGACGCGGCGCTGCTGCTGGTGGACCGCGCGCCGAACGGCAGGATCGGCGAACACCTCGCGCCGGCCGACCTGGTGGCCGCGATCGTGCTGGCCACGGCCGGGCAGGAGGAGGTCGCCGGGCGATCGGTCAAGCACGTGTGCGAGGTCAACCCGCTGCACGGGCGCGCGACCGGCCGGCGCACCGTCCGGCCGGCCGGCCGCCCGGCCCGGCAGACCTGGGTGTGCGCGCCCTGCCAGGCCCGGTTGCGGCGCTCCGCGGCGGACCTGGCGGACCGGTGGCTGCGGCTGCCGGCCAAGCACGGCACCACCCCGTACGAGCAGGCGCCCGGAGCACTGCCCCACGTCTCGGACGGCATCGCCGGGCTGATCGCGAAGGTGAAGGAGTACGCCCATGTCCAGTGACCGCAAGGGGCCGATCGCGGCGCTGGTCGCGGCGCTCGTCCTCGTCCTGGTGTCCGCGCTGCCGGCCGCCGCCGCGACGGCCAGTCCGGTGGACGTGATCGTGGCGGCGCTGCGCCACTCGCCGGTGTACATCGACCCGGCCTACACCGGTTCGGTGCCGCCGGCCGACCAGCGGCGGCTGGCCGCACAGATCAAGGCGACCGGCCTGCCGATCAAGGTGGTGCTGATCCCGCTGGTCAAGGGCGACTCGTTCAACGGCGACTCCGCGACGCTGGCCGGCCTGGTCCACAGCCGCCTCGGCGGCGGCGACATGATCGCCATCACCACCGACAGCTACGGCGACCTGCTGGACGGCACCGAGTGGCCGTACGGCAAGCACCAGGCGCAGCAGGCGGTTTCGGCGGTCGGCTTCCTCGACAGCACCAAGAACGCGGGGCTGTCCGTCCGGCTGGCCAAGGCCATCGCGCTGATCAAGCAGGGCGACGGTGACGCCGTCTACGACAAGGCCACCGCGCGGTTCGACACCCCGACCCCCGCGCCCGGGCCGGTCAAGGGCGGCGGCGGTTCGGCGGCCGGGGTGGTGGTCGCGCTGGTCGTCGCCGTGCTGGTGCTCGCCGGTCTCGGCCGGCTGCTGCTGGTGCGCCGGCGGCGCGGCGGTGGGACGGCGGCCGAGCCGTTCGCCTTCCCGCAGGCGGTGTTCGCCGCCGGGCGGGCCGCCGACGAGGACGAACTGCGGCAACGGGCGGAGGCGGAGGTGCTGTCGCTGGGCGAGGCCGTCCAGGCGGCCGACCCGGCGACGGTGCCGGGGCTCCAGCGGGCGCTGGACGCGTACACCGCGGCCGGCACCGTGCTGGACGGCAGCCGGGGGATGCCGGACCTGGCCGGGGTGCTGGCGCTGGTCAGCTCCGGGCGGGACGCGCTGGCCGGCCACCTGGACGCGCTGCCGCTGTGCTTCTTCGACCCGCTGCACGGCCGGGCCGACCGGCGCGTCACCTGGCGTCCGCTGGGCCGCCGCGACCAGCTCGACGTGGCCGCCTGCGCGAGCTGCGCGACCGCGGTGCGCGACCACCGGGCCCCGGAGGTGCTGACCGGCACCGCGGCGGACGGCCGGCGGGTGCCGTACTTCGAACTGCCGCCGGACTCCAGCGTGTGGGCGGCGACCGGTTACGGCTCGCTGGTGGACGCGGACGGCCCGCAGAGCATGGCCGGACGGATCGCGCGCGGCGACTTCAGCCAGCACCACCGCCGCCGTATCTGACGGTGCGTCAGAGTGGGGTGGGGCCGCGCGGCGCAGGGTGAAGCAGGGCGGCGCGGCTCACGATCCCCTGTACCAGGACTGGACGACGCCGCCCGGACCGAAGTCGGCGCTGCCGCAGCTCGTGCCGGTGAACGTGGACGCCTGGTGCTGCGGACCGTGGGCCACGCTGCCGAACTTGTCACCGCTGAAGTCGAAGGCGTAGGCGGTCAGTCCGATCTGCCGGGTCCGGAGGTAGCGGACGAAGGCGACAGCTGACTTCGCGGTGTCGCGATCGCAGAAGTAGCCCGGGACCGTGGTCCACTCGGTGACGATGACCGGATGCGTGCGGGCGAAGCGGCCGAACCGGTCGTCCCACGCCTGCGCGGTCTGCCCTTCCGCGTCGTGGGCGTACGGATGCGAGGCGTAGACGACCGCGTGGACCGGATCGGTGAGGTCCGGGGCGCCGGACAGGCGTTCCCCGAGGAGCAGGCCGTCGGCCACCACGACGTTGCGCGAACCGGTCCCCCGGATGGTCGCGATCGTCTTGTTCATCGCGGTCGCCCAGGCCCGCCAGTTCGCCGGCGAGGGCTGGGGGCGCGGCTCGTTCAGCATCTCGTACATGATCCCCGGATCATGGTTGAAGTCAGGCGCCAGCGACGCCCACACCCGGCGGGTCGCGTCGTCCGGCAGCGACGTGGGGTGCCGCTCGCCGCTCTGCTGCTCGTCCTGCACGCTCACGATCACGCTCAGGCCCGCCGCACGCGCCGCCCGCACGCCGGCGACGACCTTGCTGCGGAACGCCGGGTCGAACAGCGGGCTCTTCGGATCGAGGCCCGGCTGCGAGACCTGGAACCGGATGCTGTCGGCGCCCCAGGCCCGCGCGGCACTCATCTGCACCGGCCGGAACTGCCGGTAGGCCGTGGCGAAGACGCCCTGCGCCGCTTTCGGCGGTGCCACGAAAGCGACACTGACGAGCCCGTGCGGCACCCAGGGCCGGCCGTCCCGCCGAAGATGTCCGCCCACCAGGGTGACCGCTCCGGCGGGGGACGCGGAGCCGGACCGCTTTGCGGGGGCCGAACAGGCGGCGAGCATCGTCGTCACGACCACCAGGGTGGTGAATGCCGCGATCACCCTGCCCGCGCTTCGAGGCCGATGGCGCCGAGGCCGATAACGCCGAGTCGCCGTCCGGTGGTTCCGGGTCACACCGCTCCCCCATCGTCGAAAAACAATGAACGCCGGCAGGCCGGGAATTCCGCCTGCGGCAGGTAAATGCGTCTTCCGACTCTACGAAACGTCCCGCATACCCCGGCAACCGGGCTCGCACAAGCCGCTCGATATCACCGGCCACGGGTACGCGACCGCGTGTTCTCCCGCCGGGGGAAAGCGTCTCCGCGGCCGTTCCGTTCAGAGCTTCAGGTCGTCAACACGTCCTCGTGTCCGAGGGGGAAGAGGACCTCGCCCCGCTGCGCGACGGGCTCGCCGACCTCGACGTGGGCGTCATCGCGGACTTCGGCGCCCAGGTGCGCGTCCGGCCCGTCACCCGCGACCGGCGTGCGGACCGTGAGGAAGGGGCCGGTATGCGGGCCGTGAGGAAGGGAGCGCGGAGGCCGGCGGGGCCGGCGCGTCGGGACAGGGTGCAGCGCACCCTTGCGGACGACCATGGGGTTCGTGACAAGATCTCCGGGAGGCCGAAACGGGCCGTTCACGACAGCGGGCTTCGCCTCATGGCAGGAATTCCTTTCCACGTGAGAGATTGCACAGCATGCTCGAATCGAAGCCGAAAACGGACCTGCTCCGCTATCTGCGAACCGCCCGCGAGGCCCTGCTGTGGAAACTCGACGGGCTTTCGGAGTATGACGTCCGCCGTCCGCTGACGCCGACCGGAACGAATCTCCTGGGGCTGGTCAAGCATCTCGTCGGCGTGGAATTGGGTTATTTCGGCGACACGTTCGGCCGTCCCTGTGACGAGCCGCTGCCGTGGCTGGCGCAGGACGCCGAACCCAACGCGGAGATGTGGGCCACCGCGGACGAGTCACGCGAACAGATCATCGGGCTGTACCGCTGGTCGTGGCGGCATGCGGACGCCACGATCGACACGCTGGCGCTCGACGCGACCGGCCGCGTTCCGTGGTGGCCGGCGGAACGCAGCGAGGTCACGCTGCACCAGGTCCTGGTGCACATGATCGCCGAGACCCACCGGCACGTCGGCCACGCCGACATCGTCCGGGAACTCGTGGACGGCGCCGTCGGAGTGCGGGACGGCAACAGCAACATGGCACCGGGTGATCAGTCCTGGTGGGAGGAGTACCGGCACCGGCTGGAGCGGGCGGCCCGGGAAGCCGGTCACCGCTGATCCCGCCCGCGGACCCCTCGGCGGCGTCATTCCGCCCGGGCACCCCTCCGCCCTCCCCCGCCCGCAAGCTCACGCGCTCCACACAACGGACACCTATGCTTCCCACCATGGCTTCTGCCCGGTCCGCACCCCGTACCCCGGCTCCGGCCCCGCGAACGGCCGGCGCGTCCACCCCGCGCCGGCGGGGCCGGCCGTCCGCGCTCGGCGAGTTCCTCCACGGGCGCCGCGTGCGGGTCGCCCCGGAATCCGTGGGGATCGTGTCGGACCGGCGCCGGCGTCAGGTTCCGGGGCTGCGCCGCGAGGAGATCGCCGAGCTGGCCGGCATCAGCGCCGACTACTACACGCGCCTCGAACAAGGACGTGAGCGTCGCCCCTCCGCGCAGGTGATCGGGGCCATCGCACGGGCCCTCCTGCTGGACGACGACGAGATCGGCCATCTGTTCCTCCTGGCCGGCCAGGCGGTGCCGTCGGTCCCCGCGCCGCAGGCCGCGCTCGGCGCCGATCTGCGCGCCCTGCTGCACCCGTCCCTGCTGAGGGTCCCGGTCACGGTGCTCGGCCCCGCGCTCGACATCGTGGAGATCAACCCGGTCGGCGCGGCCCTCTACAGCGGGTTCGCGAAGACCGAGAACCTCGTGCGCATGGTGTTCTGCGATCCGGTGGCCCGCGAGTTCTACGAGGAGTGGGACCTCACCGCCCGCGCGAAGGTGGCCAGTCTGCGTGCCTCGTCGGCGCAGTTCCCCGGCGACCCGCGGATCAACGCGATCGTCAGCGAACTCAGCGCCCGCAGCGAGCACTTCGAAAGCCTGTGGCAGGCCCAGGAGATCCGGCTGGACCCCTGCCCGGAAACCCATCTGATCCATCACCCGCTCGTCGGCGACCTCCACCTGTACTGCAACACCTTCGCCGTCGTCTCGGTGCCCGGCCAGCGCCTGCACGTGTTCACCCCGGAGCCCGGCGGCGAAAGCGCCCGCCGCGTCGAGCAGCTCGCCGCCACGGGGGACTGAGCTCCGCACCGCCAGCCCGATCGGCGAGCCCGCCGCCACCACCGGGCCGGAGGGTGAGCGCGGGCCGGATCAGCCGACGGTGTGGTTGAGGAAGCCGAGGTCGATGATGACGTAGGCGACGAGGGAGAAGGGCACGGCGGCCAGCAGCGTCAGCGGGCGCTCGCGGTGGGTACGGGCCAGGGCGAGCGACAGCACGACGACGCAGCCCAGGCAGGCCCACGCCTGAGCTGCGTAGTGCAGCACCCAGGCGTAGCGCAGTCCTTCCTGGCCGAAGACGCCCGCGAGCGCCGCCAGGCCGGCGATCCTGCGCCGCACGTCCGGCTCGCGCCGCCACCACGTTCCGGCGATGCCGAAGAGCGGCCCGGCGACGAGCGCCATGACGGTCCAGATCAGCGGAGCGTAGAGGCTGCCGATGCCGTGCCGGCCGAACTCCGCGTAACCGTAGTAGCCGACCACCACCGCGAGTTCGGCCAGCAGCCCGGCGACCGCGCGGACCGCCAGGGTCACCCGGCCGGTCACCAGCGCGCCGGCCACGAACGCGGCGACGGTCCAGACCGCACCGGAGTTGGCTATCTGGTTCCAGGCGCCGGGAAGCCAGCCCTGGGCCAAGTTGGTCAGCACGCCCAGCAGCAGGCCACCGGCCACGGACCCGGCCCACGCACGAACGGACGCCTCTCTCGTGGCGGGGGCGGGCGTGCTCGCAGTGGTCATCACGACGGGTTTTCTCCGTTTCTCCGGCGCGGGGCCGCAGTCTTGCCGCAACGCCCGGCGGGCTCGCGGAGGAGGCGCCGGCGGCGGGCCGGCGCGCTGGTCACTTGCCGGCGCCGACCGGGTCCACGCTGATGGCGGGGGCCGAGTCGGAGTCGGCGGGGACGTTGATGCCGAGGGTCATGGTGTGGGAGTGGGTCTCGTTCGGCGGGGTCACCTCGGCGGTGGTGAAGGTCTCGCCGCTGCCGCCGGTGTTGTTGGGCGGGTAGTGCAGGGTGAACTCGGTGGTCCGCCCGGGCGCCAGGGTGACCGAGGGCGCCGCCATCGTGCTGCGCGCGGCGCTGACCGTGCCGTCGCGGCCCTTGAGGTCCACGCCGGGAAAGCCGTGCATCGAGCAGCTCGTGGCGCCGACGTTCTTCAGGTTGATCAGCACCTCGCCCTCCCCCATGCCCCCCGAGGAGCTGAAGGCCAGGTTCGCGGTCCGGCAGCCCGACCCCGCCGCCGGGCCGCCGCCCGCACCGGTGCCGCCGGTATTACCGGCGTTGCCGGCGCCGTCACCGGACGTGCCGGACCCGCCGGCGGCGGTGGACCCGCCGGGAGTCGACGTGGTGGCCGACGTGCCGCCGCCGGCGCCCGCGGAGCCGCCGGAGGGCGGCGTGGCGCTCGAAGTGCCGGAGGCGGTCGTGCTGTTGGAGCCGCACGCGGCCAGTGCCAGCCCGGCGGCGACAAGCGCGGCGACCGGCAGGCTCCGGCGGGCAGTCCTCGTCAGCATGGTGTTCCTCTTTCGCATTCGCTTCTTCGTCACACGGCCGGCGGCGCGTGTTCGATCCCTCTTCGGAGCGAACGCCGACACCGGGGCCATATTGACTTCTTATCGGGGAAACGCCCAGGTCAGCGCCTGTTGTCCCGCCTTGGTGGCATCACACCACGGACCCGGCGCCCGTCGGGAGCGGACCTGGCCGCGGAAGACATCGCGGGCGGCGTCGGCGTCCCGCATGCCGTCGGCACGGTCCCGCCCCGGACCGACCGGGCCGCGGTGCTCGCGACGTCCGACGCACCGCACCCCGCTGCCGCCCGTTCCGCGCGCCGACCGCACCAGCCGCCGCCCGTGCCGCACGTCAAGCGCACCGGCCCGCCATCAACCGCGCCGACAGCTAGCGCCGGACACGCCGGTCAGGGTGCGGTGAGCGCGTCGACCAGGGGCGGCAGGGCCAGGGTCTGCCGTTGCATGGCCCGGGCCGTGCAGCGAACGGCCGGGTTCCGCAGGGTTCGCGCGACGGTCACCGCGAGCGTCTCCGGATCGACGACGGCGGGGTCGAGCACCCGCCCCAGGCCGATCTCCTCCACCCGGGCGGCGGTGGCCGGCTGGTCGGCGAAGAGCGGCAGGGCGACCATCGGCACCCCCGCCGCGATCGCCTCGCGGACGCCGTTGAAGCCCGCGTGGGTGATGAAGAGGTCGCAGGTCGACAGCAGCTCCTGCTGGGGGACGAACGACTCCAGCACGACGTTGGGCGCTCTCGCCCCGGTCCACGCCCACGGGTCCTGGTCGGCGCCGAGGGCGACCACCGCGGACACCGGCAGGCGCCCCAGCGCGACGATGATCGCGTCGAGGATCCGGTCGATGCCGGGCACCATCGCCGCGTTCGAGCCGAGGCCGGCCAGCACCAGCGGGCGGTCGCCGGGCAGGTCGGCGACGGTCCGGGGCAGCGGTGTGGGACGGCGGGGGGACGGCACCTGGAAGTAACCGGCGCCGGCCGGGCGCAGCGACGGCGGGTAGAACGCCTCGGGAACCACGCCGATGCGCCCGCTTCCCCAGATCCGGCCGGGTTCGAGCGGCGGCAGGCCGAACCGGGCCCGCTGGACGTCGAGGGCGGCCAGGACCACCGGGTCGCTCGCGTGCGACATCGGGCCGATGTCGAGAACGCGGTGCGGGACGCCCAGGACCTCGGCGGCCAGGTGACCGCCGAACTCGCTCGCCTCGCGCACGACGAGGTCCGGCGGCCGGTCACCGCACGCCGCGAGCAGATCCTCGGCGGTGGTGGGCGCGATCGTCGAGACGAACCCGCGGGCGAACAGCTCCGGGCTGGTGCCGTTGGCCGCCGGTCCCGCGTCCGGGGTACGCGGGCGGTCCGCGGCCTCGGCGGAGAGGCGGCGCATGACCTGTCCGAGCGGTTGCGACCGGGGCAGCACCAGGACGTCGCCGGCGGGCAGGTCGAGGTCCGGCGCCAGCTCGGGCGACGTGGCGACCAGGACGTCGTGCCCCGCCTCGCGGGCCGACCGGGCGAGCGGGAGGACGAGCGGGTGCACGTGCGAGAAGGCGGCCTGGGCGGTGAAGAGGATGCGCATCCGGCTCACCGCGGCGCGTGGGCGGGCGGGCGGTCCGGCCGGGAACGCGCTGCGGGACACGCCGGCGTAGTGCGGATGGCGGGCGAGTCGGACACCACGTTCTCCCGATGCTTCAGGGCCCTGGCTCTCAGGACCTGTCGACGACAGTCGACCGTACGAATGGCCGCGCCACCAGGGTGGGCTTCACCCCCTCGCGGCGCCGGGACGTGCGCCGCTACGCCAGAGCGCCCACGGCGACCTTGGCCGCCTTCGCGATGAGCGCGTCGTTGTACGTGTCCTTGCTGCCGGTACGCGTCGACATGACCACCACGATCAGCGGCGCGCGGTGCGGGGGCCATACGACGGCGATGTCGTTGCGGGTGCCGTAGTCGCCGGCGCCGCTCTTGTCGCCGACCGTCCAGCCGCTGGGAACGCCGGCCCGCACGAGGGTCGCCCCCACGGTGTCGCCGCGCAGCCACTGGTCGAGTTCGGTGCGGCGGTCGCCGGGCAGCGCGGTGGCGACGGCGTACTGCCGCAGGTCCTCGCCGAGCGCGCTCGGCGTGCTGGTGTCGCGGACGTCACCGGGGACGGCGTCGTTGAGATCGGGCTCGTAACGGTCCACGTGCGTGGTGGTGTCGCCGATCGCGCGCAGCGCGCTCTGCAGACCGGCCGGGCCGCCGAGCCGGCGCAGCAGGAGGTTGCCGGCGGTGTTGTCGCTGTAGCGGATCGCCGCGTCGCACAGGGCGCGGACAGTCATCCCGGTCTTGACGTGCTGCTTCGTGATCGGCGCGTAACTTTGCAGGTCGGCGCTGGTGTACGTGACCGTCCGGTCCAGCTGGGCCGTGGAGTCGTTCCGCAGCAGCGCCGCGGCGGCCAGCGCCTTGTAGGTCGAGGCGTAGGCGATGCGCGTGGTGGAGTGCCACGTGACCGTGCGGTTGTCACCGGTGTCCAGCGCCCACACGCCGAGCTTGGCGTGGTACTCGGTTTCCAGGCCGGCGAAGGCGGGGCCGGTGCCGGCGGTGACCGAGGCCGTCGCGGCGGGCTGCGCCGGGGACGAGTGGCCGGTGGAGCCGCAGGCCGTCGTCAGGGCGAGCAGGACCGCCGCCACCACGGCGAACAGGGGATACCGGTCGCGCCGGAAACGCATGGCTTCGCTCATTTCTGTGATGTTCGGTTCGCGGGTGCATCCTCAGGACGCCGGTCCGTACGGGCGCGGAACCGGACGCCGCGGTCGCCTCTCCCCGGGCTTCGCCGGGTTCCCGAAGCCCGCGACCGGGTGTTCAGGCGGTCCGCGGGAGAGGTCCCGGCTCCCCCGGTACGCCTGCTGGTGCGGGCCTGCGGAACGGGACCGGGTGCGCAGGGCGGTCGTTGGCCGCGGTGACCCGCGATCCGCCGGCGGACGGCCGGTTCGCCGGCCGGCACCGAGGTGCCGTTCGTCCCGGTGACGCAGTACATCGCGGCCGCGGCCACACCACCAGGGGGCAGCCCACCCCCTCGACGGGTGCGTGCCGTCGACGCGGCCGGGGCCGGGACGCCCGTCGGGGCGTCAGGCCGCGAAGCCGTCGAGGACGCCGGCTCGCGTCAGCCGTCGGATCGTCCCGCGTGCCGTGTCGATGAGCGCTGTGTCGTCACGCGTCGGACGGCCGTCGAGCTTGTGGGCGGTGCCGGCGACGAGGACGGTGTCGACGTGGCTGCGGTCCATCTGCAGGACGACCGCGCCGTAGGGGTCCGTCACGGGGAAGGCGTCGGCGCGGTCGGTGCGCAGCAGTAGCAGGTCGGCCTCCTTGCCGGGGGTGATCGAGCCGACGCGCCCGTCGAGACCGAGCGCCCGCGCGCCGTCGAGCGTCGCGAACCGCAGGATGTCGCGCACGGTCGGTCCGCTCGTGGTCGAGGCCGAGCGCGCGGCCAGGTACAGGGAGCGCATCTGGGAGAACATGTCCGTCGGGCTGGTCACCTCCACATCGACGCTGAGGCAGACCGGCAGACCCGGGACGGCGAGGGCCTGCGTGATCATCGGGTTGCCGAGTCCCATGGCCTGCTCGACCACGGGTGCGATCGACAGCGATCCCCCCGAATCCGCGATCACCGCGAGTTCGTCGGCGTCCAGGCCGTTGCCGTGCACGAACGTCGTCCGCGGCCGCAACGCGCCCAGCTCACGCAACCGGCTCGGCCGGATGGAGGAGCGGACGTGGTGGGCGGTGAGGACGTCGAGTTCGCGGGCCAGCGCGGCGTTGCGCCGTTCCGCGGCGTCGTCGCCGTTCTGCGTTTCGAGCGCCATGGTGACCAGCGCGTCGTCGTCGGGCAGCAGTTGGGCGCGCACCCGGCGCACGTCGTCGGGGAACCCGCTGCCGTGCCGGGAGACGTAGGGGCGGCTCAGACCGTAGGCGAACACCGCCCGCAGCCCCGACTCCTGGAGCGCGGCCACGATGGCGTCGGTGCGCGCGGGGGTCTCGTTGATGTCGGAGGTGTCCTGGACCGTCGTGATCCCGGCGTCGAGTGCGGCGCGCGCGCTGAGCGCCTCGCTGACCGCGAGGTCCCGCGGCGTCAGTTCGGGGCCGATCCCGAACAGGATGCGCTCGAAGTAGCCCTCCAGCGTGTCCCGCGCCGCGTAGCCGCGCAGGATCGCCTCCCACATGTGCCGGTGCGTGTCGACGAAGCCCGGGATGACGATGCCGCCGTTCGCGTCGATCACCCGGTCCGCGACGACGGGGCCGAGGTCGCGCCCCACCGCGGCGATCCGCTTGCCCTCGACGAGCACCTGCCCGCGAGGAAGGTCACCGATCTCCGCGTCCATGGACAGCACGATGGCGTCACGGATCAAGGTGGTCGGGTTCTTTCCCATGGGAATCTCCTCCTGTCGTTCCACGGTGGTGCCGCGGGGGCACCGCCGGCGGTTCCGCTCCGCCGAGGGCACGTGGGGTGCGGACCTCAGGGGCAGCGCGCACGGCCGGCCGGCCTCGCGGCGGCCGGCCGCGGCGCCTGGCGGCCGGTCAGTTCGCCTCGGTGATCCGCTTGATCGCGGCAAGGGTCTCCGCGATGCCGGTCCGTGCCATCTCAGCACGCTCGGCGATCACGTCGTCCGCGTCGTCCCCGTAGCGGCCGGTGAAGAAGGGCGTGCTGCCGGGGAGCAGCTTCCAGGTCTCGGTGAGCCGGGTACCGCCCTCGATCGGTTCGAGGAGGTACCCCCAGCGCGCCACCGGGTCCTCGGCGGGGCCGACCCGCCAGGCGAACTCCCGGCCCGGTTCGGCCGTTTCCACCTGGGAGCGGGTCTCCCACGTGCGCTCGGGGATGACGTTGCGTCCGGTGAACCACGCGCCGGCCCCTCGTTCGTCGGCGTCGTCCCACCAGCACTTCTGGCAGATGGGGCTCCATTCGCCCGTACGGGTCACGTCGGAGACGACGGCGTAAACGCTCTCCGGGGATCGCGCGATGTCGATCGACTCCGTCAGCGGTTCGGGGCTGGGACGGTTGTGCGTGGGCATGGGGTCTCCCCTCGATCGGGCGGGCCCGCCTGGGCGAGCTCGACGGTGGTGGTGGCGAGGACTTCGGTGGAATCGACGACCGGCAGCGGCCAGCCGCCGGAGTGGTGGTGCAGCAGGGGCAGTTCGGTGCAAGCGGTGACCACGACGTCCGCGCCGGCCGCCACGAGCGACTCCAGGACTGGGGTGAGGACGGCCGCCGCCTCGCGCGGGTCGGCTCCCGCCTTGCCCGCCCGGATGGCCGCCGTGATGAGCCGTTGCCGCCCTTCGTCCGGCACCACCGGCTCCAGTCCCCGCCGGCCCAGGGCCCGAGTGTAGAGCCCGCTGCGCACCGTCCCCGGGGTCGCCATGACGGCGGCCCGGGCACCGGGGTGGCGCGCGGCGACCGCGGCCGCCGTCTATTCCACCATGTCCACGACGTACGCGTCCCCCGCTTCGGCGCGGACGGTCGCGAGGAAGGCGTGCGCGGTGTTGCAGGGCATGGCGAGGACTTCGCATCCGGCGTCGACCAGCCAGCGGGTGCCCGACGCGAGCCAGGGGCGGGGATCGGGGCCGCCGTCGAGCAGGGCGGCCGTGCGGTCCGGTGTCCGGGGGTCGGCCCAGATCGCCACCGGCAGGTGTTCCTGGTCGGTGGCGGCGCCGGTCGCCGCAATGAGTCTCCGGTAGAAGTCCGCGGTGGCCGCCGGGCCCATGCCGCCCAGGACGCCGACCCGGCGCACGCCGTTCACAGCGTGCCCGCCCTCACCGGGCGGCCGGGCATGGCCGCGGTCTCGACCGCCTGGTCCCTGACCACGAACGTGCCGTTCACCAGCACGTGCCTGATCCCCGTCGAGGCCCGTCCGGGCGCGTCGTAGGTGGAGTTGTCGGTCACCGTCCCCGGGTCGAAGACGGTCAGGTCGGCGTCGGCACCGGTGCGCACCCGCCCCTTGCGGGCGAACTGCGGGCTCACCGACGCCAGGATCCGGGCGGGCAGCAGCGTGCAGCGCCGCACCGCCTCCAGCAAGCTCAGCTCCGCCCTCTCGCGCGCGAACACCCGCAGCGTCCGGGCGAACGTGCCGGCGCTGCGCGGGTGGGTCGTCGCCCCCTCCGGCGGCGGCCACTGCGTTCCCGTGAGCACCCTGCCGTCCGGCCCGTACAGCGGCAGCGCGTCGGAGGCGACGGCGGTGTCGTCGAACAGCGTTGCCCGGGCCAGGAGTTCGCGGTCCGCGGCGCGGCTCTCGTCCAGGTAGCGGATGAGCGCCATGGCGCCGGGGTCCTGCTCCCGCAGGGTGCGCAGGCGGGCGGCGTCGGCGGGGCGTTCACCGGTCGGCGTGTACACGATGTCGGTGGGCAGCAGACCCAGCCGGGCGAGGTTGTCCGGGTCGAGGAACGCCGCGCCCAGCGCCGTCATCGACGTGCCGTACGGATACGCCTCGGTCGTGATCCCGCCCCCGTGCTCGCGCGCCCGGCCGATCAGCTCGGTGACGAGGTCGAGCTGGCGCAGGGACGTGCTGTTGAGGTGGCACAGATGCATGTGCGCCCCGGAGTCGAGCCCGACGGCCACGATC
Organism: Streptantibioticus silvisoli; assembly: GCF_027947535.2. GTDB lineage: Bacteria > Actinomycetota > Actinomycetes > Streptomycetales > Streptomycetaceae > Streptantibioticus_C > Streptantibioticus_C silvisoli. The sequence continues at coordinate 147,336 of NZ_JAAGKO020000001.1, forward strand.
TCCTGCACGCCCTGGAGCGCGGTACCCGGCTCCGCCTGGTTCTTGTGGCGCGCGTGCGTGAAGGTCGGTACCCGGTACCTGGCGGCGAGCCGGGCCACGTCGAGGTACTCGCGGTGCTCCGCGCCCGGTGCGTAGCCGAGCAGCACGCCGATGCCGAGCGCGCCGGCGGCCAGCTCCTTCTCCAGCCGGTCGACCACCCGGCGCGTGGCGTCGGCAGTCCCGGCACCGGTCCACGCCGTGTCGCTGATGCGGCTGGGCACGTCGCCGCGCGCGTGCTCGGTCTTCAGCCCGCCGAGTACGGCCATCCGGGCCGCGGCCCACGAGGCGGAGAAGCCGTAGTTGATCGGCCGGCCCGCCCGCTCCGCCTCGCGGTGGGCGCGTTCGACCGACAGTGCTCCGGCTTCCAGTTCGAGGGCGGTCGTCACGCCGTCGCACGCCTGGAGCCGCATCGACATGACGGTCTGCGCGTGGCTGTGCATGTCGATGAAGCCGGGCGCCACCGCCAGGCCGGAGACGTCGGTGCGGCGGCGCCCGGCCAGCCGCTCGCCCACGCCGCTGACGACACCGCCGGTCACGCCCACATCGCGCACGGCGTCGAGGCCACTCTCCGGATCGAGTACGCGTCCGCCGGCCAGAACGAGGTCATGCGTCGTGGTCATGTGCTCACTCCTCCGGTGCGCTGTGTCTCGGTCCCACCACCGTGCACGACTGGGACATTGGTACGGTTGAAACGCAGCATTCGGACATCCAGACCTGCGGAATGCCAGGTATAGGTCATGCTCAGTGAAGGCTCACTGGAGATCGTCGACGCGCTGCAGATCAGTCCGCGCGCTCCGTGGTCACTGGTCGGCGAGGTCCTCCAGGTGGATCCCGTGACGGTCCGGCGCAGGTGGGAGCGCCTGACGGGCGACGGCACCGCGTGGGTGTCGGCCTACGTCGGATCGCAGGCGAGCTCCACGGTCACCACCGGATTCCTGGAGATCTCCTGCGAGCCCGGACGCAGTCACGACGTCGCGCACGCCATGGCCCACTGGAACAACGTCGTCACCGTGCAGTACGTCGCCGGCCAGCACGATCTGCTGGCGATCGTGTTCGCCGCCGACTTCGTGCAGATGTCACAGCTGCTGCTGGTCGACCTGCCGTCGCTGCCGGGCGTATCCCGGGTACGCAGCAGCCTGGCCACCCGGATGTTCGAAGCCACCGGCCAGTGGCGGCTGGGGGTGCTGTCGGCCGCTCAGGTCCGCCGGCTGCGCACCGCCGCCCCGCGACGCGCCGGCTCCACGGAGCGGCCGTTCGCAAGCCCCGACCGCGACCTGTTCCGTGCCCTGTCGCAGGACGGTCGCGGTTCCAACGTCACGTTGGGGTCGCGGCTGTCGCTGTCGGCCCGGCAGGTCCAGCGCCGGCTGACCGCGCTGCTCGCCCGTGACGAGGTCATGGTCCGCTGCGACGTGGCGCGCAGTCTGGTGGGGTGGCCGAGCGCCGCGCTGCTGTGGTTCTCCGTTCCCGAGGACCGGCTGGAGGAGGTGGGGCGGAAACTCGGCGCACGGCACGAGGTACGCACCTGCGCCGCGCTCGCCGACGAACGGAACCTGCTGCTCAGCGTCGGACTCCGCTCCATCGGCGACCTGCACGGGCTGGTCAGCGACATCACCGCGCAGTTCCCGTACGCGCGCATCCGCGAGCGCAACCTGGTGCTGCGCCAGGAGAAGCTCTGCGGCCACCTGCTGGACGCCGCCGGCCGTACCGTGGGGTCGGTGCCGTTGGATCCCTGGGCCACCGCCCGCGACAGCGAGCCGTGCCCCGGACCGGGTCTGTGCGCAGGAGCGGCACGGCAGGACCCCTGAGGCGTGGTTGCCGGGGAGGGACCGCCGGGCCTCTGACGCGTGGTTGCCGGAGCGGCACGGCAGGACTCCTGATGCGTGGTGGCCGGGGAGGGACGGCAGGGCCCCTGACGCGTGGCTGCCGGAGCGGGGCCGCCGGGCCGGATCGCGCTTCCTCTCCCCTGCCGCCTTCGGCTGCCCGCGCCTGACCGGTCGGGGGCATCGACGGCCCCCGGGAGCCCTGGCGGGCCGCCGGTACGGAGCGCCTGCCCCGGGGAGGGGGTGAATCGCACCCTGGTGACGTGGCAATGGGTGCGATCTACTGCATACCTCGAATGCCACCCTCGGCATCGATCAGCCGATCGTCCAGCGTGACCGCTCCTTTTCGGTCAGCCGTATTCCGGCGCGCTCGATCACATGGGTCCTCCCCGTCCTCGGCGGAGGAGGCCGCACCGGACGAAAGAGGACGAGTTGATTCCGATAGCGAAGAATCAACTCCTGGAACGCGGGAAGGACATCCCGATGGAGCCGCATTTCCCGGCGCCTGTCCGACGGGCCGGTACTTCCGCGTTACGCCGCACACCAAGGGCGCTCCTCTCCAGTTCTTCGGGTCTTTCCGGCCAGGCACCAGGGCGCGTTCGCACGCACCAGGGTCCGCACGGCCGGCGACGTCGGGGCGTATTCCCCCCTCGACCCCGGAACCCTGATATCTCCGCTCCCTCTTGACATCAGAAAGACGACCATCTCCATGACCCAGGAAACCATCACAAGGTCCCAGGAATTGCTTAGCACTACGGTGACTGGTCCTGGTCCGCTCAACCCGGCGCGTGCGGCCGCCTCCCAGCAGGCGGCGGATCTCCGCGCCCGGGGACGTGTTCGCCGCCGCGCCTGTACGGCCAACCTCGACCCCGAACTGCGCATCACGTCGGCCGACCCGGACTTCTACCACCAGTTCGGCCGCAGCCCCTCGGACGTCTGCGGTCGCAGCCTCTACGAACTGCTCCACCCCAGCGCGCCCACGGTCTTCGGGCGGCACTTCACCCGGTTGACGGAACGCCGCTGCAACCGCTTCGCCGAGCGGATGGTGGGCCTCAAGGGTGAGAACGGCGAGACCCCCTTCTCCGGCGAACTGGTCGGGATCGCGGTCCACCAGAGCGACGACCGGCTGTCCGGCATCGTTGTCATGGTGCAGCCCGACGAGGAAGCCGGGGAACCGGCGGCCACCGAGCCGCTGAAGCACCGCAAGGCGATCCTGAGCAAGCTCGACGCCCTCGTGCTGGAAGGCGTAGCCAGCGGCGCCTCCACCGTCCAGCTCGCCTCCCGCCTCTACCTCAGCCGCCAGGGCGTCGAGTACCACGTCGGCCTGATGCTGCGCACCCTCAAGGCCCCCAACCGGGCCGCGCTGGTCGCCCGCGCGCACTCGATGGGCATGCTGACCGTCGGCCACTGGCCGCCCCGCGTGCTGCCGGAGTTCGTCAAGTAGGGCGGGCTTTCGGGTAACGGGCGCGCTGGAGGAGGGTCGTCGGGGCGGGGGCCCGGCGGGCGGCGGTACGGAAAGGGCGGCGCGGGAGCCGATGTGTCGACGGCACGGCCGATGTGTCGACCGCGCGGGACGGCGGGCGGCGTACGGGAGGGGGCTTGGCGACGGCACCGGAACGGCGGCCGGTGGCTGACGGCCGACGGTCGGTGGCGCGAAGACCGGTGGCCGACGGGTGCGCTGGCCCCGCCCGCGCCGCGTGACACGCGCAGGCCGTGACCGGCCCACCCCGGCCACGGCCTGCGCATCTCCCGGACCCCGCCCGGCCCTTCGAGCGCCACGGCCACGGCACCCACCCACCCACCGCATCGTCCGGAGCCGCGAGCGACACGCGTTCCGGCGCTGCCCCGACCGCGTCCGACAGGGCGGCGGCATCAGGGGGCGGTTGTAAATCGCGGACAGCCGCCGGGGGATGATCCGGCCCGCCTCAGTGCACGGGGAACGCCGCCTTGCGCGCGTCTCGGCGCCTCGTGGCCCGGGCTATCCCGTCCCGCCATGCCGAAAAAACGGGACCGCGCGGAACGCGAAATGCGGAATGTGGAATCAGCGCACCGGATAATCGCGACGGGTTCTGATTGCGCGACGCCCGAAGCACCGCGGAGCATGACCCATTGTCCAGCGCATTCTTCGCGCGCCGGCGCGGGCCCGGACAAAGGCCAGAACGAAGGCCCGGACAAAGGCCAGAACGGAGGCCAGAACGGAGGCCAGGACAGAGGCGCGGACAGCGGCGCGGACGGAGTCGTCACGCACCGCCCGCCGACCGGAACAGCCGGATTACCCGCGGCCGAACCGGATTCCGCGCGGCCGGAGAAGATTCCCGCCGCAGCGGCCAGAACGTTCCGCAGCAGCCGCAATGTCGTCCCGCAGCGAACAAGGGAACACGTCCGCAGAAGGAATCCCCGGGCCGTCGGTCCGGTGAGCGGAGCGACGGACCGTTGCCTGCGGGAGAGATCACCGACCGCCGTCAGCCGTGTTGTCCCCTGGAGCCGATCAGCAGACGAAGGCCGGCGAGCAGTGTTTTGAGCCTGATGACGAAGGTGATGGCACCGATCAGCGCGGTCAGGCCACCGATTCCGGTCACCGCGAACGCCACCCAGTCGTGCGCGGGGATGACGCGCGCCGATTGCGGATCACCTTTCCGGTAGGACAGTTGGACGCTGCCGCCGACGGTGGGCCTGACGCTGCTCGTGTTCGGCTCGGTCACCGTCACCCTCCGCCCGCTCGCCGCGGTGAAGGCGATGACGGGCGCGTACGCCGGCTGGCCGTGATCGTTTCGGGACGTCTGTACCCCCGTCACGGTCCCGGTGGTCGACATCCCGTTCGCGTAGGGCTGGTGTTGACGGTGCACGTAGACACCGACTCCGACGAAAACCAGCCCCACCACGAGTACGACCAGCGAACTCAGGATGCCGGCCCGTTTCCGGCCGACCTGTCCATCGATACCGACGATGCCGTCGGCGACGAGTATGCCTCCCGCGACGGCTCGTCCCCGGCGGCCCGTCACGTAGTCCCTGAACGATGTCACTACCGAGTTCTCCGTGCTCTGTCTTCGTGCGCTGTGTCCTCGTGCGCTGTGTCTTCGTGCGCTGTCTTCGCGTGCTGTCCGCGTGCTCTGCGTCTTCGCCGTCCGTCTTCTGGGTCCGTGTCCGCGTGGTCCGCGTCTTCCTGGTCCGTGACCTCGCAGTCCGTCCGCGTGGTCCGTGTCCTCGCCGTCCGCGTCTTCGCCGTGGCGAACCGGTCGGTCTCCGGGCCGGTTGGGCCCACCCCGCCGAGGCCCGATCGGTGATCGCAGGGGTCGGGGCGTCGGCGCAGCGGCCGGGCGCCGACCGCACGGCGCCTCGTGACCACCGCTTGCCGTGGCCATAGCCGGACCCCAGGGTGACCGCGCTTACGGCCCTGCCGCCAGGGTGCGGTTCACCCCGTCGCGAGGGGGAGGTGAGCCGGCCGGGCTCGGCTGCCGCCTGTCCGGATCCGGTTCGGCCAGGCCGGCGGGCGGGGCGGGCGGTGCCGCGCGGGCGGAGCGGCTTGCCTTCGATACCTCGTTGACTCGGCTGAACGGCCGTGCAACGGTGGGTGCGCTGCTCTGAGAACCGCTGGGAACTGGAGGCAGGCCGCTGTGACCTTCGGAGACGATGACTCCCGCCAGGCCATGGATCGCAGTTTGACCCCGGATCAACTCGAACTCTTCGAGAAGGGGTTCGCCGCCCGGTCGGCGAACCGGCTGATGCAGAACGCCGTCACCCAGACGCCGGTGGACGACGTCGCCCTGGACCGGCGGGTCGTCACCGGTATCGACCACTCGGTCTCGCACCATCTGGACGACTGGAAGGTCACCAACCAGAAGAAAAGCGGCCGCTGCTGGATGTTCGCCGGGCTCAACCTGCTCCGGGTCGGCGCCGCGCGGAAGCTGGGTGTGAAGGACTTCGAGTTCTCGCAGAACTACCTGCTGTGGTGGGACAAGTTCGAGCGGGCGAACCACTTCCTCGAAGCGGTCGTCGAGACGTCGGACCGTGAGGTGGACGACCGCACGGTGGCGCACCTGCTGTCGGACCCGATCGGGGACGGCGGGCAGTGGAACATGTTCGTGGCGCTGGTCGCCAAGCACGGTCTGGTACCCAAGTCGGCGATGCCGGAGACCCACAGCTCCTCCGCCACCCGGGCGATGAACCTGGCGCTGAAGACCCTGCTGCGCCAGGGCGCCCGCGACCTGCGCGCACTGGCCGCCGAGGGGGTCGCGGCGCAGCGGGAGTGCAAGCGGGAGGTGCTGGCCGCCATCCACCGGGTGCTCAGCATCCACCTCGGCACGCCGCCGCAGCGGTTCCTGTGGCAGTGGGAGGACAAGGACAAGGAGTTCCACCGCGACGGCTGGCTCACCCCGGCGCAGTTCGCCGCCTCGTACGCGCAGCTCCCGCTGGAGGACTACGTCTGCCTGGTGCACGACCCGCGGGAGTCCAGCCCGGTCGGCCGCACGTTCACCGTGCAGTACCTGGGCAACGTCGTGGACGCCCCGCCGGTGGTCTATCTCAACGCGCCGATGGAGCTGCTGAAGCGGCTGACCATGACCGCGATCGTCGACGGCGAGCCGGTGTGGTTCGGCTGCGACGTGAGCAAGATGTCGCGCTCGGACGTCGGGGTGTGGGATGCCGCGCTCTACGACTACGCGGGGGTCTACGACGCCCCCTTCACCATGGACAAGGCCGACCGGCTGCTTCACCACGAGACGCAGATGACCCACGCCATGCTGTTCACCGGCGTCGACGTGGTGGACGGCAGTCCGCGCCGCTGGCGGGTGGAGAACAGCTGGGGCGCGGAGAAGGCCGACCGGGGCTTTTGGACCATGAACGACTCGTGGTTCGGTGAGTACGTCTTCGAGATCGCGGTCCGGCGCTCCGCGCTGCCGCCGGAGCTGGCCGCCGCCCTCGACCAGCCGCCGATCGTCCTGCCCGCCTGGGACCCCATGGGCGCCCTCGCCGACTGAGGACGTCCGGAAGACGGACCGCGCCGCACGAGGGCGCGGGCTCCCCGCCTCCCCGAGGCGGGGGTCCGCCTCCTCGCTCACGATCCGGGTGAGCTGTCGTGTACGACGGCCACCAGGACCGTCCCCCTCGCCATCGCAGCCGGTCCCGTCACCGTCCGCCCGTAGCGGAGCGGTCTCGTGCTGCCCCGGGGCGACGGCGGACGGGACGGTCCCGGGTGCTGACGCCGGACGGGCTGGTGCCCCGCGGTGCCCGAACCCACGACTCGCGGCTGTGACCTGCACGTTCACTGATCGCGAACGCGACCCCTCAGGCCCCCGGTGCCGGGGGCCACACCGTGACGGTGTCGGGGGTGAGGTCGGTCAGGCGGGGGCGGCCGGCGAGGGTCATCGTCTGTTCCAGGTCCTCGCGCAGCAGGCGCAGGACCGCGGCCACCCCGTCGCGGCCGTCGTGGGCCAGGCCCCACAGGACCGGCCGGCCCACCAGCACCGTGCGGGCGCCCAGGGCCAGCGCCTTGGCGATGTCGCCGCCGGAGCGGATACCGCCGTCGAGGAGCACCGGTATCCGCTCCCCCACCGCGCCGGCGACCTCGGGCAGGGCGGCCAGCGGCGGGACGGCGCCGTCGAGTTGCCGGCCGCCGTGGTTGGAGACGATCACGGCGTCGACGCCGTGGTCGAGGGCGAGGCGGGCGTCCTCGGCGGTCAGCACGCCCTTCAGTACCAGGGGCAGCGGCGTCAGGGCACGCAGCCAGGCCAGGTCCGCCCAGGTGATCGCGGGGTCGAACTGGTCGCGGGACTGGGCCTCGATCGCGGAGGCGCCCCGGGTGCCGTAGGAGTTGGCGGACGGGACGGACGCGATGTTGACGGCGGCCAGCCGGTCCGGCAGCCGGAAGGAGTTGCGCACGTCGCGCAGCCGGCGGCCGACGCGCGGGGCGTCGACGGTCAGCACCAGCGCCCGGTATCCCGCGTCCGCGGCGCGGCGCACCACGTCGGCGAGTACGTCGCGGCGGCGCAGCCAGTACAGCTGGAGCCACAGCGGGCCGGTCGCCGCCGCCGCGATGTCCTCGATCGTCTCGCCCGCCAGCATCCCCACCACGAACAGCGCCCCGGCCGCGCCGGCCGCCCGGGCGGTGGCCAACTCCGCCTCCGGGTGGGCCAGTCCGTGGTAGGCGAGCGGTGCCACGCCGATCGGGGCGGCCAGCCGGGCGCCGAGCAGTTCGACGCCCGGGTCGACCGCGGAGACGTCGACCAGCACGCGGGGGCGCAGCGCGAGCCGCTGGAACTGGGCGCGGTTGGCAGCGAGCGTCCACTCCTCGCCCGCGGCGCCCTCGATGAAGTCCCACACGTCGGCGGGCAGCCGGTCGCGGGCCGCGGCCTCCAGGTCCGCCAGGTCGAGCGGCTCACCGCGGTCCGCGGGCGTCACGCCGTCCGGTGCGGGACGCGGCCGGGTGCCGTCCCCCGTGGTCACACCGCCTCCCGCAGGAAGCCGGCGAGTCGGCGGACGCCTTCGGCGATGTCGGCCGGTTCCAGGCAACTGCACGACAGGCGCAGGTCGTTGGTCCCTCCGCCGGCGGGGTGGAAGCCGGCCATCGGGGTCCACAGCACGCCCCACGCGCGGGCGCAGCGTTCCAGTGCGGCGTCGTCCGCGGTGAACGGCACGGTGACGACGGCGAAGAAGCCGCCTTCGGGCGCGTTCCAGTCCAGGCCGAGCGCGGTCCGCTCGGCGGCGGGGAAGGCGGCGTCGAGGCAGTCGAGCAGGGTGGCCATGTTGCGGGCGTAGAAGCGGCGGGAGCGTTCGTTGGCCTCGCGCAGCCGGAAGCCGTGGTGCAGCAGCATGCCGCCGATGACCGCCTGGCTGAGCGAGGGGGTGTTGACGGTGGTCATGCTCTTGAGCTTGGCGAGTTCGTCGGCGAGCAGGCCGCGCCGGCCGTCGGGGTGGACGACCTCCTGGTCGGCGACGACGTAGCCGAGCCGGGCGCCGGGGAAGCAGGTCTTGGCGAAGGAGCCCAGGTGGACGACGAGGCGGTCCGGGTCGAGGGCCTTGAGGGTGGGCCGGGGCAGCGGGTCGGTGCCGAAGAAGCCGTAGGGGTCGTCCTCGATGACCAGCAGGTCGTGCTCGGCGGCGGTGGCCAGCAGCCGGTGGCGGTCCTCGGTGGCCATGCTGGTGCCGGAGGGGTTGGCGAAGTCGGGCACGACGTAGAAGGCGCGTGGCCGGCGGCCGGCGGCCCGCAGCCGGGTGGCGGCCGCGGCGAGGGCGGCGGGGTCCGCGCCGCCGGGGCCCTCGGGGACGAACTCGACGGCGATGTCGAGCAGCCGGGCGGCGCCGGTGATGCCCACGTAGCAGGGCGAGCTGACCAGCAGGACGTCGCGGGGCGAGGCGAACAGCGCGCGCAGCACCAGCAGCATGCCCTCCTGGGCGCCGACGGTGACGACGAGCGCCTCGGGGTCGACGCGCAGGTCCTCGTCGGCCTCCAGGGTCCGGGCGATCAGTTCGTGGACGATGCCCTTGGTGCGGCCGTACTGGAACAGTTCGGTACGCACCCGCTCCGACGGCATGCCGCGGTCCTTGGCGAGGTGTTCGAGGTAGGTGTCGAGGTAGGTGTGGACGGAGTCCACCTCGAAGAAGCCCTCGTAGGGGCGGCCGGGGGCGAAGGAGATCGCGTCCGGGTACCGGGTGGTGACCTCGTTGAGGAAGGTCATGGTGTCCAGCAGCGGGTCGGACAGCGAACCGTGCAGGTCCAGCGGGGTCAGCGCGGTCACGGCCGGCCCTCCGCGACGGGGGCCGGAGCGGAGGCGGGGGCGTCGAGCGCGGTGCGCAGCCGGCCGGCGATCCAGGCGTGCGCCTCGCGGGCCTCCGCCAGGACGCCGGTCATGGTGAAGAAGCCGTGCGCCATGCCGTCGTAGCGCCGGGCGGCGACGGCGACCCCGGCGTCGCGGAGCCGGTCGGCGTACCGCTCCCCCTCGTCGCGCAGCGGGTCGTACTCGGCGGTGACGACGGTGGCCTCCGGCAGGCCGCCGAGGTCGGCGGCGCGCAGCGGGGAGGCCAGCGGGTCGGTGCCGTCGGCGCCGGCGAGGTAGTGCCCCCAGTACCAGGCGACCGAGTGCCGGTTGAACAGCAGCGGGTCGGTGTTCTCGCGGGCGGAGGGGGTGTCGGCGCGGTGGTCGGTGTTGGGGTAGACCAGGACCTGGTGGCGGATGGCCGGGCCGCCGCGGTCGCGGGCGAGCAGGGTGGTGGCGGCGGCCAGGTTGCCGCCGGCGCTGTCCCCGGCGACGGCCAGCCGCGCCGGGTCGCCGCCGAACCGCGCCGCGTTGCCGGCCGCCCAGCACAGCGCGGCGTAGCAGTCGTGGACGGCGGCCGGGAACGGGTTCTCCGGGGCGAGGCGGTAGCCGACGGCGATCGTGACGCATCCGGCGGCGTTGGCCAGCGAGCGGCAGACCGCGTCGCCGGTGTCGAGGCTGCCGAGCGTCCAGCCGCCGCCGAAGAAGTACAGCAGGACGGGCCGGCCGGGGACGGCGTCCGGCCGGTAGACGCGTACCGGCAGGTCGCCGTCCGGGCCGGGGATCGTCTCCTCGGCGAGCTGGTGCACCCGCTCCCCGGTGCCCGCGCCGGCGCGGATCGCCGCCAGGTCGGCGGCCCGCGCCTGGGCGAGCGTCAGTTCGTAGAGCGGCGGGGTGCCCTCGGCGGCCCGGTGGGCGCGCTGGGCCTGGAGTTGCGGGTGGAGCGGCATGGTCGGGTCTCCGGGGAGCGGGTGCGGCGGGTCGTCAGCGGCCGGGGAAGGAGGCGGTGATGGAGTCCCACAGCGCCACGCGGGCGGACAGCGCGTCGTGGACGGTACGGGCGCACTCCTCCCACTTGGCCCGGTCGTCGCCGCACAGGTCGATGAGCATCTGCATGGCCATCGGGGTGTGCATCTCGCCGTCGACCTCGATGTGCCGGGCGAGGTAGTCCTTGAAGACGGTCAGCGTGCCGGCCGTGTCCTCGATCCCGACGACCTGCTGGAACATCTCCGGGATCAGGTCCTCGCGGCCGAAGGCGAACGCGGCGGCCTGGCAGTGCACCGGGGCGGACTCGATGATCCCCCAGGTGGTGGTGACGAAGTCGGCCGCGCCCTGCGGTACTTCGGCGCGCTTGAGGGCTTCGGCGACGCCGGTCCCGTCGCGCAGCAGGCCGATGAAGGTGTCGATGGGCGTGGTGTCGGCGCCGGCGGCGGCCATGCCTTCGAGGTAGAGCTCGAAGTGGCTGATGTAGCCGTCGCCGTACTCGTCGCTCTCCTCGACCAGCACGATGTCGTTGATCAGCCGCCGGCTGGCGGTGGGCCCGCTGGGCACCCAGGGGACCTGGACGCAGGTGAGGTTGCGCTGAAGGGACTTCAGCAGGCACATGAAGTCCCAGACGGCGAAGACGTGGGTGCCGAGGAAGACCCGGACGCGCTCCAGGTCGTCCAGGGCGGTGTAGACGGGGTGGGCGACGACCTGTCCGCGTACCGGCTCGATGGCCTTCTGCAGGCTGACGAGTCCGGGGTGGGTGCGGTCCCAGTGGTAACGGCTGGCGGTCATGGCGGTTCTCCTTCAACTGGCCGCAGCGGCGGGCGCGTGCGGGTCCTGGGCGCCCGGGTGGACGAACGGGTCATTCACTTCATGACGGCGCGGATGGCTCCGGTCAGCTGCCGGGCGTCCGGCTGGAGGGCGCGGTCGAGTTCGAGGGCGAAGGGCAGCACGGCGCCGTCCGGCCGGGTGACGCGCCGGGGCGGGGCGGTCAGCCGCATCTCCTCGGCGGCGGTGGCCATCACCTCCGCCGCGAAGCCGCACGCCCGGTTGGAGTCGTCGATGACGACGAGCCGGCCGGTGCGCTCCAGCGACCGGCTCAGCGTGGCCCAGTCGAAGGGGTGGACGGTACGGGCGTCCACGACCTCGACGGAGATCTCCGGGGCGAGCTCCTCGGCGACGGCGAGCGCGCCGTGCACCGGGGCGCCGAGGGCGACCACCGTCACGTCGTCGCCTTGCCGGGCGATCCGGGCGCGGCCGAGCGGGACGGGTTCCAGGTCCCAGGTGACGTCCTGGCGCACCCCCATGGCGGCGGCCGGCGCGAAGACGATCACCGGGTCGTCGTCGCGGATGGCGGAGGCCAGCAGCCCGTAGGCGTCGCTGGGGGTGGCCGGGACGACGGTCTTGATGCCGACGTGCGCGAACAGGCTGTAGGGGTGGTCGGAGTGCTGGCCGGCCCAGCCCTCGCGCGATCCGGACCCGGGCACCAGGCAGGTCAGCGGCACGGAGGTCTGACCGCCGGTCATCAGCGACAACTTGTGGGCCTGGTTGGCGAGTTGTTCGAACGTCAGGAAGAGCAGCGAGGGGATCTGGAGTTCCACCACCGGGCGGCGGCCGGCCAGGGCTGCGCCGATGGCCATCGACACGAACGCCTGCTCCGACAGCGGGGTGTCGACCACCCGGTCGGTGCCGAACCGGGCCTGGAGGCCGAGGGTCGGTCCGGCGAGGCCGGCGCCCACGTCCTCGCCGAAGACGCACACCGACTCGTCGGCCGCCAGCGCGTCGCCGAGCGCCCGGTTGAGCGCCTTGGTGTAGGACAGCTTGCTCACAGCGTCACCCCCGCCCGGGGGCGCAGGCCGTCGGCGTACAGGTAGTCGCAGGCGCCGGAGATGTCGGGGGCGGGGCTGGCGAGCGCGAACGTGCGGGCGTCGGCCAGCAGTTGGCCGATCCCGGCGTCGATGCGGTCGGCCTCGCCGGGGTCGAGTGCGGCGGCGGCGCGCGGGAGCGGGTCGCGCTCCCGCCAGCCGGCCACCTCCTCGGCGGTGCGGTAGCCGAGCTTGAGGCGGCGCTCCATCGTGTGGTGTCCCTCGAACCGGTAGGTGCGGCACTCCAGGAAGGACGGCCCGTCGCCCGCCCGGGCCCGTTCGACGGCGCCGGCGGCGGCCGCCAGCACCGCCTCGCAGTCCATGCCGTCCACGGTCTGCGCCGGGATGCCGAACGCCCGGGCCCGCTCGACCGCGCCGCCGGCCACCGCGCCGGCGGCCGGCAAGGTGGTGGCGTAGCCGTTGTTCTCGCAGACGAACAGCACCGGCAGCCGCCAGATGGCGGCGAGGTTGAAGGTCTCCAGCAGGACGCCCTGGTTGAGGGCGCCGTCGCCGAAGAAGGCGGTGACGACGGTGTCGCGGCCGGCGCGGGCCTCGGCCCAGGCGGCGCCGGCGGCGATCGGGGCGCCGGCGCCGACGATGCCGTTGGCGCCGAGGATGCCCAGCGAGAAGTCGGCGGCGTGCATCGAGCCGCCGCGGCCGCGGTTGAGTCCGGTGACCCGGCCGGCCAGTTCGGCCAGCATGCGGTGCGGTGACGCGCCCTTGGCCAGCACGTGCCCGTGCCCGCGGTGGGTGCTGGTGATCAGGTCGCCGTCGCGCAGTGCGGCGCACACTCCGACGGCGACGGCCTCCTGCCCGATGTAGGGGTGGATGCCGCCGGCGATGACGCCCTCGCGTACCAGGTCCAGGGCCTGCTCCTCGAAGCCGCGCACCAGCCGCATGGCGCGGTAGCGGTCGGCCGGCTCCGCCAGCGGGAGGTGGTGGGGCGGTGCGGTCGGTGTCATCGGGATCGCCACACCACCGGGCAGAAGTCCGGGTCGGCGTAGTCGGGCTCCGCGGGGCGGCCGGCGGTGGCCTCGGTGCGGCGCACCAGGACGTCGTGGTTGTAGACCAGCGGGCTGCCGTCCGGGCGCAGGTGGGGGCGGTAGCGGTTGTCGCCGTCCTGGAGGTGGACGGAGACCGCGCGGCGCGGGCGGTCGGACCGGTTGGGGCCGCTGCCGTGGTAGGTGGCGCAGCTGTGGAAGCTGACGTGGCCGCGCGGGATGGTGACCGGGACCTTGCGGATGGTGTCGCCGTTGAAGTGGGCGGTCCGCTCCAGGATCTCCTCCAGCTCGGCGCGGTCGCGGCGGGCGAAGTGCCGGGTGGAGTCGTCGGTGCTGGTCTCCTTCCAGCGGTGGCTGCCGTCGATCATGGTGATGGTGCCCATCTCCTCCCCGCAGTCGTGGAAGGGGACGAACGCGGTCAGCATCCGCTCGGAGGTGCAGGTCTGCCAGTAGTGCCGGTCGATGTGCCAGGGCACCAGGTTGCTGGGCTCGGCCGGGTTCGGCGGCTTGTAGATCATGGTGGCCTGGAAGACCCGGATCTCCTCGGTGCCGGCCAGCGCGGCGGCGACCGCGCCGAGCAGCGGCTTGCGCAGGATGCGGCCGATCTCGTCGCTCTCGTAGTGCACGTAGTCGTTGTGCCGGTGGATCGGGCCGTCGGACGGCTGCCAGGAGGCGAGGTACGGCGGCCGGACGGGCAGCTGCCGGTCGCGGTGGCCGGCGTAGTACTGGTCGCTGGCCTGCGTGAGGGCGTCGAGTTCGGCGTCGTCGAACAGCCGGCGCGAGAGGTACCAGCCGTGTTCGGCGTAGAAGGCGACGTCCTCGGCGGTGGGCAGCAGGCGGGTCTCGGCGTCGGTGAGGGTCAGGTCGGCCGTGCTGGTCACGGGGTGGATCCTTTCGGTGGGTGGCCCGGTCAGGTGGTGGCGACGGCCTGTTGGCGCTCGACGGCCTCGTACAGCGCCTTGATGTTCGCGGTGCCGAAGGTGGCGGCGCCGCGGCGTTCGATCAGCTCGAAGAAGAAGGTGTGGCGCGAGTGGACCGAGCGGGTGAAGATCTGCAGCAGGTGCCCGCCGTGGTCCTGGTCGACCAGGACGTGCAGTTCGCGCAGGGCGGCCACCGGGATGCCGCTGTCGGCCGCGAGCCGTTCGGCCAGCGCGTCGTAGTAGGTGCCCGGGGTGGTCAGGAAGCCGACGCCGCGCTCGGAGCAGGTGCGGACGGTGCGGGCGATGTCGTCGGTGCGGAACGCCACGTGCTGGACGCCGACTCCCTGGTGGGCCTTGAGGAAGTCGTCGATCTGGCCGGGCGGGCGGCGGGTGTCGGGCTCCAGCAGGGTGAACGTGACGGTGCCGGAGGGGTTCTGGACCACGACGGAGTCCATGCCCTGGGCGCCGACCTCGATGTACTCGCTGAAGATCGGGCGGAACCCCAGGCCGTCCTCGCAGAAGCGGACCGCGTCGGCCATGGTGCCGGACGGGACGCAGATGGCGAGGTGGTCGATCGCGTCGAGCAGCCCGGCGCCGGCCGGGGCGGGGAAGGCGGCTTCGGCGGCCGGGTCGCCGTCCTGGACGAAGCGCAGCGCGACGTCGTCGAAGCCGGCGACCGTGCGGGTGCCGGCGTCCAGCAGCCGGGCGCCGTGGGCGAGCGCGCGGTCCAGGGTCGCGGCGGCGTCCGGGCAGGCCAGCGCGACGACCGCGACCCCGTCGCCGTGGCGGGCGACGTAGTCGGCGGCCCGGTGGGCGGGGTCGGTGCTGGAGGTCAGCCGCAGGCGGATGCCGCCCTGGACCGCGGGCACCGACCGGGTGCCGGCGGTGCCGTCGGTGTCCTCGACGGGGCCGGCGGTGAAGCCGAAGCCGTCGGCGAGGTCGGCGGCGGCGCGCTCGGCGTCCCCCACGTAGAACTCGACATGGTCGATCCGTTGCACACTCACGGTGTGTCCCCCTCCGGAACTCTCGGGGCGGCCGTGCCGGCCGGCCCGAACAGCAGGCTGATGTTGTGCCCGCCGAAGGCGAACGAGTTCGACAGCGCGGCGCGCACCCGGGTGTGGCGCGGGGCGGCGCGGACGTGGTCCAGCTCGCAGTCGGGGGCGGGCGCGTCGAGGTTGGCGGTCGGCGGCAGGACGCCGTGGGCGACGGACAGCACGGTGGCGACGGCCTCGACCGCCCCCGAGGCGCCGAGCAGGTGGCCGGTGTTGCCCTTGACGGAGCTGACCGCCGGGCCGGTGTCGCCGAAGACGGTGTGCAGCGCGGCGGTCTCGGCGCGGTCGCCGAGCTTGGTGCCGGTGCCGTGCGCGTTGACGTGGTCGATGTCGCCGGGGGCCAGGCCCGCGTCGTCGATCGCCCGGCGCACGCAGGCGGCGGCGCCCTCGCCGTCCGGGCGCGGGCTGGTGGGGTGGTGGGCGTCGGTCGTGGCGCCCCAGCCGATCAGGTCGGCGTACCCGGTGGCGCCGCGCGCGGCCGCGAAGTCGGTGCGTTCCAGCACCAGTACGGCGGCGCCCTCGCCGAGCACGAAGCCGTTGCGGCGCTCGTCGAACGGGCGGCTGGCCTGCGCCGGGTCCTGCCAACCGGAGGCCAGCGCACGGGTGTTGGCGAAGGCGGAGGCGATGGTGGGGTGCAGTGAGGACTCCGAGCCGCCGCACACCACCACGTCGGCGTCGCCGGCCCGCAGCAGCCGCAGCCCTTCGGCGATCGACTGGGCCCCGGCGGCGCAGGCGGTGGAGACCGCCGAGCTGTACCCGCGGATGCCGTGCCGGATCGCGATGCGGGCCGAGGCCATGTTGGCGAGCATCCCCGGCAGCAGGTACGGGCTGACGCCGGGCCGGCCGCGCTCCAGGCGCCGGTGGGACTGCTCCTCGAAGGTCTGTAGCCCGGCGCCGCCGCTGGAGACCACGACCGCCACCCGGTAGGGGTCCACGTCCCGGCCGACGACGATCCCGCTGTCGGCGAGGGCGTCCTCGGCGGCGGCCAGCGCCATCAGCACGAAGCGGTCGACGCAGCGGCCCTCCTTGGGCGGCAGCACCTCCAGCGGGTCGACGGCCGGCGCGATCCCGGCCGACTCCAGCCAGCCGGCGGCCGGGTGGCCGTCGGGCGGCCGCACCAGGCCGGAGCGGCCGGTCAGCAGGGCGTCGAAGAACTCGGCGGGCTTGCGGCCGACCGGGGTGACCACGCCCAGGCCGGTGACGGTGGCACCGGGCCGGTTCACCGGGCGCCGCCCTGGGCGGAGTGCCGGTCGCGCAGCAGGACCTTGCGGACCTTGCCGGTCGGGCCGAGCGGGATGCGCCCGTCGGCGGCGGTCGTCACCTCGCGCAGGGTGGCGGCCACCTCGGGCGGCAGGGCGGCGGCGACCTCCTTGGCCCAGTCGCGGCCCGGGTCGGCGCCGTCGCGCGGCTGGACCAGGACGTCGGTGACGACCCGGCCGTCCTCGCGCAGCGCGACGAAGGTGCAGTCGAGGATGTCGGGGCACGCGGCGAGGACCGCCTCCTCCGACACCGCGGTGTACAGCCGCCGGCCGCCGCCGAGGTCGACCGCGTCGACCGCGCGGTCCAGGTGGTAGTAGTAGCCCTCCTCGTCGCGGTACACCAGGTCGCCGGTCAGGAAGTAGCCGCGTACCCGGGTGCGGTAGGTGGTGACGGAGTCGTTCCAGTAGCCGAGGGCGAGGGTGGGCGAGCGGGTGCCGAGTTCGCCGACCTGTCCGGCGGGCAGTTCCTCCCCGTCCGGGCCGAGCACCGCGCAGTCGACGAAGGCGTGCGGGCGGCCGACGCAGCGGCCGTAGCGCTCGGTGTCGGGGGTGTGGGTGATGAAAAAGTGCGAGTGCCCCATCTCGGTGGAGCCCAGGCCGTCGACGAACACCGACCCGGGCAGCGTGACGCGGCCCTGCCGGGTGACGGACTGCCGGGACCCGGCGGCGATCAGCCGGCGGATGTGCGCCTCGTGGGCGCAGTCGCCGGTGTTCCACCACAGCGCGACGCTGCCGGTGCGCCGGGCGCCGAGGTCGTGGCGGGCCAGGTCGGCCCAGGTGGTGGCGAACCCGATGACGCCGCGCGGCTGCCAGCTCTCGATCGCCTCCAGGACCGCGTCGCCGGTCTGGCTCGACAGCAGGGAGATCTCGGCGTGGGTGCTCAGCGCCAGGTTGACCGCGATCAAGGTGGCGGCGTGCGGGGCGGGCAGCACGCTGAGCATCCGCTCCGAGCCCTGCGGACGCGGCAGCGACAGGCGGTGCCGGACGGCCGCGTACAGGCTCGCGTGCGAGTGGACGACCGCCTTGGGCAGGCCGGTCGTACCGGAGGAGTGGGTGATGGCGACCGGGTCGTCCGCCCAGTGGCGGTACGGCTCGGGGGCGTCGGCCGGGTCGTGCGTGGCCGGCGCGGACAGGTCGGGCAGCAGCGGGGCGCCGGTGTCGCGGCCGGTCAGCAGGGCGTGCCGCTCGGTGTCGGCCAGCACGGCGGCAGCCCGCAGCCGGCCGATGTAGATGACGGCCTTGTCCGGGTCGAGGCGCGGGTTGACCAGGGCGGGGATGGCGCCGAGCCGGGCGAGGGCGAGGAAGCTCAGGACGTGGTCGGCCGCGGTGCCCGCCCACACCGCCACCGGGTCGCGGGGCCGGATGCCCTCGGCGTGCAGCGCGGCGGCCCGGGCGCGCACGGCGCGGTCGAGTTGGCGCACCGTGAGGGCCTCGCCCGCGCGGTGGGTGTCGATGGCGCTGTCGAAGGTGATCAGCGGGACGTCGAGGCCGGTGTCCAGGGCCATCAGGGTGGTCAGCACGTTGCCCGCGCCCACGGCTGGATCGCTGGCGAGCTGTGCGCGGATCGTCTTGGCGCTCACGGGTGCGGGTTTCCCTTCGGCGGCGCTGTCAGGCGCGGTGGTACGGGGTGCGGTGCCGGTGCGAGCAGCCGGGCGCGGGCCTCGCCCGGGGTGCCGGCGGCGGCGTCGGCGGCGATGACGAGTACCTCGGTGGCGTCGCCGTCCAGCAGCAGGAGTTCGGCGGCGGCCAGGGCGGCGGGCAGGGCGTCGGCGTCGGCGGTCCTGACGCAGCTGACCGGTCCGCGCAGCCCCCAGCGGGCGGCGACGTGGCCGGCCACGGCGTTGGGGTTGGACTGGAAGAACAGCAGCGGCTGGACCCGGCTGCCGTCGGCGACGGCCCGGCCGACGGCGTCGGCGGTCGCGGTGTCGCCGTCGGCGCTGGCCAGCACGATCGCGGTGCGTTCCAGCCGCCGCGGGTCGGCGGTCTCCGGTGTCCCGTGGGCGGCGCGCAGGCAGCGGTCGGCCACCGCGGCGACGAGCGGGTTGAACGGCGAGACGATGAACCCGGGGATGCGCGGCGGCTGTTGGTCGTCCGGTTCGGGCCAGCGCGCCTCGGCCAGGGTCACCGGCCCGGTGGGCGGCGCGGCGGCGCTCACGCGGCGGCCTCCACCAGCAGGGCGGTGTTGGCGCCGCCGAAGGCGGAGTTGAGGCTGAGCGCGTACCGCGGCCGGGCCTCGCGGGGGGCGTGCAGGACCAGGTCGAGCCGGCAGTCGTCGGCGCTGCCGAGGTATCCGGCGTTGACCGGCAGCAGGCCGGCCCGCAGGGACTCGACGGTGACGGCGAACTCCAGCAGGGCGGACGCCTCCAGGGCGTGGCCGTGCACGGACTTGGTGGAGCTGACCGGCGGCCCGTCGCCGGGGCCGAACACCGCGTGCAGCGCCCGGGTCTCGGCGGCGTCGGCGAGCACGGAGCCGGTGCCGTTGGCGTTGACGTAGCCGACGTCGCCGGGCGCCACCCCGGCCCGGGCCAGCGCCGCGGTGACGGCGCGGGCGAGCCCGGCGCCGTCGGGGGCGGGACGGCAGACGTGGTGGGCGTCGCCGGTGCGTCCCCAGCCGGCCAGCGCGGCCAGCGGCCGCACCCCGCGCGAGTGGGCGGACCCCGCGGTCTCCAGGACGACGGCGACCACGGCGTCGCCGAGGAGCGGTCCGCGCCGGTCGCGGCTGAACGGGCGCACCTCGCCGTCGCGCGAGAGCGCGCTCGCGGCGTCGAAGAGCGCGTACGTGTCGGGTTCGACCAGGTAGCCGGCCGCGACGACGGCCGTCTGCGCGCGGCCGGCGGTCAGCAGGACGGCGGCGTCGGCCAGGGCGCCGCTGGAGGCGGTGCAGGCGCCGACGGCGGTGCTGGTGACGGCGGGCAGGCCGACGGTGTCGCGCACGGCCGCGCCGACCTCGGCGACGGTCGCGGCGGTGCGCGTGTCGCTGTGCAGGGCGAGCAGCAGCGGGGCGCGGCCGGCCTGTTCGCGGTCGAGCCCGGCGCCGGCCGCGGCCTCGCCGACGACCCGGGTCAGCTCGGCGGCCAGCCGGGGGGCGCCGGGCAGGTGCGCGGCGTGCCGGACCCGGCGGCCGGCCACGTCGAACCGGGTGACCGGCGCGAACGCCGGCTTGCCGGCCCAGGCGGCCTCGACGAGCGGCCCGGTGCCGTCGCCGAGGGCGGACAGCACGGCGAGGCCGGTGACGACGACCTGCCGTGCCGGATCGCCGCCCGGCATCTCAGCGTCCTTCCGCGGGGGCGGCCGCCGCGGGCAGCAGGGCGCCGAGCACCCGCACCGCGTCGTCCACGGTCCACACCGCGTCGAGGGCGTCCTCGGGCAGTTCGACCGTGATGCCGTAGCGCTGTTCGACCTCGGTGACCAGCCAGGTCAGCTCCAGCGACCCGATCTCCTCGTCCACGGCGGACGGATCGCGGTCGCCGAAGGCGGCGAGCATGCCGATGACCGCGGCGCGGTCGAACGGTGGGAGCAGGCTCACGCGTTGTCCCCGACGCCGACGGCGGCCATCTGGGCCACCTTGGCGGTGAACTCGTCGAGGGTCATCAGCGCGGTGCTCTCCATGTCGTCGTCGGCGATCTTGACCCCGAACTCGTCCTCGACCTGGATGGCGAGTTCCGCCAGGGCGAGCGATTCGAGGTCGAGGCCGGCGGGACCGAGATCGGTGTCGCCGGTCACCTCGCTGACGTCGTAGTTCATGTCGTTCAGGGCGTTGACCACGAAACGGCGTACGGCGTCCTGCACTGTTCCTCCTCGATGGGGGTGTCCTGGGTTCTTCGCACCCGTGCGGCGGGTCCTGCTGTCGGCGATCAGCCGGTCGCAGGGCGGGTGTCCTGGGTTGCCCGCACCCGTGCGGGGCGAGCCGGTCGCCTGCCGGGCGGCGGTGCCCGACGGGGTCTTCCGGGTCCTTCGCGCCGGTGCGGGTGCCGGCGGTACGCGGCCGGGGAGCCGCAGGGCGCGGCGGGCGGGGTCGCGCGGGCCGCGGGCCGGGCCGGCCGCGGGGACGCGCGGGCCGGCTGCGGGCCGGTGGCGCGGCTGTGCGGTGCCGGCCGGCGCGGGCCGCGAGCGGTACGGGCCTTCGGCGGCCGGCCGGCGGTGACGGGTGACCGCGGCGGGGCGGGCCTGCGTCACGCCCGCGGCGGGGCCGGTTCCGGTGCGCGGGCCGGCGTAGCGGTCGAGGTGGTCGAGGTGGTGGACGGCCCGGGGGTCCGGCGTCCTGGCGGGCGCCGGTATGCGGTGGGCAGGGCGCAGCGGTGCGATCGCGCCGACCGGTCTTCGGCGCCCCTGCGGCTGCGGGAACGGCGTAAGGCGCAGGGCGGAGCGGCCGGCCGCACGGCCGACGGCACGCCGGGGACCGCGGTGCCCCGGGGCACCGGTGCGGACCGCACGGTGCTGCGGTCCGGGCGCCGGGAGGTGCTGGGCGCGTCGTCGGGGTAACGTGCGGGCGGCCGTCACGCGCTGGGAGCCATCTGTTCGCCGGCCGCGCGCAGCGCCTCGGCGGACCGCAGCAGTTTGCCGGTGTTGGTGCGCGGCAGCCGGGGCAGCGCCCGCAGGGTGCGGGGCACCTTGTAGCCGGCGATCCGGGCGGCCAGTCGCCCGCGCGCCTCCTGCGGGCTGGTGGTCGCGTCGAGTTCGGCGTACGCGCGGATGGCGCCGTTGTCGAAGACCAGGACGCACTCGGTGACGCCGGGCACCTCGCGCAGGGTCTGCTCGACCTCGTTGAGGTCCACCTTCAGGCCGCCGACCGACACCTGGGAGTCGCGCCGGCCCAGGACCACCACCCGGCCGGTGTCCGGGTCGATCTCGGCGGCGTCACGGGTGTGCAGCCAGCCGTCCGACCAGCGGTCGGCCGCGACGGTCCCCAGGTAGGGGTTGTCCGGCCGGCGGATGTGCAACTCACCGTCGCGCACGATGAGTTCGTGGCCGTGGGCCGGGGTGAGGGCGGGGTGGGCGGTGCCGTCGAGGTCGGTGGCGATCACGCCCAGCTCGGTCATCCCGTACATCGTGCCGAGCGGAACGCCGTAGCGCTCGCGGAAGGCCTGCGGCACCGCGGGGCGCACGAGTTCGCCGGCCACGATCATCCGCACCAGCGAGGGGGTGGGCGGCGGCTGGGCGATCGCGGTGAGCAGCTGGGCGTGGAACGGGACGCCGATGACGGTGGTGGGCCGCTCGCCGGCCCGGACCGCGTCGAGGATGCCGTCGCCGGTCAGGCGGTCGGGCAGCACGAGTTCGGCGCCGGCGTGCAGCGCGTGCAGCAGTCCGCCGACCAGGCCCAGGACGTGGACCATCGACGACAGCAGCACCACGCGCCCACCGCGGCGCGGGAAGTCCGGCATCCGGGCGTAGCGGTCGAGTTCGGCGGCCAGGTCCGCGCCGGTGCGGGCGATCACCTTCGACGGTCCGGTGGAGCCGGAGCTGAGCTGGATCAGCCGGTGTTCGCCGGCCGCCGGGCGTCCGCCGGGGCGGCCGGTGACGACGACCGGGGCCTCGACGTAGCCGCGCAGCGCGGCGCCGGGGGGCGTGGGGCCGTCCTCCACCAGGACCTGCGGGGCGAGGCGGTCCAGGGCCGCCGCGGTCTCGGCGGCGGACAGCCGGTGGTCGAGCAGCGCGACCTGGGCGCCTTCGCGCCAGCCGGCGAGCAGGGTCACCACGAACTCCAGCGACGGGCCCATGCTCAGCGCGGCGGTGCCGTCCGGGGTGAGTCCCGCCGCGCGCAGCCGCAGCTGCCGCTCGGCGACGAGCCGCCGCAGGGTGCCGCGGTCGGTGGGTGTGCCGAACCGCAGGCAGTCGTCCGTGTCGGGGCCCGCAAGAAGAAGGTCGTCCACCCAGCTCTCCGGCCGCTCCTGGGGACCGCCGCAGCGGGTTGTGTGATCGTTCAACGCGTCCCCAAGCTTGAGGAAAAGGATAACAGCGTACGGAAGTACAGAACTGATTTCGCCTCGCGCCTGACTGTGCGTCCAGAGATTTGCACAGAAGGCAGAAGGCGGTCAAGAGACGGCTCCGGCGGCTCACCGGGCGCCGCCGCAGGGGCCTTTGGGAACTGCGGTCGGCCGCCGAAGTCGAACTTCGGGCATTCCGGGACTGGTCACCGGAACCGGGCAGTGCCAGACTGCGATCCGGGGGGTGAGGCGAAGGGCCCGAACCGTTACGCGGTCGGGGGCGTTGGGCGGCACGACGCTCGACCACGGCCGTCCGCGTCCTTCCCGGCAGCCGCCGGCAACGGTTTGCGGCAGGGCGGGGGTAAGGGCCGGCGGCTTTTGCGGGCGGATGCCAACCGCCTTATGGTTAAGGTACGTTGACAACCCTCTGTGGTCAGCCTTAGATGAATCCGTGGATAACCCCAGTGATTCTGTCGCGAACTACGTGATCAATGCCCTCCAGCGGTTCGCCGAATACGGGGATCGGGAGGCGATCGTCTCGGCGACACGCAGGACCACGTACGCGGATCTGGTCCAGGAGATCCGGGCGCTGGTCACCGAACTGCGTTTGCACGGCGTGGTGCCGGAATCGGTGGTCGCCATTCTCACCGGCAATCAGGCCGAAGCGATGTCGTTGCAGTTCGCGGCTCACCTGATCGGCTGCCGCACGGTGTGGGTGGCCGGATACATGCCCTCCCGGGAGCAGCCCGACTATCTGCGGCGCTCCGGTGCGGATTACCTGGTGTACGACACCAAGCGTTATGGCGACACCGCCGCCGAACTGCTGCGCGGTGACTGGAAAGGCACGGTGCTGTGCGTCGGCCCCGGCGGCGAGGGTCCCGACCTGTTCGCCGGGCGGGACGCGGCCGAGCCCGACCTCACCCCCGGCCCGGCGCCGTCCTCGCTGTTCTACACCGGCGGCACCACCGGACGCGCCAAGCTCGTCCACCACGAACACCGCTTCTACCTCGCGCTGCTGGCGATCGGCTCGGCCTGGCTGGCCTCCGGCGCCCCCACCCTCAAGCACCTGACGATCAACGGCTTCTCGCACGTCAGCGGGCACATGACCAACCTGCTGATGCTCTTCACCGGCAGCACGGTCGTGCTGCACGCCGGCTTCGACATCCCCGAGTGGCTGGCCGCGATCGAGGCCGAGCGGGCCACCAGCACGCTGCTGACCCCGGTCCAGCTCTACCAGGTGCTCGACCACCCGGCCCTGGAGTCCGCCGACCTCAGCAGCCTGCTGCTGCTCAACGTCGGCGGCGCCGCCGTCTCGCCGACCCGGCTGCGGCAGGCGGGCGAGCGGCTGGGCCCGGTGATCCGGCTGGTCTACGGGCTCACCGAGGCCGCGTTCGTCACCGAGTACCGCGCGGTGATGCCCGACCCGCGGCACCCGCGGCGGCTCAGCTCGTGCGGCACGCTGTTCGCCGACTCCAGGGCGCAGATCCGCGACGCGGACGGGCGGGTGCTGGCGGCCGGCGAGACCGGCGAGGTGTGGGTCAGCGGCTCGCTGGTGATGAGCGGCTACTGGGACGAGCCGCAGGAGGACAGCCCGGTCAAGGACGGCTGGCTGCACACCGGCGACATCGGCAGCGTCGACGAGGACGGCTACCTGTACCTGTTCGACCGCTCCAAGGACATGATCGTCACCGGGCGCGGGGCGGTGAACGTCTACAGCAAGCCGGTGGAGGACGTGCTGACCTCGCACCCCGGCGTCCGCGCGGCCGCCGTCGTCGGCGTGCCGGACGAGGCGCTGGGCGAGGCGGTGGTCGCCTTCGTCGTCCCGGCACCGGGCGCGGAGCCGACCGCGGACGAGCTGCGGGAGCTGGTGACGGCCGAACTGCGCGAGTACTCGGCGCCGGGGGCGGTGGAGTTCGTCACCGCCCTGCCGCTGACCGGGATGGGCAAGGTGGACAAGAAGGCGCTGCGCCAGCAGTGGGCGGCCCGCACCGGCGCCGGGACCGGCCGGTGACCGGCCTGGTCGACCTCGACCGGCGGGCCGTCGAGGCGGGCGTGCAGCTCGTCGCGGCCGTCACGGGGGACCTGGCGCGGCCCACGCCGTGCGCCGGGTGGACGCTGGGCAGGCTGCTGGCGCACATGGCCGGCCAGCACCGCGGGTTCGCCGCCGCCGCGCGCGGCGGCGGCGCCGACCTCGCCGTCTGGGCGGACCTGCCGGTGGACGGCGATCCGGCCCAGGGGTACGCGAAGGCCGCCGCCGAGGCGCTCACCGCGTTCGCCGAACCCGGTGCGCCGGAACGCCGCTGGGCGCTGCCGGAGGTGCACCCCACGTTCGGCTTCCCGGGCACGACCGCGCTCGGCTTCCATCTGCTGGACTACGTCGTGCACGGCTGGGACGTCGCCGAATCCCTCGGCACCGCGGTGGAGTTCGACGACGAGGTGCTCGGCGCGGCGCTCGCCGTGGCGGAACGGGTGCCAGACGGGCCGGAACGGCTCGCCCCGGGCGCCGCGTTCCGCCCCGCGCTGCCGGCGCCCGGTGCGGCGGGGCCGCTGGAGCGGATTCTCGCGGCGACCGGCCGCTCGCCCGCCTGGCGCGCCTGAGGCCGGTCCGCGGCGGGGGGGGGGGCCGCCCCCCCACCCCGGGGGCGCGGGGGGCCCCGCCCGGTGCGCCACGTGCTCGTCGCGGCGCGGGGAGCGCGGACCTACAAGGTGCGCTCCAGGCGGTCGGCCATCAGCTTGACGAACCGCGACGGATCGGCCAGCTCGCCGCCCTCCGCCAACAGCGCCATGCCGTAGAGCAGTTCGGCCGCCTCGTCGAGACCGGCGTCCTCCTGGCGGTCGGCGTGCGCCCGGTTCAGGCCGCTGACCAGCGGGTGGCCCGGGTTGAGTTCGAGGATGCGCTTGACCTCGGGGACCGGCTGGCCCATGGCGCGGAACATGTTCGCCAGCGCCGGCGTCACGTCGTCGGTGTCCGACACGACGCAGGCGGGCGAGACGGTCAGCCGCGACGACAGCCGCACCTCCTTGACGTCCTCACCCAGCCGGCCGGTCATCCAGGCCAGCAGCCCCGCGAACTCCTCCTGCTGCTTCTCCCGCTCGGTGCCGGCCTCCTTCTTCTCCTCCTCGGTGCCCAGGTCGACCTCGCCCTTGGCGACGGACCGCAGCTGCTTGCCGTCGAACTCGGGGACCGCGTCGACCCACACCTCGTCCACCGGGTCCGTCAGCAGCAGCACCTCGATGCCCCTGGCCTGGAACGCCTCCATGTGCGGGGAGTTCTCGATGGCCTGCCGTGACTCGCCGGTCAGGTAGAAGATGTGCTCCTGACCGTCCTTCATGCGCTCCACGTACTGCGCCAGGGTGGTCGGCCCGTCCTTGTCGTGCGTGGTGGCGAACGAGGAGGCCGCGAGGATGGCGTCGCGGTTCTCGAAGTCGCTCAGCAGCCCCTCCTTCAGGACGGCCCCGAACTCCCGCCAGAACGTGGTGTAGCGCTCCGGGGCGGCCGACCTCATCTCCTTGACGGTCGACAGCACCTTCTTCGCCAGCCGCCGGTGCATCAGCTGGATCTGCCGGTCCTGCTGGAGGATCTCGCGCGACACGTTGAGCGACAGGTCCTGCGCGTCGACGACACCCTTGACGAACCGCAGGTAGGGCGGCATCAGCGCTTCGCAGTCGTCCATGATGAAGACGCGCTTGACGTAGAGCTGGACGCCGCGCTTGTAGCCCTGCATGAACATGTCCTGCGGCGCGTGCGCCGGGATGAACAGCAGCGCCTGGTACTCGAAGGTGCCCTCCGCCTGGAGGCGGATGGTCTCCAGCGGGTCGTTCCAGTCATGGCTGATGTGCTTGTACAGCTCGTGGTACTCGTCGTCCGTGACCTCGTCGCGCGAACGCGCCCACAGCGCCTTCATCGAGTTGAGCGTCTCGGGCTCACGCGGCGCGTCGTCGGAGCCGTCCTCGGCCTCGGCGTCGGCTGCGGGCTCCGCGGCCATCTTGATGGGCCACGTGATGAAGTCCGAGTACCGCTTGACGATCTCCTTGATCTTCCACGCGGAGGTGTAGTCGTAGAGCCGGTCCTCGGAGTCCTCCGGCTTCAGCCGCAGCACGACGGAGGTGCCCTGCGGCGCGTCGTCGACGGTCTCGATCGTGTACGTGCCCTCGCCGGTCGACGTCCAGCGGGTGCCCTGGCTCTCGCCCGCGCGCCGGGTCAGCAGCGTGACCTCGTCGGCCACCATGAAACTGGAGTAGAACCCGACCCCGAACTGGCCGATCAGCCCTTCGGTCGCGGCGCTGTCCTCGGCCTCCTTGAGTTCCTTCAGGAACTTCGCGGTGCCCGAGTTGGCGATCGTCCCGATGAGCTGGACCACCTCGTCGTTCGACATGCCTATGCCGTTGTCCCGCACGGTCAGCGTGCGGGCCTGCTTGTCGGCTTCGATGGCGATGTGGAGGTCGGACACGTCCGCGCCGAGCGAGTCGTCGCGGAGGGCTTCGAGTCGTAGCTTGTCGAGCGCGTCGGAGGCATTGGAGACGAGTTCGCGCAGGAACACGTCCTTGTTCGAGTAGATCGAGTGGATCATCATCTGCAGAAGCTGGCGCGCTTCCACCTGAAACTCGAACGTCTCAGTCGGCATAGTGCGTGTTTCCTTCTCAAGTCACCAGGTGACGGGATCTGACCTGGGCACTGTAGATCAGATGGCCGCCGCGCGGACCGTGAACATCCACCTGCGTGGGTCCGCCGGGCCCCGGGTGCCCGCTCCGGCGGGGTCGCCGGTCCGCCGGCGGGTTCCTCGCGGGCGGGCGGCGGGGCCGGCTCAGTAGGTGACGACGATGCGGCGTGCCGGGCCGTCCACCCGGATCACCCCGCCCACGGGGAGCACGAGTTGCGGGTCGGTGTGGCCGAAGTCGACGTCGAACACGGCCATGGTGTCGGGCGCGTACCGGCCCAGGGCCCGCAGCACGGCCTCCCGCTGGTCGTGACGGTAGGCCGCCTTCTCCCGGGCGCCGAGCGGCTTGTCGAACGACCAGCTCTTGGCCCGGCCCATCAGCAGCGCCGGGAACTGCCGCAGCAGGCCGCGTTCGCCCATGTTCCGCAGGATCGCGTAGACCTCCTGGGCGGGCGGCATCTGCTCGGAGGTCTCCAGGAAGAGCACGTTGCCGGCGTAGGCGTCGACCGGCTGGATCGCGCGGTCGGCCATCAGCATCCAGGACAGGATCTCCAGGTTGCCGCCCCAGCTGATCGCCTCGACCACCCGGTCTCCGTTGTGCCAGTGCCAGCCGTCGCCGGGTTCCATCTCCGGTTCCGCGTCGAAGGTTCCCGGCGCCTCCCAGGGCCGCTGGACGTCCCCCACGGTCTTCGCCGGCGTGAGTTCGTACGCGCCCGGGGTGAACAACGCCGCGCGCACGGAGTCCGCGGTGAGCGCGTTCATCGCCCCGGGCCGTCCGAACTCGATCATCACCGAGCTGCCGTGGTAGCCGACGATGCCCAGGTTCCGCAGGAACAGCAGCAGGTTGGTGTTGTCGCTGTAGCCGAAGAACGGCTTGGGGTTGGCGCGCAGCAGATCGGCGTCGAGGTGGGGCAGGACGGTGATCTGGTCGTCGCCGCCGATGGTGGCGACCACCGCCTTGATGTCGGGGTCCGCGAAGGCCGCATGGAGGTCGGCGGCCCGCTCCTCGGGCGTCGCACCCCACTTCCGGGTCGTCGGGTACTCCTGCGTCCGGAGCCCGAAGTCGTCCCGCAGGCGTCGCATCCCCAGCTCGTGCGGCTGGGGGAAGAGGGCGGCCAGGCCGGAGGAGGGGGACAGCACCGCGACCAGGTCGCCTGGGCGGGGCTTCGCGGGGTGGAGGGGCGTCGTCACCCGATGATCCTAGGAGTCCGGGGGCGCCGACCGGTGCGGGCCGGCGTGAGCCGGTGCGCGGCGGGTGCTGAGCGATACGGACCGGCGCGGGCCGGCGCGGGCGATGGGCAACGGAGAAGCTCTATAGCATTAATATAATTAGTGGTAATGTAATTTTCCTCAAGGTGGACGGAGGCGTGATGGAGCTGCGGCGGTTGTTCGACGACCTGGTGCGGTTCGAGACCGAACTGTGGAACGGGCTCGACGCGAGACTGCAACAGAAGTGCGGCGTCACGATGGGCGCCCTCGACGTGATGTCCGTCGTCGCCCGCACGGCCTCGTGCCGGGTGAACGACATCTCCGTCGCGCTGTCGATCACGGTCGGCGGAGCGAGCCAGGCGGTGGACCGGCTGGTGGCGAGGGGCAGCCTCGTACGCCGCCCGAATCCGGCCGACCGGCGCTCGTCGATCGTCGAACTGACGCCTGAGGGAGCCCGGTTGACCGCGGCGGGCGGACTGGTGCTCGACGACGAACTCGCCGCCCGGTTCCGCGGCGCGGTGACCGAGACCGAACTCGACCGGCTCGGCGCCGTGCTGGCGACCCTGCGCGCGGCCGGCCGGCCCGCGGCGGACTGACGGACCCGCACGGACCCGCACAACCTGTGTGATGCCCCCCGACCCAGCGATGCGACCCAGCGATCCCAAGGAGAACCCGATGGCTGAGAACCCGGCGACCGAGATACGAGGACGCGCCGTGCGGTTCGACCGTTACGGCGGCACGGAGGTGCTCCACGTCGCCGACGTCCCGGTTCCGGCCCCGGCCGCGGACGAGGTCGTCGTGGCGGTGCGCGCCGCGGGCATCAATCCGGGCGAGGTCGCGATCCGGTCCGGCGCCCTGCACGAACGGTGGCCCGCGACCTTCCCCTCCGGCCAGGGCAGCGACCTCGCCGGCGTCGTCACCGCGGTCGGCGGCGGCGTCACGGAACTCGCCGTCGGCGACGAGGTGTTGGGGTACTCCTGGCAACGCTCCAGCCAGGCCACCCACGTCGCCGTCCCCGCCACGCAGGTGATCCGCAAGCCGCCGGGGCTCGACTGGCCGGTGGCCGGCGCGCTGTACGTCGTGGGCTGTACGGCCTACGCCGCGGTGCGGGCGGTGGCCCCGGAACCCGGCGAGACCGTCGCCGTCTCGGCCGCGGCCGGCGGGGTGGGCTCGGTCGTGGTGCAGATGCTGGCCGCACGGGGTGTGCGGGTGCTCGCGATCGCCTCGCCGGCCAACGCCGACTGGCTGACCGCCCGGGGCGCGACGCCGGTCCCCTACGGCGACGGGCTCGCCGAACGCCTCAAGGCGGCGGCGCCGGACGGCATCGACGCGTTCATCGACCTGTTCGGGCCGGAATACGTTCAGCTCGCCGTAGACCTCGGCGTCGCGCGCGACCGGGTCGAGACGATCATCGCGTTCGCGAAGGCGGCGGAACTCGGCACGAAGGCGGAGGGCAGCACGGACGCCTCGACCCGGGAGATCCTCACCGAAGTGGCCGAGCTCGTCGCGTCGGGCACCGTCGACATCCCCATCGCCGCGACCTACCCCCTCGACCGCGTCGTCGAAGCCTTCACCGAACTCGAACGCCGCCACACCCACGGAAAGATCGTCCTGATTCCCTGAGCGGTGATTCTTTCTCTCGTGGAGCGGTGGAGTCCTTGAGCCTCGGAGCCCTTGAGCCCTTGAGCCCCGGAGCCCTTGAGCCGAGCGGCGTCGTCCCGTCGCTGGTCGGGCGGTACGGTGCCTCCTCGCCGGTGAGCGGGACGACGCGGCAGCCCCTCCGGTGCGGCCGGGCGGCAGCCCCTGCTGGGCCGGCCGGTTGACGACGGTCTCCGGACGGCGGGCGGAGGTCCGGCGCGGTGGCCGGCCCAACGCCCGCCGCCTGAACGCCGGTTGCCGCGCCGGGCCCGTCGTTCGGTGCGCCGGTGATCCGTCGGGGCGCGGTGCCCGGGCCGAACGCGTGGTGCCGTGGCCGGGGTTCGGGCCGGCGGCCGGGTCGAACGGCCCACCCGGGGGGCGTTCCGCGGTGCCGTACCCCCCGCACCCGCGCCGGCGGTGAGCGTCGGGCCTCGCGGGGTGAGTACGGTTTATCCATGCAGATCGATGGGGTGGAACGGGCCGACCGCCCGGAACGGCGAGGGCACCTGCTCCTGGTCGCGGGTGCCGGGACAACACACCGGCGCAGGCCGGCGCACGATCCCGGTGCGAATCTCGCCGCCCTCGCCGCGGTACCCGTCGCCGTCCTGCTGGGCTCCGACGTGCCCACCGACACCACCCACCTGGACGGCCACCGCGGCCAGAACGCGCTCCTGATGCGTCTGCGCACCGCTGTCGCCACCCCCGGCCCACTGCTGATCTACCTCACCGGCCGCCTGACCGCCGACCGCAGGGCCCACCGCCTGCACCTGGCCATGCCCGACACGACCGCCGGTACCACCCGGTACACGGCCCTGCCCTGGCAGTGGGTCCTCGAAGCGGTCCGCACCCGCCCGCCGGGGCTGTCAACGGTGGTCGTCGACCTCGCGGCCGACGCCGCGGCCTGGCAGCGGCTCCGCGACGAACCGGCCGAACTCACCGCCGACCTGAACCTGTACGGCGTCGTCGCCCCACCCGGGTGGGCCGTCGCCGGTCCCGGGATACCCAGCCACTACACGGCCCACCTGATCGACCAGCTGCGCCGGAATCCGGACCGCCCGCCCTGGCCCCGGTTGCACGCGCTCACCGTGGCCGGCGCCGACCTGCCACCGGGCGCGCTCGTCGTCCCGGCGGCACCCGAACTGGTCCCGCACCCCGACCACCGGCCGCAGCCGGACGAGCGGCACGTCCCGCAGCCGGACGAGCAGCACGCCCCGGCCGGGCGGGCACCGGCCGCCGAACCGCCGCGAGCCGCCGCCGGGGAACCGCCGCCCGTCGCCCGGACCGCCCCGCCGGAACCCGTGGTCCTTTCGGGTCCCGTTCTCCCGGCCCCCGCCGCCCTGCCTGCCGTGGCGCCGGAGGCCGACCCGGCGGATCCGCGCCCCTTCATCTGGCGGGCCGCCCAGGAAGGCATGCACCAGCAGGCCGCCGACGCCGCCGCCGCGTGGGAACAGCACGCCATCCGCACCCACGGGCTCGACAGCCTCCAGGCCACCGAGTGGGGTGAGATCCGGGCCGACCTCGCGCGGACGGCCGGTGACTGGCCGCTGGCGACGCGGTTGTGGACCGCGGCGGCCCAGGCCCGTTTACGCCACCAGCCCCACGACACACCGGAAGTCCTCGACGCCGCTCGCGGAGCGCACTACTGCTGGCAGCACATCGACGACCCGGCCGAAGCCGTCGCGACGGGACCGGAACTCCTCCACGTCATCCGGCAACTCCCCGCCCTCGACCCCCGCCACCTCTCGGCCGCCCAACAGCGCCTCACCCAGATGCAGTTCACGCAGGCCCTGGGCTGACCGTTGGCAGGGGGCGAGCACGGGTGACGGCGAGAACGGCCATGCGTCACGACACCGTTCACGTGATCGCCGTGATCGCCCGGAGTGCCTGGAGCGACCGGCTGTCAACGGTGCGGAGGGGGCCTTCTCGCCTGGTCGCGTTGTGCGGGATCACCCTTCCCGCCGTGCCTCACGCGGATCACCCGTTGAGCAGCGCGTGTGCCTTGGCCTCGCTGTCGCGGCGCAGCGCCGGCAGCTTCTTGGCCGCGGTGGTCACGGTCTCCGGTGCGCGGCAGAGGCGGAATACCAGGTCGACGAGTCGGCGGCTGAAGAGCAGCCCGGCGAGCCGGTCACGCTCGTCGTCGGTGAGGGAGACCACCCGGGCGTAGCCCTTCAGGAAGGGGCCCGCGGCCCATCCCGACTTCAGCATGAACGTCATGGACGCGAGCCGAGGGCCGCGTCCGGCGGAGGTCCAGTCGACCAGGACGGGGCCGTCCGCGGTGAAGATAACGTTCTTGGGGACGGGATCGGGATGAACGAAGGCCTCCGGCAGGCCGTCTCCACCGTCAGCGGCGGCCACAGCGGTGCGAACGGCGTCGAAGGCACCGCCGCCCCCGCTCGGCACCCGGGCCTCGACGGAGTCGAGCCAGCCGGCCACGGCCCGCAGTTCGTCGGCCATCGTGCCTTCCGCGAAGTGGTGCAGCGCTCCGGCGGGTCTGTCCGCGCCGGCCGGCACGGCGAGGCCGTGCAACCGGCCGATCGTGGCACCGAGCGAGACGATGGGATAAGCCGGACGTTTGGGCTTGGCCACCTGCCGGACGAACTCGGTCACCAGCAGCGCCTGACCTTCGTGGCTGGTGAGTGCGCCGTCGCCGAAGGGCCGTTCGGCCGGGAAGCCGATCCCGGCGAGGTGTCGCAGCACGGCGAGATCGCCCTCGGCGGCGGCATGGGACCGTGCCGCGGGAAACAGCCGCGCCACCAGCGGGGTGCCCTGGTCGCCCCGATCCACCCGGAACACCCCGACGTCGAGCCGGGAGATCTTCGTGACGGAGATCCCGTAGGTCTTCTCCAGGTGAGCGGGCAGGGCTTCCACGCCCTCTCGCCGGTACATCCGTTGGAGGACCGAGTCGAACGCGGGCACGGGCGGCATGGGCATACCGAGCATGGTAGGGCCGCACGCCAAGCGGTGACGAAGCTGTGGGCCGCACCTTTCCCGGGACCGGGACCGATGGTTCTTCATGCGTGATCGTGGGCAACTGCGCTGTGGCCGACGCAAGTTCATGCCGACCCCGACCGTCTCGCTTTCGCCTCCCGCCTTCCGCCTGAGGTGCGAAGGCGACGCGAGCGGATCAAGTGGGGGACGCCGCAGGCACGTTGGAGCGGGGAAGGGAACGCGTCCGGGAGGAGCGTGAGCCGGGTGACCTTGCGGCCGGCTCCGCCGGTCAGGGCGACGGCCGACCGTGTTTCGGGTCGGGCGGCCCGGTCGTGTTGTCCGGGGTGGAGGCGACAAGCGGGTCCTCCTCCCCGAGCATGGAACCGATCCGCCCGACCGCGTCGGGACGCCTTGCGCGCAGCACCGCGACGGCGACGATGCCCAACACCAGCCAGCCGAGCGCCACATAGGGCGTGAGGTTCAGTGGATGGGCGGGCACCGGCCGCACCGATCCGTACAGCGCGGCGCCGAAGAGGAGGACGCCGATCGCCGGTACGGCCAGATGCGGCAGGACGTTGTACGGCCGCTGCGTCCGGCGGAAGAAGACCGCGCCGCCGACGCAGAGGCCCATGTACACCACGATCACGGCAAGGGTGCCCAGCGTCGCGAAGAAGAAGTACACGGTGTCCGGCGGGCCGCCCAGTGCCTTCGACGCGAAGGCGAATCCGACGACGGCCGCGAGGACGACGGATACCGCGGCGACGGTCAGCGCGGCGTTGACGGGGGTGCGGTACCGGGAGTGGGTGGCGCCGAGCCACCGCGGCAGAACGCCTTCTCGGCCCATCGCGTAGAGCGTGCGCGAGCCCGCCGCCGAGCAGCCCACGCAGACGAAGAACGCCGACAGCAGGGCACCGACCTCCACGAGCGTTCCGAACGGGGCGCCCACGTACCGGTCGGCGATCGTCTTGAGCGCGAACGGATCGCCCCCGAAGGCGGCGCCGTTGTTCACACCGAAGCCGATGCTGAGGCTGTAGGTGGTCCACAGGTAGAACACGATGGCGAACACGACGGACACGATGACGGCGACGGGGACGGACCGGCGCGGGCGTGACGTCTCCTCGCCGAAGTCGGCGGCGGTCTCGAAGCCGATGTACGACGTCACGCCCAGGATGATGCCGTAGAAGATCCCGGAGACGCCGGATCTTTGCGTGTGGTCGAAGGTGAAGGGCGCCAGGGTGTTCCCCCCGGCTCCGCCCTTCGCGACCACGACGGTGTCCACCACCACGATGACGGCGACCGTCGCGATGCCGACGGCCAGTTGGAGCCGGGTGGCGACACGGACGCGCGCGGCCGACACTACGGCGAGCAGCAGCGTGCCGGCGAGGAAGAACAGGAACCACCAGTGCGGCGGGACATGCAGCAGATCGCAGGCCAGCGACGCCACCGCCGCCATGGTCATCGGCACGAAGCAGATCAGTCCGAAGGCGTACAGCCAGCCCGCCATGAACCCGGCCGACGTGCCGAGCGACCGGCTGGCGTAGGTGTACGCGTATCCGGCGGAGGCCATGCGCCGGGCGAACCCCACGACGACGTAGGCGAGGGCGAGGCAGGCCAGCCCGCCCAGCTGGAAGGCGAGGGGCGTTGACCCTCCCGCGACGGCGGCCACTCCCGGCACGTTGAGCAACATGGCCATGCCGGGGGCGAGGACGGTGACGGAGACGGCGATCGCGTCCATCGAGGACAGCACGCCTCGTGCGAGTCTCGTGTTGGCACCGGGCATCGGCCGAGGTCCTTTCCGCGCGTCCGGACGCCGCCGCGACATCCGCGACCACCGCCGCACCATCGGCGGGGCGCGCGCCCGGCCGACGCCGCACTGTGAGTGACCGTACGATCCCTACCCGTATCGGAGCCGGGGCAAGCTCCGGCCCGGCAGACCCCACCGCCGCCACGGCACGGGCCTGGGGAGCGGTCGGACGGCACGGTCGCGGCGGAGAAGCCGGACGCTCGGTTACGCAGGAGAGACCGGACGGAGCAGTCGCGGGGGAGAGGAGGGAGGCGGCGGGCCGGGGGTTCAGGCGGTGTCGGTGCGGGGGAAGACGAACTCGTCCAGCAGCAGGCCGAGCGTCATGGCGGCCGGGATCGCCACCAGCGCCCCGATGATGCCCAGCAGCGCGCCGCCGAGCAGGACGGCGACCACGGTGACGATGGGGTGGACGTCGACGGCGTGCCGCATGACGCGCGGAACGATCAGGTAGTCCTCGGCGACCCGGAAGGCGATGTAGAACACGGCCGTGGCGATGGCGATCGGAACCGAGACGGCCAGCGCGACCAGGCTGACCACGACGCCGCCGACCGTGGACCCCACCATCGGTACCAGGTCCAGCAGGGCCACCAGCACGCCGAGCGCGGCCGCGTAGGGCACCGAGGTCGCCGAGCACCACACGAAGGTGGAAACACCGGCGATGAGCGAGGTGGCGAGATTGCCCAGCATGTAGCGACCGGTGCTGACGAAGACCTGGTCGGTCAGCGCCCTCGCCCGCTCGCGCCCGCTGGCCGGGACGAACCGGTACGCGAACTCCTTGATCTGCGGCAGCCCCGCCATGAAGTACAACGCCACGACGATGACGATCACGGTGTCGGTCACCGTCGTCAGCAGCACCTGGCCGGCGCCCAGCAGGCCGGAGAAAAGACTCGATCCGCCACCCGAACCGAATTGCTGCTTCGCCTTCTCGATCAGGTGGTAGTGGTCCTCCATGCGCCCCAACGTCGAGTGGTGGTCGCGCAGTTCCTCCAGCCAGCCCGGTACGGCGTGGGAGAAGGCGGTCACCTCGTTGGTGACGAGCGGGATCACCAGTGCCATGAACCCGGCGATCACCCCGGTGAACGCGGCGAGCACGATACCCACCGCGAGGCCCCGCTTGAGTCCGCGGCGTACCAGCCACCGAACGAAGGGGTCGAGGCTCACCGCCACGAAGAACGCGAGCATCAGCAGGATCATCAACTCGCTGATGCGCAGGATCTCACCGGCCAGGGTGTACGCCAGGAATCCCCCCAGGGTGACGCTGAAGCCGATCGCGAACCACGACAGGCCGCGCCGCGCCTCCCGTTGCACGGCGCTCTCGCCCTTCGCCGGGGGTGTGGCGACCGGCGGATGCGCGGCGACCAGCCGCGCGTGCGCGGGAGTGTCGTCAGGCGCGTGCACGAGGTTGTCGTCGGCTGCGCAGGGATCGCCCACGGTCGGGTTCGCCATTCTCTCGGGGGAGCGAGCGCCCGTCACCGCCGGGTTGCTGGCGGTTCCGGATCGCGCCTCGGCCTGCCCGGCCTTCCGCTCCGGCTTCTCTTCACTGCTCTGGTCGGCACTGCTCAGGTCGTAGGTCCGGACGGGGCGGGACCCACCGGATATGCAGCAACGTTTGTCCGCCTCCGGGGGAAAGAAACACACCTGCTCCGGCGGTTGGCCCGATTCGCCGTGAGCGAGCGTTCTCCGTGGCGGTGGGGACGCGGATTCGGTGAACCGCGCCGGGACGGGACGTGGGTGCCGGGCTGGCGGACGCCTGCGGGAGGCGCCGGCGGGGATGGCGCCGGGAGGCATCGACGGGGGCGGCGGCGAGGGCGATGTCGACGGGGGCGTTGGCGCCGCGGAGGCAGCGGCGACGGGTGCGGCGGCGACGGGCGCGGTGGCGGCACCGGCGACGATGTGGTGCCCGGCACCGGGGCCACCGGCGTGCCGACCGTGCCGCTGCCTCCGCTGCCTCACCCGCCTCAGTGGCACGCGCTGTCGCGTCCGATTCGTTCAAGACCGGCGGCGCGGCGCGCGTCTACCGTGGCGCCCATGACTCCTCAACCCCGCATCGACCTCATCGGCCTCGTCGTCTCCGACATGGCGGCCTCGCTCGCCTTCTACCGCCGGCTCGGGCTCGACGTTCCCGCGGAGGCGGACGGTGCGCCGCACGCCGAGATCACGCTGCCCGGGGGGCTCCGCCTCGCCTGGGACACCGTCGAGACCATCCGCTCCTTCGACCCCGACTGGACCGCGCCCGTGGGCGGTCACCGGACCGCGCTCGCCTTCGTGTGTTCCGGCCCCGCCGAGGTCGACGAGATGTACGCGGCGCTCGTCGCCGAGGGCCACGCCGGCCACAAGGCACCGTGGGACGCGGTCTGGGGCATGCGGTACGCCGTCCTCCACGACCCCGACGGCAACGCGGTGGACCTGTTCGCCGCGCTGCCCGGCTGACTCGTCCGCCAGCAGCCGCCCCAGCGGAACGCCGGCCAGTGCCCGCACCTCCCGGGCCAGATGCGACTGGTCGGCGTACCCGGTACGGAAGGCGATCTGCGCGAACGGCAGTCCCGCTCGGGCCTGGTCGAGCGCCCGGGTCAGCCGCAGGACGCGGGCGAGCGTCTTCGGCCCGTATCCGAACGCGTCCAGGCAGCGGCGCCGCAGTTGCCGCTCGCTCAGTCCCAGCTCACCCGCGATCCCGGGCACCGCCAGCCCGCGCCGCACTCCCCGCAGGACCGCCGCCGGTACCCGGTCCCGCACGGCCCGCCCGTCCCGCGCCGAAGCCGCCGCGGCCTCCGCCGCCACCGCTTCCAGTTCGGCCGCGCGATCCGCCGCGCACCAGATCCGCTCGGCCAGTTCGCGTTCCCGGCGCCCGGACCACAGCTCGTCCAGCGGTACGCGTCGATCACGCAGCTCCCACGCGGGCACGCCCAGCACGAAGGGCCCGGTCCCCGGCGCGAACCGCACCCCCGCATAGGCGTCGCCGGCCCGTCCCGGAACCACGTGCGCCGCCGTGTCGGGCCCCGCGACCAGCAGCCCGCGATCCGTCCAGATCAGGTCCGTACAGCCGTCCGGCAGCACGCGGACGTCCGCACCGGCGTCCGTATCCCGCCGCTGCGTCCACACCACGGCCCCCGGCAGCACCGGCGAACTCCGTTCCTCGTACACCGTCCCAGTATCAACGGCGACGGCGACGGCGAAGCGCACGTATCCCCGGTGCCGGGTCGGTGCCGGGTCGGTGTCGCGGAGGAGTGGGCGGGGGAGCGGTGGTGGACGGGTCAGCATGCATCGACCACGCGGCCGTCCCCGGCCGCGCACGTCGCGCCGTCGGCGTCGGCGCCGTCATGTTCGCGACCGACACCCGTACGGAGACCCGGTCGGCGCCATTGCCTTCCGGCGGTCGGTCTTCCCGGCCGGCCCTCAATGCCTCAACATCACCCACCGCACCGTCGAGCAGGTGTTCGCGCTCCGGTGACTGTCGGCTGACTGTCAGCGCATCGTCAGGTCGGACCGCGCCGACGGATGATCGCCGGTGCGCGGCGGGCGATCACCTGCGGCCACGTCCGTTCTCGGTGAGCCGTGCTCCGCGTTGAGCCGGGGGAGCGATGAGGGGTTGGTCGCCGCCCGGTGCCGACGCGAGACTTCTACCGTTGCGTTGGTGATCGCACGCGCCAACGTTCGCCGGGGGAGGGCTGGTTGACACCGCCGCTCACCAACTC
The DNA here is from genome assembly GCF_027947535.2 of Streptantibioticus silvisoli. Lineage (GTDB taxonomy): Bacteria > Actinomycetota > Actinomycetes > Streptomycetales > Streptomycetaceae > Streptantibioticus_C > Streptantibioticus_C silvisoli. The sequence goes on from NZ_JAAGKO020000001.1 coordinate 185,883, forward strand.
CGCAACGGCCGGCTCTCGCAACGTGATCGACCTCCGCCCGCAGGACGGCCCGCCCGGCCCGCGCGCCCTCGCCGTCGGCATTCATCGCGACCGTGACGCTCTCCGCACCGGACCCGCCCGGGCCTTGGGCTCCGATGTCGGCGAAGGATACGTCAACCGGATGTGGATGCTCGTGCGACAGATGTTCGACCGCGGGGGATTCCAACTCCTTCGGAATACCGTCCCGAGCGCTCCGGGGAATGCGATTCGGTACGCCGGAAATCAGCGGTCAACTGGACATACCGCAGGTGGGAGTTGGCCTGGACCTGTGTGGTGCTGGGCCTCCTGGCCGGTGGGCTCCGCCGCGCGCCGGCGAAGACATGGGGCGAGGGTCGCGCAGCGCGTTTGTGTCTTCATTCGACTTGATGGGTTAGTGTAAACGGAAATTACCGGCTGAAGAGGGCTGCGCTATCCGCGTGCCCTTCCCCGGCTGCGTACGACACGCGTGGCCTCCCGAGAGAAAGTCAGGACCACTAGCGGTGGCAACGACGACTGGCGCACACAACGATATCGCCTCGACCATCAAGGCCCTGGAGGCGGAACTTCCCCAACTGGAGGACCACCAGGGGGAGCTCGAGAAGAACCTCGCGGCGGTGACGGAGCGGCTCGCCGCCGTCCGTGTCGCGCTGACCAGCCTGAAGGCACTCGACGGCGCCCCCGCGCCGCTGTCCAGGCCGACGGCGCAGCAGCAGCAGGAAGCGCCGGAAACCGTTCCGGCGGCGCAGCCTCAGGCCGCCCCTGCCGAGGCGCGGACCCCCAAGCCCAAGGCGGAGGCGGTACCGGCTCCGCGTCGCACGGGCGAGAGCAAGTCACGCCAGGGCACGAAGACCCCGAAGCCCGCGGTCGGCCGCAAGAAGACCAGGGCGACGGCGACGACCGCCGTGGAATCCGGCGACGACCAGGCGGCCCAGAAGCCCGCGGGCGCCGGCAGGACCGCGAAGAAGGCACCGGCGGAGGCCGCGCCGGCGAAGCGGACGAGGACGCCGGGGCTGTCGCTGTCCATCGTGGCGGTTCTGACCAAGGCCGGGAAACCCCTGCGCGCGGGCGAGGTCAACGAGATCCTCGGCCGCGACAAGTCCAACGGCAACGTGAACTCGGTGCGTACCGCGCTGGAACGCCTTGTCGTCAACCAGGACATCCAGCGCGTGGGCCGCGGCCTGTACGAGGCCAACCAGGCGTAGGTCGTGTCTTGTGGATCCCGGCGGGCCCGCGACGTCCGGCACGCAGATCGCGGTGCCGCCGAGACGCCCCGATGACAGCAACTGTCGGGAAGTACCGGCGCCTTGCTCCCTCCAGCCTCCGGCTGGGAGGACGCCCCGGCGCCTTGCTCCCCCAGCCGTCGGCCGGGGGGCGGCCTCGCCGTCCCGGACGCCGCTGCTTGATCCACCCTGATCCCGCTGATCCACAAGACACCTCCCGGTGCGCCTGCCGATCAAGGCGGTAGCGGCTCGCGTCATCCGGCTTCCCCACCTGGGGTCGTCGGGTGCCGCAGCGCAGGCGGGGACGGGCTCGCCGCCCCCGTCCGTGAGCGCGCCGGCGTGCGGGTGCCGTACGCGGTCGACGCCGGCGCCGAGGCCCCGCCCGGTTTCCCCACGACGACTCGGCGCGAGATCCGTGTCCACGGCCGGCGGTGCGGGGTCGGCCGAGTCGTCTCCGTACGGAACGGGTCATCACGCATGCCATGCCGCGACGTGCCACGGCGCGTCACCCGAAGCCGGCACAACCCTGTGATCCCGTGCCCGGAACCGCATGCTCCCGTAGGCGGAGCCTTCCGATCCCATCAGTCATGGGGACCCGGATCGAACTCCCGAGTCCGCGCCGCCCAGTTGTCCGCGGCGGCGTCGAACACATCACCATGAGTCCCGCCGTGCCGAAGCACGCCGGACGTCAGCCCGGGGCGAGGAGCGTCGCGGCGAGGGTATCCGCCAGCCAGGTCCGGTAGGTGTCGGCGGGCCAGGCGCGGGTGGCGGTGAGCTGGGTGAACAGGTGCGGCCCGGTCAGGGCCCAGCACGCGTCGGCCAGCCGGGCCCGGTCCGCTCCCGGCCGCAGGAGACCCGCGGTGGCGAGGTGGGCGACGAAAGCGGTGACGCCGGTCAGCCGTTCCTCCTCGCTGGTCGCCAGCACCTGCGCGACGTCCGGACCGGCCTCGGCGAGCAGGGCGATCAGCGGGGCGAGCCGTTCGTGGACGCCGCAGACGAACGTGGCGTAGAGCCGGAGCTTGGCGTGCGGGTCGCGGGTCCGCCAGACCTCCCGCAGTTCGGGCCGCTCGCCCATGGCCAGGGGTTCGTCGTCGCCCGCCAAGGTGACGTCCCACAGCGCCTTGACCAGCCCCGGCTTGCCGCCGAACGCCTTGTAGACCGTTTCGGGGGAGACGCCGGCCTGCTCGGCGACGGCGCGGACGGTGGTGGCCCGGTAGCCGTCGCGAAAGAGCAGTTCCCGGCCCGCCGCCAGCACCGCCGCGCGGGTGCGGCGCGCGGCGTCCTGCCGGCGACTGGCGTCGTACGGCCGTCGCGGGGCATCGGACGACATCGGCGCTCACTTCCCTTCCATATCCATTACAGTTCACTGTATCGAAAGGTGCGCCCCGCCGCTGGAGGACCACATGTCCCGTCCCGACCACCGCCTCCGACCCGAGGTGGCGCCCGGCGTGCACCGCCTCGGTGACCACGTCGTCAACTTCTACCTGGTCGAGGACCCCGAAGGCCCGGTCCTTGTCGACGCCGGACTCCCGGGCCACCTCGGGCAGTTGCTCGACCACCTGGCCGCCTCGAACCGCTCCCCGGCCGACATCCGCGCCGTGCTGCTGACCCACGGCCACCCCGACCACACCGGGCTGGCCCATGTGCTCCAGCAGGCCGGCGCCGATATCCGGATCCACCGGCACGACGCCGCGATCCTGCGTGACGGCCCGCGCAGCGCCATGCGCCACGCCGGACCGGAACGCTCCATGCTGCGGTATCTGCTGCGCCGGCCGGCCGCGATCGCCACCCCGCTGCACCTCGCCCGCAACGGAGCCTTCACGGCGCCCGCGCTGTCCGCAGGGCCCGGCCTGCGGGTCTTCGGCGCCGACCAGCGGCTGGAGGACGTACCCGGTGCGCCGCAGGCCGTCGTGCTGCCCGGCCACACCCCGGGCAGCGCCGCCTACCTGTTCCCTGAACGCGGCCTGCTGTTCACCGGTGACGCGCTGGTCACCCACGACGGCCTGACGGGACACACCGGCCCCACCCTGGTCTGCCGCGGTTTCACCCACGACAGCGACGCCGCGCTGGCCGCCCTCGACCGCCTGGACGAGTTGACCACCGCGACGCTGCTTCTGCCCGGCCACGGTGACCCGTTCACCGGCAGTCCCCAGGCCGCCACCGACCGGGCACGGCAACTCGGCCGGCGCTGAGCGGCAACGAGCAACTGGCGCTGCCGGCCCGGGCGTTGGCCGACCCGCATACGTTGCCGCTTCCCGGGTGCTCTCGTGACTGCTCGCACCACGGCTCTCGTGACCTCCCTCGCAGCCACGCGGCGCCGGCGGACCGGCGGCGCGCTGCTGCCGCGGGCCGCGGATGGACAGCGGGTTGGTCGCGCCGGGCGGTGGCGACGAGGACTCACGCCTCGACGAGGTCGCCCTGATCGTTCGTGGCGGCAGTCGTGGCGGCGTTGGCGCGGCGGCGTGCGACGCGGCCGGAGAGCCGGTAGCCGGCGCCCATGACGGCGATGACCGCGGCGGTTTCGGCGGTGCCCCAGACCCAGGTGGACGTGCTGCTCTCCTTGGGATCGAGCTTGGGCAGCCTGTCCGGCGCGAGGGCGACCCTGGAGTGCTCGGCCACGTCGGCCTGGTACGCCTGGTTGCGGGCCGAGCCGTGCAGGAACGGCGCGACGAAGAGCACCGCCAGCCCGAGCAGGACCTCGACGGCGAGTACGGCGGGGAACCTCCGGATGAGGATCATGTGCAGGGGACGCCGGTCACCGGCGGCCCGCAGCGCTTCGACACGCGGGTGCAGCCAGAACTGGTTGACGGCGCCGAGCAGCAGCAGAGCGCCGAAGATGATGATCTTCACGCCGAGCACCCGCCCGTACATGGTGGTGATCAGCTGCGTCGGCCCGTCCACGTGTTCCCAGTACAGGAACAGCCCGGAGAGCGCGATGGCCGCCACGCAGCTCATGGCCGCGGCGGAGAAGCGGCGGATCGCCGGGGACCAGAACGCGCCCCGGGCGGTGGGCGCGACGGCGCCGGGCAGGGCGAGCAGCAGCAGGCCGACCATGCCGCCGATCCAGACGGCGCTGCCCAGCAGGTGCAGCATCCACATACCGGTTTCGAAGACGGCCCGGCCCCAGTCGTCCGGGACCGCGTCCGGGAACTTGGTGGTGCCGAGCGCCACCGCCCCGGCGACCAGGCCGGCCGCCAGCAGCCACCGCCGCGCCGGCCCCGCCGCGACCTTGCGGACGGTGAGCGGGGCGAGCAGCGCGGCGCCGATCAGGACGAAGGTCAATTCCAGTCCCGACAGCCGCCCGTCGTTGCTGCCGTCGTACACCGTGTTCCATGCCGCGCCGTACGCGTAGCCGCCGCTTGCCGACGCCCCGTGCGCGAGATCGGTGAGCACCGCGGGCACGGCCAGCACGCCCAGCGCGACCGCGACCCGGGACAGCCGCGTGGTCACCGCCGTGAGCGTGTCCACCCCGATCCGCCCGGCCGCCGGCCCCGCGGCCGTCAACGCCAGGGCGGCCAGTCCGACGAATCCCATGAGCGTCGCCCAGGTCGTCCAGGCGACAACGCTGTCCACGAAGGGGCCGAGCGGCGTCGATGGCGCTGCCGCCGCGAATGGCTGGAGGCCAGGAAGCAACTGACGGGAAATGAGCACGGCTGACCGTCCTTGCTGGCGGACCGGGGGACTCGGGGTGAAGTTAGGTTAGGCATGCCTAAGTTGTACCGTCAATGTGATGAACGAAACTCGCACCGTGCTGAGTCGAAGCCGGCCGGACCCCGTATTCGTCCGTTTCGGGCGCTGGTGGCCCCGGGGGCTTTCGGCGGCCCGGGGGGTCGGCAGCTTCCGGTGGTGCGGAGCCGGGTGGGATAGCGGTCGCGACGTTGCACCCGATTGACGCGGCGGTTGTCGCGTCGTAGTCGGTCGGAACGGTGGCCGCTGTCGGCGCCTCCGGGCCGCCGCTGGTCAGGGCCGGTGTCGGGAAGGTCCGGTGGGCGGTGGCGCATCGTCCTCTCGCGGATGGTGCAACGCGGTCAACCGCGCCTCGGACCAACGCACTTGACCGGCAAATCGGGGCGACGGGACGGCCCCGGACGGTGTCGGTGGCGGGCGCTCTCGTTTCCCGCCCGAACCGCCGCGGCCGGCCGGCGCCCGGCGCCCGGCGTCCAGGGCGCCGGCGGTCCGTAAGCCGGCACCGTTGACTTCTTCGAGGTCGGCAGCGCCCCGCAATGCCGACACGTGGTGCGACGCGGTCGTCGCCTGCGTTGTCGGTACGTCGCCGACCGCGTCAAGACAACGCGGATGAGACTGCCGCGCAACGCTGTTCGGGGGCGGCGGTCGGACGGGCGCTGGTGATGCGCTCACCGCTGTTGTCGTTGCACATGCCGCGCTGGCCGTCGTAGGTGATGTGCTGGGCCAGCGAGGCGACCTGGACGCCGGGGCTGAAGTGCATGGGTCCGGAGGACTGGCAGGAGATGTTCACCTCCGGTACGGCGACAGCGGGGGCCGGTGCGGTGATGGCGGCATCGACTGCACGCCGCTCGCCCGATCCCACGTCGGTGCCCTCGGCCGGCGGATCGGCGGTCGGCCCCAAGTGGGATGCACCGGGAGCCGCTCGGCGCTGCGGCGGCAGGTGGCGGCGGTGACCGGGGGCCTCTGGCTGCGCGGGCCCCGGTCGGCCAGGATCGCTTGGGCCGGGCACGGACGACGGGGCAACGCCGTTACCCGTCACGGTAGTTGGCGTGGGCGACGCGGCAGGGGAGGGGCCCACCGTGGCGCCGGAGTTCCACACCTCGGTCAGCGGTACGAGACGGTCGAGGCCGAGCGCACACGTCGCCGATGTCGATGCCGATGTGGATGCCGTCGTGCCGCGACCGCCAACTGCGCCGGTGAGGCCGTGCCGACGGCCGGCGCGTCATCGCTTCGCCGCAGGCCGTTCAGGTGTCCGCACCCGACGGCGACGCTTCGACGACGACCGCGTCCTACCCAACAGCCGCCCGCCGTAGGACAGTTCGGCCTCGTGACACTCCTCCGTGCGGAAGCCCCCCGTAGGACCTGCGACTCCGTGCGACGGCCCCGTACAACCTGCGACTCCGTGCGGCAGTCCACAATCTGCGACTCCGTGCCGGAGTCCCCGTACGCCCTGCGACTCCGTGCGGAAGCCCCCCGTACGACATCCCCCGCACCGCCGCGGGACGCGTTCCCGGTGGCGGCAGTCAGGCCGCGGAGACGGTGCCGGGGGTGCCGTGGTCGTCGGCGGTCGTGCTGAGTTGGCCGTGGAGTCCCGCGAGTCCTATGGCCAGTGCGCGCCGCTCGGCCGGGGGCATGGCGTCGATGGCGTGCTGGAGAACGCTCTCGCGCTGCTCGCGGATGCGTTCCAGGTGTGCCCTGCCCGCGGTGGTCAGCCGCAGGGTGACTTCCCGTCCGCTGTCGGGGCTCGGCAGCCGCTCCAGGAAGCCGATGGCCTGCAGGCGGTCGCACAGCCGGCTGACGGACGGGGGCGCGGTGCCGAGCCGCCGGCACAGGGTCCGCATCCGGATGCCCTCGTCGCGGTCGACGATGTACATCAGGCGCAGTTGGGAGGCGGAGGCCGGAGCGGTGCCGGCGGACTCCCTGGCGCGTTCCCCCATCACGTGGAGGAGTTCGATGATGCCGCTGGCGGACTGGGTGGCCTGGTGGGAGAACCCGCCCGGGACGAGATCTGGCGCTGGCATCTGCTTCCCCATCGGTATGTGTGTCCCCGTCCCGTGCGAGCGTTCCGTACGGGGGCGGGCAGTGGCGTCAGGTGGTGCCGTCCGGTCCGGTGGGGCGGGCCGCTCTCGCTTCCGCGCTGTTCTTGGGGGACTCCCCCGCGCCGGCGGGAGAGCTCGCGGCGCCGTTGGGGGACGCCGTGAGGTGTTCCAGGGTACCGGTGATGGTCAGCAGCCGGTCCAGCCGTGCGGTGCGGTCGTCCAGATGGAGGCGGACGCCGGCTTCGCCGGTGCGGCGGTGGATCATCAGCAGGACGGACAGCCCCATGGAGTCGACGGTGCCCAGCCCGGCGCAGTGCAGGTGCAGGTGCTCCAGGCGCGGCCGGCCGGCGAGTTGCCCGGTGACGGCGGCCAGGAGGCGGTCGGCGTTGTCGTAGTCGAGGTCGCCCCGCAGCTCGATGCGGACGGTGGCCTCGGTGTCGACCGTGGTCAGGCGCAGACGGGCGGAGGGCATCATGGTCATGCTCGGTTCCCGGCGGTGGTGGCGTGGAGAGGGATGAGTGCGTCGGTGCCGCGGCGGAGGATGCGGGTGGCCCGGGGGAAGTCCTTGAGTTCACGGGCCAGGATGCCCAGGGCCGGCGGCAGGCTGTGGGCGGGCACGCCGCGCGCGGTGAGGATCTCGGCGGTCCAGGTGATGAACCCGGTGAAGAGTTCCTCGTCGCCGAGGTACAGGGCCGTGGCGAGGAACTCCACGATGTGTGCGAGGTCCTCCGCCGTGTGCTCGCGCTGGAGTTCGCTGTACGCGCGCATGGCGGGGAACGCGTCCTCCAGGGCGGTGAAGACGGTGCGCACGAGCGAGGCGCTGCCCCGGGCGACCATGGTGTATTCCTGGTCGGCCAGGTGGGGCAGGTCGTCCAGCTGCTGGTGGTCGGGCTGCGGTCGTGCCAGCGGTTGCCCGGCGAGGCGGTCGGCCGCGGCGCGGGCGTCGGGTGCCCAGGCGTCGGCGCCGAGCCGGCGGGCGTAGCGGCCGTCGGGCCCGAAGGCGGCGCCTCCCACCAGGACGGGTGCGCCGACCGACTGGCAGGCGGTGATCGCGGCGTGCGCGGTGGGCAGCCGGGTCGCTATCGAACCGGACAGGGCGACCGCGTCGGCGGCGGTGCGGTGCAGGTGGGTGATGAGGTGCGGGGTGGGGACCTGGGCGCCGAGGTAGTCCACCCGCCAGCCGCGCAGTTTCAGCACCTCGGCCAGCAGGCGGGCGGGCAGCGCGTGCCATTCGCCGTCGACGCAGGCCACCGTGATCCGGCCGCGTTCGGGAGCGGTGCGGGCTGCGGGGTGCAGGGCGAGTGCGGCGACGGCCCGTTCGTTGACGGCGGTCGCGGCGTGTTCCTGCGCCACGCTGAGGCGGTTTGCGGCCCACTCGCGGCCCACCTTGCCCTGGACCGGGGCGATCACGTCCAGCAGCACGCTCTCCGGGTCGACACCGTCGTCCACGGCGCGCAGCACCAGGTCGGTGGCCGTGTACTCGTCGGCCGCCGAGACGGCCTCCCACAGTTCGTCGGCCAGCTGCCGGACTGCTTCGTCGCCGCGCAGGCGGTGGGACGTGCGGGTGCTCATGCGGTGAACCTGCCCCGGGTGTGCCCGTTCACCGCACTGAGATGCCGGGTGCGCGGTGCGGAGATCACGACGACGGCCATGTCGTCGTGGGAACCGTCGCCGACCCACTGGGAGGCGAGCATCTGGATGCGTTCCACGATGCTCTCGGACGGCATGCCCGCGCACTCCGACAGGGCGCGCTGGAGGCGTTCGTCACCGAACTGGGTGCCGCCCATCGGCCCGCCCTTGGCCTCGGTGATCCCGTCGGTGTAGAGCACGCAGGACTCGCCGGGCGCCAGGGTGAGGGCGGCGGTGTGGGTGGGCACGTTGGGCAGGGCCCCCACCAGGGTGCCGTGGGTGCGGGCCTCCTCCACCGCGCCGCTCGCGCGCAGGATCAGCGGCCTCGGATGGCCGGCGCTGGTCAGCCGCAGGTCCACCGCGTTGCCCTTGCGTACGGCGGAGGCCAGGACCAGGGTCGCGAACCGGGTGTGGTGGGAGTTGAGCAGCGCGGTGTTCAGCAGGCTGATCATCCGCTGGTGGTCGTCGGCCAGCGGGAGCAGGGCGTGCAGGGTGTTGCGGATCTTGCCGGTCAGCACGGCGGCTTCCAGCCCCTTGCCGCACACGTCGCCGAGCGCGACCAGCGACGCCTCGCCGTCGACGACCGCGGGGTGCACGTCGTAGAAGTCACCGCCGACCCGGTCGTGGTCCATCGACGGCCGGTAGCCGCCGGCGAAGTCCACCCCGGAGATCTGGTGCAGCGACGGCGGAAGCAGCTCCCGCATCAGGATCTCGGTGATCGACGCCTGCTCCGCGTACAGGCGGGCGGCCGACATCGCCGCTCCCGCACGGGCGGCGAACAGCCGGGCGAAGACTTCCTCGCCCTCGGTGAACGCCGCCGTCTGCGAACGGCGCAACAGCACGAGGGCACCGGCCGGTACGCCGTGACCGGGCAGCGGGGTGACGACTATCGAGCCGATCGGGCCGAAGCCCTCGGGCACCATCCACTCCGGCGCGGCGGCCGGATCGATCCAGCGCGAAGGCACCGGCGGGAAGCCGCGCAGCGCCTCGCCGAGACCCGGCACGTCGTCGGGGTCCACCGACTCGTGGGACAGCACGGGGTGGCCGCCGCGCAGGCAGGTCACCACCGGCAGTTGCGGCCCCTGCGCCGGCGCGATGACCAGCGCCGCGTCGGCGAGGTTGTCCGCGGCCATCTGCGCGGTCACATCCATGCAACGCCCCAGGTTGAGGGAGGACAGCAGCATGCTGGAGACCTTGGCCAGGAACGCGGTGCGCTCGCGCTCCATGTGCAGTGCCTCCCGCACCAGCCGGTGATCGGTGTCGTCGACCAGCCACCACACCACCGTGCCGTCGGCCCGCACGCTGGGATGCGCCTCGAAGCTGCGCTCACCGATCACCCCCGAAAGCGGTGGTTGCGCCGCCCGGTCGGCCGCCGTATCGGGGCACCGCAACGCGTCGTGCGCCACCGACAGCCAGCCCGGGGCCACGTCCGCCAGACACGTCCCGGGACGGGCCGCCGGCAGCAGCAGTCCGGCGGCGTCGTTGCGCACGACGACCGTGCCCCGGACGTCAGCGACCAGGACGGGATACGGGGCGTCGCTCCAGGGGGAGCCAGGCTCTGTGTCGGCACCGGTTCGCGCTTGGGTGGTGACCAAATGTTGAGGACCCGCTGGGCGAATCCCTCACCTCATCGACTCGAAGAAATCGTTGCCTTGGGGCAACGATCCCGCATGTCGTGTCCTCCTGGCAACCCGCGCGCCCGCCACCGGCGTGGCGTCCGGCCACTGTCGGTGATCACGGCCGAGCCGTCACCGCGCTGTGCGGACCGGCCCGGCGGCGGCGATCCACCGGCCGTTCCCCACCGACCGGATCGCCCGGAACGACCGCGAAGTCACCGCTGGTGACCCCGCAGGACCGGCATTCCTGCACCGCCCTGCTCCAGCCCGGCGTCGTCCTCCGCGACGCCTTCGGTGCGGCCGCGCGACACTTCGGCCGACCCGCCGGCCCAACGCCCATGTGTGTGGGGAAGGTGGGGGAAAATTCACCGGGCCCCACCATGATCACCACCTAGGATCGCCGGTTATGGTTGATCCCTATCCTCCGACCAGTCCCTACGACTCCGGATTCCTCGACACCGGAGACGGCAACCGCGTCTACTTCGAACAACTCGGCAACCCCGAAGGCAAGCCCGCCCTCAACGTGCACGGCGGCCCGGGGTCCGGCGCGTCACGGCGGCCGACGAGGGCCTGGGACCCCGACCGGTACCGCCTGATCCGCTTCGACCAGCGCAACTGCGGTCGCAGCACCCCGCACGCCAGCGACCCGGCGGCGGACATGAGCCTGAACACCACGCGGCACCTGATCGACGACATGGAGCGGCTGCGCGAGCACCTGGGCATCGAACGGTGGCTGCTGAACGGCGCGTCCTGGGGCTCGACGCTCGTCCTGGCCTACGCGCAACAACACCCCGAGCGGGTCAGCGAGATGATCATCCCGGCGGTGACGACGACCCGCCGCTCCGAGATCGACTGGCTCTACCGCGGCGCCGGGCGCTTCCACCCCGAGGCATGGGACCGGTTCCGCGACGGCGTCCCCGCGGACGAGCGGGACGGCGACCTGCTCGCGGCCTACGCGCGGCTGATGGAGCACCCCGACCGGGCGATCCGCGAGAAGGCCGCCACCGACTGGCTCACCTGGGAGGACGCGGTCATCTCCGGCGAACCCAACGGCGTCCCCGGCATGTACAGCGACCGCGAGGTCGACGACCGGATCGCGTTCGTCCGCATCTGCGCCCACTTCTTCAGCAACGGCGCGTGGCTTGAGGAGGACCAACTGCTGCGCAACGCCCACAAGTTGGCCGGTATCCCGGCGGTGCTGGTCCACGGGCGGCACGACATGGGCAGCCCGGTGCGGACGGCGTGGGAGCTGGCGAAGGCATGGCCGGACGCGCGACTGCACATCATCGAGGACTCGGGGCACGCCGGAAGCGACGCGATGCACCAGGCGATCCGGACGGCCATCGAGGAGTTCAAGGACCGGTGATCCACGCAGCACGTGGTGCGCTGCGAACGTGACCCACGGCTTCCGCGCCGAGCACGGGTTCCCAGGCCGCGTACGGTCTCCCCGCCCACGCGCTGCTGGTGCACGCCGTGGTGATCCTGGTGCCGCTCGCAGCGCTGGCCCTGGTGGTGTGCGCCGTCGCCGTCCTGGATCCGCAGGCTGGGCATCGTGCTGCCGGGGCTCGCCCTGGTCGCACTCGTGAGCGTGCCGTTGACCACGCACGCGGGTGAGTGGCTGAAGCGGCGCGTGCCCGCCGACCCGCTGGTGAACCGGCGCGCCGGGCTCGGCGGCACCCTGCTCCCCTGGGCGATCGCCCTGTTCGCCGTCACGGTCGCCGTGTGGTGGTCGGGTCGCCGGGCTCCGTTCGCCTCGGAGACCGCCCGGTCGACCGGCTGGGGCGGTGGAACGGCGATCCTGCGTGTTCCGGTGCGGGTCGTCGCGATCGTCCTGTCGCTGGTCGCCGGCGTCGGATCGGTCACGCAGGTCTACCGGATCGGCGACTCGGGCGCGCAGGCCGTCTGGCACGACAGCTTCTCCGCCCAGCCCGTCAACCAGGGCTGATCCCGACCGGCGGGACTGCCCGAGGGCCGTGGGCGCCACCGTTGCGAACCCCGCAGGCAGGGGCGGCGTGTTCGGGAGCGGGCGCCGGCCAGGCAGGCCGGGCAACGGCACACCCGGCACCGGGGTCGTGCCCGGCCGTTGTGAACGCACGACCTGCTGAGATTGTCGTGAACGCACGACGTGCCGAAATGGTCGTGAACGCACGACGTGCCGAACAAGGCCCACCGTCGTCGTGGCGGTCAGCGGCCGGCGAAGTGGAATCTGGCCGGTTCGCGTCTAGTGGGGACGGACGATCCGCCCTGCTTGTTGCCAATCCGGCCACCCCCACGTCACTTTGATGGCCGGTCAGTCGGCTCGGGCGCCACGGCGTCCTGTGGGGGAAGGAAACAACGTGCTGAGAAGCATCTGCGTGACAGCGGCAGGGGCCGCCGTGCTGCTGACGGGAGGAGGTTCGGCCTGGGCCGCCGCGCCCTCGCCCGCCCCCTCGGTCAGCGCGTGCTCGGGGGTGATCGAGGTCGACGGCTTCGCGTTCACGCCCGCCGCGGTCCTGCCCGGCGGGGACTCCTCCGCCGTGCTGGCCGTGACGAACTGCACGGCGCAGGCACAGACGGTCAGCGAGCAGTGGACCGGCCACTTCTCCTCGCTGACCGGCACCGGCATTCCCGCCGGCTGCCCCGTCATCGACCCGCTGCCGCGCTCACAGGCCCTCCCGGCGCACACCGAGGAGACCACCGCCACGACCTACACGGTCCCCGTCGGCTGCACCGCCGACCGGCTGACGGTGACGGTGCAACTGTCCCAGGACGGGACACCGCTGGCCACCGCCAGCACCGTGCTGACCATCAACCGGTCCACCACGGGGTGACCACGGTGGACGGCCGCTCTGCCCGGCGGCCGTCCACGCTCTGCGCATCCCGGGCCGACGCCCGGTTGGAGGACCCTGCGGTCCTCGTACTTCCTGGGGGAGCCCGTCTCGTGGGTTGAAGGCGAATACCACGTGACCCTCCGGCCCCGGCGAGGACGCGCATCGTCCGGAACGCGGCCGGCGTGCCGTTACTCCAGCTTCGCCAACTCGGCGCGTACGGACGCCACCGCCCGGGGATCGAGCGCCCCCGGAGCGATCGCCTCCATACGGTCGGCGTGCTCGACGTACCACTGGAAGTACTCACGGTCCCGTTCCGGTGGCCACGGGCGGCCGGCGGCGTGGTCGGCGGTGCGTTGGGCGCCCGCGAGCTGGAGTTGCATCGCCTCGCGGACCAGCTCGTCCGCCGACTCCTCAGTACCCTCTGATGTGGTCATACGAACCACGATGGCAGCGCCCCCGTGCCGCAGGGGAGAGCGCACGGACGCACACACCGACGCATGCGGCACGCTCCGCGCCACCGGCCACGGCCTCGCGCGCCCGCGCCGAATCCGGTGCCCCCGCACGCCACTTGCGCCGACGCCGCTGCTCCCGGAACGCCACCCGCGCAGACCCCGCCGCCCCCAGGAACGCCACCCGCGCGGGCCCCCGCGCCCCTGACCGGTTCGTCGCGGGTCTTGGTATGGACCATTGACAGCGTTTTTCCGGCTCTTTAATGTCATGAGGAGTGTCATCAGGAAAGTCATGAAGTAGGTGGCGGCGTGATGTGACGCCGCATCAGAGGACCGGCGCGTGTTCTTCCCACCTTTGACCAAAGGGACACCGGATGAGATCACCGCTGATTCCGACCGCCGGAGCCCTGCGGGGCCTTCGGCGTTGTCTTGCCTTCGGGCTGACCGCTCTCCTGCTGGGGACCGCGGCGCTGCTGGGAGCCCCGCACGCCGCCCAGGCGGCCCCGGCCCCGGCCGCGGCGGGGACCGTGGGGGCGTACCCGGTCCCGTCGATCTATCCGGCGTCGACGGACTACAGACTCACCGTCAACGGCACCTCGGTGCCCGTCCAGAAGTTCACCGGGTACGACATCGCCCAGCTCGCCCTGGGCACGGGCACCGCCACCATGGCGGTGACCAAGATCAACGACACGGCCATCGGCTCGTACAGCATCAGCCCGGAGAAGCTGGGCATCGTCGGCTCCGTCAGCGGCCCGACGCTGACCTTCACCGTGCCGAAGGACGAGTACCTGATCGTCAAGGTCGACGGCCGCCCCAACCTGGTGATCGCCGCCGACCCGGGGGAGTACGACCCGCCCGCGACCGGCGGCACCGGGATCTTCAACGTGACCGCCGCGCCCTACTCGGCCCAGCCGAACACCGGCGACTACACCACGACGGCCTTCCAGGACGCCCTCAACGACGCCGCCGCGTACGGGTCCGCGAACAACACCCAGGGCATCGTCTACGTGCCGGCCGGCGTGTACACGCTGGGCAACCTCTACCTGCGCAGCGACCTCGCGTTCTACCTCGCCCGCGGCGCGGTGCTGCGCTACACGGGAGACGCCGCCCACTACGTGGTGACCGGGCACAAGGACTCGCAGGGGCGGGACCTGACCTGGTTCATCTCCACGCGGTACTCCTCGTCGAACATCAAGATCTACGGCCGCGGGATCATCGACGGGAACGGCGCGGCCTCGCTCGGCCCGTCCAACCTCGGGGTGAACCTGCTCGCCCCCATCTACACGAACGGGTTCACGGTGGACGGCATCACCTTCCGCGAGTCCAGCAGTTGGGCGGTCACCCCGCTGCGGTCGTCGAACATGACCTTCACCAACGTCAAGTTCTTCAACCGGTTCGACATGGGCGAGGACGACGGCATCGACGTCCAGGAGTCCTCGAACGTCACCGTCACCCACGCCATCGGCATCGGGCTCGACGACCCGTTCAGCACCAAGACCTGGGGCGACACCACCGACATGTTCAGCACCGTCCCCGGCACGGCCACCCCGCTGTCGAACGTCACCTTCAACGACCTGCTGTCGTGGACCTACTGCTACGGCATCAAGGTCGGCCAGGGCGTGGTCACCGGGCAGGACGGCGTCACCTTCGAGAACGTCGTCGTCTACGACGCCGCGGTGGGCATCGGCATCGACCACAAATACGGGACAGCGGCCGCGACGAACATCAAGTTCGACAACATCGACATCGAACGACTCGACTTCGCCAATGACAACAACCGCACCTGGCTCGCCATGATGACCGAGACCTCGCAAGGCGTCGGCCCGGTCACCGGAGTCACGATCTCCAACGTGAGGGTCCGCGACGCCGGCACCACCGCAGCCCGCATCAACGGCCAGCCCGGCGCCCTCATCTCCGGGGTCACCCTGAGCAACGTCGTGATGCCGGGCAGCACCGCCGCCGCGACCACCCTCGGCCAGCTGAACCTGACCAACGTCTCCAACAACGGGCCCATCACCATCACGTCGTAGCCACCCGCCGGACCGGCCGCCCAGGACCAGCCGCCGCCGTCAGCCCGGGACCACGGGGTTGGCGGCGGCGGCTGGTCACCGTCCCGGCGGCGCCGGCTCAGACCAGCGCGTGCGGGTACTCCTGCGCGCGGTGCTGGAAGGCCAGGACCGCGGGGTTCTGCACGGTGCCGCCGCGGATCTCGATCGCCCGGCGGATCGTGGTGTCACCGTCCCAGCCGGCCGGCCCTTCGAGGACCGGCCGCAGGAACGGGATCAGCGCCTCGCTGTTCTCCCAGGTGCTCGCGTCCCACAGGTAGGAGGGGCTGTGGTCCACGCCGTAGTAGTGGACGCGGTCGCCGACGGTGAACATCGGGTCGTTGAACGTGGTGGGCCGGGCCCACGCGAAGCCCATGCCCTCGTCGCAGGAGACGTCGATGACGAGGGTGCCGGGCGCGAGCTTCGGCAGGTCTTCCTTTATCAGGAACATCAGCGGCGCCGCGGTGTCCTGGAGCACGCAGTTGACGATGATGTCGTGGTCGGCGAGGAAGTCCGCGAGCGGCTCCGGGCCGCCCTCGGTGAACACGACGCTGCGCCGCGGGTCGAGGGTGTCGTCGGCCACGTCATGGTCGAACTGCACCATCCGCGCGGAGTGGATCGGTGAGCTGACGGCGGTGACGCCGCGGGCGGTCAGCACGTCCACGTCGTGCACGCCGAGCGCGCTGAGCGCGGTGACCGCGCCGCGGGCGGTGGCGCCGAAGCCGATCACCACCGCACGCCGCCGGCGCCCGTAGTCACCGGTGGTGCCGGTCAGCTGCATGGCGTGCAGCACCGAGGAGTAGCCGGCCAGCTCGTTGTTCTTGTGGAAGACGTGCAGGCTGAACGTGCCCTCGCGGGTCCAGTGGTTCATCGCCTCGAAGGCGATCAGCGTGAGCCTGCGGTCGATGGCGGCCTGCGTGACCTTCTCGTCCTGCACGCAGTGCGGCCATCCCCACAGCACCTGCCCGTCCCGCAGCTCCGCCAGATCCTCGTGCAGCGGTTTCGCCAGCAGGATGACGTCGCACTCCTCGATCAGCTCCTCGCGTGGGCGGAGACCGGCGACCAGTGGGGCGAGGTCCTTGTCCGGGACGCCGAAGTGCTCTCCGTAACCGGTCTGCAGATAGATGCTGGACTGGAGATCGGCGTCGATGCGTTCGAAGTGCGCCGGGTGGATCGGCAGGCGGTACTCGTTTTCCTTGCGGGTCTGCGACATGATTCCGAGCTTGAGCTGCTGCAAAATACCCCTTTGATTACTCCTTGTTTAACACACTTCCGAAGTGCGGGAACCCGAGAAGTGGCGCGTTTACCGATCGTTTCGGAAATGATGTGTCGATGCGCCGGAGGCAGTTGATGCCGCATGCCTGGTCGGGCGGGGTCCGGCGGAGACCGGCAAGCGTTCGTGGCGGATACGGGGTCGGGTGAACAAGTGGCGCGAGATGAAGGTGCACTCGACGGTTCAGTGCGTTTTTCCCCGGCGGAATGCAGGGGCGGCCGCGACCGGAGAACAGCCGTTCCGGTCTGTTGCGGGAGCGTCTCCGCGTTTCCCGATGGGCGGGACGGCGTCCGGCGGAGGGGGAGCCGGGTGGCGTTCCGGCCGGTTGCCGTCGGTTACGGAGACGGGAGGCGGGCCCCTGCGCTCACCGGCGGAGAGCCGTAGGCGCGGATCGGTTCAGCCGAGGCCGTGTTCAAAGGCGTAGCGCACGGCCTGGGCCCCCGAGCACGGCGCCCGCCTAGGCGTCCTGGACCGCGCCGACCCCCACGGCCCGGTCCGCTGGTTCGACATCACGCCCTGCTACGTCTTCCACACCCTCAACGCCCATGAGGAGGGCGAACGCCTCGTCCTGCACGCCGTCCGCTACGACCGGCTCGGCGACGGGGTACAGGTCGACACGCACGGAACGCTGTGGCGCTGGACCGTCGACCTGGCCACCGGCACCGTCCGCGAGGAACAACTGGACGACCGCCCCGCCGAGTTCCCCCGCATCGACGACCGCCTCGCCGGCCTGCCGTCGAGGTACGGCCACGCCAGCGCCACCCACACCCCCGGCGGCGCGGACCGCAGCGGTGCCGTGTACCGCTACGACCTGCACACCGGCGCGGTCACCAGCCACCTCTTCGCCCCCGGCCGCACCCCCGGTGAGGCCGCCTTCGCGCCGGCCGACGACCGGGTCGGCGGTCCCGGTTACCTGATGGCCTTCGTCCACGACGCCGCCCGTGACCGCAGCGACCTGGAAATCCTCGACGCCGAAACTCTCGACACCCTGGCCACCGTCCACCTGCCCCGCCGTGTTCCGGCCGGCTTCCACGGCAACTGGCTCCCGGACCGCTGAACGGGCTGCCGCCCCGGACCAGGGGATCGGGTGCTGGGCAACCATGACCCCGGCTTCGCCCCCTGCCTCACCGCACGCGCCGTCGGCGCAGGCAGGGGCGGTCGGCGGGAGGCCGGGCTCCGACGCGCCGGCGAGGCGCCCGCCCGGGTCAGGCGGACGGTCCCGGGAACGCGGCACGTCTGACGTGCATATACCGCCCGGAAACTCCGATGAGCACACTATTGATCCGTATCTGGCGATCCGTCATATCGGGGGGCTACAGTCGTGAAGGTCCCTCCGCTTCGGAGCGGAGCGGGCGCAGATCGGAGACCGGAGAGCGGGGTGGTGGACGTGTACGACTACGTGATCGTCGGTGCCGGTTCGGCCGGCTGCGTACTGGCTGCCCGGCTGAGTGAGGACCCCGGCGTCCGGGTGGCCCTGGTGGAGGCCGGCGGTCCCGACACGGCCCCGGAGATCCACACACCGCTGGCCTTCCCGAGCCTCTTCAGTTCCGCATGGGACTGGGACTACCACTCGGCCCCCGAGCCCGGCCTCGACGGTCGGCGCGCCCCGCTGCCGCGCGGCCGGGTACTCGGCGGGTCCTCCTCGATGAACGCCATGATCTACATCCGCGGCAACCCCGCGGACTACGACGCCTGGTCCGCGAACGGTGCCCCCGGCTGGGCCTGGCGGGACGTCCTGCCGTACTTCCTGCGGGCCGAGGACAACGAACGCGGCGCCACCGCCCTGCACGGTGCCGGCGGACCGCTCACCGTCAGCGACGGACGCTCCCGGCACGTCATGATGGACGCCTTCGTCGAGGCGGCCCAGCAGGCCGGTCACCCCCGTAACGAGGACTTCAACGGACCGCGCCAGGACGGGGTGGGCCACTACCAGCTCACCCAGCGCAACGGCATGCGGTGCAGCACCGCGGTCGGTTATCTGCGTCCGGCGCTGGAGCGGCCCAACCTCGACGTGCTGACCGACACGCTGTGCGGCCCACTGCTGTTCGACGGTGACCGGGTGACCGGCGTGGAGATCGAACGCGCCCGCGAGGTGTCCGCGCTGCACGCCGCGCGCGAGGTCGTGCTCTGCGCCGGCACGTACAACTCCCCGCATCTGCTGATGCTCTCCGGCATCGGCCCGGCCGCCACCCTGGCCGCGTGCGGCATCACCCCGCGGGTCGATCTGCCCGTCGGGGAGAATCTCCAGGACCACCTGCACGCCGGCGTCTCCTACCTCTCCGGCACCGAGTCCCTCCTCACCGCCCGCACCGAGCGCAACGTAGCCCTGCTCGTCGGATCGGGCCGCGGACCCCTCACCTCCAACGTCGCCGAGGCCGGCGGATTCCTACGCACCCGCGAGGGACTCGCGGCCCCGGACGCGCAGATCCACGCGGCGCCCGTGCTGTTCACCGAGGACCTCCTCGCCGTCCCGTCGCAGCACGGCTTCGTCATCGGGGCGGCGCTGCTGTGCCCCACCAGCCGGGGAAGCGTCGTTCCGCGGTCCGCGCTGCCGTCCACCAAGCCCCGCGTCCAGCACAACTACCTCGCCACCGCCGAGGACCGCGACACCATGGTGCGAGCGGTACGGGTGGTCCTGGAGATCGCCGGCCAGCCCGCCCTCAAACCCCACCGCGGCGACCCGCTGCACGCACCGGCCTCCGCCGGGGACGCCGACATCCTGGCCTTCGTCCGGCGGCAGGCGCAGACGATCTACCACCCCGTCGGGACCTGCGCGATCGGCACGGTGGTCGACCCCGACCTGCGGGTGCGGGGCGTCGAGGGGCTGCGGGTGGTCGACGCCTCGGTGATGCCGACGATCGTGCGCGGCAACACCAACGCGCCCACGGTGATGATCGCGGAGAAGGCCGCGGACCTCCTCCGCGATCGCACGGCGGTCCCCCGAATCGCGGCGGATGCGATAGCACCGGCTTCCTGACGAGCGGTTCCGGCGGCCGTTCCGGCGCCGGTTCCCACGGGGAGCCGCGCGTACCGTTCGGCGGCCGTCCGGGCGGTTCACGCTGCCCGTGGCCGACCCCGGCGGAGGGGGCACGCGGCAGAACAGCTCCGGGTGGTCCGGGGGCGCGAACGTCCCCACGCCTCACCGGTGTTGTCCCGGGCGGTGCCGCGCTCATGCACTCTGCGGCCCGGTCCGGTGAGTGTCCTCGGCTCCCGCTCGGCACCCGGCGCGTGGTCCCGTCGATGCGCCGACCTGTCGACCCGATCCGCCGCGCCGCCGTGCGTTCGTCGAAGCGAGGCCGCGATCCGCCCGGCGGCGTGCACGGCGGTCTCCTCGTGCGCCGGGGAAGTGGCAAGTCGTGCGCCGGGGGAGTGGCAAGTGACGGGATGCGCGCGGGTGTTGCGGAGTGCGCCGGGCCGTGACGCAATACGTCCTGTCACTTTATTCGACGTTATGTCAGCCTGGACCGGCACGCCCCGTTGTCCGACCCCAAGCCGCATCATGCCGACGCGCTGCTTCCCGACACGCCTCCCGCCCGACCGGCCTCCCACCCGGTGCGCGCCCCACGGGCCGCCACCCGACCCCCGGCGACCGGTCCACCGGGCCCCGCACCGGCCGCCCCGACGCCCCGCCGTCCTGCGGCCCTCCACTGTCCCCCGCGCCCCCGCCGTCCTTCGGCCCCCACCGCCACCGAAAGGCGTGCCTCATGAATCCGCACCCCCTGTCAAACGGTTGCCCGTACGTGCTCGACGCCTCCGGTGGCGACATTCACGCCGAGGCCGCGGCGTTACGTGCGCTGGGACCGGCCGCGCGCACCGAACTGCCCGGCGGTGTGCTCGCCTGGTCCGTCACCGAACCCTCGCTGGTGCGCCGTCTGCTGACCGACCCGCGCATCTCCAAGGACGCCCGGCAGCACTGGACCGCGTACCGCGAGGGCCGGGTGCCTGCCGACTGGCCGCTGCGGATCTGGGTCGAGGTCGTCAACGCGCTGTCCGCGCAGGGCAAGGAGCACACCCGGCTGCGGCGCCCGCTGGCCGGCGCGTTCTCCACCCGGCGCGTCCGTGCCCTCGCCCCGCGGATCGAGACCATCACCCGGGCCCTCCTCGACGACCTCCGGGCGGCGGGCGACGGCGCGCCGGTCGACCTGCGCGCGCGGTTCGCCTGGCAGCTGCCCCTGCTGGTCGTCAACGCGCTCATCGGCGTCCCCGAGGAACTGCACGACGGTTTCCGGGACGCGATGGGAGCGCTGTTCATCACCGAACGGACCGAGGAGGAGGCCACGGCCGGCTACGCCGAGGTCTACCGGTTGCTGAACGCCCTCATCGCCCGCAAGCGCGAACGGCCCGCCGACGACGTGTCCTGCGAGCTGATCGCCGCCCACGACCGCGGTGAACTCACCGAGCAGGAACTGTGCGACAGCTTTCTGCTGATCATCGCCGCGGGCCATGAGACGACGGTGAACCTCCTCGACCACGCCGTCACCAATCTGCTGACCCATCCCGACCAACTCGCGGCGCTGCTGCGCGGCACGGTCGCCTGGGATCAGGCCGTCGAGGAGACCCTGCGCCACCAGGCCCCCATCGCGAACCTCCTGATGCGCTTCCCCATCACGGACGTCACCGACGAGCCGAGCGGCCTGACGTTCCGCCAGGGAGAGGCCATCGTCGTCAACTACGCCTCCGTCGGCCGGCATCCGGCGGTCCACGGCCCCACCGCCGACTCCTTCGACATCCACCGCGCGACCGCCCGCGACCATCTCGCCTTCGGCCATGGCGCCCACCTCTGCCTCGGCGCCGAACTCGCCCGCCTGGAGGCCCGGATCGCGCTGCCCGCCCTCTTCGCGGCGTTCCCCCGGCTCCGGCTCGCCGTCGACCCCGCCGACCTCACGCCGCTGCCGTCGTTCGTCACCAACGGCCACCGCGGCCTGCCCGTCCATCTGCACGGTTGCCGCCCCTCGGCGGTGGCTGACGCCGGCGTCCGGGGTCCGGCCCGTGGCGTGGTGGGCGGCGGAGCGGGGTGTCAGGTCCCCGCGCCGCCGCCCACGGCGGTGAGCAGGGCGAGCGGGGTGGCGGCCGCCCAGGCCTGCGGTGAGCACGCGTGCGGATAGGGCACCGGCTCGGGGTGGTGGTCGCGGCCGTAGCCCGCCATGACCTCGGGCAGCCGCCAGTCGTGCCGCCGGGCGGCCTCGGTCAGCGCGTCGGCGACGGCGCAGGCTTCGGCGGTGAGGCCGTAGCGGGCCAGACCCAGCGCGATGACCGCGTTGTCGTGGGGCCAGATGCTGCCGCGGTGGTAGGACAGCGGGTGGTAGGGGGCCTGGCCGGCGGCGAGGGTGCGGATGCCCCAGCCGGAGAAGAAGTCGGGCTCCAGCAGGCGGCGGCCGACCCGGATGCCGCAGTCGTGGTCGAGGATGCCGGACCACAGCAGGTGGCCGGCGTCCGAGGCGAGCGCGTCGGCGCGGCGGCCGTCGCCGTCCAGCGCGAGGGCGGGGAAGTCGGCGCCGGGCAGCCAGAAGTCGCGGACGAACCGCTCGCGCAGCGCCTCGGCGGCGGCCTCCAGCCGATCGGCGTACGACGGGTCGTTCCACACGTCCCGGGCCAGCCGGGCGGTGCGCAGCAGCGCGTCGTAGGCGTATCCCTGAGCCTCGGCGACCGCGACGGCTCCGGTCGCCGGGGTGCCGTCGGCGCGGCAGATCGCGCCGGCCGAGTCCTTCCAGTTCTGGTTCTCCAGGCCGCCGGCCCCGGCGTCGGAGGTGTAGACGAGGTAGCCGCGCCCGGTGAGCCCGCCGTCGCGGAACATCCACTCGACGGCGGCGCGGGCGTGGGTCTCCAGCCGGCGGGCGAGGGCGGGGTCGCCGGTGCGGCGGGCGTGCGCGTCGAGCAGGACGAGGAAGAGCGGGGTGGCGTCGACCGAGCCGTAGTAGCGGCCGTAGGGCACCTGGCGGAAGTGGGCGAGTTCGCCGTGCCGGATCTCGTGCGGGATGCGGCCGGGCTGTTCCAGGCCGGCGGCGCGGTGCCGGGTGCCCTGGGCGGCGGCGAGCGCCTTCAAGGTGGCGGCGGCGAGGGCGGGCCGGTAGGGCAGGGCGAACAGCGAGGTCAGCAGGGAGTCGCGGCCGAACAGGGTGAGGAACCACGGTGTGCCGGCGCCCGGTACGCGCAGCACCTCACCGTCGGGACCGGTGGCCGGGACCCGCAGCCCGGCCAGGTCGGTCAGACCGGCCTCGGCGGCGCGCAGCAGGTCGGCGCGGCCCGCGGGGGCGGCCGGGCGGGGGCTCGCGGCGGTGAACTCCGCGACGTCTTCGTGCTGTTCGGCCCGCAGCCGCGCGGGAGTGGCCGTCGCGCGCGGTGGCGATCCGTGGGCGGCGAACGCCTGTACGGCGAGGGTGAGTTCACGTTCCGCGTGCGGGGGCAGGGTGAGGTGCCACACCAGGACGCGTTCGGCCGCGTGCTCGTGACGGGCCGTCAGATCCGCGGCGAGGCCGGTGCCGGCTGCCGCCGGTGCGCCGGCCGGCTTCCAGTCCGTCCCGTCACCCGGGCGAACGGCCGCCTCCGGTGCGCCGGGTGCTCCCGGAACGCGCAGCTCGTCCGGTTGCGGTCGTGCGGTGACCGTGGTGGAGGACGTCCAGTCGTCGCCGCGGCGGTAGCCGAACTCGACGCCGCCCGGGACGGGCCGGACGCTGTGCGTGGCGCCGGGCTTGTCGTAGCCGCGGCCATCGGAGCGCAGTTCGAACTGGTCGGCGAAGTCGGCCCCGGCGGTGAGTTCCAGGGTGACGCGGGCCGGCCGGCCGAGGTTGTTCACCAGCCGCAGGCGTTCGGCGAAGGTGCCGTGGCCGACGGCCTGTTCGCGCAGGACGGTGAAGGCGGGCGGTTCGTCACGGGTGCCGGGCGGCACCAGGACGGCACCGGCGTCGGTGGTGGCGAGCACCACCAGCGGTCGGCCGGCCGCCGTCAGCCGCCAGCGGCTCAGGTGGCGGGCGTCCCGCACGAACAGACCGTCCGGCGCGGTGCCGCGGCCGCCGGTGATGTCGCCGGCCGGGCCGGTGGCGGCGAACGTGCCCCGGTGGACCAGGAGGCGCTGGGCGGTGCCGCTCACCGGGCACGCTCCGGGTGGCCGCACAGCAGGTCCAGGGCCAGGCCCGCGGTCCAGCTGAAGTCGCGGATGCCGCGGCCGGCGCCGTTGTGCGGGTCGACGTACTCGGCGAAGCCGGTCGCGCCCGCGTCGCGCAGGATGCCCTCGCGCAGCCGGTCCGCCTCGGCGACCGCGCCGCAGGCGAGCAGGCCGCGGTGGATCAGCCAGGCGGTGTTGAACCAGCTGGGCCCGCGCCAGTAGCGGCTGGGGTCGAACTCCGGTCCGGTCAGGTCGTAGCTGGGGACCATGTGGACCTCGCCGAGCCGGAAGTGGTCGCCGGCCGCGGTGCGCAGCAGGGCGTCGGTGATCCGCCGGGGCAGGCCGGGCACCATGAGCGGCAGCAGGCCGGCGACGCCGCGCACCGGGATCAGCCGGTCGTCGTGCAGGTCGCGGGCGGTGAAGATGCCGCGCTCCTCGTCCCACAGGCGGTCGGTGAGCGCGGCGGTGCGGCGGACCGCCCGGGCGCGGGCCGGGGCCGGGTCGGCGCCGATCGCCTCGGCGATGTCGGCGAGCGCGTACTCCGAGGCGATGAGCAGCGCGTTGAAGCCGGGGTCCTCGACGGCGAACGCGAACCGGGCGCGCGCGTCGTCGTAGCCGGCGTCGCGGTAGTCGGCGGCCAGCCGGACGTAGCGGGCGTAGTCGAGGTCGGTCGGCCGGTCGGAGGCGGCGCTGTGGTCGAGGTCGGCACGCCGGAACGAGCCGGCCGGTGCCGGGGGCACCCGGCGCAGGGCGGTGTCCCAGGCCGGGCTGTTGTCCAGGCCCGGTTCCCACGGGTGCACGATGGCGGCGAGTCCCCGGCCGCCGAGGTCGCGGTGGGCGGTGAGGTAGCGGTGCCAGGCGTCGAGTCCGGGGTGGAGCCGGGCCAGGAAGCGTCTGCGGCCGGACTCGGCCGGGTCGGCGCGGTGAACCAGCCACGCGGCCAGCGCGTGCACCGGGGGCTGGACGATGCCGGAGGTCTCCGGGGTGCTCGGGGCGCCGGCCGGGCGGCCCGCGGTGGAGGAGCGCCAGAAGTCGGGACTGGGAAAGTAGGCGCCGCAGGGCACGGCCGGGTTGAACACGATGTGCGGCACCCGCCCGTCGGCCCACTGGGCGCTGAGCAGCGACTCCAGCTCGCGCTGGGCGCGGCGCGGGGACAGGTGGCGCAGGCCGATGGCGATGAACGCGGAGTCCCAGCTCCACTGGTGGGGGTACAGGGAGCGGGACGGCACGGTGGCGTTGCCGGTCCAGTTGCCGAGCAGGACGCGTACGGCGGCGGCCCGCAGGGACCGGTGGTGCCGGCCGGGACCGTGTTGCGCGGGATCGAGCAGGACGGTCATCCGGCCGCCCGTCGCAGGAAGGCCGGGATGGCGGCGACGGCCTCGCCGGGGTCGCCGGCCAGCCGGCACTCGACGGCGAGGTGGCCCTGGTAGCCGATGGCCTCCAGGGCGCCGAGCCAGGCCGGCCAGTCCAGGTGGCCGGCACCGGGCTGGAGGCGGTTGGAGTCGGAGACCTGGGCGTGGCCGATCCAGGGCCCGGCGGCGAGGACGGCGGCCGGCGGGTCGGCCTCCTCGATGTTCATGTGGTAGCTGTCGATGCCGATGCGGACCGAGTCCAGGCCGACGGCAGCGATCAGGTCGGCGGCCTGCCGCAGCGTGTTGACCATGTGGTCCTCGTACCGGTTGAGCGGTTCGAGGAAGAGGGTGACGCCTTCGGCGCGCGCGTGTTCGCCGAGTTCGGTCAGCGCGGCGAGCAGGACCTCCCGGTCGCGCCCGGCGGAGCGCGGCGGCTCGAACGGGGGCAGGCGGCGGGAGAACATGCCGTAGGAGGCGGGGGTCTGGGCGCCGGCGCCGCCGATCTCGGCGATGACCGACAGCTGGGACTTCATCTGCACGACGGCGTCGCGGCGCAGGTCGTCGTCGAAGGCGCCGATGAAGTGCGGCATGTCGACGCAGACGGTCGGCATGACGACGCCGTCGGCCAGCGCCCGGCGCAGTTCGGGGAGCCGGTCGCGGAAGGACAGCCCGCCCTTGCCGCGCAGTTCGATGGCGTCGTAGCCGGCGGCGGTGGCGTGCTCCCACTTGGTCTGGAGGGTCTCTCCGGGGAGCAGTTGCTCCTGGCAGGCGATCTTGAGCATGGCGTCGGGGGCCTTTCGGAACGCGGAGCGGGCGGGGTCAGAACTCCAGGACGACCTGGAGCGCCTCGGCGGGCCGCTCGTCGAGCAGGGTGTAGGCGTCGGCGGCCCGGGCGGCGGGCACGGTGTGGCTGACCAGGGTCCGCGGGTCGACCAGGCCGTCGCGGACCAGGCGCAGGAAGGTGGCCTGGAGGCGTTCGACGCTCCAGCGGTGCGACAGCTGCGCGGGGACGCCGCCGATCTGGGAGCAGACGAGCTGCACGCGGTTGTGGTGGAACTCGTCGCCGAGCCGCAGTCCGGTGCCGTCGCCCTGGTAGAAGCCGGAGGCGACGACCCGGCCGCCGGGCACGACCGACCGGATCGCGTCGTGCAGGGCGGGGTGGGCGCCGGAGATCTCGATGGCGACGTCGGCGCCGCGGCCCTCGGTGTACTCGCGCAGGGTCTCGGCGACCCGGCCGTCGCGGGCGTTGACGGTGTGGGCCGCGCCGTGGGCCCGGGCGGCCGCCAGCCGGGCGTCGATGGCGTCCACGGCGGTGACCCGGGCGCCGCTGAGGGCGGCGAGCCGGGTGGTGAGCAGGCCGATGACGCCCTGGCCGAAGACGGCGACGTCCTCGCCGAGGTGGAGGTCGGCGGCCAGGATCGCGTTGTAGGCGATCGCGCCGACCCGGGCGAAGGCGCCGGCCAGTGGGTCGAGGCCGGCGGGCAGGGTGTGCCCGGTCATCCGTGCGGCCGGGACGACGCCCTCGCTGCGGTGGCCCCAGATGCCCCAGACCAGGTCGCCGACGACGGGCAGTGCGGGGGTGCCGGCCAGCTCCGGTGAGACCTCGGTCACCTCGCCGACCTCGGAGTAGCCCCAGCCGGCCACCGGGTAGGCGATGCCGGCCACGTCGTCGCGGAACAGCCGCACATCGGGGTCCCAGGTGCGGGTGAGGTAGGGGTTGGTGCCCCGGTAGGCGGTCAGCTCGGTGCCGGCCGAGATGCCGGAGTACCGGGTGCGGACCCGCAGGTGGCCCGGCGGCAGGTCCTGCGCGGCGACGGTGGCGACCTCGACCTGACGGGGGCCGGTGAACTGGACGATGCGTTCCACGAGAGCTCCGAACCTGCGGCGTTACATGCTGTGTTCAGCCAGATGCCTCTGTCTTACGTCGAAGATATCTCAGACTTAAGTCTTGTCAACAAGCAAAAGTGGTGCTGTTATGCAGGACATCGTTAACGCAAAGCTGCGAGTAAGGACGATTCATGCACATGCGGTCGCTTAGGGTGAGAAGTCTGACGGCGGGCGTCGCGGCCGTGCTGGGCGCCGGCCTGCTGGCGGGCTGCTCGGGCGGGAGCGGCTCCGCCGCCCACTCGGGCAAGTCCATCACCGTGTGGAGCGAGGAGAACGCCACCGACCGGATGGCCGAGCAGCGCACGCTGGCCGCCGAGTTCACCCGGCAGACCGGCATCAAGGTCAACCTGGTCGGGGTCGACGAGGACCAGCTTCCCCAGCAGGTGGAGGCCTCGGCCGCGGCCGGCAAGCTGCCGGACGTGATGGGCGGCATCCCGCTGGCCCAGCTGTGGCAGATGTACTCCAACGGCCTGGTCAACACCGACGCCGCCGCCACGGCCCTCAAGAGCCTGGGCCGCTCCACGTTCAACGCCAACGCGCTGAAGCTGGCCAGCGACGGCTCCAAGCCGCTCGCGGTCCCCAGCGACTCCTGGCAGCAGATCCTGGTCTACCGCAAGGACCTGTTCGCCAAGGCGCACCTGCCGGTGCCCGACACCTACGCCAACATCGTCAAGGCGGCGCAGACCCTCGGCACCGGCTCGCTGAACGGCATGTCGCTGTCCACCGACCCCAAGGACGTCTTCACCCAGCAGAGCTTCGAGGACCTGGCGGTCGCCAACAACTGCCAGATGGTCGACTCCTCCGGCACCGTCCAGCTCGACAGCCCCGCCTGCCGCACGGCGTTCAAGACCTACGACCAGCTCGCGGCCACCGGACCGGCCGGCACCCAGACCGTCGACACCACCCGCGCCACCTACCAGGCGGGCCAGTCGGCGATGGTCGTGTGGTCGACCTACCTGCTCGACTCGCTGGCCGGCCTGAACGGCGACGTGCCGCCCAACTGCCCGCAGTGCAAGAGCGACCCGGGCTTCCTGGCGAAGAACTCCGGCATCGTCACCGCGATCAAGGGCCCGAACGGCAGCACCCCGGCCCAGTTCGGCGAGATCTCCTCCTGGACGGTCACCAAGTCCGCCAACGCCCCGGCCGCGACCAAGTTCGTGGAGTTCATGATGAACCAGGGCTACGAGGGCTGGGTCGGCATGAAGCCCGAGGGCAAGATCCCGGTGCGCACCGGCACCCCCGCCGACCCGAAGAAGTACGTCGACGACTGGTACGGCATGAAGATCGGCGTCACCCGCTTCGAGCCGCTGGACCAGCTCTACCCCAAGCCGTTCCTCAACACCTTGCTGGCCGGCGTGTCCAACATGCGGCGCTGGGGCATCACCGAGGGCCAGGGCGCCCTGGTCGGCGCCACCGAGGGCTCACTGCCGGTGCCCCAGGCCATCGGCGCCATGGCCGGCGGCGACCACGTCCCGGCCGCCGCCACCGCCCAGCAGGCAGCCGCGGCCGTGACCGCGCTGAAGAAGACGCTCCACTGACCGCGCGCACCACCGTCGCCCCTGAGGGAAGCACCGACATGAGCACAGCCACCGGCGGGAAACGCCGCCGGATGTCCCCCCTGCAAGCCCAGCAGAACCGGGCCGGCCTGGCGTTCGTCTCGCCGACGCTGCTGGTGGTCCTGGTGATCGTCATCGTCCCGATCCTGTGGACCGTGCTGCTCTCCTTCCAGCAGGCCAAGCTGATCGACCTGCAGAGCATGAACCTGTTCGGCAACTGGACGTTCGGCAACTTCGTCCAGGTCTTCACCCAGCCCGGGTTCTGGTCCTCGCTGTGGACGACGCTCGTCTACACCGTGGGCGGCACCGTCGGGTCGATCGCCCTCGGCCTGGTCGCCGCGCTGGCCCTGCGGCGCCCCTTCCGCGGCCGGGGCATCCTGCGCGGCACCATGCTGCTGCCCTACGTGGCGCCGGTGGTGGCGGTCACCTTCGTGTGGGAGACCGCGCTGTCACCACAGACCGGCATCGTCAACAGCTGGGGACAGCACCTGCTCGGCTGGCACAAACCGATCGCGTTCCTGTCCACCAGCGACTACCGCGCCGACCTCCTCGGCCTGCACGTCCACCTGCCGCTGGCGCTGCTGACGGTGGTGGCCTTCGAGATCTGGCGCTACTTCCCGTTCGCCTTCCTCTTCCTGCTGGCCCGGCTCCAGGCGGTGCCGGGCGGCATCGAGGAGGCCGCCACCGTGGACGGCGCCACCCTCACCCAGCGGTTCCGCCACATCCTGCTGCCGCAGCTGATGCCGGTCATCGCGCTGCTGTCGGTACTGCGGTTCATCATGACGTTCAACAAGTTCGACGACGTCTACCTGCTCACCGGCGGCGACTCCGGCACCGACGTGGTCTCGGTACGCGTCTACGACTTCCTGACCGCCAGCTACGACGTCGGCTCGGCCGCCGCGCAGGCGCTGGTGCTGGCCGTCATCCTCATGGTGCTGCTCGGCATCTACTTCGCTTTCTTCGCCAAGCGCGTCCAGGAGGAGCAGGCATGACCCGCGCCCAGTTCGAGGACCGCTTCTTCGGCATCGTGCGCTACGCCGTCATCGCGGTGCTGGTGATCGCCACGGTCTTCCCGTTCTACTACATGGTCATGCTGTCCTTCCGGTCCACCGGCGCCCTGCTGCTCGACCCCGGCGCGCTGTGGCCGAACCTGAGGGAACTGACCCTCGGCACCTACCGCGACATCCTGGAGCCGACCTCCCGGGGCGGCCAGGGGCTGCTGGCGATGCTGCGCAACTCCGCACTGGTCTCGCTGGGCACCGTGGTGCTGACACTGGCCGCCTCGGTGCCGGGGGCCTGGGCGATCAGCCGGCTGAAGTTCGTCGGCAGCCGCCAGATATCGGCGCTGTTCCTGGCCGTCTACCTCTTCCCGGCGACCCTGCTGGCCGTACCGCTGTTCGTGATGTTCTCCCGGATCGGCCTCCAGGGCAGCCTGATCGGCCTGGCCGTCGTCTACATCGCGCAGACCGTGCCGGTCTCCATCTACATGCTGAAGAACTACTTCACCACCGTGCCGCTCAGCATCGAGGAGGCCGCCGCCCTCGACGGCTGCTCGCGGATGACCATCCTGCGCAAGGTGGTGCTGCCACTGGCCGCCCCCTCGCTGATGGCCACCGGCCTGTACGTGTTCATGATCGCCTGGAACGAGTTCCTCTTCGCGCTGCTGTTCCTGGCCGCCACGCCGGGCAAGTGGACGGTCTCGCTGGGCCTTTCCCAGATGAACAACGCCATCCAGGTGCCCACCACCGTCCTGATGGCGGGATCGGTCGTGCTGACCATCCCCGTGATAGTCCTGTTCTACGCCGCCGAACGGTTCCTGACCGAGGGACTGACCAGCGGCGCCGACAAGAGCTGACACCGCATCGGCCCCGCCGGCACCCGGCGGACCCACCAAGGAGAATCGACCGGATGGCATCGCCCCGGAGCACCGCCGGCCATCTGCTGGAACTGATCCGCACCGGACAAGCCCGTACCCGGGGCGAGTTGCAGAACCTCACCGGACTGTCCCGCTCGACGGTCGGCCACCGGCTCGACCAGCTGTTCGCCGCGGGATGGCTGGCCGCCACCCCCGGCCAGCTGTCCACCGGCGGCCGCCCGTCGGTCCTGCTGACCTTCGACCCCGGCCACGCCGTCGTGCTGGCCGCCGACCTCGACACCACCCACGCGCGCGCCGCCGTACTGGACCTGGCCGGCAACGTGCTGGCGGAACGGTCCGGCGGCCTGCGGGTCGCCGACGGGCCCGAGACCGTCCTCGACCGGCTCGGCGACTGGTTCGGCGACCTGCTGGCCACGGCCGGCCGCACCCCCGCCGCCGTCTGCGGCACCGGCCTTTCGGTGCCCGGACCGGTGGAGTTCGACTCCGGCCTGGTCATCCGGCCGCCCATCATGCCCGGCTGGGACGGCTACCCGATCCGCGAGCGGCTGCGCCGCGCCCTGGCCGAGCACGCCGGCACCGACCCCGGACTGCCGGTGCTCATCGACAACGACGCCAACCTGATGGCGCTCGGCGAGCAGCGCGCCGGGTTCCCCGGCTGCTCGACGTTCCTGCTCGTCAAGGTCTCCACCGGCATCGGCGCCGGCGTGGTGATCGACGGCCGCGTGCTGCGCGGCGTCGACGGCGGCGCCGGCGACCTCGGACACATCCGGCTGCACGACCGGGCCGACGCGCGGTGCATGTGCGGCAGTTACGGATGCCTGGCCGCCGTCGCCTCGGGCCGCGCGATCGCCGGACAGCTCACCGCCCTCGGCATCCCGGCCGAATCCGGCTGCGACGTGCGGGCCGCGCTCGACGACGGGCTGCCCGAGGCCGTCCGGCTCGCCCGGGAGGCCGGACAGCGCTGCGGCGAGGTGCTGGCCACCGCGGTCACCCTGCTCAACCCCGGCGTGCTGATGATCGCCGGCGACCTGACCGAGACCCACTTCCTGACCGGGGTCCGCGAGGTGCTCTACCAGCGCGCGCTGCCCCGGGCCACCCGCAGCCTCCAGATCGTCACCTCCAGGCTGGAGGACCACGCCGCGCTGTGCGGCGCCGCCGCCATGGTCGTCGAGCACCTCTACGCCCCCGAACAGGCCGACGCACGACTGGCGGCACCGGTCCCCGCCCGGCCCCCGGCGCCGTCGGGCACCTCCGCCCCGGCGCCCGGCCCCGAGTCCGTCCCCGCCGCCAGGAGGACCCCGTGAGCACGATCGCACCGGTCGCCGTCGGCCTCGTCGGCGCCGGCCCCTGGGCCCGCGCCATGCACGCGCGGATGCTCGCCGCCGGCCCCGAGACCCGGCTGGCCGCCGTATGGGCCCGCCGGCCGCAGGCGGCTGCCGAACTCGCCGCCGCCTACGGCACGGTGGCCGCCGCATCGGTGGAGGAGCTGTTCGACCGCTGCGAGGCGGTGGCGTTCGCCGTGCCGCCGGCCGTCCAGGCGCCGCTGGCGGTACGGGCGGCCCGGGCTGGCAAGGCGCTGCTGCTGGAGAAGCCGCTCGGCGCCGACCTGGCCGCCGCCCGGTCCGTGGCCGACGCGGTGGCCGCGACCGGGGTGGTCTCCCAGTTGGTCCTGACGAAGCGGTACCACCCCAGCACCCGGGAGTTCCTGGCCCGGGCCGCCGGCGCGGAGATCCTCGGCGCCCGGTCGTGCTACCTGCACGGCGCGTTCCTCGGCGGCGAGGCGGCCACCGGCTGGCGGCTGGAGCAGGGCGCGCTGCTCGACCTGGGCCCGCACCTGCTGGACCTGCTGGACGCCGCCGTCGGCCCGATCGCCACGGTACGGGCGACCGGTGACTCCCGGCAGTGGATCGAACTGACCTGTGAGCACCGTGACGGAGCCGTCAGCCAGGCGTCCCTGTCGGGCCGCGTGCGGCTGCCCAAGCCCCGCACCCGGGTCGAACTGCTGGGCCCCGCCGAGGAATTGGTCTGGGACTCCGGCGACATCGACCACGAGGAGTGCTGGACGGTACTGCGCGCCGAGTTCGCCGCCGCGGTCCGCTCCGGCCGCTCGGGCCCGATCGACGCCGCGCGCGGCCTGTACGTACAGGAACTCGTCGAACAGGCCCGCGGCTGAGCCGGCCCGACCTACCCCGCCTCACCCGCCGCGCAGCCGGTCGTGCAGAGCCCGTGCCACCCGTGACATGAGGGCCTCGGCGGCCGGTTGGAGGGCGGCCGGGACCGCGGACTCGGTGAGCATGGCCACGGCGAACGTGTCGCCGTCGTCGTGCTCGACCACGCCCACCTCGTGCCGGAGGTTCAGCAGGGTGCCGGTCTTGGACGACCACGTCGAGGCGTCGCAGGCGAAGTCGGGCGCCAGCCGGTGCCGGATCACGTTGCGGGCCATGAGCGAGCGCACCCGCCCGGCGACCTCGGGCGGTACGCGCGAGGGCACCCACAGGGCTTGGAGGAGGTCGACGAAGGCCCGCGCGGAACCGGAGTTGGCGCGACTCACGTCGAGCTGCTGCACCGGATGGCCGCCGCCCGCCGTGCGGGACCCGATGGCGAGCGAGTGGGCGAGGTGCGTGTCGCCGGGGCCGAACCGCTTGGCGGGAGTCTCGGCCAGATCACTCAGGCGGTGCCGTACCGCGATGCCGGCGATCCCCGCCTCCCGGACGGCCCGGTGCACCTCGGCCGGCGGTACGAGGTCGAACAGCGCGTCCGCGGCGGCGTTGTCGCTGATGGCCACCGTCAGGTAGAGCAGGTCGTCGATGGCGATGGCCGCGGGGTGACGGAACTGGCTGAGCCCCGCCGGCCCCGGTGAGGTGGTACGCCCCGGGGTTATCTCCACCCTCGTGGCTCCGTCCAGCTCCCCGCGGTGGAGGCGGTCCGAGACGGCGACGGCGAGCGGCACCTTCACCAGCGACGCGACGGGGAGCTCCCGGTCCGGGTCGATGCCGATCTCCTCGCCGGTGGCCAGGTTCCGCACCAGGAAGGACCCCGACAGACCCGCCTCGGCGAGGAGGTACCGCAGCTCACGGATCACGCGTTCGGTGCTCATCCGCCGCCCTTCGTACCGTCCGCCGTCGTCGCGCCCAGCGACCGGGCGACGTGCGCCGCCAGGCCGTCGCGGACCCGCTCCGCGTCGTCGCCGGTCAGCGCGGACAGACCGTAGCCGCGTGCGACGGGCTCGCCGGCGAGCGGCCGCCACCGCAGCCCCAGCTCCGTGGCCTGCGGCGCCGAGCACAGGAGGAATCCCCCATCGCGCAGCGTCTCGGACGCGGCGGCGACCAGCGTCGCGGCGACCGTGATCTGCGCGGAAACGAGCGCGGCCCGGTGGCCGAGCTGCTCCAGCCGGTCGCGCACGTGCGGCACGTCGTCCTCCGGCTGGATCCGGATCCGCCGGAACGTCCGCTGCCCGCGGCCGGGCCGCAGGGTCTCCAGGCGCAACGGCCTGGCACCCTCACCGCTGCCGTCGTCCTCGCGGGACGCGACGCCGAGGGGTACAGTCCACTCGGCCTCGTTCTGCGGCAGGGCGAGGAGCGCGGCGCGCACGGTGTGGGACCGCAGCAGTTCCGCCCGCTCCGGCGGGTCCGCCGCGCGAAGATCCAGCACGGTGCCCTCGCCGCGGGCTGCCGCGTCGAGCAGTGCGAGCTGCCGCACCGCGCAGGTCCGCGGCACCGCGAGGCTGAACGGCCGGAGTCGGGCCTGCTCGGCGTCGCACTCCATGGCCTCGGCGAGCTGTACGAGCCGTCGCGCGGACGGGAGCATGTCCCGCCCGAACGGGGTGAGCGCGGCGCGGCGCGTCGAGCGGTCGAACAACCGCTCCCCGAAATGCTGTTCGAGCGCCGCTATCCGCCGGCTGGCCACGGGCTGGGGCACCCGGGCGGCCGCGGCACCGAGGGTGAAGCTGCCGCGTTCGCTGACGTGCACGAACACGCGGCAGGCACTGACGAGATCCACGGCGACAGATCCTATGCCCAAAACGCATGGGAAGCCGCATTGCTGTCTTTGCCCGGATGACAGGACGCCGGAAGGCTGCGTCCATGTCTTCTCCGAAGAACCGGACGGCGCTGCTCGCGGCACCTCTTCTGCTCCTGACAGGCCTGCTGGCCGGCTGCGCCGGGGGCGGCGGTACCCGGACGGCCCCGACGCCCTCCGCCGCCTCCTCGACCTCGGCCGCCGCGACCGGTACGGCGGCGTCGCCGGGCGGCACCGCCCGCGCCCTCGCCGGGCTCGAGCGCCGATTCCACGCCCGGCTGGGCGTGTACGCGATCGACACCGGGACGGGCCGCACGGTGACGTACCGGGCGGACGAGCGGTTCGCGCACTGCTCGACGTTCAAGGTCCTGGCCGCCGGGTTGCTGTTGAAGCGCAGCACGGACGCCCAGCTGGACCGGGTCGTCACCTACCACCGCTCCGACCTCCAGTCCTACGCCCCGATCACCTCCCGGCACGTCGGCACCGGGATGAGACTGCGCGATCTCGTCGACGCCTCACTGCGGTACAGCGACAACACGGCCGCGAACCTCATCCTGGAGCAGCTCGGCGGCCCCGGAAAGGTGCAGGCGGCGCTGCGCGGCCTGGGGGACGCCACGACGGATGTCGACCGGACCGAACCGGCGCTGAACGACGCCACCCCCGGCGACACCCGGGACACCAGCACCCCGCGCGCGCTCGCCACCGACCTGCGCCGATTCGTCCTGGGAAACGTGCTTCCCGGGGCACGGCGGACGATGCTCGAAAGCTGGCTGGCCCGCAACACGACCGGCGGCCCCTACATCCGGGCGGGGGTCCCGGCGGGCTGGAAGGTCGAGGACAAGACCGGCAACGGCGACTACGGCACGCGCAACGACATCGCCGTCGTCCGGCCGCCGCACGGTTCGCCGATCGTCATCGCCGTCCTGTCCGACCGCGGGGTCAAGAACGCCACCTCCGACGACGCCCTGATCGCGGACGCGACGAAGGCAGCCGTCGCGGCCCTGCGCTGAGCGTCCACTTGCCGCGGTCGCCCCCCGTCACGGCCCGCTCACGCGGCGGTGAACCAGCAGGTCGGGAGCGGTTCCCCGGTCGCCCACCGGCGGCGGTGGCCGGGCCGGCCGCGGCTTTGCGCCGTCTTCCACACCTTTGCCGGCGCCCACGAGGGGTACCCGGACATACCGGAAGAAGCTGAACAGATCCACAGGAAGTGGTGAGTGCACGTGAAGGCGCTGGTGTACACGGGCCCCCGAGAGATCTCCGTCGAGGAGGTCCCGGACGCCCGGATCGAGCGGCCGAACGACGTCCTGGTCAGGATCACGGCCACCAATATCTGCGGTTCCGACCTGCACATGTACGAAGGCCGCACCACGATGGAGACCGGCCGGATCCTGGGCCACGAGAACCTCGGCATCGTCGTGGAGACCGGGCCCGGCGTGGAGCGCGTCAAGGTCGGGGACCGGGTGTGCCTGCCGTTCAACGTCGGCTGCGGCTTCTGCGACAACTGCGAGCGCGGGCTGACCGGCTTCTGCCTGTCGGTCGACTCCGACACCCCCGGCGGCGCGTACGGCTTCGCCGAGATGGGCAGCTACGCCGGCGGGCAGGCCGAGTACCTGCGCGTGCCGTGGGGCGACTTCAACTGCCTGGTCCTCCCGGAGGACGCGCGGGAGAAGGAGAACGACTACGTGATGCTCGCCGACATCTTCCCCACCGGCTACCACGCCACCGAACTGGCCGGGGTCTCGCCCGGTGAGTCCGTGGTGGTCTACGGCGGCGGTCCGGTCGGGCTGATGGCGGCGTACTCGGCGACGCTGCGCGGCGCGAGCCAGGTCATGGTCGTCGACCGGCAGCCGGACCGGTTGCGCCTGGCGGAGAAGGCCGGGGCGGTCGCCATCGACGACAGCGACGGCGGCCACGTCGAACGGATCCTGGAGATGACCGGCGGCCTCGGCGCCGACAAGGGCTGCGAGTGCGTCGGCTACCAGGCGCACGATCCGCAAGGGAACGAGAAGCCGGAGTCGACCATGAACGACCTGGTCGCGTCGGTGAAGGCCACCGGGGCCATCGGCGTCGTCGGCGTCTTCCTCCCGCAGGACGACGGCGCCCCGACCAAGCTCACCCGGGAAGGCAAACTCCCGTTCAACTTCGGGGAGTTCTGGTTCAAGGGCCAGCGCATCGCCACCGGCCAGGCCAACGTCAAGGCCTACAACCGCCGCCTGGCCGACCTCATCCACCACGACAGGGCCAAGCCGTCCTTCGTCATCTCCCACGAACTCCCGCTCGACCAGGGCGCCGAGGCCTACCGCAACTTCGACGACCGCGCCGACGGCTGGACGAAGGTCGTCCTCAAGCCGTGACGGCTCCACCGGAGGGTGACGGGCCCGCGCCCTGTTGCGAACACCGGGCGTGCGGACGGGGCGGCGCGAGGCCGGGCCGGTGAGGTGGCCGGCGGCGCCATGATCCACCGGGTGCGTGCCGCGCCGTCCCGGCGGCACCGGCCCGGTCGGCCCGAGAACGGGCGACCGGGCACGCGGTCGGGGCACCGCCCACCCGCTCACCCTCACCCCGTCCCGGGCGGCCCGCGGCTCGCGCCGGTCCG
Organism: Streptantibioticus silvisoli; assembly: GCF_027947535.2. GTDB lineage: Bacteria > Actinomycetota > Actinomycetes > Streptomycetales > Streptomycetaceae > Streptantibioticus_C > Streptantibioticus_C silvisoli. The sequence goes on from NZ_JAAGKO020000001.1 coordinate 223,055, forward strand.
GGGCGATCCGCCGCATGTGCCTCCGCGGGTCGGGTACGCGGGGGGTGATGGCCGGCCCCTCCCCATCGGGATTTCGGGATATCGGGCCGGAGCAGCCAGTGGACAGCGGGAGGCCAGGATGACCGAAGACGGTGCGCCGGACGGAACGGCGGCGGTGCTGTTCGACGTCGACGGCACGCTCATGGACACCGTCCACCTGCATACCGTCGCTTGGTGGGAGGCCCTGCGGCAGCAGGACAAGGCCGTGGCCATGACGCGGATCCAGCGCGCCATCGGCATGGGCGCGGACCACCTGCTCGACGCGCTCCTCGGCGAGGACCGCGACCACGACGGCGACTCGGCCCTCAAGGCGGCCCACGACGCGGTGTACGGGCAGTACTGGTCGCGGCTGACCCCGCTGGACCGGGCCGCCGACCTGCTGCGGGCCTGCGCGGACCGGGGTCTGCGGGTGGTGCTCGCGTCGTCCGCGTCCGGTCCCGAGGCGGACGTGATGCGGCAGGCGCTCGACGCCGACGACGCGATCCACGCGATGACCACCGCCGACGACGTCGAAGCGAGCAAGCCCGAGCCCGACCTCGTGCACCGGGCGCTGGAGAAGGCCGGAGTGCCGCCGGAGCGCGCGGTGTTCGTGGGCGACGCGGTGTGGGACGTCAAGGCCGCGCTGAAGGCGGGGGTTGCGTGCGTCGCCGTGCTGACCGGCGGTGGCTTCTCCTCCCAGGAACTCCGGGACGCCGGCGCCCGGGAGATCTACGACGCGCCCTGCGACCTGCTCGACCACTTCGCCGACAGCGCGGTGGGGAAGCTGGCCGCCGCCCCCGCGACCCCGTCCCGCCGCTCGTAGGAACCCGCGATGCCGCGCCGGCTCCGGTGATCACGGCGGTGTCGGCCACGTGTTCCTCCGGCGGGTCCGGGCGTGGGACCGGGCCGCTGCCGGTGCACGCCTGCCCGTGGCCCGACGCCGGTGAACGCACCACGTCCGCCGCGGTCACGTGCGCTGCCGCCGACCAGGTCAGGACGCCGACCGGTCGGCGGCACGGTCAGGGCGCCGTCAGCTCTCCGGGGCCGGTGCCGTGCGGAGCGGCGACGCGGCGCCTGCGGGAAGATCCGATCACGGCGGCACTCCTTCTCGTCGGCCGGTCCAACGGCCATCGACCCGAGTTGACTGGTCGTCACCGTGTGCCCCGGGTGGCGGTATTCATGATCGTTCGGCAGGCGTCGCACCGATCGGCGGCGCGGACGGCCCGCGTCCTCGGCGCCGGGGATCGCGGATGCCCGACGTCACGAAGGGCGTGCCGCCGCCCCTCGTACCTCATGCGTCACGTCGCCCCGGCCCGGGGCCGGGCGACGGATTGCGCGTGCTCCGGGTTTCCGGGGGCAGGACGACAGCGTGGGCGCGTCGCGCGAGAGGCACCCCGGTGTGAACGGAACCCGGTGAGGGAGACCGCCTCCCGAACCGGTGACCGAGGGGCGGCGCGTGCGGGGGAGTCGGCGGCGGGCTGGCCGGTCGCGCACACCTTTCCCCTCCTGCGGCGTTGCCGACGCGTACGCCGGGGCCAACTCGGCACGGAGGGGCCCGCCGCCACCTGAAAGGGCGTTCCTTGGCGGCCGGGCGGGAGCGGGAGACGGCTCTCGGGTACGGAGAGGGCGCTCGCCGTGACACGCCGTCGGTTCATTCAGCTCAGGCAAGGGGGTAGATGATGCGATTTTCCGACCTGGGGGCCGCGTCCGGGCCCACGGCGGCCGGATTCGATCCCGCGGCCGTCCGGCGGCGGACAGCGGAACGTTTCACGGCCCTGGTGGCCGATGAGGAATGGGCGCTCCCGCTGCCGGGCGGGGGCGATACACGGGGCCGGTTCGCCCGGCTGGCGGAGGTGGCTGAGCAGGATCTCTCCGTAGCGCGCCTGTTCGAGGGCCATGTGGACGCGGTCGCCATCCTGGCCGAACTGGGCTTCCCGGCGCCGGCCGCCGGGGAACGCTGGGGCGTCTGGGCGGCCGAGCCGCCGGGGCCCGGGCTGACCGCGACCGCCACGCCCGGCGGCTGGCGGCTCGACGGCCGGAAGCGGTACTGCTCCGGGGCCTCGAGCGTCACGCACGCCCTGGTGACCGCCTGCGCGCCGGACGGCCGCCGGCTGTTCCGGGTCGCGGTGGGCGGCGGCGGGTGCGTTCCCGTACCGGACACGTGGCAGGCGATCGGCATGGCGGGCAGCGACACGCCCGACGTGACGTTCGAGGCGGTCGCGGCCGAAGCGGTCGGCGGCGTCGAGGCGTACCTGCGCCGTCCGGGCTTCGAGCACGGCGGGATCGGCGTGGCGGCCTGCTGGTACGGCGGCGCACGCGGGGTGGCGAACGCCCTGCTCGACTCGGCGCGCCGCCGGGAGCCCGGCCCCCATTCCGCCGCCCACCTCGGGTTCGCCGACATCCAGCTGCACGCGGCCCGGACGGTGCTGGAGCGGGCGGCCGACGAGATCGACGCCGATCCCCTGGACCGCGAGGGCGGCGCCCGGCTGCGCGGCCTGCGAGCGCGCGGTTTGGTCGAGGAGGTCTGCACCGGCACGCTGACCCGGGTGGGCCGGGCGCTGGGGGCCGAACCGCTGTGCCACGACCTGGAGCACGCGACCCGCGTCGGTGACCTGACGGTCTACATCCGCCAGCACCACGCCGAACGCGACCTGGCGGAACTCGGCGAGCTGCTCGCGCGGACCCCCGCCGGCGCCGGGGAGCGCTCATGACCCGGGCACCGCTCGATCCGGTCCGGGCCCCCGGCACCCCCGAGCAGGCACGGCCGGCCCGCCCGGCCCCGCGACGGTTGCCCGAAACGGTGCTCCCCGACACCGGCCGGGTCGCCGTGGTCGCGGCCCACCCGGACGACGAGGCCCTCGGCCCCGGCGGGGCGCCGGCCCGGCCGGCCGCGGTGGGCGGCGCCGTGGACCTGGTCGCGGTCACCGGCGGCGAGCCGTCCCACCCGGCCGGTCACCCGCCGGCCGCCGAGCCGGCGGCCCGCCGCACCCGCGAGACCGCCCGGGCCCTGCACACCCTCGGCACGGCCGCCGTCACCCGACTGCGGCTGCCGGACACCGGCGTGTCCGGCCACGAGGACCACTTCGCCGGCACGCTGGACCCCCTGGCGGCAGGCACGGCCCTGTGCGCCGTGTCCCGGACCGGCGACGTCCCCGCCGGCCACGAGGCCGCCGGCCGCGCCGCCGTCACCGCAGCCCGGGCCACCGGGACACCCCTCGCCCTCCACCCCGGGTGGACGTGGCACCGGGCATGGCCCGACGACCCGCGGGCACCCCGGCACCGGGCGCGGCGCGTGCCCCTGCCACCGCGCGCTCGGGCCCGCGAGCGCGCAGCCACCGGCTGCTCCGCCAGCCGGACCGGGCCCCGCGGCGATCGGCCCGGGCAGGACGCCGTGCTGCCGCCCGCCGAGCCGGCCCATCATCCGCGTCCCTGGGAGGTCGTGTTCCGTTGAGCACCGAAGCCGCGTACTTCGAGGAGATGTACCGTTCGTCCGCCGACCCCTGGCACCTGGCCGAGCGCTGGTACGAGCAGCGCAAGTACGCCCAGACGGTGGCCGCGCTGCCCGAGCGGCGCTACCGCTCCGGGTTCGAACCGGGCTGTTCCGTCGGGCAGTTGACGCTGCTGCTCGCCGAACGCTGCGACGCGTTGCTGTCGTGCGACAGAACGGCGTCCGCCGTGGCGACGGCGACCGCGGCCACGGCGGACCTGCCGCACGTGACCGTCGCCCGGATGGCCGTACCGTCGGCATGGCCGCAGGGGACCTTCGACCTGATCGTGCTGTCCGAGCTCCTCTACTACTTCGATCGCGCCGAGCGCGTCACCCTGCTGGACCGCTCGGTGGCCTCGCTGGAGCCGGGCGGCACCCTGGTCACCGTGCACTGGAACCACCCGGTCGCCGAGCACCACGGCACCGGCCATGTCGTCGCCGCCGAACTCGCGGAACGCTCCGGCCTGACCCTGCTGGCCGACCACCGCGAGAAGGACTTCACCCTCCAGGTGCACCTGCGCGACCGCCCCGGCGGAAGGGCGGCCGAGACCCCGGCGGAACGCGAGGGCCTCACCCCGGGGACGGGCCGGTGAGCGACCACCGCGCGGACCGGCCGCCGATCGGCGCGCTCGCCGTGATCGTCCCGGCCCACGACGAGGCGCTCCTGCTGCCCCGCGCACTGGACGCCCTGCACACCGCCGCCGGCCACCCGGCCCTGCACGGGGTCGCGCTGTCCCTCGTGGTGGCCGCCGACCTCTGCCGGGACGACACCGCCGCCATCGCTCGCACCGCCGGCGCCGACGTCGTCGAGGTCAGCGCCCGCAACGCCGGCATCGCCCGCCACGCGGCCATCCGCCACGCGCTGCGCCGGCTCGGCACGCCCGAATCCGCCACCTGGATCGCCACCACCGACGCCGACAGCCGCGTGCCGCCCGACTGGCTGGCCCACCAGCTCGCCCAGGCCGCGCACGGCTGGGACGCGGTCGTCGGCACCGTCGACGTGACGGTCTGGCCGGCGTCCTACCCGGCCGGGGCACAGACGCGGTACACCGCCGACTACCGGCGAGCGGCCTCCCGTTCCCCCCACGCGCACCCGCACGTCCACGGTGCGAACCTCGGGCTGTCCGCCCGCGCCTACCGTGCCGTCGGCGGGTTCCCACCGCTGGCCTCCGGCGAGGACGTCGCCCTCGTCGCCCGGCTGGACCGCGCACGGTTCCGCGTGCTGCGCACCACCGCATGTCCCGTCGACACCTCCGCCCGGTTCGCCGGCCGCGCCCCCGGCGGCTTCAGCGCCCACCTGCGCCGCCTCGCCGGCGCCCACCCACCCGTCCTGGAGCCCGACCCGCCCCTGACCTCGCGCCGGGTCACCTGAGCACCCTGGCTCCCACCCCGTGGACGCAACGACATGCCGAGCAACGGAAAGCCCCTGACCGCCATCGCCCTGATGTGCACGCTCCACCCGTCACCCACAGCGTCCAGCAGCCGGTTGCCGGCCGAACAGGTGCTGACCGCGCCGGGCCAGGAGGGCGTCGAGGGCGAGGCCGTCCGGATCGTCGACCACGACGTGCGGCCGGGGGTGGGACTCGACAGGGGCGACGGCGACGACCGGCCCGCCCTGCGCGAACGCGTCCTGGCCGCCGACATCCTGGTGATCGCCACCCCCATCTGGCTCGGGCACGCCTCCAGCATCGACCAGCGCGTCCTGGAACGCCTCGACGCCGAACTGTCCGAATCCGACGACGAAGGCCGCCTGCTCACCTACGGCAAGGTCCGCCGTGGCCGTCGTCGGCAACGAGGACGGCACCCACAAGGTCAGCGCCGACCTCTTCCAGGCCCTCGACGACGTCGGGTTCTCGCTCGCGCCGGGCGCGGTCACCTACTGGGTCGGCGAGACCCAGCACGGCACCGGCTTCCAGGACCTCCAGGAGACCCCCGGCACCGTCGTCTCCACCACCCGCACCCTCGCGGCCAACACCGCCCACCTCGCCCGCCTCGCCCGCCTGCTCAGCGAACGCCCCTGTCCGCCCGGCTGACCGGACGGCAGCACCGGTGCGGACCGGCACGGCGTTCAGGGGCGGCGCCAGCCGTCGTCGCGCAGGTGCGAGCCGGCCATGGGGCCCATGCGCAGCATCCCGCCGTCCACGCTCCACGAGGCACCGGTCACGTAGCCGGCGTCGGGGCCGGCCAGGAAGGCGATCACACCGGCGACCTCCCGGGCGTCGCCGGGGCGGCCGAGCGGGATGCCGGGACGCCGCTCCTGGTGGGGATCGACGTCCTCCTGGCCGGTCATGGGGGTGGAGATCTCGCCGGGCGCGACGGCGTTCACCGTGATCGCGTGTTCGGCCAGCTCCAGCGCCATGACCTGGGTGAGCAGCCCCAGCCCGCCCTTCGCGGCGCAGTACGGCGCGGCCCCGACCCGTGGCTGGTGCTCGTGGACGCTGGTGACGTTGACGATCCGCCCGCCCCGCCCGGCCGCGATCATGCGGAGGGCCACCCGCTGGCCGATCAGGAAGGGCCCGGTCAGGTCGACGTCCAGCACCGACTGGAACGTCTCGTGGCTGATGTCCAGGAACGGCGTCGACGTCCCGGTCCCCGCGCAGTTCACCAGCACGCCGATCTCCCCGCCCAGCTCGTCGACGAGGGCGTCCACGGTGTCGGCGGCGGTCGGCAGGTCGGTGAGGTCGAGCTGCCGGACGACGGCGGTGCGCCCGTGGCGCCGCACCTCCTCCGCGGTCCGTTGGGCCCCCTCGCGGTCACCGCGGTACGTGACACCGACATCGAACCCGTCGGCGGCCAGCCGCACCGCGGTCGCGCGGCCGATCCCGGAGTCCGAGCCCGTCACCAGCGCGACACGCGGCAGATTCCCGGTGGCGTCATCGATCCGTGTCATGTGGACCGGGTGCTCCGCGCCGGCGGCCGCAAACACGAAGCGGCCCGATGGTCCCCGCGCCGACGACGCACGTCGCCTTCCCGGGCTCACCGGGGTGCGACGGGTTCCCGGGCTTACCGGGGTGCGGCGGGTCGTGGCGGATCGAGGCGGGAACGGTCGGTCATGCCCGTCGCTCCTCGTTCCGGCCGCGCCCGGAACGCCGGCGGGCCGCGGTCGGGCCGCCCTGGGGAAAACCCGCTCAGCGGCCTACGGCCTTGCGCAGCTCGCTCTTGTTCATGGCGGACCTGCCCTTGACGTTCTTCTTCTTCGCCTCGGCGTACAGCTGGTCCTTCGTCGGGCCCTGGGGTCCGCTGTGCGAGCGTTCGCCGCCCCGCTGGGACGCGGATTTCGGGTCCCGGGTGGAGGTCCTGCTCGCGGTGGCGGACTCGCCGGACCGCGCACGCTCCTTGTTGACGGTTCGGGCGGCGATCTCCTTGGCACGGCCTTCCGGCGTACCGCGCTTCTCGGCGCCCTCCTTGATGTGCTCGTACTGGCGTTCCCGCTTGTCACTGGCTCCTGCCGGCATCGCCGTCTCCTTTCGAACCGCGTGCGGTGCGTTCCCTGGCCGCCTGCCCGGTTCAGCCGGCCTCCCGACATCCCCCTGCACCACTTCACCCCTGAACGCCCCGCCTCGCGACCGCGGCGCCGGGCGCCACGCGGGGCCGACGCGTGGACCGGGCCAGGCCGACCGGTCGGTACGCAGCGCCCGCGGTGCCCGTTGCGCCGGGGCGTCGCCGAAACGCGTACGGACGCCATCGCCGGCGGCGCGTCGGGCGACGAGCCGCCGAGGAAGGCGTTACGCGCCGTTTGTCACCCCAGGGCCAGGGGCACACGGCAGGTCAGGGGCACCGGGGGACAGGTCGGGGCACCGGGAGAGGAGTGACGCGATCATGGCGACGAAGGCGGACCGCGAGAAGGTGGAGGTGCTGCTCGCCTCGCACGGCCGAACCTATGCCGAGGACGCCGGCGTGCGGGTGAGGAACACCCCGCAGCCGCTCTACCAGCTCCTGGTGCTGGCGCACCTGTTGAGCGCGCGGATCAAGGCGTCGGTGGCCGGTGACGCCGCCCGCGCGCTGTTCGCCGCGGGAATGCGCGACCCCCGGCACATGGCGGACGCGACCTGGCAGCAGCGTGTCGACGCCCTCGGCGAAGGCCACTACCGGCGTTACGACGAACGCACCGCCACCCAGCTCGGCGACGGCGCAGAACTCCTCCTGGAGCAGTACGGCGGCGACCTGCGCAATCTGCGGGACCGGGCCGGTGAGGACGTTGAGGAGGAGAAGCGCCTGCTGCGCGAGATGCCCGGCGTCGGACCCGTCGGCGCGGACATCTTCCTGCGCGAGGCCCAGGGCGTCTGGCCCGAGGCGGCACCGTACTTCGACGGCAAGGCCGTGCAGGGCGCCACCCGACTCGGGCTGCCGGAGTCACCCCGGGCGCTGGCACGACTCGCGGACCCCGAGGACTACCCGGCCCTCGCGGCCGGCCTGGTGCGCTCGGCGCTCGACCAGCACGTGGCCGACGACATCGCCGAACACGTCGCGGCGCACTGAAGCCGGCCGGCGCCCCCGGCTTACGACACGGTCCCCTTCGTCCCGCACGGCGGTGGCGTAGAGGCGCGCAGCGGTGGCGTCGAGGCACCGCGCCGGACCGCGCGGGACTGCCGGGGGTCCGCTGTACCGGGACGCGACGCGGACGGCCGTCGGCTCGGAACCGGGGCCGGCCCGTGCGGTGCTGCTGGGTGAGCAGCCGTGGTGACCCGGACGACCGCGAGGGCGAACGGTCCGCCGGACCGGCCGGTCGCCTGCTGAACGGGGCCTTGGACGACGCGGGGGTCGACCCCGAACAGCTCACGTCACCAACGGCGGGCGTCGACCCCGAACAGGCTCACGTCACCAACGCCGTCCAGTACTTCCCGTTCGAGGAACGCAGCAACGCGGCAACGCCGCATCCCCACGCCTCCGACCCTGCGGATATGGAGCGCGCACGCGGGGGCCACCGCGTGCGACGCGTCCGGCGTCGGCTTCCGCCAGCGGCGCGAGGCCCGGGACCGCCGGGAGGGGTGGGGCGGCGGCGGGACCGGTGTTCGTGACGAAGTCGGGGTGACACCACGTGGCCGGGGCAGGCGGGCGGGGTGGGAGAGATCAAGGTGGGCACGTGTTCGTGGACGGACAAGGCGCTGCTGTCCAGCGGCTGGTACCCGAAAGGGCAGCGGGACGCGGAGGGCAGACTGCGGTACTACGCCTCGCAGTTCCCGGTGGTCGAGGTGGACGCCACCTACTACGCCCTGCCCGCCGCACGCAACGGCCAGCTGTGGGCCGAGCGCACCGGCGACGGTTTCCGGTTCGACGTGAAGGCGTTCTCGCTGCTGACCGGGCACCCGACGCGGCCCGAAGCGATGCCCGCCGACCTGCGGGACGCGCTGGTCGCCCGGGGCGGGCGTGACCCGGGCCTGCTGGACGAGGTGTGGCAGCGCTTCAGCGGCGCCCTCCAACCGCTGCGCGGCGCCGGGCGGTTGGGTGCCGTCCTGTTCCAGTTCCCTCCGTCGTTCCGTCCGGGAAGGGCCGCGACCGAGACGCTCCGGCACTGCCGCGAACGGGCGGCCGACTGGCCCCTGACGGTCGAATTCCGGCACCCCGACTGGTGGCGGCCCGACCAGTACGCCTCAACCACCGCGCTGCTGGCGGAACTCGGCGCCGCCACCGCCGCGGTGGACATGACGCAGACCGTGCCGGCGTCGATCCCGCCCGTCACGCCCGTGACGACGCCCCGGCTCGCGGTGGTGCGCCTGCACGGCCGCAGCGCGTGCTGGGGGCGCGGTTCGAAGGAGGACCGCTTCCGCCACACCTACACACCGGACGAACTGGCCGAGTGGACGCCCCGGGTCCAGGCCCTGGCCGAGCAGGCCCGGGAGGTGCACGTCCTGTTCAACAACTGCTGCGGCGACGCCGCCGTCCGCGCCGCGGCCACCATGTGTGACCTCCTCGGGCTCCCCGTGCCCTCCTCCTGAGTGCGAGACAGGGACCGGACCGCACGAGCGGACCGACGGCGTCACCGCCATGGACGTCGCGCAGTACGCCGGCCGCGGACCGCACGGAACTGTCGCCGGCCACCGCGTGCGCCCGGCGCGCAGGTTCCGGTGCGGCAGGACGCCGTCGACGCGCCCGGCCGGGGCATGCCCGCTGGGCGATGTTCGTGCGATGCCCCTTCGGCAGGCCCCTGGCGGTCGGGAAGGTCGCGCAGCGGTCGCCCGGCCGACGCCCCACGCGAATGCCTGGTCCGCACACCGGCCAGGCTTCGCCGGCGGGTCGGCGGAAACCGTTCCGCGGTCGGCAATCGACGAGCGGGCGGAGTCTCCTGCCCGGCGCCTGGCCCGACGGGACGCACTCCTGCACGACACCCTCGACGAAGGGCCGATGGCGGTGTTCGGCCCGGCGGCGGCATACGAGGGCCGGGCCCGGATCCCGTCGGGGAGTTCGGGCCCGGCCGCCGGTGCCGGAACGCGACCCGTGCGTCGGACGGCGGGCCGCGCGCACGTCACCGTGCCGTGATCCGCTTTCGGCGGAGGAGGAAGACGGCGACTCCGGCCACGGCCGCGCTGGTGCCCGCTCCGCCCACGATGACCGTGGAGAGTTGGGAGGACGGCTTGGCGGCAGCGCGTCCGAAGCCGCCGGCGCGGCCCTCCCTGTCGTACTGCGAGCCGGACTCTTCGTTCGCGTAGCGGCCCTCGACGATCTCCTGGTACTCGGACAGGGACACCGAGGCCCGGCCGTCGAGGCCGTCCCGCGCCTCGTCGTTCAGGGGTTCCACGTCGGAGCCGGTGAGCTTGTAGTAGGCCTCGATCTCGGGTTCGTTGAACACCGTTGCCGCAGCGTCGCCCTGGCGGGCGTAGGTGAAGTCGGTGTCGCCCTCGCGGACGGCGGCGAATTCCCATCCCGTCGTGTCATGGGGGGAGAGCATCACCGTAGCGGCGCGCCCGTCGGAGAACTTCACGGCCGCGATCGCGTATCCGAGGGTGACCGCGGTCGAGGGATCCGGCGACACGGCTCCGGAGACGAAGTCCTCGGCGATCTCGTTCAGGGCCACCGGGCTGCCGATGGTGAAGTCGGGTACACCCGCGCACGGGTCGGACTCGTCCGGGAGCGTTGCGACTTGTCCGGGCGAGTTGGCCGGGTCCGGTTCGTCGAAGAAGCTGCAGACCTCGGCACGCGTGTCGGCCGAATTCAGCACGTCGACAGCCGCTTGACGATTCGGCAGGTCGTCCGAGCCGGCGGCTGCGGCCAGGGGCGCTGTTCCCAGCAGGGTGCAGCAGCCCAGCGCCACGGTGACGGTCAGACGGGCGAGCCGGATGCGGCGCGGCGCGGTGGCTCGTGATCGGGTATGCACGTCGGCGGCCCTCACTTGGAGATCCCGATGCGGGAATGGGTCCAGGAGAACTGCCGGTTCCGCACGTAGCTGCTGTACTTCCACCAGGTGAAGGTGTCGGTCTCCGGCCAGGGATCCGCCACCCCGATGGTGTCGTTGGCCGTGTTGTAGGCGTAAATCACATTCATGTGGCCGCCGCCCTGCTGCCATCCGATGCGCGCGGCGACCGGTCGCGCGGCTTTGACCTCGGTCTTGATCTCGTTGAACGACGCCGCACGATTGAGGCCGATACCGGGATGCTTCATGCCGAGGTCGGCCCACGCCCCGGCCATGTCCCCCAGAGTGGCCGGGTAGTTGTCGCAGTTCACCTGGCCACTCTGCTTGGCCGCCCGCTTGCAGAAATCGTCCTGCGTCGAGCCGTAACCCTGGAACCGGGCGATGGTCAGCCCGGAAGCCACCCAGCACCACTGGGACTTCAGCTGCTTCAGCATCCTGATCTGGTCCTGACCCGCCTCTGCCCGAACCGTTGCAGCGGACGCGCCGACGATCACCAGTGCCATGACCGATGCAATCGCGGAACGCTTCAGCCTGCGCATATCCCCGCCTTTCCGGGATGGTTGGGGAGCTGCCCCGGGTGCATGCTCCTGCCGCGATCAACGCCGTTGCGGCGGACAAGGTCACGCCCTGCTTTCGCTGCGAAAGCCAGGATGGTCGGAGAACACGTGCTGACGCGTCCGGCAATCATGTCGCTTTCCGATCACCGGATCAGCAGCCTGTTGTCACTGACTGTCTGTGCGGAGAATCGGCACCATCCGCCCGCCGTACGTTTGCGAGGGTGCGTGCTGTCGGTTGTCGGGGTGGTGGAATGGTTTGCCGTTGTTGTTTTTCCGAGATCGAGGACTGCGTTTTCGCTTCCGCAACAGCGTGCGTGCGCCGCCCGCCGTCGTGGGGAGGAACTGCGGGAGGAAGCCGATGCGTGCCAGGACGGTGGCACAGCCGCCATCGGGCACACCCTGACCGCCCTCGTTCTGCGCCTGGTGGTGGGGTGCGGCGGCCGGCCCGTGACCGGCTCGTCCGGTGGCCGGGGCGGCCCCATCGCTTTGAACGCCGCCGACAGGTCACGCACCGGTCAGGAGCGGACAGCGTGGCGTCCGCGTTCCGCCTGACCACCGGCACCTGGGGCTCTGCCCGGAGCGGCCGGCATGCGTCGGCGCAGCGGTCGGGTCCGTCGATGGTCGGCCAAGTCGCCGGCGCAGACGCCCTGTTGCCTGCCGGGGAATCTTGACGCTCCTCCGAGGCCCGGAGTTGAATACGAACGTTGCAGCAATGTTTCCTGGCGATTCAGTTTCGTGGGACGTCTGCGGCCGCGTACGGCGCCAACTCGTCCTTGCCACAACGGTGTTCCCGTCCAGGAACGCCTCTGCTGGCAAGGAATGTCATGCACCTGACGTATGCCGCCGGTCCCCGGTGGCCCTTCCTCGGAGCCGCTCATGAGTCCCCGCACCCGACCGTCCGCCTCCGGCCGCCTGCTGCGCGCGGCCCGCCGGCTGGCCGCCCCCGCGGCCGCCGCCCTGCTCGCCGTCTTCGCCCTGTCCTCCGCGGGCACGGCCAACGCGGTCACCGTGCCCGCGCCGCCCAGCGGGTGGACGACCGTCTTCAGCGACAACTTCGCCGGCGCCGCCAACAGTGCGCCCAACGCGTCCAAGTGGAAGTTCGACACCGGTGCCGGCTCCTCGTTCGGCACCGGCGAGATCGAGACGATGACCAACTCGACGGCGAACACCCACGTCGACGGCAACGGCCACCTGGCGATCACCGCCGTCAAGTCCGGCGGCAACTGGACCTCGGGGCGCATCCAGACCACCACCGCGAACGTCGGCGCCCCGGCCGGCGGCAAGTTGAAGGTGGCCGCCTCGATCCAGCAGCCCAACCCCGCCAGCGGCCTCGGCTACTGGCCGGCGTTCTGGATGCTGGGCCCGGGCCAGTGGCCGGAGAACGGCGAGATCGACATCATGGAGGACGTCAACGCCCTGTCGAAGGTCGCCGGAACCGTCCATTGCGGCACGGACCCGGGCGGCCCCTGCAACGAGAGCAACGGCATCGGCAGCGGTCTGACCGCGTGCGCCGGCTGCCAGACCGGCTACCACACCTACGCGATGGTGCTGGACCGTACCAACGCCTCGAACGAGTCGGTCGCTTTCTCCCTCGACGGCAAGACGTACTTCACCGTCACCGAGAACCAGGTGGGCGCCGCGACCTGGAAGGCGGCGTTCGACCACAAGATGTCGATCATCTTCGACCTGGCGATGGGCGGCGGCTTCCCCAACGGCGTCTGCGGCTGCACCTCCCCGGCCGCCGGCACCACCTCCGGCGGCGCGATGCACGTCGGCTGGGTCGCGGCGTACACCACCGGCTGACCGGCGACCGGACCGCCCGGCCGAGCCCATCGCCGCGCCCGGCCCGGGCGGCCCCGCGTGAGACACCGACAGCCGCACACGACTCCCACCGCTCAGGAGACGCCATGTCCCGCCCCACCCTCCGTCCGTCCCGCCGGTCCTCGCGCCGCCGGTCGCGATCGCCGCTGGCCGTCACGCTGACGGCCGCTCTGCTGGCGGCCGCCGCGGTCGCGCTCGGCCCGTCCTCGGCGCAGGCACAGGCGCCTTCGGCCGGGAACCCCACCGGCAACGCCTTCTGGGGCGACACCAGCACGATCCCGGCCGCCAAGAACGCCGTCGAGGTGAAGATCCTCAACCGCACCAACGGCGCGTACCCCGACAGCCAGGTGTACTGGAGCTTCAACGGCCAGACGCACTCCATCGCCGACCAGCCGTACCTGGACATGCCGGCCAACTCCTCCGGCCGGATGTACTTCTACGTCGGCTCGCCGACCAGCCAGTACTACGACTTCATCGAATTCACCGTCAGCAACGGCGTGTTCAACGGCAACACCACCCGCGTCGACGCCTGGGGCCTGCCGCTGGCGATGCGGCTGCACGCCAAGGACGGCTACGACGTCCAGGTGGGCGACACCCAGACGCTGTTCGACGAGGCGCGTAACCAGGTCTTCAGCGACTTCACCGGGGCGGTGCCGCAGGCGTTCAAGACCCTGGCCCAGTCCCAGTCGCCCTACCGCATCATCGCGCCGGGGAGCTCGCCCAACTTCCAGCCCGGAGGGGCCAACGCCAGCTACTTCACCGCGTATGCCAAGTCGGCCGGGATCAGCGAGACCACGCAGAACATCTTCTCGTGTGCCGGCTCGCTGGCGACCAACCCGACGGTGTGCTCGGCGCTGAACCGGCACGTCGCCACGCTGTCGGCCGCGCAGCAGGCGGACCCGTCCAACTACTACAAGGCCGGCCCCGCCAACTACTACGCGCAGTTCTGGCACGACAACGGCATCAACGGCCTGGCCTACGGCTTCCCCTACGACGACGCGGACGGCCAGTCCACCTACGTCTCCCATGCCAACCCGCAGTGGCTGGAGGTCGCGGTCGGCTTCTGATCCGGCCGCACCGCGCCGACCGTCCGGATCACCGCGCGCAGACCGTGCGGTGATCCGGCGGGGTCCGGTCCCTGCCGGACGAGGGCCCCGCACGGTCGAGCGGCCGACGCGGGGTCTCCGGCCGGCCGGATGAAGGACGGGCAGGGCGGCCCCGCCAGGGGTGGTGACCTTCCGCCTGCCGCCGTTCGGAATCGCCGGACCGGGCGATGTCCGAATGGGGGGCGGAACAGCGCCTTCGGAAGTGCCGGTTCAGCAGCGGCCTCCGGAGGAAGTCAGCTGTCCCATGCGTCGGACAGCTCAGGGATCACCAAGGGGCCGGACCCCTCGCCCGGCCGGGGAAACGAGAGCGCTCCCTCAAGGGAAAGCGGAATCGCCGACGGAGGAGCACCCAGCTCTGGGCCGTCGCACAGACCGACATCCCGAATAGCGGACCGCGCCAGGCTGACGTGACGGACCGCATCGCACAGGAAAGCGTCGTTCGACGTGGTCCGCGGGCTGTCGCTCGCGGTGCCGGACGCCGGTCGCCGTACGCGCCGTTGGAACGGGCCGGCGTACCTACCGGGTGACGACCGCGCCGTCGTAGACGTTGGCGGGGGTGGCGACCGCCGTGATCGCACGGGCGAGGAGGGTGGACGGTTCCTGGCCCTGGCTGGTGGAGTCCGTGTTGATCATGATCACCAGGGTGGCCCGCTGCGGGGGCAGGTAGACGGTCACGGTCTCGTAGCCCGGGATGGAGCCGTTGTGCCCGATCCATCCGTTGGTCTCGAAGACACCGAGGCCGTAGCCGGTGCCGGGGAAGCCGGTCGGCAGTGTCTTGAGGCGCTGTGCCTGGGTCTGCGGGCTGAGCAGTCTTCCGGTGGCGACGACGTACGCCCAGCGGCGCAGGTCGTGCAGGTCGGAGATCATCGCCCCGGCCGACCAGGCCCAACTGGGATTCCAGTCGGTGGCGTCGGCGACCGCTCCGCTCAGCGTCTGGTCGGTGTATCCGTGCGGATGCGGCTCGGGGAACCCGGCTCCGCGCGGGAGCAGCGTCGCGTGCAGGCCCGCCGGGCGGAGTACCCGCCGGTCGAGGACGTCGGCGAGCCGGCGACCGGTGACCTTCTCGATCACCAGGCCGAGCAGGACCAGGTTGGTGTTCGAGTACTGGAACCGCGCACCCGGCGCGAAGGTGTTCGGGTGCTTGAAGCCGTAGGCGAGTACCTGGTGAGGGGTGAAGTAACGGTGCGGGTCGCTCAGCAGGGCATGAGTGAAGTCCGCGTCGGAGGTGTAGGGGAACAGGCCGCTGCGCATCTCGGCGAGCTGACGGAGCGTGATCCGGCAACCGTCCGGCACGCCGGGGACGTAGCGGGAGATCGGGTCGTCCAGCCGGACCCGGTGGCGGTCCACGAGTTGCAGGAGCGCGGTGACGGTGAAGGTCTTGGTCTCGCTGCCGATCCGCACGAAGGGGCCGACGGTCATCGGCTCGCGGGTGGCGGTGTCGGCGACGCCGGTCGCGCGGACGTAGCTTCCCCGGCCCGGCATCCACAGGCCGACGACGACACCGGGGATGCCCGCCTGTCGGCGCACGTCCCCGATCGCCTTGTCGAGCCGGGCGGTCAGCGTGCGGCCGGGACCGCCGGCCGGCAGCGGGTTTCCCTCGTGCCGGTCGGCGCTCCCGGCACGGATGGCCGTGGTGGGCGCCGCCGTCATCGGGATCAGGACGGAGGCCAGCAGCAGCGTCGCGGCGAGCAGCCGGCGTCGGCGGAGGGTACGTCTCATGCCGTGTCCCCTCTTACGATCAGATCTTCCGATCAGATGCTCGTACGCTCACCTCATCATCAGAACCCGCCGCACCTGCCCCTTGTGCGAACGTGTTCCGGCGAATCCACCCGTTCGGAGCCGCCCGGGCGCAGTCGGTCGGAAAGCGGTCGGAAGGCGGTCGGAAGGTGGCCGGAAGGTGGCCGGAGCCGCACGACGGTCCACGGTGCCGCCGGGCCGGCCTGGGCGACGCGCTCCGGGGATCGTTCTCGCGCCCCGGTTCGCCGGCGAGGTTTTCTCGCCTGCCGTACCGTCCACGATCCCGTTGGACGGCTGCCGGGGCTTGCCCCGCGCCTTTACCCCGGTGCACGAGATCAGGCCACATGGCGTGACCGGTTAGCGTTCTTGTGGTTCCGCCTCAGGACGGCAGACTGGGGGCGAACGGTGCCGAAGGGACGGGCAGCAGGCGCCTTCCGGCCGGGGAGAGCGCCCAGGTTGCCTGTGGCTGACGGGATCGCCGGGACGGCGATCCGATGTCCGCCCCGGAAACAGGCGTTTCGCGCCGTCGCGCTCCGCCGGCCGCGGGTCCGCCAGGCCGACCCGGCGTCCGGCCGGGCCTCGTTCCGCACAGCCGCATCAACACCATCGCCGCCACCAGCTCCCTGCGAGGCACCGGAATTGACCATGACACCAGCGACGACGCGATTTCTGCCGACCGCTTTCCTGGAGCTGTACGAACAGGCGCCCGAGCGCCTGCTGTTCACCTTCGTCGACGACGAGGGGCGTGACCAGGAGCGGCTCACGGTGGCCGGTCTCGCGGCGCGGGCCGACGCGGTGGCCCGCGCCTTACCCGGGTGGGGAGTGCGTCCCGGCGACCGGGCGCTGCTGGTCCATCCGCCGTCCCTGGACTTCGTGGGCGCGTTCCTCGGCTGCCTGGCGGCGGGGGTGCTGCCGGTTCCGGTCTGTCCGCCCGATCCCCGGCGGGCGCAGGGCGTGGCGGCCTTCGCCCGCCTGGCCGCCGACTGCGAGGCCGCCGTCGTGCTCACCAACGGTGAGTACGAGCGGGCCAGGAAGCTGGGGACGGTCGCCGCCGTGTTCTCCCGGCAGACCGTGCGGTGGCCCGACCTGCCGTGGCGGCGGACCGACCGCGGCCTGTCGGACGGCCCGCCGGAACTGGACTGGCGACTGCCCGGGGACCCGGCCGCGCCCGCGTTCCTGCAGTACACCTCCGGGTCGACCAGTGACCCGCGGGGTGTGGTGATCACGCACGGGAACCTGGCCGCGGAGACCGCGGCGAACGCCACCGACCTCGGGCTGGGGGCGGGCAGCCGGGGCGTTTCCTGGGTGCCGCACTTCCACGACCTGGGCCTGATCAGCGTCATCTCCTCCACGATCGCCGGCAACGCCGACACCTGGCTGATGTCGCCGCTGAGCTTCCTGCGCCGGCCGGCGCTGTGGCTGGAGACGGCCTCACGGGTGGGCGCCACCAGCACCGCGGCGCCGAACTTCGCCTTCGACCTCGTCGTGCGCAAGACGACACCGCAGCAACGGGCCGCCCTGGACCTGAGCCCGCTGCGCGTGGTGCTGTCCGCCGGGGAACCGGTGCGGCCCGGCACCGTCGACGGCTTCCTGGCGGCGTTCGCCCCGGCGGGGCTCGCACCGGAGGCGTTCTATCCGGCCTACGGACTCGCCGAGTGCACCGTCAGCGTGACCATGGGGGGCCGGACCCGGCTGCGCCTGGCCAAGCAGGCACTGGCCCGCGGCGAGGCCGTCCCCGTGGGCGACGACGCTCCTGACGACGCGGTGGAACTCGTCGGCTGCGGCACCGTCACCAAGCGGGACGCCCGGGTGCGCATCGTCGATCCCACCACCCGCGTCCCCTGCGCGCCGGGCCGGATCGGGGAGATCTGGGTCGACTCGGCGACCAAGGCCCTGGGCTACTACGGACGGGACGCCGAGAGCGACGAGGTCTTCCGTGCCCGGGTGGAGGGCGACGACGACCCGCGGAGTTACCTGCGCACCGGGGACCTCGGGTTCTTCCACGGTCAGGAGTTGTTCGTCACCGGCCGGCACAAGGACCTGATGATCGTGCACGGGCGGAACCTCTACCCGCAGGACGTCGAGGAGAGCGCCCAGCAGGCTCACGAGCTGATCCGGCCCGGCTGCGTCGCCGCGTTCGCGCTGCCGGCACGGGACGGCGCGCGCGACGACCGGGTCGTCCTGCTCGTCGAGATCAAGCAGGGCAAGCCCGACGACGACCAGCAGCGGGATGTGGTCCGAGCCGTGCGGCAGCGGGTCCAGGACGACCACGACGTGGTCGTCCACACCGTCGTCGTCGGCCGCCCCGGCACCGTCCGCAAGACCACCAGCGGCAAGGTCCGCCGCGCCGCCTGCCGCCAGGCCTTCGAATCCGGTGCGGTCCAGCGGGCCGCGACCACCCTCACCGTCTCCGATCTGCGCGGCGCCGGTGAACCGCTGCCCACGCGGCCCGGTCAGGGAGCGCAGCGGTGAACCGGGGAGCCGACCACGCCCGTACCGTGCTCGTCGTCGGGGCCGGGGCCACCGGACTCACCCTCGCGCGAGCACTGCACCGGGCCGGGCACCGCCCCATCGTGGTGGACGCCGCCGCGACCCTGGGCGGAAAGTCCGCGTCGGTCCACCTCGACGGCCGGGCCTACGACCTCGGGGGGCACTTCTGCACCTCCCGCTACTCCGCCGTTGAACGCCTCGCCGCCGAACTCGGCGTCGCCACCGAGGACACGACGCCCTACGCCGTGCACGAGCCCGGCGCCGGCGCGTCCGTACCGCTCGGCCGGTTGCAGCAACTCGGCGAGGCCTCGGAGCGCTACGCGGCACTGCGGGCCGAGCGCTTCCCCTCGATCGCGCAACCGGGGCTCGCGCACTCCGCCCGGGCACTGGCCCGGCCGATCACCGCATGGCTGGCCGAGCACCGCCTCGAACCCCTCTGGGAGGCACTGGGCGCCGTCTACTCCGGGTCGGGCTACGGCGACCCGGCGCGGACACCCGCCCTGTACTTCGCCAAGTTCGTCGAACTGTCCAACCTGGCCGCGGCCGGGACCGCGCCGAGCGATCGCTCGTTCACCATCGCGGGCGGCTTCGGCCGGCTGTGGCACCGGCTCGCCGACGAACTCCCCGACGTCAGGCTCGGAGTGCGGATCGAACGGATCGAGCGGAACCCCGACGGGGTCCGGGTGAAGACCGCCGACGGTCTGCTGAGCGCCGACGACCTGGTCCTCACGGTCCCGCTGGCCCCCCTGCTCCCGGTGCTCGACTCCACCGCCGAGGAACGCGAACTGGCCGCCAGGATCCGCCACATTGACTACCGCACCGTGGTGTTCACCGCCGCCGGCCTGCCGCGCTCCCGCCTGTGCCTGCTCCGCCCGCACAGCGCCCGGCCGGTTCCCGGGCGCCTGGCCGCGTTCCACCACCGCTACGACGGCAGTGACGTCTACAGCGGTTACGTCTACGACGGCCCGGAGGACGACGAGGGGCGCGTGGTCGAACGGCTCGAGGAGGACGTGACCCGGCTGGGCGGCCGGCTCACATCCGTGCTGTCGCACCACCGGTGGGCCTACATGCCGCACTTTTCCGGCGACGACCTCGCCGCCGGGATCATGGACCGGCTCGAACAGCTTCAGGGCCGACGCCGTACCTACCACGCGGGCAGCCTCGCCGCCTTCGAGCTCGTCGAGTGCAACGTGCGCTACGCCCAGCAGCTCGCCGAACGCTTCTTCGCCGCCCCCGAAACCCGCCACGCCGCACCCTCCGCACCGCACGGGCCCGTCGCCGCGCCGCGGACGCCACGGCTCGACCGGGACGGCCTCGCCGACTGGCTGTCGACCACCATCGCCACCGAACTCGACATCCCGGCCGAGGAGATGGACCCCACCGCCCCACTCGACGACTACCCCCTGGACTCCATCACCGTCGCCTCCCTCCAGGCCGCGCTGTCCGCCCGGATCGGCAGGGACATCCCCCTCGCCGAACTGCTGGACCGGCCGACCATCGCGGAGATGGCCGAACACTTCGCGCAGCGCCCCGACCCGCGTGAGCTCAACTCCCGCAAGCCGGCCGGTACTTCGCCGCTGCTGCTGAACCTGACACCCCTGCGGCCGTTCTTCTGCGCGGGCGGCGCCGTCGGCACCACGCAGTACCTGCGCCCCCTGGCCCGTGAACTCGGCCAGGGCCGGCCCTTCTACGCCCTCCAGGCCCCCGGTTACGACGGCACGGAGGAGCCGCTCGCCCGCGTCGAGGAGCGGGCCGAGCGGTACGCCGAGGCGATCCGCCAGGTCCAGCCGCACGGCCCCTACACGCTCGGCGGTCACTCCTTCGGAGGCTGCGTCGCGTACGAGACCGCGCTGCGCCTGCGCGGCGAGGGCGAGGAGGTGGCCGGTGTCGTGCTGATCGACACGTATCTGGCGGTGCCCGGGCAGGCGCCGCCCCCGGAGGACGAGACGGCCGCGATCGAGGAGCTGATGACCATGCACCGGCTCACCGACCCCGGCAGCCGTTCCCCGGCCCGCGATCCGCTCGGCGGCCCGGACGCGGACACCTCACCCGAGCAACTGCGCGAGCAACTGGCCCGTTTCCTCGGGGCGTCCGGGACGCTGCCCTTCGAGGAGTTCGTCGTCACCATGCTCAGCGTGTACCAGGCCAGCCTGGAGGCGACGGTGCACTACCGGCCGGCGCCCTCGGATCTTCCGGTGACCCTGATCAAGGCCATGGACGGCTTCCCTCCTGTGCTCCGGGGCGACCGGCAGGTCCACCTGTGTCTGGACGACCCGAACAACGGCTGGGACCCCGAGGCGATGTCCGCGCTGCGCACCCTCCCGACACCCGGCAACCACTTCACGGTCTTCCGGCAGCCCCAACTCCGCGAGCTGGCCGAAACACTGCGCCACTGCCTGCGGTGAACGGCACGGGGGCTCGCCCGGCGGAGGTGGCGGTCCGCACCGGGCGGTCGCCGAGGTCGACCGGCCCGTGGATCGTGCGGGCCGGTCGACCTCGGCGGTGTTCCCCTCGGACCTGGCCGAACGGGGTCAGCTGTGCGTGACGTGCAGTTGGTAGATGACGATGCGCGCGCCCTTGGTGGTGCTGCTGGAGGAGGACTGGTTGTAGTCGCCGGCCTTGAAGTACTGGTGGTACTGGTCGAACGAGGAGGGGATCGAGTAGCTCGTCGTGCTGCCGTTGACGGTGATCTCCAAAGTGTTGCCGTTGCTGACGGCGAGGGTGTAGCCGAAGGTGCTGCCGATCGGCACGTTGCCCAGGGTGTGCGTGGTCTGGCCGCCGGACGGGGAGTTCTCGATGCCGGCCACGACATCGCCGTTGGAGTGGTAGTACAGCTCGACGAGCGGCTTGGTGGAGCTGCCGCCCGAGCCGAGGTGGATCTGGCCGACGCAGGTGCTGGAGGTGATCGAGATCGCCCGGACCCGTGCGGTCAGGGTGTGGTTGCCGCTCAGCGCCCAGTCGGCGGCGCTGCCGTCCGAGTTCATCTCGCGCAGTTCCGAGCGGGCGTAGTTGGAGTTGGGCGTGGTGACGCCGCTCTCCGGGTCCCAGAACGTCATCCCGCCGTCCGAGCCGGTGTAGAAGTACGAGTCCTGGTATCCGTCGGCGCCTTCCAGCTGCGAGGGCAGGATGGTGGTCGGCGACCCGGGGGAGCCGACCGGCTCCTGCAGCTCCCACGTGGAGAGGTCGAAGTTGCCGCCGGGCGCGACCGTACTGTCCAGCGCGGCGGCGGGCGTGGCGCCCAGCACTCCGACCACACCGGACAGACAGGCGGCTGCGACGACCAAGCGGATGCGGGAGAGCTTGGACATGGGGGTTCCCTCCGGTCCCTGGGGGACTGGACCTGATAGGTCTAGTCCTTTCGTTTTCTGAGATAAACACCGGCCCCGATCCGTGTCAACGAGTCCGGCAAGCGCCGCCTCGCGAGCCGCTGATGGTTTCTCAGCGTGATCGGTTCCGTATTCCGTTGAGCGTGGGAACGGCTCCGGCGGTGTCGCCGAAGCGGTTCGGGCCGAGGCGGCGTACTGCGCTGTGCGTCGGCGCCGCCTGGGTTCTGCGGTGCGTTCTCCGAGTGCTGCGGGCGGCTCTGATCAGGCGGTTCGTGGTGCGTGTGCCGGCCTGCGGGGCTTGCTCGGACCGGCTTTTCGGGTGCCGGACCGGGGCGGCGGAGCCGATCGGTTGACGTGCTGTCAACGACGACCAGTGGTGCCCGGGTTCAGCCGACACCCGGGGATCGGGCGGCGCCAGACCACGCGTCGTAATGTGACGCAGCTCACATTGGTCATTGCATTCGTTCACACCTGTGAACAGTGGTCACTTCCATGAAATTTTGCCGTCTTCTCTCTTGCCAATGAGCACGACTCGCCCGAGGTTGGATGCGTGAAACCCTCCCTGAGTACACGACACTTCGGACGCACCCGCATCGCCACCTTCGCGGTGGCCGCCGCCGTCGCCGGGGCCACGCTGATCGGCTCCGGCCCGGTCCACGCCGCCACCGTGGCGCCCGCCGACAGCGCGTCGGCCGGCAGCCTGTCGATCACCGTGCACCCGGACGAACTCGGCAAGCAGCTCAACGCCGGGTTCGTCGGGTTCTCCTTCGGGGCGGGCACGGTCGCGACGGACAGCTACGCCAGCACGGACCTCGGCGGCTACCTGAAGACCCTGGGCGACACCGGCGTGGTCCGCGTCGGCGGCAACTCCGGCGACACCACGTTCTGGACCTCCACCGGAGAGACCGCGCCGTCCTGGGCGACCGGGGGCACGATCACCCCGGACAAGCTGCAACACCTCGCCACCATCGTGCAGGACGCCGGCTGGAAGGTGATCCTCGCCGTCAACCTGGAGCACCCGGACGCGGCCAGGGCCGCGGACGAGGCGAAGTACGCGCGGCAGATCTTCGGCGACTCGCTTCAGGCGATCGAGATCGGCAACGAGCCGAACTTCTACTACAGCGACGTCTCCGCGTACTACTCCGACTTCGAGTCCTACGTCGCCGCGATCGAGAAGGCGGTGCCCGGCGTGGGCATCACCGGTCCCGACGCCGAGACCAACCACAGCTCGTGGCTCGGCGGGTTCGCCGCGCTCGACGCCGGCAACCCGGACGTCACCGAGATCTCCGACCACACCTATCCGGCGAGCGCCTGCGGCACCTCGACCGCCACCATCCCGCAACTGCTGGGCACCGGCTCGACGCAGTACGAGACGGCCAACGCGCAGGCGGCGCTCACCGCGGCCGCGCAACTGGGCGTCCCGGCGGCGATGACCGAGACCAACTCGGTGGTCTGCGCCGGCACCCCCGGGGTGAGCGACGCGTTCGCCTCGGCGCTGTGGGCGCTGGACTACAGCCTGCTGATCGCACAACAGGGCATCGTCAACGCCGACTTCATGGACGGCACCAACGCCGCCGGCTGCGACCCGTACTCACCGCTGTGCCCCGGCACCGGCGACCTGACCGCCAAACCGCTCTACTACGGCATGCTCGCGACCGAACTCGTCGGCACCGGCCGCTTCGCCACGCTGGACAACCCCGACCCGGCGGACGTGCGCGCCTACGCGGTGAGCGACGGCCAGCACCTGACGGTCGTGCTCGACAACGTCCAGGACCCGGCGAGCAACGGCGCGAGCACCGTCACGCTCAACCTCGGCGGCGACTTCGCCGCCGGCCAGCTCACCGCGCTGACGACCTCGTCCTCGGCGGGCCTGGCCGCGACGTCGGGCATCACGCTCGGCGGCCAGCAGGTCGGCCCGCACGGCGCCTTCCCGACGCCGCAGTCCACTCCGGTCTCCGTCGACGGTCGGACCGCGAAGGTCACGGTGCCCGCGGGCAGCGCCGCGATCATCCGGTTCAGCTGAGAACCTGAGCCGGGCAGCCGGCCGGACGGCCCCGCAGGGCCTGTCCGGCCGGCACCCGGTGGGAGGACCCCGCCGGGGCGGGGCGCCGGGTCACGGCAGCCGGGCCTCCAGGGCCTCCGCGGCCCGGGCAGCGCCGCCGGCCCGTTCCAGCACGCCGGCCATGTGCCGCACCCGCTCGCGCAGCCCCTCGTCCGCGGCCGTCCGGCGTACGGCGGACAGCAGCGTCTCCTCGGTGATGTCCGCCGCGTTCAGCAGCGTGCCGAGCCCCAGCTCCACCGCCCGGTCCGACAGCACCCGGGTCTCCGGCACCTGCGGGACCAGCACCGGCGGCGTCCCCGCGTACAGCGACTCCATCAGGCTGCCCAGCCCGGCGGCGGTGACGAAGACGTCCGCCTCGCGCACCGCGGCCAGCTGCGGGATCCACCGCAGGACCTCGACGTTCGGCGGCAACGGGCCCAGCGAGTCCGGGTCCAGGCCGTTGCCCACGGTGATCACCGCGTGCCAGGGCTGGCCCTCGAACGCGCGGACGCACAGCGGGAAGAAGTCCGGCTGGTGGTTGTAGAGGGTGCCCATCGAGATGATCACCAGCGGCAGCCCGTCCCCGGGCGCCTGCCAGGTCTGCGCGGTGTACTCGGGGGAGAGGCAGGGGCCGACGAACGTCGTCTCGTCCCCGAAGGTCTCCCCGAACGGCTGGAACTCGCGGGGCGCGTAGACCACGCTCTTGTCCGCACCCCAGTCCACCAGGTACCCCGGTGAGGCGTTGATGCCCAGGTCGGCCGCGAACTTCTCGGCCCGGCTGAGCAGTTCGACGACGGCCGGGTGTTCGTCGGGCACCCCGGACCGCAGCTGGACCGCGCGCACCTGCGAGTAGTTGGCGTTGGACGCCATCGAGGGCGTGGACTGCACCGCGGGGCGGTCCCACAGCTGTTCCAGCGCCCGGCCGGTGGGGGCGACGATCATGTCGTACAGCACCAGGTCCGGCAGGTCGCCGGCGAAGAGCTCCTGGGCCAGCGCCACCAGTTGGGTGCTCTCCTGGAGGAACAGCACGGCCGACCAGGCGAGCAGGTCGGAGGTGAGCGTCTTGTACTGGCCGGGGCCCAGGGCCTCGGTCAGCAGGCTCTCGTAACGGATCGCGGTGGCGCCGGTGGCCTTCACCGCGGGCTCGAAGCTCTCCGGGGTCAGGAAGCTGACGCGGTGTCCTCGCCGGACGAGCTCCTCGGTGACCGCCAGCGCGGGGCGCATGTGCCCCTGCGCCGGAATGGTGAGGACGAGAATGTGGCCGGGCATGCGTGTCCTTAGCGGGTGAGGCGGTCCCGGAGGACCGCGGATGCTGATGTGCGGTCGGTCATCGGCCGTCGCCGGCCGGCGCGTCACGCGTCCGGCGGGGTGCGGGGAACGGTGGGGAGCGGGGCCCGGCGAGCTTCGAGGAGCGGCCGCCGGGCGGCCGCCCGCGGTCACCGGACGGCTGTCAACAGGCTGACGCGGCCCGTGCCGGGCGACGCCGGGTCGAACGCCGGGGGAACGGCGCGGCCGTGCCGCCGGGCCAGGTCGGTGAGCGGCTCCTCCGCGGCGTCCCAGCCGTAGGTGCCGAGCCAGTCGCCGGGAGAACGCGTCATCTCGTTCTTCCACAGCGTCGACAGCAGCTTCACGGCGCCCTCCGGCTCGGCGGCCGCCGCCACCTTGGCCTGGTCCGATTCGACCATCGCCCGGGTGACGTGTTCCACCGCGAGGTGGCTGCCCGGCGCCGACAGCGCGCTGATCCGGGCCAGCAGGCCGTTGGCGTCCTCCTCGGACAGGTAGACCAGCACCCCCTCGACCAGCCAGGCCGTCGGCTCGTCCGCGCGGAAGCCCTGCTCGGCCAGCGGCACGGTCCAGTCCTCGCGCAGGTCCGCCGCGATCACCTCGCGCCGGCAGCGCGGCTCCTCATCCCGCAGGACGTGTTCCTTGAAGGCGAGCAGGTCGGGCTGGTCCAGTTCGAACAGGCGGGTCCCGGCCGGCCAGTCCAACCGGTGGGCGCGGGTGTCCAGGCCGGCCGCCAGCAGCACCATCTGGCGGCAGCCCGCCGCGCCGGCCCGGGCGAACCAGTCGTCGAAGTACCGGGTGCGCAGCGCGAAGTAGTCGCCCATGGCCTCGGCGAACCCGTCGCCCCGCCCCTTGCTCCAGACCGCCTGCTGCCCGGCGCCCGCGGCGTCGAGGAAGCGCCGGGCCAGGTGGTCGTCGAACAGCCGGTCCGCCCGTTCGCTCTCGGCCGCGCGGGCCATGCCCACGACCAGTGCGGTGCTGCTGACACCGGTGAGGAGTCCGGATCCGTCGGTCATGGCGTTCTCCGCTTCGTGTGGTCGCCCGTCAGGTCGATCGGGCCGTTCGCACGGCCGCCGTACGCGCTGCGGCCGCTCAAGCCGTCATCGCTGCGGCCGGCACTCAAGCAGCCACTGCTCCGGCGGCCACTGCTCGTACCGCCGCCGCTCAAGCCGCTGCCGCTCCGGCGGCCAGCACTGCGGCCGCTGCTGCTCCGGCCGCCATTGCTCGTGCCGCCATCGCTCCGGCCGCCACTGTTCGTACCGCTACCGTTCAGGCCGCTACGGCTCGAGCCGCTGCCGCTCATGACGCCGTGCGCTTGCGGTACGCCTCGCGGTCGAATCGGACACCGCCGCGCCAGATCCCCTCGATCGCCCGGGTCGCGGTGATGTCCTTCGTGGGGTCGCCGGCGACGAGCAGGAGGTCCGCGCGCCGGCCGGGGGCGATCACCCCGCGGTCGGTGAGGCCGAAGTACGCGGCCGGTGCCGAGGTGGCGGCGGCGAGCGCCTGCTCCGGGGTCAGCCCCGCTTCGACGAGCAGGGTCAGCTCGGCGTGCAGACTGGCGCCGTGGACGACCGGGCAGGCCCGCCCCGGCCGGTGGTTGGCGTCGGTCCCGGCCAGCACGGGCACGCCCGCCCGGTGCAGGCGGGCCACGCTGGACAGGGCGTGCCCGAAACGGTGCTCGGGCGAGGGGTGCTCCACGCACAGGCCCTCGCCGCCCTCCGTGATCGCGGCGTGGGCGTCCGGCGGCAGGTGGCCGGCGATCCGCGGGTCCTCCGCCAGGGACCGCGCGACGTTCACCCCGGGGCCGGTGCGTACCGCCGACAGCTCCAGGATCGCCAGGGTGGGGATGACGACCCGACCGTCCTCAGCGGCGCGGCGGACGAACTCCTCGTCCACGACCGCCTCAAGGGGCAGGTGCGTCAGCACGTCCACACCGCTGTCGAGGGCCAGCCGCGCGGACCACATGGCGGACACGTGGGCCACGCTGAGCAGGCCCCGGCGGCGGGCGGCGTCGGCGAGCGCGGTCACGGTCGCCCGGTCCAGGGCGGGCAGCGACATCCCGTGGTTGACGCCGTCGTCCACCATGATCTTGATGAAGTGCGCGCCCTCCGCCTGACGGTCCGCCACGAAGGCGTCCGCGTCACCGGGGCCGGCGACGGTCGGCAGTCCCGGCATGGTCACCGCGGGATGTCCTTCCGGCGCGCTCGCCAGCAGCCCGGCACTGCGCAGGTCGGCGAGGTCGGGCCGCCCGGCGGCCAGTTCGCACAGGGCCCGGGTCTCCTCCGGCGGGCCCATGAACATGTCCAGCTCGGTCGTCACGCCGAAGGCCAGGGCCAGTTCGAGGTTGCTCTCGGCGCCGAACACGTGCGTGTGCGCGTCGATCAGCCCCGGCAGCAGCGTCATGCCCGTGCCGTCGATCGCCCCGGCCGGCGCGGGGGCCCCCGGCGTGGGGTGGGTGACGACGCGGGTGATGACGCCGTCGGCGAACTCCACCCGGCCGGGGCCCGTCGTCGACGTTCCGTCGAAGATCCGTGCCCCGTCGATGATCACCGGTCGCACCTGTCTCACCGTCCGATCGCGATCGCCGTGGATCCGTAGAAACACAGCAGGTTGAAGAAGAGCACGAAACCCATCGCCGGGAGCGCCAGCCCGGACGGCCGCCGGCGCAGCAGGAAGCGCCACGCACCGAGGACGGGGAAGAGCAGGGCCGCCGCCGGCCACAGGCCGGACCGCCCCAGCAGCGCCGGCGCGAGCAGCACGGCGCCCGTGGCCAGGCCCAGGCTGATCGCGGCGCTGCCGCGCGGGCCGAACACCTGCGAGTACAGCCGCGCCTGCGGATCGGGCCGCCACTCGGTCTTGCGCGCGAACTCGAACTGGAGGAAGACGCACGCGAACACCGCCAGTAGCGCCACGAGCCGCCCGTCGGCGTGGACGGCGCCGCCGGTCACCAGCGAGACGCACAGGTAGACCGACAGCAGCAGCTGCACCGGATAACTGACCAGCAGGCCGGCCACCTGGTTGTCGACCAGGCGCGGGAAGCGGCGCTCCAACGCGGCCAGGAACAGTGTGTATCCCAGGGCGAGCAGGATCAGCAGGACGGAGGACGCCGACACCAGCAGGTTCAGGGCGGCGACCAGCACGGTGATCAGCGCCATGGCGCCGCGCAGTTCCGCGACCGTGATGGCGCCCGTCACCAGCGGCCGGTCCGGATGGTGGCGCCGGTCGTACTCCAGGTCCTTCTGCTCGTCGGCCATCCGGACGAACAGCAGCGCCAGCACCACGCTCGCCGCGCGCACCGCGGTCGCCCATGACGGCGTCCAGTGCCCGGCCGGTGCCGCCAGCCGCTCCGCGCCGCCCTCCAGGGCCAGCGTCCACAGCACGCCGTAGGTGACGTAGATCTGCGGGCGGAACATCCGCAGCACGAAGCGGCCCAGCCGGGCCGGTACCTCGGACAGGGCCGGGGCGGCGAGCGGGGTGCCGGGCGCGGTGTCCAGCGGGGTGGTGTTCACCGCTCCCACCTGTTCCAGGACACGACCTCGTCGAGCGGCTGGCGCGGGGTGGGTCGGAAACCGGGGCCGCCCGTCGTGTACCCGACGGCCAGCAGGGCGACCTGGGTCACCTCGTCGGCCGGGATGCCGAGCAGCTCCGCCACCTCGCGTTCGTGGGCGAGGTGCACCGTGGTCAGCGCGGCGCCCAGCTCCCGGCTGCGCGCGGCCAGCATGAAGCTCCACAGCGCCGGATAGACGGATCCGAAGAAGCCGGACTGCTGGGCGAGCGGCGCGTCACGCGGCAGCCGCCCCCGGGTGGCCGCCAGTACGAGCGCGGGCACCTCGTGCAGGTGGTCGGCGAGGTACCGCACCCCGGCGACGGCCCGCTCGCTCATCGCCGCCGGGGGACCGGCCGCGAGGTAGGCGTCCGAGGCGGCCTTGTAGTACCGGGCGATCCCCGCCTTCGTGGCCGGATCGTCGATGACCAGGAACCGCCAGTTCTGCCGGTTCGCCCCGTTGGGCGCGTGCAGGGCCAGCCGCAGGCACTCCTCGATCAGCGGCCGGGGGACCGGCCGCGTCAGGTCGAGTCTGCGGCGCACGGTCGGCGTACGGGTCAGCAGCCCGTCGATGTCGAGGGTGACGGGGGCGGTGGTCATCTCGTCCCCGCCTCCGCGCCGGCGCCGATGCCGGTCAGGTGGACCTCGCCCACGCCGGTGCCGGCCGGGCGCTTTTCACCCTCGGCGACGGCGGTCAGGCATACCTCGCCCTCGGCGACGGTGCGTCCCTCCTGCCGCAGGGCGCAGCGCAGGACGGCGTTCGTCCCGTCGGTCCGGGTCAGGACGCTCTCGCAGCTGATCGGCAGATCCAGTTCGCCGATCCCGGTGAAGCGCGCGTTCACCCCGGTGAGCAGGGCCGACGCCGACGGCAGTGCCCCGGTGGCCACGGCGGTGGCGATGCCCAGCTGCCGGAACGCCTCCAGGGTCAGCATGCCGGGGACGTGGTCGACGACGTGGTCGAACAGCACGGGGTGGCCGGTGTCGACGACGAGCCGCGCGGTTCCCGTCGTCCGGTCGCCCGGCGGGACCCGGAAGGAGGACAGGACCACGTTGGCGGGGTCGCGGCGGTCGACCAGGAGCTCCCCGACGCGCGGCGGCGGCTCGGGGGCGTCGATGACCAGGCCCGGGGCCAGCCCCAGCTCCGTGCGTCCCTCGTCGCGCATCGCCTGCCACCGGTCGGGCGGTACCCAGGACATGCTGCACTCCAGCGTCGCCGCCACCCGGTCGCCGACCAGCGCGGTGTAGCGCAGACGTGCCCCGCTCACACCCGCGCGGCCGCGGAAGCGGCGCAGGATGTGGCAGCGCAGCACCACTTCGGTGGGGACGCCGCACACCGCCAGCGCGGTGGGGTCGGCGTCGCGCAGGGCGATCTCGCGGAGGATGAACTTCGTGCCGAAGGGCATGTCGAACAGCTCGTGCCCCAGCATGATGAGCGTCTGCCGGGCCGCCTCCACCAGCACCATCGGGTCGTAGAGGTGCCGGCACCCGGCCGTGTCGCGGTAGAAGGCGTGGGAGCGCGGGATCTGCGTCCCCACGTCGAGGGTGTCCTCGTCCCGGGCGACCGCGCCGGTGACCAGCACCTCCGCCACACTCAGCCGGTGGACGAGCTCCCGGGGCACCGTACGGCTGAACTCCACCGTGTCCATGCTTCTCCTCCTGGTTACCTGGACGCGGGCTGCCCGGCCGTGAGCCGTGCCATGTGGAGCTGCCAGTCGGACACGCTGACCCCGTCGAGCACGGGGGCCAGACCCTTGCGCTTCATCGGCAGGACATGGGTGCCGACGATCACCACGTCCCAGGTGTCGAGCGGGAGACCGGCCCGCCAGACGGCCTCCAGCAGCCGCTGGTAGCCCTCCGGGGACCAGGCGGTCAGCCGGGCCGCGCGCAGTTCGTCGCGGACCGCGCCGGGCGGCATGGACTCCTCCGCCTCCAGCACCGCCTGCTTCAGGCGCTCCGCCGCCGGCTCGAACGTCAGATCGCGCTGCGGCACTTCGGCGTGCAGCTGCTCGGCCAGTTCGAGCGCCCGCCCGGAGCGGTCCTCGCCGGACAGCGCGTCGGCGTAGAGCCGCTCGCGGGCCGCGGTGTCGAAGTGGATGCCCAACTCCCGTGCCACGTCCGCCGGTTCGTCGGGAGTGTGGACGAGGTTGAGCAGGAAGCTGTAGCGGCCGATGGCGTACCGCAGCTGGCCGGGGACCCGGGCGAGCGGGTCGGTCGGTCCCTTGCGTTCGGTGACGACGACCGACGCCGGCACGGCCCCGGCCTCGTCGGTCTGCGGGCGTACGACGAGCACCACCGCGTCGCACGAGTCCATGAACAGGTCCGCGAGCCGGCGCCGCTGCGGCGTGGCCAGGTTCCACTGGTAGTACCACAGCGACCGCACGGTGGTCCGGGTGAGCCGGGTGCGTTCCGCGGCCACGATCCGCAGGCCGTTCGCGGCCAGCCACTCGACCGTCGCCGGTATCTGCCGGCTGACCACCGCGTCGGGCTTGAGCAGCAGCGCGGCGTGCCGGTGCAGGAAGCCGTCCACGTCGGCGGTCATCGCGCCCAACTGCTCGACGCTCTCCAGGAAGTAGGTGTCCGCGGCGAACAGGGCGCGCTTGCGCGGGTCGCAGCTGAGGGCGGGGGAGACCTCGTCGCCGAAGGGGCGGGCGTCCACCGTGTCGCCAGTCATCGGCCGGCTCCGTTCGCGTCGTTCGCGGCGGGACCGGACACATCCGCTCCCGTGAGGTCCAGCCGGGCCAGCACGTCCGCGACGCCGGGCAGGGGCGCGCCGAGGTAGCCCGACTCCAGGCAGTGGTCGATCAGCCGGCGCAGGAAGTCCTGCCCGCCGCCGGGCGCCGGACGGGCGACCAGTTGCGCGGTGTTGGAGGCGTCGAACGCCATCCGGCGCCGGAAGTAGCTCTCGTACAGTGCGACGACCCGCTCGTAGTACACCCGCTCCTCCCGCGGCAGCCGCCCGAGGTCGAAGCTCGTCGGCGGCACGAACCGCGGCACCTGGAACGAGGGGTACTCGGCCATCACGTCGGAGAAGTCCCGCAGCGTCAGCGGAGCGCCCACCGCGTGGAAGGTGCGGCCGGCCGCCTCGTCGAACCGCTCGGTGACCTGTGTGATGACGTCCGCCACGTAGTCGACGGGCACCAGGTCCAGCCGTGCCTCGTACTGGCCGGGGATGGAGCGGACCTTGCCCTCGGTGGTCAGCTTCAGCACGACGTAGATGTTCTTGTAGTCGCGCACCACGCCGGTGTGCTCGTCCCCGACGACGATGCTGGGGCGCACCACGGCCGAGCGCACCCCGTCGGCCCGGGCCTTGTGCACCAGCGTCTCGGCCCGCAGCTTGCTGGCCTCGTAGGCGTTGGCGAGCCGCTGGCCCTCGTCCAGTTCCGTCTCGAGGATCAGCCCGTCGCGCTCACCGCACACGTAGGCGGTGCCCACGTGGACCAGGTCGGCACCGCCGGCGCGGGCCAGCTCCAGCACGTGCGCGGTGCCGTCGACGTTGACCCTTTGGTAGTCCTCCTCGGGGCGGCCGAAGTCGGTGATCGCGGCGCAGTGCACGATCCGGTCGATCCCGCCGGCCAGCGCCTCGTGGTCGGCCTCGGACAGGCCGAGCCGGGGCCGGGTCACATCTGCGGTCAGGCACCTGACGCCGGCCGCCTCCAGCGGGGTGCCGTCGTTGCCCACCAGCACCGGCGTGCGGTGGACCAGCGCGGTCACCTCGTGGCCGGCCGCCGCCAGCCGGGCGGTGACCTCCGCGCCGACCAGTCCGGCCGCGCCGGTCACCAGGACCCTCAGCCGCCGCCTCATCGCGCCGCCTCCTGTCGCCGGGCCGCGGCCACCATGCGCACGATGTCGCCGAGCGTGGTGACCATGGCCGTCTCCTCCTGGGGCAGCTCCGGAAGACCGAAGCCCTGTTCGAGTGCCAGCGTCAGCTCGATGAGCCGCAGCGAGTCGTAGGCCAGATCCGCCACCAGCGTGGTCTCGTCGGCCAGTTCGACGCCCGTCATGGGCGCCATCGCGCCGACGATCGCGTACACCGTGCTCCGCGTCGCGTCCTCGGTGGGGCAGGGTGGGTTCGGGTGGGACGTCAACGTTCCTCCAGCAGCGTCAGACCGAGGTGGCATGGGGTTGCGCCCCTCCGCTCGACAGCAGATCGCTCGCCTCGTCGATGGGCAGGTCCGCGTTGAGGTGGGCGCCGAGACGCAGCCAGTCGTAGCCGATCTCCAGGGTCTGCCGCCATCCGTCCGAGGAGCCGAACGAGGACGGGAAGCTGTGCGCGCCCGTGGCCCGGCGCACCAGGGCGACGAAGTCGTCCAGCGCCGCCAGCGCGGCGGCCCCCTCGGTGTCGCAGGCGACCGTGAGGGTCTCCAAGGACGGGGCGCTCGCCCGGATCTCGTCGAGGTCCGCCGCGGCCGGGAGCAGCGACAGCCGGCGCACGACCTCGGAGTCCGGCGGCAGCGGGTTGACCGCGTAGGCGCTGAGCACCCCGCGCAGCGAGAACCGCAGCATCCGGCGGGCGCTGAGCTGGGCGACGCTCCACTGCCCGCGGTCGAGGGCGCCGACGAGGTCCTCGCGGGCGTTCTCCACCAGCACGTTGGACCACACCAGGGTCATCGCGGCGGCGCTGAACCGGCGGGCGGGCACCGGCACCAGGTCGACCGCCTCGGCGCCGCCGGCCGCCGCCCCGCCGATGCCGACGACGGGACGCGCGGTGCTCGGCGGCGGTGTGACGTCGCCGGAGGGCGCCGCCAGCGGCATGCGGGGGACGATCGTCCCCTCGCCCTTCCACGCCGCCCGCACCAGGCCGAACCGCAGGAACTGGGCGATCAGCGGCCCCGCCTGCGGCACGCCCGCGACCTGCGCCGTGGCCAGCGTCTGCTCCAGGGTCCGCCCGAAGACGAGGGAACGCCACGCCCGCGCCGCACGGTCGCCGAGGACGAACACGTCCTGCTGGCCGCGCACGACGTGCACGCGCTCACCGGTCTGCCAGGTGGTCACCGCACCGGCCCGCGCCACGGTGATCCGCCCGGCCTCCGGCTCGGCACCGGTGACGCCCAGGTCGACGGTCAGTCGGGCACCCTCGGTGACGTAGTCGGCCGCGTCGAGACCGGAGACGTCCAGCGACGCCAGCGCCCGGTAGCGGGCGCACAGCGGGTGGTCGCCGATCCGGTCCAGCTGCATGGGCAGCCACTTCGGCTCCAGGTACGCCTCCCCGCGCCCCGCCGCCCAGGACTTCACGGCCTGGAGCAGTCCGGCCTCGGTCCACGCCGCGGCCTCCCGCTCCTCGCCCAGCTGCCGCAGGACGAGCGCGTACCGGACCGACTGGCGCGCGGCGTGCGCCCACCACTCGCGGGCGGTGTCCTGGAAGTCGTCGAAGGACATCAGCCCCTTGACCTTCGCCACCAGCTCCGGGTTGCGCAGCGGGAAACTGCGCAGCAGCCGCTGGCAGCGGTTCAGCAGATCCTCCGGTGCCGCCCCCGGCCGGCCGGCCGCGGCCGCGGTGACCGCGGAGAACTGCTCCGCGACCTGCCGCACCGAACGGGTCCTGATCTCCACGCGCCGCCCGTCGACGAACAGCAGCGACGGCATGGTCGGCAGGTCCGCGTCGCTGTCGGCGATCAGCAGGAAGTCGATGTCGGACGACGAGTTGCCGAAGCCCTCGGCGATCGAACCCTCCAGCACCACCGCGCAGTCGGCCACCGAACGGATCTGCGGATAGGCCTTGTCGAGCAGGCTCTGCAGGTACTCCTCGCTGAGGATCACGCGGGTCTCCCGGTCGTGGTGTCGGTGGCCTCAAGGACACGCGCGTCCTTCAGGCGGCCTGCTCGCAGCTGTTCCCACATGTGGCGGCGCTTCGGTTTCCCGCTGGAGGTTCTGCTGATCAGTCCGCTGCGGCCGACGACGACGGTGATGGCGACCTCGTCCGACAGCGCGCCGCGCAGTGCCCTCGTGGCGTCCTCCACCCACGCGCCGGCCGTCCTCTCCGCGAACAGCGTCACGGTGGCGCCGCCGCTGCCCTCGACGCCGACGACCGCGCACTTCTCCCGCGCGATCCCGGTCGCGGAGACCACCTTCGACTCCAGGTCCTCCATGTAGACGCTGCGCCCGTGCGCCTTGAGGCTGTCGCCCATCCGGCCGAGCACGAACAGCTCGCCCCGGTGCAGGAACCCGGCGTCCCCGGTCCGGATGCCGTCGCCGGTGTACCGCGTGGAGCCGGTGCGCCCGGCGTGGTAGCCGCCGGTCACCGAAGGGCCCGTCACCTCGATCTCGCCGAGGTGCCCGGACGGCAGCGGCGACCCGTCCTCGTCGACGATCGCCACGCCCACCCCGCCGCCGGGGCGCCCGCAGCCGATCATCCAGCCGTCCTCGCCGTCGTCCGGCGACTCGGCACTGCCGAACCGGCGCTCCGCCGCGATCACGACCGGAGCGCCGAAGCGCAGGCCGCCGCCGTCGACGCGCACGGTGGGCGCCGCGGCGTCGCCGGAGCCGACGGTCACCGCGAGCGTCGCCTCGGCGAGGCCGTAGGACGGCAGGTAGACGGAAGGGGAGAAACCGGCGGGCGCGGCGAGTTCGGCGAAGCGCTCCAGGATGCGCGGGACGATCGGTTCGGCGCCGATGATGGCGTTGCGCCACGCCGACAGGTCCAGCTCCCCGAGCCGTTCGCCGAGCCGCCGGGCCGCGTACTCGAACGCGAAGGGCGGCGCGGCCGTGTGCGCGGCGACGGCGAACGTCCTCAGCCAGCGGGCCGGATCGCGGATGAACTGCTCGGGGCGCATGAGCCACAGGTCGTCCTGGAGGCTCGTGGGGGTGAGCAGGCAGCCGATGAGGCCCATGTCGTGGTGGAGCGGCAGCCAGGAGGTCGCGGCGTCGCCGGCCCGCCAGCCGAGCCGCTCGCGGATCAGCCGGATGTTGGCCTCCAGGTTCGCCCAGCTGACGCGCACCCCGCGCGGCCGGCTGCTGGAACCCGAGGTGAACTGCAGCAGGGCCAACTCACCGGGCTCGCGGACGGCGGCCTCCTGGCCGTCGTCCCGCCAGATCCACGGCTCCCGGTCGCGACCGGCCGCGGCCAGCACCCGCGCGGCCAGCGGCGCGAGACTCTCCGCGGTGATGGTGACGGCGGCCGCGGCCTGCTCCACGATTCCCGCCGCGTGCTCGACGTACTCCGCCTCCGCGGCGAACGCCGGCGGCGGCACGAGGCAGACCGTCGCGCCCGCCGCCCAGACGCCGAAGAGCGACGACAGGCAGGGGTAGCCGGTCGGCAGCAGCACGCACACCACGTCACCGCGCCCCACGCCCAGCGCGGCCAGCGACCCGGCCACCCGCCGTGCGGAGGCGGCGAGTTCGCGGTACGGGTGGAAGACCCAGCCGCCCCGGTCGTCCGCCAGGTGGATGCCCCGGTCGTCGGCGCCCGGGCCGGTGCGGGCCGGCTCCGCCAGCCAGGCGAGCAGGTGGTCACTCATGGTCCGCGTCCTTCGCCGTCCCGGGCGCGTCCGGCGCCTCGGCCAGGATCGTCACCGTCCCCGCCGCCCCGTCCACCCGCACGCGCATCCCGGTCTCCAACTCCGCCATCACGCCCTTGACCTGTACGACCG
The DNA here is from genome assembly GCF_027947535.2 of Streptantibioticus silvisoli. Taxonomy (GTDB): domain Bacteria; phylum Actinomycetota; class Actinomycetes; order Streptomycetales; family Streptomycetaceae; genus Streptantibioticus_C; species Streptantibioticus_C silvisoli. Next base: position 259,400 of record NZ_JAAGKO020000001.1, read on the forward strand.
TCGGAATGCCCAGCTCCCGGGCGACGATCGCCACGTGCGTCAGCGGGCTGCCCCGCTCGATGACCAGCGCCGAGGCGGACGGCAGCGCGGCCACCCAGCCCGGGTCCGTGCGGTAGGTCACCAGCACACCGCCGTTGACGTCGACCGGGGTGTCGGTGACCACCGCGCGGGCCTCCACCACACCGGGACAGCACGCCGTGCCGCGCAACTCCTGCACGCCGGTGCGCACCGCCGGGCCCGCCGAGAAGCCGGCCCGCTCCAGATTGCCCCGCCAGTAGGGCGCCCCGCGCGTGGTGAACCGGGAGGGCGCCGAGAGCAGTTCGTCCTCGGCGCGCTGCCGCTTGCGCAACTCCACCAGGCTGCGCAGCCCGGTGTGCCCGGTCGAGCCCTCGTAGGCGCCCCGCAACTCGTCGAGGTGCAGGAAGAACACGTCGTTCCAGTGGTCGATCGCCCCCATCCGGGCGAGGTCGCGGCCCATCGCCCGCAGCATCCGCTTCGCCGAACCGAACGCCCGGGTACGGCAGAACCTCAGCCGCTCCCGGTTGTACAGCGAGCTCTGCGCCTTGCGGCGCACGACGCCGTGCAGCCACCGGCGCGGCCCGCGAAGGCGGGTGTCGAGGTAGGCGTCGGCCTTCCCCGCCGGGTCGGTGTCCACCTCCGGCAGCGCGGTGCGCACCAGGGCGAACAGGGTCGACGGGTCCTCCCGCAGGTCGGGCACCTCCAGCTTCAGCTCGTCGAGGCTGCGGTAGCCGTACGCGGCCACGTACTCGTCGACCGCCGCCAGGAAGGCGGTGTGGCCGCCCTCGCGCAGCGTGGCGTGGGTGCGTTCGGCCGGGGTCTCGCGGACCAGCCGCTCCAGTTCGGGGTCCTGCCGAACGGTGGCCGCCAGCCGCGCCAGCGCACGCGCCGGCTCGATGGACTCCACCTTCGGTCCCGGACTCGCGGCGCTCCAGGTGAGCCACTCGGGGGCGTCGGGCAGCCAGCGCCGGTTCAGCAGCGCGAGCCCGCCGATGGACCACAGGATCGCCGCGTCCAGGGCCTGCATCGGACCCCACTTCTCCAGCAGGTCCTTCTCCAGGGCACGGAAACGCCGGTAGACGTCCTGGCCCTCCATCGCGTCGTAGTCGACGTTGTCGAATTCCTCGTACGCCGAGTAGAAGTACGCCATGAAACGCTCCACCGAGCGGTTCATCGTGAGGAAACGGCGTACGAAAGCGGCGACCGTCCGGGCCCGGCTCAGCCGGCCGGTCAAGGACGACGAGAAAGTATAGGGGTAAATCGCCTCCGCCATGTCGTCGTCGAGTTCCTCCTCGACACCGATGGCGATCTCCAGGACTTTCCTGTTCAGTTTGTACAACGGTGCGATGCGCACCATCCGGTACCAGCTGAGCAAGTTGTAGTACACCCGGCCGTGGAAATAGCCGAGCATGTGAGGAGCCCATTCCTCGATCTCGCGCAGCCCGGCCCGGGGAACCCGCAGGCTCCGCGCGTAGCTTTCGTACACCGTGCCGTAGACATGGGCCGCGAAGCTGTATGTCAGCGGCGAGACGATTCCGGAGAAGCTCTCGACGATGTTGGCGTTGTCCCAGATCCGCAGTTCGCCCTCGCTCGGCGTCCGGTCGGCCGGCGCGACGTGCTGCGGCAGCGCGGTGACGGGACGCGTCTGAAGGATCCACAGGACGTCGTCGGCCAGCGCCCACTCGATGTCCTGCGGGGTGCCGAAGGCGCTCTCGATGCGCGCCCCGGCCTCGTGCAGCCGCGCCAGCTCCTTCGGCGTCAGCGACAGCCGCTCGCGCTCCGCCGCCGGCACCTCGCTGACCAGGCAGCCCGAACCCGCGGCGTCCGCGTGGTAGCGCTCGCCCTTGTCGCCCAGCACCGTCTCGACCACCTCGCCGGAGGCCGCGTCGAGGACCACGGTGTCGGCGTCGACGGCCCCCGAGACCAGGCCCTCGCCCAGCCCGTACACCGAACTGACCACGTACCGCCCGCGGTTGCCGCTCACCGGGTCGGCGGTGAACATGACCCCGCTGCGTTCGGAGTCCACCATCTGCTGCACGACGACGGCGATGCCCGCCCCGCGCAACGGCAGCCCGTGCCGCAACCGGTAGTGCAGGGACCGTTCGCTGAAGACCGACGCCCAGCAGCTCTTGACGTACGCCGTCACCTCGTCGAGCCCGCAGACGTTCAGATGGGTGGCGAACTGCCCGGCGAACGAGTGCTGCGCACCGTCCTCCTCGGCGCCGGAGGAACGCACCGCCACCCGGCCGCCGCCCACCCGCGCGTACGCGTCCTCGACGACCGACGCGGCCCGTTCACCCAGATCTCCCGACCCGATGATCCCGGCGAGCAGACCGGATATCCGCCCCGCCGTCTCCTCGGTGACGTCGGCGAGCAACGCCTCGACGCGCCCCGACCCGTCGAGCGCGGCGACGTATTCCTCGAATACGTCCAGACCCACCACGGCCCACCGCGGGACGTCGAGCCCGAATCCCGAGAGTTCGTGGAGATGTTTTCCCTTGCCACCTGCTAATAGCGCGACCTCATCGGGAGGACTCTCGGCGATTATGGTTCGCATGAAACCCCTCGATGATTCGAGCCCTGTGGGCGAAAGCGCGCTCGTCCGGCGGTGAAGTCGTCGCACAACGTAGCAAGACTCCGCACGGCCGCCATCCGGCCATCTCCTTTGTTTATGGGTTTCCCTAGTGACTGGTGAACCCCGAAGCGGCTCCCGGTCGGCCCATGTCTAGGATTCCCCTCAGCTCTCGGCCCGCCTCCCGTCCCCATGCCCTCAGTTCTTCCCGGCCGCCGGCGGATTCCCGGCCGACCGACCCCCGTGGCCACCGACCGCAGGCCCTGAACTGGGCAGACGCCGGAAAATGGAGTAAACGATGCCTCCCCTTCCCCCCGGATCGCGGCAGCCTGCCTTCCTGCAGACCATCCAAATGCGCGACCCGGTCCGCTACTTCGAGACCCTGCGGCGGCGTCACGGTCCGGTGTTCCGCATGAAACTGCTCGGCTTCCCGCCCCAGGTGGTCGTCTCGAACGCGGAGCTGGCCAACCGGATCTACGCCACGGACGGTGACGGCAGCCGCGCCGGAGCCCTGCGCGCCGGATACGTGCCGTGGGTCGGGGAGCACTCGCTGCTCACGAACGACGGCGAGGAATGGTGGCGGCACCGCAAACTGCTCAGCCCCACCCTGCACGGCCGGTCCATCGCCGGCTACCCCGACATGATCGCCGAGATCGCCGCCCAGGACATCAGGACGTGGCCGCTCGGCACCCCGTTCGCGCTGCGCGAGCACATGCAGGCCATCACGCTGGAGGTCACCCTGCGGCTGGTCTTCGGCGTCGCCGACCCCCACCAGGGAGCCCGGCTGCGGGCCGCCCTGATGGCCCTGTCCAAGGCCAGCGGCTCCCCGGCCCTCTTCCTCACCCCCGCGCGGCTGCGCAGCTGGGCGGAGAAGTCACCGCTGGCGGCACGCCTGCCGTTCCTGCCGACGACCCGCGCCATGCAGGCGGCCAAGGCCGTCGATCATGTCCTGTTCGACGAGATCTCCCGGCGCAGGAACGAGCAGGACGACGAGGCCACCGACGTCCTGGGCCGGCTGGTGCGGGCCCGCGACGACGAGGGCCAGCCGATGAGCGACCAGGAGATCCGCGACGAACTGCTGACCCTGCTGGAGGCCGGCCTGGAGACCACGGCCACCGGCCTGTCGTGGACCTTCGAACGGCTGATGCGCAACCCGGAGGTGCTCGGACGGCTCCAGGAGGAGCTGGAACGGGGCGAGGAGGAGGTCTACCTCGACGCCGTCATCAAGGAGTCGCTGCGCTCGCGGCCGGTGATCTTTGGCATGGGCCGCCTGCTGGACAAGCCGCTGCGGCTGGCCGAGTACGAGATCCCGGCCGGCTGGGTCGCCATCCCGATGTTCTCCCTCATCCTCCAGGACAGCACGGTCTACCCCGACCCCGAGGAGTTCCGCCCGGAGCGCTTCCTCGGCGACAACACCAAGGCGGCGCAGAAGTCCTTCCTGCCGTTCGGCGGCGGCCGCCGCTACTGCGTCGGCGCGCAACTCGCCACGATGGAGATGAAGGTCATCACCCGCGAGGTGCTCAGGCACGTGCGGTTGACGGCCGTCGACCCGGCGCCGGAGGCCCAGCGCATGTGGCACGCCACCCTCGTCCCGGGCCGGCAGGCCGTGGCCGTCGCCCACGAACAGCCGCTGGAGCGGCGCCCGTCGGCCGAGCCGGCGACGTGCCCCGTGCACCAGGCCCCGGCGGAACAGGGCAGCTGAGCGCGGAGCGGAACCGGGAACGAGCCGGCCGGCGCCGGAGGATGGCCTTCGGCGCCGGCGGGTGGCCGGTTCGGCACCGGTGAACGGCCTTTCGGTGTGGGTGGGTGGTCGTTCGGCGCCGGTGGGTGGTCGGTCGACGCCGGTGAACGGCCTCTTCGTGCGGATGAGTTGGCCTCCGGTACTGAGCAACAGCCCTTCGGTGCCGGTCAGTTGTCATCCGGTACCGGTCAACAGTCTCGGTGCGGGTGAGTTGGCCTCCGGTGCCGGCCCTGCGTCGCCGAGGCCGTGACCGTTCGCCCGCCATCGCCACCGCCGTCGTCCCGTCCCGCCCCCGCTGCCCGGTCCGGCCCCGCCGCCCGGTCCGGCCCCGACCGACGTCACACGTTCACCCCACAGCAGCGACGGACCTCCCCGGTCAAGTGATGATCGGGGCCGTTCGTCCTCGGCGCTCAACCGGAGGGTTCATGTCCGATCCGATCACCCCCTTCGTCCCGGTCGAACGGGGGATCAGCGAACACCGGCCGGCGCACGCCGCGATGCGAGCGGCCGGCCCACTCGTGCGGGTGGAGGCGCCCGCCGGCGGTCCCGCGTGGATCGTCACCGAGGAGGACCTCGCCCGGCAGGTGCTGTCCGACCCGCGCTTCGTGAAGGACCCGGGCATGGCACCAGCCGACTGGGACCCGCGGGTGTCCGGCCTGGAACGGCCCGTCGCCGAGCAGATGTCGGTGACCACCCTGGACGGCGACGCGCACGCGGCGCTGCGCAAGGTGCACGCCCCGATGTTCTCGGCGCGCGGTGTCAGCCGGTACTACGACCGGATGGTCGCCATCGCCCGCGCACTGCTGGCCGACCTGGCCGCTTCGGTGCCGGCGGGCACCGCGGTCGACCTCACCACCGACTTCACCATCCGCTTCCCGCTGGCGGTGGTGGGCGACGTGCTGGGCGTGCCCGCCGAGCACGTCGACCTGGCGATCTCCGCGTGCCGGGACCTGTTCAACCCCGATCCCGCCGCGTTCGCCGCCGCCCTGGCGGCCTTCGCCCAGCTCGCCGACGCGGCGCTGGAGGCGGGCGACGGGGTGGCGGCCGAGCTGCGGGACCGGCTGCCGGCCGACACCGGCCACGACGACCTGCGCTACCTGATCCTGGTGATCATCTTTTCCGGGCAGCCGACCATGGAGGCGTTCCTGGGCTTCCTGGTGGCCAACCTGCTCGAACACGGCGCCGCCGGCAGCGACCGCAAGGCGCTCGACGAGTTCGTCCAGGAGGTGCTGCAACGCCAGCCGCCCGCCCCGTTCACGCTGTGGCGCTTCACCGCGGTCGAGGTCGAACTGGCCGGGGTCACGCTGCCCCCGGGCACGCCGGTGATGGTGGACCTGTTCGGTATCACCGTCGACCCCGACCGCCCGGCCGGCGGCCCGGACCTGATGTTCGGCGCCGGCCCGCACTACTGCATCGGCGCCCAACTCGCGCTGTTCCAGATGCGCGCGCTCACCGAGGTGCTCGTCAACGACTATCCGCACGCACGCCTCGCCGTCCCCTTCGCCGACCTGCGCCAGATCGACGGCGGCGGCACCCTGGGCGGCAGGCTCACCGCGCTGCCGGTCGTCCTGCACGGTGAGGACCGCCGGCCGACCGCCTCGTAGCCACCGCTTTCGGCTACGGGTGCGGGAACCCGCTCATATGCCTACCGGTGCGTCGTGCGGGTTCGTCTCCGACTTCTTTCCGGCCGAGGCCAGGGTTCCGCCGAGCAGAACCGATCCCAGGGGCCAGGAACGCATGTGCACCGGAAGGGTCACGCAATGGTCCCCGAACCGCATGATCAGGCCCTGGTCCACCAACTTCTCGGCTGCGGCGGTGAGTTGGGCGGTCCGGGTGACCTCCGCCCACGCCCTTGCCTCCAGTGCCTGGAGGAAGACGTCCATCATGGCGGGATCGTCCACGATGGTCCGGCTGCTGGATTCGGGTCGCTGATCGACGACGGACAGGAACTTCGGCCCCTTGCGGAAGTAGAGCAGACCGAAACTCCGCGAGGAGCGCCACTCGCCGTCGAACGACGTCCCGTTCTCCCGCACGGTGATGGTGTCGGGCGCCGGCAGGTGGTCCAGCCGCGGGATCAGGTCGAGCTGTTGCGCGCCCAGGGTCAGCGACCAGGCGGTCCGGGTGCCGATCGAGGAACACTCGCGCAGCAACGCGATGATCCGCACGATCGCCTGATCGGGGAGCGCCGTCAGGTCGGCGGGTTCCGCCAGCCGCACCCCGGCGACCGGCACCCGGGGCAGCAGTGCCGCCAGTTCGCCGGCGAGCGGGAGTTCGGCCCCGCCGGAACCGAGCGTCAGCGTCGCCCCGGCGGGCCGGCCGCCGGCCGCCGCGCGTCCTTCGCCCGAAGCCCGGGTCCTGAGTTCGTCGATGTCCATCAACGCGTCGTTCATGATGCCGCGACCTCCTTGCCGTCGACCAGCTTGCGCCGGTACGGGTCCACCTCAAGGGCGACGCTCACGTAGCGCCCCTCGTCCTCGAAGGCCAGGCCGCGGTCGACGAAGTAGCGGAGCGCCTCCTCGAGGTCCGCGTCCCCGATGGTGTATCCGCTCTCGGTCAGCCGCCGGCGGATGCCCTCGTGGGCGGCGCCCTGGAACATGCCGAGGTAGATGTTGCTGCGGACCTCGTCCAGCTCGATGACCTCCTGCGGCCAGCTGGCGCGGCGGTCCTCGATGACCACCCGGCCCCGGTCGTCGGACCAGTAGGACAGAGTGCTCTCCGGGTACGCCTTGGCCCATTCCTCGACGCCCTGCTTCAGCTCGTCCTCCAGGGGGCCGACGATCCCCTGGGCGCTGCTGTCGAAGAGGTAGACGAGGTCGTACAGCTGATCGCGCGGTACCTGGTAGATGAACTCGTAGATCTCGGCCGGCCGGCGGAACATGAATCCCTGGGTGGGGTCCTCGAAGTAGGGGCTGAACCGCTCCAGCGCTATGCGCCACGCTCCGGTCGGCGGTTGCAGGTGCTCGATCGCGGAGAACTTCTTCAGCAGCTTGCGGTAGTCGTCCTCGGTCTCACCGGGGAAACCGTAGAGGATGTTCCACGTCACGTTCAGGCCGAGGTCCTCGCCGTCGCGCAGCATGCGCACGTTGTGCGCGGCGCTGACGCCCTTGTCCATCAGGCGCAGCACGTGGCTGCTCAGGCTTTCGATGCCCGGCTGGACGTAGAGGACGTTCGCCTCCCGCAGGCTGTTCAGCTGGTCCCGCGTCATGTTGGACTTGATCTCGTAGTGGATCCGCAGATCGCAGTCGAGAGCGGCCATCGCCGGCATGGCGGTGGTGAGGTATTTCATGTCGAGAATGTTGTCCACCATGATCAGGTCGAGGATCTGGTGGCGCTCGGCGAGATCCCTGACCTCGTCGGCGATGCGCTCGGGAGCCTTGCTCCGGAAATCGATGTTCGAGCCGTTCAGGCCGCAGAACGTGCATTGGTGGACTTCGCCCCACCAGCAGCCGCGGGAGGTCTCCAGCACCATCTTCGGACGGACGCTGTGCTGGAACAGGGAGGTTTCGAGTGCCTGGAAGTAGCTGTCGTAGTTGGGCGCGGGCACCGCGGCGAACGGCAGCGCCCCCTTGGCGGCCTCGTTCACCACCGTCCGGCCTTCCTCGTCCCGCCAGCTGAGCCCGGGGACGTCGGCGAAGGCCGTGCCCTTGGCGATGCGGTTCAGCAGCGCGGGCAGCGCGCGCTCGCCCTCGCCGCTCACCGCGAAATCGATCTGCGGGAAGTTCCGGTGCAGCGCGGCGCCCTGCGGTCCGTCGCAGTTGCTGCCGCCGAGTACCGTCCGAATGGCCGGTACGAGCCTCTTCAGCTCCTTGGCCAGCGCGAGGGACGGCACGTTCTGCATGAACGTGCTCGTGAATCCGACCACCTCGGGCGGATCGGCGGCGATCTCGGCCGCGATGTCCCGGATGAACGCCCGGGCGTACTTCTGCATCTCGACCGGGACCAGCGGGTCCACGTCCCGCTGCTGGAGGAACTCGGAGAACTCGTCGGCCTTGTAGGCGTCCACGTCGTACAGCGCCGGTGTGAACACCCAGTCGCCCACGCCGTGGAACACCTGGTCCGCGACCTTCTGGTAATCCGCCGACGAGATGGTGCCGTTGCTCTCACGCATCAGGTATTCGGCCCAGCGCATGTTGACGTACAGCTCTTCGACGGCCCAGCCGGCGGCGTTCTTGCGGACGCACTGCCCCAGGATGCCCAGCGCGCTGGACGGTGTGTCGAGCCCTTGCCAGGGCATGGAGATCATCAGGAGTTTCACAGGATTCCTACCCTAGGATTTCTGTCGATGGCGGAAGCCGCGCGGGGTTGCGGTGGACGGGGGAGCGAGGTGAAGCACGTCGAACGGGCGGATGGTCAGGACCAGTTGGCGCGGTCGGTCCGGTCGAGCGCCGTCAGCAGCAGCCGGTGTGCCGCGGCCCCTCCCACCGAGATCCGCACACCTTGTCCGGGACAGGCCCGCACCTTGACCCCGGCCGCCGCCGCGGCCCGGGCCAGCGGCTCGGCGGCGCAGGTGAGCGGGAGCCAGACGAAGTTGGCCCGGGACGGCAGGACGGGCAGCCCCAATGCCGCCAGGCCCGCGGTCAGTTCCTCGCGTGCGGCGCTCACCGCGTGCAGGCGGTCGCGCAGTTCGGCCGCACTGTGCAAGGAGGAGATCGCGGCCCGTTCGGCGAGGTGCGTCACGCCGAAGGGCAACGCGGCCTTGCGGACGGTGGCGATGATCTGCCGCGATCCGGCCGCGTAGCCGACCCGCAGGCCGGCCAGCCCGTACGCCTTGGAGAAGGTGCGCAGCAGCACGGTGTTGCCGTGCTCCCGTATCACCTCCGACCGGCCCGGCGGGTCGCCGCCGCGGTCGAACTCCACGTACGCCTCGTCGAGCACCGTCACCACGTGGTCCGGCAACGACCGCAGGAAAGAGCGCAGTCGGGCGTCGTCGATCATGGTCCCGGTCGGATTGTGCGGGGAGCAGAGGATCACCACCTTGGTCCGGGCACTCACCCGGGCCCGGATCGCCTCCAGATCGTGGTGTCCGGACGCGGTCAGCGGAATATGGATGCTGCTCGCGCCGCACATGGCGACCAGCAGCGGATACGCGTCGAACCCCGGCCAGGCGTAGATGACGTCGTCGCCCTCACCGCACAGCGCGAGAAGGATCTGCTGGAGCACGCCCGCACTTCCCGGGCCGACCGCCACCTCGTCGGCCTCGACGCGCAGATGACCGGCGATCTCCCCGGTCAGTGCCCGTGCGGTGGGATCGGGATAGCGGGCGAGTCGCGTGAAGCCCTCCTCGATGACGGACAGCACGGTGGGCAGCGGGGGAAGGAACAGCTCGTTGCTGGACAGGTCGAAGGCGACGGGCGGGTCTCCCTCGGCGTTCGACGACTCCGAGCCCCGGTAGGCCGTCATGTCCCGCAGGGTGCTGCGTCCTGCGTACCTCACGTTCATCGCGGGAGACTCCTCGTGACGTAGTGGGACGTCCGACGTCGGTACACCGGCTCCATGGCTTGCCGGACCACGCCCGCCGCTCCCGGTGGGCGTGTCGCCCCGGAGCGGGGCGTCGCGCACCCGGCCGGTGGGCGTCCGGCGGCTCGCGGAGCCGTTCCACCGCGGGGGCCGCCGGGCGGGAGCGGCTCGCGCAGCCGTTTCCACCGCAGGGTCGCCGGGCGGGCGGCTGCCGGACCGCGGCGGTGATCGCGGGCCCCGCGGCGGCGGCCGGGGTGCCGGGGAGACCGCGATTCCCGGGCGGTCAACCAGTCTTCGCCGTCCGTGCCACCCGGGTGGCGAGCAGCTCGTAGAGCATCTCGTGGACCGGCGCGGTCCGGCCGGCCCGTTCGGCGAGCCGGACCGCGGCCCCGGTCCAGGCTTCGAGTTCCGACGGCCTCCCCGCCAGGATGTCGCGCTGCAACGAGGAGGTGACGTCCGGGTGCTGACGGTCCATCAGACCGGTCGCGGTCTCCAGGGCGTCCTGCGGCAGCGCGATGCCGAGTCCGGTGGCGGTCTCGTATATCTCCCGCATACCGGCGATCAGCATCCGCCGGGTGCCGGCCCGCGACCGCAGCTCCCCGATGGTCGCGCCGCCGGTGGCGGCTCCCAGGGTGCCGACGGGGACGACCAGCATGAACTTCGACCACAGGGCGGTCCAGATGTCGGCCGGTTCCATCGCGGTCACCGAGGCGTCGCCCAGCGCCTCGCGCAGGCGCGTCACCCGGGCGGAGACGCTGCTGTCCCACTCGGTGAAGCCCATCCCGCCGGGCCCGCCCAGGTGTTCGACCTCGCCCGGCCCGACCAGCGTGGCGACGACCCGGACGGTGCCGGGGAGCACCCGGCTGCGGCCGATGCCCGCGGCGACCTGCTCGGGAGCCTCCACCCCGTTCTGCAGGGTGACCACGGCGGTGTCGTCGCCGACCATCGGGCCCAGCGCGTCGATGGCCGCCGGCAACTGCGAGGTCTTGACGCAGAGCAGGACGAAGTCGACCTCGCCGATCTCCCCGGGATCGTCCGACGCCCGAACCTCCGGCACCGAGAAGTCACTCGACCCGTTGGCGACCCGCAGCCCCTTGCGCCTGAGCGCGGCGAGGTTCTCGCCGCGGGCCAGGAACCGCACGTCGTGGCCGGCGGCGGCGAGGCGGCCGCCGAAATAGCCGCCCACCGCGCCGGCCCCCACCACGGCGATGCTCGGTCCGCCCGGTTCCCCGGTCATCCTTCCTCACTTCCCACAGATTCCGGCCCGGGCCGTCCGGCCCGAGCGACACCGTTGCGCCGCACCGTCATCGGGGCAGCCGCCCGTCCAGCCGCACGGGCAGGGCCTCAAGGCCCCGGCTGAGCGAGCTGTCGGCGATCCAGGCGATCTCCTCGGGAGGCACCGCCAGTTCGAACCGCGGCAGCCGGCGCAGCAGCGTGCTGAAGGCGATCTCGCCCTGCAGACGGGCCAGCGGGGCGCCGATGCAGAAGTGCGCGCCATGGCCGAAGGACAGATGGCGGTTCGGCGACCTGGTGATGTCGAAGCGTTCCGGGTCGTCGTACACCTCGGGGTCGTGGCCGGCGCCGGACAGCGACAGGTGCACGAAACTCCCCTTGGGGATGTCCACTCCGCCGAGCCGCATGTCCTGCGCCGCGACCCGCAGCGAGGCCCAGGCGGCCGACCCCTCGTACCGCAGGATCTCCTCGATCGCCGAGGGAATCAGCTCGGGGGTGGTGCGCAGCGTCGCCAGCTGCTCGGGGTGCAGGAGCAGCAGCGTCGTGCCGTTGCCCACCATGTTGGCGACCGTCTTGTGGCCGGCGATGATCAGCAGCAGGATCGTCGACAGCAGTTCCCGTTCGCTGAACACCTCCTCGTCCCGGGCCCTGATGAGCTCGCTCAGCAGGTCGTCCCGCAGGTCGTTGCGGCGTTCGGCCACCAGCTTGGTGAAGTAGTCCGCGAACTCCTCGCTCGCCGCCTTCAGTTCCGACTCCGCGTGCTGCAGCGGATCCTGGCTGAGGACGTAGCTCCACTCCTGGAACAGCGGCCTGTCCTCGACCGGTATCCCCAGGTATTCGCAGATGGCGATGAGCGGCAGCGGCAGCGCGAAGGCGCTCAGCAGGTCGATCTCACCGGACTCCGGGAAGGCGTCGATGAGGTCGTCGACGATGTCCTGGATGCGCGGCCGGAGCCGGGCGACCGTACCGGGCAGGAAAGCCTTGCTGATGGGCTTCTTCAGCCGGCTGTGCTTGGGCGGGTCGGCGAACCCGAGATTGCCCACCACCAGGAGACTGCTGGCCGTTGCCTTGTCGCGGTACTGGGCGGGCAGGTTCTCGACCTGCTTGGACAGGCGCGGGTCGCCGAACGCCTCCTCGACGACCTTGTTCCCCAGTACCGCGTACGCCTCGGCGCCCGGCGGAATGTTGATCCGGTGAACCGGGCACCTGGACCTGAGTTCGGTGGTCGCCGCGTGCGGTGAGGGCCCGGGATCGGTGAAGAACTCCGAGGGAAGAATGTCCGTCATCGTGACTCCTGGGCTCCGGTCGTTCCGCTGCCGCCCGCTACCGCCGGCACTATCCAAATGACGTCCTGGTTCTCCACCTTCGTTTCGAGCCCTTCGAGTCCCCTGATGTCGCTGTCGTTGCGGTAGACGTTGACGTAGCGCTTCACGGAACCCTTCTGGTCCATGAGCCGCTCCAGTACGCCGGGAAAGCTCCGCTCCAGGCCGCTGAGCACTTCCCGGATACTGTCGCCCTCGACGTCCACCTGCTTCTGCCCGCCCGTCAGCGCGTTGAAGGCGGTGGGCAGCTTGATGGTCACAACAGGTGCCGGGAGACTCTTGCTGACGCTGTGCGAGACATCGGGCATGTCTTCTTCTCCTTGGATGGGCCCTGTGGTTTCACCGTGCCGGCGCGGCGGTCATACCCCGGGCAGCGATTCCACGTTGAACGCTTCGCAGATCGCGGACGGAATCCTTATGTCGAGCCGGTCGCACTCGTCCGTCCCGGGCCTCCAGCCGGCCACCCGATGCGCCATGCCGCGGCTGTTCTCGTGCACGTACCAGATCACGTTCACCGGCCAGCACGACTGGCGGAAGAGGTACTCGTCCATCAGCGTCGGATGTTCGCTCAGCTTCTGGTACCGCTCGTGCGGCGGCCCGATCTCGTGCCAGTTGGGGTGGGAGTGTATGGACCCCATCAGCTCCAGGCCGCTCGTGAACCGGTCCTTGATCGCCTGGAGCACGCCCTTTTCGTCGGACCAGAACCCCCGCCCGGGATTCCGGTACACGTCGCCGAACCGCGGGGCGATCGTGCCTTCGAATTCGGCCATGACGCTCTCGTCGCTGTCGCGGACGTTCGGCACGAACTCGATGTCGCTGATCGTTATCTCGTTGCCGTCGAACTGACCGAACAACAGGCCCGACGCGCGCGGCAGATGACTGGGCACTCCGTCGGCGTCGCGACTGTCCAGACACTTGCGGTATTCCTGCGCGGCATGGTCGATGAAACGCCTGGCGGGTTCGAGTTCGAAGCGGGCGGTCCGAGGCAGATCGCCGAACAGCGCGATTCCGTCCGCCGGGCCGGCCACCTCGCGAACGGCAGCATCAGTCACCCGCTGCGCGTCTTTCATCCCTGCCACTGGTGCCTCCCCCTCAGTTTCCTCGTCGAGCCCTCGTGCTGAACGGGCGGACGAGCTCCTCCGTGTTCCTGGAAGCAATAGCCGATACCGACGCCCCCCACTCCCGAGGGAAAACCCCATGGATTCAAGTCACCCATTCCCATGGGGCGCCGCAGTGGTTGACGGTGCACATCATGCCAACGGGGCGGGCCGGGCGGGCCAAACTACAACCAAGGATGTACTAAGGGCCCTTGAGGGGGTTCCCCGCCTTGCCGGAATACCGGCAACTTACCATTTCGTTGTCCGCTCAACCTGTTTGGCTTCGGTGGCATCGACAATGGTGACGGCGGGTATGCGCGGGCGCTCTCCGGCGTGGTGGGCCGCGCATTCGATAGGCAATTTGGCGACTGCGTGTTTGCTGACGCGGAAGTCGGCCCCGCACCCTCAGCGTGGGGGAGGGCGGCGGCTCGTTGTCGCGGTGCTGAAGGGTCAGGAAGGCGAGCACGCGGTGCGGGCTGCGGAATACGGCCGATCGGTTCCCGCCCGAACGCACCGCGCACCACGCACACCGGTACGGCTGGGGGCAACCGCATGGACGTCCGTACCCGGGTTCGGCGAGGGGGTATCGCGGAGGGGCCGTCAGTTCACAAACCTGTAATGAGACGGGGCGTCACGAAGTTCGCGGGGGAGGGCTTCCGGCTGCGGTACGGGTGCGTCGGTACGCCGGTACGCGGCTCGTCCCGAGGTGCGCGGGGGAGGGCTTCCGTGCGCCGTTACGCCGAGGCCGGCCATCGCACCGGAGCGGTCCTCATGGCCGGTGGGTGCGGCAGGGGCGCCGGGAGGCCGGTGGCGGCGTGGGCCGGTCTGCGTTCCCGCCGGGCGTGGACACGGCGAGCGTTGGACACCGGTGGTGTTGGACACCGGGGATGTTGGACACCGGTGGGGTTGAGCACCGGGACGTTGGACACCGGGCGCTGGACAGCAACCGCCGCAGAGGTGACGAGCGTTGGCACCAAAGGCAGTGCATACCAAAGGCGCTACACACCAAGGGCGTTACCCACCAGAGGCGTTGGCACCGCAGACAGAGCAATGCCACCAAGGCCGTGATTCGAGGGAGGACGTCAGGAGGGGCGGTCCGCGGTGCCGCGCACCCGAGCCGGGGCCGGCCCGTTCGGCCGGCTTCGCCCGAAAGTCCTACCGGCCGCCGCCGCGCGTGTCCTGGACGGTATCGGGCCTGCGGCGCGGTAGCGCGGATACCGGAGGGTCGATCAGGCCCAGTTCTACCGCCCGGTTGACGGCCTCGACGCGGCAGCGTGCCGTGAGTTTGTCGAAGATGCTGTGCATGTGGCGCTTCACGGTGCCCTCCGCGATGTCGAGGCGCCGGGCGATCTGGTAGTTGCTCAAGCCCTGAGCGGCGAACTCGATCACCTCACGCTCGCGCGGCGAGAGCGGGCCGTTCTCCGGGGCGGTGCTCATCAGGCCGTCCGCCGACAGCAGGACGGTCACCGCACCGCTGCCGGCCTGGCACGCTTCGCGAACCGCGGCGCACAGCGCCTGGTGGGTGACCGTCTTGTGCAGGATGCCCGGGATGCAGAGCGGCAGGAGCGACTGTGTCACCGCGGGGTCGTCGCGCATGGTGAGGACGAGTATCCGCACGCCGGGTAATAAGTACTGGAACTGGCGGATCGTGGAGAGCGGATGATGGTTGCCGGGCATCTCGATGTCGAGCAGCACGACATGCGGACGGTGTCGGGCGGCGAGGCGCAACGCCTCGGGGACGCTGCCGGCCGTGGCGACCACGTCCAGCCCGTCCTCCGCGTGGAGGAGTTCGGCCAGGGCGTTGCGGAGCAGGGTGTGGTCGTCCGCGATCAGAAGGCGAATGGAGTTCGTCACCTGGCTCCCCCCTCGCCGGCCCCGGCTCCCGCCGGCCCGGCACCCGTCAGGTCCGTGTCGGCTGAGCCCCAGGGGGACTGCTGAGCACGGTGTGGGGGGACGCTAGCACACGATTGGGACGCCGAACGTGGTGTTTTTTCACCAGGAAACCAAGTGAAATCGCGACCCGGCGAGCGGAAGGCCGGGCGCGGGCCACGCCGCCCAGGCGCGTTCCCCGGTGCGCCCCCGCGACGACGTCAGCGGGACTGACAAACCGTCATGTGGCTGTGGTGTCGGACCAGTTGGCCGGTGGGGCGCCGTTCGTCGGAAGAGGACGGCGGCGTCCCACCGGGCCGGGGACCGTCAGTAGTGGCTGTTCATGGCGGCGCGTACCTCGCTGAGAGTGGCGTCGGCGGCCGCTCGGGCGCGCTCGTTGCCTTCGCGCAGGGTCTGCCGCAGCAGGTCGCGGTCCTGCGCGTACTCGGCTCGGCGGGCCCTGATCGGGGCCAGGTACTCGTTGACCGACTCGGTCACTGTCTTCTTCAGCGCGGCGGCACCGGCGGAACCGATCTCGTCGGCCACCTCCTGGGGGGTCCGGCCCTGGCAGAGCGCGGCGAGCAGCAGGAGGGAGGAGACCTCGGGGCGGGTGGCCGGGTCGTAGGTGATGTGGCGTTCGGAGTCGGTCTTGGCCCCCTTGAGCAGGCGGGCGGTCTCGTCGGCGCTGGCCGCCAGCGCGATGGAGTTGCCCCGGCTCTTGCTCATCTTGGTGCCGTCCGTGCCCAGCAGGAGCGGCGCGCTCGACAGCAGGGCGTCGGGCTGGGGGAAGACGGCGCCGCCCTTGCCGTAGCGGTCGTTGAAGCGCCGGGCGATGGTCCTGGTGAGTTCGAGGTGGGGGAGCTGGTCCTGGCCGACCGGGACCAGGTTGGCCTTGCAGAAGAGGATGTCGGCGGCCTGGTGCACGGGGTAGGTGAACATCAGGCCGCTGACGGCGGACTGGCGCGAGTGGGCGATCTCGTCCTTGACCGTGGGGTTGCGGTTGAGCTCGGCGACGGAGACCAGGCTCAGGAAAGGCAGCATCAGCTGGTTGAGGGCCGGGATGGCGCTGTGCGTGAAGATCGTGCTGCGGGCCGGGTCCACGCCGATGGCGAGGTAGTCCAGGACCAGTTCCTCGACGTGCTCGGTCAGGTTGTCGGCCACATCGCGGTCGGTCAGCACCTGGTAGTCCGCGATGATGACGAACAACTCCACCCCGAGGTCCTGAAGACGCACTCGGTTGTGCAGCGTGCCGAAATAGTGGCCCAGGTGCAGGCGGCCGGTGGGACGATCGCCCGTCAGCACCCGGAACTGCTTCGGGTCCTTGGCGATCAGCTCTTCCAGCACCGCGTTGCGGGCCTGCGCCGCGGAAATCCCGAGCGAGTCGGCGGAGGGGCCCGGGGCAGAGGCGTCGGGCCCCGCGGTCTGGGGGGTGGCGTTCACAAGATCTCCTGGTGGGTCGGTCTCGCCGTCAGGATGACACGAGGCCCTGGTCCAGGGGACACAGAAGGGCCGTTCACCCGAACGGCCCGGTCGTGCGTGACAAGTGGCCGCTCCTACGAGGAGCGCCGCCAGCACGGACACGACGAACGATGCATGCGCCCATCATAACGTCAGCTTCTTATGACGGAGGATAAGGCCGCGTCCGGTGTGATGAGTCGGATGAGATGTCCGAAGCAGCAGAGGGCGCCGGCGAGGCCGAGCAGGGCCGGGTGGTTACGGGGACGGCGTTCGGAGCGGTGGCAGTCGGTCGGTCACGACATGGCGCGCTCGATGACCCGGCTGCGGCGGCCCGATCGCACCACGGCGGACAGCCTGCCCAGCCGCAGGGGATGACTTGTTCTGTTGACCCGTCATCTGCGGACTCGTCACCACGGAGAGCGACAACGAATCCCGGGGAGCGGCGACGAACACCGTCGGCGCGTGAGGCTCGACGAGCCGCCGGCCCGGGGGATACGCGCTTGCGCAGCGCACCTCTGCCGACCGCCCCCGCCGTGCTCTGCTGCTCGCGGCGGTGCGAAGGGTGAGGAACGCCACGGCTCCGCGGGACCGGTCCACGGGACCGTTCCGGGCAGAAGAGAGGTTTTGAGGCGGGTTTGGGCGGTCCGGTCGACGGGCGCCGCGTGCGAAACTCGCGGCGGACCGAGCGAAGGACGGGGGCGGAAGGTGCTGATCAAGGATCGGTACAGGCTGGAGGAGGTGCTGGGCCGGGGTGGGATGGGTGAGGTCTGGCGCGGCACCGACGAGCTGCTGGGCAGACGGGTCGCGGTCAAGCTGATGACCGGCACCGCGGGCGACGAACGGGCGATCCGCCGGTTCGCCGACGAGGCGCGGATCGCCGGGAGCCTGTCCCACCCGAACACGGTCGCCGTCTACGACTTCGGCACCATCAACGACCAGCCCTTCATGGTGATGGAGTACGTCGACGGGCACACCCTCGAAACCGAGGTCGCCGCGCTGCGCCGGCTCGCCCCCGAGGACGTCTCCCGGATCGGCGGGCAGACTGCCGCCGGGCTCGCGGCCGCGCACCGGGCCGGCATCGTGCACCGCGACATCAAGCCCGCCAACCTGATGCTCACCTCCGGCGGCGTCCTCAAGATCAGCGACTTCGGCATCGCCCAGTTCGTCAACGACAGCGGGAGCGGGCTCACCGGCACCGGCATGGTCATCGGCTCGGCCACCTACATGGCCCCCGAGCGTGCCCTCGGCCGCACCGCCGACCACGCCGCCGACCTGTACGCCCTCGGGTGCGTGCTCCACGAACTCCTCACCGGCCGCCCGCCGTTCACCGGCGCCAACGCCGCCGCCGTCCTCGCCCAGCACGTCGAGTCCCCGCCCCCGGACCCCCGCCAGCACCGCGCCGACATCCCCGGCCCCCTCGCCGGGCTCGTCACCGGCCTGCTGGCCAAGGAACCGCACCTGCGGCCCACCGCCGCCGACGTCACCCACTGGCTCGCCCCGGTCGCGCTGCCCGGCGGCACCACCGGTACCCCGGCCGCCCCCGCCGGGCCACCGCCCGCCGCTCGCGCCGAGCCCGGTCGCATGCCGCCCGCCGCGCACCCCGACGCCGGCCCCGCGGCCCCCGGCGCCTTCGGTCCGCCCACGCTCCACGCCCTGCCCGAGCAACTGCGCCGGCCGCGCAAGCGCGAGGTCGCCGCGGCGGGGGTCCTCGCGGCCGTCGCCGCCGCCGTACGCGTCGCCTCCACCCTCAGCACGACGCTGACCTCGAACACCGTCCCCGACCGGCCGCCGAACGCGCAGCCGGTGCCGACGACACCGGCCGCCCGCGCCCGGCAGCCGGGGGCCATGCCCGCTCCCCGCACCGATGCGCCGCCGCTTCCCCCGTACCCGGCACCCGGCGCCACCGGCCCCCGTTCCCACCGCGCCGGCAACACCCAGGGAAACCCGAAGGGCACCCACCACAGGTAACCCCGCACCGGCACCTCGATCAGGGCATCGATCAGGACTTCGGACCGGAACGGCGGTGGGAGCCCGGTATCCGGCGTACCCCATCGTGACGTGAACCAGGCCGTGCAGAGCCGCCTGACTTCAGCATTGCGGCCCTGCGGCATAGCGGCCGACGGGCGTTGTCGGGTGGGCTGGTTCACCGCGGGTGAGGCGGCAGGGCCGTCGGACCGGGAAGCGACCGGCACGTCCACGATCCCCGGGAGCCCGCAGGCCACCGGTGAGGGCGAACGTGCGGGCCGGGGCGGGGTGATGGGGCGCCGGCCGTCCAGCGGTCGAACCCGGATCGGGACGGCCCGGGGCCCGGCGCAGCGTTCGACGCCGCCGCAACGCCCGGGGCGCGGATCGGCCCGGTCTCCTGGCCGCTGGACGCCCTGCTGGGCACCGGCGCCACCGACCGCTGACCGGCGTGACCGTTGACCGCTCCCGCCGATGCCGCCGCCGACGCGCTCAGCGGGTTTCCGGGGAACGTCTCAGGCCGGCCAGTACGAGGGGGAGTGCCCAGGCGAAGTCGTCCCGCGCGGCGTCCGACGGCGGGGCGGGGGTCTGCGTGCCGGGGGCCGGGGAGGGCTCGTCGTGCGGTCCCGGCGCGGTCCCGGCGTCTTCGTGCGTTCGGGGGTGGCCGACGGGGTGGGAGTTGACGAGGTGACCGAGCATCAGGTGCCACAGCACCCGAAAGGCGCGCAGCGCGTCGCCGCGGTCGGCACCGCTCGCCGTGGTGAGCACGGCCAGCGCACTGTCCGCGAAGGCCGCACCGCCCGCGCGGACCTGCGCGCCCTCGGCGATGATCCGTGCCGCCCAGTGGTGTCCGCGCAGATAGTCGTAGGCGTCCAGCCACTGCCCGGTGAACTGCTCGCCGGGTTCCAGGCCCTCGCGCGGCAACGGCAGCCGCGCGGCCACGTCGTCGGCGAGCAGCACGAGCAGTTCGCGGCGGTCGGCGATGTGCCGGTACAACGAGGCCTGGCCGGTGCCGAGACGCTGGGCGACGGCGCGGACGGTCATCGCGTCGAGGCCGTCGTGGTCGGCGATCCACCGTGCGGCGGCGACGATGAGCGGCCGGGACAGGACGGCCGGCCGACCGGGCGCGCGTGCACTCACCGCACGGACTCTACTCGACGGCGGCCCGCCCCGGTCTTGTGCCGACCGGGAGCGTACTCCTATGCTCGCGCGTTAGCGACCAATGTTCGCGAATCATGGGAGCGCAGTCGTGGCGGCCGACCGTACCGCCGCCGTGGCGGGCAGGTTACCGCACACTTCGGACCACCGAGCGAGGAAACCGTGACCGAACCCACCGAGCCGTCGTCCTCCAAGGCGGACTTATCGGGGACCCGTGCCCTGATCGCCCTGATCCTGGCCGTCCTGTCCTACGCCCTCGCCCAGACCATGCTGGTGCCGACGGTGGGGGTGCTCCAGCGCGAACTGCACACCACGCCGGCCGGCGCCTCCTGGGCGGTCCTCAGCTCGGCGCTGCTGGCGAGCGCGGTCCTCACCCCGCTGATCAGCCGCCTCGGCGACAGCTACGGCCGCCGCCGGGTGCTCATCGTGACCCTGGTGATCCATCTGGCCGGCTCCATCGGCGCGGCCGCCGCGTGGAACATCGGCGCCCTCATCGCGTTCCGCGCGGTGCAGGGGGCGAGCATCGCCATCCTGCCGCTCTCCCTGGGGCTGATCCGCGAGATCCTGCCGCCGCGCCGGGTGCCGTTCGGACTGGGTCTGACCTCCGGCCTGGTGGGCGGGGCGGCCGGCGTCGGGCTGGTCTGCGGCGGGCTGATCGTCGACCACGCCTCCTGGCGCTGGCTCTTCGTCGCCACCTGCGTCCTCATCCTCGCCGCGCTGTTCGCCACGATCCGCTACGTTCCGGAGAGCCGGCCCGGCCGGCGCGAGCCGCTCGACCTGGCCGGCGTCGCCCTCCTGGGCGGCTGCCTCACCACGGTGCTGCTGGCGCTGACCGAGGGGCCGCAGTGGGGATGGACCTCCCCCGCCGTGCTCGGGATGTTCTCCGCCGCGGTCCTGCTGGGCTCGGCGTTCCTGGGACGGGAGCGGTGCGCCACCAGCCCGCTCATCGACCCCACGCTGCTGCTGGGCCGGCGCATCGTCATCGCGCACGTCGGCGCCTTCCTGCTCGGCGTCAGCCAGTTCGTCTTCTACGTGCTGATCCCCAAGCTGGCGGAGCTGCCCGCCGGGCTGCCGCCGCGAACGGCACACCTGGTGGACTACGGCTTCGGCACGACCGTCACCGTGGCCGGTCTGATCCTGCTGCCCGGCACCCTGCTCGGGCTGCCGGCCAGTTCGGCGGTCGGGCGCGTCGAGGCCCGGCTCGGCACCGGCTCGGCGGCACCGCTGGGGTTCGCGATGAGCGCGATCGGCGGCGTGCTGCTGGCGTTCTTCTCCTCCGGCCCGTGGGAGGTGGCGTTTTGCTACGTCGTCATCGGCACCGGGTTCGGCTTCGTCATGGCCGCGCTGCCCAAGCTCATCCACGAGGTCACCCCGCCGGCCGCGGGCGCGACGGCGAACGGCATCAACACGGTCGCGCGCACGGTGGGCGGCGCGGTGGGCAGCCAACTCGGCGTCGCCATCCTCGCCTCGCACACCATCGCGGGCACCACGGTCCCGGTCTTCCCGGAGTTCCGGGCCGCCTTCTGGACGGCCGCCGGAATCGCACTCCTGGCGGCCGTGGCGACCCTGCTGAGGGCGAGGTTCCCGGCGGCGGCGACCATCGATCCCCAGCGGGCGGAACAGACCCGGGCCACGGTCAGCCGCTGAAGCACGGGCCGGCCGGCCGACGGGCCGACCGCGCGACAGGGACGGTGTGTACGGCAGCGCCTGACGCACCGCGTGGGACGGATCGCGCCTGACGCACCACACCTGACGGACCGTCCATGACACGTCGTGCGGGACGGCCCGGCTTGCGGAACGACCACCGCGCGGGACCGCACCGGCCACGGAACCGGCAGCCGGCCTGCGGCGGTTGCCGGTTCCCGCGGGGCCGGCGCCGTCCCGCACGTCTACGTCAGCGAGGGGGACGCGCTGCCCCGGAAGCCGTGCGACGCCGCGCCGACGCCCCGCGGGAACGCGCTTCCGCGGGGGCCGGACGCCTTTTGAACCGCGCGCCCGGCCCCGGTACTGCCCTGCGGCGCGGACCGGTCACCACGTCGCCGGCGGGATGCTCTGCTCGTACTGGAAGACGTTGTGCGGGTTGTACTTCGCCTTGATCTTGCGCAGCCAGCAGAAGATCGGCCAGTCGGAAAAACCTGCCCGCAGTGTCGTCGGCATCCAGGTATCCAGGTATCCAGTCGTTCAGGAATCCCGTCATCCCGTCATCCCGGCATGCCGGCATTCCGGTATGACTTCAGTACCGGTGGCGCGGACCGCCGACTTTTCGACACCGGGGGTCACGTGGCGGACGCGCCCCTGCTGCGAACCGGCGGTATACGTAACGATGGCCCGGGGCCGGCGAACTACGACGGAACAGCCGCCGGGCGGTCGGGCCAGGTGACCGCGTAGCCCGGGTCGCGGCCGGTGCTGACGCGGGCGAAGCGGAGCAGTTCCCGGACGATGCCGGCGTTGCCCATCGCCCACCCGGGCGTGGGCTCAAGACTGCTCGGCGCGGCCCGGTACTCGACGTTCGACCAGCAGGCGCCGTTCGCGTCCGCCGTCGTTCGGGCGAGGAGGTCCGCGACGAGGACCTGCGCGAAGTCCAGACCGTCGCCGTACTCGACTTCCCGGTCGCAGGCGAGGGCGAGCACTCCCGCGGTGCCACAGCACTGCCCGTTGTTGTCCCAGAAGCCCGGTCGCGGGCGGCGGGGGAGGCCGGAGTGGGTGACGGTGTGCCAGCAGCGGTCGGTGAGGGCCGACCACGCGGGGTCGCCCAGTACCTCGCGCAGCAACCGGAAGGTCTGGGCGTCGCCGGTCGGGCCGTTGCACCAGCCGTAGCTGTGGCGTTCGTTGCGCTCGGGCTGGTCCTGAGGGTCGGAGTGCGGAACGAGGAAGCCCTCCGGTCCGGCCTCGTCGCGCGCCACCACATCCGCCGCGCCGGCCGCCGCGAGCTCGGTCAGATCGGTGCGGTTCGCCGTGCGGCCGACCGATGCCAGCGCGTGTACGACCCCCAGCGTGCCGTGTGCCGTGTGATGCAGACGCGCGGGTCTTCCCGCGCGGGTCTCCCACACGACGCCGACCGGGGTGGTCTCCGCCGTCGTCGTGTAGGGCGTCACCGCGAGGACGGCCAGCTCGACGTCGCCGGCGGCCAGCGCTCCGAGCGCGACGCCCGCGTTGCCGCCGAGCAGGTCGAACTGCGGACCCCAACGCGTTCCGTCGAACCGGGACCGCACGAGGTCGAGGGCGCGCGACGCGGCGGCACCGGCAGCCGCTTCGCCCAGCCGCTCGTGGACGGCACGCAGCGCGACGGCCATCCCGGTCAGCCCGAAATACAGCGAGGACAGCTCCCAGTCCTCGACCGCCGCCGCGATGCTCCGGGCCCCGCGCACCGCCGCGTCGCCGTACCGCTCGTCGCCGAAATGCCGCTCCGCCTCCAGCAGCGCCAGCACGACACCCGCAGTGCCGCTGTACAGCACCGGATTGAGGCGCTCCTCGCTCGGCCTGGTCGCCCAGGCCAGGCCGTTCCCGGTCGGGCGGGCGGTGGCCAGGAGCCACTCCAGCGCCCCGGCCGCCACGCCCTCGACATCACTGGGCCGCGGGGTGATCACGACGGCAGTCTCACATGCCGTGACGGGGAAGCAGAAGTCCCGGTGGACCGCTCCGTTGAACGACCCCGTCGGACTGCCGCGTTGGACGGCCGCGTTCGGCAGGAGGGCAGCCGGCAGCGGGCAGACACGCGACGCCGTTCCCCCGCCGGCGCGTCCACGTCCTGGCCAGGGTGCCACGGCTTCGGCCGCAGCACGGCGGAATCCAGCGGTGGTGCCGAGGACGAGCCCCCGGTGCGGGCTGCGCCGGGGGAGCACACCCGGCCGGGCCCGACCACCGCCACGCGTCCCGGGGCCGGCCGGGGGCCGCGCTGTGCTGCGACCGGCCGCGGGACCCGGCCGTAATTCGGTTGACCGGGCCGCGCGTCGGCGCTGCACTGTGCCGGGGCACCGCGAGCCGTGGTGCCCGCAACGGGAGAGGCAGCGGCAGCGATGGAGATCCGTCCCACGACCGACCAGGACCTCGAACTCTTCGTCGACACCGTCTTCGCCGCGTTCGGGCGCTTCCGGGAATCACCGGCCGAGGGCGACGGGCTCTTGTGGTCGGCGTACGAAATGGACCGCAACCTGTTCGCCGTGACCGCGGACGGGCGGCCCGTCGGCACCGCCGGCGCGTACTCCTTCGAGCTCACCCTGCCCGGCGGGGTCCTCCTCCCGGTCACCGGGGTGACCGCCGTCGGCGTCCTGCCCTCGCACCGGCGCCGGGGCGTGGCGAGCGCGATGATGCGGCACCAGCTCACCGCACTGCGGGCCCGCGGGGAGTTCCTCTGCGTCCTGCTGGCCTCCGAGGCGCCGATCTACGGCAGGTTCGGCTACGGCCTTGCGACCTGCACGCGGCAGCTGACCGTGCCGCGCCACCGGGCGGCCTTCGCCGTTCCCCGGGCCCGCGGAACGGCCGACGCCCCGACGGCAGGCCCGGACACCGGCACGGATACCGGTTCGTTCACCGGCTCGGACAGCGGCTCGGACGGTGGCTCGGTCGAGGTGCTGCGGCGTGCCGAGTGCGGCGAGATCATGGAAGAGGTCTACGACCGGTACCGGCGCGCACAGCCCGGCGCGGTGTCCCGGCCGCACCGCTGGTGGGCCTCGGGCGCGGGGCAGCCCCCGGTCTCCCGGGCGCCGCGTTACATCGCCGTCCACCGGGACGCCGACGGCGTCCCGGACGGCTACGCCAGCTACTCGCTCGGCGAGTCCGACACCTTGACGGTCGACGAGACCATCGCCACCGACGACACGGTCTTCACGGCCCTGGCCCGGCTGGTGCTCGGCCACGACCTGGTCGGCCGGGTCGTGTTCAAGCACTTCCCGCCCGGGCACCCGCTGCGCTGGCAGCTCGCCGACTTCAACGCGGGCCAGCTGGGCAGCGACGAGGACTGGCTCTGGGTGCGGCTGCTGGACGTCCCGCGTGCGCTGACCGCGCGCGGCTGGTTCACGGACGGCGAACTCGTCCTCGACGTCGACGACCCGTTCCTCGGCGAGCACGGCCGCTACCTGCTGACCGTCCGGGACGGCAGGGCCGACTGCGTCCCGACGGACCGGGAGCCCGACCTGTCCCTGGACGTGCGCGACCTGGGCTCGGTCTACCTCGGCGGCACCGCACCGAGCACGCTCGTACGCGCCGGACACATCCGGGCCCACCACCCGGGCGCGGTGACCGTCGCCGACGCCCTCTTCCGCGCCGAGCGCTCCCCGCACTGCCTGCACTGGTTCTGACCGCCCGCCGGCGGTGCGCTACTCACCCCGGTAGGCGCGTTGCAGCTCCGCGATGTCGAGCTTGCCCATGCCCATGAGCTGCCGCATGGCGCGCGCGGTGGCCGCCGGGTCGTCGCCGGTCAGGAGCTGCGGCAGCACGGCGGGCACGACCTGCCAGGACACCCCGAAGCGGTCCTTGACCCAGCCGCACTGCGACTCCTGGCCGCCGTCCTCGGTCAGCCGTTGCCAGTAGTGGTCCACCTCGGCCTGGTCGGCGCAGTGGATCTGGAACGAGATCGCCTCGTCGAAGGTGAACTGCGGCCCGCCGTTGAGCGCCACGAACCGCTGCCCGTTGGCGGTGAACTCCGCGGTCAGCACACTGCCGGGCTCGCCGGGCCCGCCCTCGGCCCACCGGGTCACCCGGCCACGTGCGGAGTCGCGGAACACCGACAGGTAGTAGTCCACCGCCTGCTCGGCCTGCCCGTCGAACCACAGGCAGACGGTGAAGCCACCGCTGTTCGTCATCATGTCCTCCGTCGTCGTACGGGATGCGGCGTCCGGTGCCCGGGCGCCCCGCGGCCGGCCTCTTCCCGCTGCGACCGATCCTCCGCCCGGAGGCCCAGCGGTGCGGGCAGTACCCGCCGCTCGCGCCCGGACAATCCCCCGAATGGGTTGCCCTGTCCGGCGGACCGCGGGCGGCCGGGTGAGCTGCGGACGGCGGCTTCGGGAACGGGTACGCACAACGGTACGCATCCGCGCGGGGGAGACTTGCTTGCGGAGTCGGCTCCGCTTAGGCTGGCCGATCAAACGGACCCTGCTCCGTTTATTGTGAGCGGTGGCAGCCGGCCGCCGGCTGCCCCCTCGCACCGCCGCGATCACGGAAGGACCGCCCACGTCATGCGGTATCGCACGCTGGGTAGTACAGGAGTCCAGGTCAGCTCGCTGTGCCTGGGCGCGATGATGTTCGGGGAGTGGGGGAACCCCGATCACGACGACTCGATCGGCATCATCCGCACGGCGCTCGACGCGGGCGTCAACATCATCGACACGGCCGACGTGTACTCGGGTGGTGAATCGGAACTCATCGTCGGCAAGGCCATCGCCGGACGCCGCGACGACGTCGTCCTGGCGACGAAGGTGTCGAGCCCGATGGGCCCCGGCCCCAACCAACGGGGTGCCTCGCGGCGTTGGATCGTCCGGGCCTGCGAGGAGAGCCTGCGCCGCCTGGGCACCGATCACATCGACCTGTACCAGGTGCACCGGCCCGATCCCGAGACCGACATCGACGAGACCTTGGGTGCGCTCTCCGACCTCGTGCACGCGGGAAAGATCCGCTACGCGGGCTCCTCGACCTTCGCCCCCTCGGCGATCGTGCAGGCCCAGTGGACGGCCGAACGGCGGCGGCGCGAGCGCTTCGTGTGCGAACAACCGCCCTACTCCCTGCTGGTCCGGGGCGTCGAGGCCGACGTGCTGCCCACCTGCGAGACGTACCGCATGGGGGTGCTCGCGTGGAGCCCGCTGGCCGGCGGCTGGCTGTCCGGCCGCTGGCACCGCGACGCGGCCGACCTGTCCAGCCACCGCACGCGGACGATGCCGTTCCGCACCACGCTCTCCCACTACGACCTGGACGTACCGGGCAACCAGGCCAAGCTCGACGCCGCCACCGAACTCGCCGGCGTCGCCGGGGAAGCGGGCCTGACGCTGATCCAGCTGGCGCTGGCGTTCGTCACCACGCACCCCGCGGTCACCGCGGCCATCATCGGCCCGCGCACCGGCGCCCATCTGCGCGACCAGTTGAGCGCCGCGGACGTCGTCCTGGAACCCGCCGTGCTGGACCGGATCGACCGCATCGTGGCGCCCGGCACCAACCTCAACCCCGACGACGCGGGTTACGGCGCCGCCACCCTGGCTGATCCGAAACGCCGCCGCCGCGCCGCCGATCGGTGAACGGCGCCCGTCCGCGCCGGCGCCGGCGCCGGTGGTTTGACGGGCGGTGCCCGCGGCTCCGACCGGGCCCGGCCGGCGGTAGCCGAGCCGCGTTGATCAGCCCAGCGACGCGGTCGCCGCGCGCAGGTCCTCCAGGGCTGCCAGTGCGTGTGGCGCGAGCCCTTCCGCGTCGTCGCGATCGCTTTCGGACCATCGGGCGTAACCCCGCTTGAACGCGAGGACGCCCAGTTCGCCCGCGAGGTGCGCGGTCGGCTCGGGGACGCCGCGGGTGATGAGCGCGGCCGTCATGGCCGCCGCGAGGCCGACGCTCTTGAGGGCGTCGCGCTCCTGGAGTTCGGTGCTGGCCGCCACGGCTGCCGCGAGGCGGGGGCCGAGTTCGCGGTTCGCCGGCCCCATGGCGCTCGACGCGCGTTCGAGGCCGGCGGCCACCGCCTGAAGCGGGCTGGCGTTCGCGGGCGCCTCGGCGATGCCGTCGGCGAGCAGCCTGCTGAGCGTCTCCTGGCCGGCGACCAGGAGCTCGCGCTTGTCGGAGAAGTGCCGGAAGAAGGTGCTCTTGGTGACGCCGGCGCGCTCGGCGATCTGCGTCACCGTGGTGGCGTCGTACCCCTGCTCGGTGAACAGGTCGACCGCCGCCACGACGAGTCGCTGGGTCGCCCCCGATTGCCATCTGGCCATGGGATCAGGATAAGCGATGGGACACCTGTCCCGTCACCGTGTAACGTCAGTGATGGGACAATGGTCCCATCACTCTTCGGGAGCGCTCATGCATGTCTTCATCACCGGTGGTACCGGCACCATCGGCTCCGCCGTCGTCGCCGAACTGCTCGGCAACGGCCACACCGTTCTCGCCCTGGCCCGCTCGGACGGCTCCGCGCGGGCCCTGGAGGGCGCCGGTGCCGAAGTGCTGCGCGGAGATCTGGCAGACCTCGGCGCCCTGCGGTCCGGCGCCGCGCGCTGCGACGGCGTGATCAGTCTGGCGTTCGGACGCGACTACAGCAGTCCGGACGCGCTGGCGCGGGCCATCGCCGAGGAGGGCGACGCCCTCGCCACGCTGGGGCGGGAACTCATCGGGAGCGACCGCCCGATCGTCACGGTCTCGGGCACGCCCTGGGTGCCGGGACGCGCCTCCACCGAGGCCGATCCGCTGCCCACCGACGGACCGGTGGGCGGGCGGGGCCGTTCGGTCAACGCGCTGCTGGATCTGACTTCGCAAGGGGTGCGCAGCGCGGCGGTCCGCATGCCGCGCACGGTCCACCACCAGGGCCGAGGCGGATTCGCCGGCCTGCTGGTGGACGCGGCACGCCGTACCGGGGTGGCCGGCTACCCGGGCGACGGCGCCCAGCGCTGGCCGGCCGTGCACGCCCTCGACGCGGCGGTCCTGTTCCGGCTGGTCCTCGAGTCGGCGCCGGCCGGGACAGCCTGGCACGCCGTCGCCGACGAGGGCGACGCGGTGCGGGACATCGCGACGGTCATCGGCCGGCGGCTGGGGCTGCCGGTGGAGACGGTGCCGGAGGAGACCTTCGGCCCGTTCGGCCCGATCTTCGCCATGGACCAGCCGGCGTCCAGCGCCCACACCCGCGATGCCCTCGGGTGGCAGCCGACGCACCCTGGCCTCCTTGAGGACCTGGAGAACGTTCAGCCCTGACGCACGCCGATGGCAGCACACCGCCCACGCGAGGGGGACCGCCCGGCGCCGGGCCGATGGGTGTCGACCGTGCCGATCACCGCATCGTGGTCGTAGCGCCCCTCGGGCCATCCCCTCCCCGGGCCCGGTCCGCCAGGCCGTGGTCGCCGTCCCCCTGCCCGGGCCGTCGCCGTCGTCCCTACGGCCCACGAGGACGCCGACACGTCGCGGCTCCGCCGGTGGCCGACTCGCCCGCCGGCGGGGGCGGTGGCCGCGTCGAGCACGCGTACCTGCCGTGGGCGGTGCTGCCGAACGGCGTGGTGTGCGGGCGTGTGAAGCGTCAGGTGGTGAGCACGGCCTTCACCACCTCGCCCGAGGCGACCTGTTCCAGAGCGCGCCCGAACTCGGCAAGGGGGAACAGGGTGACGAGACTGCGCAGGTCGAAGCGGTCGCACAGTTCCGGGAGCATCCGGACGTACTGGTTGAGGTGTGCTCCGGTGAAGGCCCACGAACCGATGATGTTCAGCTGGCGGTAGACGATCTGGTGCGGGTTGAACGAGGTGTTGCCGCTGTCGGTGTACTGGCCCACGACGAGGTAGGAACCGCTCCGGCGCACCAACCGCGTGCCCTCCTCCACGGCGTTCGGCACCCCGGCGCACTCGATGACCAGGTCCGCGCCGCGCCCGCCCGTCGCTTCGAGCACGGCTTCGCGGGCGGTCAGGGGGTCCGCGGCCTCCACCACGTTGATGTGCCGGTGGCCGATCCGTGCGTGCTGTGCGAGGTCCAGCCGGGCCTGCGGGCCGCCGGCCAGGATCACGTGGGCGCCGGCGAGTTGGGCCAGGCACGCGGCGGCCAGGCCCACCGGCCCGCTGCCCTGGACGACCACGGTCTCGCCCAACCGCACCGGCCGGCGCTCGAACAGGGCGTGGACCATGGTGGGCCCGGCACAGGCGAAGGCCATGGCCGCGATCGGGTCGATGTCCTCGTCGAGCTTGATGACCGTGGTTCCCCCGGTCAGCGAGATGTAGTCGGCCCATGAGCCCGCGAGCGGCGACTCGCCGGTCAGGGAACGGTTCACTCCGTAGGTGCGCCGGTTCTCGCAGAGGGTCGGCTCGCGCAGTTCATGACAGGGGTGGCACCGACCGCAGGCGATGGACGACGCCCACATGACGGTGTCACCCGGTGCGAGCGCGCGGCCGTTGACGTCATGGGTGGTGCCCTCGCCGAGTTCGTGCACGACCCCGAGGCCCTCGTGCCCCAGGACGAGCGGGACCGGCACGTCGAGGTGTCCCTTGGCGAGGTGCAGATCGGTGCCGCAGATACCGCCGTAACGGCAGGCCACGGTCATTCCTCCCACCGGCGGGGGACCGACCGGGAACTCGGCCTCGGCCGGGGGCGTGTCGAAATCTTTCAAGACGATGGCACGACTGGTGGACACCTGACACCTTCCGGTTGACGATCGCGGTGGACGCGTTGGTAGGGCGCTGCTGAATTCTGCCGGTCGCCGGAACGCCTGGGCCCGCCACGACGAGTGCGCCGACCTCACGGCCCGCCGGACGCTCGGGGCGGAGCGTGCGCACCGGGTGAGGCAGGCCGGCCGCGTCGTCGTAGCTGACGATGGCCGGCCGCCGACCCGTACCGGGCGACGTTGGCGGCCGTACCGTGCACGCACTCGGGATGGCGGACGCCACGGAGCCGGCGGACACCTGGGGTTGATCATGCCATCGCAGTCGACGTGGCCGAGAGTCCGGCCGGAGTCAGGGGGCGGAGCCGGGGTGCTGCCCTCGGGATCGAGGCGCGGGCCCGACCTGACCCGCTCGACGCGGTGTCCCGGGGGCGTGCTGGCAGTGCGCCCCGACCGCGTCGGCGGTGCGCCCGAACCTCGCGGGTGGTACGCCCTGGCCGTGCGGGCGGTGCGCTCCGGCCGTGCGGGCGGTGTGCGGTCCCGGGGCGAGGACGACTGGTGCGCCCGGGGTCACCGTCGCCGCCATCGCGGCGATCACCGCACGCCGATCCCGCCGCCGGCCACCTCGCTCCGGTGTCCGGTCCGGCAGCAACAACGCCTCGATCACAGCGCCCTGAGCACCCGTGAGGTCGGACTCCACCGCCCGCGGCGCCCATCCGCAAACGGCGCGGGCGGCGCCGCGGTCCGCTCGCTCGCGGCCGGCGGTGTGCTCACGCCCGTCATCCGCGGGCGGCCCCGGGGGCGCCGGTGAGCCGTTCCCACTGGGCGATGTCCTGCCGGAACAGGCGGTCCTTGACCTGCGTCGGGCGGATGCCGGAGGCGACGGAGGTGTGCCAGTCGCGCAGGAACGCCTCACCGTCCAGCCGCCGCACCCGCGCCGGTCCCAGTCGCCCGGCGCGGCGGGCCGCCCGGTAGGCGGGGCCCTCGCGGCCGATCGCGGTGTCGAGCAGCGCGGCGAACCGGTCGGTCTCCGGCGTGCTCCACGGGCCGCGGGCGGCGACGGCGAACGTGTAGTGCGGCGCGGCGCCCTTCGGCCGCTCGAACCGGCAGGCGGCGTTGCGCACGTCCAGCCCGGTGCCGCCGGCCGCGGTGGCCAGTGCGCGCAGGACCTGGCTGTCGCGCAGCCGTTCACCGGCCGCGTCCGAACGGGTGCTGCGGCCGGCGTACTCCAGCCGCGGCACCCCCTCGACGTGGTCGACCACCCGCACGACGTCGCCCACCGCGTAGCGGTACAGCCCGCCGATGTGGCTGAAGACCACGTGGTAGTCGCGCCCCGGTTCCAGTTCCCGGTACGTCAGGGTGGGCGCGTCGGGCCGGACGTCCTCGTCGGCGTCCAGGAACTCGTAGGCCGAGGCGGTCACCACCAGCGAGCCGGCCGATCCGTGGCGGTCGAGCGCGACACCCACCGGGCCCTCGGAGGCCGCCACGGGCGCGGGCAG
The DNA here is from genome assembly GCF_027947535.2 of Streptantibioticus silvisoli. Lineage (GTDB taxonomy): Bacteria > Actinomycetota > Actinomycetes > Streptomycetales > Streptomycetaceae > Streptantibioticus_C > Streptantibioticus_C silvisoli. The sequence goes on from NZ_JAAGKO020000001.1 coordinate 291,038, forward strand.
CGCCGCCACCCCGACGCCGAACTCCTCACGCAGGCGCGGTAGATAGAGCGAGGCCATGCCGGTGGTCCAGCAGAACAGCGCGCGCATGTGCGGCCACACGTGCGCCGGCCGTACGGTGCCGAACCGCTCGGCCAGCCGCTCCAGTTCGGCGGCGCGCTCCGGGGCGGGGCGGGTGTGCGGCAGACCGCCCAGGGTGCCGTCGCGGATCTCCTTGACGATCCGGGGCCACCACAGGGCGAGTTGGTAGGGCAGGGCGGCGACCATCGCGGGGTTGATCCCGATGACGCAACGCACGTCGCTCTGCACCGCCAGGCGCAGCCGCAGGTAGGTCTTCTCCAGGTGGTCGTCGCGTTCGACGGACACCGGCAACGTGCCCCACGGTGCCCCGGTGCCGGGTTCGGCGGACAGCGTCTCGCCGAATCTGGCGCCGAAGTCGACCTGGCTGGCGCCCACATGGGGATGGCCGGAGGCGGTGGTCGGCGGCGCGGACACCGGGTCGTGCTTGAGGTTGAGCACCGCGTCGGGGCGGGCCAGCACGTCGGGATGGTGCTCGATCAGGGGCGCCCACGCCGCGTAGTAGAACGGGAAGAAGGTCCGGCGCATGAAGCTCGGTGTGACGGGGATCTTCTTGTGCGCCCCGGTGGTGCCGCTGCTGGTGAAGTACACCGCCGGGTCGTCGGCGCTGAGCACGTTGCTCTCACCGGCCGCCATCCGCTCGATCCACGGGGCCAGCGCCGCGTAGTCGTTGATCGGCACCGCCTTGCGGAAGTCGTCCAGGGTGCGGATCGAGCCGAAGCTGTGGGCGCGCCCGTACCCGGTGCCGGCGTTGTACTCCAACAGCTCGGCCAGGACGCGCTGTTGGTGGTCTGCGGCGTGCGCGAGCGCGTCGGCGAGTCGCCGTCGTTCGCCGAGGACCCGTTCCCGGTAGCGCCGCAGGCGGTCCGGATCGGTCCAGGATTCAGCCGAGTTCACCGGCGATCACCTCTCGTATCTGCTGTGCCGTGCCGACCACGTCGTGCTGTTCCTCGATGACGGTGACCGGCAGGTGTTCGATCTCCTGCCACATGGCCTTGCGCAGGTCGGTCTGGAAGGCGTCGAACGACATCCGGTCCGGCCGGTCGCCGTAGTGCTCCAGGGGGTTGGCCCCGCCGCCCCGCCGGCTGCGCCGCCAGGCCGTCTCGGTGGACACCTCCAGGAAGAACACCCGGCGCGGCTGGGGGAAGGTGCGCCACCAGTCGAACATCGGGTGCTCGTCCATCCCGGACAGCCGGCACTTGGCCAGCATCTTGTAGTAGTGGGAATCCATCAGGACGGGCGTCCCGTCCGCGCCGTGCCCGATGCCGTCGCGCAGGTGGAGTACCGCCGTCTGCAACACGGCGATCATGAAGTCGAGCGAGTAGTCGCCGCCCAGGCCCGGCAGCACGTCGCCCATCAGGTCGCGGCGCAGCCGGGCGATCAGCGCGTGGCCGGGATCGAGGAACTCCCGGTCGCTGGAGACGATCCGCCACTCGGGCGTGCTGGCGGCGAACTCCGCCAGCACGGAGGACTTGCCCGCGTAGTCGGGGCCCAGCAGGACGAAGAACGGGGGCGTCCCGGCGGCGGCGCCGGTCCGCCGGATCATCGGTGGCCGTCCGGACGGCGGCCGGCCGGGGCCGGGAGGGGACCGGCGCAAGCGCGGGACGCGGCGGTCGCGGCATTCGCGGAGCGGGGTGACGTCATGGGATGTCCTTCGCGGGAGTTCTTGCGGGCCGCGGACCGGTACCCCGGGAGCGTCGCGCTCCTGAGGGGGTGAGCACGGGTGGCGGGCCGTCTCGCGGTCCCCGCCGGCGCACCGGGGCCGGGGAGCCGGCCGGCGGTCAGGCGTCGAGGAAGGCGGCGACCAGTTCGGCCACCTCCGCGGGACGTTCGAAGACGCTCATGTGGCCGCTGTCGACCTCCTCGTAGTAACAGCCCTTGATGCGTTGGGCGGTCTCCCGGGCGTGCGACACCGGCACCCAGTGGTCCTGGGCGGCTCCGATCGCCAAGGTGGGCGCGGTGATGTGTTCCAGCCGGTCGCTGATGTCCATCCGGGTGGCCAGGTCCATCTGCGCGCGCACGCCCGTCCCGAGGGTGATCAGCGCGACGATCTCGTCCATGGCCTCGTGCCCGGCCTGCGCCAGGAACGGGCCGGAGAACACCGACAGGGCGGTGAACCGCGCGTACGCCTGCGGGTCGAGGTCGGCCAGTCGGTGCCACAGGGCCAGCAGCCGCTGCTGGCGCGGATCGTCGCCCCGGTTCCAGCAGGAGATCAGCACCAGGCGGCGTACCCGCTCGGGGTGGGCGGCGGCGAGGGCGGCGGCCACGATCGAGCCCATGGAGAACCCGACCACGTCGAACGGCTGGTCCGTCACCTCCCGGGCGACCGCGGCCACCTGGCCGGCCAGCAGGTCCACGGTGAGCGGCTCGTCGGGCAGCGGGGTGCCGCCGCTGCCGGAGAAGTCCGGGGCGATCACGGTGTACCGGTCGGTGAACCGGTCCTGGAGCTGCCCGAAGGTGGTCGCGTTGTCGGCGCCCGCGGAGTGGACCAGCAGCAGGCCGGGACCGGTGCCGTGGGTGGTGTAGTGGACGGGGACGCCGTCGACGGTGGTGATCATCGTGGTGGGGTTTCCCTCCGGGTGGTGGACATCGTCTGCCGGGTGGGTGATCCGGTCATCGGGCCGCTGCCGGGTCCGGGACCGCCGCTGCCGCCGCGGCCCGCAGGAAGTCGCGCACCGGGCCCGGCTGGTGCGATCCGCTCAGCCACGCCAGCGACACCGGCGCGCTCGGCAGGTCCTCCACCGCGACCGCCTTCACCTGCGGCGGCAGTGCCGCCTCGACCGAGCGGAAGGACAGGTGCACGGCCTGGGTGCTGGTCAGCGTCGCCACCAGGGCCTCGACCGTGGTCAGGGCGTGGACCCGGCGAATCGGCGTCCCGGCCGGAGTACGCGGCGGGACGACGCGGTCCCACACGTACCCGGGAAACCCCTTGGGCCGTGCGAACGCGTCGTACAGCGCCGCCTCCTCCACGGACACCCCGGCACGGGACGCCAGCGGGTGGCCCGCGCCGACGAGCAGCACCCGTTCGTCCCAGCCGACCGGCGGGCCGACGGTGATGTCCGGCTCCCGCAGCCCGTACTTCACCACCATCGCGTCGACGTCGCCGGAGCGCAGCAGCCGGAACGGCTCCCGCACGTCGTACGGCACGAGGGCGAAGTCCCACGGGTCCAGTCCCGCCCGGGCGATGATGCCGCTCACCAGGTGCGGCGTTTCGTGGAATCCCAGCCGGACGGGTGTGCTGCTGCCGGCGGGCGCGGTGGAGTCGGTCGCGGTCACTCAGAGCTCCTCGGTGAGGGCGGCGTATGCCTGCAGGGTGTGCGGGCGGTGGACGTCGGTCTCGGCGCGTACCGCGGTGAAGGTCCGCTCCAGCCCGGTCAGGCGCGGTACCGGCCGCAGCGTGAGCCGGTCGCCCGGCCCGACCAGGCCGTCCAGCACCGCCTCGGCCAGCAGATGGTTGAGGTGGACGAGCCCCTCGGCCACGCTGACCCGGGCCGTGGCGTAGTAGAGGTCGCGGTGCACCGGCGGGCGCGCCGGTCCACCGCCGGCGTGGTACTGCGCCGGGTACGGCACCCGTACGGTGACCGGGGCGTGCGGGCGCAGTTCCCGCTCACCGGCGAACGTTTTGAGCAGCCGCCGCAGTCCGAGGACGTCGGACGCCGGGGCCGGCGCGGTCCAGCCGGCCGAGCCGTCCCCGGCGACGTGCGCGAACCGGAACCGTTCGCCGAGGTGGCGGGGCTGACCGGCCAGGTGCAGGGTGCGGGTGAAGCCGCGCCGCCAGGCATCGGCCCGGTCGGCCGGCAGGGACAGGGCGAAGACACAGGTCTCGACGATCCACCGCGGCAGGTCGGGAGCGCGGATGACGGCGACCACGACCGCCTCGTCGCCCTCGTCGTCGTCGCGGATGCGGGCCCGCGCCGCCTCCAGGGCCGCCATGCTGCTCAGGTCCAGGTCGGCGACCAGGTCGGGCCGGGCGGCGCGGATGCGGCCGGCGGCGGCGGCGATCAGCCGGTCGGCGGCGCCGGCGGGCATCACAGGAACACCTCGCTCAAGAGCCCCGCGTCGATCGTGCGCCGGCTCCTGGCCAGCAGCGACGAGGTCAACCGGTAGGGATCGACGTACCGGTGGGAGTGCTGGTAGCGGCTCAGGTCGGCGCGCAGTTCGGCGGAATCGGCCTTCGGGTCACGGGCGGCCCGGTCGAGCAGCCGTTCGGCGCGCGCACAGCTCTTGGCCAGCAGGTCGTGGCGGAACGACTGCTGGTCGCCCGGCCCGAGCATGGCGATGAAGTACAGCCGCAGGCCCAGCCGGATCGCCGGGACGTCGTGCTCGTCGTCCACGGCGGCCAGCAGCCGGTCCACGGTGTGGTCCTGCCAGCCGCCGTGCCGGGCCGAGACGATCCGCCCGCCGATGGGGACGCGCCCGATGGGAACGCAGCGCACCACGGTGTCCGCACTTCCCAGGAGGCGCTCCAACAGCCGGTAGTCCGGGGCCAGTTCCCGGTCGTACAGGAACACCACCTCGTCGTGGCGCGGTGCCAGCACCAGCAGTTCGCGCAGCGCGCACGCCAGGTAGTTGGGACGGCCGTCCGGGGTGACGATCTGCCGCAGCGGCAGCCCCCAGCGGGTCAGGTCGAGGTGGACCGATCCGCCCCAGCGCCGCTGGTCGAGTCCGCAGCCGGCGGCGACCAGACGGTCGATCATCTCCTCCAGCCCGAGCCCCGGGGGCTGGTGCTCGCGCAGCCCGGGGTCGTACAGCCCCAGCCGCTCGTAGTGTCCCGACCACAGGCGGAGCACCCGCTCGCTGGCCGGGTGCACCCAGCCGCTCTCCTCCACCGCCTCCGCGTAGGGGCGCAGGGCGGCGGCCCCGGGGCGGTCCTCCTGCGCCCGGTAGCGCACGTACAGCTCGCCGATCTCCGTCTCGGTGGCGTCGTGGTAGTCGGTGTCGCCCTCGGTACGGTCCAGGAACTCCCAGAAGCCCAGGACCTGTTCGGTGCGGTGATACGTCGTGTGGCTGTACCGGTACGTCACCTCCGCCAGGTGCCCGGTGGCGCGGTGCAGCACGTCCGCCCAGAACAGGCCCTTGAGGTGACTGGGCGTCAGCGGTTTGGACGGGGTGACGGTGATCGGCGCGAGCAGCACCTTCGGGACGGCGGCCACGCTCAGGCCCCCTCGGACGCCAGCGCGGCCAGCAGTTCGCCGCGGGTGGGCGGGCGCGGTCCGGCCGTCGGGGCCGGTCGGGGTGCGGCCTGCAGGCGTGCCGTCAGCTCCGCGCGGCCGAAGAGGTCGGCCGGCCGGTCGAGGCTCATCGAGCCGCGGACCAGGGCCCGCCACACGACCCGGTCGGTGGCCGCGGCGGCGGCCACCAGCGGCAGCGGCGGACCGCCGGGTATCACCGGCGGCAGCGGCAGGGTCTCCTCCCCGGCGAGGCGGGCCCGCCACATCCGCTCGCGGGAGTCGTCGTCGTGCACCGACTGCTCGTACCAGGGCCGGTACAGCGCGTACGCGCACCGCATGGCCCGTTCGCTCAGCTCCGCCGAGGGCCGGTCGCCGTCGTCGAGCAGCCCGGCCAGCACGAAGGCGTGCCGCAGGGCGAGCGAGACGCCCCGTCCGTAGAGCGGATCGGTCAGGCCGGCCGCGTCACCGACGGCGAACAGCCCGGCCACCGGGCGCTGCCGCGGACTGATCACGCCGCGCAGCGCGTTGGCCGGCATGGCTATCGCCCGGACGTCCGTCAGCGGCACGGCGGCCGCCGGGTCCACCCAGGAGGCGACGAAGGGGGACAGCCGGCAGGCCGCGGTGAAGGCGCCCGGCCGGCGCAGCGCGGTGGTCGCCGGGTCCGCCGTGGGAGCGCCCAGGGTGATGGCGAAGACGTCGCCGTCCGCCGGGTGGACGACTGCCGCGTAGTGGTCCCACACCCCGCCGGCCGCGTTGCCCCGGTTCAGCGGCCCGGGCAGGCCGCCGGGGGCGAGCAGCCGGTAGAAGCGAGTGTAGGCCCGCAGGTACGACGGCGAGCTCTCGTCCGGCTCGACCGGCACCCCGGCCGCGGCCAGCCAGGAACGGGACATCGCGGCCCGCCCGGTGGCGTCGACCACCACGTCGGCGGTGAGCCGGGCGCCGTCGCCGGTGACCACGCCGGTGGCCCGCCCGCCGTCGGCGTCCGTCAGCAGCCCCCGGACGGCCGTCCCGAAGCCGACGGTGACGCCCGGCAGGGCGCGTACCGCGCGCAGCAGCAGCAGCTCCAGCACCGGTCGGCGCATGCCGAGCGCCTCGAGTTGCTCATCGCCCGCCCGGTCGGCGTCGTCGGCGGCCGGCGGTGCCACGGCCGTCAGGTCCAGCAGCCGGCCGCCCTCCTCCAGCGCGTCGTCCAGCACGAAGGCCGCGTGCTCGCGCAGGACGTGCACGCCGAGGGACTGGAGGAACTGCGAGTGGCCGCTCTGCGGTACCAGAGGGCGGTCCCACTCCAGGGCCGCCTTGCGCGGCGGGCCGTCCGGCGGCGGCGCGGACCGCTCCAGCACCCGCACCCGCCAGCCGCGCCGCGACAGGGCCAGGGCGGTCGCCAGACCGGTGACGCTGCCCCCGACGACGACGGCGTTCCTGGTCAACGGCGCGTACCGTGGACGAAGAACACCCGGCGCACGTCGCTGACGTCACGCGGCGGGACCGGGTCGGGCCAGCGGCCGTAGTCGGCGCCCTCCTCGCCGGGCTGGACGGCCCGCACGTCGAAGCCGTGGTCGGCGAAGAGTTCCTCGGGGCGGTCGCTGCCGAAGACCCAGGGGCAGCCCCAGCCGGCGAAGACCTCCAGCAGGCCGCGCATGTTGGGCAGCGTCAGGGCGGCGGCGTTCACGATGTCCGCCGCGACGCGGCTGCCGGGGGCGCACAGGGCGGCGACCCGGTCGAGCATGCGGCGGCCGTCCCGCTCGGGAATGTAGTACAGCAGTCCTTCCAGCAGCCAGGTCGAGGGCAACCGCGGGTCGAAGCCGGCGCCGACGAGTTCGGCCTCCCAGTCGTCATCGGTCAGGTCGACGGCGATCACCCGGTGGTCGACCGCCGGCTCGACGCCGCGCAACCGCTCGGCCTTGAAGTCCTGCACCGCCGGTCGGTCGATCTCGAAGTAGCGAATGTGCTGCGGCCACTTCAGCCGGTAGGCGCGCGAGTCCATGCCGCTGGGCGCGAGGACGATCTGCGTCATCGCCTCGTCCCGAGCGCTGTCCTGGAGGAAGTCGTCGAAGAACCGGGTGCGGATGGCGTTGTAGTCGGGAGTGCTGGGCAGGGTCCGCGTCCGGGCGGCGGGGAACGTCGCCTCGCGGATCTCGGCGAGCAGCACCGGGCCGACGTCGCCGACGAGGGACGCCGCGTAGGGGTCGTCGTACAGGCGGTCCTCGCGCCGGCTCTCGGCGGCCCGAAGGGCGGCGGTGAGAAGCGCTGTTCGCTCGACGGCGGCTGTCAGGTCTGTCATGAGGCCTTCCTCGGGACGGGCTTCCGGTACCGCGGCGGCTCGAGGAGCCATCAGGTATCGGATCAGCCGGTGCGGAACGGGTCCTTCCTCCGGACGGGGGCCTGCCGGAACAGGCGGTCGGTCCTTGGCATGAGTGCGGCGGACACGCCACCGCCGGGACGTACCGGTCGCGCCGGAAGGTCCCGGTGGTGATCGCCCTGGTCACCCCGTCGCCGACTGCGGGACGCCCGGCGGCCCACCGCTTGCCGAGGGCCGTAAGCAGGCCTCAGATTCGACCGCACGTACGATCACACCGCCAGGGTGCGATGCACCCCCTCGTCGTGCTCTTCGCTCTCCGGCGCGACGCCATCACCTCCAACTCGCCGGACGTCGCACGGATCGCGCCGCCCCCGCCGGTGTCCGTCGCCGTGACGCGGTCCGGGTCCACGGCGGCCGGCCGGTCGCACGCGGCTGCCCGATGGCGGTCACGCCGGCGTTCGCTGGGGCGGGCGACGACTGCGAACTCGCCGTCGCTTCCATCGGTGCCGCGTCCGGCCAGGCCCTCGCGGGCGTCGTCGGCCCGCTCATCGAGGTGCCGGCCCTGATCGGCCGGGCCATGTCGCCCTGGCCGCCCGCCGCTTCTGCCTGCTCGGCCGGAAGTCGAGCGCCGCGTCAAGGTTTCCTTGACGCGGTGATCGCGTAAAGGCATCCTTTACGTGTGACCGATTCCCCTCCGTCTCTCACGGTTTTGAGCGCCCTGCTGGCCGGACAGAGCTCGGCCCTGGCGGCGTCGGCGGGCAGCCCGTTGACCCCGCCGTCCTACCTCGACCTGGTCCGCCGCGCCCAGGACGTCGACCTGCTGGCCGAGCAGGTGCTCAAGCTGTGCGTGCAGCAGTGCCGGGACGCCGGCCACACCTGGCAGGAGATCGGGGACCTTCTCGGAGTCACCCGACAGGCCGCGTTCCAGCGGTTCGGCAAGCCCATCGACCCCCGAACGGGAGAACCCATGGACAAGACAGTGCGCATGACCGACGCCGCGGAGCGTGCCGTCACGATCGTCACCCACGTCCTCGAAGGCCGCATGGACGAGGCCAGGCCGTCGTTCGACGCCCAGGTCCTGGAGAAGTTCACCGACGAGGTGCGGATCAACGCCCTGGTCACCGTCACCGGCCTCGTCGGCGCGTTCGAGGGCTTCGGAGCCGCTGAGCCGTTCGTCCGCCGCGTCGGCGACCACACGGTGGTCGACATCCCGCTGCGTTACGAGGCCGGTGACATGAAGGCACGCGTGGCGTTCGACGCGGACGAGAAGGTCGCCGGGATCTTCATCATCACGCCCGAGACCCCCTGACCCGCCGCCCCCGGCCGGCCCGGTGCCACCGCCGGGGCCGCCCAACGCCCAACGCTCAACGCCCAACGCCCAACGCCCGGAAGGATCAACCGTGTTGGCCGACTCCTTGACGGCGGCGCCGTCCAACCCGTGGGTCGCGATCGTGCCGCTGATCGCGCTCGTCCCGGCCATCCTGTGCATGGCCGACATCGCGCGCCACCCGCGCACCCAGCAGTTCTCGCCGCAGATGTGGCTGGCCATCTGCGCGTTCGGGAACGTCTTCGGGCTGTTCGCCTACCTCAGGTTCGGCCGCAGCCAGGACAGGTAGCCGTCCCGGGCGGCCCGCGGACCGGGGTCGGCGGGCCGGGGCTCAACCGCCGTGCACGGAGACCGGGGGTGTCTGCGCCGCCGATGCCGCCGGCTGGAAGTCCCGGCCGGTCAGGGCGAGTTGGGTGGTGGCGATGGGGCCGGCGGCCGGGTTCGAGCCCCGCGTTCCCCGATGCCCGCCGCCACGGCCCCGCCCGCCGACACGTCCCCCGGTACCGGCTGCGCGGCGGCCTCGCACCCCCGGCGTCGTCCGACTCCCCGTCCGGCCCGTGTACGTCGGGGATGCGCCGCCGACGATGCGGTGCCGCACGGGGCGCGCTGGAAGGTCGCTTCTCGCACTCCAACGGCCAACGTGACAGCCCCCGTTGGAGGGGTGCTGCGCCCCTCCAACGGGTTCGGGCTCATCGGCGAAGCCCGTCGGCGGAGGTCGTCGGCCGGGTGGGTCACCACCGCGACGGGGTGGAGATCTGGTGGTAGCGAAGCGAAGTGAAACCGGCGCTGTCGGAGGCGACCTGCGCGATCGTCGCGGTTCCGGCCGAGTCCACGCGCTGGGCCTGCAGTTCGATCGTGGTGGGCCTGGTGACGCGGACCAGTTCGCTGAGCGGCGCGGTGGCGTTTCCGCCGGCCGGGGCGGCGCCCACCCGGTCGCCCCCGCGTCGGCGCCGTGGCGGACCAAGCTTGGCGAGCTGTCACCCTTCCGCAACCCTCGTCCGCCCACGGCGCCCCGGTCGGCCTCGCCCGGCGGCATCGACGCCGGCCGCGCCGCTGCCGGCAAGCCCCGGTAACGGCCCGCCGATGCCCGCAGGCCCCGGCGCGACCGACCTGCCCGTCGCGCTCCGGGCGTTCCACCCCATTCATGGCCAACGGGCCTTCGAGGTCCCACATTTGGGGGTCGACGCCCCTTCCCCGGATGACGGGATGGCTGGACACTGGGGCCGATGTTCCAGGGGAGGCAGTTGCGGGTGGGACGTCACCCACCACTGCCGACCATCGCGGACACGGCGTCACCGGCACCGTCGCCCATCCACCACGAGTAGGTGAAATGGCCATCAGCGACTCGACCGTCCGACTCGAGGCACGTCTGCGGACCCTTCGCGACGTCGTTGACTGTGCGGTCCTCCCCGCGGGTGACGGTGCGTCGTCGCAGCTGCTGACCGTCTTCGTCGTACCCGGCGGGCAGGCGGACTTCGGCCGGCTCAAGCGCCGGCTCGCCGCCGCGGCGCTGGCGGAGGGAGCGCAGGTCCAGCCGGTGCTGGTCGACGATGTGCCGCGGTTGCCGAACGGCGGCGTGGACCGGGCGGCGCTCGACGCGATTCCGGTGGTCCCCGAGACGCTGCTGCGGCAGTACGCGCGCGGGTGGGGGAGCGGCTCCGCTGAGGTCGCCCTGGAGCCGGTGCCGCGGCAGCCCGGACGGCTCCACCTCGACGGGCTCGATCCCGAGCCGCCGGCCGACCCCGGACCCGCGCCGGCCGACGTGGACCCGCCCGACCCGGAGCCAGCGGACGGCCCACGGCCGCTCGCCCTGAGCAGCGGCCCCGACCTGGACATCGGCGCCGGCGAACCCCGGACGCTCCCCGAGGCACTGCTGCGTACCGCCGCGGATCGCCCGGATCGCGGACTGCACCTGGTGCTCGGCGCCGATCGCACCGTCTTCCTCAGCTACCGCACCCTGCTGGAGCGGGCCCGGCGCGTGCTCGGCGGCCTGCGGGCGGCCGGTGTGGTGCCCGGGGACCGCGTCATCCTCCAACTGCCGTCCCTGGAGCAGTACTTCCCGGCGCTGTGGGCCTGCCTGCTGGGCGGGGTACTGCCGGTCACCGTGGCCCACCCGCCGGACTACGCGTCCAGGGGCGCGGTCCTCGACAAGCTCTTCCACGCCTGGCGGACGCTGAAGGCACCGGTGGTGATCGGCTGCGGGACCGCCGTGGACGGTTTGCGGGAGATGGGGACGCTGTACGGCATGCCGGGGCTGCGGGTCCTGGACGCGGCGGAGCTGGAACGGGCGGCGCCGGTCGCGGAGCCGCACCGCGCCGAACCGGCGGACACCGCGTTGCTCCAGCTGTCCTCCGGCAGCACCGGGCACTCCAAGGTCATCCGGATCACCCATCGCGGGGTGCTGGAGTACACGGCCGGCGCGCGCGCCCAGGGCGTCGAACCGGACGATACGACCGTCAACTGGCTTCCGCTGGACCACGTCGGCGGCCTGCTGATGTTCCACCTGCGGGACACCGTCCTGGGATGCGCGGCCGTCCACGTTCCGACCGACCACGTCGTGGCCGATCCGCTGCTGTGGCTCGACCTGCTGGCGCGGTACCGGGCCGCCCACAGCTGGTCGCCGAACTTCGGCTTCAAACTGGTCGTCGAAGCGCTCCGGCAGCGGCCGGGCCGGCACTGGGACCTGTCCGCCGTCCGGTCGCTGATGAACGCCGGTGAGCAGTGCACCCTGCCCGTCGTGCGGGAATTCCTCGCCGCCACGGCCGCGTTCGGTATGACCGGCGACCGCGTCCTGTTCGCCTGGGGCATGGCCGAGACCTGCACGGCGATCAGCTACAAGCGGTTCGGCACGCCGAACACCGTCCACCGGGTACGCAAGTCCTCGCTGACCGGCGCGTTGCGGTGGGTGGGCGCGCAGGTGCCGGTCGCCGAGCGGACGACCTTCCTCAGCATGGGCGCACCCGCGCCCGGCGCCCGGTTCCGGATCTGCGACGAGGACGGCCGGATCCTGCCCGAGGGACACATCGGCAGGCTCCAGGTGGCCTCCGGCAGGGTGACCCCGGGCTACCTGGACGACCCGGCGGCCACCGCCGAGGCGTTGCGCGGCGACGGCTGGTTCGACACCGGCGACCTGGGGTTCCTCAAGGACGGTGAGGTGGCGGTCACCGGCCGTCGCAAGGAAGTCATCATCATCAACGGCACCCACTACTTCTGCCACGAGATCGAGCAGGTGGTCGGTTCCGTCGACGGCGTGACCCCGGGATCGGTGGCCGCGTGCGGAGTGCCGGCCCCCGGGACCGGCAGCGAGCAACTCGTGGTGTTCCACGTGCCGCGCGACGGCGCCGGCGGTGAAGCCGGCACGGTGCGGCGGGTGCGGGCCGAGCTGGCGCGCTGCTTCGAGCTGACCGGGGTGCTGGTGGTGCCGGTCGGCGCGGCGGACTTCCCCAGGACCACCAGCGGCAAGATCCAGCGCACCGCCATCCGCCGGCGCTACCTCGACGGTGACTTCGACGACCTCCTGCGCCGGCCGGCCCTGGCGGAAGGCACCTCCCGTACCGTGCCGGACGCGGTGCACCGTGCCGTCTGGGAGCCGCTTCCGCCGCGATCCGGTGGGGCCGTGCCCGTCGATCCGGCGCGCACGCTGGTGATCGCCGACCGCTCCGGCCTCGCCACGGCTCTGACGGGCGACGGTGGTCCGTTCGCGGCGGCCGTGGTCGTCTCCCACGGTGAACGGTACGGCGGCACGGTGCCGGGCCGTTACACCCTGGACTTCGGCGACCGCGACCATTGGGACCGCCTGTGGACAGACCTGGGCGCCCGGGCCCGTACCCCGTCGGTCCTGCTCCACCTGGCGGGATACGCCGGGCCGATCCCGCTGGACGTGCCCGCGGCCGAGCTCGACGCCGCGCTGACGCAGGCCGGCACCTCCCTGGTGCTCGCCGCGCAGGTCCATCGCGAGCACCGCGGGGACCGGCCCGCGTCCGTGGTGACGGTCAGCCGCGGCCTGCACCGGATCACCGGTCAGGAGCCGGTCGGCTGCACCGGTTCGCTCACCGCCGCCGTCGCGGCCGGTCTGGCCCTGGAATGGCCCGCGGCCCAGTTGCGCCACGTCGACCTGGCGGGCGGCGCGGCGCCGCAGGACGCGGCCGAACTCGCGGCGTACCTGGCTGCGCCGCCCGCCGAACCGGCCCCCGCGGTCGGCGCGGTGGAGACCGCGGTGCGCGGCGGAACGCCGTACCGCAGGCGCATGGTGAAGGTCGCCCCCGTCCCACCGGCGCACGGGGAGCTGGTCCAGCCGTTGTTCGCGCACGGCTCCTGCTACGTCGTCACCGGCGGACTGGGCGGGGTGGGGACCGAGGTGCTGTCGGGGCTGCTGCGGCGTTTCCGGCTGCGGCTGCTCGTCCTGGGGCGCACGGTGCTGCCCGACGGTCCCGCGGACCAGGTCCCGACCAGCGGCGCCGCCCGCTCCCTGAGCAGGCTCACCGGTGCGGGTGGGGACGTGCGCTACCGGTCGGTCGACGTCGGCGACGGTGCCGCGGTCGCCGCCGCCGTCGAGGAGGCCGAACGGGAGTGGGGCCGCCGGCTGGACGGGGTGTTGCACCTGGCGGGGGCCTACCTGCCGGGGCTGCTCGCCCAGCAGGAGCCGCAGCGCTGGCGGGACGCCCTGCGGGCCAAGGTGGTCGGGGCGCTGCGGCTGGCCGAACTCGTGCGGCGCCGGCCCGGCGCGCGCTTCGTGTCGTTCTCCTCCCTGCTGACCGTCGCCCCCGCCGTGGAGTCGGCCTCGTACGTCGCGGCGAATCGTTTCCTGGAATCCCTCCACGACCACCTGGAGGTGCTCGGCGTACCGGGGCACTGCCTCGCGTGGGGGCTGTGGAACGGCGTGGGCCTCAACCGCGACAACCCCTACGAGGAACTGGCGGTGCGCCGCGGCCTGCTGCGGCTGACCCCGGCGGAGGGCCGCCGCCTCGCCCGGGTGGTGCTGGCCCAGCCGCCCGGCTGCTACTTCGTGGGACTGGACGAGACCGCGCCCGCGCTCCGCGGCTTGGTACGACCGGACCGCCCCGCCGCGCTGGAACGCGTGGTCGCCCGCGGGGCCGGGGCCGGCGCCGCTGATCCGCCACCGCTGCTGGACCTGCGCGGCCGCGAGGTGGAGGTGACGGTGGCGGTGCCGGCCGAGCGGTCCGATGATCCGAAGGGAGCGTCCCCCGAGGCAGGCGTGCAGCCGCCCGCGCCGACCGTGCTCCCGCCTGCGGCCACCGGCACCCCGGTCATGGCGGCCGATCGCGCGGCGATACGCGCGTCGGTGCTGGCCGCTTTCGCCGAGGTGGCCGGTGACGAGGTGGACGAGCGGCGGCCGTTCTACGAGATCGGCCTCGGCTCGCTCCAGCTGATGCGGGCGCACGCCCTCCTTGAACGGGCACTGGAAAGAACGATTCCGCGCACCGCGCTCTTCCAGTACCCCACCGCCGCGGAACTCGCCGATCACCTCGCCCGGCACGCCGCGACCGCCCCCTCCCCGGCCGCCGCTGCACGGGCGGACGGCGCCGGGCCCGACCGCCGGATCGCGGTGATCGGCATGGCGGGGCGCTTCCCCGGGGCGCCGGACCTGGAGTCCTACTGGCGGCTCGTCGACACCGGGCAACTGGGCGTCCGCAGGTTCACCGCGCAGGAGTTGGCGGTCGCGGGGGTGCCCGAGCAGGAGCGTTCCCGGGCCGACCACGTCCCGGTGGGCGGGGCGCTGGACGGCACCGACCTGTTCGACGCGGCGTTCTTCGGCATCAGCGCCCGCGAGGCGGAGCTGATGGAACCCCAGCAACGGCTGCTGCTCCAGACCTGCCACCAGGTGCTGGAGGAGGGCGGCTGTCCGCAGGTCCCCGAGGAGACGCGCGTCGCGGTCTTCGCGGCGACGGGCATGACCCTCCACGCGCTGCGGACGTACCTGCTCGGCAACCTGGTGCCGACCCAGGACCTGACCGACCCGGTGACGGCGCTTCAGGTGGCCATCGGCAACCAGGCCGACTTCGCCGCCACCCGGGTGGCGTACCGGCTGGGGCTGCGCGGCCCGGCGATCGGGGTGCAGACCGCGTGCTCCAGCTCGCTGGTCGCCGTCCACCTCGCCATTCAGTCGCTGCTGTCGGGCGACGCCGACCTGGCACTGGCGGCAGCGGCGGCCGTCCACGTCCCGCAGCGCACCGGGTACCGCCATGTGCCCGGGTCGATCCTGTCCCGTACCGGCGCCTGCCGCCCCTTCGACGCCGCCGCCGACGGGACCCTGGGCGGCAACGGGGTGGCGGCCGTCCTGCTCAAACGCCTCGACCGGGCCCTGGCGGACGGCGACACCGTGCACGCCGTACTGCTGGGCTCCGCGGTCAACAACGACGGCGCCGCGAAGGTCGGCTTCACCGCGCCCGGGGTCGCCGGCCAGCACCGGGTGATCGCCCAGGCCCTGCGGACCGCCGGGGTCTCCGCGGACACCATCGGCTACGTCGAGGCGCACGGCACCGGGACGGAACTGGGCGACCCGATCGAGTTCCAGGCGCTCACCCAGGCGTTCCGGGAGGGTTCCGACCGCCGGGGCTACTGCGCCCTGGGGTCGGTCAAGGCCAACATCGGGCACCTGGACACCGCGGCCGGGATGGCGGGCCTGATCAAGGCGGTGCTGGCGCTGCGCCACCGCCGCATACCGCCCCTCGCCGGGTTCCGCACGCCCAACCCGGCGCTGGAGGTCGACACCAGCCCCTTCTACCTGCCGGCCCGCGGCCGCTCCTGGGAGAGCGGGGACGCGCCGCGCCGGGCCGGCGTCAGCGCGCTCGGCGTCGGCGGCACCAACGCGCACGTGATCCTGGAGGAGGCCCCGCAGCCTCCCGCCCACGGCCGCTCGGCGGGGACCTCCGCCGCCGGCCCGGGGCTGCTTCTGCTGTCCGCCCGTACCCCTCAGGCCCTGGCCGAGCTCGCCGCGGCCTACCGGGACCGGCTGCGCGCCGAACCCGCACCGCGGCCCGCGGACGCGTTCGCCACGGCCGCCCTGCGGCGCACCCACCACGAGGAGCGGCTGGTCGTCCTGGGCGGTACGGCGGGAGAACTGGCGGGCTCCCTGGAGCGGTTCCTCGCCGCGCCCGCGGACGCTCCCGCCGACCCCCGTTCGCCCTGGGCCCGCGGCACCGTCTCCCGTACCGGGGCCGGACCCGTGGTGTTCCTGCATGCCGGGCAGGGCACCCAGCGCCGCGGCATGGCCGGCGGGCTGTACCGGCGTTTCCCGGTGTTCCGGGAGGTGGTGGACGAGTGCGAGCAGCTGCACCGGGACGTGTGGGGCGCGGGTCTGCACGAGTGGCTGCTCGCCGAGGACACCGCGGCGCCGGCGAAGGAGTGGACGACGGACCTCGCCCAGCCGGCGCTGTTCGCCTTCGAGGTGGCGCTGGGCCGGCTCTGGGAGTCGTGGGGCGTGCGCCCGGACTACGTCGCGGGCCACAGCGTCGGCGAGTACGCGGCGTTCTGCGCGGCCGGGGCCCTGTCGGTGGCGGACGGCCTGTATCTGACGGCGGTGCGCGGCCAGTTGCTGCAACAGCGGTGCCGGCCGGGGGCGATGGCGGCGGTCCTGGCCGACCGGGACACCGCGGAACGGGCCGCCGAGGGCCTGGCCGGCGTCGAGGTCGCGGTGGTCAACGGCGAGCGCAGCCACGTGCTGGCCGGGCCCGGGGAGAACCTGGCCGAGGCCGTCCGGCGACTGGAGGCGGCAGGCTGTTCGGTGCGCCGGCTGCCGGGCGACCGCGCCTTCCACTGCTCGCTGGTGGACCCCGCGCTGGACGAGTTGCGGACCCACGTGGACCAGGTGAGCCTGCGGCCACTGAAGGTGCCGATGGTCAGCAACCTGGGCGGTGCGGTGCTGCCGGCCGGTCAGGCGCCCGACCCCGGCTACTTCGTCCGCCAGGCACGCGAGACCGCCGACTTCGCGGCGGTGCTCGACCGGCTCCCGGCGCTGGGCACCGAAGTACACCTCGAGATCGGACCGGACCGGACGCTCACGTCGATCGGTCGCAGAGCGCGGCCCGCCTCGACCTGGACGGCCTCGCAGCCGCGCGGCGAGGCGGGCCCGGCCGGCGTGCTGCGGGCCGCCGCCGGCCTGCACTGCCGCGGGATCGCGCTGGACTGGCACGGCCTCGCGCTCCCCGACGACCCGGGCCGCCACACCGCGCTGCCCACCTACCCCTTCCACCGCACGTCCCACTGGATCAGCGCCGACGCGGGCGTGCCGTCGGCCGGAGGTTCCGCGATGACCAACGAGAGCCCGGACGTGCTGACGACGAAGATCCTCCAGGAAGTACGTGAGTTGACGGCCGGTCAACTCTCGATGGACGTCGCCGAGGTGACGCCGCAGGCCGCCTTCTTCGACCTCGGCGCCGACTCGCTCCTGCTGATCAACATGATCCGGCGCCTGGAGAAGGCGTTCGGGGTGCGCATCTCCATGCGGGAGCTGTTCGAGGACGCCGACACCCCCGAACTGCTGAGCGTGCTGATCGCCGAGCGGATCAGCCCGGAACGCGCCGCGGCGTTGGGCGGGCCCGCGCGGACACCTGGGCCGGCGCCGACCTCTGAGCCGGTGCCGATGGCTGGCGCGGGGGCCGCACCGGTCGCGGCCGGCGAAGCGGCGTCGGCGCCGGCAGTGGTACCGGCACCGTTCCCGGCATCCGCACCGGCGGCGACCCCGACGCATGCGCCCGCGCCGGCACCCGTATCGGCAGAGGCAGAGGCAGCGACACCGGCAGCGGCATCCTTCCCGCCCCCGGCACCCGCCCTGTCCCCGGTCCCGGCGACCGCGCCCGCTCCCGCTCCCGCCGCGCCCGGGCCGGCCGGGGCGACCTCGGAAACGGGCCGCCTGGTGGAGCGCCAACTCGAACTCGTCGATGGCTTCGTCCAACTGATGCGTGACCAGTTGACGCTGCTGGGCCGCACCCCCGCGCCGGCGGACGCCGCACCGATCCCGGCGGCGCCCGTAGCGGCCCCTGCCCCCGCACCGGCGGAGGCCGCGTCAACCCCGGCGCCCGCGCCCGCCCCGGTGGCCGCCGTCCCTCCGCCCGCCCCGACACCGCCCACCGCCGCCCCCGCGCCGGCTCCCAGGCCGGCGCCGGCGCCGGTGGCCGCCACGCCTGCCCCGGCTCCCGCCCACACGCCCACGCCAGCGTCGGCACCGGCGGACGCCCACGGCCCCCGGGTGAGCGTCCCCCGGGGTTCCGGCATGGCGGCCGGGGCGTTGACCGCGTCCCAGCAGGCCCATGTGGCAGACCTGACGCGGCGGTTGACCGAACGTACGGCGGGCTCCAAGGCGCTCACTCAGCGCTACCGCGGTGTGCTCGCCGACAGCCGGGCGGTGGTCGGCTTCCGCAGCGCGACGAAGGAGATGCACTACCCGCTGGCCGCCCGGAGCGCGTTCGGTGCCCACCTGGAGGACACCGACGGCAACCGCTATGTCGACATCACCATGGGCTTCGGGGTGCTGCTCCTCGGCCACGAGCCGCCGTTCGTCACCGAGGCCGTGCGGCGTTACCTGGCCGGCGGGATGCGGCTCGGTCCGCGCAACGAGGAGACCGGCCGGGCCGCACACCTGCTGGCGGACATCACCGGCTTCGAACGGGTGGCGTTCGCCAACTCCGGCACCGAGGCCAACTCGGCCGCGATCCGGCTGGCACGCGCCGCGACCGGCCGTGACACGGTGGTGGTGTTCGACGGCTCGTACCACGGCCACGCGGACAACGTCCTCGGCCGCGCGGTGGTGGAGGACGGCCGCCGGCAGACCATCCCGGTCTCCTCCGGTATCCCCGGGCACGCCGTGGCCGACCTGGTCGTCCTCGACTACGGGGCGCCGCAGTCGCTCGCGGAGATCGAGCGGATCGCGGACCGGGTGGCCGCCGTGGTCGTCGAACCCGTCCAGAGCCGCCATCCCGGTCTCCAGCCGGGGGAGTTCCTGCGTTCCCTGCGCGAGGTGACCCAGCGGCACGGCATCGTGCTGTTCTTCGACGAGATGCTGACCGGCTTCCGCCCGCATCTGCGCGGCGCACAGGGCGTGTTCGGCGTCACCCCGGACCTGGCCACCTATGGCAAGGCCATCGGCGGCGGCTACCCGATCGGCGCGATCGCGGGGAGCGCCGACATCATGGACGGCGTCGACGGCGGTTTCTGGAGGTACGGCGACGACAGCCACCCCCCGCGCGACACCACCTTCTTCGGCGGCACGTACATCCAGCACCCGCTGGCCATGGTCGCCGCCGAAGCCGTGCTCAGCCACCTCAAGGAGCAGGGCCCGCAGCTCCAGGAGCGCCTGAACGCGACTACCGAGCACCTGGTCGGCACCCTCAACCGGTTCTTCGCCGACGAGGAGTTCCCGGTGCGGATCGCGCACTTCGGCTCCCAGTTCCGCTTCGAGTACCGGGGCAACCTCGAACTGTTCTTCCACCACCTGCTGCTGCGCGGGGTGTACGTGTGGGAGTGGCGCAACTTCTTCCTGTCCACCGCGCACACCGGGCAGGACGTGGAGTTCCTCGTCCACGCCGTCAAGAACGCGCTGTGGGACATGCGCCGCGGCGGCTTCCTCCCGGCCCCCGGAACGCCCCGACCTGTCCCGCCGTACGCCGACCGACTCCCCGTACCGGCCCCGCCGCCCGCTCCGGCTCCGGCCCCCGAACCCGCCCCGGCTCCGCTCCCGCGGTCCCGGCCGGTCGAGGACCGTACGATCGCGCACCCGCAGCCCTCACCGCAGCCCTCCGCCGCCCGGCCCCGCGCCGCCGGTTCGCCCGACTTCAGCCTGTACTTCTTCGGCGACTACCCCCACCAGGGCGATGAGGCGGACAAGTACCGGATCGTCCTGGAGGGCGCCCGCTTCGCCGACCGGCACGGCTTCCACGCGGTGTGGCTGCCCGAGCGCCACTTTCACTCGTTCGGCGGTGTCTTCCCCAACCCCGCCGTGCTGGGGGCCGCGCTCGCCCAGGAGACCAGCGGCATCCGCATCAACGCCGGCTGCGTCGTCCTGCCGCTGCACAACCCCATCCGCGTCGCCGAGGAGTGGTCGGTCATCGACAACCTCTCCGGCGGCCGGGTGGGCATCGGCTGCGCCAGCGGGTGGCACCCCGACGACTTCGTCCTCCAACCGGACAACTACGGCCGGCACAAGCAGGTGATGTACGAACACCTGGACACCGTGCGGCAGTTGTGGCGCGGCGATGCGGTGGCCGGCCGCAACGGGCACGGTGACGAGACCGGGGTGCGGCTCTTCCCGCGCCCGGTCCAGCGGATGCCGCCGTTCTACACCGCGATCGTCGGCAACCCGGACAGCTACCGCGAGGCCGCCCGCCACGACATCGGCGTCATCACCAACCTGATGACGCAGTCGGTGGAGGACCTGGCCGGCAACATCGCGCTGTACCGCTCGGAGCGTGCCGCCGCCGGCCTCGACCCGGCGGCCGGGCGCGTCGTGGTCCTGGTGCACAGCTACCTCGGCGACGACCTGGAACGGGTACGGGCCGAGGCACTGCCCGCCTTCAGCCGCTACATGCGCTCCTCCCTCTCGCTGTTCGGCCAGGTCGGCAACAGCCTCGGCATGGAGATCGACTACGACAACACCCCCGAGGACGACCTGGAGTTCCTGCTGGAGAGCGCCTACGAACGCTACTGCCGCTCCCGCGCCCTGATCGGCACCCCGGACAGCGCCGCCCCGGTGGTGGACGCGCTGCTGCGAGCCGGTGTGGACGAGATCGCCTTCTTCGTCGACTTCGGCGTCACCCCCGAGCAGGCCGCCGCCGGACTGCCCCACCTCGACCGACTGCGCCGGCGCTACCAGGAACCCGCCGATCCCGCCGATCCCGTTGCCGATCCCGCTGAACGCGCCGATCCCGCTGAACGCGCCGCCGGGTCCGTCGCATCAGCCGAACCAACCGGATCCATCGGATCAGCCGGATCCATCGGATCAGCCGGACCCGCCGCCGTTCCGCAGGCGCGGACCGAGGCGGAGCCGCCGGGTGAGCCGCTGACCTTCGCCCAGCAGCGCCTGTGGTTCCTCGACCGGCTCCACCCCGGCAACACCTCCTACAACGAGTGCACGGCGGTGCGGCTGGAAGGCCCGTTGGACGTCGCCGCGCTGACCACCGCCGTACGGCGTGCGGTCGAACGCCATCCGGCGCTGCGCACGGTGTTCCGGGAGACGGGCGGACAGGCCCGCCGGGTGGTGCTCGACGCGCCGTTCGACGGGCCCGAACTGCTCCACCTCGGCGGGCAGGACGAGGACGAGGCACTGGCCCGGGTGGTGGGGGAGGAGAACACCCACCGGTTCGACCTGGCGCACGGGCCGCTGCTGCGCACCCGGCTGCTGTCCTTCGCCCCGAAGCGGCACATCCTGGTGCTGACCGCGCACCACATCGTCTTCGACAGCGTCTCGGCCGCGGTCCTCACCCATGACCTCAACGAGCTGTACGCCGCGGCCCGCGAGAGCCGCCCGGACCGGTTGCCGGTGCGTTCCGGCGGCGGTGCCGGGCACGCCGAGCGGGAGCGGCGGGCCGCCGACAGCGAACAGGGACGCCTCAGCCTCGACCACTGGCGGCAGCGGCTGGCCGGTGCCCCGCCGGCCCTGGAACTGCCCGCCGACCGGCCCCGGCCCCCGGTGCCCAGCGGCCGTGGCGCCTCCGTCCACCGCACGCTCGACGCCCAACTCACCACGTCGGTCCGCGACTTCGCACGCCGCCGGCGCGCCACCGCGTTCATGGTGCTGCTGACCGCCTTCTACGCCACCCTCCAGCGCCTCACCGGCTGCCACGACCTCGTCGTGGGCACTCCGGTGGCGAATCGCCCGGCCGGCACGGAGGAGGAGGTCGGCTTCTTCGTCAACACCCTCGCGCTGCGCACCGACCTCAGCGGGGACCCGTCGTTCGAGGAGGCGCTGCGCACGGTCCGCACGACCGCCCTGGACGCCTACGATCACCAGGAACTGCCGTTCGAGAGGCTGGTGCGCGAGCTGAACCCGCCGCGCGATCCTTCCCGGTCCCCGATCGTGCAGGTGGTCATGGTGCACGACAGCGAGTCCCCGCTGGGACTGGAACTGCCCGGTGTCCGCGCCACGGTCCTCGATCTCCCCACCCGGAAGGCGCCGTTCGACCTCGCGCTGTTCCTCATCGACCTCGACGACGGACTGCGGTGCCGCGTCGAGTACAGCACCGACCTGTTCGAGGAGGGGACCGCGCGCCGGTTCCTGGAGTACTTCGCGCAGACGCTGACCGCCGGGGTGGGGGAGCCGGGCCGGCGCCTGTCGGAACTCACCGGACTCACTGGCGCCGACCGGGAGTTGCTCGCCCGCACCGAGTGCGCCGCCCCCTACGGTGACCGGCCCGACGCGCCCCGGCCGGGCGAGCCGGTGCACCTGCGGGTGGCCCGCCGGGCCGCGGCCGAGCCGGACGCGGTCGCGGTGGCGCAGGACGGTACGACGCTCACCTACCGGCAGTTGGACGAACGCGCGGCCGTGCTGGCCGGCCGGCTGCGCGAGTTGGGCTGCGGACGCGGCGGCGTCGTCGGTGTCCTGCTGCCGCGCGGCCCCGAACTCGCCGTCGCCGCACTGGCGGTGGTCCGCACCGGTGCGGCGTACCTGCCGTTGGACCCGGCGCACCCGCAGGACCGGCTGGCCTTCATGCTGACGGAGAGCACGGCGTCGGTGCTGATCACCACGCCCCCGCACACCGCGGTCCCGGTCACGGGGATCACGGTGCTCGACGTGAACGGCGCCGGTGAGGATGCTTCGGCGCCGGGCCCGGCGCCCGTGGACGCGGACGAGGTGAACGGTGAGGGCGATGTTCCGGCGTCGGAGGCGGCCCCCGTGGACGGCGGCGCCGGGACCCCGCACCCGGCCCCCGTGGACGCCGGCGCCGGCCCGGACGACCTGATCTGCGTTCTCTACACCTCGGGTTCGACCGGCCGGCCCAAGGGCGTCGAGATCCGGCACGGCGCGATGGCGAACCTGGTCGACTGGCACCACCGGGAGTTCGGCACCGGGCCGTCCGACCGGGCGAGCTGGATCTCCAGCCCCGGCTTCGACGCCTGCGCGCTGGAGTTGTGGGCCCACCTCGCCGCAGGGGCGAGCCTGCATCCCGTGCCCGATCCCGTGCGCGCCTCCCCGGAGCCGCTGCGCGACTGGCTGCTCGCCGAGCGCGTCTCCAGCTCCTTCTTCACCACGCCGCTCGCCGAACTGCTGCTGGCCGTGGAATGGCCCGCCGACGCCCCGCTGCGGCTGGTGCTCACCGGTGGCGACCGGCTGCGCGGCTGGCGGCCGGCGGGAGCGCCGTTCCGCCTGGTCAACCTGTACGGTCCGACGGAGAACACCGTCGCGTCGACCTGGTCCGAGGTGCCCGAGCAGAACGGCCGGGCGGGGATGCCGCCGATCGGACGACCGGTCCCCGGCACCGGCGCCCTCGTCCTCGACGCGGCGCTGCGCCCGGTGCCGGTGGGCGCTGTCGGCGAACTGTACGTCAGCGGCGCGCACTTGGCGGCCGGGTACGTCGACCGGCCCGGGCTGATGGCGGAGCGCTTCCTCACCGACCCCGCCGGGCGGATCGCCGGGAGCCTGTACCGCACCGGCGACCTGGCCAGGCGCCGCAACGACGGTGAGCTGGAGTTCATCGCCCGCGCGGACCGGCAGGTGAAGATCCGCGGGCACCGCGTCGAACCCGGCGAGGCGGAAGCGGCCCTGCTGCGCGTAGCGTCGGTGCGCGACGCCGCCGTGATCGCCCGCACCGATCACGGCGACCAGCCCTACCTGGCCGGCTACGCCGTCCTCGACGACGACGTGCCGCAGGGCGGTGCCGAGCGGGCCGCGCGCGAGCGGCTCACCGCAGAACTCGCCCGGTGGCTGCCGGACTACCTCGTCCCGCGTGCCTGGGTCTTCCTCGACGCCCTGCCGAAGAGCGCCAACGGCAAGGTCGACCGGTCGGCGCTTCCCCGCCCCGACTTCTCCTCGGACGCCGCCGACGCACCGCCCGCGACCGCGCTGGAGCAGCGGCTGCACGACCTGTGGGCGGCCGAACTCGCAGTGGAGCGGATCGCGGTCGAACGCTCCTTCTTCGAACTGGGCGGCCACTCGCTGAACGCGGTCCGCCTGCTGAACCGGATACGGGCCGAACTGGGCGTCGAACTGGCGGCGTTGGACTTCTACCGGGCCCCCACGATCCGGGCCACCGCCGCACACCTGGCGGCAGCCGAACCCGTTGCCGCCGCGTCCGCGTCCGCGCCCGCCTCCGAGGACCGGGTGAGGGGATCGCTGTGAGGAACGACAGCCGCGGCGGTGCGATCGGTACCGAACCGCCGGCCGACCTCGTCGAACTCATCGGTGACGTACGGGCGTTGGACATCCGCCTCAGCCAGGTGGACGGCAGCCTGCGCTACGACGCCCCGCCGAACGCCGTCGGCGACGATCTGCTGGCACGGCTGCGGCAGCACAAACCCGCCCTGCTGGCATGGCTCGCGGACGGTCCGGTCGTGGAGAGCAGCGGCCCGGCGACCTACTCCCAGCGGCGCATGCACGCCCAGTGCCTGGCCAGCGCGGCACCTGCCGGATTCAACGTGGCCCAGCGCATCGCGATCACCGGTGCGCTGGACGTGGACGCCCTGCGCCGGGCCGTGACCGCGTCGACCGGGCGGCAGAGCGCCCTGCGCAGCCGCCTCGTGGCGTACGGCCGTGAACTCGTCCAGGAGGTGATGCCGGTCGCACCGGTCGGGCTGCCCCTCACCGACCTGCGCGAACTGCCGCCCGGCGAGCGGTCGCGGACCACCGCCGACCACCTGCGGCGTCACGCGGCGGAACCCTTCGACCTGGCCGTGGCACCGCTGCTGCGTACCGTCCTGCTCCGCCAGGGCGAGCAGGAATGGGTCCTGCTCCTGGTGGTCCACCACATCGTCGTCGACGGGTGGGGGCTGGACGTGCTGTTGCGTGAGCTGGGCCGGTTCTACCGGGCCGCGGTGCGCGTACCCGGACCCCGGTTGCCGACCGAGGCGGAAGCCGGGCTGGTACCGCTCGCCGTCACCTACGCCGACGTCGGCCGCTGGCAGCGCGAACACCTGTCCGGAACGCGACGGGACCAGCTGCGGGCCTACTGGCGCGCGGCGCTGGCGGACGCGCCGATGAGCCTGGCCCTGCCCTACGACCGTCCCCGCCCGCAGCGGCTGTCCGGCCGCGGAGGACACGTGTCGGTGCGGATTCCGCAGGAGCTGACGGCCGAGGTGGACGCGCTGGCGAGGGAGTGCGGCGCCACGTCCTTCACCGTGCTGCTGAGCGCCTTCGGCAACCTGCTGACCCGGCTGACCGGCCAGCGGGAGACCGTCATCGCGTGCAACATCGCCGGCCGCGTACGCCGCGAGCACGAGGCGGTCGTCGGCGCCTTCACCAACAACGTCGCCCTGCGCCTGGGCCGGGGAGCGGGCGGCACCTTCGCCGAGGCGGTCCAGGAGACGTCGCGCACGTTCTTCGGCGCGCTCGACCACCAGGAATACCCGCTCTCCCTGGTCCTGGCCGACCGGGCGGGGCTCGAACCGGCCGGCGTGCCGCCGTTCCCCCAGGTGGTCGTGGTCATGCAGACGCAGGGCGCACCCGTGCTGGAACTGCCGGGGCTGGTGACGCGGGTCCAGGACATCGTCCTCGACACCACCACCACCGACCTCTTCCTGATCCTGACGCCGGACCCCGACGGCATCGAGGTCCTGCTGGCCTTCTCCACGGACCTGTTCGACACCGCCACGATGGAACGCTGGGCCACCGCGTACGTCGAGTCGCTGTCCCAGGCGGTCAGCCCGCGCACGTCGTAGCCGCCGGGGAACCGCGGCCGGGCCCGTGCGGCGGTGGGAGCCCGCACCCCGCCGCCGACCGGCACCGCCCGCCCCGCCCGCCGGAACCGGGACGGACGGCGCACGGTCAACAGCTCGGTGAGCGCGGCCCGTTGAGCCGATGGCGCCGGCGCGAACGGCTCGACGCCCACCGGTCCACCGGGATGCCCACCGGCTCACCGGGGCACGGGACGACCTCTAACGGGACGGCCTTCAGTTGAACGGGTCGAGCGTGAGGTAGGCGCGCGTCGGGTTGGCGTCGTTGACCAGCGACTCGAAGTTGCCGACGTCGTCGAAGGCGAACGCGTACGCCTTGCCGTCCGCCATCTGCTCGTGGATCTTGCGGGCGTACTGGTTGGTCACCGTGTCCTGGTAGAAGTCCGCGGAGTTGGTGTCCGGCTGGTTGGCGTCCGTCAGCAGGGTGGAGCGGTTGTAGCCGGCGCACAGCGTGCGGGAGATCGGGCCGCGCACCTGGTCGTTGGGTGCGTCCAGCAGGTTGTCGCAGCCGAAGATGCTGGCGGAGTCCGGCTTCTGGAAGCTGGTGACGACGGCGCCGGTGCTGTCGGTGAAGTTCATGGTGTTGCCGGACACCGTGCCGAAGTACTTGGTGTTCGGCTGGTCGGCGAAGGGCGTCACCGTCAGCTTGCTGGTGCTGTACTTCGTCCACACCCGGTTGACGTAGTCACTCATGGCCGAGGCGGACAGCGTGCCGGCCTCGATGCCGTGGCCGGGGGCGAGGGCGCGCAGGATCGTGCCGGAGGAGTTGGTCTGGATCAGGTTGCCCCAGCCGCCCGGCTGGGCCTTGAGCGAGGTGAAGAACCCGTTGTAGCCGCCGGACTTGAGGTGCCCGGTGGACTGGGTGGTGCCGGCGGTGTTCTTGACCCCGACCGCGTAGGGGGCCGAGAACATATCGACCTGCGTGCTGTTGAGCCACAGCCCCGAGCTGTTGAGCGTGTACTCCGACCAGTTGAACAGGATGTTGTGGTTCGGGTCGGTCGGGTTCTGGACGGCCGGCTGGACGAGGCCGCCGGTGGCCAGCTTGAAGACCAGCTTCTGGCCGTAGGAGAAGTAGATGCGGCCGGAGAACTGCGGGATGTTGATCGTCGCCGTCTGCCCGTTGGCCGGACCGGCGATGGAGGCGTCCGGGGCGGCGGTGGGCGGGTTCGCGCCGGCCGGCCAGGCGTGGAACGTGCCGCCGGCGTCGGCCCAGCCCTGCTGACCGGTGCTGAGCAGGGTGCCGATGTCGTAGATGTAGACCTGGTCCGACCGCCCGGAGTTGTTGGTGACGGTCATGGGCAGGGTGCTCGGCACGGCGGCCTGGGCCTGCGGGGCGGCCTGGGTCAGGAACGGCCCGAAGGACAGGGCGAGGGCCGCCAGCACGGTGGCCAGGGATCTCCGCTTCGCGGAGGCGCGCATGTGGTGCTCCTTGTCGTCGGTGGAGCAGGAGACGGTGCTCGTGCGGTACGACGTGGGCCGGTCCGCTGTCGGCGGACCGACGGGGCGGTGACGGGAGCGTGCGGGACCGGCCCGTGGAGGTTCCGGGCCGACCATAGCCAGCACGAAATGAACGGGTCAATGGTCTGAACCAAGCCGTTCACAGGAAAGGGCGGGGAGCGCGAACCACGCGGGTTCCGGTCGGCGCCGGGGGCCGTCTCCTCGGCGCCGGCCGCCCGGCTCCTCGCGGCGCCACCGTGCGTGCCCTGGGTGCCGCCGCCGGCGCCTCCGGCCGCGGCACCCGGTTCGATCGAGGCGGAGGAGCACGCCAGGCCCCGGTGCTCGGTTCGATGGAGGCGGAGAGGTACGCAGGCCACGGCGTCGCACGGGAGGGGTGAGCTGCTGAAGGTCTCCCGGGCGACCGCCGCGCCCGCCGTACCGGAACTCCCGTTGCCGCATGGTCCGCGCTGCCACGGGATCCGACCTTTCGTCCCCTGTGGCCGTCCTCATCAGCCCTATTGAGTGATCATCTGATGATGAATCAGAATGATGTGTGCAGAGTGACGGGTGGTGCACATGGTGCGGCGGGGGCGGGTCAGATATCCAGTGCGCCCCCGTGAAGGGGCGCTCCCGGCCCCCAGGTGTCGGGGTGGGAAGTTGATTGCTACAGGAGAGATCATCATGGTTGCTATCGCCGTCTTCGCCCACATCAGCGTCGTCCTCGGCCACTTCGGCTGGCTCTGACCCATACCCTGTTCGTGGCCCACCAGGAGACTGGTGGGCCACGAGCATGTCCGGCGGCGTGCGGTGGACGTTCCGCCGGGGCGCGGAGGACGTTCCCTCGGGGTGCGGGGTGCGGAGTACAGGGCGCGGAGTACGGAGTACAGGGTGCGGGGCGAGCCGGTCAGGAAGTGCCGCGCCCCAGATAGGTCAGCGGTCCGGGGTCCGGGACGGGAATCTCGTGAAAACCGAGGCGGTCGTAGAACTCACGGGCCGCTGTGTTGGTGCTGACCATGCCGAGGTGGACGCCCGTGACGCCCCGGAGATGAAGCGCCGCGAGGAACGTCTCCATCAACTTCCGCCCGAATCCGGCCCGTTGATGGCTCGGCAGCAGGTCGATGTGCAAGTGCGCCGGGTAGGGCTCCAATTCCGGAAGCAGTAGCCGTTCCGGACGGTGCATCAGGTCGACCATCACCTCGGTCGGTGTGGTCGGTGCTTGCGTGGGTGCCGGATAGCGCGTGGACAGCCGCGGAAGCCACTCGGTGCGGAAGCGCGACACGAAGGACGGGGTGTCGGCCGTGCCCACGATGTAGCCGACGGTACGCCCTCCGTCCGCCACCACGAAAGCCAGTTCCGGTTCGAGGACCGCGTACGGCGCCGCGAAAATGCTCGGCAGCAGTTCCAGGTCGGGGTAGATCCCCCGGGAGTCCCCGCCGCCGTGCCCGGTGCGAACGCAGATGTCGAAGAGCGCTTCCCGATCCTCGGGCCGGTAAGGGCGAAGCGTTGCCGCAGATGTCATGGCCCCATCCTTCGCCGCAGGGAGCGCCCCCTCAAGCCCCGACTCCGGCCCGTATCCATGGCGGCCTGCGGCCTGCGCCCGCGGAGGAGTGGCTCGCGCCCGCGGATGTGTGGCTCGCGGAGGTGTGGCCGGTGTGGCGCGCGGCGGCGTCGGTCGCCGGTGGCGCGTCCGGCGCGGTACGTCCCGCAGGGCGAACCGCTCGCGTCACCGCTGGGCCGGGCCGGACCGCTGGACGTCGTCGAAGCCGGGGACGGACAGCAGATGCTCGGCGCCGCCTTCGAGCAGTTGGGCGAAGTGGCCGGAGCGGGGGATCATCGACGTCTCGTAGCGCTGCACGGCGTCGTCGATGGTGGGGGAGTGGGCGAGTGCGAGGGCGAGTTCGCAGGCGTCGAGCATGGCGAGGTTGACGCCCACGCCGAGCGGCGGCATGAGGTGTGCGGCGTCGCCGAGGAGCGTCACGCCGGGCGAGTGCCGCCAGGTGTGCGGTGCCGGCAGGGCGAAGAGCGGGCGGTCGACGTAGGCGCCGTCGTTGTCGGTGATCAGCCGGAGCAGGCGCGGTGACCAGTGCGCGTACTCGCCGAGGAGCTGCGCGCGGACGCCCCCGGTGTCTTCGAGCCGAAGCCCGGTCGCGTCCGCCCAGTCCACCGGGACGCGCCGCATGAAGTAGACACGCAGGTGGCCGCCGCTGTTCCGCTGCGCGAACAGGCCGCGCTCGCCGTCGGCGGCATGGAGGCTGCCGTTGCCGACGAGCGCGGAGACTTCGGGGTGCGCGCGCTCGATGTCGTCGAACCATGCCTCAAGGAAGCCGACCCCGGTGTAGCGGGGCGTCGCGGGGGACACGGCGGCACGGACGCGGGAGAAGGCGCCGTCCGCGCCGATCACGAGATCGGTCTCCACGGTCGTCCCGTCGGTGAACGTCAGCGTCCGCGGCCCGTCGGCCGGTCCGCTCACCGACACCAGTGCGCGTCCCCACCGCACCGTTCCCCCGGCGAGCGAGCGCAGCAGCAGGTCGCGGAGCTGCCCGCGGTCGATCTCGGGGCTGTCCGTCGCGCCCTCGTCCGGCAGATGGTGGGCGAGCAGCCTCCCCGCCCGGTCCAGCCGGCGCGTTTCCTGCCCTTCGCACCGGGCGAGCGCGAAGAACTCCTCCAGCAGGCCGGCCTCACGCAGTGCGAGCTGGCCGTCGTCCTCGTGCAGGTCGAGCGATCCTCCCTGGTTGCGGGAGTCCGCGTCCGTATCGCGGTCGTACACGGTCGCCGCGATCCCGTGCCGCCGCAGGATGCGTGCGCACGTGAGGCCTCCGGGGCCGGCGCCGATGATGCTGATCCGCGCTCTTGCGGGCGGAGGAGAGTCCACGGGGGTTCCTTTCGTCGGTGGGGTTCCCGGTGGCGCGACGGCGTCGACGACGGCCGGTGCCGCGCACTGCACGGCGGCGACCCCTGCGGTCTCCACTAAAGCAGGAACGAGTCAATAACTGCAACCATTGCAGTTTCTGCCTCGCTCCAGTTTGCGGTACGATGCCGCCATGCCCGACTCACCGCCCGTCGGCCGCCGCGAGCGCAAGAAGGCCGCCACGAGGCAGGCCATCGCCGACGCCGCCCTGGAGCTCTTCCTGGCGCAGGGTTTCGAGCAAGTGAGCGTCCGTGACATCGCCGAGAAGGCCGATGTGTCGACCACGACTCTCTTCGCGCACTTCCCGGGCAAGGAGGCGCTGGTCTTCGACCGCGACGAGGAAGTCGAGGCGGAGCTGATCGCCGCCGTCCGCGAACGCCCCGAGGGCCAGAGCGTGATCGAGGCGCTCCGCGCCCACGCGCTGAAGTCCTGGGTGCCGATCGCCTCGGACCCCCGCCTGCGTCAGCTCACCGAGCTGGCGAACCGCACGCCCGCGCTCCGCGAGTACGCGGAACGCATGTGGATGCGACACGCGGGGGCGCTCGCCACCGCGATCGCGGCGGAACTCGGCCGGGAGGCGGACGATCTCGCCTGCGCGGCACTCGCGCGGTTCGTCCTGGAAGTGCCCACCTTGACCAAGGGCCGGCCCGACCCCCGCGCGGTGGTGGACACGGTCTTCGACCTCCTGCTCCACGGCTGGCGGTAACGGCACGCCGACGGTGCGGTCATGGGGCTTCGCGCCGACCCGCGTCCGCGCTCGGAACGGCGGTTGTCCGGCCGCCGGCCTACCGGCTCACCAGCCCACCGGCACACGGCATGCCGGGAGTCGCGGACCGGCGCCGACGCCAACGTTCGCCGGAAGAGCCCAGGGGCGGAGGGTGCTCGACGGTGGGTGTGGAACGGGAGGTTGGCGCTGATGCCGGCTGACCTGGACGCGCAGGCGGCGATCGTGGAAGAGCCCAGGGCACGGAGGATGCCGGCATCGGGTGCCGAACGGGCGTGTTGGCGCTGATGCCGGCTGACCGCGGAGTCGACTCGGCCGCTCAGCCGCTGTCCCACAGTTGCCGCAGTACGCGGTGTGGCTGGTCGCGGTCGCCGGGGAGAGGGGGGTCTGCCTGCTGCTCGTCCCGGGCGCCGGCGGAGAACGCCTCCTCCAGCTGGGCCAGCCAGGCCAGATGGCCCTCCACCGCCCGGCGGCCTTCCGCGGTGAGCCGGAACCAGGTGCGCGGCCGCCGGCCGACCGCACCCTTGCGGACGTCCACGTACCCGGCGTCCTCGAGTACGCGGGACTGCTTCGACAGCACCGAATCGCTGATCCCGGCCGCGTCACGCAGCGCCGCGAACTCGATCCAGTCCGCGCCGGCCGCCAGCAGTCCGCAGATCGACAATCGGGTGATCGGGTGAATGAGCGGGTCCGGCTTTGCGGTCACGCCGTCCCTCCTCCGGTTCGCAGGGTCCGGCGGATGGCCCGCAGCCGGGTCCGCAGGCCGATCAGCTCCGCCACGACCGCGAGGGCCGCGACGGCGATCGCGGCCACGAGGAGGCTCCGGTCGATCAGGAAGGCTTCGGCCGCCAGAGCGGCGATGCTCAGCCCGATCGTAGCGATCGCTGCGGGACGGCCCGAGCGGTCACGCAGGCTCCGGGTGGCCACTGCTATGCCGGTGGCCCGGGCCAGGCCCCATTGCAGCAGGCAGATCACCGCCAATGCGGCGACCAGGACGGGCCAGATGCGTACCCCCTGGGGAAGGAACCGTGCGCTGAAGGGGCAAGCGAAGATCAGTGACCACACGACAGCGAAACCGGACATGTACCACCACGGCGGCCGCATCCGGTCCGCCAGCCGGCTCCGCTGCACCCGCAGCCGCTCCAGCGCCGCCGGATCTCCTGCCACATCGCGCATTTGAACTCCTTCTGGAATCTAGTTTCCATGAAGAAAGTCGATGACGGATCGACGGAAGGGAAGTCCCGCACCTCGCACGCCGGCGACAACCCGTGGCCCGCCAGGGAGGGGAGCGGCGCAGTACGTGGGGCGGTCAGGCTCATCCGGGCGCGTCGGCTTCGGCGGTACGCAGCAGTTGGTCGAGCGATTCCCGCAGGCGTTCGAGCAGTTGGTCGAACGGGATCGCCACCAGGCGCTCATGCCGGCGCCGGTGTTCGGCGGCCGGCCCGCTGCTCCCGGGCCCGCTGCTCCCGGGGTCGGCGGCGCACGGTGACGCCCGCCCCGCCGAGACCTCGTCAGCCCCTACGGTGAAACGATCGCCGCAGGTCAGAGCGTTCGCCGACCGCGTTCGGGGGCGCTGAACGGGCCGATCTGCCGACCGGGGGGTGTCACCCATTCGGGGGGTCTCCCCTCGCGGGGATGGCTGCCGCGACGGAAGCTGAGCGGGTCCCCCGAGCTTGCTCCGTCTTCGAAAGGACCGATATGTCGGAACGCAATACGGCTCTGCGCAGCATGCATGACCTGGGTCTCGCCGCGTGGTTGGGCGGTTCGTTGATGGGAGCCGTCGGAGTGAACGGCGTCGCCGCGCAGGAGGGGCGGACCGAGCTGAGCACGGCGCGGATGGCCGGTATCGGCTGGTCGAAGTGGGCGCCGATCGGCGCTGTGGCGGTCGGTGCCCACCTCATCGGTGCCAGTGGCCTGCTCGCAGCCAACAGCGACCGGGTCAAGAACCAGGCGGGGGTCGGGGTCTCCTCCGCGGCGAAGGTGGCGCTGACCGCCGCTGCTCTCGCGGCGACCGTCTACACCCGGGCTCTGGGCAAGAAGGTGGACCTGGTCTCCTCCGACGACCCCGAGGACCAGGAGACCGCCGCCCAGATGCCCGTCGACTTCACCCAAGCCCGGCGGCAGTTGTCCGTCATGCAGTGGATCGTTCCCGGTCTGACTGCCGGCCTGGTCGTCCTCGGTGCTCTCCAGGGCGAACAGCAGCGCCCCTCGCAGCAGGGCGCGGGCGTGCTGCTGCGTGCGGCGAGGGAGCGCCTGCCGCTGTGAGACGCGCGGTAACGATGCGTGCGGCATCGGTGCCGCGCGGTAACGACGCGTGCGGTACCGGTGCCTGCGTCGGGTGCCACGACTTCGTCCTCACCCGCGGCCTCTGCGTCTGTCGACCACCCGTCCGCCGACCAACCGTCAGGCGGACGGGCCGAGTTGGTCAGACGGTTCGGCCGTCGTCGCGCGTGACCGCGGCGGCGACCGCCTCGGCCCGGCTGTCGTAGACGTTGAAGACCTCCTGCGTGCCGGTGAGGGCGAGAAGCCGGCCGATCTGGTACGGCATGGCGGCCAGCGCGAGTCGGCCGCCGGCCTCAACAGCGCGGCGGTGCAGGCGCAGCAGGGCGTTGAAGCCGGTGGAATCGCAGAAGGAGACCCCCGCGAGATCCAGGACCTGGCGGGGGGACTCCGCCATGGCGCGGGTGACCCGCTGGTACAACAGCGAGGCGGTGTCGATGTCGAGCTGTCCGGAGACTTCGACGACGGCCAGGTCGTCGTGACGTTCGACGGTGGCCACATGGAGCTGATCGCTCATGGTGGGACTCCTCGCAATGCGGGTGACCTCGGCGGTGGTCCGGCCCGGCACCGTCGCAGCGCCGGACCACCGCGGTCCGGTGGAACGCGGCTTCCGATCGTGTGCCCACGCCCACGGATTTCACGTACGGTTCACCGCGCCGCGGCTGTACTCGCCCCTGTCGCGTTCCGTGTTGGACGTCGCGATCCCGCCAAGATCCGCCGGGCCCGGCCCAGGAGTCAGCTGGACACGGCCGTGGTGACCAGGGGATGCGGCGCGAGGAGAAGGTTCTCGTAGGTGTGGTGGTGGCGGGTGGTGGTGCGGTGGCGGAGCAGACCGGCGGCGCGGGCGGGTTCGCCGGCGTCGGCGAGGGCACGGGCGAGGGTGTCCTGGATGATCTCCCGCTCCACCCGTACGCCGCCGATCCGTTCCGCCTGCTCGCCCAGCGCGGTCAGCAGGCCGACTGCCGCGCGGGGGCGTCCCGCGGTGACTTCCGCCAGCGCCCGCACGACGGGGGCGAGAACCTCACGGTAGTCGGTGCGGTCGTCGGCGTCCGCGGTGCGGGCCAGGGCGTGCAGGTCGTCGGTGGCGGCCTCCACGGCCAGCGCGAGGGCGAGGTTGAAGGTGTGGAAGATCTCCGCCATCCCGCCCGGCGCGGCCAGCAGTTCGCGTACCTGCGCCGGGTCGCTGCGGCCGGCGGGTTCCTGTCCGGCCAGCAGCAGGCGCCAGTTCGTCGCGGCGCGCATTCCGACATCGGTGCGTGCCAGTGCCGTGTCCGCCCGCCGGCGGGCGTCGGAGAAGTCGCCGCAGGCGATGGACTGAAGGGCCGCGTGCCAGTTCAGGTGCCGCGTCTGCACCGCCTGCGGGTCCGCCGAGAGCCACTGGTCCAGGAAGCCGATCGCGCCGGGGCCGGTCCCGAGTTCGTGTTCGGCGTGGGCGAGGGCGTGCGCGGCCACGCCCGAGCGGGGGTGCAGGGCCAGGGCCCGCTCGGCCAGCCCGTGCGCCTCCCGTACCCGGCCCTGCTCCGCCCGGGTCGCGGCCAGCCAGGCCGTCCAGGGCCAGTTGTCCGGCCCGGCCGTCGCCGCCTGCCGCTCCACCAGGTCGTCGCCCTGCGTGCGGTAGGCGGGGTCGCCGCAGGCGGAGAAGGCGCCCACCATGAGCCCGGCCATCTCGTCGGCGGGCCAGCGGGCGAAGTGGCCCACCAGGTGGTCGGCCGTCAGCCGGTACTGCCGGTGGGTGTGCAGGAAGACCGCGTACGCGAGGCTCGCCTCACGTTCACCGGCTGCCAGCGCGTCCCGGTGCGCGATCACCAACTGCTCCTTGAGCACGGCGTCACCCAGCCGGTCGCCGGTCGCCAGGGTCAGCAGCGCCCGCGCCACACCACAGGCCGGATCACGGGACACCCACGCTCTCAGCAGGGGCAGCGCCCGCCCGCTCAGGGCCAGCAACTCGCCCACCGCCTGTTCCGCCACCCGCGCACCCGCCACCGCACTCACCTTCACCCGGCCGAACCCCCGTCGCTCACTCCCACTTCGTCACCCTCTCGACGCGCCTCACACGCTGGACCCGAACACCGCGGTGCAGACGATGCCGCTGTTGCCGCAGTGGTTGCGCGGCAGATCCAGCGGCAGGCCGACCTGGTT
This sequence comes from Streptantibioticus silvisoli, assembly GCF_027947535.2. Taxonomy (GTDB): domain Bacteria; phylum Actinomycetota; class Actinomycetes; order Streptomycetales; family Streptomycetaceae; genus Streptantibioticus_C; species Streptantibioticus_C silvisoli. The sequence goes on from NZ_JAAGKO020000001.1 coordinate 326,237, forward strand.
GCCGCCCGTGACCCCGCTGCCGGCCACGGTGGAGCCCGCGGCCCGCGCACCGCTGTCCTGGCCGGCACAGCTGTTGCCGAACACCGCGTTCCCCACCCCGATGACGCTCGCGTGAGCGGCTCCTGCCGGAAGCAACGCCATGCCGGCCACCGCACCGAACACCGCGGCCCGGGCGCCCGCGCGTCCCGCACCACCACGGCCCGACGTCTCCATGCCCATCGTGTTCCTCCATCCATCGGGCACCGCGGCCCGGTGCCCGTACTCGTATCCGGCCGGCCGATCCCGGCCCGCACCCGGACCAACGAGCGACCCCGGCTCCCGACACGCGACCGACACGACAGCACCGGGATCCCACCTCGGCCACGGTTCGTTCGCGATATCCAACGCCCCGGAACCAAGACAACGGGGGCACGGACGCGGACGGAAGCGCGGCTCGACCGCGCAGTTACCTCGGTGAAGTGCCGGCATACGAAGGCGCTGGCCTGGAGAGGCGTCTCGGCCGCTGACGTCACGTGGTTGTCTTGAACGCCCGCGTCAGACACGGCGGCGAACCCAACGGGGAACGTCTTGCATCGTGGTGAACGGCCGGAAGCCAGTCCGGTCTCAGAAGTCCCGGATCAGGATGGGTAGTTGAAACGGTGCGTCCCGAGGGGCGCGGGGAGCAGGGCGCCCCGCCGCGGCCTACGAGTCGGTGGTCCCCGCCGCAATGCTCATCGGCCCGCCCCGGTTCGTCCTGGAGTGGAATTCTCCGCGAACTGGAATCCTGACGCTCACGAACACCCATCCAACGAGTGACCAGGAGCGGAGAACCTTGATGGCATCACGGGGATCGCGGGGGACGCGGCGGTTGACGGGGGCGGGCCTGTTGCCCGGTGAGCGGGTGGTGTTGGGGCGGAACGCTCGGATGCTGCCGGGCACCGACGAGGCGGAAGCCGGTGAGGTGGTCGCCGGGCGGCTGTATCTCACCGATTACCGGCTCGTCTTCCGGGCCCGCACCGCCCACGTGCCGTACCGGACCGTCAGCGTCCTGCTGCCCACCGTCAAGGACATCCGCCGCACCGCCGCCGGCCGTAAGTGGCGTGTTGACTTCGTCACCGGGACCCAGTGCTTCACCTTCGTCGTCCGAGGCGTGCTGCGACTGATCGCGGAAACCGTCCTGCGCGTCGACGCCGACCCCGCCCAGGTCAAGCGCCTGGCCGGCCTCGCCCTCGCCGACGTCACCGCAGCCTGCGGCGACCCCACCGTCCTCCACCGCATCCACGCCGAGACCCCGGCTCCGTCCGGCCTGACCCCCGGCGACGCCCACCTCATCGAATCCGCCGGCGCCACCAACCTCGCCGAACTCCTCCGCGACGAGCGGTGCGGTTGACCACACCGGCCGCCCGCTGGCGTTGCCCGGCCACGGCCCCGGGCGCGACGCAGCCCCCGCCGAACGTGGCAGGCAGCACTGCTGGATGGTCGGCGGCCCGGGCGCGTTCGGCGCCGGTGGGGAGGGGCCCCGCACAGAGCCCCCGGGGCGGTGGGAACGGTCCGGAGCGGGACGGAACGGAGCGCTCCGGCAAGTGGTGGGGCGAGTTCCGGACGATCCACCGGAAAACGGACGCGATGCGGCCCCGGCGGTCGGACGATGGTCCGCGTAGCGGTTCCCCGCGTCCGAGAGGATCTCCATGCGTCGTCCCGTCATCGCCCTCGCCACCCTGGGGCTCACCGCCTCCGCCGTGCTCATCACGGTGCCCACCGCCCAGGCGGCCCCGGTCGGGCTGAGGACCAGGCTGGCCTGCTCGCTGGAGGGCTACCAGAACGTCCTCGAGTGCGCGGCGGAGCCCCACGGCGGCACCGGGCCGTACGCCTACTCCTGGAACGGCGACGCCAGCGGCGAGTACAACACCCAGTTCAGCGACGAGTGCACGGGGACATCGGTCACCGAGAGCGTCACCATCACCGACGCCACCGGGGCCACGGTGACCAGGCGCACCACGCTGCGGTGCGCCGCGCCGGCACCGGGGCCCACGTCCAAGCCGCTGAAGGCCAGGGCCGCCTGCATCGACACACCGCTCGACCAGTGGGGCGGCTACGTCATCTGCGCCACTCAGCCCTCGGGCGGTACGGCGCCGTACACGGTGGACTGGACGGCCGCCACCAAACAGGGCGTCTACGACGACCAGGCGCTGACCATCCCGGACTTCTTCTGCGCCGGCGGGAAGGCCACCTTCGTGATGACCGTCACCGACGCCGCCGGGGCGACGGTGACCTCCACCGACAAGCTCCTGTGTGCCGACGCCGTCTGAGTCCGCGCCGGACCATCCACCACGTGGTCGTAGCGGGTACGGCCGGGGCGAGGCAGGCGTTCCGGCGAGACTGCCGCCGTCGGCAACCTCGCCGAGGCCGCCCGTCGCTTCGCCGTCGCCCCCACTCCGCCGGCCCCGAGGGCGCGGCGTCGACTCACGCATCGCCGCCGTCGCCACCGCCGGCGAACTCGGCCTCAGCGGGCGCCGCTGAGTCGCACATCACGCTGAAGCCCGTCCGTACGAGGGAACATCGACCCGGCCGCCGCAACAGGACCCAACGCGGTCACGGCGCGTCCCGCACGGTGCCGGCCCGGGCGCGGCGGGGCGGCCTTCGGGTGATCAGCAGGTAGGAGGCGGCGGCGACCGACACGACTTGGGCGACGGCGCTGATCACCTTGTCGGTGGACCAGATCGGCTCGTACATGTCGGGCAGCGGACCGAGGGCGCCGACGTCGATGTAGCGGTAGAGCAGGATCGCCGCCAGGCCGCCCGCGGCGACGAGCCAGGCGAAGGAGCCGGTGAGCCGGTTGGGCCGGACGAGGACCAGAAGTGCGGCGAGGCAGGCGAGCCCCGCCTCGACCCGGAAGAGCATGCCCTGGCCGATGGTCGCGATGACCGCGTCGTACTGGTCGGCGAGCTTGGCGTGGACGTAGGCGTCCACCGCCAGGCCGGCCGCGGTCAGGAGCCGGGCGGCGCTGTGGAGGATGAAGGCACTGGGGAAACGCTGTTCGGCCATCGGCATGCCTTCTCCTTCGTGGACGTGGCACGTACGGCCGTGTCCGGGACCCGGCGGGCGCAGCCCGGTGTCAGCTGACGGTGAGACTGCCCTTCATGAACTGGTGGATCGAGCAGATGTAGCTGTAACTCCCGGCTTTGGAAGGGGCCTTGAAGGTCGCCGACTTGCCGGGGGCGATGTTGCCCGTGTCGAAGAGCCTGGCTCCGTCGCTGGTCACCGTGTGGGGTGTGGAGTCGTTGTTCTTCACCGTGACGGTGGCGCCGGGTTGCACGGTCAACCTGGCCGGGCTGAAGGCGAAGTTGCCGATGACGATGGTGGACGCGCCCGCGCCCGCACCCGCGCCGGAGTGCGGCGCGGTGCTGGCGGACGGCGTCGGGGTGGCCCCGGAGCCGCCGCCGGAGCCGGAGCAGCCGGTCAGGGCGATGAGCGCGCCGGTCAGGGCGACGCCGGCCACGTAACGGCGGCGGGCCGAAAGGGGAGTTCGGGTGCTGTGTGTGGTGGTCAATGCCGGCCTCGCAGGGGGAGAGGTGTCCGGGGACGGCCCGTCGCAGGGAGGGGCCGTCCCCGGACGCGGGGTTCAGACCGTCAGCAGGGCCGGATTGGCGGCCTTGTCGGTGGGCAGGAAGTCGTCCGGCACCGGGTACTGGCCGAGGACGAAGTTGAGGATGGCGGCGTGCATGGCCTCGACCGGGGCGATGGAGGCGGCGGTGGCGATGCCGGCCGCACTGGTGACGTTGTAGGTCGCGAAGAGGTAGGTCTGCGCGGCCTGGTCCTCCAGTTCCAGGGCGAGCTTGGCCACGTCGCCGACGCTGGCGGCCTTGCCCAGGGCGGCGGTGGTGGCCGCCTGGTTGGAGAGCGGCACGCCGGTGATCGCGGACTTGCCGGCGCCGGTCAGCACCGCGTTCCACGCCTTGGCGTGGTCGGTGTGCTGGGCCATGGCGGTGGTGACGAAGGTGGCGACCGCCGGGGGCACCGTGCCGAGCTTGCCGGCCTTCGCCGCGCCCAGGGCGGCCTGGTAGGCGCCGACCGCCTGGTTCTCCAGGGCCACCGCCAGGGCGACGACCTTCAGGTCCCCGGTGTAGGGGCTGGACGCCGCCGACGCCGAACCGGACGGCGTGGCCGAGGACTTGGCCGAGGAGGTGTCCTTGCCGGAGCAGGCGGCCAGGGCGAGAGCGGTGGCCGCGGCGCCGGCGCCGATCAGGAACCGGCGCCGGCCCGCGTTCCGCGGCCCGCCGTCGCCGACCGCGGCGCGGTCGCGGATCTCCGCGGCCAGGTCCACCGCACCGGCCCGCATGACGGGCAGCGTCTCGCGGTGGGCGGCTTCCATGTCCCGGGTCAGGCGGGTGAGCTGCGCCTCGCTGATCGGCAGGTCCCACTCGTCGCGTGTCGCGGTCACTTCACGGCCCCCTCGGTGATCGGCGAAGCGCTCCTGGTCGGGTAGAACGCGGCGGGGAACCCGACACTGCCCGCGGCCGACGGCAGCTTCGCCGCGTTCGTCGGGATGGCGACCAGGTCGCCCAGGCTTCCGGCGAGCAGTGCCTGCACGGCGAGCAGCGTCGCGCGGTGCTGCGCCTCGACGGGCGCTACGGAGGCGAACAGCCGGCGCAACTGCGTGCTGCTGACCTGCGCGACGTTCTTGGCGTAGGTCTGGGCCGCGACGTCCTCCAGCGTGATGGCCAACTGCACCACGTCCGCGGGGGTCTTGATCTTCGGCAGGGCCTTTTGCACCACGGCGGCGTACTTGGCGTCCGGGGCGGTCTGCGCCTTCCCGCCGGCCTGGGTCGCGGCGGCGTTGAACGCCTTCGCGTGCGCCTGGTGCTGCGTGGTGGTCTTGGCGATGAACGCCGCGATCGTCTTGTTGCCGTCCTTGATGAACGGCAGCCCGGCAGCGGTCCGGTAGACGCTGATCGCCAGGTTCTCGATCGACGCCGCCGTCTGCAACGCCATGACGTCGTTGCTCGACGTGGCCGCCGTGGCCCGCAGCTGCGTCAGCACGGCGGCGGCACCCGCCACTCCGGCCACCGCCCCGCCCCGCTGCCACCAGCGGCGCGACTGCCTCTGCTCCTGGCTGACCTCGGTGAAGTCCCCCAGGGCCCCGGTGGTGATCCGTACGGCGTCGCTGTTGAGGTCCTGGGACTGCTCGGTAAGTTCTTCCAGCAGCCGGGTGTCGATGTGATCCGTGGCCATCACGCCCCATCTCTCCGCGCACCCGCCGGTCGACGAGCACTCACGGTGCCCGCCGACCGACGGGCACTCACGAGGACCTTCGGCACCGGAGGCGAGGCGGATTGGTCGCGGTGCGGATCGGTTGCCGTGGGGTGGACGACCCTACGGATGGGGCGCGGTGCGGACCGGTTCCCGTACGTGTTGGGGTGTCTTCATCCAGGTGAGGCGGATCGGTTGCCGGGGGAGGAGCCTACGGAGGAGACGCCGTGCGGACCCGTTCCCGCACGTATTGGGAGCCTCGACCCAGGCCGTGCGGATCGGTTGCCGTCAGGGTGGACGACCGTACGGAGGAGGCGCCGTGCGGACCGGTTCCCGCACGGATGGGAATCCCGCACCCATCCGAACAGGTGCCCGGTCCGAATACCCGGCGGAGACTCCCCCTCCTGCTGTTGAGCCGGCCGCCGGCCGGCCCCGCGGTACACGTGAGCGAAGGGCGGACCAGCATGCGTTCCCTCCCCGTACGGATTCTCGCGGCCACAGCGGTGGCGGCCGCACCCCTGGCCCTGCCGGCGACGGCGTGGGCGGCGCCGTCCGACACGACCGTCCCGTGGACCACCTACCAGGCGACGCTCAACCCGGTCACCGCCAACCACGTGACCGGCAGCGGCAAGGCGATGCTCCAGCTGTCCGGCAACACCGCGAAGATCACCGTCACCGCCGCCGGCCTCGTCGGCGGCGCGTCCCCGCACGCGATGCACATCCACGTCGACGGGGCCGGGGTGTGCCCCAAGCCGTCGGAGGCCAAGGACCACAACGGGCACAGCTCCACCGACGTGGCCGACGCCATGAAGGACTACGGCATGATCGGCACGTCGCTCACCACCAGCGGCGACAGCAGCGCCAAGAGCGCGCTCGACGTCAAGCGGTTCCCGGCCGGCTCCCGGATCAACTACAGCCGCACCCTGGAGGTCAGCGACGACGTCGCCGCCAACCTCAAGTCCGGCAAGGCCGTTCTGGTCGTCCACGGCATCGACTACAACGGCAACGGCAAGTACGACAGCGTGCTGGGCGCCAGCGAACTCGACAAGTCCCTGCCCGCCGAGGCCACCGACCCGGCCCTGTGCGGTGCGTTCACCACCGCGCAGATGTCCTCGATGCCCGCCGGCGGCGCGGACACCGGCGACGGCGCCACCCAGGGCCGCCCCGCCGACAGCGGCATGATCGCGGGCGGCAGCGCCGCCGCGCTGATCGGCCTCGGCGCCGGCGGCTACGCCCTGCGCCGCCGGAGCACCGCCACCCGATGACGGACTCCGCACTGCACGCGGGCCACTCGCGACGCACGACGGTCATCCTCCTCGTGCTCGCGGTGGCCTGCGTCGCCGCAGGCGTCACCGCCGTCCTGGCCGGCACCGGCCGCTCCGGCACGCCGCCGCCGCAGCCGTCCCGCGCCGCCGCCGGCCGGCCGTCGCACGCGGCCGGTGCGCCGGTGCCCGCGCCGTCGGCCGGCCGGACCGCCGCGCCCTCCGCGTCCGCGAGCGCCGCCGGCGTCACGGCGCTGCCCGCCTCCCGGCCGACCACCCTCGACATCCCGGCGATCGGCGTCCACACGGCCCTGCTGGACCTCGGCCTCAACAAGGACGGCAGCCTCCAGGTCCCCGGCAAACCACTCCAGGCCGGCTGGTTCCACGGCTCACCCACCCCCGGCCGCCCCGGCCCGGCGGTCATCCTCGGCCACGTCGACTCCTACGCCACCGGCCCCGCGGTCTTCTACCGCCTCGGCGCGATGAAACCCCACGAGCAGATCCGGGTCACCCGCGCCGACCACATCACCGCCGTCTTCACCGTCGACGCCGTCCACTCCTACGACAAGAAGTCCTTCCCCACCCCCGACGTCTACGGCAACACCCCCGACCCCGAACTCCGCCTCATCACCTGCTCGGACTGGAACGCCCGCACCCGCGCGTACGACGGCAACACGGTCGTCTTCGCCCACCTGACCCGCTGACCACGGCGGCAGCGGCACGCCCCGGCACCGCACACCGGTGCGGACGGTGCGGTCACCTCGGACGGCCGGCGACGCGGGCCGTCCGCCGGCGGCGATAGCGGCGTGCGGTCCGGCACCGAAGGCTTCACCCGACCGCACCGGCCCGGGGTCCGACGGAGCCCGGGCCGCGGCGTGTCAGCCCGCCGGGTGGACGACGTTGCCGGGCCGGCCTCCGCGCGCGAACTGGGTGATCTGGTCCACGGCGACGGACCAGGCGCGGCGTTCGTGGTCCCCGGCGCCGCCGGCGATGTGCGGGGTGATGAGCACACCGGGGACCGACCACAGGGGGTGTCCCGGCGGGAGTGGCTCGGGGTCGGTGACGTCCAGAGCGGCCCGCAGACGGCCCCGGCGCAGCCGGTCGACCAGGGCGTCGGTGTCGACGACCGCCCCCCTGGCGGCGTTCACCACGATCGCGCCGGGCGGCAGCAGATCGAGGAACCGCGCGTCGGCCATGCCCCGGGTGCGCTTGTCGAGGGGGACCGCCAGCACCACGGCGTCGTGCGCGGGCAGCAGCCCGGGCAGTTCGCCGGTGCCGTGCACCCCCGGCCGGGCCGTCCGGCCGACCAGGGTGGCGATCGCCCCGCAGGCCGCCAGGCGCACCCGCAGTTCGCGGCCGATGGCGCCGGCGCCGACGACCAGCACCCGCTTACCCGACAGCGTCTCGCCGGCGGGCACACGGCCCCAGACGCCGGACGCCTGCGCGGCGGCGGCCGCTGGAAACTCGCGCAGCACGGCGAGCAGCGCCGCGAGCGCCCACTCCGCGGTGGAGGCCGCCTGCGCGCCGCGGGCGTTCGACAGCAGGATGTGCCCGGGCAGCCGGCCGCTCCACAACTCGACGCCCACGTAAAGCAGTTGGACGAGCCGCAGGTCCGGCAGCCCCGCCATCAGGTCGAGGTGGTGATCGACCGGTCCCCGGCCGGGGACGAGGACCCCCGCGGTCGCGGCCGGCGGCGGCAGCGGCTCGCCGAGCGCGTACCGGACGGGGGTGAGCCCGTCGGCCGCGCGGACCATCGCCTCCCCCAGCTCGTCGGGCACCAGCACCCCGAGGGGCTCGGCCATGCGTCTCTCCCTTCCTGTGCGGTTCCCCCGCCGGCGGGTGCCGGCTGCCGCCGGTCCCGGGTCACGCCTGGCGGGCCGCCTCACGACGGCGGAAGAGGCCGAACCAGTGCCACTGGTCGGGCCGCACCTGGGTGGGCAGGTTGCGGAACCGGCGGAACTCCTCGACCTCGAAGTGCCGCATGAACGGGTCGAGCACGTCGTCGGAGGTCAGCCGGATCGGGCCGCTGCCGGGCGTCATGCGGTCGGAGAAGCCCACCACCACCATCAGCCCGCCCGGCTTGAGGATGCGGGCCGACTCGGCGACATAGGCGTCCCGGGCCTCGGGCCGGACGTTGTGGTAGATGAAGGAGTCGTTGACCACGTCGGCGTGGCCGTCGGGCAGGGTGGTCTCCAGGATGTCGGCCTGGACGAGGTCGAGTTCGACGCCGAACAGCTCGATGAGCCGGCGGGCCGCCTCCAGCGCGGCCGGTGAGCTGTCGACACCGGTGACGTCCATACCGTGCTTGGCCAGGAACGCGGCCTGGACGCCGGCGCCGCAGCCGAGGTCCACCACCTTCTGGCCGGGCTGGAGGGTCCCGTCGATGACCAGCTGCGACAGCATCGGGCTGACCGCGCCGGTGAACCAGGAGATCTCCGCCAAGGGCACGTCCGTGTAGAGCTTCGCGAAGTTCTTCGTCCAGCGCTCGGTGAATGCTTCCACGTCAAGGACTCCTCGTCGTCGGGGTGGGGCGGGGGACGGAGCGGAACGCGGGGGCGCGCCGCCGTGGTTCAGTCCGGGTCCTGCCGGGTCTCCAGCCATCGCTGGACGGCGGCGGCCATCCGGGACAGCACGGCCGACTCGAAGACGACCTTCGCCGGGACGGCCGCGCCGAGGGAGGACTCGAGCATCGCGATCAGGCGTACCCCCATGAGGGAGTCGCCGCCGAGGTCGAAGAAGTGGTCCGCCGGGTCCACGTCGGCCACGCCGAGTACGTCCCGCCAGATGCCGGCCAGCAGTTCCCGGGTTCCGGGCGGCGGTGTGCCGCAGGAATCGGACGGCAGCGGCGCCGGCCCGGTCGCGGGGCGGCCGGACGGCTCGTGACCGCTGCCGCCACCGACGCCTTGGGCGTCGTCGCCGGCCGTGCGGGGCCGCGCGCCCAGCAGGCCGGAGCCGGCCCGGAACGGGCGGTCGTCGCAGGCGTTCGGGGGCAGCGGCACGCCCGGTGCGGCCGGGGTGCCGCGCAGCGCGGCCCAGTCGATGTCGGCGCCGCGCTCCCACAGCCGGCCCAGCGCCCGGGCCAGGAAGACATCGTCGCGGGCGACCTCGTAGCGTCTGCGCACGGTCGCCAGGGCCACCGTGCCGGGCTTGACGATCCCCGACTGGTGGGCGATCGAGCGCAGTTGGCCCGGTCCGGCCTCCAGCAGGGCGGCGCAGCGGTCGGACAGCCGCACGACGCCGGCGCCGAAGTGGACCGTCGAGGACAGCTGACGCGCCCAGAACTGCGGCCGGGTGATCTCGGAGCCCACCCAGTCGGCGGTCACACCGGTCACCATCGGGATCTTCGGCGGGCGCAGGGTCAGCGACGCCAGCAGTTCGCGCAGTTCTTCGGCGGCCTCGTGGAGCATGGGCGTGTGGAACGCGTGCGAGACCGGCATGGCGCGGGTCTGCACGCCGCGGCGGGCCAACCGGGCCGCGACGGCGGCCAGGGCCGGGCGTTCGCCGCCCAGGACGCAGCTGTTCGGGGTGTTGACGGTGGACAGCCATACGCCGGGACCGGTCAGTTCGGCCGTGTCGTCGGCGGGCAGCGAGACGGCGAGCATGCCGCCCTCGGGCTGGGCGGCGACCAGTTGGGCCCGGCGGACCAGGACGCGGTAGGCGTCGCGGGGTTCGAAGACGCCGGCGACCGTGGCCGCGACGAGTTCGCCGAGGCTGTGTCCCATGACGGCGGCGGGCACCACGCCGACGCCGGCGAGGGCCGCGGTGAGGGCGGTCTGCACGCAGAAGGTCACCACGTGGGCGTTGACCGGGTCGGACAGCGCCGCGCCGCCCGGGGTGCCGCGGACCATGGCCCGCAGGTCGACCGACGCGCCGGTCCCACGCCCGCCCTTGGCCGCCGGCCCGGGGGACAGCGCCCGGTGGAAGTCGCGGCCGGCGACCTCACCGGCCTCGTCGAGCGCCCGGGTCAGCAGGTCGCGGAAGCCGGGAAGATAGTCCGTCAGGCCTTCGGTCATACCGGCGTAGTGGTCGCCGATGCCCGGGTAGACGAAGCCCGTCGGGCAGCCGTCCGCCGCGGCCGGCTCCGTGTTCCGGGGGCCGTCGGCCAGTTCGTCCGACCACTCCTGCGGTTGTACGGCGGCCACCGCCCAGCGGTGCGGCAGGTGCTCCCTGCGGTGCTGGAGCGTGGCGGCCACCGCCGCCAGCGGGATGTGCGCGGTGGGGCCGGCGGGGGCCAGCAGGCGTTCGGCGGTCGCGCGCAGCGCTTCGGCGGTGTGCGCCGAGATCGTCAGCACCTCGGCCCGGCCGCTCCCGGCGGGCAGCTCGCGGGCCGGCGGCTCCTCCATCACGAGGTGCACGTTGGTGCCGCCCAGGCCGAACGAGCTGACCCCGGCGCGGCGCGGTCCGCCCCCGGCGGCGTGCCAGTCCTCGGCGGCGGTCGCGAGGCGGGGTCCGGGGCCGTTCGTCGCGTAACGGGCCGGGCTGCCGCCGTTCAGGCTCGGCGGGATGCGGCCCTCGCGCAGCACGGCGATCGTCTTGAGCAGGCCGGCCATGCCGGACGCCTCGCGCAGGTGGCCGAGCTGGGACTTGGCGGAGCCCACCACGACCCCGTCCTTGAAGACCCGGCCCAGGGCGGTCCACTCCGTCTCGTCACCGAGCGCGGTGCCGGAGCCGTGGGCCTCCACGTAGCCGATGTCGCGCGCGGTGACCTCGGCGAAGTCCAGGGCCGTCTCGATCACGGCGACCTGCGCCGCGGCGCTCACCGAGGCGAACCCGTCCTTGGTCCCGTCGTTGTTGACCGCGGAGCCGCGGATGACGGCGAGCAGCGGATCGCCGTCGGCCAGCGCGTCGTCGAGCCGCCGCAGCACCACGCACCCCACCCCGTCGCCCGGTACCGATCCGTCCGCCTCGGCGGCGAAGGGGCGGCAGAAACCGGTGGGCGAGCCGATGCCGCCGGGGCCGAAGACGTACCCGTACTCCAGGGGCAGCCGGACGGTGGAGGCGCCGGCGAGGGCGACGTCGCATTCGTAGTTGGCCAGTGCCAGGCACGCCTGGTGGACCGCCAGGAGTCCGGTGGAGCACGCGGACTGCACCACGACGCTCGCCCCGGTCAGCCCCAGCCGGTAGGAGACCTTGGTGGCGAAGTAGTCCTTCTCGTTGCCGATTTCGAGGGTCAGGTCCTCCACGTCCGGGTCCGGGAGGGTCGCACGGACCATGTCCTCGTGGCGGTTGCGGCCCACCCCGCCGAAGACGGCGATCTGGCCGGCCCGCCGGGGCAGCACGCCGGCGTTCTCCAGCGCCTCGCGGGCGACGTGCAGGAACAGCCGGTGCTGCGGGTCGGTGATCACCGCCTCGCGGGGCGAGATGCGGTAGCGGCCGGGGTCGAAGTCGAAGACGTCGTCGATCAGCCCCGAGGCGGCCACGAACCTGGGGTTGCCGAGCCGGGCCTGGGGCACCAGCCCGGCCAGGTCGGCGCGTGGCGCGCGGTGGATGCTGTCGCCGTCGGCCAGCAGCCCGGCCCAGTAGGCCGCCGGGTCGGCGGCGCCGGGGAAGCGGCACGCCTGGCCGACGACGGCTATGCCGGTCACGCCGTCCCCCCGGTGCCGCCGCGGGTACGCGACCGGGTGGCGGCCAGGGCGGCCCGGCGGGCCTGTTCGCGGCCACGGGCCTCCTCCCGCGCCGTCGGCGTGCCGGGGTGCCGGGTGCCGCCGGTGTCCGGGGCGAACAGCCCGCACTGGGCGCGTACCGTCGGCCGGTCGAAGAGGTCGGCGACGGGCACGGTCGTGGCGAACTCCTGCTCCAGCGTCGAGCGCAGCACCAGCACGCGCAGCGAGTCGCCGCCGAGGTCGGTGAAGCCGTCGTCGAGGCCGACCCGGGCGACGCCCAGCACCCGGGACCACACCCGCGCCAGCCGCTGTTCCAGTTCGGTGCGGGCGGGCGCGTACGGGACCTGGAGGGCCGGGCGGTCGCCGAAGTCGGGCGACAGCGCGGAGCGGTCGACCTTCCCGCTCAGCAGCATGGGCATCCGGTCGAGGAAGACGAAGTAGGAGGGCACCATGTGCTCCGGCACCCGCTCGGCCAGGTGGGCGCGCAGGCTCTCCACGGAGGGCGCGGTGTCGCCCGGCCGGACGAATCCGAAGAGCCGGGCGCCCTGCTCGGCGTCGGCGTACCCGACCACCACCGCCTCGCGGACCTGCGGGTGTTCGCGCAGCACCGCCTCGATCGCGGTCGGCTCCACCCGCAGGCCGCGGATCTTGACCTGGAGGTCGGCGCGGCCGATGTACTCCACCTCGCCGCCCGGCAGGAAGCGCGCCAGGTCGCCGGTGCGCAGCAGCAGGGGGACGCGGTCGTCGAAGGGGTTGGGCACGAAGCGTTCCGCGGTCAGGTCGGGGCGTCCCACGTAGCCGGCGGCCAACCCGGGGCCGCCGGTGTGGATCTCGCCGACGACGCCCGGCGGCACCCGGCGGCCCACCGGGTCGCACAGGTAGACCCGCATGTCCAGCGCCCTGCCGACGACGCTACCGGTGCAGGGCTCCGCGGTGGGGCCCGAGCGGTGCAGTACGTAGTCCGCCTCGGTGAGCGTGTAGGTGTTGTGCACCGCGTGGCCCCAGCCGATCAGCCGGTCCTCCAGGTCGCGGGCGAGCTTCTCGCCGCCGACGAAGACGTGGCGCAGGCGGGTCAGCCCGGGAAAGGACGGGTGCCCCGACAGCAGCCGGAGCATGGACGGCACGAAGCTCACGACCGTCAGTTCCTCGTCGCGCATGAGGCGCACCAGGTACTGGTCGTCGCGTTCGCCGCCCTCGCGGGCGATGACCGCGGTGGCGCCGACCGCCAGCGGCCACAGGAACTCGCGGAACGATATGGGGGATTTCAGCAGGACCCGGTCGCCGGGGCCGAGGTGGTACATCCGCTGTTCGAGCCGGATGCGCGAGGTGTGCATGCGGTGCGGGCGCAGCACCCCCTTGGGCTGGCCGGTGGTCCCGGAGGTGAAGATCACGTAGGCCGGGTCCTCGGGTCCGGCCCCGGCCCGCGGCGCGGGGGTGCGGTCGGTCCACGCCAGGACGTCGTGGATCGGCACGCCCTGCGGGGCGTGCTCGCCCGCGGCCGGTACGCTCCCGCCCGGGGAGACCAGCACCACCCGCACGCCGGCGGCCTCGACCAGTGCGGCGAGGTGCGCGTCGGGGTGGGCGGGGTCGAGGTGGACGATGGCGCCGCCGGCCTTGAGGATGCCGAGCAGCCCGACGAACAGCTCCAGGGTGCGCGTCCCCGTCGCCCCCACCAGGGAGCCGGTGCGCACCCCGTGTTCGGCCAGCACGCGTGCGACCGCGTCGCTGGCCTCGTCCAGGGTGCGGTAGTCCAGCACCGCGTCCCCGTGCTGGAGCGCGACGGCGTCCGGGGTCGCCCGGGCCTGCCGGGAGAACATCTCATGGAGGGTGAGCGGCGGCGCGGGCTCGGGGGTTCCGCCGTGCCGCTCCAGGAAGGCGGCCTCCGCCTCGGTGAGCAGTTCGATGCCGGCGGCCGGGACCGCCGGGTCGGCGGCCGCCGCGTGCAGCGCCAGGTCGAGGTGGTCGCGCAGTTGGCGCAGCGCCTCGGCGTCGAAGGCCGCCGGGTTGGCCTCCAGGACGAGGTCGCCGTCGACGCGCACCGCGAGGTCGTCGCGCAGCGGGTCGAGCGCTTCCCCGACGGCCACCACGGGCTGCGCGGATTGCTCGCCGCCGGCCGCGGCGGCTGACGGCACGTCACCGGGTGCGGGCAGCAGGTCCGCGAGGCGGGCGCCGGGGGACAGCGGCGCGGGGGTGACCGGCCGGTCCCGCAGCCGCCAGCGCCACGGCTGCCGGAACCGCTCGGCCAGCAGGGCGAGGGCCGCCAGCAGGGCCTGCTCGACGGGCATCCCCAGCGCCGCCGCGGCGCGTTGCGCGGTCTCGGCGGGCCCCCGCAGCACCACCGGGGCCGTTCCGGGGGCCGGAGCGGCGGTTCGTTCTGGCAACACGAGCACGGTAGGTTCCTCCCTTCGTACGGTGCGGTGCCTAGCGGGCCAGTGCGGCGCGGGCCGCGACGCGTCCGGTGACGGCGCCGTAGGTGACGCCGATGATCTTCGAGGAGGAGTCGCCCACGAAGTACAGGCCGGGGACGCTCGATTCCAGGTCGTCCGACAAGGTGATCGACGGATAGATGCGTTCCACCACGGGGGCGGCGACCTGCGCGTGCCCGGCGATCATGCCGGGGCTGAAGTCGTTGAGCCGCTCGACCATGCCGGCCACGTCGGCCACCCGTTCCGGGCCGAGGACGGCGGCCAGGTCGCCGCGCACGGCGCCGGGCAGGCTCGATCCGATGTCGCGGCCGGGCCGCGCGGACCAGCCGAGGAACTCCGCGACGCTCTGCACCAGCGCCCCGGCGCCGGACGCCTTGTTCACCCGGCGCGCGAAGTCCAGGGCGTACTCGGTCCCGCCGGTGCCGTCCGGCGCGTTCACCGTGGTGACCACGCCGAAGTTGGTGCGCCGGGTGGGCGCGCTCAGGCAGTGCTGGCCGTCGAGGACGACGGTGTCGAGGAACTGGTACTGCATGATGCGCCCGCCGACGCACACGCAGAAGGTGCGCACGGACTCGCCCGCCGCGTTGAAGTAGCTGAGCTTGGGGTTGTGGCAGGACGCGGTGAGCGGGGCGGCCTCCGGCGCGGCCGTCTCCAGGCGCACCCCGACCTCGACGCGGCGCGGCGACTCGTGCTCGACGTGCAGTTCGGCCAGCACCTCGCGGACCCACCCCAGGCCCAGCTTGCCGACCGCCACGATGACCGAGCGGGCGGTGTGGGTGCCGCCCTGCGCGCCCTCGGTGTGCACGGTGAACCGCTCGCCGGACCGGGTGACGCGGGTGACGCGGTGCCGCAGCAGGATGCGCCCGGAGTTGCTGGTGATCTCGTCGCACATCCGGCCGATGACCACCAGCGCCTCGTCGACCGTGATCGACTGCGAGGGAGCGGTGTCCGCCAGGACGAAGCCGTCCGCCTGCCGCTGCTCGGCCGCGCTCTCGTGCGGCTCCTGCACCCGGCTCAACCCCAGCCGGTAGAAGGTGTCGTAGACGTCGCGGGTGCCGTGCTCCGCCCGCTCGAAGCTGCCGAGCGCCCGCTCCAGGCCGCTGTACTTGCGCAGGGCGCCGTTCTCGTCCTTCTCCACCTTCGACCTGGTCAGGCCCTTGATGTAGCCGAGGTTGGTGTCGAAGTGGAAGGCGGCGCCGCCGATGCCGGTCAGACACGTGCAGCGCGCGCACTGCAGGCGGAACTTCTCCGCCTCCCGGATCTGCCGGCCGCGGGCCACCGCCTTCACCCGGGGGCACAGGCTGTCGAACATGCCGTCGCCGGCCTCCACCAGCAGCACGTCGCGCCCGGCGCGGGCGATCTCGTGGGCGGCGAACAGGCCGGACGGTCCGCCGCCGATCACGATGGTCTCCCACTCGCGCGACAAGGTCTCCTCGGTCATCGACTACTCCGATCAGGCCGGTGGGTGTGCTCGGAAGGCGGTTCATGGGCGGGTTCGGGAAAGACCGTCCGCAATGGCCCGGGCCGGGCACCTGATTCCGCACACCCGTCCGGCGCGGTTATACGACCTCCTCCTGCGACTGGTGTTCCATTACCAGTTGGGCGGTGCCCAGTTTCCGCACGCTGGGAGAGGCGATCGTCGTGAGCGTCGCGCAGAGGGTGAATACGGCCAGCAGGAGGAAAACCCCTCCGTAGGACAGGTGGCGGTGCGCCAGGACCACCAGGGCGGAGGCCAGCGGAGTACTCCCGTAATTCACCAGCGTGGGATAGGACGTGACGCGCGAGAGCATATCCACGTCGATGCGCAGCTGAATGTTGGTCTGCCAGACGACCTGGAAGTACTCCGACGCCACCCCCTCCGCGGCGATCGCCACCAGCAGGACCGTGAAGGGCGCGGACAGGCCCATGAGCGCGAGGATCGCGGCCTGGACGGCCAGGCCGGCCTGCGCGGGGTACAGCCGCATGCTCCTGGCCCTCATCGCCATGACCGCGCCGACCACCGACCCCAGCGCCCGGGCGGCCATCAGCAGGCCCAGGCCCGCGGCGCCGTCGAGCCGCTGGGAGGCGACCGCCGGGCCGAGCACCTGGAAGCCCGCCGCGACGCAGACGCTGTAGACGAGCGTCTGCGCCAAGGTGACGGTGAGCCATCTGTGCCCCCAGAACTCCTGCCACCCGTCCCGCAGCGAACCGGCGAGCGAGCTGCAGACGGCCCGGCTCGCGCCGGGTGCCACGACCATCATCAGCAGCGGCGCGCTGGCGGCGTACAGCAGCCCGTTGACCAGCAGCGCGGGCGCCGTGCCCAGGAAGCCGACCATCACACCGCCCGCCGCGGCCCCCACCACCATCAAGGTGGTACGGGTGACCGACAGCAGCGCCTGCGCCTGCCCCACCTCCGCCGGGGCCACGATCTGGGCGACGAACCCGCCACCGGCCGGCAGCGCCACCGCGGTCGCCATGCCCCCGACGGCGGCCGCCACCGCGAGCGTCGTCACCGTGGCGGTACCGGTCAGCAGCAGCACCATCATGGCGATCTGGGAGAGCCCGGAGATGACGTTGGCGCCCGCCAGCATCGACATCCGCCCGTACCGGTCGCCCAGCACACCGCCGATCAGGACGAAGACCATGATCGGTAACTGCGAGGCCGTCACCACCGTGGCCACCGCGCCGACGGAGTGGTCGACCCGCAGTACCGCGAACGCCATCACCGTGGGGCCGATCGCGAGGGTCAGCGCGGTGATGCAGCGGGCGAGCAGATAGAGGCGGAAATTGCGATTGCGCCGGACCAGGTTCACCGGCGAACCCCTCGGGCCCCCTGGCGAGAAGAATTCTCACGGAATCCACCGCCGTTCGAGGCGGGGGCGGAATCCACCGGCGGGGATTGCGGCCGGACACAGGAGTCGCCGCGCGGGCCGGCGTCTCCGTTTTCGAACAACATTACCAGTACCACCTGTTTGTCCGCCTTGCGGCGGAACACATCGACATGAGGCGGGCCCGCCCAGGCGGTTCACGGTTGTCGCCGCTCCCACGCCTGTCGGCCTCAGCCCTTCCGACGACAGAGGGTACCGGCCCGCAACGGCCGCCCGTCCGGTGAACCGCGGGAATCCGGCTGCCGCCGCACCGCGGTCGCCCCCGGAATCAAATCCGCGCGCGGGCCCCGCCGGTGCCGCCGGGAATTCCCCGAATTCCGCGGAACGCCCGCCCGAATACGACCGGCCCGGCGGCGTACGTCGCGGTGCCGCCGCTGTGCGGTCCGGATGCCGGTCAGCCATTCCCGCTCTCCTCGTGCCGCGGAGCCCGGACCGCGCCGGCCATCCGGTGCCCGTACGTCTCGGCGTCCAGGCCGAACAGGCCGAAGGTGGCCAACCGCACGAGCAGCACGGGGTGCGCGCCGTTCGCGTAGAGCGCCGCGACGTCGCCGGCCAGCAGCTGCGCGCGCTCGGTGCCGGTCAGCGGCAGGGTGCGCAGCTCCGCCTCCGCGTCCCGGGCCAGCCGCGCGCGGAACTCGGTGTCCCGGCCCACCCGGTGGCAGATCTCGTTGATCCGGTGGGTGCGCAACAGCCCCGCCACCTCACCGGGTCCAGGCCGCGAAAGCATGGGCCTCTCCTTCACGGTGGTCGAGACGGGCCAGGGTGAGGCCGTCGACGGCTCCGGCAGTGGCGATCCAGCTGAGCAGTTCACCGGCGACCGTTCCGGCGTCCGCGAGCAGCGGCGGGGTGGCCTCGCGCACCAGCGACTCCAGGTCGCCGGCGCGCAGCAACTGCACCACCCGGGCCGCCCAGTCCGCCCGGGGCACGGCGTAACCGGCCCCCGGGGGCACCCGCGGACCGCCGACCTCCAGGGAGAAACTGCCGCTGGCCACGACGGCGACCCGCACGTCCGCCGCCCAGTCCGCCACCGCCTCCGCCACGACGCGGCCCAGGGCGAGGCAGCGGCGCGCCGAGGGGAACGGGGCCACCATGCCGTTGATGTGCAGCGGGACGACGGGCAGGCGGTGCCGCGGGTCCAGGAAGTGCAGCGGGACCGCCAGCCCGTGGTCCGCGCCGGCCCGCATCACCAGCGACGGGTCGAACTCCCGCCGCACCGCGTGCTCGTAGAGGCGGACCGACAGGCCGGTGTGCACGGCGACGTCCGTCTGCGGCACCCGCGGCACCTCGTCGACCGGGCAGCGCACGGTCTCGGCGGCGACCACGGCGAACGTCGGCCAGTTGTCCAGGAAGAAGGCGTTGATGTGGTCGCAGTGGAAGACGCACAGCACGTCCGGGCGGGCGGCCGCCAGCAGGTCGGCCACCGCCGAGTAGCGGGCCCGCAGGTCCGCCCCCGCCGGCTCCGCGGCCAGTCGCGGGAAGACAGGGGTGTGCGGCACCCCCACCGCGGCGACGATCCGCCCCATGGTCAGGCCCCGCCGGCAGCCGGGACCCGGGGCAGTCCCGCGGCGTCGTACAGCCCGGTGATCAGCCGCACCATCGCGAGCCCCGACCGCGCGTCCGCGGCCATCTGCTTGCCGGAGGCGATGGCCGCCGTGAAGTCCGCGGCCTGCCGGCGGTGCGAGATGCCGTAGTAGTCGGTGCCCGGCGGCGCCTCCTCGGCGGCCGGGTCCAGCGCGGCCGCGCGGCGCTCCAGCTCCGGGTTGCCCCAGGCGCGGTGCAGCTTGCCCGGGTGGTCCAGGTCGAGCTCCACCGTGCCCGCGGTGCCGACGAACTCCAGCCGGGTGCGCCAGGTGACCGTGCTGCCCACGGTGACGGCGAAGGACACCGGGACCGGCCCGGCGGCGAGCAGGGCGCACAGGGTGTCCTCGGTCCGCATGGTGCCGAAGAGTTCACCGGCCCTGGCCATCGCGGACACCACGGTCAGCTCACCGCAGACGGCACGGGTGACGTCGAGGCAGTGGTAGCCCTGGTTGATCAGCGCGGAGCCGCCCTCGCCCTCCCAGGTGCCGCGCCAGTAGCTGTCCTTGTAGTACGACTCGTCGCGGCTGGCCTCCAGGACGGACCGTACGTACAGCAGCCGGCCGAGCAGCCCGGCGCTGAGCCAGTCGGACAGGCCGACGACCAGCGGGTCGTAGCGGTGCTGCGAGACCACCGACAGCACGCGGCCGCACTCCTCGGCGATCCGCAGCAGGCGCTCGCCCTCTTCGACGGACAGCGCGAGGGGCTTCTCCACCAGGACGTGCTTGCCGGCCCGCAGCGCCCGCTCCACCAGGCCGGCGTGCTGGGCGTGGTCGACCACGATGCTGACGCTGACGACGTCCGGATCGGCCAGCACGTCGTCGATCGTGCCGGTGACCCGGGGTATGCCGTACTCGCTGGCGAACGCGGCGGCCGTGGCGGGGTCGCGGTCGCACGCCCAGGCGACCGTCCACCCGTCGAGGGCACGGAAGGCGTCGACGTGGTTGGGGGCGACCCGGCCGCAGCCGACGACGGCGTGGGCGGAGGGGGGACGGGGCATCAGCTCTCCTTCGGATGTGGCACGTCGTACGGGGATCAGACGTAGCCGTTGACGAGCCAGCCGCCGTCGACCGTGAGGGTGTGGCCGTGGATGTAGTCGGCGGCGTCGGAGCACAGGAACAGCACCGGCTGGGCGATGTCGTCGGGGACACCGCGGCGTCCCGCGGGGATGCGGCCGACGATCTCGTCCTCGGCCAGCCGCCCGGCCGCGATCGCCGGGTGCGGCGTCTCGATCTGGATCATGCCGGGCGCCACCGCGTTGACGTTGACCCCGTGGCGGGCCCACTCCACCGCCCACGCCTTGGTGAGCTGGAGGACCCCGCCCTTGCTGGCGGCGTACGCGGCGCGGCCGGGGAAGGCGGTGAAGGACAGCAGGGAGGCGAAGTTGACGACCTTCCCGCCGCCCCGCTCGATCATGGCCGGGACCACGCGCTGGGTCACCAGGAACGTGCCCATCACGTTGGTCTCCAGCAGCCGCCGCGCCCGGTCGGCGGAGAAGTCGGCGGTGGGGCCGAGGTCGAACGCCCCGGCGCAGTTGACCAGCACGTCGACGGGGCCGTTCGCGGCGGACGCCGTCGCGACCAGGCGGTCGACGTCCTCCTCCACCCCGGCGTCGAAGGTGACCGGCAGGCAGGTGCCTCCATCAGCGGTGATCTCGGCGGCCACCGCCTCGGTCTGCGCGGTGGTGCGGCTGGCCACCGTGAGCGTCGCGCCCTCGGCCGCGAACGCCTTGGCCACCACGCGTCCGATGCCGCGTCCGCCACCGGTCACCAGTACATGGCGGCCCTTGAACCGTTGTGCGTTCACCGTCCCACCTCCAGGTCGCTCGGATCTCGTCGTGCCGGGAAAGCCGTGCCGGCGCGGCGGTGCGCGCGGGGCAGCGGCAGCCGCGGGCCGGTGCCGGTCGGGCGCGGCGGGTCACCGTACGCGGTCATCGGCGACCAGGGTCAGGAAGGCGGGCCGGGTGCGGGGCGCGTCGGGTTTGAGGAACAGCCGCATGACCGGCCCGTCGTGCTGTTCGTCGCCGAAGCCGGCCAGCCGGTAGACCATGTACATGGGCCGGTTGACGTCGGTGCGCCGGAAGTCCGCGCTGAGCCGCAGCCCGCGCCGGTCGGCCTGTTCTGCCAGGTACGCCAGCACCGCTCCGCCGACGTTGCGGCCCATCACCCGGCAGGACATCAGGAACAGCCGGATGCGCAGTTCGCCGGCCTCCTCGGCGGCCAGGACCAGCCCGGTGGTGCCGTAGTCGCCGAAGGTGTCGCGCAAGGAGACCACCAGCAGGGTGTTCTCCGGGCGGGTCATCAGCCGCAGCAGCTGCTCGCGCGAGAAGGTCAGCCCGGTGGTGTTCAACTGGTTGGTGCGCACGGTCAGTTCGGAGGCGCGGTCCAGGTCGTCCGCGGTGGCGGCCCGGATGGACAGCCGCATGTCCAACGAGCGCAGGAACTCGTTGCGCGGACCGGCGAACTGCTCCTCGTACGCCTTGCGCCGGCCGTCCTCCTGGTAGCGGACCCGGCGGCGGGCGGCGTCCGCGGTCGGCGCCGCGGTGGGCAGGCCCGGGTGGGCGAGCAGGGTGTCGATGTCGGCGGAGTCCACGCAGCGCACCGGGAGTTCGGAGGCGACCTCGGCGCGCTCGAACGGCGAGTCGTCCACGAACAGCAGGGTGTCGGCGCCGATGTTGAGGTCCTCGGCGATCCGGCGCAGCAGGACCGACTTGGCGTCCCAGGACGCCTTGGGGAACAGGAAGTAGTCGCTGAGGCCGAGTTCGTCGAGCTTCGCGCGGACCGCGTCGGGCTGGTTCTTGCTGGCGATCGACTGGAGCACGCCCAGCGCGTCGAGCCGGCGCACCGCGTCCGCGGCGCCGGGGCGCAGCACCACCTTGCCGTCCTCCGCCAGCACCCCGTCCCACAAGGTGTTGTCCAGGTCCCACACCACGCACTTGACCAGGGGCAGGGCCGCGGATGGCTCGCTCGCCGTCACTGAACGCCTCCTCGGGAGGTCGCCCGCCAGCGGGCGATCGTCTGGTCGGCCAGCAGGTCCTGGACGAGCTGGGTGTTGCCCTCGATGATCTCCATCACGCGGGCGTCGGCGAGCCGGCGCTGCACGGGGCTGTCCTCCACCAGGCCCTGGGCGCCGTGGATCTGGGCGCAGACCCCGGCCGCCAGGGTCGCCGCCCGGCTGGCCGCCAGCTTGGCGGCCAGCACCTCGTCCATCAGCCACTGCGAGGCGGTGTCGGAGGCGGTGGCGGCCTGCCGGGCGAGCAACCGGGCGGAGCGCACGGCGAGTTCGGTGTCGCTGACCAGTCCGCGCACGAGCTGGAAGTCCTTCAGGGGCTGACCGAACCGGCTCTGCGTGGTGATCCGCTCCAACGTGGCGCGGTGGCAGGACTCGGCGAGGCCGACGGCGCCGAAGGCGACCCACAGCCGGCCGTAGGTCAGGGCCCGGCCACCGATCTGGGTGAGCGCGAACCCCGGGCGGCCGACGAGGCGTTCACCGGGGACGGTGCAGCCGTCGAGTTCGAGCACCGCCAGCCGGGCGGCCCGCAGTCCGGCGGTCCGCGCTTCCGGCGACACGGTGACACCGCGGTCGTCGCGCCGCACGAGGAAGGCGGCGTCCCCAGCCGCTGTCCTGGCGAACACCAGGAAGGCGTCGGCGAGTTGGCCGAAGCTGATCCAGCGCTTGACGCCGGTCAGCCGCCAGCCGCCGTCGACCTGCTCGGCGGTGCTGGCCAGTTGCCGCACATCGCTGCCGGCGTCGGCCTCGCTCAGCGCGAAGGCGGCGACCGCGTGACCGCCGGCGAACCGCGGCAGCAGGGCGCGCAGCGGCGCCGAACCCCACCGGGCCAGGGCCTGGGTGACCATGCCGTGCACGGTCAGCAGGCTCTGCGCGGACGGCGACAGCGCGCCGAGCACCCGGTTGGCCTCGCCGTAGTCGCGGTGACTCCAGCCGGTGCCGCCCGACGCGGTCGGTACCAGGGCGCCGAGCAGGCCGGCGCCGGCCAGCAGCGGCACGATCTCCCGCGACACCGCGCCGGCCCGCTCCCAGTCCTCGGCCAGCGGCGCGAGCTTGTCGGCGGCCAGCGCCTCGAACGCGGCCAGGTGCTCCGGTTCCCCCGTGGCGGGGCCGCTCATGCGCGGCCCCGCTTTCGCTCGACGAAGGCGACGACGCGGTTGACCGAGTCGAAGTTGGCGATCTCCAGGTCCTCGTCGTCGACGGTGACACCGAACCGGTTCTGGATGAAGTCGATGAGCTGGACGGCGACCAGGGAGTCGAGCAGGCCGCCGCTGATCAGGTCGACGTCCTCCATGCCGTCCATGTCGTCGAGGAACCGGCCCAGATAGGCCTTGACCGCGTCCCGCACCTGATCGGCTGAAACCTCGACGGCCATCTCAGTGCTCTCCCTCGGCTGTGTAGACGTAGAAACCCTGGCCGGTCTTGCAACCCAGCCGGCCGGCGTCGATCATGCGCAGCAGCACGGGCGCCGGGGTGAAGCGCGCCGGGCCGTAGTAGCGTGCGAGCACTTCCAGCGTCCGCACGATGGTGTCGATGCCGATGAGGTCGGCGGTGCGCAGCGGTCCCGACTTGTGGCCGAGGCAGCCGCGGAAGAGCCGGTCGGCCTCGGCGGGCGTCGCGACGCCGGACGCACACAGGTCGGCGGCCTCGTTGATGAACATCATCAGGCAGCGGTTGATGACGAACCCGGCCATGTCGGCGACCACGACGCTGGCCTTGCCCATCCGCTCCAGCAGCGCCTGGAGCGTCTTGACCGCGTCGTCGTCGGCGTACTCGGGCCGGATCACCTCGACGGTGTCGATGAGGGAGACCGGGTTCATGAAGTGGGCGCCGACCATCCTGCCGGGGTGCCCGGTGGCCAGCGCGAGGCGGGTGACCGGCACGGCCGAGGTGTTCACCGCCACGACGCACTCGGGCGAGATGACGGCGTCCAGCGCCCGGTGGACCTCCTCCTTGAGCGTGATGTCCTCGGTGACGTTCTCGATCACCAGGTCGCAGCCGGCCAGGTCGGCGAGCGTGCCGGTGAAGGTGACCGGCGCCTGCTGCCCGGGGCCCTTGCGCAGCCGGGCGAGACGTTCGCCGGTGGCCATCGAGCGCCGCGCGGTCGCCAGCGCCTCCGGCGAGGCGTCCTGCAGGACGACCTCGATCCCGCTGCGGGCGACCGCCTGGGCGACGCTGCTGCCGATGACTCCGGCGCCGACCACCCCGACGCGGTTGACGTACCCGTTCACTTCGGCCCCTCTTCCTTGTCGGCGTGGGTTGCGCGCCGGCGCCCCGGGCGGCGGCGCGGCGACGGATCAGTCATCGAGGGCTCCGATCCAGTCCGGCTCCGCACGCAGGAAGTACTCGGTCAGCGGCCGGTAGAACAGGTGGTCCGCCGGCCTGCCCTGCTTCTCGATCCGGCGGTGCAGCCACAGGCAGCACACCGGCACCAGGCGGGCCAGCGCGGCGGCGGACTGCCCGGTGGCGCCGGCGTAGCGGCGCAGCGCGGCCCGCATCGCGGTGCGGAACGGTCCGTCGAGCCCGAACATCTGCTCGCCCAGCCAGCCGAAACCGCGCTGCTGGTAGTCGGGAAACACCACCAGCGCGCTGGTCAGCACGGTGTTGAGCAGGTCGATCGTGGTGATGCCGCTGTCGTGGTAGTCCTCCCAGTCGATCAGCGCCAACCGCCCGTCCGAGGCGTCCCAGCGGATGTTCCACGGCCCCAGGTCGCCGTGGCTCGGTCCGATCCAGGTGTGGCTCAGCGCGTCGAGGGCCGCCGGGCCGGCCTGTTCCAGCAGGTCGCCGAGGTAGGCCCGGGCGATGGGCGTCGCGTCGCCGGGGCCGGCCGCCGGGTCGCCGGTGTGCAGCGGGAGCATCAGGTCCACGGCCTGCTCCAGCAGGACCCGGGCCCGGTCCGTGCCGCCCTCGCCGAAGGCGTGCGGGAAGTCGCGGTCGGGGACCCAGTCCATGACGAAGCCGCGGTCGAACTCGCACGCCACCCCGGGCCGGGCCACCCCGGCGGGAGCGGGCGCGCGCAGGATGCCGCGCTCCTTGACGACCATGGTGTCCAGCGGGTCCAGCGGGATCTTGGCCACGTAGACCGGCCGGTCCCGCGCACCGCCCGACACGAACAGCCGGCGGCGCTGCTTGCGGGCGCTGTTGGGCACCCAGGAGCGGAAGCGGACCTCGTCCTCGGGGATGCCGTCGAGCACGCACAGCCGGCCGAGGGTGTCCTGGACCCGGTCCATCAGCTGCGGGGGGACCGGTGGGGCCTGGGAGGTCATCGCCGCCCTCCCGTCGCGATGGCGCCCTGCGCTCCCGCCGGCGTGCCGAACAGCGACTCGGTGATCTGCGAGATGGGGTTGGCCGCCAGCCGGGCGCGTAACTCGGCCACGCCGTCCGCCCGTTGCCGCTCGTCGAACCCGACCAGCTGCTCGATGCGGCTGTTGAGCATGTGGCGGAACCGCTTGTACAGCTCCTCCTCCTCCAAGATCCGCTCCGCCAGCGCCACGATGGCCGCGGTGCCGGTGAAGTCGTCCTGGGGGACCGGGTGTTCGGGTGCGACGTCGGTCAGGCGGACCCCGCAGGAGTGGAACAGCGTGCCGTCCAGGCTCCGCAGGTTGAACACGTGCCCGTAGTGCTGCTCGGGCAGGGCCATGGGCAGCCGGCCGATGCTGATGGCCTCGTGGATGCTGGTCAGCCCGGGGGTGAGCATGTAGTGGGGCACGGTGCCGACCTGCTGGAGCAGTTCGTTGTGCGGCAGCATGCGGAACGAGGCGTGCCGGCCGCGGACTTCCACCTGGTGCTCGCGGCCCTCGCTGAACGCGCCGCCGCAGACCGTGAGCCGGTCGAAGCGCTCCCAGTCCTTGAGCAGGTCGGGGATCCAGCGGTCGAAGAGCTTGAGGTAGGCGTTGTTGACGTCGTAGTCGAGCAGGAAGTTCTTGAACCCGCCGATGTTGATCAGCAGGTCGCAGTCGGCCTCGGCCTGCGGGGAGATGCCGTCCAGCACCTGGGTGTCGATGATGGAGCCGGTCAGGTGCATGGGGCCCGCGCCCAGTTCCCGGAACCGGGCCATCCGCTCCGGCACCCCGCGCAGGTTCTGCACGATGCTGTGGTCGCACAGCAGGTGGGCGGCGAGGATCTGCTCGTGCGGCCGCAGCGGCGCCAGGCGCTCCAGGACCGCCTCGGCCCGGCCGCGCGGCATGTCCCGGCACAGTTCGGCCAGCCGGTCGAGCTCCACCTCGTGCTGCCAGAAGCTGAAGAGGCTGTCCACCATGACGACGGGCCGGCCGGCCGCGTAGGCCCGGCAGACCAGTTCGGCGTCCATCACCGACACCACGCAGTCGCTCTGCTCGATCAACTCGTCGAGCAGCCCGGCCCGTTCCGCCCCGGTGTCGTGGAGCCGGTCGAACATGGCCGCGTTGCGCCGGGCGTAGACGACGGCCACGGTGTCCCCGCAGAAGACGCGTTCGTGCTGCGGGATCAGCCGGGAGATCGCCGCCAGCTTGGCCACCGGTCCGAAGCCGCAGCTCTGCGCGCCCATGAGGATCCTCATCGCGCTTCACTCCTTCGTCCCAGGGACGCCAGCAGGCAGGCGGCGACCGCCTCCGCCGTGATCCCGAAGTGGTCGAGCAGTTCGGCGCGGTCGCCCAGCGGCGGATAGGAGTCGTCGACGGCGTGCGGCAGGAAGGCGCCCTGCCACCGCCCCACCAGCGCCCGTGCGGTGTGCTGGGTGATCCCCGTGCTGTCGAGGTGCTCCTCCACCACCGCGACCGCCCGCAGCCCGGTGGCGAGTTCGCGGACCCGTTCGGCCGGGAAGGGCTTGACGACGGGCAGCGCCAGCACGCCCAGCCGGACACCGTGGCCGGCGAGCAGCCCGGCGGCGTCCAGGGCCACCGGCACCCCGACGCCGGTGGCCACCGCCAGCGCCTCGCCGGGTTCGGCCAGCAGCAGGCCGTCCGCCCGGAACTCCCGGTCGGCCGGATGCACCACCCGGTCCTCCCGCGCGCCCAGCCGCACGTACGCCGGGCCGGGCCAGGCGAGTGCCTCGCGCACCGCCCAGGCGGCGTCGACCACGTCGGTGGGGCAGAACACCCGGGTGTTGGGCAGGCCGCTGAAGAAGCCCAGGTCCTCCGGTACGTGGTGGGTGGGGCCGAGCGTGCCGTAGCTGACGCCGCCGCCCACCCCCAGGAAGGTGACGTTCAGACCGGGGTTGCACACGTCGTTGCGGATCTGCTCCGCGGCCCGCCGCACCAGGAAGGGAGCCATGGTGCCGACCACGACGGGCCGCCCGGAGCGGGCCAGCCCGGACGCGACGCCCACCAGGTTCGCCTCCGCGATCCCGACGTCGATGTAGCGCCGCGGATGGCGGTCGCGCACCTGCGTGGCCAGTCCGTACCCGTCGGCCCCCAGCACCACCAGCGCCGGGTCGGCGTCCGCCGCCTCGCCGAGCACCTGGGCGACGGCGGGCCGCATCGGGGCGTACGCGGGACGCCGCGCGGCCGGGGCGGTCACCGGGCCACCGCCGGGCGCGGGTCCAGCGCGGCGACGGCCTCACGGTGCTGCCGCTCGGTCAGTTGCAGGTGGTGGAAGCGCGGTTCGCCCTCCATGTAGGGCACCCCCCGCCCCTTGACGGTGTGGGCGACGAGCACGGTCGGCCGGTCCGTCGGGGCGGACGGCCGCGTCAGGGTGTCGACGAGCAGCCCGCAGTCGTGCCCGTCGACCTCCGCCACCCGCCAGCCGAAGGACTCCCACTTCGCCGCCAGCGGCTCCAGGGCGAGCACCTGCTCGGTGGGGCCCTCCTGCTGGAGGGTGTTGCGGTCGACGACGGCGACGAGATTGCCCAGCCGGCGGTGGGCGGCGAACATCGCGGCCTCCCACACCGAGCCCTCGTTCAGCTCACCGTCGCCGAGGACCACCGCGGTCCGCCGGTCGCTGCCGTCCAGCCGGGCGGCCTCCGCCAGTCCGGCGCCGATGGACAGGCCGTGCCCGAGCGCCCCGGTCGCCGCCTCCACCCCGGGGGTGCCGTCCAGCGGGTGCCCGGCGCGCGGGTCGTCGAGTCCCGGCATGCCGAGTTCGGCGAGCACGCAGTACAGCGCCCAGACCGAATGCCCCTTGCTCAGGACGAGGCGGTGGCGGTCGGGGTCGGCGGACCGGGCCGGGGTGAACCCGAAGGCACGGTGCACGGCGACCAGGATGTCGACGACGCTGAGCGATGCCCCCAGGTGCACCGGGCGGGAGACGGCCAGGTCCAGCAGGCGTCTGCGGGCACGAGCGGCAAGGGCCGCCGGCGCGTCCGAAAGCTCATCAGATGCGTTGGCAAACAAGGCTGACCTTTCGTGGACGGATGCCTGACGGCACCGCAGGCAAGGCCGAAGGAAGGTCCGTATGCGCGCTCTCACCGTGACCGGACTTCCCGGGTCCGACGCGTGGCTCGACGACCCCACGCCGAGATCCGTCCGATTCCGATGGGCATCGGCGAAGGAATGGGGCTGCAAGAAACAAGGAAGAGGGAAATGCGGCTGATATGTGGGGGCTGAACCGTCGGCGAACTCTTTAGCGGTATTCGCGGGAGCGCTTTTCGCGAGTGCGGGCGTACCGGTGGGGAGAATTGCGGCCGTACGTTTCGCAAAGCTATCCGGACATCTGGCGGCGCGCAAGACCCGTGCATGATCCGGCCGCCGGACCCCGCCCGGCCGGAGCGGACCGCCCGATCCGCGGCAGGCGGTGTCCGGTTGCGGATGCGACCGGTCCGCAGGGACGTGGCGGCGGGCGGGGCCTCGTCCGGGCGTGTCCGACGCAGGCGGACAGGGCGCGGGCGCACGGTATATGGCCAGCTCAGCGCGGTCCGCCGACCGCGGGTGGCCGCCGCCGGTGCGGCGGCCGACGCGGGGCGGTCCCGGGCGTTCCGGCGGCTGCGGCCTGTCCGGCGGGCGGCGCATACCTACCGCGGTGGCCCTCGCACGCACCGCCTGCGTACCGGCCGAACGCATGTTTCCAGCCGCACCAAGGGGAATTTCGGTCACTCGGCAGCAGGCTGGAATTTCCCGTCGATCTGCCGGGTACGCAATCCGGGGACCCCATGTACAGTCGTGCGGTGAAAGTCTGATCCGCCGGTGCGGAAACTCGCTCCGCCTAGTTCGATGTCGTCAGGGAACCCACGGCAAGGGAGCGGAGATGAACTTGGGTCGAACAGCGGATGAGGTGCCCTCCGCCGCAGCCATAATCGAAACCTTCGCTCTCCCCGGCCCGCGAAACACCGAGAAGCCGAATGAATCGGTGTTCATCGGCACGTCCCGCCGGTTGTGCGCCCACCACGGCCGCCAATGGGACGCCGAGGACGAGGCACGGGAACTCGCCGCGGAACCCGAGAAGCTGGCCGCCGTGAAACGCGAGATCGACGCGATGAACATGCGGCGCAGCGGCCTGATCGACCTGCTCGACACCTGGGTGCACGACCACATCACCCAGGAGCACGCGGCCCCGCTGCACACCGAGACGCTCGGCAGCATCGTCGACCGGCTGTGCATCGCCTGGATCCGCTCGCAGAAGCTGAGCGCCAAGGCCCGCGGCGACGACGATCCGGTACTCGCCGGCAAGGGCGCGCTGGCGGCGCGTCAGCTGACGGAACTCGGCCACGCCTACGACGTCCTGGTCGCCGAGGTCACCTCCGGCCGGCGCCGGGTCCCCGACTGGCGCGCGCTGAAGTCCTACGGGTAGGAAAGGACCGCCCGGGCCCGGCACCCACGGGACCGGCGGGCGAGCGCACGAAGGAGCGACGGACGTGTGGAGCATTGACGGTGTGAAGTTCCAGCCCGGCGGCCGGCTGGTCGTCCCGCGGCGGGCGGCCCCGCTGGGGGTGCGTCTGCCCTACCGCCGCGCCAAGGGGGAGGCGCCCGACGGCCCGACCCGGCTGCTGGACGCCGTGGCCGCGAACGGCTGGTCCGTGCGGTTCGTCGCCGACCCGGGCGGCGGCTTCAGCGCGGGGACGTCCGCGGTCCCGTTCGGCGACCTGCTGCTGGAACTGACCGTCGCCCGCGCCCTTCTCGACGCGTCGGCCGTCACCGGGGCCGCGCCCGCCGAGGTGGTCTACCGCGGCCCGCGCCACCGCCTGATGGAACGGTGCGACCTTCCCTTCGCCGCCTGCGAGGACGGCCCGCAGCACACCGTGTCCACCCCGGCGGCGGCCGTGTCCGCCACGGTCCCGCCCACCGGGCCCCCGTCCTGGGCCGGCGCCGGCCAGGACCCGTCGCCCGGGGCCCCGCGGACCCACGTCCCGCCGTGGCTCGACCCGGTCGACGACGAGGTCGAGGTCCACTCCGCCCTCCCCATGCGGTACTACCTGGAGGTCGAACAGCGCCTGGGCGTGCGCCTGCCGCTGGACGGCGCCCCCGCCCCGCGCTTCCGGTCGCGCACCGCGAACACCGACCCGCGGCACGTCGTGCTGGTCTCCACCTCCAGCGCCTACGGCAGCAGGCAGGACTACGGCGTCGACGGCCTGCTCGACGTCGCCCGCTCCCTGACCGAACTCGCCCCCGGCGCCTGGCGGTTCACCCTGCTCACCAACGATCCGGCCCGGCAGGCCGCCGGAGCGCGGCTGGACTGCCCCCTCGACGTCGTCGTACGGCCCGACGCGACGGACTGCGTCGACCTGTTCGGCAGCTGCGCGCTCGTCGTGGGCAACGACACCGGGCTGACCCACCTGGCGGCCCTGACCGCCCGCCCCGACGGCACCGGCCCGCAGGTCGTCGCGCTGCACGGGCGCTTCAGCCACCTCAAGTGGGTGACCGGCTCCACCCGCCACCACTCGGTGGCCACCCCGCTGTCGCAGATGATGGCCTTCGCCGACGTCGGGCTCTACATCAACTCCTACGGCCTGCCCATCGACGACACCGTATGGGGCACCGGCGACGTCACGGCGATCGCACCGTCCCTCATCGCGCGGTACGCCTACGGGTGTTTGACGGGGGAGGTGCCGCACGCCGATGAGCCGCAGGCCTGACGGGGACGGTGCCGTCCGCCGACATACCGGCGGCTGACGGCCGCGCACCGCGCGGGGTTCGTGGCCGTCGGCTTCGTGCGGGTCGGGAAGGGCGTGCGTTCCCCCCTGGCGGTTGGTGCGGACGGTGAGGGGACGACCCCCGTGGTGTTCCGGCCCCCGGAGCGGACATCACAGCGCTTCGGGGGCCGTGTCGAGACCCGCGGCCCACTCCGGGGCCGGGGAGTTGTGATGGGGCTGAACGCCGGTGTGAGGGCCTAGGTGCTGTCCGGCGGATCATGGTCGGAGCCATAAGCGGATGGCGGCTGTGGTGACGGTGCCGTGGAAGAGGTAGGCGCGTTTGTCGTAGCGGGTGGCGACGGCCCGGAAGTTCTTGAGCCGGTTGATCGTGCGTTCGACCTCGTTGCGGCGCCGGTAGATCTCCTTGGTGAAGCCGGTGGGTCGGCCGCCGTGGCTGCCGCGGCGTTTGCGGTGGGCCCGCTGGTCCTTCGGTTCGGGGATGGTGTGCTTGATATGCCGTCTTCGCAGGTAGCGGCGGTTGCGGCGGGAGCTGTATGCCTTGTCGCCGCCCACGTGGTCCGGGCGTGTGCGCGGCCTGCCGCCGAGCGGCCGGGCTACCCGGATGCGGTTCAGGACCTCGACCAGCTGGGGTGCGTCGCCCCACTGGCCGGGGGTGAGCAGGAAGGCCATCGGGCGGCAGCCGCCCTCGCCGGCGAGGTGGATCTTGCAGGTCAGACCGCCCCGGGACCGTCCGAGTCCCTCGTCGGCGCGATGGTGCCGGGGCGTCGACCTTTTTTCGGGACGCGGGGTGCTTTCCTGCGTGCGCCGGCCGCGTGCTGGTGGGCCCGGCAGGACGTCGAATCGACGCTCACCATCGACCAGTCGATGCGGCCGGCCAGGTCGGCGTCCGCCTGGACCGCCTGAAGGATCCGGTCCCAGGTGCCGTCCGCCGACCAGCGCCGGTGCCGCTCATAGACCGTCTTCCAGGACCCGTACCGCTCCGGCAAGTCCCGCCACGGAACCCCGGTCCGCACCCGGAACAAGATCCCGTCGATCACCCGCCGGTGGTCACTCCAGCGGCCACCGCGCAGCCCGACTACCGGCAGATGCGGCTCCAGCCGGGCCCACTCCGCGTTTGTCAGATCACCCCGTCCCATGGCCAGCACAACGAACCGATCATGCAATGGTCACAAGATCCACCGGACAGTGCCTAGACCTCGTGGGTGAGTCGCAGGCCGAGGTGCGTCTCCAGCTGCGCGATCGTGTCGCCCGGGTCTCTGGCGAGGACGGTCGCGATGCCGAGTTCCCGGGCCGGCGGAAGATTGCGGGCGGTGTCGTCCACGAAGACGCACGCCTCGCCGGGCAGATCCATCAGCCCGAGCATCGTCCGGTACAGCACCGGGTCGGGCTTGCGGGCCCTGTAGTGCTCGGAGATCAGGACGGCGTCGTAGTGCGCGGCGAGGTCGTGGCCCAGGTAGGGGTCGCACGGCTCCAGGCCGATGCTGTTGGAGAAGATCCCGACCTTGATCCCGGCCGCGCGGGCGACCTGGGCGGCGGCGATCAGCCTCGGTTCGAGATGGAGGTCCTCCAGCACCGTGCCGAGCAGGCCGGTGCCGTCGACGCCGAGCAGGGCGCCGGTGCGCTCGTTCCACTCGGTCTGAGTGATCGCCCCGCGCTCCAGGTCGGCCCAGAGGGCGGCGCCCTCGGGATTCTTCGCGATCACCGACAAGAAGGTGCCCTCGGGCAGGCCGGCCCGGCGGTCGAAGGCGGCCGCGCAGGCGGGCACGCTGGTGGTCAGCACCCCGCCGAAGTCGAGGATGAGTCCCGTGCGGTGGTTCATGCGGCGCTCCCAGCGGTCTTGAGGAAGGTCCCAGTGTCGATCATGTGCCCGCCCCGCGTTCGCACGGCCGCCGTGCGGTGCGGACGAAGGCGGAACCTGAACGGACCAGTTGCGAGGGCGGAGATCCCGCCGGCCCTGCGCCCGAAGCGAACGGCGCCGCCGGATCGCGGGTGCCTGGGTACGGTGAAGGTGACGAGGCCAGGAGTGCCGTGGCGGCGACAGGGCGGGAGTGCGGGCTGATGGCGGAGGCGGAAGCGGCGGCAGCAGCGGGGCAGGGTGAGCCCGACCCCGACATCGCGGTGGTATTGCGGTCCTACGCGGCCTACGCGCGCGGTGACATCGACGAGGCGATCACCGCGCTCGACCCCCGGGTGGAGTGGATCGAACCCGACGAGTTCCCCGACGGCGGGCTCCGGGTCGGCCCGGAGGCGGTGGCCGCGTACCTGCGCGGATCGCGGGCCCGCTGGGCGCGGTTGCGCTCCGAACCGGTCGCCCACCGCAGGGGCGCCGACATCGTGGTCGTCCACCACGTGACCGGCACGATGACCGACGGCACCGAGCACCGGATGACGGTCGCCGACGTCTACACCCTCCACGACGGCCGGGTGATCCGCATGCAGGCCTACGCCGACCCCGCCCGGGTACCCGGCGAACCCGCGGGCTGAGCCGCGACCGCCCGCCGTGACGCGGCGGTCCTCGCCTCGCCCGCCGAGTGCTCACGCCCCGCCGGCGAAGGCATCGGGCGGGACGCGGGCAGGCTCCAGAATGCGCGGTCAAGGCCGATGGCTCGGCCCACCGTCGTATCCCGCCCCGGGCGTGTGATGGGTGGAGTACCGGGCCAGGATGCCGCCGAGCTCGTCGTCCCGCATCGCCGGTGCGGTCATTGGGACCTCAGTGCACCGCGAGTTCGGACCGGTGTGCCGGGCCGACCCGACCATCTTCGGCGACGGGTTGACGCCGAGGCCGGACACCCCCAGCCCGGCCAGGTGCGCCGTCACGTGTCCGGGGCCGCACCCCCAGGTCCGCCACCGGCCCCAGACCGGCCGCCCCCACCAGTTCGGTGTACCCCGCCAGCATCGCGCGTGACAGCGGGTCCATCTCGGCTGGAGGCGGGACGCGTTCGACGTAATCGGCAGCGATCGTGTCGTACGACTCGCGGACGGCGGTCAGAAGGCAGAGCTCAGCCGTGCGGGCGACCCCGGACCGGGCAACCGACGCACCGTGGCACGACCTTCAGCTGACGTGCGCGGCATCCGTCGCTGCCGACACCCGGCCGTCACACCACGCCGCTGATCGTTTGCGGTCACGCCAGTTGCAACGGGTTGCCGACAGCGGATCAGCGGCCCGAGCCGTCCGTGCGGACCTGTTCCGATCCTGCGCCAAGAGGCGTCGTCGGTGTGCCCCCCGCGACCCGCCGGACTGCGCACCCGGATCGGCGGGGTCGCCAAGGCGCGGTTGCGGGCGCGTGTCCGGGCCGCGCCCACCGGGCGTTCAGACGGGGCCGACGCAGCCGACGCAGCCGACGCGACTACGCGCCGATCCCCATGCCTCCGCTGACGATGAGGTTGTCGCCGGTGATGTAGCCGGCGGCGTCGGAGGCGAGGAAGGCGACGGCTTCGGCGACGTCGGCGGGGAGTCCGACGCGGCCGAGAGGGATACCTGCACTCCAGGACTGCACGGTTTCGCGCGCGATGCCCAGGCCGCTGTAGACGGGGGTGTCGATCGCACCGGGGCTGACGGCGTTGACCCGGATGCGGCGGGGCGCCAGTTCCAGGGCGGCGCTCCGCATCAGCGGGAGGAGGGAGCCCTTGGCGGCGACCATGGCGGGGGCCGCTGTGCCGGTGCCGGCGCCGATGGTGAAGATGACGGACGCGCCGTCGTTGAGGAGGGGGAGCGCCTTTTGCAGGGTGAAGAAGTTGCCCTTGACGTTGATGTCGAACAGCGCGTCGAAGTCCGCCTCTTCTGTGTCGGCCAGTGGCTTGGGCCGTGAGACGCCGGCGTTGAGGAAGAGCACGTCGAGGGTGCCGAAACGTTCGCGTACCTGGTCCATGGCGTGGTCGATCCCGGTCAGGGAACGGGCGTCGGCCCGCACCGCGTGGATTCCCGCGGGGAGGTCGTTGTGTGCCTCGGCTACGCTCGCGCGTCCGGTGACCATCACGCGGTATCCGCGCTCGAAGAGCAGTTCGGCGGTCGCCCTGCCGATGCCGCTGGTTCCGCCGGTGATCAGGGCTGCGGGTGCGGGCATGGTGTTTCTCCTTGCGTGCGTATGCGTATGCGTATGCGTATGCGGCGCGGGTGACGGCGTGTGGCGTACCGCGTGACGCACCGGCGAGCTGAGGCCCTCAGGACCATGAGCACGCTAGGAGCCGGTGGTGGACCGCGTCCAAGGCCCATGCCGTATATCGATATACAGAACAGGCATCGCCCCAGCTCATGACCGCTCACGGTGGACCGGCGCCGAATGAACAGGGTTACGCTTTCGGAGTGACCGAACCGATTTCTGCCGCGGACCTCGACCTTCGGCTGCTGCGGTACTTCGTCGGCCTCGCCGAGCATCGGACCTTCGCGCGGGCCGCCGACGCCCTGAAGATCACTCAGCCCTCCTTGAGCCGACAGATCCTGCGCCTGGAGCAGCAGGTGGGAGCCCGCCTGCTGGACCGCACTCCGCACGGCAGCCGACTCACCCCGGCGGGCGAGGTCCTCCTGCCCCGCGCCAAGGCACTGCTGCGCACCGCCGCCCGGACGATCGCCCTCACCCGGGCCGCCGCCGAGCCCGTACGCGTCACGGTCGGCTACACCACCGGCATCATCGTCACTCCCGCGGTGCGAGAACTGCGCCGCCGGCATCCGGACGCCGAGGTCGACACCGTGCACCTGGGGTGGAGCGATGTGCGCCCCGCACTGCTGGACCGCCGCGTGGACGCCGTGGTCACCCGGCTGCCGCTGCACACCGCACGCCTGAACGTGACCGTCCTGTACGAGGAGCCACGCGTCCTGGTGGTCTCCAGCGACCACCGGCTGGCCGGCAAGGACTGCGTCGGCCTCGCCGACTTCGCCGATGAGCCCCTGATCCGTGCGAGCGACCCGGCCCGTGACGCCTTCTGGCGCATCGACCCCCGTCCCGACGGAAGCCGCGCCCCCGACGGTCCCCTCGTGGAGGACCTGGAGGACAAACTCGAACTCATCGCCTCCGGACGGGCCGTGGCCATCGTCCCGGCCCTGGACGGCAGGAGCCGCCCCTACCTCAACGCCGTCCCGCTGCGTGACGTCGAACCCAGTCACGTGGTGCTGGCCGTGCGGGCGGACGACCGCAGCCGGCTCGTCGCCGCTTTCCGCACGCTCGCCCAGTCCTTCCTGACGGGCCCCGTCCCCGCCGGCCCGGCGGACGGGGCGCCCTGACCCGGTTCCGACCGGAGGGCACGGGCGCGTACCTGGCCCGGGGCCGGGCGGAAGCGGCCCCGGTGCGAAGTGGCGGGGGCCTTCGGGCCGCGCCCTGCGGGTCCTGGCCCGTCGGATGCCACGGATCGGGAAGGTCACACCTCCGGCAGTCCCTTCTCCCGCCCGGAGCCCGCCGGCGTCGTCAAGCAGCGGATGCGGCCGCATCCCGTGTGGGGTGCGCGAGCCGGGGCGGGCGGTGATCAGCAGGTCTCGGTGGCCACGCCGGGAGAGGCTCTTGCGCCCGTCGCGTCCGCCGTCGTCGCGGCGGGGCGGTGGCTCGGGCGGGAACGGCGGCCGGGTTGGCGGCAGGTCGCGCGGCGATCGGGATCCGGCGGCGGGAGCGGCCCCGGGCCCGGACGATGGGGGGACGGGCGCGGTTGCCCCGCCTCGGCGCCCCACGTTCCGCCGACGCCGAGGCCGACGCCGACGCCGACGCGGATCGCGATGCGGTGGTCGCCTATCGGGTGGCCGCGGTCAGAGCACGTCCGGTGAGCGAGTCCTTCTGCCGCATCAGTTCGGACGGGGTGCCGGCGAAGATCAGGCGGCCGCCATCGGTGCCGGCGCCGGGGCCGATGTCGATCACGTGGTCGGCCTGGGCCACGACGCGGAGATCGTGCTCGACGACGACCAGCGTCGCGCCGGCGTCGACGAGTTCGGCGAAGAGCAGGTCGAGCCGCTCCACGTCGCTGGGGTGCAGGCCGGTCGTCGGCTCGTCGAGCACGATCCGCTCCTCGGCGAAGTCGGGGGAGCCGCTGAGGTGCCGGGCCAGCAGGAGGCGCTGCTTCTCGCCGCCGGAGAACGTGTCGAGCGACTGGCCGACGGCGACGTAGCCGAGCCCGACGCGCTCCAGCCATCCCATCGTTGCCACAATGTCGGGGCGGTCCGGGAAGAGAGCCGCCACGGGGCCCGCCGACATCTTCAGCACATCCGCGATCGTGTGGCCCTCGAGCCTGACGTTCAAGGCCGTGTGGTTGAAGCGTTCACCCCCGCAGACTTCGCAAGCCGTCGCGACGTCGTCGAGGAAGGCGAGCTCGGTGGTGACGTAGCCCTTGCCCTTGCAGTTAGGGCAGGCCCCCTTGGAGTTGAAGCTGAACCAGGCCGGTTCGAGTCCGGACGAGGCGCTGAACGCGTCGCGCACGCTGTCGGCGACGCCGAGGATGCTCAGCGACATCGACCGTACTCCGCCGCGCAGCGGGTCCTGCCCGACCACCGTGAACTCGGGGTGCTGGCAGGGAAGTTCATTGGTCGCGAGCGAGCTCTTGCCAGAACCCGCGACGCCGGTGACCGCGGTGAGCACGCCGATCGGGATATCGACGTCGAAACCGGTCAGGTTGTGTGCCGAGGCGTTTTCGACCCGGACGCGGGCGCGCGGCTCGCGGACGGCCCGCGTCAGCTTCAACGGCGTCGAAAGCAGCCGTCCGGTGACCGTGTCGCTGCCACGCAGTGCCTTCGGTGTCCCCTGGAACTGCACCAGTCCGCCCTGCGATCCCGCTCCCGGCCCCATGTCGATCACCTGGTCGGCGATGCGGATCACCTGGGGATGATGCTCGACGACCAGCACGGTGTTCCCCGCGTCGCGCAGTCGTAGCAGAAGGTGGTTGAGGCGCTGCACATCCGCGGGATGCAGCCCGGTCGAGGGCTCGTCGAAGACGTAGGTGATGTCGGTGAGGGCGCTGCCGAGGTGCCGGACGATCTTCACCCGCTGTGCCTCTCCGCCCGACAGCGTCGACGATTCGCGGTCGAGCGAGAGGTATCCGAGTCCGACGGAGAGCAGCGCGTCCACAGTGCGGCGGATACCGACGAGGGCCGGTTCCACCCGCGGGTCCTTCACCTTCTCCAGCAGTGCGCGCAGCTCGGCCACCGGCATGGCCGACCAGTCCACGATCGAAAGTCCGTCGATGAGGCTGGTCCGGGCCGCGGCATTCAGCCGCGCTCCGTCGCACGCCGGGCAGACCCGGTGCGTCGTCAGGCGATCCAGCTCTTCGCGTACCTGCGAAGAGATCTTGGCCGGGCGGTTCTTCACGTAGACGTCGCGCATCCGGGTGACGACGCCGTCGAAGCGAGCGGTCTTGGGAAACCGCGGGTCCGGATTCGGCAGTTTCATCTGATCCGCGTAGAGGAAAAGGTTCATCTCCTCGTCCGTGTAGTCCTTCAACGGCTTTTCCCGGTCGAACAGCCCGCAGTAGGCGAAGCGCTTCCAGCGATAGACGCCGGGCCGGAACTGGCTGAACCGTACGGGCCCCTCGTTGATGTTCTTCTGCGGGTCGATCAACTCCGCCACGTCGATGTCGACGACGCTGCCGAGACCTTCGCAGTCAGGGCACATGCCCGCCGGATCGTTGAAGGAGTACGCGGGCGAGTACCCGGCGGATGGCTCGGCGATCCGGGAGAACACCAGCCTGATCAGCGGAGCGAGATCGGAAGCCGTCGATACGGTCGACCGGGCGTTGCCGGTGAAGCGGCGCTGGTCGATGATGGCGGTGAACGTGAGGCCGCTCATCGACTGCACTTCGGGCGCCGGCATGTGCGGGAGCCGGTTCCGTACGAAGGATGAATACGAATCGTTCACCAGGCGCTGCGCCTCGGCGGCGATCGTGTCGAGCACGAGTGAGGACTTGCCCGAGCCGGAAATTCCGGTGACGACCGTCAGCGCCTTCTTCGGCACATCGACCGTGATATTTCTGAGGTTGTTGGTGGCTGCACCGACGACGCGGATGACGGCTTCGCCTGCGGCGGCGTGAGGGTCCATGGCCGCCATCATAGATTTGACCGGCACGGCAAACAGGTGACACACGTGGTGACCGACAGCGGCTTCCGCCGGTCACCCTCGACGGCGGGACCAACTACGGCCGGCCTCCCCATGGGATAAATGACGCTCCGTGGCGCGCCCGGCTTTCGCAGCGGCTGATACGGTCCCGGGCCCGACTTATCCATCGCATACCGATCGGGTCAGGACAGGCTGGTCACGGTGAAGGACGGGAGAGGAGATCCGGTTGAGGAATTCCCGGGCCGCGTTCATGGCCACGGGTATGGAGAAATCGATCGCGGTCATCCCGGTAGGCCGTGTGCTGGCGTTCTGTCGAGCCGGTGACGGGATGGTGGGACGTGGAGTGACCTGACGGACGGATGGGCGGAGCGCCCTGAGCCGCCTCAGCCGGTGAGCCATGGCCGTGGTGACGGGTGATGGTGTGACCGGTGATGGTGTGATCGGCGGGGGGTCGACGGCAGGGTGTACCGAGATCCGTCCGGGTGTGCGGTGGCGTGACCTGCCCGGACGGTACGGGCCCGCGGAAGGCGGTTCACGAGCGGCATCGCCGCTGATCGGCGGCCGGGCCCCGGAGCACACCGTCCGACCGCGTGCTACGGTCCGTCGCTGATCACGGGTCGCCGGCGATCACGGTCCTCCGACGGTCCGGGCCCGTCGGGGACGTCCGGGCGGCCGGACCGGTGCGCGGCGCCGTCACGGCTCCCGGTGGTCGAAGCGGTGGGACGGGAATTTCAGTTGCCCCGGTGGGCGGCGGGCTCAAGACTCGCCGTAGCACCTGCGGCGGAATCAGGTTCGGGGGAGAACATGCGTGTGCCGGCCGGTTATCGCACCAGATGGGCGAGTCTGCGCCTGTTATGGGGCTCCTCGCGCGGGCTGGCGCTGGGCGCGATGGTCATGCTCGTCGCCGACGCGGCGCTGCCCAGCCTGACGTTGGTGTCGATGGGCCGTGCCGCCGGGCACATACCCGGCGCCGTCGCCGACGGGGTCTCCTCGGCGGCCGGGCACGCGCTGTGGTGGGCGCTGGCACTGGCGGCCGGGTGCTTCACGTTGTCGATGCTGCGCGGGCCGGTGGAGGACGTACTGTCGGCCGCCGCGCGGGCCAGGCTGACGGCGGTGCTCCAGGAACGGCTGGTGCGCGCGGTCTCGGCGCCGCCGGGGATCGCGCACCTCGAGGACCCGGCGGTGCTGGACCGGCTGTCCTTCGCGCAGGGCGAGGTGATGGGCCAGCAGCCCGCCGACGCCCCGATGACCCTGCTGCAGACCGCGGGCGGCAGGCTGGGCGGGCTGGTGGCCTGCGGGGTGCTGAGCGGCTACCACTGGTGGCTCGGGCTGACGCTGCTCGCCGCCTGGCTGGTGGTGCGCCGGCCGCTCGGGGCGCTGGTGCGCTCCCGGGTCGGCACGTTCCGCGCGGCCGGCGAGCCGCTGCGCCGCAGCTGGTATTTCCTGGGGGTGGCCTGGCGGCCGCAGTTCGCCAAGGAGGTACGGGTCTTCGGGCTCGGCGAGTGGGTGCTCGACTCCTACCAGCGCTGGTACACCGAGGCGATGCGGCCCTCCTGGCGCACCGTCGGTCGGCTGAACCTGCGGGTCGCCGGTGCGGGGCTGCTGGTGCTCGCGGCGTACGGGCTCGGGGCGGGCACCTTGTCGTGGGACGCCTACCACCACACGGTGGGGCTGCGGACCCTGGCGACCATGCTGCCCATGCTGCTGGCCACCATGCCGGTCGGCAGCGTGACGGCGACCGACTTCGCCCTGGAGTCGATGCTCTCCGCGCTGCCGGATCTGGACGGCCTGGAGGCCGCTCTGGCCCCGCCCGCCCTGCCTGCCCCGGCCGACCCGGCCGACCCGGAGGCCCTTGCCCCGGCAGCCGTCGCCCCGGCGGACGCCGCAGGGCTGCCGCGTGCGGCCATCCGGCTCGAAGGCGTCGGATTCCGCTACCCCGGCGGCCAGCAGGACGTACTGCACGGCCTCGACCTCGAACTGCCCGCCGGTACCTCGCTCGCCGTCGTCGGCGTCAACGGCGCGGGCAAGACCACGCTGGTCACCCTGCTGGCCCGGCTGCGCGAACCGACGGCCGGGCGCATCACGGTGGACGGCCACGACCTCGCCGACCTCGACCCGGCCGCGTGGCAACGTCAACTGGCCGTCGTTTTTCAGGACTTCACCCGCTATCCGCTCACCGCCGCCGAGAACGTCTCGCTGGCGCTGCGCCACGACCCGCCCGATCCGGGGGCGTTGAGCCGGGCCGCGGAACGGGCGGGGGCGGCCGAGTTGGTCGAGGGCCTGGCGAACGGCTGGCAGACGGTACTGTCCCCGCACTACACCGGCGGCACCGATCTGTCCGGCGGCCAGTGGCAACGCCTCGCGCTGGCACGGGCGTTGTACGCGGTGGAGCGTGGCGCGCGGGTGCTCGTGCTGGACGAGCCGACCGCGCAACTCGACGTGCGCGCCGAGGCGGCGTTCTACGACCGCTTCCTGCAGATCACCGAGGGCACCACCAGCATCGTCATCTCGCACCGCTTCTCCACCGTCCGCAAGGCCGACCGGATCGCGGTGCTGGACGCCGGACGCATCACCGAACTCGGCGGCCACGACGAGCTGTTGGCGACCGGCGGACAGTACGCGGAACTCTTCCGCACCCAGGCGGCCCGCTTCACCGGGCCCGCCTCGACCCGGCGCGGGAGGCAGTGATGGCGCGGACCTCGAAGCAGGCGGCACAGATGGCGGATACCTCGAAGCGGTCGGCCGCGAGCCGTCCGAGCGGTCTGTACGGCGTGCGGGCGCTGACGCTGCTGGGCGGTTCGGGATTCCGGGCGGCGCCGCTGCTGATGACGGCGACGACCGTGCTGCTGATCGTCGGCGCGGCCGCCTCGGTGAGCGGGACGGTCGGCTACCGGGTGGTCATCGACTCCGCCGCGCACCACGACGCCCGGCAGGCAGTGACCGGTGCCGTGCTGGTGGCGGCGCTGTTCACCGTGGCGTGGGTGTGCGGGATCGTCGGCGCGATGCAGAACTCGATGCTCACCGACCGGGTCGCGCTGCTGATCAACACCCGCGTCGGCCGGCTGGCGACCGCCGCGAACGGACTCGAACTGCTGGAACACCCCGACAAGTTGAGCGGCCTCGACCAGGTGCGCGACAACCGCCGCGCCATCGCGGGCGCGTCCCGGCAGTTCCTGCGCGGCCTGCAGACGGTGATCCGCGGCGGCGGCATCCTGGTGCTGCTGATCACCGTCTACCCGCCGATCCTCATCGTCCCGCTGCTCGGCGTGGTGCCCGCGCTCGCCGGCCGCCGCGCCTCCCGGTTGCAGAAGGAGACGGACGACGACCTGGCGCAGGACCGCCGGCTGCTGGCCGACCTCTTCCGGCTCACCACCACCGCCGAGACCGCCAAGGAGCTGCGGATCTGCGGGGTGACCGGTGATCTGGCGCAGCGGCACGCGGAGTTGGGCGAACGCATCCGTACCCGCACGGTGCGGGCGGCGTGGCGCAGCGCCGGGTGGGAGGCGGCCGGCTGGCTGGTGTACGCGATCGGCTTCAGCGGGGCGATCGCGCTGCTGGTGTGGCGCGCGGCGCACGGCCACACCAGTCCGGGCCAGGTCGTGATGGCGGTCAGCCTGCTGCGTCGCGCGCAGAGCCAGGTCTCCGGTGCGAGCGACACCGCGGGGGCGATGGGCACCGCGTTCCGCTCCGCGCGGCTCCTGCTGGAGTTGGAGGACGGCATCGCCGCGGAACGCGTTCCGCCGGAGCGTTCGGCCGCCGCGCCGCACCGGCTGGACGACGGCATTCGGCTGGAGGGCGTGTCGTTCGGCTACCACGGCGCGAGCACCCCGGTGCTGCGCGAGGTGGATCTGCGGTTGCCCGCGGGGGCCACGGTGGCGATCGTCGGGGACAACGGCGCGGGCAAGACGACCCTGGTCAAGCTGCTCACCGGGATGTACCGGCCGACCGAGGGCCGGATCACGGTGGACGGCACGGACCTGGCCGACATCGAGCCGGCCGCCTGGCGGGAGCAGACCTCGGCCGCCTTCCAGGACTTCGTCCGCTACCAGTGGACCGCCCGCCAGACCGTCGGGGCGGGCGACCTGCCCCGGATGCCGGACGAGTGCGCGGTACGCGGTGCGGTGGCCCGCGCCGACGCCGACGACGTGCTGGCCCGGCTGCCCGACGGCCTCGACTCGCAACTCGGCCGGTTCTTCACCGGCGGCACCGAGTTGTCCGGCGGACAGTGGCAACGCCTGGCGCTGGCACGGGCGTTGATGCGTGAACGCCCGCTGCTGACGGTGCTCGACGAACCGACGGCGGCGCTCGACGCGGCCACCGAGAGCGCGCTGTACGCCCGTTGG
This sequence comes from Streptantibioticus silvisoli, assembly GCF_027947535.2. Lineage (GTDB taxonomy): Bacteria > Actinomycetota > Actinomycetes > Streptomycetales > Streptomycetaceae > Streptantibioticus_C > Streptantibioticus_C silvisoli. The sequence continues at coordinate 369,579 of NZ_JAAGKO020000001.1, forward strand.
GGCGAGGCGGCCCGGGCGGGCGCGGCCGACCGCGGCGCGGTGACGCTGCTGGTCTCCCACCGCTTCTCCACGGTGCGCACGGCCGACCTGATCGTCGTCCTGGACGGCGGCCGGGTCACCGAGGTGGGCGGCCACGAGGACCTGATGGCCGCCGGCGGCCCCTACGCGCGGCTGTTCGCCCTCCAGGCCCGCGGCTACCTGGACGGCGGCCCGAAACTGCCCGCCCAGCCGACCGGCAGCCGGGCCGCGGAGCCCGACCGCGGGTAGGCCGTCGCGGCCCGGGCGGCCGGGGCCGTTCCTGACGCGGAAGACGCACGGGCCGCCGGCCGCCGTCGCGGTGCGTCAGGGCCCGGGCCGGCGAGGACGACTCCGCGGTCGCCCGGCGCAGGGCGAGGGCGTCACGGCTGCTGGCGGAGCCCGATGACGTTGCCGTCGGTGTCCTTGACGGAGCCGACCAGCAGGCCGCCGCCGACATCGTGCGGCTCCTCGTGGGACTCGGCACCGGCGGCGACGAGGGCCTGGTGGGCGGCGGCGATGTCGGGCACGTCGCGGAAGCAGACCGGGCCGTTGGTACCGCCCTGCTGGCCGTCGGGGACGAGGCCGATCTGCTGACCGTCGAGCTCGAAGCCGACGTAGTACGGCGAGTCCGTCGACGGTTCGGCGCCGAGGAACGTGCTGAAGAGCGCCTTGGACCGGGCGAGGTCCTGGACGTGGTAGATGATCACATTGATGCCGCTGCTCATGGCGGGGTACTCCTGCGTCTCGTGGTGCTGCGGCGGTCCTGCGGAGCCGCCGGTGATTCCACGGTAGACGTGAGGCCGGACGGCCGCTTCTCCAAAACTGATCGATCGGCCGTCGACCCCGAAGAGGAATCACGCCCCCGGCCGGGCCTGCCCGAGAGCCCGGCTCGCGCCCGCACACCACCGTCGTCCGGGCGGCCATCGGCGCTGACACCTCGGCACGTTCTCGCTCCGACGCTCCGACGCTCCGACGCTCCGACGCGGCGGTCGCGCGGACCGCGCCGGAGCCCCGGGCGGCGGGGAGCCTGCGGTGCCGGCCGCGTGGTGGTGCCCGCCGCAAGCGGTGGCGCTGCATCGCCACCCGTTACGGGACGGCGGTCGGCGTGCGCGTGCGCATCAGGGCCCCCGTGCGCCGCCCCGCGGCGGCCTGGCGTCGGCCGCGGACGGACCGCGGACGATGCCGCCCGCGGGTGCGGTCCGGTCAGGGAGCGATGGCCCACTGCTGGCAGGCGTTGTCGAGCTGGGCCCACTGCCGCACCGCGGTTGCGTCGGCGGTGCCGCAGTCGGCGGCGTCGAGCACCATGCCGTTGCCCACGTTGGTGATGGTGTAGCGGCTGCCGGCCCTGGTCACGTCCCACTGCTGGCAGGTGTTGCCCAGCGCGGTCCACAGCCGCACCGCCGTCCCGTTCGACGCGCCGCAGTTCTCCGAGTCCAGCACCGTGCCGCTGTTGACGTTGGTGATGGTGTAGTGGCCGTTGCCCGCGCTGGCGAATTTCCACTGCTGGCAGGTGTTGCCCAGGGATGACCACAGGTCGACCGGCGTGCCGTCGGCGCTGCCGCAGTCGACGGCGTCGAGGAGCGTGCCGCTGTTGGCGTTGGTCAGCCGGTACGCGGTGCCGGGGACCGGGACGGCGGCGCCGGCCTTCGTGTAGCCGACGGAGACGATCTCGGCCTGGACCGCGTTGTCGGCGGCGTCGGTCGGGTAGCCGGCGGTGATGGCACCTTCGAAGAACGAGCCGTCGGAGCCGTTGCTGTCGTCACCCCCGGTCCCCAGGACGATGGCGCCCTCCTGGTGCATCGGGGCGTAGCCGCCGGTGTCCGGCAGGGCTCCGCTGTACTCGGTGGTCAGGCCGCCCGATTGCGCGTTGCCGTCCTTGATGGCGTAGGCCGTGGTGCCGTTGTTCTTCAGCAGCGCGGTGACGAAGGTGCTGGCGTTCCCCTTGTTGCCCGGATCGGAGCCGTTGCCGCCGGCGAACAGGCCGTTCTCCAGGTCGGCCTGGACCCAGGGCCCGGCGCCGGTGCAGGGGGCGAACCAGCACTCCGTACCGAAGTTGATCGCGTCCATATGCCCGTTGCCGGTGTCGTCGTTGGACGTCTCCGCGTTGCCGTAGTCGAAGCAGCAGCGGTTGTCGACGTGCTGGCCGCCGGTCACCAGGTAGGCGCCCTGTGCCGCGCTGCCGGTCGGGATGCCGGAGGTGCTGTCGTTGCGATAGCCGACGCCCGCCTGGACGGAGATTCCGTAGACCGCGTGGCCGCCGACCGTCGCGGGCAGCGCGTCGGCGATCGCGCCGACATCCGCTCCGCCGTTGCCGCCGGCGCCCTCGACGGTCAGGTTGTTGCCCCGGGGGCTCTGGTCGTAGACCTCCGTGATGGCGCACACCGTGCCGGAGCAGAAGGAGTCCTGCGCGGCGGCGTCGGCGTAGCCGCCGGCGGCGAGCGTGCCGATGTCGGCCGAGGTGCCGTCGGAGGCGCGTCGGACCCGGTAGAGCCTGCCGCTGTAGGAGGCGTAGAGCGCCCGCACCGTGCTGTGCGCGGCGACGCAGGGCGTGCCTGCGGAGGCGTAGATGTCGCAGGGCAATGGCGTGGCGGCCTGCGCGGTGCCGGCCGTGCCGATGAGCGTGCCGAGCATGAGCACGATGGCGGCGAAGGCCGGCCACAGGGCTTTTCGCAGCATTCGACGTCGCGTCCTGACGTTCACGGTGAACCACTCTCCGTGCGGCTCGGTGGAATGGGGGACATCCGACCGGACGCCGACGTTAGCGTTAACATTCACGGGTCGGCGGAACGCCGCTGCTTCCTCGGGGGAGCGGCGTGCGGCTCGCGGTGGGATGGCCATCACTATGGATACGCCTCCCGGGCGCGTCAAGACATCGGACCGGGCCCGATGTGAGCGTTCCCCCCGGCCTACCGCGCACGGCGGGGCGAGAAGGCGGCCGGTCCGCCGCGCTTCCCGCGCGGCGTCCGCGTACCCGGCGGCCTGCGTGAGCCTCGCCGGCGCCCCCGGTGGACAGGCGGAACCTTCCGCTGCCGGGTGCCGGGGGCACGCGATCCGGTGGCGGGTGGTCCGGTGCCTTGACGCCCGAGTCTGTGAACGCTAACAATAATCGCATCACAGATCGGAGAACCATGTCACAGGCTGCCGAGAACGCCACCCCGCACCGGGCGCCCACCATGGCGGACGTGGCCCAGGTGGCGGGCGTGTCGCATCAGACGGTGTCACGCGTGCTGAGCAGCCATCCGAACGTGCGGGACACCACCCGGGCCGAGGTGCTGCGGGCCATCGAGCAGCTGGGATACCGGCGCAACAGCTCGGCCCGGGCGCTGGTGACCCGCCGCACGCTCACGCTCGGGGTGGTGGCGTGCAACCCGACGCTCTTCGGCCCGGCGAGCACGCTGTTCGGCCTGGAGGAGGCGGCGCGCGACGAGGGGTACATGGTGTCGGCCGTCACGCTGCGCCAGTACACCGCCAGTGCGCTGGAGGACGCCATCGACCACCTCAGCAACGGGGGGGTGGAGGGCATCGTGGTCATCGTGCCGAAGCGGGAGGCGGTCGCCGCGCTGGCCGGGCTCAGGCTGCCGTTCCCCGTGGTGACGGTGGAGGGCGGGCACGACCTGCCGATCCCGGGCGTGTCGGTGGACCAGGACCTGGGGGCGCGCATGGTCACCGAGCACCTGCTGGCCGGCGGGCATCCCACGGTGTGGCACGTCGCGGGGCCGCAGGACTGGCTGGAGGCCGAGGCCCGGATCAAGGGGTGGCGCGCGACGCTGGAGGAGGCCGGCGCCGAGGTGCCGCCGCCGCTGGTGGGGGACTGGACCGCGCTGTCGGGCTACCGGGCGGGCCAGGAGCTGGCCGGCCGGGTCGCGGTGGGCTCCGCACGGCGTCGTTCCGCACCGGTCTCCGCGGTCTTCGTGGCCAACGACCAGATGGCCCTGGGCGTGCTGCGCGCCTTCCGCGAGGCCGGCCTGTCGGTGCCGGGTCAGGTCGCCATCGCCGGCTTCGACGACATTCCGGCCGCGGAGTACTTCGCCCCGCCCCTGACCACCGTCCGGCAGGACTTCGCCGCGGTCGGCAAGGCCAGCATCCGCCTGCTGCTGGACCGGGTGGAGTCCGGCGCCACCCGGCCCGACGAGCGCGTCGTCATCGATCCGCAGCTGATCATCCGCAACAGCAGCACACCGTCCTGAGCACGGCGTACCCGCATCGGGGTTCCGGCGGCCCGCACGGGTGCCGGAACCCACCGCACCCATGGAGACACGATGAGCACCGATCCACCCGCCGTCACCCTCGGTGTCGACTTCGGGACCCTGTCCGGCCGGGCCCTCGTCGTGGCCGTCGACGACGGCAGGGAACTGGGCAGCGCGGTCCACGACTACACCCACGCCGTGCTGGACCGGGCCCTGCCCGACGGGCAACGGCTGCCGCCCGGCTGGGCGTTGCAGCTGCCCCAGGACTGGCGCGACGTCCTGCGCCTCGCGGTGCCGCGGGCGCTGCGGGACGCGGGTGTCCGGCCGGAGCAGGTCATCGGCGTCGCCACCGACTTCACCGCCTGCACGGTGCTGCCCACGACGCGGGGCGGCACCCCGCTGTGCGAGCTGCCCGGGTTCGCCGACCGCCCCCACGCGTACCCCAAACTGTGGCGCCACCACGCGGCGCAGCCGGAGGCGGACCTGATCGTGCGGCGGGCCGAGGAGTCCGGGCAGCCGTGGCTGGCCCGTTACGGCGGGCGGATCTCCAGCGAGTGGCAGTTCGCCAAGGCCCTCCAGGTGCTGCGCGAGGACCCGGCCGTCTACCACGCGGCGGACCGCTGGATCGAGGCCGCCGACTGGATCGTCTGGCAGCTGACCGGGGCGGAGAACCGGAACCTGTGCACTGCCGGGTACAAGGGCATCCGCCAGGACGGCACCTACCCCGACCGTGCCTTCCTCGCCTCCCTCGACCCGGACTTCGCCGGGTTCACCGCCAAGCTCGACCATCCGCTGTCGCCGCTGGGTGCCCCCGCCGGCCGGCTCGGCGCGGCGGCCGCCGCGCTGACCGGACTGTGCGAGGGCACGGTCGTCGCGGTGGGCAACGTGGACGCCCACGTCACCAGCGCCGCGGCCCGGGCGCTGGACCCCGGCCACCTGCTGGCGATCATGGGCACCTCCACCTGCCACATCATGAACTCCGACGTCCTGGCGGAGGTGCCGGGGATGTGCGGCGTCGTGCGCGACGGCGTGGTGCCCGGGCTGTGGGGGTACGAGGCCGGCCAGAGCGGGGTGGGCGACATCCTCGCGTGGGCGGTACGGACCACGACCCCGCCCGCGTACGCCGCCGAGGCCGCAGAGCGCGGCCTGTCCCCGCACGAACTGCTGGCCGACAAGGCCGCCGCCCAGGAGGTCGGCGCGCACGGCCTGCTGGCCCTGGACTGGCACAGCGGCAACCGCTCGGTACTCGTCGACCACCACCTGTCCGGGCTGATCGTCGGCCTGACCCTCGACACCCGCCCCGAGGACGTCTACCGCGCCCTGATCGAGGCCACCGCCTTCGGCACCCGGACCATCATCGAGGCGTTCGACACGGCCGGCGTGCCGGTCACCGAGTTCACCGCGGCCGGCGGCCTGCTGAGAAACCCCTTCCTGATGCAGGTCTACAGCGACGTCCTCGGCCGCCCGGTCAACATCCTGGCCTCCGAACAGGGGCCGGCGCTCGGGGCGGCCATCCACGCGGCGGTCGCCGCGGGGGCCCACCGCGACCTGCGCGCCGCCTCGGCCGCGATGGGCCGCCTCGAACGCCACGCGTACACCCCCGACCCCGCCCGCACGGCCGCCTACGACCGGTTGTACGCCGAATACCGCGCCCTGCACGACCACTTCGGCCGCGGCGGCACCGCCGTCATGCACCGCCTCCGCGCGCTCCGCGACCGTCCGCCGTATCGCGGCACGGTGTGATGTTAGCGCTAACAACTCCCACTGACCCCCACTCCGAGACCGAGGTCCGCCCCTATGAGTACGCATCCGACGGCGGCCGCCGACGCGGTGACCGCGCTGCGCCGGCAGGTCAGCGACCTGCACCGGGAACTGGTCAGGTACCGGCTGGTCGTGTGGACGGCCGGCAACGTCTCCGGGCGGGTGCCCGGCCACGACCTGTTCGTGATCAAACCCAGCGGTGTGGACTACGACCGGCTGTCACCCGAAAGCATGATCGTCTGCGACCTGGACGGCGAGGTCGTCGAGGGCGGCCTGTCACCCTCCTCCGACACCGCCGCCCACGCCTACGTCTACCGGCACATGCCCCAGGTGGGTGGAGTGGTCCACACCCACTCCACCTACGCCTGCGCCTGGGCGGCCCGCGGCGAACCCGTCCCGTGCGTGCTGACCGCGATGGCCGACGAGTTCGGCGCGCAGATCCCGGTCGGCCCGTTCGCCCTGATCGGCGACGACTCCATCGGCAAGGGCATCGTCGAGACCCTCGACGGCCACCGCTCGCCGGCCGTGCTCATGCAGAACCACGGCGTCTTCACCATCGGCGCCGACCCACGCGCCGCGGTGAAGGCCGCGGTGATGTGCGAGGACGCCGCCCGCAGCGTCCACATCTCCCGCCAGCTCGGCGAGCCGCTGCCCATCGAACCGTCCGCCGTCGACCGGCTCCACGACCGCTACCAGAACGTCTACGGGCAGCACGCACCCGTCACCCCCGGAGGAGCCACCGCATGAGCACCGCCCCGCACGAAGTCTGGTTCCTCACCGGCAGCCAGGGCCTGTACGGCGAGGACACCCTGCGCCAGGTCGCCGAGCAGTCCCGCCGGATCGCTGAGCGGCTGCCGGGCACGCCCGCCGCCGTGGTCTGGAAGCCGGTCCTCACCGACGCCGCGGCGATCACCGACCGGATCCTGGAAGCCAACTCCACCCCGGAGTGCGTCGGCCTGATCGTGTGGATGCACACCTTCTCCCCGGCGAAGATGTGGATCACCGGACTCGACCTGCTGCGCAAGCCCCTGCTGCACCTGCACACCCAGGCCGACGTCGACCTGCCCTGGGCGACGATCGACATGGACTTCATGAACCTCAACCAGGCCGCCCACGGCGACCGGGAGTTCGGATACATCCAGTCCAGGATCGGCGTCCCGCGCAAAACCGTCGCCGGACACGTCAGCGACCCGGCAGTGGCGGCGCGCGTCCGGGCGTGGACGCGCGCCGCCCTGGGACTGGCCGCGATGCGCACCCTGCGGGTGGCCCGGTTCGGCGACAACATGCGCGACGTCGCGGTCACCGAGGGCGACAAGGTGGAGGCGCAACTGCGCTTCGGCGTCTCCGTCAACACCTACGGCGTCAACGACCTGGTCGCGGCCGTGGACGCCGTCGAGGACGCGGCCGTCGGCGAACTGACCGCGGAATACGCCGACTCCTACCGGATGGCCGCCGACCTCACCGCCGGCGGACAACGGCACGACTGCCTGCGCTACGCCGCCCGCGTCGAACTGGGCCTGCGCACCTTCCTGACCGCGGGCGGCTTCGGGGCGTTCACCACCAACTTCGAGGATCTCGGCGGCCTGCGCCAACTGCCGGGGCTGGCCGTGCAGCGCCTGATGGCCGACGGCTACGGCTTCGGCGGGGAGGGCGACTGGAAGACCGCCCTGCTCCTGCACACCCTCAAGGCGGCCGGGGCCGGCCTGCCGGGCGGAACGTCGTTCATGGAGGACTACACCTACCACCTGGAGACCGGCAACGAACTCATCCTGGGCGCCCACATGCTGGAGGTCTGCCCGACCATCGCCGCCCACCGCCCGTCCTGCGAGATCCATCCACTGGGCATCGGCGGCCGCGGGGACCCGGTCCGCCTGGTCTTCGACGCCCGGCCCGGCCCGGCGATCGTCGTCGGGCTGGCCGACATGGGCGACCGCTTCCGGCTCGTCGCCAACGAGATCGAGGTCGTCGCGCCGCTCCAGCCGCTGCCCAGGCTCCCGGTGGCCCGCGCCGTGTGGAGACCGGCACCCGACCTGCGCACCTCCACCGAGGCGTGGCTGACGGCCGGCGGCCCCCACCACACCGTGCTCTCCAGCGCCGTCGGCCTGGAAGAGCTCACCGACCTCGCCGACATGCTCGGCACGGAACTGCTCGTGATCGACGAGCGGACCACCCTGCGGCAGTTCACCCGGGAGATCCGCTGGAACCAGGCGTACTACCGGCTGGCCGGCGGACTGTAGGCTCTCACGCCGCCCCAGCCGCAAGGGGACAGCGGCGTCCTCGCGGCCGGCTGCGGCCTGCCCGAACGCCCCCTCGTCGGCTCACGGAGACTCCATGCCCGCCGCCACCACCTCCTGTTCCGTCTTCGGCACCTTGCCGGACGGCCGAACCGTCCACCGCTGGAGCCTCATCGATCCCATCGGAACCCGGGCCGAGATCCTGACCCTGGGTGCCGCCCTGCACGCCTTCCACGTCCCCGACCGCCACGGGGAGCCGGCCGACGTCGTCCTGAGTCCCGGGTCGCTGGCCGACCGGCTCGCCGGCGCGCGTTACTTCGGCGCCACCGTCGGCCGCTACGCCAACCGCATAGCCCGCGGCCGGCTGCCGACCCCGGCCGGCCACCGGCAGCTGAGCACCAACGAGAGGGGCAACACCCTGCACGGCGGCACCGAGGGCTTCGACGCCCGCGTCTGGCAGGCCCGACCGGTCGGCACGGCGGAACGCGCCGGGGTGGAACTCACCCTGACGAGCCCCGCGGACGACCAGGGCTTCCCGGGCACCTTGCAGGTCGCGGTCCGCTACACCGTGCACGACGGCGCCCTGAGCATCGGCTACCGCGCCACCTGCGACGTGCGAACCCCGGTCAGCCTCACCAACCACACCTACTGGAACCTCGCGGGCGGCACGCACGACACCGTGCACGAGCACGAGCTGTACCTGGCCGCCGACCACTACCTGCCGGTGGACGCGGAACTCATCCCGCTGCCCGGACCACCGCGGCCGGTCGCCGGAACCCCGTTCGACCTCACCGCCCCCCGCCGGCTCGCCGACGTCCTCGACGACGTCGACGACGGTCAACTGCGCACCGCCGGGGGCGGATACGACCACAACTGGGCCCTGCGCCCCCGCGGCGGCGAACCGGAGCCGGCGGCGGTCCTGCGCCATCCGGGGACCGGCCGCGTCCTGGAGTGCCTGACCACCGAGCCCGGGATCCAGGTCTACACCGCCAACGGCTTCGACGGCGCGGTGACCGGTGCCGGCGGGCGCCCGCTGCCCCGGTACGCCGGTGTCGCCCTGGAGACCCAGCACTTCCCGGACTCGCCCCGGCGCCCCGACTACCCCACCACGTGGCTGGAGCCGGGCCGCGTCCACCGTTCGACGACCATCTACCGCCCCGGCGTCATGACGTAGCCCCGCACGCGGACCCGTGGCGCCGGGGTCGAAGCGGCCCAGGCGCGGCGGGGCCCCGGCGGCCGCTTTTCTTTTGCCCGACACCTTGACGTCACCGTCGTGAACGCTAACAATCTCTGGCATGCGGCGGAGCATCCAGGCGGAGACGAGGCCGCTCTCGTTACGCCGGGGGCTCCGGCGGTGCCCGTGGGCGACCCGGTCCCGACGCGCCACCCGCGGGTCCGGCGCCTGAGGCGTTCGGCGCCCCTCCCGCCGGGCAGGCGCGATGATCCGCAGTCACCACGCCGGCCCTGCGGGGATCGCGCGGAGTGAGTGCCCGGGCGAATGTTCTTGTCGGACAAGAAGCAACCCTGCGCCATGCAGCAAATTGTGAGCGCTAACAATCTGGCCCGTGCGGCCCTACCTGAACAGGATGTCGATCATGCGCGATGTGCGATCCGCTCACCGGAGAATCGGACGCTGGGGTGCCGCCGCGGTGGCGCTGGCGGTGCTCGCCTCCGCCAGCGCCTGCAGCCGCAGCGGGGCGGGTGACGCCTCGCCGGTGAGCGCCGGCGCCTCCACCGGAACGACGGCGATCAAGGGCGACATCGCGTTCAACGACGCGAACCTCGCCAAGCTGGACGCCGCCCTGAAGGCCGCACTGGCGGGCAGGAAGCTGTCCGCGCTCGACGAGGCGATGGTGGTCAACGTCGCCGTCGACTACTGGAACGCGGGCCGGGCCGGCTTCACCAAGGGGCTGAAGGACCTCGGGATCAAGGGCACCTACCAGGCGCCGGCCAACGGCCGGCTCGACCAGCAGCTGTCGATCATCCAGACGCTGCGCGGCCAGGGCATCACCGGCATGAGCGTCTCGGCGATCGACCCGACCGCGATCAGGACGCCGATCGCCTCGGCGAACAGCGCCGGCATCCCCGTCCTCGCCATCGACTCCCCGCTGCCCGCGCAGGACGGCGCCGACCTCTACCTCGGCACCCCCAACTACCAGGCGGGGCAGAAGGCCGGCGAGGCGATGAAGCAGGCCCTCGGCGGCAAGGGCCAGGTGGTGATCCTGGTCGGTTCCCTCACCGCCTCCAACGCGGTCGAACGCATCCAGGGCTTCCAGGACGCCCTCAAGGGCAGCGGCGTGAAGGTGGTCCAGAAGCTCAGCGACGGCATGGACGCCTCCAAGGCGCTGTCGAACGCGCAGACCGCCTTCCAGGCCGACCCGGGCGTCAACGGCATCTACGGCGTCTACTCCTACGACGGACCGTCGGCCGGACAGGCGGTCCAGGCGGCCGGCAGGACCGGCCGGATCAAGATCATCTCCGACGACAGCGACCCGCAGACGCTGAAGTTCATCACCTCCGGCGTCATCCAGGCGACCGTCCTCCAGCAGCCGTACCAGCAGGGCTACACCGGCGCCTACCTGCTGGCCGCCCTCAAGGTGCTCGGCAAAAACGCCACCCTCAAGCTCGTCCGCCCCTACCTGGACAGCGACGGCACCACGCTCAGCTCCGGCGTCGGCCTGGTCACCCGGGCCAACCTGCCCGCCTACCAGGCCAAGCTGAAGGCGCTGGGCATCGGCTGATGGACACCGCCTCCGACACCGCCGTCCTCCTGACGGACGTCACCAAGTCGTACGGGCCGGTGAAGGTGCTCGACATCCCCCGCCTGGAGCTGGCCCGCGGTCAGATCGTCGCCGTGGTGGGGGAGAACGGGGCCGGCAAGTCCACCTTGATGGGCGTGCTGTCCGGAACCGTCACGCCGACCACCGGCAGCGTCGAGATCGCCGGCACACCGCTCCAGCCCGGCCGGCCCGACCTCTCGCGCGACCTGGGAGTCGCCCTGGTCGCTCAGGAGTTCCCGCTGGTGGGGCAGTTGAGCGTGGCGGAGAACCTGCTGCTGGGCCGCCGCCCGCAACGGGCCGGCTCCCGCCCGCTGGGCCGCCTGGTCGTCGACCGCGCGGGCATCCGCGCCGAGGCCCGGGCGCTGCTGGCCGAGATCGGCGTCACCGGCGTGGACGTCGACCGCCCGGTCGAGAACTACCCCGTCCCCGTACGGCAGATGATCGAGATCGCCAAGGCATGGGGCCACCGTCCCGTGGTGCTCGTCCTCGACGAGCCGACGTCGTCGCTGGGGCCGGTGGAGGCCGGGCGGGTGCTCGAGCTGGCCCGCGAACACACCCGGGCCGGCGGCGCGGTGCTCTTCATCGGGCACCGCCTGGACGAGGTCCGGGCCATCGCCGACCGGGTGATCGTCCTGCGCAGCGGTCGGCCGGTCGCCGACCTCACCCCGGCCGAGGCCACCGAGGAGCGGATGATCCGGGAGATGGTCGGCACCGATCTGGCCCGCGCCGATCTGGCGCCGACCTCCTCGGCCGAACGCACCACGACCCTGTCGGTCCGCGCCCTGACCGCGGAGGGCCTCGGGCCGGTCGACCTGCGGGTACGGGCCGGCGAGATCGTCGGGGTGGCCGGGCTGATGGGCTCCGGCCGCAGCCGGCTGCTGCACACCGTGATGGGCGCCCAGCCCCGCACCGGCGGAACGGTGGAGTTCGACGGCCGCGACTTCCGGCCGCGCCACCCCGCCGACGCCGTCGAGGCGGGGATCGGGATGGTGCCCGAGGACCGCAAGGCGCAGTCGCTGCTGCCGGCCCACTCGGTGCGCTGGAACGTCACGCTCACCACCTTGCGGCGCATCAGCACCCGCGGCGTGCTGCGGCCGCGCACCGACAAGGAGCACGCCCGGCGGATCGTCAAGGACCTGGGGGTGCGCCTGCACAGCCAGGAACAGCCCATCGGCGACCTGTCGGGCGGCAACCAGCAAAAGGCGGTCTTCGGGCGCTGGCTGGCCGCCGGTCCCAAACTGCTGCTGCTGGACGAACCGACCCGGGGCGTGGACGTCGGCGCCAAGGCGGAGATCTACGCACTCATCGACGACGCGGCCGAGCAGGGCCTGGCCGTCCTCGTCGCCTCCTCCGAACTGGAGGAACTGCTCTGGATATGCCACCGCATCGTGGTGATGGCGCACGGGCGGGTGGTCGCCGACCTCCCCCGGGAGCGGTTCGGCAAGGAAGCGATCATGACCGCGGCGGCCGGGACGCGTCCCGGCGCGTCCACGCAAGGGAAGGCAAGCGCATGAAAACCAGCACCGCACCGGCGCCGAGCGAGGCTGACGCCGGAGCCGAGGCGCGCGGCTCCCTCGCCCGACGGCTGCGCGAGACCCCGGAGGTCGGGGTGGTCGCCGCCTGCGTCGTGGTCTTCGCCGCCCTGGCGATCGACCGGTCGACGTTCGCCGACGCGGTGAACCTCCAGGGCATGGGCTTCGACCTGGCGCAGTACGGGCTGATCGCCATCGGCGAGTCACTGGTCATCCTCACCGGCGGCATCGACCTGTCGGTCGGCGCGCTGCTGGGCACCAGCGTCATCCTGATGTCCTGGTTCAACGTCCGCGCCGGACTGCCGCCGGTCGTCGCCGTGCTGGCCACCCTGGCGATCACCGGCCTGGTCGGGCTGCTGCACGGACTCGCCGTGACCCGGCTGAAGATGGCCCCCTTCGTGGTCACCCTGGTCACCTACACCGTGGCCCAGGGCGTCACCCTGGCCATCACCTCCGGCACCTCGATCACCGGAATCGGCGGCTTGTTCGGCGACATCGGCCAGACCTACGTGGCCCAGATCCCGCTGCCCCTCATCCTGTTCGCCGTCGTCGCGGTGGCCGCCTGGTTCTTCCTGGAACGGACGTACGTCGGGCGGCAGGTCTACGCCGTCGGCGGCAACGCGGAGGCCGCCCGCCTGGCCGGTATCCGCGGTGACCGCCGCGTGGTGGCCATGTACGTCACCAGTTCCCTGCTGTCCGGCTTCGCCGGGATCATGGTGCTGGGCCGCATGGGCGTCGGCTCGGCCAGCGGCGTGGGCGTCGGCTGGGAACTGTCGGCCATCGCCGCGGCCGTCATCGGCGGCGTCAGCCTGGTCGGCGGCCAGGGCCGCATCGTCGGCATCGTCGCCGGGACCGTCCTGCTCGAATTCATCAACAACGGCCTGACGATCCTCCAGATCAACTCCGACTACACCAACATCGTGCTCGGCTGCGTCCTCGCCCTGGCGATCACCGCCGACCGCCTCCGCGCCCGCGGCATCGCCCGCCGCGGCTGACCGATCCGTCCCGGCGGACCCGGCCCGGCGGACCCGGCCCCGGGGCCGCCGGGACGAGGCGACGGGCACGGTGCGGCAGGCCGGCGGGGAACCGGGGTCAGCCGCTTGCAGGGCCGGGGCGCCGCAGAGGTGAGCCTCAGCCGTGGTCAGCTCTCACCGCGGCTGCGAGGCCGACGGATCGATGGGCAGCCGCAGCCGGAGGTAGTCGCTGCCCCTCGGCCCCGGACGGTGCGCGCCGTCCGGCCGCCAGGTGCGCCGGGCGTCGCAGCGCCGTGCACGGGCGTCGGACGCCCACCACCCCAGCACGCCCTCGGCACAACCGGCAGCCGCAGCCCGCACGATGAACTCCCGGTGCAGGGACCCGCCCACCCCCTGTCCCCAGGCGTGCGGCGGCACCGCGATCCGGTGGAGCTCGTGGTGCGTCGCGGCGTGGAGTTCCTTGCGGTGCGGCGGGCCCGCTGCGAGCAGACCGATGACCGTCCCGTCCAGGCGCTCCGCGCACCACGTGGTCACCGTCGACGTGGCGAGCCCGCGCGCCCAGGCAGCGCACCGCCGCGCCCGGGCCGCTGGGCCGGTGAGCTCCTGCTCGGACACGCCGCCCGCGGCGCGGTAGGCGGTCCGGGTCCGGGAGTGCACGTCCGTCAGGATGCCGACGTCCTGGGCGGCTGCCTCGGGCCTGATCCACCGTCACGCCCCCGCCCGCTGACCGGTGGCCGAATATGACCGCCCGTTCGACCGCCGGTGCGGTGTAGCGGCGGGCGGCGGCGGGCAGTCTCACCCCGGAACCACGCACGGCCCGGCCCGCGTGTCACCTCCGGCGCGCGGCATCCCCGTCCTCGCACGCGCACCGCCGAACCGCCCCCAGGCAGCGCAACCCTCACCCCGATCGGCGCGCCGGCCCTCCTGCCCGACCTCGTCCCGCGCGGCAGCCTCACCGGCCGGCACCCGTGCGGCGACCGGGAACCACCGGGGCCGCCGCGTCCCGACCGCAGGAGGCTGACGACCATGTACGAACGCCACGTGCTCGACGCAACGGTGCTCCGCAGAGTTCTGCCGGCCCTCATGGCGGTCCTGGCCCTGCTCTGCGCCGCGGGATCGGCCGCGGCGTCGGCCCCCGCCGCGCCGGCCGCTGTGCGAGCGCACGCCACCGGCACCCCGCTGCGGGCCGGCACCGGGCTGTACCCGCGCGTCCTGCGACTGGCCCACTCCGGTTCGGCCGACGGCCAGTTGATCGCCTCCGTCGTCGACTTCGACGCGGCCGGCGGCGTCGGTGTCATCTACCGCAGCACCGACGACGGGGCCAGCTTCACCGAGATCGGCGACATCCACGACCCGGCCACCGCTGGCGGCCTGTGCTGCTCGACCCTGTTCGAACTGCCCGCCCAGCTCGGGACGTTGCCCGCCGGAACCCTGCTGTGGGCCGCGTCGGTGGGCCAGAACGCGACGGACCGGCGGATGGCGATCGACGTGTGGCAGAGCCAGGACCACGGGGTCACCTGGTCGCAACTGCCGGCCTGCGCCACCGCCGCCAACACCGGCGGTCTGTGGGAGCCGGAGCTGTCCGTCGACGCCGAGGGCGATCTGGTGTGCGGCTATTCCGACGAGACCCAGCCCGCCCAGCACAGCCAGCTGCTGGAGGAGCGCTTCTCCTCCGACGGGCGCACCTGGGGAGCGGCCCAGCCGACGGTCGCACCGGCCGCCCAGGGCCTGCGGCCCGGCATGGCCACCGTCGTCCGGCGTGCCGACGGCAGCTACCTGATGACCTACGAGGTGTGCGGAACCGGCGACCAGTACGACTGCGCCGTCCACTACCGCACCTCCGCCGACGGCGCGGACTGGGGCGACCCCACGGACACCGGCCCGCTGGTCACCACGGAGACCGGGCAGTACTTCACCCACGCGCCCACCGTGGCCTGGCTGTCCAACGGCACGGCGAACGGGCGGTTCGTCCTGGTCGGCCAGCAGCTCCGGGAGGCGGACGGCTTCCTGTCGACCGCCAGCGGCAGCACCGTCCTGGTCAACACCGAGAACGGCACCGGCAACTGGTTCCCGATCGACGCGCCGGTGGCGGTGCCCTCGCCCGACGGCAGCTCCTGCCCCAACTACAGCTCCGCCCTGCTGCCCTCGGCCGACGGGACCAGGCTGCTGGAGATCGCCACCGACTACAACGGGTCGGTGTGCGAGCCGTACTACGCCACCGGCTCCTCCCGGGGCACCCAGGACGCCACGGGCTCCGGCCTGACGCCGGGGGACACCTACCGCATGATCGACGTCATCAGCGGCGACTGCCTGGACGTCTCGGCCGACTCCCGGGCGGTCGGCGGCAACATCCAGCAGTGGACGTGCAACGGGCTCGGGCCGCAGAACTTCCTGTTCGGCCGGACCGCGACCGGGGACTTCACCCTCACCGGGCAGGATTCCGGGCTGTGCGTCACGGTGGCCGGGGCGAGCACCGCGCCGGGCGCCAACGTCGACCAGGAGGGATGCACCGGCGCCACCGATCAGCGCTGGCAGGCCGTCAACGAGGGGGACGGCCACTGGACCTGGCGCAACACCGGCAGCGGGTTGTGCCTGGACGTCTCGGGCGGCTCCACCACCGCCGGCGCCAATGTCCAGCAGTGGACGTGCAACGACCTCTCGCCGCAGATCTGGAAACTGGAACCGAGGTGATCCGCCGCCGGCCCGGCGGTGTGCCTGCACGGGCCGGGACCGGGCGGGCGCCGGTGCCGGCCCGCGGTGCCGGGCGGCACCGGAAGCGGCGCCACGGTCGCCGAGCAGCCGCGCCGTCCGCCACCGCGCCCGTACCTGACCCCCTCTGCGGCCGCACCGGATCACGCCGCGCCGGACCGTGCCGTGCCGTGCCGCGCCGGACCGTGCCGTGCCGCGCCGGACCGTGCCACGCCGACCCACGCCGCATCGGACCGTGCCACGTCGCGCTACGACCGGCCGCGACCGGTGCGGGAAGTCCTCCCGCCCGATGACCCTTTGACGGTCCTGTGAGGGGGTCCCTACCGTGAGTTCCACCAACCCGGAAGGACGGCCGCCCGTGCACATCGCGATCCTCACTTTCGAGGGCTACAACGAGCTCGACTCCCTGATCGCACTCGGTGTGCTCAACCGTGTCGGGACCGAAGACTGGCGCGTCACGATCGCCACCCCCAGCCCCAAGGTGACCTCGATGAACGGGGTGACCATCGAGCGGATGTCGACTCTGGAGGAGGCGTGCGCCGCTGACGCCGTCATCGTCGGCAGTGGCATCGCCACGCGCGAGGTGGTCGAAGACCCGGCGATCATGGACATCCTGCGCCGCCTGGACCCGTCCCGCCAGCTCATCGCGGCGCAGTGCTCCGGCGCGCTGGTGCTGGCCAGGCTCGGCCTGCTCGACGGCATCCCCGCGTGCACCGACCTGACCACCCGGCCCTGGGTCGTCGCCGCCGGCGTCGAGGTACTCGACCAGCCCTTCTACGCCAAGGGCGACATCGCCACCGCCGGCGGCTGCCTCGCCTCGCACTACCTCGCCGCCTGGATCATCGCCCGCCTCAAGGGCGACGCCGCCGCCGAGAGCGCGTTGCACTACGTCGCCCCGGTCGGCGAGAAGCAGGAGTACGTCGAGCGGGCCTGGCGCAACATCACCCCGTATCTGCCCGCCGCCACCGGCGCCCGTTCGAACAGCCCCGTCCGGGTGGCGTGACCCGGGGGCGTTCGGCGGCATCCCCGGCCGCCGCCACCGGGTCGCGAGGCGAGACAAGGCGGTGCAGGCGGCCGGGACGGTCCCCGGCCGCGGTTCCACAACGGAGCCGCGGCCGAGGACCGTCCGCCGAAGGCCGTCCCGCCCGCCCCGGCCCGGTCGCCGGGTCAGCCCGCCTGGGCCCGGAGCCAGGCCGCCACCGCCGGTGCGTCCTCGTTCGAGGGGAAGACGGGGTACCGCACGTGGCGGACCACGCCGTCCCGCACCAGCAGGGTCTGGCGGCGCAGCAGCGTCTTGCCGGCCACGGTGAACACCGGCAGCCGCAGGGCGCCAGCCAGCGTCATGCCGCTGTCGCTGAGGAGTTCGTACGGCAGGCCGAGCCGTTCGACGGCCTCGGTCTGTTCCCCGGTGGTCTGCGTGCTGACGCCGTACACGCGCGCGCCGAGGGTCTCGAACTCCGCGAAGAGCCGCCCGTAGGACAGGCATTGCGGTGTGCAGCCGCGCGCCCCCGGGGTGGCGTTCCACGCCTGCTCGCCGCCGGGCGGCTCCTCGCCCGGCCTGCCGGTGCGCGGGTAGCAGAACAGCACGACCCAGCGTCCCCGCGATTCGGCGCGCAGGTCGTGCAGGCCGCCTCCGGTGCCGGGCAGCGGAAGAGCGGGCAGTTCGGTGCCGGGCACGTGGTCGCAGCCGCCGTCGTCCTGCGGTACGGGAAGGTTGTCGGGCAGATCGACGGGGTTATGGGGCTTCGTCATGCGCCCAGTCTCCTACTGGCTGCTCGACAATGGTACGGAAGGTGGCCCGGAGTCCTCCTCGGGCTCCGGCCGGTCGGCCGCGCGGGCGGCGCCCGACACCAGGCCGCGGTACGCCACGACCCCGCTCAGCACGCTGAACAGCGCGGCGGCACCGAAGCCGTAGCGTGCGTCGCCCCCCGCGTAGGCGGTGATCGCGCCGAACAGGGCCGCGCCCACCGGGTTGGCCACGAAGGCGAGCGTACGGGCGTTGGCGGTCACCCGGCCGAGCAGTTCCAGCGGCACCAGCTTCTGCCGCAGGGACCTGATCTGGACCGAGGCGAAGATCGACAGCCCGCCGTGCAGCAGGTTCGCCACCAGGAGCATCAGCGGATCGACGGACAGGGCGAACCCGAGCAGGGAGCCCCCCAGCCCGATGACCGACCAGCCGATGAGCCGGGCCGGGCTGGCCCGCGGTGCCACCCGGCCCACGACCGCCGCGGCCAGCACCCCGCCCACGCCGGCGGCGGCCACCACGGCCCCGGCCCAGGCGGGGGAGGCGTGCAGCCCCTTGGTGGCGTGGAAGATGACGAGGGTCTCGGCGGCTATCACGAAGTTCACCGCGGCCTGCACCGTGACGAGCCGTGAGATGAGCGGATGGGCCCGCAGATACCCCATGCCCTCGCGCATCTCCCGCCACAACGCGGCGGCGCCCAGGCCCTCGGCCTTGGCGGCGAGCCTCGCGCCGGCCGGTCCGGCGAGCCCGCGCAGGGGCAGCAGGGTGCCGACGGACGCCGCGAAGGTGGCCGCGTTGAGCCAGATCGCGTCCCGCACGCCCACCCAGGCCATGAACCCGCCGATCAGCGCCGGGCCGAGCAGGATGCCCAGCTGGTTGCTCAGCTCCAGCCGGGCGTTGCCCTTGAGCAGGGCGTCGGGACGCAGCAGCGACTGCACCGCCTTGGTCATCGAGGTCTCGAACAGCACCCCGATCGCCGCCGCCAGGCAGGCCATGACGAGCAGCAGGCCCGCGCCCCCGGGCAGGCCGACGGTGAGCGGCATGGCCGCGAACACCAGGCCGCGGGCCACGTCGCACCAGATGAGCACCCGGCGGGAGTTCCACCGGTCGGCCAGCGGGCCGGCCAGCAGCCCGACCAGGAGGTAGGCGATCGTCCTGGGCGTGGCGGCCAGCGCGGACAGCAGGGGGCTGCCGGTGATCCGGAGCATCAGCAGGGGCACGGCGAGCAGGGCGGCGCCGTCCCCGATCACCGAGACCGTCTGGCCCGCCCACATCAGCCGGAAGAAGCCCGATTCGGCGGAGCGGCCGGTCGCCGTCGTCATCCTTCCGCCTTGCGCACCGCGTCCGGCGTGCCCGCGTCCGGGACGTCGCGGGAGGCGGTGCCGCGCACCGCGGCGGCCGTCGCCAGCGCCTGCGCCGCCGCCGGGAGGATGCGTGCCGCCGTCTCCCCGTACACGGCGCGGAGCACCTCGTCCGGCAGCCCGAGTCCGTACGCCGGCCAGCGGCCCCGCCCGTCGCGCAGGGCGAAGGCGTCGTCGTCCGACTCCAGGACGCGGAACTGCTCCCGGTAGGTCTCCCGGTCCTGGACCCGGTCACCGCCGAAGACCACCCGGTCCCGCCAGCGGTCGAGGAAGCGTGCCGCGTGCCGCGGTTGCCGGGCCAGCACCGCGTGACGGGCCCCCAGCTCCACGTACAGGTTGGGCACCCGCCGCAGGCGCTCCGCCAGGTCGTCCAGGCGTTCCCCGGTCCCGTCCAGGTGGGCGGCGATCATCACCAGACCCGGGAACCTGCGCAGCACGCGGTCCCGCCGCCGGTGGATCTCCTCGTGCCCCTCACCGCCGGGGCGCCGCCGGGCCCACGGTGTGCGGTACAGCCTGACCAGGGCCTCGTTGTCCGCGTCCCACGGGCGGTACGCGGCCAGTTCGTCACCGCAGTGCGCGATCACGGGCAGGGCGAGCGCGGACGCCGCCTCCCAGAAGGGGTCCAAGCGGGGGTCGTCGAGGAAGAGCGGGTCCTCGGGCACCGGGCCCACGCCGAAGTCGTCGACGCCGAAGCCCTTGTCGTGCATCTCGCCGATCAGCACGGCCCGATGGGCGCGGACGTCGGCCTCCAGGGCTTCCGCCATGCGCCGCGCGCCACCGGGCCGGCGCGCCAGCGACCAGTCCACGGTCGCGGCCGGCAGCAGCCGTCCCGGGGCCTGCCGGGCGAGGCGGGCGCTGTCGGCCGACGTCTCGCCGCGGTCGGCGAAGGCCGCGGTGACCACGGCGGCGACGTTCAACTCCGCCATCACACGCAGCCGTTCGGCCACCGGCGCCGGATCCATCGTCAGGTGCGCGTGCACGTCGACGACGGGGAAGCGGGCCCGGACGGGCTCCGTGCCGGGGGTGCGCAGCAGCGCGGTGGGGGCGAAGTCGAAGACGGAGACCTCCGCGGGCGGGACGAAGGCCATCAGCCAGGCGGCCCGGTCGTCCGGGACCCGGATCGTCACCTCGCCGTCCCCCCAGGCGAGGTGCTGCTTGCGGACCAGGTCGGTGAGCATGGTGTGGCGCCAGCCCGCAGCCCGCAGCACGGCCTCCTCACCGCGCGGCCCGTCGACGGTCACCAGGTAGGCGTGCGGTCCGTACGGCTCGGTGTGCACCGCGCAGCCCGCGGCCTGGAAGACGGGGGTGTCCGCGGCGGCGGGACCGGGCGCCGTCACGACGCGCTCCGCAGCTCGGCGCGGACCGGATCGTGATGCATGCGGACCCGCAACAGGTGGCGGCGCGAATCGTCGAAGTGCTCGCGGCCGTGCAGGACCCGGTGGTTGTCCACGAAGACCGCCTGGCTCTCCGCCAGCCGTACGGTGGTGGCCAGCGCCGGATCGGTGAGCGTGTGCCCGAGCAGCGCCAGCGCGACGCCCACCGGGTCGCCGGCCGCCATGCGCACCCGCCGTACGCCCTGCTCCAGCAGGTCCGCGCGGTAGCGCACGATCAGGCCGTCTCCCGCTGTCCGGGTGAACACCTTGACGGGAACGAGCCGTTGGCCGTTCCACATGGGGACGGACCGGGTGAGCAGGGTGTCGCGGGCGGCGCGGCCGGCCGCGCTGCGGCCCAGCGCGTCCCACACGCCTCGGCCGTCGACCAGCACCGAGGCACCGCCGTGGTCGGCCGGCCGGACGCACCACAGGCCGAACCAGCGCTCGGGGCGGGCGGCGAAGGTGGAGTCGGTGTGCAGGCACGCCTGTCCGTCGGCGACCGAGATGTTGTCCCGGCGCTGCGCGCGCGGCAGGTCAGGGCGCGGGCGCACGTCCCACACGACGAGGTCGTCCGTGCCGCCGACCGGGCTCGGAGTACCCAGGACCGAGGAGACGCCCACGGCCAGCGCGTCCCGTTCGGCGGCCGGCAGGGCGCAGAATCCCGGCAGGGACACCACCGCGAACCCCGTGGAGTCCAGCGCCTCGCGCACCGCCGCGAAGAACGCGGCGGCGCCGGGCCGCTCCAGCAGGCAACCGGCAAGGAGACGCTGCACCTCGGGCAGGTGCGGCGCGCCGGGCGCGGTCAGCGGCGGAGCGCCCGGGGCCACGGCGCGCAGCGACGCGGTGACCTGCGGGGTGTGCGGGAACGACATGGCTACCTTTCACACGTGCTGAATACGGCTCGTACGGTCAGACCAGGAAGTCGCCGGGCCAGCGGTGCAGCGGATCACGCGCGAATCCGGTCAGCGTTCCCACTACTCCGGACGCGTCACAGGGCAGCACGACGTAGCCGTCCTCCGTACCGATCGGCCTGTCCGGCACGGCGCCCAGCCGGTACACGGCCGACGGGTGCACCGCGCCGAGCGGTTCGGGGGCCCCGGGACCGCCGGCACAGCTGCCGGGCACCACGCGCCAGCTGTGCAGACGCGTGCAGCTGCCGGGCCGGTCGTGCTCCCGCAGCAGCGCCGCCGTCCGCCGCGCCTGCTCGGGGTCCGCGCCGACCAGCACCGTGCAGCCGCCCGTGGCGCCGAGGACGAGCGCGGGGCTCTCCCGCCGTACGGTTTCCGCCGTACGGGGGTTGCCGGTGAGCACGACCAGGTCGTCGGGGACCGCCGCCCGTACCGCTCGCGGCGCGGCGTCCGCAGCCGGTGACAGCTGCGCCGGCGTCAGGCCCGTGAGGTCCCGCAGCGCTGCCAGGACCTCCGCGACGGCGTCCCGGTCGCGCTCATGACCCGCGACGGCGGTGGGCAGCCCGCACAGGGCGAACGGCAGCGCCCGGCGCAGGGCGTGCACGGCCAGTCCGTGCGCCGGCAGCAGGACCAGCACCCGCCCCCGCCCGTGCCAGGCGGGTGGCGGGCCGGCGGCGCCGGTGGCCCGTGCCCGTATGCGGCGGGCCGCCCAGCCCAGGGTCATCGCCACTTCGCGCTTGAGCACCTGCGGCCACTGCTCCGCCGGAATGCGCGGGTCGCGCAGCCGCTCGGCCGCCGCAGCCGGGATGTCGCCCTCGACCAGCGCGGCCAGGGCGCGCAGGCCCCGGACCGGCGGGGCGTGTTCCAGGGGCAGCACCTGCCCCACCGCGAACGTGTCGTCGGCCCGGGCGGCCACGGCGGGTTCAGCCTTCGACATGCCACCCCGCACGCTGCAGGACGGCCGCCTCGCCGTGCCGGTAGTGCTGCAGGATGCCGTCCAGGAAGCTCCAGGCGAGCTGCGGTACCAGGGCCGCCGCGGCCACCGACTCCCGGGTGATCGTGTGGCGCTGCGCCAGCAGCCGCAGCAGGTCGCGGGTGTCGTCGCCGTGTCCGAGCCTGGTGTCCTCCGCGTCGTGCGTGCGCATCGCGGAGACGAGCTGTTCACTCTCCGGAAGCCTGTCGAACAAGGTGCGGTAGAAGTCCTCGTGCCGGGAGTGCACCGTGGTGCCCGCCGCGGACAGGGTCAACTGGAGGTAGGCCAGGGCCAGTACGTACGCCTTCCAGTCGCGCTGCGCCAGCTCCCGCAGCGTGCCGACGAAGGCGACCGTGGTGGCCAGCGGCCGCATCCGGTCCGGCGTCAGACCGTGGTCCCGCGAGCCACGGGCCTTCTTGATGCCCCGCAGGAACATCTTTCCGTGGTTGAACTCCTCGATCAGGTGCTTGACCAACTCGTTGCGGATCACCGGGTCCGGGCAGGCCGCCACGGCCCCGCCGGTGTGCTGCCAGATCCCGGCGACGTAGTGGTAGTTCTCCACCATGTAGCCGTGCACGAGCGGCAGCGTGGGGTCCTCGGTCATGCGCTGCCACAGGGCGTGCCCGTCGATGGCGACCATCCAGCTCTCGACGAGCTTCTCCAGGCCGACCTCGTCGGTCCGGCCGTCCCACTCCCGCGCGGTCCGCCCGACCAGGTCGCTCGCCACCGCCGTGGTGCTGTTCCCGGTGGCACCGTGCTGTACGGCGCGCCCGGAGTAGGCGTACGACAGGGCCAGGACCCGGCGCACCCCGGACGCGGTGCTGCGCGGGCCGTGGGCGTACGAGGCGTAGATCTCGGCCGGCCAGACCGGCAGCCCGTCGGCCTCACCGCCCAGTACCGGCGCTGCTCCTTCGAGTTCCAGTCCCGGGGAGGCGGCCACGGTCTCGCTGGACAGTCCCGCCTCGAAGGTCTCCAGCCAGCGGACGATCATCTCCGCGACCAGGGTGACGGCGTTGAGCCAGTCCGCGAGTTCCGCCGCGGGCACCACCTTCGCGGCCCGGACGGCGTCCCGCCAGTTGTTGCCGTGCCCCAGCCCCAGGTCCGTCTCCACGTGCTCGAAGATCGCCTCGACCGCCTCCTTGGGCAGCATTCCGCGCTCGTGCAGCATGGTGTGCCAGCCGGCGACCGATTTCTGGTCGCCGGCGGTGTACTCCAGCAGCCCCGAGCACAGCGCCGCCGCCAGCGGGCCGTACGCCGCGACGGTGCGCATCAGGTGGATCCACTCGACGGTGACCGGCGAGGGGCGGGCCTGCCGCACGAGGTCGCGCGGGATGTCCAGGGCCGCGAGCCCGTTCTCGAAGTACGTGTCGTGGTCGGCCTCCTCGACCACGTGGTGGGCCTGGAGCCTGACCAGCTCGGAGGGCCGCAGCGCGTCGGTGATGCCGCTCGCCATCCGGAACGGCGCGGCCGCCAGGTAGTGGCGCGACTCCATCAGGTACGCCCGCACCGCGCCGAGCGCCTCCCCCTCGCGGATGCGCTGCCAGACGGGGTGCCCGTAGACGAATTCCAACGCGGCCTGGTACTGCTCCTCCACCAGCCGCTCGACCTCGTCGGCCGGTATTCCCTGGTCGGCCGGGCCGAGGGATATCGGTCGGCGGAGCGTTGCCGACAGCTGCGCGTCACCCGCGGCGGCCAGCGGTAATTCCGCCCGGTCGACCAGCAGAATGCGCGCGCTGTGGTCCTTGCCGGATCGGGCAACAAAGGGAACGGTACGGCGGAGCGTGGTCATCGTTTCTCCCGCAGCCTGGTCGCAGGTGGTCGACAGCCCGGGGCCGGGGCCGCTCCAAGAGCGGCCCCGGCCCCTTTGAGCCAGGTGTTACTCGACGACGGCGGCGCGCAGAGCGGCGGCCGCGGCCTCGGCACGCTCCTCGAGTGCGGTGATCTCCTGGAGTTCCTCGACGGTGATCTGCTCAGCCATGGCTTTCTCCCCTTGGTGTGAAAAGCAATACGCCTGTACGGGATGAGCGGCCGGTTCCGCGGGCCAATTCTCCGGTACGCGGTCAGCACACCGATCGTCGCCGGTTTCTGTCGGTCGGTGCAAGAAAGGGTTCGGCCAAGGTGAAATGCGCGGCCCGGCCCGCCGAGGGGCGGTTCACCCGTGACATGACGCCGTAAAGGCGGTCAATCCTGGATCAAACGGATGTCGGGTGCGTATCGGTTTCCGGCCAGCGGCTCCCTGCGGTGCGGGACGGCGCGCGGCGGCGCCGCCCCGCACGGCCGCACCCGCCTCACCCCACGGTGACGCCCGACAGCAGGGCGGTGACGATGGCGGGGCCGTTCATCGTCAGCACCGACTCGGGGTGGAACTGCACCCCCGCGAACCCCGGGCCGCGCAGCGCGTGGACGTCGCCGGTGGCCGGGTCGCGGGCCAACTCGACGCCGCGCACGGTGAGTTCGAGCGCGGTGGACTCCTCGCAACGGGCGGTGAACGTGTTGTAGAAGCCGACGGTCTCCGGCTGCCCGAACAGGTCGACGCGTTCCTGGGCGCCCTGGAACGGCAGGTCGCGGCGGACGATCTCCAGGCCCAGCCGCGCCGCGATCAGTTCGTGCCCGAGGCACACCCCGAGCAGACCGTACCGGTGGTCGCGCACGAGGTCGGCGGCCAGGGAGCGCAGCGACCGCATCCGGGGCGACGCCGTGTCACCGGGGTCGCCCGGGCCGGGGCCCAGCACGACCGGCCCGCGGTGCCTCACCGCGGCCGCGCGCAGCCCCGGATCGTCGAACCGGCGGACCGTCACCGGGTGCCCGGCGGCGCGCCACAGGTGGGCCAGCATCGCGGTGAAGGTGTCCTCGGCGTCGATCAGCAGCACCTCCGGCCGTGGCCCGGCCGGCGCGTCCAGGTCGCGCATCCGCAGCCAGAACGGCGCGAGCGCGCCGCGCCGGGCATCGAGAGCGGCCCGCACGCGCGGGTCCCGCGCCAACCGGGGTGGAGCGGCGCGTTCGGGGCGGGCGGCCGGCGGCAGCACACCGAGTGCGGTCAGCACGCCGCCCGCCTTGGCGTGGGTCTCGGCGGCCTCCGCGTACGGGTCGGAGTGCCGCACGAGGGTCGCGCCCACACCCACCGCGAGCGTGCCGTCGGCGGCGATGTCGGCGGTGCGCAGCAGGATCGGCGAGTCGAGGGTGCGCGCGCCGCCCGCGTCCCGGCCGATGAGCGCGAGCGCGCCGCCGTAGTAGCCGCGCCCGGCGCACTCGTGGCGGGCGATGACCCGGCAGGCGTTCTCCACGGGCGAGCCGGTGACGGTCGCGGCGAACATCGTCTCGCGCAGCACGTCGCGCACGTCCCGCGTTCCCCGGCCGCGCAGTTCGAACTCGGTGTGCGCCAGGTGGGCCATCTCGCGAAGCCGGGGTCCGACGACGACCCCGCCGCGTTCGCACACCACGGACATCATCTTCAGCTCCTCGTCGACCACCATGGTCAGCTCCTCCGCCTCCTTCGGGTCGGCGAGGAAGGCGAGCAGCCCGGCGGTGTCGGGTCCGGCGGGCGGGTAGCGGTAGGTGCCGGAGATCGGGTTCATCACGACCGTCCCGCCGCTGGCCCGCACGTGGACCTCGGGGCTGGCGCCGATCAGCGTACGGTCGCCGGTGTGGACGAGGAACGTCCAGTAGGCGCTGCGTTCGCCGGACAGCAGCCGCCCGAACAGCGCGAGCGCGTCGCGGACGCGAAAGCCGGTGATCCGCCCCCGGTAGGTGCGCCGGATCACGAAGTTCGCGCCCTCGCCCCGGCCGATCTCGTCGGTGATCACCCGCTCGACCATCCGGGCGTACGCGTCGTCGTCGAGGTCGAATCCGCCGCCGGCGACCGTCACGGCGTGGTGCGGCAGCGCGGCGCGCAGCGCCTCCTCGTCAACGGTGAGGTACTCCTCCGGACGCATGACCAGCAGCGGCGTGCCGTCGTCGACCGCCTCGAACCCGCGTTCGGCGATCTGGCGGAACGGGACCACCGCGAGCGCGTCCGGCCCCGGGTGCTCCGGCACGCCGTCGGGGAGCGCGATGGCGTCGAGGGTCACGGGACGGCTCAGGGGCCCGGTCAGCACCTCGACGGTGCCGGGCGGGTGGCCCGGGGTGCGGCGGCGCAGCAGTGCGAACGGCGGGCAGCCGGGGGCGAGCAGCCGCTCCAGCAGGGCGGCGGGGGTGGTGGTGTCCGGCACGGGGGTCCTTCCCTCGGGGCATCGGCGGCGCGGGGCCGGGTGCGGGAGGGCGGTGGAACCGTTCGGTCACGCGAAAGGCCGCCCTTCCGGGCGGCCTTCGCGGTGTCGTGGGTACGCGCGAGCGGTGGGCCGCCTAGTCGGCGGGCCACCAGCAGGTCAGACGGTTCAGCGGCGCGTACATGATCGGGAGAATAGCGCATGGGGGAGTGGCCGGCCTGCGCACTGGGTGGGGGTGTGCGGGACGGGTGGCGGGCCGGCTCACGCGCCGGGCGGGGGCGTACGGGACGGGCAGGACGCCTTACGCGCCGGGCGGGGGGACGCGCGCGTCGGTGGGCGCGGCCGTGGCGGAGCGCGGGCGTGGCGTGTGCGGGACGGGGCGTGCGGTGCCGGTGGTACGCGCGCGGGGCGCGGTTGTCCGTGCCGGCGGCAGTCCGTCGGCCGGTGGTCCGGACGTGGGGGCCGCGTCCGTGCCGGAGGCATGGCTCGGCGCCGCCGGCGTGGATGTGACGGGGACGAGGGTGAAGGTCGTCGAAGGTTCCGAACAGCCGCCGAAGGTCGTGATCGCGAGCGCCGACAGCGCCGCACCGATGGCGAGGCAGGAGGCGACGAAGAGGCGGTCGAAGGGCACGGCGTTTTCTGCCTTTCGGATCTCGTGGCTCTGGCCGGTCTCGTAGCGTCGGCCGACGGTCCACGCGGGACACCGCACCGCCGAAGGACGGCCTGCGGAACGCGGCGACGATGTGACGGGCAGCGGCTCGCCCACGGTCGATGAAGGGGCGCGACCGCCCGCGAGCGCCCGCGCGGACGGTGTCCGGCGGGCGGTCCGGCCGGTGTTCGGCGGCGGGGCTGCGGCGCACCCCGCTGAAGCGCTGTCGGCGTTCGGCCGGCCACGCTCCCGTTCGGCGTACCGGCAACCCTGCCCCGTCGTGGCGTAAGCCCGTCACGTCAGGTGTTTCCGTTACCGGGTTCCCCCGGCGGATTGACGGCGGCGATCCGCGCCGCGAGGAGCGCGAGTTCCACGCGGTTGACGACCCCGGCCTTCGCCCGGATCCGGCGCAGATAGGTGTCGACGGTGTGGGGGCTGAGGCCCATCCGCCGAGCGGTGGCGGCGTAGGTTCGGCCTTGGGCGACGTGAGTGAGGACTTCGCGTTCGCGGCAGCTGAGCTCTGTCTGGGCGTCGAAGTCGACAACGGATCGTTCCATGCCGCACCGACCCTTCTCCTGGTCTGGGAACGAACGGGTTGACTGCTTGCCGCCGAGGCCCGACAGGTTCCGGCGGCAGCGGGTGCGGCCGACCCCTCCCGGCGCCGTTTCGGCCGGGTTCCGGAGCGGCCCTTGCGAGCCGCTCCGGAACCCGGGCCGCTGATGGGCGGCGACGAGCGGGGTTGTGCCGCGGATCTGCTACGGCCAGTCGATGTCGTCGACGCCCCCGGCGCCGGCCCGCGTGATGACCGCCGTTCCGCCGGGAACGCCTCCGCCGCCGCGCGCCGCCGCGCCGAGGGCGCCGATGTCCGCCATGGCTCCTGACGTCGCGGAGCCGTGACGACGCATCGATTCCCCCTGCGTGCCGAGCCGCATGGATCCGCCCCCGGAACGCCAGGGCCTGCCGCTTGCAGTGAGCTGAACACTAGGCTCGCCTGGCACATTTTGGCAATCCCTGCCGAACGGAATGTGCCAAGCTTGGCAATAGCGGCTCGCCCGGCTACGTTCGGGAACCAGGCACGTGAACGGAGTGCAACCGCCCTGGTCATCGACCGCAACGGCGGACGGGCGCAGTCGGCCGGTCGCAGCAATGTGCCAACAGGGGCATCCGGGGATACCAGCCATCTCACAGGCATGGCACAATCGGACACACCCTGTCCGACCTGCTCTGTCAGCCACCGTGACGGTACGGTCCCGGCCACCCGGTCGGGAGAGGTTGAGGCAACGACGCTGAAGCAGGAGGTGGCCGCGATGACGGAACCGTCGGTGGGCGACCGAACGGCCCGGAACTGGACACAGCCCGCCTTCGGCGCCCGGCTCAAGCAGCTGCGCATCGAACGCGGACTGTCCCAGGGCGCGCTCGCCGGGGACGGCATGTCGGCCGGCTACCTGTCCCGCCTGGAGCGCGGGCAGCGCCAGCCCACGCCCCGGGCGGTGGCCCACCTCACCGCCCGACTGGGCGTGCCCGCCTCGGTGTTCGACGAGACGGTGCCCACCTCGCAGCAGCACCTCCAGCAACTGCTCGCCACCGCCACCGGCGCCAGCGAACTGAACGGCCTGGAGACCGCCCTCACCGAAGCGGTGGAATCCGCCGACGTCGCCAGCCCCGAACTGCGCTGGCAGGCACTGTGGTTGCTCGCCGAGCACGCCGGCCGGCATGGCGACACCGCCACCGAACTGCGCCATCTGCGCGAACTGTGCGCGGTTGCCGACAGCATCGGCGCGCCGGGACTGCGCAGTCGGGCGAAGAGCCGGCTGGCCCGCTGCCACCGCTCGCTGGGCGAGGCCGAGCAGGCCCTGCGGTACGCCGCCGACGCGGCGGCCATCGCGCGTGAACACCACCTGCCGGAAACGGAGTTGCTGCCCATCCTGCTCGTCCTGGCCTCCGCCGAGGCGGAACTCGGCCGGCTGCCGGAGGCGTCGGCCCTGGTGCAGGAGATCCTGCCGCTGACGGAACGGGTCCCGGCGGCGCTGGCCGCCCAGGCCCTGTGGGCGAGCGCCACGGTGCGCGGGCGCCAGGGCGACCACACCGGAGCACAGAGCCTGCTCGCCACCGCGCTCGAACGCCTCGACAGCCGCGACGACTTGTCCCTGTGGATGCGGCTCCGGCTCACCGTGGCCTCCCTGCACCTGCAGAGCAAGCCGCCGCGCACCGCCGAGGCCGCGGCGCACCTGGCACAGGCCGAGCCCGCGCTGCGCCTGATCGGCACCGAACTGCACCGCCAGCAATTCCTCACCCTCAAGGCGCACTTGGC
Organism: Streptantibioticus silvisoli; assembly: GCF_027947535.2. Lineage (GTDB taxonomy): Bacteria > Actinomycetota > Actinomycetes > Streptomycetales > Streptomycetaceae > Streptantibioticus_C > Streptantibioticus_C silvisoli. The sequence goes on from NZ_JAAGKO020000001.1 coordinate 399,298, forward strand.
GTTCGCCGAGGGGGCGATCGACCAGGCCCGCGAGCTGTGCGCCGAAATCGACGCCCTCGACCTGCGACTGACCTTCCGGGACCGGCACCGCTACGCGGTGCTCAGCAGCCGCGTCCAGATCCTCGACGGCCATGTCGACGAGGGCGTCCGGCGTCTGCGCCAACTCGCCCAGCAGGCCGAGGACACGTTCAACATGGACCTCGCCGCCGAGACCTGGCGCCTGACCGCCGAAGCCCTCGCCCCCCGCTCCTGAGGACCGTCCGCCCCCCGCCGGACGCCCTCCGCCCGGTGAACAGAACCCGGTGCCGCGCACGCGGCCCCCGGGGGAAAACCCGTTGATGGTCATGAAGCTCCCCCTGATGTCGTTCGCGGGCATCCCCGGCCAACGGGGTGCTCGCATCACCAAGTTCAGCGGCCGGCGCATTGATTGTCAGGGCCCTCCCGACACGCTGAACAATGGTCCCGCCGCAGCTCACAGCCGTTTGAAACGGGTGAGATTGGTACGGTCGAGGCGGTCACGTGCCCCGATCGGCACTGCGGCGGTCACCGGTCCGGCACGTGGCTGGTCACCGTCCGGTGGCGTGCTCCGGCAGGCCGGCACGAGCGGGGTTCGCGGATGGGCTTCAGGGCGGACTTACGCATCCGCCACGAATGCCGCGCCGGCCTCCAGCACGGGTTCCCGCAACCCGCGTGCTGCGTCAGCCGGCTCCGCCGACTGCGGGCATCGCCCCGGAAGGATCAGTAGGGTCGTTGGCGTGCGTGATGTACGGGTGATTCTGATCGGCGGGACGTCGAACGTCGGGAAGTCGACCGTTGCCCAAGTGGTGGCGGAGAAGCTCGGGTTCGCGTGCCTGACCACTGACGGGCTGGCCCGGCACCCCGGGCGGCCCTGGAGGACCCCGGAGACCGAGGTGCCGGCTCACGTCGCCGAGCACTACAAGACACTCACGGTTGACGACCTGATGACGTCCGTTCTGGACCACTACGAGCGGCTGTGGCCCCGCATCGAAGAGCTGATCGCGGCCCACGCGGTCGAGGGTCACAACACCACGGGCCTGGTCCTGGAAGGGTCGGCGCTCCGGCCCGTCCGCGTCGCGAGCCTCCAGGTCCCGCACACGGCCGCCGTGTGGCTCACCGCGGACGACGCCGTGGTACGCGCCCGTGTTCGTGCAGCGGGCCGCTACGAAGCAGCCACGTACGAGGAACGGCACCTGATGGACAAGTTCCTCACCCGCACGGAGCGCTACCAGGTACTGATGATCGATGCCATCGACAGGCTGGCCATGGATCGCATCGACGCGGGCGGCGGACGGTCCGCTGCAGAACTGGCTGGCATGGTGCTCGCGGCAGCCGACGCGCAGACCACGGTGGGGCGGTCGTCCGCCAGCCGGTGACCGGTCGCGGCCCTTACCTGCGCCACGGGGAACGGTCCCCGTGACCGTTCCCCGAACGGAACCGTGGGATGTATGTGCCGCGCGGGACCAGGAGCGAGGTCCGTGGTGGTGGGACCGGTCAGTTCACCTGGGTCGTGGGGCGCAACAGGATTTCGTTGACGGCGGCGTGCCTGGGTTGCGTGACCATGAAGACGATGGACCGCGCCACGTCCTCGGCGGTCAGCCAGTCCTCCGGGTCGACCGAGGAGGGCAGCCCGATGCCGGGGGCGGTGGTCGCCTCGGTGGTCACCATGCCGGGCTCCACCAGGCCGACCCGTACCCGTCGCTGGGTGATCTCCTTGCGCAGCGCCTCGCTGAAGCCGACGACCGCGTGCTTGGTGGCCGTGTAGACCGCGTTGTTGGGGCGGGCGACCCGGCCGGCGGCGGAGGCGACGGTGACCAGGTCGGCGACGCCGCGTGGTCCGTCGGCTGCCGTCAGCAGGTGGGGGAGTGCGGCGCGGGAGGTGTGCAGTACGGCGGAGACGTTCAGGGCGAGCATGCGTTCCCAGTCGGTTGCCTCGCCGTCCTCGAACGCCCCGGGTACCACCGCTCCGGCGTTGTTGACCAGGACGTCGAGCCTCCCGAGCTGCGATGCGGCCTCCTCGACCGCCGACCGGGCGCGGTCGGGATCGGTCAGGTCGGCGGGCAGCACGATGGCGTGGCCGCCCTTGCCGGCGATGTGGGCGGCGAGGTCCGTCAGGCGGTCGGCCCGCCGGGCCACCAGGGCGACGGCGGCCCCCTCGGCGGCGAGGGCGAGGGCGGTCGCCGCGCCGATACCGCTGGAGGCGCCGGTCACCAGGGCCGCGCATCCGGCGAGCGGGCGGGTGGCGTCACGGGTCATGGTGCTGCTCCTGAGGTGGGGGAGTCGGGGCCATGACGATCATGCCCCGAATACCGTGGCTCCTCCCAGTAGGGCTTCCCGGTCCGAGCCCACCTCTCCATGGGGTTGAGAGTCAGGCAGTCGTCCGCCGGGGGACAGCACCGCCGGGGCTTCCGCTTCGGGGGGGCGAATCGTCGCAGCGGCGGCGGAATGGGCCCCCGGCGCCGTCCACACCGGTA
>NZ_JAAGKO020000010.1 GCF_027947535.2 Streptantibioticus silvisoli
GCACGACTACGTGCGGCAGCTCCTCGCCGACCCGCGCGTCAGCCACCGCAACGAGCTGCTGGCCCACGTGGTCGCGCCGCCGTTCCCCCTCCCGGAGTACAACCCGCAGCCGTCACCGCCCGGGGCGGTGCGGGCGCGGTGCGGGAGCGGTGTCCGGGGCGGTGCGGGAGCGGTGCGGGAGCGGTGCGGGAGCGGTGCGGGCGTGGTGTCCGGTGCCATGCGGTCGTGGCGTCCGGAGCCGTGCGGGCACCGTGCGGGTGTGGTGTCCGGAGCCGGACCGCACCGGTCGCAACCTCTTGCTCCATCAAGATCCACAAAGCCGCCCCCTAGGGATATCCTTAGACCGTTTCGGCGAAAATGGGCAGTGACTTCGGACACAGGCGCACCTGACGGCTGACGGCGGCCGGGAGCGGCCGCGCTCCGTCGCCGTTGCACCAGGCACAGTTCGACGGGCGAGAAGGTGGGGATGAGCGGACCGGACCGGGACGGACAGACGGCGGCGCACCCACTCCCCCGCACGCAGGACCCGCGCCGCGAGCAGGAGCTGGGCGTGGTGTGCGACCTGCTGGAAGGGTCGCGGTCCGGCATCGGCGGCGTCGTCCTGGTGGAGGGCCCGGTCGGCATCGGCAAGACCACCTTGCTGGGCCGGCTCGCGGACGCGGCCGGGCCGCACGGGATGCGGGTGCTGCGCGCCGCGTGCCGGCCGGCCGACGGCGACGTCCCCTTCTCCGGGGTGCGGCAGCTGTTCGTCCCCCTGCTCGAATCGCTGGACGAGGCGGAACGGGACGTGCTGCTGGAGGGGTACACCAGCGCCGCGCGCTCGGCCCTGGCCCACCCGGTCCCCGGTGAGCCGGCGCCCCCGGCGTCCTACGGCGTGCTGCACGGGCTGCACCGGTTCACCGCGCGGCTGGCCCGGCGCGAGCCGCTGGTGCTGCTGGTGGACGACGCCCAGTACGCCGACGCGGCCACCGTGCAGTTCCTGTCCTTCAGCGCGCGGCGGCTGGCCGGGCTGCCGGTGCTGCTGGCGGTCTTCCGGCGCACCGGCGGCATGGTGCGCCGCACGAGGCTGGACGAGCTGGCGGCGCAGCCGCGCTGCCGGGTGGTGTGCCCGCGCCCGCTGGCGGTCGAGGGGATCGCCGCGATGGTCGCGCGGGAGACGGGCGGCGCGGGCGACGAGGAACTGCACACCGCGCTGCTGGACGCGACGGGCGGCAATCCGTTGCTGCTGCGCGCGGCGTTGTCGGGGATGCGGGACGGTGCCCGGCCGCCGGTCGCCGACAGCCTGCTGCGCGGCGGTGCCGAGGAGGAGGAACTGTTCGGCGCGTGCGTGCTGCGGGTGGTCGGCGAGCAGACGCCGGCCGCCGCCGCCGCTGCCCGGGCGCTGGCGGTCCTGGGCGACGGGGCGACCTCGGAGATGTGCGCCGACCTGACCGGTGTGCCCGCCGGCCGGCTGGTCCCGGCGCTGCGCACGCTGTGCGCCATCGGCCTGGTCAGGGGCTCGGCGGACGACCGGACGTGGTCGTTGTCCTCGCCCCTGCTGGAGCGGGCCGTGCTGGCGGCGATGGACGGCTACGAGCGTTCCTCGGCGCACCACCGGGCCGCCCGGCTGCTGGCCGTCAACGGCTCGCACGCCCGGCAGGTGGTCGACCACCTGCTGAAGGCCGGGGCCGCGGTCACCGAGGCCTGGGCGTCGGCCGCGCTGCGCGAGGCGGCCCGCGAGGCCGTCGGCCGCGGCGACCAGCCCGGTGCGGTCACCATCCTGCGGTACTGCCGGGCGCACGAGCCGCAGGAGGACACCGAACTGCTGGTGGAACTCGGGCTGGCCGAGGCGTCGGTGGACGTGTCCGCCAGCGTGCGGACCCTGGAACTGGCGCTGCCCGGGGTGAGCGACCCGGCGCGGCGGCTGACCGTGGTGACGACGCTGGTGGAGGGGCTGCTCGTCGAGGGCCGGGCGGACCGTGCCGTGCGGGTGCTCGCCGAGCACCGCGCGCGGGCGCCGCACGGTGACGAGGCGTCGGAGCGGACGCTGGAGGCGCGGCGGCTGCTGGCCTCCTACGAGGTGTGCGGGACCGCGGCGCCCTGCGACGACCTGGCGTCGGACGGCGGCACCGCCGGTGAGCGGGCGCTGCTGGCCTCGCAGTCGGTGCTGAGCGTGCTGCGCGGGCACCGGGTGGCGCAGGCGGTCGACGCCGCCCGGCTGGTGCTGCGGCTCGGGATACCGGCCGAGGACTCCCCGTTCCCCCTGAACGCGGCCGCCGTCGCCCTGCTGTACGCGGACCGGGCCGAGGAGACCGAACGTTTCTGCGCCCGGATCGGCGGCAGCGACGGCTCCCGTCCCGGTCGCGACTTCCCCGCCCTGCGCGCCGAGGCGTACTACCGGCTGGGCGAGCTGTCGAAGATCCTGGCGCCCGTCGGCACGGCGGCCGCGGACGGCCCGGCGCACCGGTCGGCAGGCGTCAACCTGCCGCTGATCGCGGTCCGGGTGCACGCCCTGCTGGACGCCGGTGACCTGGCGGGCGCCGATGTCGTCGTCGGCGAGGACCTGCGCGTGCCGCCGCGGGACAACTGGCGGTGGAACGAGTACCTGTGCGCACGCGGCCGGCTGCACCTGGCGCACCACCGGCCGGAGACGGCGCTGGTGGACCTGCTGGAGTGCGGCCGGCGGCAGCGCAAGTGGGGCAGGACCAGCCCGGGGGTGTCGTCGTGGTGGTTCTGGGCCGGCCACGCGCACCTGGCGTCGGGGGAGGTCGACGCGGCGCGTTCGCTGGCCGAGGAGATGGTCGGCGCAGCCCGCAAAAACGATCTTCCCCGTGCGCTGGGCATGGCGTTGTCCTTGCAGGCGGCGACGGAACCCGGACCCCGCAGGTCGGCGCTGCTGGCGGAGGCGGTCGCGGTCCTGGAGGGCTCGACCGCGCGCCTGGAGCTGGCCCGGGTGCTGCTGGCCCACGGCCGGGCCCTGCACGAGGCCGGCCAGGTGGCGGTCGCGCGTGACGTGCTGCGCCGCGGCCTGGAGCTGGCGGAGGCGGTGGGGGCGAAGGCGCTGCGCGAGTGGTCGCTGGCGGCGCTGACCGCGACCGGGGCGCGGCCGCGCCGGACGGTGTCGAGCGGGGTCGACTCCCTGACCCGCAGCGAGGCCGAGGTGGCCAGGCTGGCCGCCGCCGGGCGCAGCAACCAGGAGATCGCGTCCGCCCTGTTCGTCACGCAGCGTACGGTTGAACTGCACCTGACCTCGGTGTACCGCAAGCTGGGGCTGACCGGGCGCCGCATGCTGCGTGACGTCTTACACGAGGGCGCGGAGAGCAGGTCGGCCTGAGGCCGGCGTGCGGTGCCCGGCGGGTGTCCCGCCGGCCCGCACGCGCCGGTCCGCCGCGCTTCGGGCGGCGCCGGGCCCGGCCGGGTTCCCGCGTCCCGGCGACCGTGCTTCCCGGCGGCTCCGGAGGCCGCGGGAGGCGGCAACGGAGGGTCCCTCCACCGGCAACTTCACCTCATGACCATCCGTGCGCCCGCATGGATCCACTCCCCACGCCCACCACCTGCGACGACGCATAGCACAGCCATTTTCACGCCCGGTCTTGATGTGCGCTCATGACCCACTTTGTCATCACCGTGCCACACAATAGCTTCACATTTAGGTGACGCAATCCAAACACCTCGGGCTATGCGGCAGGCATATCTTGCGGCAATGGAATGTGGGTTCGACCCGCGCGACGGGCATGATTCATTGGGTTCGGGCGCACCGTACGAACCCCCACCACACCGGGCGGGCGGCCGGTTCACCCCCGCGAGGCGCACCTCGGGCATTACCCCGTGCCCGTTCGGTCCGACTCCGCGCCCGTTCCACGCCCGCCCGTAAATTCAACCCCCAGGTCACCCGGAGGCCATTAATCTGTGGAATCTTGCAGATATCAAGATTGCTGGCCTAGACTAAGCGGCCACTCGCAGCAAGGCGTAAAGCGACTGGATTTCATTTGGCGGAGACCTCCTGGAAATGAAACCGCCGAATGATCCCGTCGTGCCGGGACCGATGCGTCAGAACACAGTCCACGTCGTCCGGTGAATAGACGGGGGCAGACTGTGGAGGAGGAAACGATATGGCCAGTACTCGGCCACGGTGGCACACCGCCGCCGACGATTCCGGTGAAGTCTTTCCCCCGGCCGGCCTGCCGTTCGCCGTCGGAGAAGTCGACCGCGCCCTGGTCCGCCGGCTGACCAGAGAACTGCGCGGCGGGGTCCCCGTCGCCGCGGCGGTGGTCGGACCCCGCGGCGCCGGGCGTACCGCCTTCGTCCGGCGCGCGTCCTCGCTGGCTGCCCAATCGGGCATGTCGGTCCTGACCGCCATCGGTTCGCCCTCCGGCAGTTCCAGTCCCTACGGCCTGATCCAGCAGCTGATCTCCGCGCTGCCCGAAGACCGGCGGCCGGTGCTGCCGCTGCGGGGCGGGATCGACCGGCTGCCGCGTTCGGCACTGGTGCAGAGCTTCAGCCGGACCCTGCTGCGGGCGGCCCGGGAACACCCTACGGCCCTGGTCGTCGACGACGTGCAGTGGGCCGACTCCGGTTCCTTCGAGGTGCTGTGCGCGGTGCTGCGGCGGCTGCACAGCAGCCGGCTGTCGGTGCTGATCTCCACCACCGGAACGGCCCCCGACGTCGCGGCCCCCTGCATGGAGCTGCTCTCCTTGATCTGCTCGCCCTCGGTGCGCGGCCACGTGCTGCGTCTGACGTCGCGGTTCGATCCGACGCCGGGCACCCGGCGCCCGGACGCCGGCCGGCCGCCGCGGGTGCCGCGTCCCCGCGAGGCGCCCGGCATGATCGGCCGCCGCCCGATGCGCGCCCCCGGCGGCAGCCTGCCGCCCGCCACGGTCCCGGCGCCCCGGCCCGCACCGTCCTCCCCCGACCCCGACCCCACCTGGGGCCTGGCGCGGGAACCCCTGGCGCTGCTGCGCGGGCTGGCCGTGTGCGGCAACCTGCTGCCCCTCCAGCTGGTCGGCTCCGTCGTGCGGCTGCGGGAGACCTCGACCGTCTCGGCCCTGCGGACCCTGCGCACCACCGGCCTGGTCGCCCCGGAACTCCCGGTACGGCTGACCTCCCGGGTGAGCGTCGAACGGGTGCTGTCGGCCATGGACGACACCGAGCGGCAGGCGCTGCACGAACGCGCCGCCGAACTGGGCCACCGCGCCGCGCTGCCCGACGAGGAGCTCGCCGACCTGGTGCTCGGCTCCCGGCCGTCGGGCGCCGCGTGGGTGGTCGCGCTGCTGCGCCGGGTGGCGGCGGCCTGCCGCACCCGCGGCGAGCACCAGCAGGCCGTACGGTGCCTGGACCGGGCGTTGCAGGAGCCGCTGTCGGGCGACGAGCGCGCGGACCTGCTGCTGGAGATCGGCGCGGCCAGCTGCCTGACCGACCCCGACGCCGGCGACCGCTTCCTCGCCGAGGTGGTGCGCCGGCCCAGCCGTCCGGGCGGCGTCTGGCGCCAGCTGACGGCGGCCGACCTGCTGCTGGCCCGCGGCGACGCCGTCGCGGCCCGGCAGGCGCTGGCGGTGGCGAGGGCGGAGGACCCGCGCGAGCAGGAGTCCCTCCAGGCGATGCTCTGGCTGGCCGGCGACACCCAGCTGGACACCGGCGGCCTGGAGGGCATGCCGTACGAGGCCGCCACGCTGTCCCAGCACCCGCAGGACGCCTGCGGCGCCGCCGCACTGGCGTGGCACGCCGCGACGACGAGCGCGGACACCGAGCGGATCGGCCGGCTCGCCCGCACCGCGCTGGCCTTCCCGGTGCGCCACCTGCCGCTGTACCCCCGCATGCTGGCCTGCCTGGCCCTGGGATGGGCCGGCGAGACCGACACCGCCTGCGCGGAGCTGTCGGTGATCCTCGCCGAGGCCAGGCGCCGGCACGCCTACTCCCTGTCGGGCTTCGTGCTGCTGGCCACCTGCTCGCTGCACCTGCGGTGCCAGGACACCGACCGCGCGTCGCGGGACCTGGCCATGGCCCGGGCGGAGATGCCGATCAGCTCCTGGCACCCGGCCGTCGCCCCGCTGACCCAGGCCCTGGAGGTACGGGTCCTGCTCGCCCGCGGCGAGGTGGACGCGGCCGCCCGCACCGCCTACGGCGACTTCCGGGCCGATGTGGAGCAGCGGTTCGGCTGGCTCCAGCTGCGCTACGCCCGGGGCCTGCTGCACCTCGCCCAGGAGCAGCCGCGCGAGGCCGCGGCGGAGTTCACCGCCTGCGGACAGTGGCTGCTGGCCAAGGGCTGGACCAGTCCGGCGCTGTTCCCGTGGCGGCTGCTGTCCGCGGTGGCCCACGCCTGGTCGGGCGACCGCGCGGAGGCGGTACGGCTCGTCGTGGAGGGACAGCGCCCGGCGTCCGGGCCGGCCCGGACGGCGCCCGTGGGCCCGGCCGACCGGCTGCGCGCGGCGGTCTGGCTGGAGGAGATCCTGGCGGAAATCGACGACTTCCCGTCCACCGACCTGCACACCTACACGCTGCGCCGGCTGACCTCACCGCCGGGCGGTTCAGACGGTCCGCGCCGACAATCCACCGGCCACTGATCACGCCTGCCCACCCGGCATGGCATCCGGCGCTACGCTCTCGACCCATCGGAGCGTTCTCCCTGGCGACATCTCCCGACACATGACCGACATCCCCACCGCCGGACGACTCTTCGGTCACGCGGAACGACCCGGTGTCCGCCATGTGCCACTGATCGACAGCCATCCCTGGCTGTGACCGCAAACGGGGTAGGAACGTGCTGTTACTGGAACGCGGTAGAGACCTGGACCTGGTGACCGCTGCGCTGCACGAGGCGCGGGCGGGCCGGGGGTCCCTGGTCGTCGTCCGGGGCCCGCTGGGCATCGGCAAGTCCGCGCTGCTGGAGAGCCTGCACGAACTCGGCACCCGGGAAGGGGCGCTGACCCTCAGGGCCCAGGCGGCGGCCGCGGAGCACGACTACTCCTTCGGCGTGGTCCGGCAGTTGCTGGAGCCCGCGCTGGGCGGCGCCTCCCCGGCCGAACTGGAGGTCTGGGGGGCGGGCAGCGCGGCGCTGTCGCGGGCCGCGCTGGCCGACGTCGCCCTCACCGACTGCGAGTCGCCGTGGCAGGACAGCGACCTGGAGCAGGTCCACGAGGGCCTGTCCGCCCTGGTGGAGAACATGAGCCAGGACGGCCCGGTGCTGCTGCTGGTCGACGACATCCAGTGGGCGGACGCGGAATCGCTGCGGTGGCTGCGCAAGATGGTGCGCCGGGCGCCGGACCGGCGCGTGCTGCTGGTGTGCGCGCTGCTCGACGGCGAACTGGGCGAGGAGCAGCCCCTGCTGCACGAGCTGCTGCCGCACGCCCGCGACACCGTCACGCCCGAACGGCTGAGCGCGGAGGGCGTGGGGAGCGTCGTACGGCAGCACTACGGCGCGGCCGTGGAGCAGGACTTCGTCACCGTTTGCCATGAACTGTCGGGCGGCAACCCGCTGTTCCTCAACTGCATACTGGTCGAGGCGGCGTTCCGCGGGCTGAAGCCGACCACCGCCGACGCCCCGCGCCTGGCCGCACTGCGCCCGTCGCTGCTGCGGCAGCAGTTGCTGGTCTTCCTGGAACACCTGCCCCAGCACGTGCGCCGCACCGCCGACGCGCTGACCATCCTCGGCGAGGGGGTGAGCGCCGAGATCATCGGCCGGCTCGCCGAGCTGGACGCGGTGCAGCGGGTCGACGCCATGCGGGTGCTGCACGCGCTGGGCCTGATCGACGACCCCGCCGCGCCCCGGTTCACCCACCGGGCGGTGCAGGAGGCCATCGAGGAGGGCATGCCACTGCCCGAGCGGTCGGCTTTCCACGTCGTCGCCGCGGAACTCCTGCACGGCAGCGGGCACCCGGCGGAGCAGGTGGCGGACCAGCTGCTGGAGGTCGTCTCCCTCCAGGGGCCGTGGGCGGTGCAGGTACTGCGGACCGCCGCGGACCAGGCCCTGCGCCGCGGCATGCCCAAGGCCGCCACCCGCTACCTGCGGCGCGCCCTCATGGACAGCCCGCCCGCCGGACCGCAGCGGGCCCGGCTGCTCATCGACCTGGCCACCGTGGAACGCAGTTTCGCCACCGGCGCCTCCCTGCGGCACATCGCGCAGGCCGTTCCGCTGCTGTGCACCGTCCACGAGCAGGCCGCCGCCATGGCCCGGCTGGGGCCGATCGTCCTGGACCCGGAGACCCTGCAGATCGGCGAGATGCTGCAACGCGTCACCCGCGACCTGGCCGAGACCGGTGACCCGGCGGGGGCGGACCGGGAGCTGATGATGCGGCTGGAGGCCCGGCTGACGCACATGTCGGTCAGGGGGCCGAACGAGCAGTCGGCCTCGACCGGCGCGCTGGCCCGGCTGGGCACCGACCCGCCCATCGAGACGGTCGGCGAGCGCGAGCTGCTGGCGGTGCAGATCTACGGCGCGATGGCCACCAACACCATCTCCGCGGCCGAGTCCGCCCGGCTGTCGGCCCGGCTGCTGGAGCGCGAGCCCCCCTCGCCACTGCACGTGCACACCACCTTGCCGCTGGTGGTGTGCACCCTCGCCGCCGCGGACAGCGCCCAGGGGCTGATGCCGTGGCTCGACGAGGCGTACCGCATCGCCGAGGGCCGGGAGGGCGAGGTCGAGCAGGCCGTCATCCGCGTCGAACAGGCCATGGTGGCGCTGTCGTGCGGGGACCCGATGGACGCCCGGGCGAAGATCCTGGACGCCTACCGGTTCGCCCCCGGCGAGCAGGACGGGTTCACCACGCTGTCGGCCACCGTGCTGGCCTTCGTGGCCCTGGAGACCGAGGAGCCCGAGCTGGCCCGCCGGGTGCTGAGGGAGCACCGCCCGCGGGCCGGTGCCCAGCACATCGCGGCGCTGCTGGCCACCGCGGAGGGCAGCATCGCGGTCCGCGCCGGCGACCTGCGCACGGCGCTGGAGCACTTCCTCAACGCCGGCCACCGGATGGAACTCATCAGCTGGCACAACCCCGTGCTGGCGCCCTGGGCCTCGCTGGCCGCCATGGTCCACCACCGGCTCGGCGACTCGGTACGGGCCGAGGAGCTCGTCACCCAGGAGATCGAGGCGGCGCGCGCCTGGGGAGCGGCGGCCCCGCTGGGCCGGGCCCTGATCGTGCAGGGCCGCATCACCTCCGGCCGGCGCGGGCTGCTCCTGCTGGAGGAGGCGGTGGCCGTGCTGGAGACCTCGCCCAACCGCTACGAGCTGTGCCGCGCGCTGGAGGCGTACGGCAACCGGCTGGGCCGGTCCGACCCGCACGGCAGGGCGGTGCTGCGCCAGGCCGAGACGATGGCGGTGGAGTGCGGGGCGCGCTTCATCGCGGACCGCGTGCGCAACGGCACGGGCGACCACCACGCCGACCGCCCCGCCTCCCACGCCTCCCTCACCCCGGCGGAGCTGAAGGTCGCCCAGCTCGCCGTCTCCGGCTCCAGCAACCAGGCGATCGCCGAAGGGCTGGCCATCTCCACCCGCGCGGTCGAGAAGCACCTGACCAACTGCTACCGCAAGCTCGGCATCAAGGGCAGGGCGGCCCTGCGGGCGGCCCTTGACGAGCACGAGGTGGACCGGCCGCTGTGAGCGCGCGGCCCGGCCCCTGGCACCGCCCAGGGGGCCGGGCCCGCCCGTCACGCGGCGACTGACCGGTCCGGCCGCCCGGCACGCCGTTTTCCGCCCCGCGCCATGCGCTCACAATGACCGTACGGGCACGGAGAGTTGACCGAACCATACCGAACCACGCGACCGAACCACGCGGCGACCGAACCACCGAACCACAGTGTTTGACCCCTGTGCAGAAGTTTGCTTGACCGACCTGAGGCCCCTTCCTAAGCTCATTGCACGGATGAGCAAAGCACGGAAATTAGTCTTCTCCAGTTCTTCAGGTCTTTCCGGCGAAGCGCCGGGGCGCGTTCCCTTATGCCTCGGTCTTCGTCACCGGCAACACCCGGGCGCGTTCCCCACTTGCGCCCGAGCCCTGATCTCTCCGCTCCCTCCTGAAATCAGAAGGATGACCCACCTTGATGATCCAGGAAACCATCACGCGACCCCAGGAATCACCCAGCACGACGGTGACGGGTCATGGTCCGCTCAACTCGGCGCATTCGGGCGCTTCCGGACAGACGACAGATCTCCGGATGCGGCGTTCGCGCCGCCACACCTATACGGCCAACCTCGACCCCGAACTGAACGTCACGTCGGCCGACCCCGATTTCTACCGCCAGTTCGGCCGCACCGCGTCGGACATCTGCGGCCGCAGTCTTTACGACCTGCTCCACCCCAGCGCGCCGGCCGTCATCGGGCGGCACTTCACCCGGCTGGCGGAGCGACGATGCAACCGCTTCGTCGAGAGAATGGTGGGGCTCAACGGTGAGAACCCCTTCTCCGGGGAGCTGATCGGCATAGCGGTCCACCAGAGCACCGATCGGCTGGCTGGCATCGTTGTCATGGTGCAGCCCGACGAGGAGGCGACGGACCCCGCGTCCGACGAGTCCCTCGGCCACCGCAAGCCGATCCTGAGCAAGCTGGACGCGCTCGTGCTGGAGGGCGTCGCCAGTGGCGCGTCCACCGTCCAGCTCGCCGCACGCCTCTACCTGAGCCGTCAGGGCGTCGAATACCACGTCGGCCTGATGCTGAGGAAGCTCAAGGCACCCAACCGGGCCGCCCTGGTGGCCCGCGCGCACTCGATGGGCATGCTGACGGTCGGTCACTGGCCGCCGCGCGTGCTGCCCGAGTTCGTCAAGTAACCCCGGGCCTTCCGTACCCGCTCGTTCGACGGCACCAGCAACAGAACCGCTTCGACGGCCCCACCAAGAGAACCGCGGCCGATGCCAGTGACAGTGGCATCGCCCGCGGTTCTGTTCGTGGGGCCGTTCCGGGCCGCCGTACCCAGGGTACGGCGGCCCGGCGGCCGTTCCGCGCCCCCGTCAGTCCCGGCGCAGGGTGTTGATGAAGTCGAACAGCTCGTCGTCCGACGCCTCGCCCAGCTGATCGGAGATGGCGGCCCGGTCCTCGCCGTCCTCCCCGTCCTCGTCGACGGAGGCCAGCAGCGACTTCAGCCGGGCCTTGACCAGCACCCGCACGTCGTCGTCCAGCGACGCCCTGCCGATCCGCGCCGCGGTCTTCTCCAGGTCGGCCAGCAGGGCCGCGCCGGTCTGCGCGTCCCTGCCGCCCAGCAGGCCGTCCAGGTGGTCGGCGAGCGCGGCCGGCGTGGGGTGGTCGAAGACCATCGTGCTCGGCAGGCGCAGCCCGGTGGCCGCGCCGAGCAGGTTGCGCAGCTCGACGGCGGTCAGCGAGTCGAGCCCCATGTCCTTGAACGCCCGCCCGGACTCCACCGCGGCGACCCCGGCGAACCCCATGACCTGCGCCGCGTGGCCGCGCACCAGATCCACCAGCCGGCGGGTGCGTTCGTCCGCGGAGCACTCCGCCAGTTCGCTGGCGAGCGTCTCCCCCGCCGAGCCGCCGGCGGACGGCGCCTCGGCGGCCTCCAGCGCGTCGCGCACCTCCGCCAGGCCGCCGAGCAGCGGGCTGGGCCGGCGGCTGGTGAACGCCGGCGCGAACCGCTGCCAGTCCACGTCCGCCACCGTGACCGCCGCCTCGTCGCCCTCCAGCGCGTAACCCAGCGCCGCGAGCGCCCCCTGAGGCGGCAGCGCCGGCAGACCGCGCCGGCTCAGGGCCTCCTCGGCCTCGGTGCCGGCGGCCATGCCGCTGTCGGCCCACGGCCCCCACGCCACCGCCGTCGCCACCTCACCCCGCGCACGACGACCCTCCGCCAACGCGTCCAACTGCGCGTTCGCCGCCGCATACGCACCCTGACCACCACTGCCCCACACACCCGCGATCGACGAGAACAACACGAACGCCGACAACCCACGACCCCGCGTCAACTCGTCCAACACCACAGCACCACCCACCTTCGCACCCGCCACCTCACCCCACCGCACACCATCCAACTCACCCAACGGCGTCACATCAGCCACCCCCGCCGCATGAAACACCGCATCCACCTCGAACCGCGACAACAACCCCTCCACCGCACCCCGATCAGCCACATCACACGCCACCACCGACACCCGCGCACCCAACGCCGCCAACTCCGCCTCCAACTCCACCGCACCCGGCGCCCCCACACCACGCCGACTCGTCAACACCACATGCCCCGCACCACGCCCAACCGCCCACCGCGCCACCCGCGCACCCAACGCACCCGTACCACCCGTCACCAACACCGCACCCTTCGGCGACCACGAACCCACCGACGAACCCACACCCGACGCCCGCACCAAACGACGAGCGAACACACCCGAAGACCGCAACGCCACCTGATCCTCGCCACCCCCCGCGAGCAGACCCGTCAGCCACTCCGCCACCCGGCCGTCCCCGGCCGGCGGCAGGTCCACCAGGCCGCCCCAGCGGTCCGGGAACTCCAGCGCCACCACCCGGCCCAGGCCCCACACGCCCGCCTGGCCGACGTCCGGGGCCCCGTCGGAACCCACCGCGGCGACCGCACCCGACGTGAGCACCCACAGCCGCCCGGGCACACCGACGTCCTCCAGCGCCTGGACCAGGCCCAGCGTCGCCAGGACCCCGGCGCTCTCGTCGGACCCGTCTCCCGGCATCGCCAGCAACGACACCACGCCCGCGACCGGTTCACTGCCGGACACCGCGTCCCGCAGCAGCAACGCCCACTCGTCCCGCCCGCTCCCCGCGGGGGACGTCACGATCTCCAGCCCGTCGGCCACGGCCTCCAGCGCCTCGGGCACCGGCGCCCCGGCCGTCAGCACCAGCCAACGCCCCTCCAGCCGTGCACCCCGCACGGGCATCGTCAACGGCGCCCAGTCCGTCCGGTAACGCCAGCCGTCCACCACGGACTGCTCACGCCGTCCACGCCACCACGACGACAACGCCGGCACGACCTCGCCCAACGGCCCCTCGCCGACGCCCAGCGTCCCGGCGAGACCATCGAGGTCACCACGCTCCACCGCGTCCCAGAACGCCGCGTCCACCGCGTCGCCCGCACCGGACGACACCGTCAGCGTCGGCCAGAAACGCTCGCGCTGGAAGGCGTAGGTCGGCAGCTCCACGACCGACGAACCGGCGAAGAACCCGGCCCACTCGACCTCGACACCGTCCACGTGCAACCGGCCCAGGGCACCGAGCAACGTGTCGGTCTCGGACCGGTCCTTGCGCAGCGCCGGAACGGTGAGGGTCTCCTCGCCGAACAGCACGTCCTGCGCCATCGCGGTCAACGAGCCGTCGGGGCCGATCTCCAGGAACCGCGTCGCACCCGCACCCGCCAGCCACTCCAGCCCGTCGGCGAACCGCACCGGCCGCCGCACATGGTCCACCCAGTACTCGGGCGACCCCAACTCGTCGACACCGGCCGCCTGTCCGGTCACGTTCGACACCACCGCCATCGACGGCGTTCCGAACTCCACGCCGGACAGAACGGCGTTGAACTCCTTCAGCATCGGCTCCATCAGCGGCGAATGGAACGCGTGACTGACCCGCAGCCGCGTCGTCTTCCGCCCCAGACCCGCGAAGTGCTCCTGGATACCGGCAACGGCCGCCTCCGCACCGGCCACCACGGTAGCCGTCGGACCGTTCAGCGCGGCGATACCGGCACGGTCCTCCAGGCCCTCCAGCAGCGGCAACACCTCCACCTCGGACGCCTGAAGAGCCACCATCACCCCACCGGCGGGCAACGCCTGCATCAACCGGCCACGGGCCGCGACCACCCGGCCGGCATCCTCCAACGACCACACACCAGCAACGTGCGCAGCGGCGATCTCACCGATCGAGTGACCGACCAGGAAGTCCGGACGCACACCCCACGACTCCACCAACCGGAACAACGCCACCTCAACCGCGAACAACGCCGGCTGCGTGAACTCCGTCCGGTTCAACAACTCCGCATCAGCACCGAACACCAAGTCCTTCAGCGAACGGCCCAACTCACCGTCCAGCACGGCACACGCAGCGTCGAACGCCTCCGCGTAGACCGGGAACGCCTCGTACAACTCACGGCCCATACCCAGCCGTTGCGCACCCTGACCGGCGAAGACGAACGCCAGCTTGCCCTCACCGCGCACCGAACCGGACACCACACCCGGAGCTGACGTACCGTCAGCCACCGCAGTGAGCCCGGCCAGCAACTCATCGCGGTCACGACCAGAGACCACCGCCCGGTGCTCGAAGACCGAACGCGAGGCCGCCAACGACAGCCCCACATCCCGCACATCCAGATCCGCACCGGCACCCTCACCCACGAAGCCCGCCAGGCTCAACGCCTGCGCTCGCAACGCCTCCGGAGTGCGAGCCGACACCGTCCACGGCACCACCGGCGACACCGGCGCCCCGACCGCCTCGGCGACCTCGACGACCGACTCCGGCGCCTGCTCCAGCACGATGTGCGCGTTGGTCCCGCTCAGCCCGAAGGACGAGACACCCGCACGACGCACCCGACCCGTCCGCGGCCACTCCACCGCATCCGTCAGCAACCGCACATTGCCCGCCGACCAGTCCACATGCGACGACGGCGCATCCACATGCAACGTCTTCGGCAGCACACCGTGCCGCATCGCCAGCACCATCTTGATCACACCCGCCACACCCGCGGCAGCCTGCGTATGACCGAAGTTCGACTTCACCGACCCCAGCCACAACGGCCGGTCCTCCGCACGCTCCTGGCCATACGTCGCCAGCAACGCCTGCGCCTCGATCGGGTCACCCAACGACGTCCCCGTACCGTGCGCCTCCACCGCGTCCACATCCGACGCCGACAAACCCGCACTGGCGAGAGCGGCCCGGATCACCCGCTGCTGCGACGGACCGTTCGGCGCCGTCAAACCATTGCTCGCACCGTCCTGGTTGACCGCGGAACCGGCCACCACCGCCAGCACCCGGTGCCCCTTGGCCCGCGCGTCCGACAACCGCTCCACCAGCAGAACGCCGACACCCTCACCCCAACCCGTGCCGTCCGCACCCTCCGCGAACGCCTTGCACCGGCCATCACCGGCCAGACCACCCTGCCGCGCGAACTCCACGAACGCACCCGGCGTCGACATCACCGTCACACCACCGGCCAGCGCCAAGTCACACTCACCCGACCGCAACGCCTGCGCCGCCAGGTGCAACGCCACCAACGACGACGAACACGCCGTGTCCACCGTCACCGCAGGACCCTCGAACCCCAACACGTACGAGATACGGCCCGACGCGACACTCGCCGCGTTACCCGTACCGACGTACCCCACGAAGTCCTCGTCCGACGCACCCAGCAACGCCGGATAATCCTGACCGTTCGTCCCTACGAAAACCCCCGTACGACTCCCCCGCAACGACACCGGATCAACCCCGGCACCCTCCACCGCCTCCCACGCCGCCTCCAGCAACAACCGCTGCTGCGGATCCATCCCCAACGCCTCACGCGGCGAAATCCCGAAGAACCCCGCGTCGAACTCCCCCACCCCCGACAAGAACCCACCGACGCCACTGCCCCAGCCGGAAGCCCTGGCCGCCTCGGCGAAGAAGCCGTCGAGCCGGTCCCACCCGCGGTCGTCCGGGAACGGGGAAAGCCCTTCCCCGCCGGCCGCCAGCAGACCCCACAGCTCCTCCGGCCCGCGCACACCACCGGGGAAACGGCAGCTCATCCCCACGATCGCGATGGGATCACCGGAGACCACCGCACCGCCCACCACACCCGCGGCAGCACCCTCCGCCGCGACACCCACCACACCATCACGCAGGAACCCACCCAACGCCAACGGCGTCGGATAGTCGAAGACCACCGTCGACGGCAGCGATATGCCGCACTCGGCGGCCAGCACGTTCCGCAGTTCCACCGCGATCAGGGAATCCACCCCCAGATCACGGAAAGCCCGATCCGCGGCCACATCCCCCATCCCCGCGAAACCCAAGACAGCCGCGGCCGAGGAACGCACCAACTCCACCAACTGCCGCGCCTGCTCCCCCGCCGACAGGGCGAGGAGCCGATCACGCAGGACGGAGGACGGGGTCTTCTCGGCGGAGGCTCCCGTGCCCGAGGGGACCTCGGGGATCTCGCGCAGCAGGGCGCTGGGCCGGGTCGCGGTGAAGGCGGGGGCGAAGCGCGCCCAGTCGACGTCGGCGACCATGACGGTCGCCCCGCCGGACTCCATCGCGTCCCGCAGGGCGAGCAGGGCCAGTCCGGGGTCCAGCGCGGTGACGGAACCCCGGCGCTGCCGGCGTTCGACGGCACCGGCGGCCGCCATGCCGCCGCCGCCCCACGGCCCCCAGCCGACCGACGTGGCGGGCAGTCCCTGGGCCACCCGGCGCTCGGCCAGGGCGTCCAGCACGGCGTTCGCCGCGGCGTACATCCCCTGCCCGGCGCTGCCCATGACACCGGCGAGGGAGGAGAACAGGACGAAGGCGGACAGCTCACGGTCCCGGGTCAGCTCGTCCAGGTGCAGGGCCGCCACCGCCTTGGCCCGCAGAACGGTCGCGAGCCGCGCCGCGTCGATCGAGTCGACCACCCCGTCGTCGAGGACACCGGCGGTGTGGAACACCGCGTCCACGGCGTGGCGGTCCAGCAGAAGGGCGAGCGCCTCGCGGTCGGCGACGTCGCAGGCGGCGACCGTCACGTTGGCGCCCAGGGCGCCCAGTTCCGCGCGCAACGCGTCGGCGTTCGGGGCCTGGGGGCCGCTGCGGCTGACCAGGACGAGGTCCCGCGCCCCGCGTTCGACGGCCCAGCGGGCCACCCGGGCGCCGAGAGCACCGGTGCCGCCGGTGATCAGCACCGTGCCGGCCGGGGTCCACGGGCGCGCTTCGCCGCTCCGGCCGCGCACCAGGCGGCGTCCGAAGACACCGGTGGAGCGGACCGCGACCTGGTCCTCGTCGCCGGGCAGGCCGGCGAGCACTTTCGCCAGCCGTGCGACGGCGCGCGGGTCCGGGTCCTGCGGCAGGTCGACCAGGCCGCCCCAGCGGTCGGGGTGCTCCAGCGCGACGACCCGGCCCAGACCCCAGACCGCGGCGGTCCCGGGGGACCGCAGCGGGTCGGTGCGTCCGGTGGAGACCGCGCCGCTGGTCAGCGTCCACAGCCGGCCGGGCGTGCCGGCGTCGCCCATGGCCTGGGCGAGCAGGGCGACCGCCGCCGCGCCGTCGGCCGGCGCCGGCAGGGACAGCACGCCGTCGACGGGACCGTCCTGCGCCGTACGGCCGAGTTCGGCGGCCAGCGCGGCCCGGTCCAGCCCGTCGGCCGCCACGCACACGACGTCGAGCCCGCAGGTCCTGAGGCCGTCGAGCACGGCGAGGTCGGCCCCCTCGGGCGCAGGCCCGGCGTGCACGGCCACCCAGCGCCCGGAGGCGAGCGGGGCGTCCGCGACCGCGGGAAGCGGCTTCCACACGATCCGGTAGCGCCAGGAGTCCACCGCGGACTGCGCGCTCTGCTTGCGGCGCCAGGAGGACAGGGCGGGGATCACCGCGACGAGCGCGTCCCGGTCGACGTCGAGGACCTCGGCCAGTTCCGCGGCGTCCTCGCGTTCGACCGCCTCCCAGAACCGGGTGTCGACGAGGGTGGCGGCGAACCTGCCGTCGTCCGCGGGCCGGTACGCCGCGGTGGCGGGGTCGAGCCAGTGCCGGCGGCGCTGGAAGGCGTAGGTCGGCAGTTCGACCGTGCGCGCCCCGGAGCCCGCGAAGTAGCCGGCCCAGCCGATCGCGGCGCCGTCGATCTGGAGCCGGGCCACCGCGCCGAGCAGCGTGTCGGTCTCGGGCCGGTCCTTGCGCAGCGCCGGAACGGTGAGGGTCTCCTCGCCGTTCAGCACGTCCTGCGCCATCGCGGTCAGCGACCCGTCGGGACCGATCTCCAGGAACCGGGTCACCTTGTGCCCGGCCAGCCATTCCAACCCGTCGGCGAACCGCACCGGACGCCGCACATGGTCCACCCAGTACTCCGGCGACCCCAACTCCGCGGCCGTCGCGGCCTGCCCGGTCACGTTCGACACCACCGCCATCGACGGCGCGGCGAACTCCACCCCGGCCAGCACCGAGGCGAACTCCTTCAGCATCGGCTCCATCAGCGGCGAGTGGAACGCGTGGCTGACCCGCAACCGCGTCGTCTTCCGCCCCAGACCCGAGAAGTGCTCCTGAACCTGGGCAACGGCGGCTTCCTCACCGGCGACCACCGTCGAGGCCGGACCGTTCAGCGCGGCGATTCCCACACGGTCGGCCAAGCCCTCCAGCAGCGGCAGCACCTCCGCCTCGGACGCCTGGACGGCGGCCATCACGCCGCCGGCGGGCAGCGCCTGCATCAGCCGGCCACGGGCCGCGACCACCCGGCAGGCATCCGCCAACGACCACACACCGGCCACGTGGGCCGCGGCCACCTCACCGATCGAGTGGCCGACGAGGTAGTCCGGGCGAACGCCCCACGACTCCACCAGGCGGTACAGCGCCACCTCGACGGCGAACAACGCCGGCTGCGTGTACCCCGTGCGGTTCAGCGCCTCCGGGTCGGCACCGAACACCACGTCCCGCAACGGCACGTCGAGTTCGCCGTCGAGCACCGCGCACACCGCGTCGAACGCCTCGGCGTACACCGGGAACGCCTCGTACAACTCCCGGCCCATACCCAGGCGTTGGGCACCCTGACCGGCGAAGACGAACGCCAGCTTGCCCTCACCACGCACGGTGCCGGTCAGCACGCCGGAGGCGGAGGTGCCGGCGGCGACCGCGTCGAGGCCGTGCAGCAGGGTGTCCCGGTCGCCGCCGAGCACGACGGCCCGGTGTTCGAAGACCGAACGCGACACCGCCAGCGACAGGCCCACGTCGGCCGGGTCGGCCCCGGAGGCCCGGACGGCCGCCGCGAGGTTCCTGGCCTGGGCCTTCAGCGCCTCCGGCTCGCGGGCGGAGATCGGCCAGGCGACCAGCGGCAGGGCGGCCGGGGCGGCGGCGGGGCCGTCCTCGGCGGCGGCCGGGGCCGGGGGCTGCTCCAGGACGACGTGGGCGTTGGTCCCCGAGACGCCGAAGGCGGAGACGCCGGCCCGGCGCGGGCGGTCGTCCGTACGCGGCCACCGCACGGCGTCCGTCAGCAGCCGCACCTGGCCCGCGTCCCAGTCCACGTGCGAGGAGGGCGCGTCCACGTGCAGCGTCCTGGGCAGCAACCCGTGCCGCATCGCCATGACCATCTTGATCACACCCGCCACGCCGGCGGCGGCCTGGGTGTGGCCCAGGTTCGACTTCACCGAGCCCAGCCACAACGGCCGGTCCTGCGACCGACCCTGGCCGTAGGTCGCCAGCAGCGCCTGCGCCTCGATCGGGTCGCCCAGCGCGGTGCCGGTGCCGTGCGCCTCGACCGCGTCCACGTCGGCCGGCGACAGGCCCGCACCCGCCAGCGCGGCCCGGATCACCCGCTGCTGCGACGGACCGTTCGGCGCCGTCAGGCCGTTGCTCGCGCCGTCCTGGTTGACCGCGGAACCGGCCACCACCGCCAGCACCCGGTGACCGTTGCGCCGCGCGTCCGACAGGCGTTCCACCAGCAGGACGCCGACACCCTCGCCCCAGCCCGTGCCGTCCGCACCCTCGGCGAACGCCTTGCACCGGCCGTCGCCCGCCAGACCGCCCTGCCGCGCGAACTCCGCGAAGACGTCGGGGGTGGACATGACCGTCACGCCGCCGGCCAGCGCGAGGTCGCAGTCGCCGGAGCGCAGCGCCTGGGCGGCGAGGTGCAGGGCGACCAGGGAGGAGGAGCAGGCGGTGTCCACCGTCACGGCCGGGCCTTCGAGGCCCAGCGCGTAGGAGACCCGGCCGGAGACCACGGCGGCGGCGCTGCCGGTCAGCAGGTGGCCCTCGACGCCCTCGGGCAGGTTGCCGGCGGCCGCGGCGCCGTAGTTCTGGTTGCTGCTGCCGACGAAGACGCCGGTGCGGCTGCCGCGCACGGCGGCCGCGTCGATGCCGGCCCGTTCGAACGCCTCCCAGGACGCCTCAAGGATCAGGCGCTGCTGCGGGTCCATCGCCGCGGCCTCGCGCGGGGAGATGGCGAAGAACGACGCGTCGAACTCGTCGGCGTCGTGGACGAACCCGCCGCGCGGCCCGTCGCCGTCGCCCCCGGTCGCGCCGGCCGTCTCCCAGCCGCGGTTGGCGGGGAAGTCGGACAGCGCGTCCGTGCCGTCGGCGAGCAGCCGCCACAGGTCTTCCGGGGACCGCACGTCGCCGGGGTAACGGCACGCCATGGCGACGATCGCCACGGGTTCGGTGGCCGCGCGCGAGAGTTTGTCGTTCTGCTTGCGCAGCCTCTCGTTCTCAACCAGCGACGCCCGGAGGGCAGTGACGACTCGTTCCTCGGAAGTGGCCATGCTCAGCTCCGCGTTTCTTGCCTGGTGGACGTGTCGGGGGAGGTGACCTGGTGCGCCGGCCGGCTCAGCCGTCCGAACCACCGAGCGCCAGGTCGACGAGATCGTCGATCGCCATGGCGTGGATGGCGTCCTCGTCCGCGGTGGGGCCTTCCGCGGTCTCGGGTTCGGGGGAATGCCCGCCGGCCGGCCCGGCGAGGGCCAGCAGGGTGTCCAGCAGTCCGCTCTCCTTCAGGCGGGAGAGCGGGATGGTGGCGATCATCGCCCGCACGGCCGCGGGGTCGCCGTGCCCGGCGTCGTCCCCGTCGTCCCCGGCGGGGAAGAGAGCTCCCGACAGGTGGTCGGCCAGCGCCGCCGGGGTCGGGTAGTCGAAGACCAGCGTGCTCGGCAGCCGCAGCCCGGTCTCGCTGTTGAGCAGGTTGCGCAGTTCGACCGCGGTGAGCGAGTCGAATCCCAGGTCGCGGAACGGCTGCCGGGAGCCAACGGAACGGGCGTCCCGGTGGCCCAGCACGGCCGTCGCGCAGTCCCGGACCAGGTCGAGCAGCGCGCTGTCGCGGTCGCCGGGGGACAGCCCGGCCAGCCGCTGCCGCACGGCGTCGTCCGGCGCGTCCGCGGCGGAACCCTCGGCCGCGTCCAGCGCGTCGCGCACCTCGGCCAGTTCGCCGAGCAGCGGGCTGGGCCGGCGGCTGGTGAACGCCGGGGCGAACCGCTGCCAGTCCACGTCCGCCACGGCCACCGCGGAGTCGTCGCAGGCGAGGGCGTGCCCGAGGGAGAGCAGGGCGGTGTCCGGCCGCAGGGAGACCAGTCCCCACCGCCGCAACTGCTCCTCGGCCTCGGTGCCGGCGGCCATGCCACTGTCGGCCCACGGACCCCACGCCACCGCCGTCGCCACCTCACCCCGCGCACGACGACCCTCCGCCAACGCGTCCAACTGCGCGTTCGCCGCCGCATACGCACCCTGACCACCACTGCCCCACACACCCGCGATCGACGAGAACAACACGAACGCCGACAACCCACGACCCCGCGTCAACTCGTCCAACACCACAGCACCACCCACCTTCGCACCCGCCACCTCACCCCACCGCACACCATCCAACTCACCCAACGGCGTCACATCAGCCACCCCCGCCGCATGAAACACCGCATCCACCTCGAACCGCGACAACAACCCCTCCACCGCACCCCGATCAGCCACATCACACGCCACCACCGACACCCGCGCACCCAACGCCTCCAACTCCGCCTCCAACTCCACCGCACCCGGCGCCCCCACACCACGCCGACTCGTCAACACCACATGCCCCGCACCACGCCCAACCGCCCACCGCGCCACCCGCGCACCCAACGCACCCGTACCACCCGTCACCAACACCGCACCCTTCGGCGACCACGAACCCACCGACGAACCCACACCCGACGCCCGCACCAAACGACGAGCGAACACACCCGAAGACCGCAACGCCACCTGATCCTCACCACCCCCCGCGAGAACGGAGACCAACCGGCCGAGGCCATTCACGTCCAGCGGTCCGGCCAGGTCGACCAACCCGCCCCAGCGGTCGGGGTGTTCGAGCGCGACGACCCGGCCGAGGCCCCACACGCCGGCCGACGCCGGATCGGGAGCCCACTCCCCCGCGACCGCGACCGCACCCGAGGTCACCGCCCACAGGCGGGCGCCGATCCCGGCGTCACCGATCGCCTGGACCAGCGCGACCGTCACCGGCACCGGGTCCTCGCCACCGACCGATCCACCCGCCGATCCACCGGTGAACGCCAGCAGGGAGACGATGCCGTCGACCGGCCCGTCAGCGGCGGCGTCCCGCAGCAGCGCGGTCAGCTCCGCGCGGCCGGCACCCGCCTCCACCACCACGGTGTCCAACCGGTCCACCGAACCGGCCAGACCCTCCAGCCCCCACTCCCCCGGCACCGAAGCCGACGGCGCCAGCACCAGCCAACGCCCCTCCAGCCGCGCACCCGGAGCCAGCCCGTCCACCGGACGCCACACCACCCGGTAACGCCAACTGTCCACCACGGACTGCTCACGCCGCCCACGCCACCACGACGACAACGCCGGCACGACCTCGCCCAACGGCCCCTCGTCCACGCCCAGCGTCCCGGCGAGACCGTCCAGGTCACCGCGCTCCACCGCGTCCCAGAACGCCGCGTCCACCGCGTCACCCGCACCGGACGACACGACGGCGGCGGGGACCGGCCAGAAGCGCTCGCGCTGGAAGGCGTAGGTCGGCAGCTCCACGACCGAGGAACCGGCGAAGAACCCGGCCCACTCGACCTCGACACCGTCCACGTGCAACCGGCCCAGCGCGGTCAGCACCGCCTCGACCTCGGGCCGGTCCTTGCGCAACGCCGGAACGGTGAGGGTGTCGTCGGGATCGAGCACGGCCTGCGCCATCGCGGTCAGCGACCCGTCGGGGCCGATCTCCAGGAACCGCGTCGCACCCGCACCCGCCAGCCACTCCAGCCCGTCCGCGAACCGCACCGGACGCCGCACATGCTCCACCCAGTACTCCGGCGACCCCAACTCCGCAGCGGTGGCGGCCTGTCCGGTCACGTTCGACACCACCGCCATCGACGGGGTTCCGAACTCCACCCCGGACAGAACGGCGTTGAACTCCTTCAGCATCGGCTCCATCAGCGGCGAGTGGAACGCGTGGCTGACCCGCAGCCGCGTCGTCTTACGACCCAGACCCGCGAAGTGCTCCTGGATACCGGCAACGGCCGCTTCCGCACCGGCGACCACGGTGGCCGTCGGGCCATTCAGCGCGGCGATACCGGCACGGTCCTCCAGGCCCTCCAGCAGCGGCAACACCTCGGCCTCGGACGCCTGAAGGGCGACCATGACCCCACCGGCGGGCAACGCCTGCATCAGCCGGCCACGGGCCGCGACGACCCGGCCGGCATCCTCCAACGACCACACACCAGCAACGTGCGCAGCGGCGATCTCACCGATCGAGTGACCGACCAGGAAGTCCGGACGCACACCCCACGACTCCACCAACCGGAACAACGCCACCTCAACCGCGAACAACGCCGGCTGCGTGAACTCCGTCCGGTTCAACAACTCCGCGTCGCCACCGAACACCAAGTCCTTCAGCGAACGGCCCAACTCACCGTCCAGCACCGCACACGCGGCGTCGAACGCCTCGGCGTAGACCGGGAACGCCTCGTACAACTCACGGCCCATACCGAGCCGTTGGGCACCCTGACCGGCGAAGACGAACGCGAGCTTGCCTTCACCGCGGGCGGAACCGGACACCACACCCGGAGCTGACGTACCGTCAACAACCGCAGCGAGCCCGGCCAGCAACTCCTCGCGGTCACGACCGGAGACCACCGCCCGGTGCTCGAAGACCGAACGTGACGCCGCCAACGACAGCCCCACATCCCGCACATCGAGATCCGCACCCGCACCGACGAACGCCGCCAGGCTCAACGCCTGCGCCCGCAACGCCTCCGGGCTACGCGCCGACACCGTCCACGGCACCACCGGCGACACCGAAGACCCGGACGACACCGGCGCCCCGGCCGCCTCGGCGACCGACTCCGGCGCCTGCTCCAGGATGACGTGGGCGTTGGTCCCGCTGAAGCCGAAGGCGGAGACGCCGGCCCGGCGCGGGCCCGCGGTCTGCGGCCACTCCACGGCGTCCGTCAGCAACCGCACGTTGCCCGCCGACCAGTCCACGTGCGACGACGGCGCGTCCACATGCAACGTCTTCGGCAGCACACCGTGCCGCATCGCCAGCACCATCTTGATCACACCCGCCACACCGGCGGCGGCCTGGGTGTGGCCCAGGTTCGACTTCACCGAGCCCAGCCACAGCGGCCGGTCCTCCGCACGCTCCTGGCCGTAGGTGGCCAGCAGCGCCTGCGCCTCGATCGGGTCGCCCAGCGACGTCCCCGTACCGTGTGCCTCCACCGCGTCCACGTCCGACGCCGACAGCCCCGCGTTGGCGAGCGCGGCCCGGATCACCCGCTGCTGCGAGGGACCGTTCGGCGCCGTCAGGCCGTTGCTCGCGCCGTCCTGGTTGACCGCGGAACCGGCCACCACCGCCAGCACCCGGTGGCCGTTGGCCCGCGCGTCCGACAGGCGTTCCAGCAGCAGGACGCCGACGCCCTCGCCCCAGCCGGTGCCGTCCGCACCCTCGGCGAACGCCTTGCACCGGCCGTCACCGGCCAGACCGCCCTGCCGCGCGAACTCCACGAAGGCGGCGGGGGTGGACATGACGGTGACGCCGCCGGCCAGCGCCAGCGAGCACTCGTTCGAGCGGAGCGCGCGGGCGGCCCAGTGCAGGGCGACCAGGGAGGAGGAGCAGGCGGTGTCCAGCGTGACGGCCGGACCTTCCAGGCCCAGGGCGTAGGAGACGCGGCCCGACATCACGCTCGCCGCGTTGCCGGTGCCCAGGTAGCCTTCCGCGCTCTCCTCGGCGGCGCTCAGGACGTTGGTGTAGTCCTGCCCGTTGGTCCCGGCGAACACCCCGGTCCGGCTGCCCCGCAGCGCGCGGGGATCGATGCCGGCGCGTTCCACCGCCTCCCAGGCGGACTCCAGCAGCAGCCGCTGCTGCGGGTCCATGGCGAGGGCCTCGCGCGGCGAGACGCCGAAGAACGAGGCGTCGAAGCGGTCGACCCCGGTGAGGAACCCGCCGTTGCGGGTGTAGGTCGTGCCCTTGCGGTGGTTCTCGCGGTCCGGGTCGTAGAGCGCCTCGACGTCCCAGCCGCGGTCCGGCGGGAAGTCGCCGATGCCGTCGGCGCCGTTCGCCAGCAGCGACCAGAGCTGTTCGGGCTCCGCCACGCCGCCGGGGAAACGGCAGCTCATGCCGATGATGGCGATGGGCTCCGAGCCGGTGTCCGCGTCGGTCGTGCCCGGGCCGCCGGTGGTGGACGCGGCGGTCGCGCCGTTCAGCACGACGGCGAGGTGGTCGATCACCGCCGCCGGGGTGGGGTGGTCGAAGACCAGGGTGGCGTCGAGTTTCACGCCGGTCGAGCGGCTGAGGGCGTTGCGCAGTTCCAGGGCGGTGAGGGAGTCGAAGCCCAGGCCGCTGAACGTCCGCTCGACGTCGACGGCCGAGCCGGAGTCGTGGCCGAGGACCGCGGCGGTCGCGGTGACGACGATCTCGCGCACCGCGGCCCGCAGTTCCTTCGACGACAGGCCGGCGAACCCGGTGGCCGGGCCGGACCCGCTGTCGCCACCGGCACCGGGGCCGGCCGCGGTGCGCAGCGTGCTCCCGGCCAGCTTGCGCAGCACCTGCGGCGGTTCGGCGCCGCCGGCCCGCTGCACGCGCAGCGCGGCCACGTCGATCCGCACCGGCAGGGGTGCGGCGGGGTACGGGGTCAGGCAGCGGTCGAAGAGGGCGAGGGCGTCGTCGGTCGGCAGGGCGCCGATGCCGCCGCGGGCGATGCGGCCGCGGTCGGAGTCGTCCAGGGTGCCGGTCATGGCGCTGCTCTGCGCCCACAGGCCCCAGCCGATGGCGACGGCGGGCGCGCCGTCGAAGCGGCGCCGGTGGGCCAGCGCCTCCAGGAACCCGTTGGCGGCGGCGTAGTTGCCCTGGCCGGGACCGCCGAAGGTGGCGGCGGCCGAGGAGAACAGCACGAACGCCGACAGGTCCAGGTCCCGGGTGAGTTCGTGCAGGTGGGCCGCCGCGTCCGCCTTGGGGCGCAGCACCGTCGCCAGGCGTTCCGGGGTCAGCGAGGTGATCACGCCGTCGTCGATCACGCCCGCGGCGTGGACCACGGCGCCCAGCGGGTGGTCCTGCGGGACGGTGGCGAGCAGGGCGGCCAGCGCGGCGCGGTCGGCCACGTCGCACGCCTCGACCCGGACCCGGGCACCGGCGGCGGACAGTTCGGCGACGAGTTCGCGGGCGCCGGGCGCCTCGATGCCCCGGCGGCCGGCCAGCAGGAGGTCGCGCACGCCGTGGCGGTCGACGAGGTGGCGTACGACGGCGGTGCCCACGGTGCCGGTGCCGCCGGTGACCAGGACCGTCCGGTCCGGGTCGAACGTCATGGGCTGCCCGGGGCCGGCCGCGTCACGGCGCAGCCGGGTCAGGCGCGGCACGAGGACGCGTCCGGCGCGGACGGCGGCCTGGGGTTCGCCCGGCAGCAGGGCCGCCGCGGCATCGGCCGCGGTCGGCTCGGCCGCGTCGGTGTCGACCAGGGCGAACCGCTCGGGGTTCTCCGACTGGGCGGAGCGTGCCAGGCCCAGGACGGCGGCGGCCGGCAGGTCCCGCACGCTCTCGCCGGGCGCGGTGGCGACCGCGCCGCGGGTGAGCAGCACGAGGCGTGAGGCGGCGAACCGTTCGTCGGCGAGCCAGGTCCGGAGCAGGGTGAGGGCGCGGGCCGTCGCCTCGCGGACCGCGGCGGACAGCTCCGTGCCGTCCGCGGGGGCGCTGTCCCAGGCCAGGACGACCGTGGACGGCACCGGTGCGCCGGTCGCCGCGGCGGCGAGCAGGCTGTCGAGGTCGGTGTGGAGCTGGGCGCCGGCCGCCGCCGTACCGTCCGGGGTGCCGGCCGGTGTCCATTCCAGGGTGAAGAGGTCGTCGTCGCCGGTGTCGGCGTCGGGCAGTTCCAGCCCGGCGACCGGGCGCACGGTCAACGGCCCGGCGGAGAGCACCGGTTCGCCCAGTCCGTCGGCCATCCGCAGGGTCCACGAGCCGTCGGCGAGCGGCGCGAGGTGGATCCGCACCGACTCGGCCGCCTGGGCGTGCAGGGTGAGGTCACCCCACTCCACGGCGTACACCGCGGTGGAGTCCACCGCGGCCAGCGCGTGCAGGGCGGCGTCCAGGAGCGCGGGGTGCAGCACGAAGCGGCCGGCGTCGGGGCGGTGGTCGTCGGGCAGGGCGGCCTCGGCGAACACCTCGTCGCCGACCCGCCACACCTCGCGCAGGCAGCGGAAGGCCGGGCCGAGGTCGACCTGGTGCTCCGCCAGGGAGCGGTGGACGGTCTCGGGGGCGACGCGGACCCCGCCGTGCGGCGGCCACGCCTTCAGCCGCGCGCCGCTGTCGGGCTGCGGCGCGGTGGCATCGGCGACGGTGCCGTGGGCGTGCCGGGTCCACGGGCGGTCGTCGTCGGTGTCGGCGTCGCCGTCGAGCGGGCGGGAGTGGAGGGAGAAGGCCCGCTGTCCGGTGCCGTCCGAGGCGTGCACCACGGTCTGGATCTCGACGGTGTCGTCGGCGGGCAGCAGCAGCGGGACATCGGTGGTCAGCCCGGTCACCCGGTGGCTGCCGACCCGGCCGCAGGCGTGCAGGGCCAGGTCGACGAAGGCGCCGACCGGCAGCAGCACGTTGCCGAGGACCTCGTTCTCCGCGAGCCAGGGGTGCGTACGGCGGGAGAGCCGGCCCGTGGAGATGACGGCGCGCGAGTCGGCGAGGGTGACGGTGGCGTCCAGCAGCGGGTGCCCGGCGGCCGTGGAGGGGGAGGCCGTCGCGCGCTCGGGGTCGAGCCAGTAGCGGCGGCGCTGGAAGGCGTAGGTGGGCAGCTGGACGGCTGGGCCGGCGGGGAGGATCGCCGTCCAGTCCACGGCCGCGCCGGTCACGTGCAGACCGCCGATGGCCGCCAGGAGTGCCGCGGTCTCGGGCCGGTCCTTGCGCAGCGCCGGGACGGTGAGGGTGTCGTCGGGATCGAGCACGGCCTGCGCCATCGCGGTCAGCGACCCGTCGGGGCCGATCTCCAGGAACCGCGTCGCCTTGTGCCCGGCCAGCCACTCCAACCCGTCGGCGAACCGCACCGGACGCCGCACATGCTCCACCCAGTACTCCGGCGACCCCAACTCCGCGGCCGTGGCGGCCTGTCCGGTCACGTTCGACACCACCGCCATCGACGGGGTTCCGAACTGCACGCCGGACAGAACGGCGTTGAACTCCTTCAGCATCGGCTCCATCAGCGGCGAGTGGAACGCGTGACTGACCCGCAACCGCGTCGTCTTACGACCCAGACCCGCGACATGCTCCTGGACACCGGCGACGGCGGCCTCCTCACCGGCGACCACCGTCGAGGTCGGACCGTTGAGCGCGGCGATACCCGCACGGTCGGCCAGCCCCTCCAGCAGCGGCAACACCTCGGCCTCGGACGCCTGAAGAGCGACCATCACGCCACCGGCGGGCAACGCCTGCATCAACCGGCCACGAGCCGCGACGACCCGGCCCGCGTCCGCAAGCGACCACACACCGGCCACGTGCGCAGCGGCGATCTCACCGATCGAGTGACCGACCAGGAAGTCCGGACGCACACCCCACGACTCCACCAACCGGAACAACGCCACCTCGACCGCGAACAACGCCGGCTGCGTGAACTCCGTCCGGTTCAACAACTCCGCATCAGCACCGAACACCAGATCCTTCAGCGAACAGCCCAACTCACCGTCCAGAACGGCACACGCGGCGTCGAACGCCTCGGCGTACACCGGGAACGCCTCGTACAACTCACGGCCCATACCCAGCCGTTGCGCACCCTGGCCGGCGAAGACGAACGCCAGCTTGCCGCCGCGCCTGGCCTTGCCGAGGACGGCGTCGGGGGTGGTCCGGCCGTCGGCGACGGCGGTGAGGGCCCGGGTGAGGGCGTCGGCGTCCTCGCCGAGCACCACGGCGCGGTGCTCGAAGACCGAGCGGGTGGTGGCGAGGGAGGCGGCGGTGGCGTGCAGGTCCTCGTGCGAGGCCGCCGGGCCGAGCAGCCGGGCCGCCTGGGCCCGCAACGCCTCGGCGCTGGTGGCCGACAGCAGCCAGGGCACGACGGGCAGCGGCGGCGCCGTGACGACCGGGACGGCCTCGGCGTCGTCGGCCGGTTCTGCGCCCTCGGGGCTGTCGGGGGTCGGCGGTTCCGGCGGGGTCTGTTCGAGGATGACGTGGGCGTTGGTGCCGCTCACGCCGAAGGCGGAGACCGCGGCACGCCGGGGGCGGTCGGGGCTGTTCCACTCCACCGGTTCGGTGAGCAGCCGCACGTTGCCCTCGGACCAGTCGACGGTGGAGGACGGGGCGTCGACGTGCAGGGTGCGCGGCAGCCGCTCGTTGCGCAGTGCCTGGACCATCTTGATGACGCCGCCGACGCCGGCCGCGGCCTGGGTGTGACCGATGTTGGACTTCAGCGAGCCGAGCCACAGCGGCCGGTCGGCGGGCCGGTCCTGGCCGTAGGTCGCCAGGACCGCCTGCGCCTCGATGGGGTCGCCGAGCACCGTTCCGGTGCCGTGCGCCTCGACCGCGTCCACGTCGGCCGCCGTCAGGCCGGCGCTCGCCAGGGCGGCGCGGATCACGCGTTGCTGCGAGGGGCCGTTGGGGGCCGTCAGCCCGCTGCTGGCGCCGTCCTGGTTGACCGCGGAGCCGCGGATCACCGCGAGCACCTCGTGGCCGTTGCGGCGGGCGTCCGACAGCCGCTCCAGCAGGAGCATGCCGACGCCCTCGCCCCAGCCGGTGCCGTCCGCGGCGTCGGCGAAGGACTTGCAGCGGCCGTCGGGCGACAGGCCGCGCTGCCGGCTGAACTCCATGAAGGTCACCGGGGTGGACATCACGGCGACGCCGCCGGCCAGTGCCAGGTCGCACTCGTCGGAGCGCAGGGCGTTGGTGGCCAGGTGCAGGGCGACCAGCGAGGAGGAGCAGGCGGTGTCGACGGTGACCGCGGGGCCTTCGAGGCCGAAGGTGTAGGAGATCCGGCCGGAGGCGATGCTCGCCGCGCTGCCGTTGCCGATGTAGCCGTCGAGGCCGGCCGGCGGCTCGGTGAAGCGGGAGCCGTAGTCGTTGTACATGACGCCGACGAAGACACCGGTGGGGGTGCCCCTCAGGGCGGAGGGGCGGATGCCGGCGCGTTCGAACGCCTCCCAGGACACCTCCAGCAGCAGCCGCTGCTGGGGGTCGGTGGCGAGTGCCTCGCGGGGGGACATGCCGAAGAACTCGGCGTCGAAGTCGGCGGCGTCGTGCAGGAAGCCGCCTTCGCGGGTGTAGCAGGTGCCGGGGCGGTCCGGGTCGGGGTCGTAGAGGGTGTCGACGTTCCAGCCGCGGTCCTCGGGGAACGGCGAGATGGCGTCGCCGCCGGTGTCGACGAGCCGCCACAGGTCTTCGGGTGTCCTGACACCGCCGGGGTAACGGCAGCTCATCGCGACGACGGCGATGGGCTCCGCTGCCTTCGACTCGACCTGGCGCAAGCGGGTGCGGGTGCGTTGCAGATCCGCGGTGACACGCTTGAGGAAGTCGCGAAGCCTGTCGTCGCTCACAGATCGATCCCTTCAGCAGCGGGCGCACGGTGTCGCCGGGACACCGCCGGATGTCGGTTCCGTCAGCCGTGCGGCGGGACGGGGTGTGAGGCCATGACTCCCCGGACGTGTCCGCCCGTGCCGGGGCGGGACCGGGTGTTGGGGCCGTGACTCCCCAGGTGCATCCGCCCTTTCCCGCCGATTATGCGGAGCCGCCGGGACGCTCCCGGGCTTCGGCCGGACAGCTCTAAGCGAACTTCTAACGTTGGCGGTGTCCCGCCGTCCCCGGGCGTCCCGGGGCACGGCGGTGGGCACGCCGGGCTCAGGCCGGGACGGGGAAGTCCAGCGCGTTCGGCTTCAGGGCGGGCAGCAGTCCCTCGTCGGCCGCTCTGTTGAGCAGCTCGCGCACCGCGGCGTAGCCCTCGTCGCCGAGGTCGGCGGTGAACGGGTTCACGTACAGCTCGATGTGCTGCTCGACGACCGAGGTCTCCATCTCCTGCGCGTGGGCCCGCACGTACTCGCTGGACGCCTCGGGGGCGTTCCAGGCGAAGCGCACCGAGGTCCTGATGGTGTCGGCGAGCGCGGCGAGCCGTTCGTCACCGAGGTCGCGGCGGGCGACGATGGCGCCGAGCGGGATGGGCAGTCCGGTGTGCTTCTCCCACTCCTCGCCCATGTCGGCGAGCCGGAACAGGCCGTACTGCTGGTAGGTGAAGCGGGCTTCGTGGATGACCAGGCCGGCGTCGACGCGGCCGTCGCGGACGGCGGGCATGATGTCGTCGAAGGGCAGCACCACGACCTCGCCGATGCCGCCGGGCACGTCCCGGGAGGCCCACAGGCGGAACAGCAGGTAGGCCGTCGACCGGGTGCTGGGCACGGCGATGCGCTTGCCGACCAGCGTCTCGGGGCCGCCGGGCTCCTTGGTCAGGACCAGGGGTCCGCAGCCGCGGCCGAGGGCGCCGCCGCAGGGCAGCAGGGCGTAGCGGTCCAGGACGTGGGGCAGGGCGCCGAAGGAGATCTTGAGGATGTCGAGTTCGCCGCGCTCGGCGAGGCCGTTGGTGATGTCGATGTCCGCGAGGGTGACGTCGACCTGTGGGGCTCCTGGCACCAGACCGTGCGTCCACGCGTGGAAAACGAAGGTGTCGTTGGGGCACGGTGAATGCGCCAAGGTGAGCCGGTCTGACATGAGAAGCCCTTTCTGTCCCTGTCGGTCGTTGTCGGTCTCTGCCGGTCCGCGCCGGTCCGCGCCGGTCCGTGCCGGTCCGCGCCGGGCGCCGAGCTGTGCCGGTCGCGCTGCCGCCTCTACGGTGAGGGGCGTCGGGCACCGCTATTCAGCAAACCGGTCGGGGTGTGGGGTTTTCCCCAGACCGCAACCAGCGACCATGGGAGGGCTTTCCCCACGGCGTCGGTCCGGGGCATGTTTCCTGCCTGCCCAACCACGGTCTCCGATCCGCTCCGGCCCCGTGCGGGAATCCGTACGCCACCTCGCGTCCAGGGCCGCGACGCACCGGAGGATGAGAAAGGATCGGTGATGACGGTCTACGAATCACCCGATGTTCTTTCCGACGACCGGCCGCCCGCCGTGGATCTCGACGCGTGGACACGGCACGTCGTCAGATGCCACTTCGACGCCACGTCGGGCAGCCCGTTCTGGCTGAAGCGGCGTGGCTCGCTGGGTTTCGACCCGTTCGACGTCACGCGGTACGCGGAGCTCGCCCAGTTCGGGCCCCTCACGCAGGACGTCCTGCGCGAGGTGGACCCGGTCGACCTGCTTCCGCAGGGACTGCCGCGCCCGCTGACGGGTCCGGTCTACGACAGGGCCGGTTCCTCGGGCCGGCCGTGCCGGATCCTGCAGACCGGCGCGATGCGCGAGCACCGCGCCGCATGGCGGGAACGCGGTCTGCGTGAGGCGGGCTTCCGCCCCGACGGCACCTGGCTGTACGCCGCGCCCGGCGGACCGCACCCGGCGGGGCAGGGGAGCGGGCAGACCGCTCTCGCGCACGCCGCGGTGGTCTACGGGATCGATCTGGACTGGCGCTGGGTCAAACAGCTGATGCGCCAGGCCCGGCTGACCGAGGTCAACCGCTACGTCGACCACCTGGTCGGCCAGATCACCGATGTGCTGGCCGGTGCGCAGGTGGACTACCTGCAGACCACGCCGGCACTGTTCCAGGCGCTGGTGCAGCGCAGACCGGACCTGGCGGCGAAGCTCGCCGGGGTGGGTCTGAGCGGCAGCCGTGTCCTGCCGGCGATGTACCGGCAGTTCACCGAGGCGCTCGACGGCGGCGTCGTCGGGCTCACCTATGAGAACGCGTTCGGCGCCGCGATGGGCCTGCCCGCGGAGGACGGCGGCGCGGTGCTGCCGTACCTGCCGCACTATCCGCAGGTGACCATGACGGTCGTCGACCGGAACGACCCCGCACGGATCGTGGAGTACGGGAAGGTCGGCCAGTTGCGGCTCACCCTGCTCCACGAGGACCTGTTCCTGCCCAACGTGATGGAACGCGATCAGGCGATCCGCCACCGGACCGGCCCCGGCCGGCCGTGTGACGCGGTCGCCAACATCCAGCCGTTGCAGCCGACATGGGCCGTGCCCGAGGGGATCCACTGAGCGGACGTCGCGGACGCCGCTCACCACTTGCCACAGGCACTCACCGAGGAAGGTTGCTGGGAATGGACGCTGGGCTCAAGCGCGAACTTGAGGCGAAGGTCTACTCCGGCGAGAGGCTGTCCCGCGAGGACGGCATCGCGCTGTACGAGAGCGATGACCTGGCATGGCTGGGTGGCCTCGCGCACCACGTGCGGACGCAGAAGAACGGTGACGCGGTCCACTTCAACGTCAACCGCCACCTGAACATGACCAACGTGTGCACCGCGTCGTGCGCGTACTGCTCGTTCCAGCGCAAGCCGGGCGAGAAGGACGCGTACACCATGCGCATCGAGGAGGCCGTCCGGCTGGCCGAGACGATGGTCAGCGAGCACCTGTCGGAGCTGCACATCGTCAACGGTCTGCACCCGACGCTGCCGTGGCGGTACTACCCGCGCAGCCTGCGGGCGCTGAAGGAGGCGCTGCCGAACGTCTCGCTGAAGGCGTTCACCGCCACCGAGATCCACCACTTCGAGACCATCTCCGGGCTGACCGCCTCGGAGATCCTCGACGAGCTGATCGACGCCGGCCTGGAGTCGCTGACCGGCGGCGGCGCGGAGATCTTCGACTGGGAGGTGCGCCAGCACATCGTGGACCACCGCACCCACTGGGAGGACTGGTCCCGCATCCACCGGCTGGCGCACGAGAAGGGGCTCAAGACCCCCTGCACCATGCTGTACGGCCACATCGAGGAGCCCCGCCACCGCGTCGACCACGTGCTGCGGCTGCGGGAGTTGCAGGACGAGACCAACGGCTTCCAGGTCTTCATCCCGCTGCGCTACCAGCACGACTTCGTCGACATGAAGGACGGCAAGGTCCGCAACCGCCTCCAGGCCCGCACCACCATGGCCTCCGGCGCCGAGGCCCTGAAGACCTTCGCCGTCTCCCGGCTGCTGTTCGACAACGTGCCGCACGTCAAGGTCTTCTGGGTCATGCACGGCCTGGCCACCGCCCAGCTGGCGCTCAACCACGGCGCCGACGACATGGACGGCTCGGTCGTGGAGTACAAGATCACCCACGACGCCGACGACTTCGGCACCCCCAACAAGCTCACCCGCAACGACATCCTCGACCTCATCCGGGACGCCGGCTTCCGCCCGGTGGAGCGCAACACCCGCTACGAGATCCTCCGCGAGTTCCCCGGTCCCGACCTCGAGCGTCGCGAGGCTCCGCAGGCCATGCGGGTGTGAACCGGCCCTGCGGCCCCGGGTGACGGCTGACCACCGCGGAATCCTCCAACCGTACGATCGACAGGCAGGCGGAAATGTCCACGACAACCGACAGTCAGGAACTCGAGGTCTGGATCGACCAGGACCTGTGCACCGGCGACGGCATCTGCACCCAGTACGCGCCTGAGGTGTTCGAACTGGACGTCGACGGTCTCGCGTATGTGAAGGAGAACGAGGACGAGCTGCGTTTTGAACCGGGGGCGGCGGTACGTGTGCCCCTGACCATCCTGAACGACGTGGTGGACTCCGCCAAGGAGTGCCCGGGCGACTGCATCCACGTGCGCCGGGTCAGCGACGGCCAGGAGGTCTACGGCCCCGACGCGGTCTGAGCGCCGGCCGCAACGCCGAAGGGGGTGCGCCACCGGGAAACCGGTGGCGCACCCCCTTCGGCTTCGGCGTTCGCCGGTGCCGGGGCGGCCGGCGGGTCAGGCGATGGCCCGGGGGGCCGCGCCGAACTCGAAGATGGCCGAGACCGCCTCGCCGAGGTCGTCCGGCGACTCGACGTGGACGACCGGGAAGGGGAACCGCACGAGGTTCCTGGGCAGTGAGGAGCCCAGCACCAGGCCGAGCCGGGTGCCGTGGGCGTCCAGGCACTGGGCCAGGTCGCCCAGGTCCACCCGCAGGCCGGCGTCCGCGGCGAACAGCTGCCCGGCCGCGTCGGCGGTGGTCACCGGCCCGCGCGGCGAGCACAGCGGCAGCGTGGGGGCGTTGAGGACCGGGCTCCAGGTGTCGTGCGGTGCCGGGCCGGCCGGGGGCACCGGGACGAGCGGGTCCGCGCCGCGGCGGGCGCGGATCGCGCCGCGCGGGGCGACCGAGGCGAGCCTGGCCAGTTCCTCACCGGTGCCGGACAGCAGCACGACGCGGTGCCGGCCGCTGTCCTCGTCGAGGCCGAGGCCGCCGACGTCCCGCACCGCGCCGCCCTCGCGGGCGTGCAGGTACCAGTCGGGGTCGTGCGCGGGCGGCAGGAAGGCCAGCGCGACCTCCGGCCGCGCCGCCCGGTCCCCGCCGGCGGCGGCGTCCGGGCCGGGGCGCAGCAGGGAGCCGATCAGGTCCTGGGCGGACAGGCAGCGGGCGAGTGCCGCCGCGACCAGCGCGCCGGTGCCCGTGCCGCCGACCACCTGGGGGCGGATGCCGTGCACGGCGAGCACGTCGTGGACCGCGAGCATCGCCGTCGCCAGCGAGATGCGGCGGGCCCGGCGGCGGGTGGCGGCATCGGCCCCCTCACCGCCGCGCAGCAGCACGTCGGCGCCCAGGCCGCTCCACTCCCCCACCCGCGCGTACCGGTGGCGGGCCACCGGGAAGCGGGCGTGCAGGGCGCGTACGCCGTCCTGGTCGCCGCCGAGCGGTTCCGTACCGCAGATGAACGCGAGTGTCATCCCGCCACCTCGGTCCTGGTGCCGCGGCGGCACCGGGATCCGCCGCGGGTGCCGGAGGGGAGCGCGGGGGTTCGCCGCGCGGTCACGCCCGCGCCGAGGTGCGGGCCAGGGCCGGGATCAACACCCCGCCGGTCACCAGGTGCATGCACAGCAGGGCGACCTTGGCCCCGGTGCCGACGCCCTCGCTGAGCGGGGCGGCCAGCGACAGCAGCAGCACGACCGCGGCGATGGTGGTCCACACGGTGCGGGCGCGGCCCGGCATGCGGCGCTCCAGCAGGGCGAGCAGGCCCCAGGCGAGCAGCCCGGCTATGAGGGCGGCCACGATGACGACGGCGACATTGATCTTGGTCGTGCTGGCCTTGGCGCCGGAGCCGGTGCGGGTGGCGAGGTCGACGCTCATGAACTGCGCGGTCACCAGCCAGACGACGAACGCCGCCAGCATCCCGGCGAGTACGGCGAGCAACCGCGCGCGACGGGTGTTGGTCTCGGGGTGCGGGGCGGGCGGGGTCGTCATGGGGGTGTCCTCCTGGGAAAGCGGCCCGGCGCAACAGCGGCACTGAGCCGCGACGATGGGCCGGGGTACCGGCGGCCCCAGAAGGAGATTAGCGGGCCCGCGCGATGCGGTACCAGTCGCTCCGGAAAGGCCCCCGCAAGAACCGGGGAAACGCCCAGACTTCCGCCCCGGGCGCCCTGGAGAGCTTGTGTTGGCCGTGTGCGTGAGCTGGATAGTGGGCGCACCGCTCGTCTTCCCGATCCGTTCGGAACGCCCCGGCCCCTCCGGTCGCGGTACCGATCCGCTGAAAGGACACGCCGGCCCCATGAGTTCTCTTCCCCCGGACACTCTGTGGATCCGCAGGTTCCACCCCGCTCCAGCAGCGGGCGAGCGCCTGGTCTGTTTCCCGCACGCCGGCGGATCGGCGAGCTTCTTCCTGCCGGTCTCCACCGCGCTGAGTCCGGGCGTCGAGGTGCTGGCCGTGCAGTACCCGGGACGGCAGGACCGCCGGGCGGAACCGGGCATCCCCTCCGTCCCCGACCTGGCCGACCGGATCGCGCAGGCGCTGACCGGCTGGGACGACAAGCCGCTGACCTTCTTCGGCCACAGCATGGGCGCCGCGGTGGCCTTCGAGGTGGCACGCCGGATGGAGGCCGAGGGCCGCGGCCCGGTGCGGCTGTTCGCCTCCGGGCGCAACGCCCCCTCCCGGCCGCGCGACGAGAACGTGCACCTGCGCGACGACGCCGGCCTGATCGCCGAGCTGCGCAACCTCAACGGCACGGACTCCTCGCTGCTGGAGGACGAGGAGCTGCTGGCGATGATCCTGCCCGCCACCCGCAGCGACTACACGGCGATCGAGACCTACCGCTGCGCGGAGGAGACCCAGGTCGCCTGCCCGGTGACCGTCCTGGTGGGCGACGACGACCCGAAGACCACGCTCGACGACGCGCGGGCCTGGAAGCTGCACACCACCGGTCCGTTCGACATGCGGATCTTCAACGGCGGTCACTTCTACCTCTCCCGCCGCTCCGCGGAGGTACTGGCGGTGCTGTCCGAACACGTCGGCATGGCGGGCACCGCCCACCGGGCCTAGGGATGCCCCGCGGCCCCCGGGCCGTCCCGCCGTTCGCCGTCCATTCACTGAACCCCACCTGGGAGCACCGACAGATGGCTGAACAACTGCTCATGGAGGACCCGACGCCGGCCCGGACCCACCGCCGGCGGCCGCGGGTCGGTCACATCCAGTTCCTCAACTGCCTCCCGCTGTTCTGGGGCCTGGCCCGCACCGGCAGCCTGCTCGACGTCGACCTGCGCAAGGACGACCCCGACGGCCTCAACGACGCGCTGGTGCGCGGCGACCTCGACATCGGCCCGATCAGCCTGGTGGAGTTCCTGCGCCACGCCGACGACCTGGTCGCGCTGCCCGACATCGCGGTGGGCAGCGCGGGCAACGTCATGTCGTGCCTGATCGTCAGCCAGGTGCCGCTGGAGGAGCTGGACGGCGCGCCCGTCGCGCTGGGGTCCACCAGCCGCACGTCGGTCCGGCTCGCCCAGCTGCTGCTGGCGGAGAAGGTCGGCGTGCAGCCGGAGTACTTCGTGTGTCCGCCGGACCTGCGGGCGATGATGAACGAGGCGAAGGCCGCGGTGATCATCGGCGACGCCGCGCTGCGGGCGGCGCTGTACGAGGCCCCGCGGATGGGGCTGCACGTCCACGACCTGGGCCAGATGTGGCAGGAGTGGACGGGGCTGCCGTTCGTCTTCGCGGTGTTCGCCGCGAGGCGCGACTACCTGGCGGCCGAGCCCGAGACCGTCCGTGAGGTCCATGCCAACCTGCTCGCCTCGCGCGACCTGTCGCTGACCGAGGTGTCGAAGGTCTGCGAACAGGCTTCGCGCTGGGAATCGTTCGACGCCCAGACGCTGGAGCGCTACTACACCACGGCGCTGGACTTCAGCCTGGGTGAGCGCCAGCTCGCCGGCATCAAGGAATTCGCCCGGCGGGTCGGCGGCGACGAAGAAGGCTTCCCCTCCGACGTCCACGTGCGGCTGCTCGACGCCGCAGACGGCCAGTAGGCCGACATGACCCGCACCACGTCACCGACATCTCCCGGAAAGGCCGGCACCATGCCCCCTGTTCCCCTGTCCGAACTGCAGTCCGTGCTCGACCGTGCCGCCGCCGGAGGCCGGATCACCCCCGAAGAGGCGCTCGACCTGTACCGCTGGGCGCCGCTGCACGCGCTGGGCGTGGCGGCCGACACGATCCGCCGCCGCCGGTACGCCGGTACCGAGCACATCGCGACGTACATCATCGAGCGCAACATCAACTACACCAACGTGTGCGTCACGGCGTGCAAGTTCTGCGCCTTCTACGCCGCGCCGAAGGACACCGCCAAGGGCTGGACCCGCGACCTCGAGGACATCCTGCGCCGCTGCGCGGAGACCGTCGAGCTGGGCGGCACCCAGATCATGTTCCAGGGCGGCCACCACCCCGACTACGGCGTGGAGTACTACGAGAAGCACTTCTCCGCGATCAAGGAGGCCTACCCGCAGCTGGTCATCCACTCGCTCGGCGCCTCCGAGGTCGAGCACATGGCCCGCATCTCCAAGGTGAGCGTCGAGGAGGCCATCAGCCGCATCCACGCCGCCGGCCTCGACTCGTTCGCCGGCGCCGGCGCGGAACTGCTGCCCGCCCGGCCCCGCAAGGCCATCGCGCCGCTGAAGGAGTCCGGCGAGCGCTGGCTGGAGATCATGGAGACCGCGCACCGGCTGGGCGTGGAATCCACCACGACCATGCTGATGGGCACCGGTGAGACCAACGCCGAGCGCATCGAGCACCTGCGGATGATCCGCGACACCCAGGACCGCTCCAGCGGCTTCCGCGCCTTCATCCCGTACACCTACCAGCCCGAGAACAACCACCTCAAGGGCCAGACCCACGCCACGTCGTTCGAGTACCTGCGGATGATCGCGATCGCCCGCATCTTCCTCGACAACGTCGCCCACATCCAGGGCTCCTGGCTGACCACCGGCAAGGAGATCGGCCAGCTGTCGCTGCACTACGGCGCCGACGACCTCGGCTCGATCATGCTGGAGGAGAACGTCGTGTCCTCCGCCGGCGCCAAGCACCGCTCCAACCGCATGGAGATCATCAACCTCATCCGCAGCTCCGGCCGCGTGCCGGCGCAGCGCAACACCACCTACGAACACCTCCTGGTGCACGACGACCCGGCCAACGACCCGGTCGACGACCTGGTCGTCTCCCACCTGTCCTCCACGGCCATCGAGGGCGGCACCGCGCACCCCGAGCTGAAGCTGCTCTCGGCGACCTGACCGGAGGCCCTGTCGGCCCCGGCCGGCCCGTACCGGCGGGCCGGGGCCGACGGGTCGTTCCGGCGCCCCCGCACCCCGTCCGCGCGAGGGCGGGTGCGCCGGCACAACCCATCTCACGAACAGGACGGAGAAACCATGCCGGGCGCTATTCACGCCGAAGGTCTGGTGAAGGAATTCGGCAAGGTCACGGCGGTGGCCGGCGTCGACCTGGATGTCCCGGAAGGCCAGGTCCTCGGGCTGCTGGGGCCCAACGGCGCGGGAAAGACCACCACGGTCCGCCTGCTGACCACCTTGCTGCGCCCCACCTCCGGTACCGCCACGGTCGCCGGTCACGACGTGGTGCGCTCGCCGGAGAAGGTGCGCCGCGCCATCGGCCTGTCCGGCCAGTTCGCCGCGGTCGACGACCGGCTGACCGGCCGGGAGAACCTGCGGATGGTCGGGGAGCTGTACGGCATGCGGTCGCGCGCGGCGCGCGACCGCACCAGCGAACTGCTCGACCAGTTCGACCTGAACGGGGCCGCGGACCGCAGGTCGAGCACCTACTCCGGAGGCATGCGGCGCCGGCTGGACCTGGCCGCCGCGCTCGTGGTGCGCCCGTCGGTGATGTTCCTCGACGAGCCGTCGGCGGGCCTGGACCCCGGCAGCAGGCTGATGCTGTGGGAGGCGATCGAGAAGCTCGCCGCCGAGGGCACGACGCTGCTGCTGACCACGCAGTACCTGGAGGAGGCCGACCGCCTCGCCGACAACATCGCCGTGGTGGACCGCGGACAGGTGATCGCGCGGGGAACGCCCGGCCAGCTGAAGGCCCAGACCGGTAACCAGAGCATCGAGATGACGGTGCGCGACGTGGCCCGGATCGAGGACGCGACCTCGCTGCTGCTGCGGTTCGGCAAGGCCAAGCCCACAGTGGACGGCGACAGCGGCCGGCTGTCGGTGGCGGTGGACGGCGGCGCGAACCTGCTGTCCGAGGTGATCCACGAACTGGCCGCCACCGGCATCGAGATCGACGACATCGGGCTGCGCCGCCCGACCCTGGACGAGGTCTTCCTGTCCCTGACGGGCGGCACCCCCGCGAACAGCGACGAGGAGAAGCGATGACGGTGGCGGTGGCGCCGGAGCCGACGGCGCAGGACGTCCTGGCGGCCGGGGGCACGCTCAAGTCCCTGCGCGACACCTGGGTGATCACGAAGCGCAACACGCTGCGCATGATGCGCATACCCGAGGCGCTGCTGCTGGGCATGGCCCAGCCGGTGGTGTTCGTGCTGCTCTTCGCCTACATCTTCGCGGGCACCTTCACCGTCCCGGGCGGCGGCGGGAGCATGGCGTACCGCGAGTACATGATGCCGGGCTTCTTCGCCCAGACCGTGGCGTTCGTGACGGCCGGCAACAGCAGCATCGGCATGGCCAACGACATCCAGCGCGGCATGGTGGACCGGTTCCGCTCGCTGCCGATCTCCCGCGCGGCGCTGCTCAACGGGCGTGCGGCCGCCGACATCGTGCAGAACTGCCTGGTGATCGTCGTCATGGTCATCTGCGCGGTCGTCGTCGGCTGGCGCATCCACCGCGGCCTGGGGCACGCGATCCTGGGCTTCCTGCTGCTGCTGGTGCTGGGCTACGCCCTGTCGTGGGTCGGCGTGCTGATCGGCATGGCGGTGCGTACGCCCGAGGCGGCCGGCAGCGGCAACTTCCTGTGGCTGTTCCCGCTGACCTTCCTGTCGAACGCGTTCGTCACCCCGTCGACGCTGCCGGCGGTCCTGCGGTTCGCCGCCGAGTGGAACCCGATCAGCGCGACCATCCAGGCGTGCCGCAACCAGTTCGGCAACCCCTCGCTGATGCAGACCCACACCTTCCCGATGCTGCACCCCGCCCTGGTGTCGCTGCTGTGGTCGGTGGGCATCGCGGTGATCTGCCGGACGCTGGCGGTGCGCAAGTACAGCTCGGTGGGCGCCTGACACGGTGCCGGCGGTGCCGGTGCCGGGAGGTCGCCCACCTTCCGGCACCGGTGCCGCCGGCCCGGTGGCACACCGTCGCCGCGCGGGGCGCGGGGCCCGGCCGCCGTCCAGGACAGGCCCC
This sequence comes from Streptantibioticus silvisoli, assembly GCF_027947535.2. Taxonomy (GTDB): domain Bacteria; phylum Actinomycetota; class Actinomycetes; order Streptomycetales; family Streptomycetaceae; genus Streptantibioticus_C; species Streptantibioticus_C silvisoli. The sequence goes on from NZ_JAAGKO020000010.1 coordinate 41,642, forward strand.
GCGCGGACGTTGACCCGGCCGGTGCGGCCGCCGGTCCCGGCGCGGACCGTCCGTCACCGGCAGCCGTACCCGAGGTGATTGGACGTTGGAGGCGTGAGCCACGAGATGCGCACCGAACTCATCCGGCCGCTGCACGAACTGATCGCGACGCATGCCGCCGAGCGACCGGACAAGACGGCCTACCACGACGCCCGTACGTCGGTGACGTACGGCGAACTCGCCGGGCGCACCGGGCGGCTGGCCGGACACCTGGCGGCCCTGGGGCTGGAGCGCGGGGCCCGCGCGGCGCTGTGCCTGGGCAACCGGGTGGAGATGGTGGAGAGCTACCTCGCCGTCACCCGGGCCGCCGCGGTGGGCGTGGCGATCAACCCGAACTGCTCGGACGACGAACTGGCCTACCTGCTGGACGACTGCTCGGCCGCCCTGGTGATCACCGACCGGGCCCGCGCCGACCAGGTCGCGCGGGTCGCCGGGGCCGGCGTCGGCGTGGTGGTCGTCGGACCGGACGAGCCCGCCGCGGGCCGGTGGCACTACGAGACGCTGGCGACCACCGAGCCGCCCGCCGCGCCGCGCGACGACCTGGGGCTGGACGAGCCGGCCTGGATGCTCTACACCTCCGGCACCACCGGATCGCCCAAGGGCGTGCCGTCGACCCAGCGCGGCTCGCTGTGGGCGACCGCCTCGTGCAACGCGCCCATCCTGGGCCTGTGCGAGGACGACCGGATGCTGTGGCCGATGCCGCTCTTCCACTGCGTGGCGCACAACCTGTGCGTGCTGGGTGTGCTGGCGGTCGGGGCGACCGCGCACATCATGGACGGGCTGGCGGCCGAGGAGATCCTGCGCACGGTGCGCGAGGAGCGTTCGACGTTCCTGGTCGGCGTTCCGACGATGTTCCACCACATGGTGGAGGCCGCGCTGGCCGGTGACGTGCCGGTGCACGACCTGCGGGTGTGCATGGTCGCCGGTTCGGCGTGCCCGGAACCGCTGCACGAGGCGTTCGCCGAGGCGTTCGGCATCTCGCTGCTGGACAGTTACGGCTCCACCGAGACCGGCGGGGCGATCACCACGAACTGGCCGGCCCGGCCGCGCGTGCCCGGCTCCTGCGGGCTGCCGCTGCCCGGGCTGGAGCTGCGGCTGACCGACCCGGGGACCGGCCAGGAGGTGCCGCAGGGCGCGGAGGGCGAGATCTGGGTGGACAGCCCGGCGATGATGACCGGCTACCACGGCAAGCCCGCCGAGACCGCCGCCGTGATGTCCGACGGCTGGTACCGCACCGGTGACCTGGCACGCCGGGACGCGGCCGGGTACATCAGCATCACCGGCCGGATCAAGGAACTGATCATCCGCGGCGGGGAGAACATCCACCCCGCGGAGGTGGAACGCGTGCTGGCCTCGGTGCCGGGGGTCGCGGAGGCCGCGGTGGGCGGCCGGGCGCACGACGCGCTCGGTGAGGTGCCGGTGGCCTACCTGGTGGCCGGCCCGGAGGGCATCGATGCGCAGCTGGTGCTGGAGACCTGCCGCGCCCGGCTGTCGTACTTCAAGATCCCCGACGAGCTGCTCCAGGTCGAGGCGATCCCGCGCACCGCGGCCGGGAAGATCGCCCGGCGCGAACTGGCGGGGCTGCCCGCCAGGTCGCTGGCGGTCAACCCGGTGACGGCCGCCCGGCCGCAGCAGGAGGGTCCGGCGCAGGGCGCGGACCACGCCACGCCGGCCATGCTCGGCGCGGTCGGGGCGCACCACCCGCTGCTGGGCGCGGTGGTGGACCTGCCGGACTCCGACGCGGTGGTCTTCACCGGCCGCCTGTCGGCGGACCGGCACGACTGGCTGGACGACTGCCTGGTGGCCGGTACCCGGGGGGTGCCCGGTTCCGTGCTCGTCGAACTGGCGGTCCGGGCCGGCGACGAGGTCGGGGCGGGACGCCTGGAGAACCTCGTGCCCGCCGAGCCGCTGGTGCTGCCGCCGTCCGGCGGTGTGCAGGTGCGGGTGACCGTGGGACCGGCCTGGGACACCGGGCGGCGGCCGCTCACCGTCCACTCGCGCGGCGACGGGGAGGTCAGCGGACGGCAGTGGATGTGCCACGCCAACGGCATCCTCGCCCCGGACACGGCGACCGCTGCGTGGGACGCGAGCGTGTGGCCCCCGGTCGACGCCGAGCCCCTACCGCTGCCCGCCGACCCCGCGCAGCAGGCCGCGGCCGGCCACGGGCGGGTACGCGGGGTGTGGCGGCGCGGCGACGAGGTGTTCGCGGAGGTGGCGCTGGACGGCGAACGGGCCGGTGAGGGCGCCGCGTTCGGCCTGCACCCGCTGCTGCTGGACACCGCGATCCATCCGCTGCGGGCCGGACTGGCCGGCCCGGACGCCGGTACCGAGCCGGGCGCCTGGCGCGGGGTGTCGCTGCACGCGGCGGGCGCGGCGGTCCTGCGGGTGCGGATCACCCCGGCCGAGCAGGGCGCGGTACGGATCGAGACGGCGGACGCCACCGGCGTTCCGGTGCTGACGGTCGACTCGCTGGAGGCCCGGCCGGTCTCGCGGGCGCGGCTGCGGGTGGCGGGCGCGGCACAGCAGGACGGCCTGTTCAGCGTGGAGTGGCAGGACGTGGACCTGCCGGCGCCGGCGGACCCGCGTCCGCAGCGCTGGGCGGTGGTGGGCGAGGACCCGTTGAAGGCCCGCGCGGGCCTGATGGCGGCCGGGCAGTACGCCGAGTCCTACCCCGACCTGGAAACGCTGGCGGCCCGGGCCGCGGCGGACTCGGTGCCGGACGTGGTGGTCGTGACGTGCGCCCCGGACCCGGCCGCCGGCCAGGACGTCGCCGCGGTCACGCACCGCACGACCGGGCAGGCGCTGGGCTGGGCCCGTTCGTGGCTGACGAGCGCGGCGTTCGACGGTTCGCGGCTGGTGTTCCTGACCCGTGGCGCGGTGCCGGCCCCGGGCGACGGGCCGTCCCCGCTCCCGGCGGCCGGTGCCGTGTGGGGGCTGGTGCGGGCCGCGCAGAGCGAGGCACCGGGGCGTTTCGTACTGGTGGACTTCGAGGGCGGCAAGCCGGCCTGGCGTGCCGTGCGGCGTGCCCTCGGGTCGGGCGAGCCGCAGGTGGCGGTGCACGGCCGGACGGTGCGGGTGCCGGTCCTGGAACGTGAGTATCCGGCCGCTCCGGGCCCGCTGACGCCGGCCCTGGACGGCGGCACGGTGCTGGTGGCCGGCGGCACGGGCCGGCTGGGCGCCCTGGTCGCCCGGCACCTGGTCGCCGAACGGGGCGCGCGCGACCTGCTGCTGGTCAGCCGTCGCGGCCCGGACGCGCCGGGCGCCGGCGATCTGCGGACCGAACTGGCCGCGCTGGGCGCCCGGGTGACGGTGGCCGCCTGCGACGTGACGGACCGCGCCGCGCTGGCCGGGCTGCTGGAGCGGTTGCCCGCCGACCGGCCGCTGACGGCGGTGGTGCACGCCACCGGGGTGGCCGACGACGGCATCCTGACCTCCCTGACGCCGGACCGGCTGTCCACCGCGACCCGCTCGGCGGTGGAGGGGCTGGCGGTGCTGCGCGAGGTGACGGCGGGTCTGGACCTTTCGGCGTTCTGGGTGTTCTGCACCGTCGCCGGGGTGCTGGGCAGCGCGGGGCGCGGCGCCCACGCGGCGGCCGGCGCGTTCGTCGACGCCTGGGCGCACGGGTTGCGCGCCGAGGGCGTTGCGGCCCGCTGCGTGGCGCTGGGCCCGTGGGAGCCGGACGGCGCGGCACCGGCGGCGGACTCGCCGGAGCGGCGCCGGGCCCGGCGCGACGGGCTGTCGACCGTCACCGCCGAGCAGGGGCTGCTGCTGGTGGACGCCGCGTGGTCGACGGGGCTGGGCTCGGTGGTCGCCGCGCCGCTGGACTTCACCGCGCTGCGCGACCGGGCCCGGGCGGGAGAGGTTCCGACGCTGCTGCGCCGGCTGCTGCCCGCCGCCGCCCGCCGCCGCGCGTGCGACACCCCGGCCGGGGCGCTGGACCTTCGGCAGCGGACCGCGGCGATGACCGAGGAGGAGCGGGACGCGGTTCTGCTCGATCTGGTGCGGTCCCAGGTGGCCGTCTCGCTCGGGTACGCGTCGGCGGAGGCGGTCGACGCGCAGCGCACCATGAAGGAGTTCGGCTTCGACTCGCTGACGGCGCTGACCGTCCGCAACGCACTGAACGCGGCCACCGGCCTCACCCTGGCCCAGGCCGTGGTCTTCGACTTCGCGACGCCGGCCGCGCTCGCGCTGCACCTCAAGAGCGAGCTTCTCGCCCGCTGAGTACCCGTCGTACACCGGACAGAACAGGAGATGGGCGATGAAGGTCGACAACGTCCACATCAACTCGCTGGGGGTCGTGCTCCCCGAGTGGGCCAGCGCCGAGCAGGCCGTCGCCGACGGTCTGCTGGACGCGGAGATCATCAAGCTGAACGGGCTCACCGGGGCGCACATCGCCGGTGACGTCCCCGCGCTGGACATGGCGGTGACCGCGGCGCGCACGGCACTGGAGCGTTCCAAGCTCGACCCGGAGGAGATCGGCGCGCACATCCACAGCGCCGTGCACTACCAGGGGCCGGAGGCGTCGTACCCGCCCGGGTACATCCTGCGCGAGCTCGGGCTGCCGGTGATGCCGGCGTTCTACCTCCAGCAGGGCTGCAACGGCATGCTGGGTGCCCTGGAGGTGGCCATCGGGCAGATCACCGGGGCCGCGGAGGCGGAGGCGGTGCTGCTGACGACGGGGGAGAACTTCTCCGCGCCGGGGGTGGACCGCTGGAAGGGCTTCGGCCAGTCCTACATCTCCGGTGACGGCGCCGCCGCGGTGCTGGTCGGCGCCGAGGAGGGGTTCGCCCGGGTCCGCTCGCTCAACGCCGGTGTGCTGAACGTGCTGGAGAAGTGGCACCGCGGCAACGGGCCGCTGCTGCTGCGCGACACGGGTGTGCCGACGCCGGGGATGCCGGAGCGCGCGACCCAGTTCAACGAGACGGAGATGTCGCTGTCGGAGACGCTGGACAAGGTCACCCGGTTCGGCCTGGACGTCATGCAGCGCTCGCTGGTCGACGCCGGCCTGAACGCCTCCGACATCGCGAAGGTCGTCTCGATCAACATGGACGGCCGGATGATCGAGTACTCGATCATGATGCCGCTGGGTCTGCCGATGTCCCGCTCGGCCTGGGACTTCGGCAAGTCGGTGGGCCACGTCGGCGGTGCCGACGTCTTCATCACCCTCGAACACCTGGTGCGCACCCGGGAGGTGGGACCGGGCGACAACGTCCTGCTGTTCTCCCAGGGGCCCGGCTGGATCTCCACCGCGGCCGTGGTGACCATCACCGACACCCCGCCCTGGGCGGTCTGACCGCACCGCCCGGCAGGACGAACGCCCGCCGGCCACCGCGATACGCGGTGGCCGGCGGGCGTTTCGGTGTGCCGATCGAGACGGGTGAGGACGGGCGGGGCCGGGCGGCCGGGCGGTGACAGGACGGCGCCGTGGCGGGGTCCGCTCCGCCACGGCGCCGGGTCCTGCGGTGCCGCCGGTCAGTTCCCGATGGTGGTGGCCAGCCAGTCGGCGGTGGCCGCGGCGGTGCCGCGGGCGTAGGCCTCCATCATCGTGAAGTGGTTGCCGGTCACGTCGATCACGGTGTTCGCCCGCTCCCAGGCCGCCTGCCACTCCTCGGGCTCCAGCACCCCGATGATGTCGGCCGACAGCGGCGGCTCGGAGGAGCGCACCAGCAGCACCGGGCACGACAGCTCGCCCGGTTCCCACTCGCCGATCATGCTGACGTACCAGCTCATGGCGGTCAGCCGGGCCGAGTCCATGTGCGCGAACATCGACTCCCGGTCGAACATCCCGCCGATCATCTCCTGGGAGAACCGCAGGAACGGGGAGTCGGCCCGCGGCATGTAGGTGTCCAGCAGGACCACCGCGGCCGGCGGCCGGCCCGCCTTCTGCAGGTGGCAGGCGGTCGCGAGGGCCAGGATGCCTCCGGAGGAGGAACCCAGCAGGACCACGGGCTCGTCCCCCACGCACCGGGCCACCGACTCCGCCTGGAGTTCGGCGACCGCGTCGAGCGACTCGGGCAGCATCTGCCCGGCGCCGAAGCCCTGGGTGGGCATCGCCCACACGTCGCGCTCACCGCGGAAGGCGGAGGCGAACCGCGCGTACTGGTGAACGCCGGCCAGCGCCACGTAGGAGCTGAAGCACACCAGCGGGGCGACCCCGGCGGCGCCGGTGGTCAGCCGGATCGCCTCGGGGACGACGGGCAGTTCACCGGGGCTGCTGAACCGCGGCCGCAGTTCGGCCGCCGCCTGCAGCAGGGTGAAGCCCTCGTCGACCTTGCCCGACTCGCACGCCTGCTTGAACAGGGCGCCCAGGGTGTCCTCGCCGCCGGAGCTGCTGGCCGGCACCCCCGCCTGCGCGCCGGCCGCGGCCGGGCCGGCCAGCAGCAGCTGGTCGACGTGGCCGGCCAGCGCGTGGGCGTCGGGGTAGTCGAACAGCACCGTCGGCGGCAGTTGCAGCCCGGTGACCGTGGCGAGCTGGTTGCGCAGTTCGACCGCGGTCAGCGAGTCGAAGCCCTGCTCGGTGAAGAGCCGGTCGGGCTCGACCGCGTCCGGCGAGGCGTGGCCCAGCACGGCGGCGGCCCGCTCGCGCACCAGGCCGACCAGCGTCTCGCGCCGCTTGTCCTGGTCCAGGCCGGCCAGCAGGGCCGGCAGGCCGCCCGCCGGGGCGAGCGCCCCGGCCGCGGCGCGGCGCGGGGCCGCGGCGGACGGGCGCAGCAGCGCGTCGATGGCGTGCCGCCCGGGCGCGGTGCCCATGGCGACCAGGGCCGACCGGTCGGCGACGGCGAGCGCCGCGTCGAACAGGTCGAGTCCCTCCTCGGCCGACAGCGGGCGCATACCGCCGCGGGCCATCCGGCGCCGGTCGGTCTCGCCCAGTTTGCCGGTCATCGCGCCGCCGACGTCCCACGAACCCCACGCCAGGGAGGTCGCGGGCAGGCCGAGGCCGCGGCGCCTGGCGGCCAGGCCGTCGAGGAAGGCGTTGGCCGCGGCGTAGTTGGCCTGTCCCGGGGAGCCGAAGGAGCCGGCCACCGAGGAGAACAGGACGAACGCCGCCAGCGGCAGTCGCGCCGTCAGCTCGTGCAGCAGCCACGCCGCGTCGGCCTTGGGCCGCAGCACGCGGTCGAAGCGGGCGGCGTCCAGCGAGGTCACGGTGCCGTCGTCCAGGACGCCGGCGGCGTGCACGACCGCGCCGAGCGGGTGGTCGGCCGGTACCCGGGCCAGCAGCTGTTCGACGGCCGCGCGGTCGCCGACGTCGCAGGAGACCAGGTCCACCCGGGCCCCGGCGGCGGTCAGTTCGGCGACCAGGTCGGCGGCGCCGGGGGCGTCGGGCCCGCTGCGGCTGGTGAGCAGCAGGCTGCGCACCCGGTGGGCGTCGACCAGGCGCCGGGCGACGAGCCGGCCCAGCGCGCCGGTCGCGCCGGTGACCAGCACCGTCGCGCCGTCGGGCAGTGCCGGGGCGGGTTCGCCGGCCTCGGTGCGGGCCAGTCCCGGCAGCAGCAGGCGGCCGTCGCGGACCGCGGACTGCGGGTGCGCGGCGGCGACCGCGGCCAGCAGTCCCTGGTCGGAGGTCTCGGCGGCGTCGAGGTCGATGATCTGGAAGCGGTCGGGGTTCTCGGTCTGGGCGGCGCGGATCATGCCCCACAGCGCGGCGGAGGCCAGGTCCGCGACGTCCTCGTCGGGGACCGTGGCGATGGCCCGGCGGGTGACGAAGACCAGCCGCGAGCCGCTGAAGCGCTCGTCCTGGAGCCAGCCGCGGCAGATGTCGTGGCTGGCGGCCAGCAGGCCGCGCACGGCCCGCGGTACGGCCGAGCCGTCGCCGTCGCGCGCCTCGGGGGCGACCAGGACGACGTCGGGCATGGTCATGGCGGTGTCGACGGCCTTGCCCAGCGACTCCAGGTCGGCGTACGTCTCCAGGTGCACACCGGCCGCGTCCAGCGCGCCGGCCACCCGGTCGTCGCCCTCGCCCAGCACGATCCAGCGGACCGACTCCGGGGCGGGCACCGCGGTCGCGGCGGTCAGGGCGCGCCACTCCAGGTGGAGCAGGCTCTGCCCGGCCGCGGCCGCGCGGTCCGGCATCTGGTCGGCGGAGACCGCGCGCAGGGTCAGCGCGTCGGCGTAGGCGACCGGGGCGCCCTCGGGGTCGGTGACGAGCACGGAGAACCCGTTGGGGTGGCCGGCCGGGGCCAGGCGGACCCGCAGGTCGGTGGCGCCCCGGGCGTACAGCGACAGGCCGTTCCACGCGAACGGGAGCATCGCCTCACCGGCCGGCTCCGCCTGCTGTCCGGCATCGGTGTCGGCGCCGGTGTCGGCGCCGGCGTTGACCAGCAGCGACTGGACGGCGGCGTCGAGCAGCGCGGGGTGCAGGGTGAAGCGGTCGGCCTCGGCGCGGTCGGGTTCGGGCAGGGCGACCTCGGCGAACAGTTCCTCGCCGCGCCGCCAGACGGTCCGCAGGCCCTGGAAGGCCGGGCCGTAGTCGAACCCGGCGGCGGCGAACAGCTCGTAGTGCGCGCCGTCGGTGACCTGCTGGGCGCCGGGCGGCGGCCATTCGGTCAGCCGCTCGGGCAGGGTGTCCGGCTGCGGGGCGAGGGTGCCCTGGGCGTGCCGTTCCCATGCGGCGTCGTCGTTCTCGGCCCGCGAGTGCACCGCGAAGGCGCGGCGGCCGTTGTCGTCGGCCGCTTCGACGACGAGCTGGATCTGCACGCCGCCGTCCTCGGGCAGCACCAGCGGGGTCTGGAGGGTGAGTTCGGCCAGGTGGCCGCAGCCGGCGCGGTCACCGGCGTGCACGGCCAGGTCGAGGTAACCGGTGGCGGGCAGGATGACCCGGCCCAGTACGGCGTGGTCGGCGAGCCAGGGGTGGGTGTGCACCGACAGCCGTCCGGTGTAGACGACGCTGTCGGACCCGGCGGGGCTCAGCGCCGCGCCGAGGAAGGGATGGCCGACGCGGTCGATGCCGACCGCTTCGAGGTCGCCGGCCCACGTCGCGCCCCGCAGCCAGTAGCGGTCGTGCTGGAAGGCGTAGGTGGGCAGCTCGACCTGCCGGGCGCCGGCGAACAGGATGCGCCAGTCGGGCGACAGGCCGTGCGTGTGCAGGGCGCCGACGGCGGTCAGCAGGCTGCGGACCTCCGGGGCGTCCTTGCGCAGGGCCGGCACCACCAGCGCCTCGTCGGCGTCGAGGCAGCCGCGGGCCATGGCGGTCAGCGTGGCGTCCGGTCCGGTCTCCAGCAGGCGGGTGACCCGCAGCTCGCGCAGGGTGCGCACCGCGTCGTGGAACCGCACGGTCGCCCGCACGTGGCCCACCCAGTACTCGGGGTCGGTCAGTTCCGCGGCGGTGGCCGCCCGGCCGGTGACGGAGGAGACGATGCCCAGCCGGGGCGGGGCGTAGCTCAGGCCGGCGGCGACCGCGCGGAACTCGTCGAGCATGGGTTCCATCAGCGGGGAGTGGAAGGCGTGGCTGACCCGCAGCCGGCTGGTCCGGCGCCCCAGGGCCTCGAAGTGGGCCGCGACGCGCAGGGCGGCCTGCTCGTCGCCGGAGACGACGGTCGCGGCGGGGCCGTTGAGCGCGGCGATGTCCACCGTGCCGTTCTCGGGCTCCAGCAGCGGGCGGACCTCGTCCTCGGAGGCCTGGACGGCGACCATGGCGCCGCCGGACGGCAGGGCCTGCATCAGGCGGCCGCGGGCGGCGACCAGCGCGCAGGCGTCGTCCAGCGACAGCACGCCGGCGACGTGGGCGGCGGCGATCTCGCCGACGGAGTGGCCGGCCAGGTGGTCGGCGGTCACCCCCCACGACTCCAGGAGCCGGAAGAGGGCGACCTCGACCGCGAACAGCGCGGGCTGCGCGAACGCGGTGCGCTCCAGGGCGGCGGCGTCGGTGCCGAAGACCGTCTCGCGCAGTCCGTCGATGCGGGCGCAGACCGCGTCGAAGGTTTCGGCGTAGACCGGGAACGCCTCGTGCAGCGCGCGTCCCATGCCCAGCCGCTGGGCGCCCTGGCCGGTGAACAGGAAGGCGGTCCTGCCGCCCGTCCTGGCGGAGCCGACCGGGGTCTCGCGGGTGGGGTTGCCGTCGGCCAGGGTCCGCAGGCCGTCCATCAGGGCCACCCGGTCCTCGCCGAGCACGACGGCGCGGTGGTCCTGCAGGGAGCGGCCGGTGGCCAGCGTCAGGCCCACGTCGCGCGGGTCGAGCGCCGGCCGGTCGGTGAGGTGGTCCAGCAGGCGGCGGGCCTGGTCGCGCAGGGCCTGCGGGGTGCGGCCCGACAGCGGCCACGCCACGGTGCCTGCGGCCGCCGGCCGCGGTGAGGGGGCAGAGTCGGCGGGGGTTTCGGGAGCGGCCTCGGCGGGCGGCTCCTCCAGGATGAGGTGGGCGTTGGTGCCGCTGATGCCGAACGAGGAGACCGCGGCCCGTCGGGGGCGGTCCTCGCGCTGCGGCCAGGCGGAGTTCTCCGTCATCAGGCGCACCTGGCCGGCGTCCCAGTCGACGTGCGTGGAGGGGGCGTCGACGTGCAGGGTCCTGGGCAGCAGGCCGTGCCGCATCGCCAGCAGGATCTTCATGACGCCGGCCACACCGGCGCCGGCCTGCGTGTGGCCGATGTTGGACTTCACCGAGCCGAGCAGCAGCGGCTGGTCCTGCGGCCGGTCCTGGCCGTAGGTGGCCAGCACCGCCTGCGCCTCGATGGGGTCGCCCAGCGTGGTGCCGGTGCCGTGGCCCTCGACGACGTCGACGTCCGCGGCCGCCAGGCCGGAGTTGGCCAGCGCCTGCCGGATGACCCGCTGCTGCGCGGGGCCGTTGGGGGCGCTCAGGCCGTTGGAGGCGCCGTCCTGGTTGACGGCGGAGCCGGCGATGACCGCGAGGACCGGGTGGCCGTTGCGGCGGGCGTCGGACAGCCGCTCCACCAGGAGCATGCCGCCGCCCTCGGAGAAGCCGGTGCCGTCGGCGGCGTCCGCGTAGGACTTGCAGCGGCCGTCGGCGGCCAGGCCGCGCTGCCGGCTGAAGTCCACGAACAGGCCGGGGGTGGACATGACGGTCAGGCCGCCGGCCAGCGCCAGGTCGCACTCCCCCAGCCGCAGCGACTGGGCCGCCAGGTGCAGGGCGACCAGCGAGGAGGAGCAGGCGGTGTCCACCGTGACGGCGGGGCCTTCGAGGCCGAAGGTGTAGGACAGCCGGCCCGACATCACGCTGGCGGAGTTGCCGGTGCCCAGGTGCGCGGTGGCGTCCTCCTGGCCGGGGGCCAGCGCGCGGGAGGAGTAGTCCTGGTAGTTGGTGCCGGCGAAGACGCCGGTGCGGCTGCCGCGCAGCAGCGCCGGGTCGATGCCGGCCCGTTCGAACGCCTCCCAGGAGATCTCCAGCAGCAGCCGCTGCTGGGGGTCCATCGCGGTCGCCTCACGCGGCGAGATCCCGAAGAAGCCGGGGTCGAAGTCGGCGACGCCGTCGAGGAAGCCGCCTTCGCGGGTGGAGGTCTTGCCGGGCAGACCCGGTTCGGGGTCGTAGAGGGCGTCGAGGTCCCACTCGCGGTCGGCGGGGAACGGGCCCATCGCGTCGGCGCCGTCGTTCAGCAGCCGCCACAGGCCCTCGGGGGAGTCGATCCCGGCGGGGAAGCGGCAGCCCATGGCCACGATGGCGACCGGTTCGTCGTCGCGGCGCACGCTCACCACGGCGGGCGCGGCGGCGGTCGGCGTGCCGGCCGGGGCCAGGGTGGTGCGCAGGTGGTCGGCGAGGGCGAGGGGGGTGGGGTAGTCGTAGACGATGGTGGCGGGCAGCCGCAGGCCGGTGGCCTCGCCGAGGGTGTTGCGCAGCTCGACGGCGGTCAGCGAGTCGAAGCCCAGTTCGCGGAAGGCGCGGGTCGGCTCGACGTCGTCGGGGCTGGGGTGGTTGAGCACGTAGGCGATGTGCCCGCGCACCAGGTCGATCGCCGCCTGGCGCCGGTCGCCCTCGGCGAGCGCGGCGAACCGCTGCGCCAGGGTGGTCTCGTCGCGGGGCCGCTCGGCGTCGTCGCGGCGGGCTTCCAGCAGCCCGCGCAGCTCGGGCAGGTCGGCGTACAGGCGGCGGGGGCGGCCCTTGACCAGTTCGGGGCCGAAGACCTCCCAGTCGATGTCGGAGACGACCAGGGCGGGGTCGTCGTGGTCCAGGGCGCGCTGGAGGGCGTCCACGGCCGTGTCGGGGTCCATCAGGCGCACCCCGTGCCGTTCCAGCCGCTCACCGACGTTGCCGGTGGCCATGCCGCCGTCGGCCCAGCCGCTCCAGGCGATGGCGGTGGCCGGCAGGCCGCGGGAGCGGCGCACCTCGGCCAGCGCGTCCAGGAAGGCGTTGCCGGGCGCGTAGTTGCCGTGGCCGGGGCTGCCGAAGGTGCCGGAGGAGGAGGAGAACATCACGAACGCCGACAGGTCCAGGCCGGCGGTGGCCGCTTCGAGGTTGAGCGCGCCGCCGACCTTGACCCGCAGCACCTGGGCGAGGCGTTCGGGGCTCAGGGAGGTGATGACGCCGTCGTCGAGGACGGCGGCGGTGTGGAAGACCGCGGTGAGCGGGCGGTCGGCGGGGATCGCGGCGACCAGGGCGGTGAGCGCGGCGGGGTCGGCGATGTCGCAGGCGGCCAGTTCCACCCGGGCGCCCAGGGCGGTCAGTTCGGCGCTCAGCTCGCCGGCGCCCGGCGCGTCGGCGCCGGACCTGCTGACCAGCAGCAGGTGGGGGGCGCCGGCCCGGGCGAGCCACCGGGCGACGTGCCGGCCCAGTGCGCCGGTGCCGCCGGTGACCAGCACCGTGCCGGTCGGGGTCCACACCGGGTCGGCGGACAGGTCGCCGGTCGCGGCGCGCTTCAGGCGCCGGCCCAGGACTCCGTTGGGGCGGATGGCGACCTGGTCCTCGTGGTCGCCGCGGGCCAGTACCGCCACCAGGCGGTCGGCGGCGGTGTCGTCCACCGTCTGCGGCAGGTCGGCCAGGCCGCCCCAGCGGTCGGCCTGTTCGAGGGCGACGACCCGGCCGAAGCCCCAGACGAGGGACTGCCAGGGGGCGTCGACCCCGGCGTCGGGCTGGACGGCCACCGCGCCGCGGGTGGTGAACCACACCGGGAGCTGTGCCGTCAGGTCGTCGAGGGCCTGGACCAGGGTCACCGTGGCGGCGAAGCCGCGTGGCAGGCCGGCGAGGGTGGTGTGCGGCGCGTCGTCCAGGGCGAGCAGCGAGATCACACCGCGGGCGTTGTCGTGCGCGCCGGCCAGCGCGGTGGCGAAGGCCGCGCGGTCGCCCTCGGGGTCCAGGGCGACGGTGACGGCCGAGGCGCCGGCCCGGGCGAGCGCGCCGAGCAGCGCGGTCGTGGCGGGGTCGCTCTCGTGGCTGCGCGGGACGACGACCAGCCAGGTGCCGGCGGCCGAGGGGGCCGGGCGTTCGTCGTCGAGCGGGCGCCAGACGATGCGGTAGCGCCAGGCGTCGGCGGCCGCGGTACGCGCGGCGCGGCGGCGGTACTGGGTGAGGGCGGGGAGCAGCTGCGACAGGGCGGCCTCCTCCACGCCCAGCGCGGCGGCCAGCGTCCCGCTGTCCTCGCCCTCGACGGCCTGCCAGAACCCGGCGTCCGAGGAGCCGGCGGTGGCCGCCGCCGCGGTCGGCAGGGTGAACTCCGGCCAGTAGCGGCGCCGTTGGAAGGCGTAGACGGGCAGGTCGACGCGGCTGCCGCCGGCGTGCAGGGCCGCGGGCCAGTCGACGGGCACCCCGCGCACGGACAGCTCGCCGAGGGAGAGCAGGAAGCGCGCGGCTCCCCCGTTGTCCCTGCGCAGCGTGCCGACGACGGCCGCGTCGGTGACGTCGAGGGTGTCGAGGGTGTCGCGGATCGGGGCGGTCAGCACCGGGTGCGGGCCGACCTCGACGAAGGCGCGGTGTCCGGCGGCGCTCAGGGCGCGCACGGTTTCCTCCAGGCGCACCGGCCGGCGGGCGTTGTCGTACCAGTAGCCGGCGTCCAGCCCGGTGGTCTCCAGCGGGCCGGCGGTCACGGTGGAGAAGAACGGCACGTCGCCGGCGCGCGGGCGCACCGGGGCGAATCCGGCCATCAGCTCGTCGCGGACCTGTTCGACGTGGGCGCCGTGCGAGGCGAACGCGATGGCCACCCGGCGGGCCCTGACGCCTTCGCCGGTCAGCTGCTCCAGCAGCTCGGCGAGGTCGTCGGCGTCGCCCGAGACCACGACGGAGCGCGGGCCGTTGACGCCGCCGACCGACAGCCGGCCGGCGTGGCGCTCCAGCCGGGCCTCGACCTCGGCGAGCGGCAGGGGTACGGAGATCATGCCGCCGCGGCCGGCCAGCGGGGCCAGGGCCAGGCCGCGGGCGACGACGAGGCGTGCGGCGTCCTCCAGGGTGAGGGCGCCCGCCACGTGGGCGGCGGCGATCTCGCCCTGGCTGGACCCGACGACGGCCGAGGGGCGCAGGCCGCAGGACTGCCACAGCCGGGCCAGCGCGACGCACACGACGAACAGCACGGGCTGGACGACGTCGAGGCGCTCCAGCGGCGGTGCGCCGGGCGTGCGGTTGAGGACGTCGAGCACCGACCAGTCGGTGTGCGCCTCGACGGCGGCGGCGACCTGGGTGAAGTGCTCGCGGAAGCCGGCGTCGTCGGCGAGCAGGCCGGTGGCCATGCCTTCCCACTGCGGGCCGTGCCCGGGGAAGACGAAGACGGTTCCGCCGTCGAGGTCGGCCGCGCCCTGGACCACCTCGGGCCTGCGCTCGCCGGCGGCGAGACCGTCGAGGCCGGTGAGCAGTTCGGCGCGGTCGCGGGCGACGACGACGGCCCGGTGCTCCAGCGCGGGCCGGGTGGCCGCCAGGGACCAGGCGAGGTCCTCGGGGCGCTGGGCCGCTCCGGCGCCGGTGCGCAGGTGCTCGCCGAGCCGTTCGGCCTGGGCGCGCAGGGCGGCGGGGGTGCGGCCGGAGACGGTGAACGCCAGCGGTGTGCCGGTGGTGTCCGGGCGCGGTGCCGCGTCGGCCGGGGCGGCCGGCGCGGGGGGCTGTTCGATGATGACGTGGGCGTTGGTGCCGCTGACGCCGAAGGAGGAGACGCCGGCCCGGCGCGGGCGGTCGACCGCCGGCCAGGAACGTTCCTCGGACAGCAGTTCGACCTGACCCTGCGTCCAGTCGACGTGGCTGGTGGGACCGTCGACGTGCAGGGTGCGCGGCAGGAGTCCCTCGCGGATGGCCAGCACCATCTTGATGACGCCGACGACACCGGCGGCGGCCTGGGTGTGGCCGACGTTGGACTTCACCGAGCCCAGCCACAGCGGGCGGTCCGCGGGCCGGTCCTGGCCGTAGGTGGCCAGCAGCGCCTGCGCCTCGATCGGGTCGCCGAGCTTGGTGCCGGTGCCGTGCGCCTCGACCGCGTCGACGTCGGCGGCGGACAGGCCGGCGCTCTTGAGGGCCTCCCAGATGACGCGCTGCTGGGCGGGACCGCTGGGCGCGGTCAGGCCGTTGCTGGCGCCGTCCTGGTTGATCGCGCTGCCGGACAGCACGGCCAGCACCGGGTGCCCGTTGCGGCGCGCGTCGGACAGCCGCTCGACGACCAGGACGCCGGCGCCCTCGCCCCAGGCGGTGCCGTCGGCCGCGTCGGCGAACGCCTTGCAGCGGCCGTCGGGGGCCAGGCCGCGCTGGCGGCTGAACTCCAGGAAGACGGTGGGGGTGGACATGACGGTGACGCCGCCGGCGAGCGCGAGGTCGCACTCGCCGGCGCGCAGCGCCTGGGCCGCCAGGTGCAGGGCGACCAGCGAGGAGGAGCAGGCGGTGTCGACCGAGACCGCCGGGCCCTCCAGGCCGAGGGCGTAGGAGATCCGCCCGGACACCACGCTGGAGGCGTTGCCGACCCCGTCCTCCGCGTTCGACGACAGGCTCAGCAGCGTCGAGTAGTCCTGGAGGTTGGTGCCGGCGAACACCCCGGTGCGGCTGCCGCGCAGGGCGAGCGGGTCGATGCCCGCCCGCTCCAGCGCCTCCCAGCAGATCTCCAGCAGCAGCCGCTGCTGGGGGTCGGTGCCGACCGCCTCACGGGGGGAGATCCCGAAGAAGCCGGCGTCGAAGTCGGCCACCCGGTCCAGGAAGCCGCCGGTACGGGTGTAGCACTTGCCCGGGACCCCGGGGCGCGGGTCGTACAGCGCCTCGGAGTCCCAGCCGCGGTCGTGCGGCCACTGCGTCATCGCGTCCTGGCCGGACCGCAGCAGGCGCCACAGGTCCTCCGGGTCGCTGACGCCGCCGGGGAAGCGGCAGCCCATGGCGACGAGCGCGATCGGTTCGCGCCCCCTGGCCTCCACCTCCCGCAGCCGCTGCCGCGTCTGGTGGAGATCGGCGGTGACCTTCTTCAGGTAACCGAGGATCTTTTCCTCATCGCTCATGCGTGTTCACCCGTATCCCGCTCCCCAGTCCCGTAGCCCACGCGCTCAGGAGATCCCGAGGTCGTTCTCGATGAAGTCGAAGATCTCCTGCGCCGCGGCGGAGTTGATGCGTTCGCTGACGTCTTCCGTCCCGGTGGTGCCGTCGGGGTCCGCCGCGGCGGCGGATCCGTTCCACTTGGCGAGCAGTGCCTGCAGCCGTACGCCGATCCTGGCCCGCTGCGGGTCGTCCCCGGCCAGTGCGCCCAGCGACTCCTCCATGCGGTCGAGTTCGCCGAGCACCTGGCTCGATCCGGCCGATCCGCCGGTGAGCCGCACCCGCAGGTCACCGGCGAGCGCGGCGGCGCTGGGCTGGTCGAACAGCAAGGTGGCGGGCAGTTGCAGGCCGGTGGCCAGGCCGAGCCGGTTGCGCAGCTCGACGGCCATGAGCGAGTCGAACCCGAGGGCGTTGAACGCCTTGGCCGCCTCGACCTTGTCCACCGACGCGTGGCCGAGGACCCCGGCGACGTGGCCGCGCACGAGCTGGACGAGGATCCGCTCCTGCTCGGCGACCGCGTGCCCGGCCAGCTGGGCGCGCAGCCGCTCGCCGGCGTCCGCGTCGTCCTGGGCGACGGTGGCGGTGGCGCGCAGGGCGCGCACCTCCGGCAGGTCGGCCAGCAGGGGGCTGGGCCGCACCGAGGTGAAGGACGGCGCGAACCGGGCCCAGTCGACGTCGGCGACGGTCAGCACGCTCTCGCCGCGGGCCACCGCCCGTCCGACCGCCTCCGGGGCCAGCCGCGGGTCCAGCGGCATCATCCCGCTGCGCCGCATGCGCTGCTCGACGTCGGCGTTCTCCACCGCCATGCCGCCGCCGGCCCACGGTCCCCAGGCCAGCGAGGTGGCCGGCAGTCCCGCCGACCGGCGCTGCTGGGCGAGGGCGTCGAGGTAGGAGTTGGCGGCGGCGTAGTTGGCCTGGCCGACCGAGCCGATGGTGCCGGCCACCGAGGAGAACAGCGCGAACGCGCGGACCGGGTGGTCGAGCGTGAGCTCGTGCAGGTTGCGGGCGGCCGCCAGCTTGGGCCGCAGCACCATCTCCAGGCTCTCCGGGGTGAGGCTGTCGATCAGCCGGTCGTCCAGCACGCCCGCGGTGTGCATCACGGCGTCGACCCGGTGTTCGGCCAGCAGCCGGGCGAGGGCCTCGCGGTCCGCGACGTCGCAGGCGGCGAAGACCAGCTCGGTGCCGGACTCCCCCAGCTCGGCGCGCAGCGCGTCGGCCGTGTCGGCGGTCGCGCCGGAGCGGCTGACGACCAGCAGGCGCTGGGCGCCGTTGCGGGCCAGCCAGCCGGCCATCCGGACGCCGAGCGCGCCGGTTCCGCCGGTCAGCAGCACGGTCCCGGACCACTGCGACTGGTCGCCGGCCGGGGCCGGGCGGTCGACCCGCACCAGGCGGCGCAGGAAGACGCCGGAGCCGCGTACCGCGACCTGGTCCTCACCGTCGCGGGCGTCCAGCACGGCGCACAGCCGGCCGGCGAGCTGCTCGGGGACGGTGGTGTCGGTGCCGCCGGGCAGGTCGACCAGACCGCCCCACGCCTGCGGGTACTCCAGGGCCGCGGCCCGGCCCATGCCCCACACGGCGGCCTGCACCGGTGCAACCAGCGGGTCCTGATCGTGCACGGCCACCGCGCCCGCGGTCACGCACCACAACGGCGCGGTCGCGCCGGTGTCGGTGAGGGCCTGGAGCAGGGCGACGGTGGCGGACAGGCCCCTGGGGGTCGACGGCAGGTCCGGGTGCGGGCGCTCGTCGACGGCCAGCAGCGACAGCACGCGGTCGGCGTCGGGGTGGTTGGCCAGCAGGTCGGCGAGCGACTTGCGGTCGGCGTGGGCGCAGTCGACCGGCAGCGGTACGACCCGCGCGCCGTGCCCGGTGAGGGCGTCGGCGACCGAGGCGGCCCACGAGCCGTCGGCCCGGTCGGCGGGGACGGCCAGCAGCCAGGTGCCGGTCAGGGACGCCGCCGCGGTGTCCGCGGCCGGCTTCCACACGATCCGGTGCTCCCAGCCCTCCGCCGCGGAGCGCTCCTGCCGGTCGCGCCGCCAGGAGGCCAGCGCGGGCAGCACGTCACGCAGCGGCGCGTCGGCGGACAGGTCCAGCCGCGCCGTCAGGTCGTCGAGGTCGATCCGCTCGACCGCCTCCCAGAACTGCCGGTCGGCCGGGTCCACCGCGGTGGCGGGGGCCGCGGACGACTCCAGCCAGTACCGCTCGCGCTGGAAGGCGTACGGCGGCAGGTCCACCCGGCGGGCGTCGTCGCCGTACAGGGTCTTCAGGTCGACGCCGCAGCCACGGGCGTACAGCCGGCCGGCCGTCAGCAGCGCGGTGTGCCGCTCGGGCCGGTCGCGGCGCAGCAGCGGCACCGCGAGCGCCTCGGCGGGGGCGGTCAGGCTTTCGAGCGCCATGGCGGTCAGCGTGCTGTCGGGGCCCAGTTCCACGAAGGTGCGGGCGCCCTCGTCCTCCAGGGTGCGGACGACGTCGAGGAAGCGCACGGCGTGCCGGACGTGGCGCACCCAGTAGCCGGGTGAGCAGAACTCCTCGTCCTCGACGCGGCGGCCGGTCAGGTCGGACACGACAGGGATCGCCGGCGGGGCGAACCGCACGCCCGCCGCGATCTGCTCGAAGTCCTCCAGCATCGCGTCCATACGTGCTGAGTGAAACGCATGGCTGACCCGCAAACGCCTAGTCTTTCGATCCTGTGCGGCGAAGTGGTCGGCGATCCGGGCCACTTCCTCCTCGTCGCCGGACACCACGACGGCCGTGGGGCCGTTGATCGCGGCGACGGCGGCCCGGTCGGCGTCGAGGACCGCCAGGACCTCTGCCTCGGTGGCCTGGACGGCGGCCATGGCACCGCCGGAGGGCAGGTCCCGCATCAGCCGGCCGCGGGCGGCGACCAGGGCGCAGGCGTCCTGGAGGGTGAGGGTGCCGGCGGCGTGCGCGGCGGTCAGTTCGCCGATGGAGTGGCCGGCGAGCAGGTCGGCCCGGGCACCCCAGGAGCGCACGAGCGCGTACATGGCCGTGCCGAGGGCGAACAGCGACGCCTGCGTGTAGTCGGTGCGGTCCAGCAGCGCGGACTGCTGGGTCCCCTCGGCGGCGAAGACGGTCTCGCGCAGCGCCGGTCCGTCGAGGTGGCGGTCGAGTTCGGCGCACACCTCGTCGAACGCGCGGGCGTAGACGGGGTAGGCGTCGTACAGCTCCTGCCCCATGCCCGGGCGCTGGGAGCCCTGGCCGCTGAACAGGAACGCGGTGGCGCCCGCGGTGCCGACGGCGCCGGTCACCGCGTGCGCGGCGGTGTCGTGGCCGTCGGCGACGGCGGCCAGCCCGGTGAGCAGCTCCTCGTGGTCGGCGGCCACCACCACGGCGCGGTGGTCCAGCGGGTGGCGGGTGGCGGCCAGCGCGTGCCCGAGGTCGCGCAACTGCTCCTCGGGGCGGGCCCGCACGTGGGCCCGCAGCCGCTTGGCCTGGTCGCGCAGCGCCTCCGGGGTGTGTCCGGAGACGGTCAGGGCGTAGGGCCCCGGGGCGGCGTCCGGGCGGGCCGCCAGGGCGCGCGCGGCGGCCGGTTCCTCCAGGATGACGTGGGCGTTGCTGCCGCTGATGCCGAACGACGACACGCCCGCCCGGCGCGGCCGGGGGCCGCCCGCCGGCCAGGGGTGGGCCTCGGTGAGCAGGTGCAGGGCGCCGCTGGACCAGTCGATGTGCGGGGACGGCTCGTCCACGTGCAGGGTCTGCGGCAGTTCGCCGTGCCGCATGGCCATGATCATCTTGATGACGCCGGCGGCACCGGCGGCGGCCTGGGTGTGGCCGAAGTTGGACTTGGCCGACCCCAGCAGCAGCGGCCGCTGCGGGTCGCGGTCGCGGCCGTAGGTGGCCAGCAGGGCCTGGGCCTCGATCGGGTCGCCGAGCGAGGTGCCGGTGCCGTGCGCCTCGACGGCGTCGACGTCGGCCGGGGACAGCCCGGCGGCGGTCAGGGCCTGCCGGATGACGTGCTGCTGCGAACGGCCGTTGGGGGCGGTCAGCCCGTTGCTGGCGCCGTCCTGGTTGGTGGCCGAACCGCGGACGACGGCCAGCACCGGGTGGCCCAGCCGCTCGGCGTCGGACAGCCGCTCCAGCAGCAGGACGCCGACGCCCTCGGAGAAGCTGGTGCCGTCGGCGGAGGCGGCGAACGCCTTGCAGCGTCCGTCGGCCGCCAGACCGTTCTGCGCGGTGAACTCGGTGTAGGTGCCGGGAGTGGCCATCACAGTCACACCGCCGGCCAGCGCCATGGTGCACTCGCCCTTGCGCAGCGCGTGCGCCGCCAGGTGCAGGGCGACCAGCGCGGAGGAGCAGGCGGTGTCGATGGTCATGGCCGGGCCTTCGAGACCGAAGGTGTAGGCCACGCGGCCGGAGATGACGCTGCCGGACACCCCGAGCCCGATGTAGCCCTCCATGCCCTCGGGGATGTCGGACAGCCCGGAGGCGTAGCCCGAGCCCATGGCGCCGACGTACACGCCGGTACGGGTGCCGCGCAGCGACAGCGGGTCGATGCCGGCGCGTTCGAAGACCTCCCAGGAGGTCTCCAGCAGCAGCCGCTGCTGGGGGTCCATCGCCAGCGCCTCACGCGGCGAGATGCCGAACAGCGCGGCGTCGAAGTGCGTGGCGCCGTACAGGAAGCCGGCCTGCAGGCCGGGCAGGTGGTCCAGGTCCCAGCCGCGGTCGGTGGGGAAGGCGGAGATCGCGTCGCCGCCCTCGCTGACGAAGCGCCACAGGTCCTCGGGGGAGTTGACGCCGCCGGGGTACTGGCAGGCCATGCCCACGATGACGACCGGGTCGTCCTCGGTGACGGCCGGGGAGGCGGTCGTCATGGCCTGCTCCACCGTGCCGGCGGCCTCGTCGCGCAGGAAGCGGGCCAGGGCGGTCGGGCGGGGGTGGTCGAAGACCAGCGTGGCGGGCAGCCGGATGCCGGTCTCGGCGCTGAGGCGGTTGCGCAGTTCGACGGAGGTCAGCGAGTCGAAGCCCAGGTCCTTGAAGGACTGGTCCGCGCCGACCGCCTGGGCGGAGGCGTAGCCCAGGGCCGTGGCGGCGTGCTTGCGCACCACGTCGAGCAGCGCGCGCTCCTGCTCGACCGGGTCCAGGCCGGCCAGCCGCCGGGCCAGGGCGGGGCCGCCGCCGTCGGCGGTGCCTTCCACGGTGCGCCGCACGGTGACCCGTACGAGGCCCTTGAACAGCGTGGGCAGCCGGCCGGCGGTGGCCGCCTTGCGCAGCGCGGCCAGGTCCAGGCGCAGCGGGGCGAGCAGCGGGTCGCCGGCGGCCAGGGCGGCGTCGAACAGCTCCAGGCCCTGCTCGCCGGACAGGGCGGGCAGCCCGGCCGCGGCGATGCGGGCCAGGTCGGCGTCGGTCAGGTTCCCGGCGATGCCGTCGGAGCCGGACCACAGGGTCCAGGCGAGCGAAGTGGCCGCCAGGCCGTTGGCACGCCGGTGCTGGGCCAGCGCGTCCAGGTAGGTGTTGGCCGCCGCGTAGTTGGCCTGTCCGGCGCCGCCCAGCAGGCCGGCTGCCGAGGAGAACAGCACGAACGCGGTCAGGTCCAGGTCGCGGGTCAGTTCGTGCAGGTTGGCCGCGGCGGTGGCCTTGGGCCGCATGACGGCGGTGACCCGTTCGGCGGTGAGTGCCTCGACGACGCCGTCGTCCAGGACGCCCGCGGTGTGCACGACGCCGCGCAGCGGGCGGTCCTGCGGGATGCCGGCGAGCAGCCGCGCGAGGTCGTCGCGGTCGGCGATGTCGCACGCCTCGACCAGGACGTCCGCGCCCAGGCCGGTCAGTTCGGCGGCCAGTTGCCCGGCGCCGGGCGCGGACGGTCCGCGCCGGGAGGCCAGTACCAGGCTGCGCACACCGTGCCGGGCGACGAGGTGCCGGGCCACCAGGGCGCCGAGCGCTCCGGTGCCGCCGGTGATCAGGACGGTGCCGTCCGGGTCCCAGGACCGCGCCGGGCCGTCGCCTTCGCCTTCGGCGGGGGTCTCGGCACGGGCCAGCCGCGGTGCCAGCACCCGGCCCTCGCGCACGGCGAGTTGCGGCTCGCCGGCCTCGGTGGCGGTGGCGACCGCGCGGGCGACGGCGGCGTACGAGGACGCCTCACCGTCGAGGTCGAGCAGGATCAGCCGGTCGGGGTTCTCGGCCTGGGCGGAGCGCACCAGGCCCCACACGGCGGCGTGGGCGAGGTCGGTCACGTCCTCGCTGTCGCCGGCCGCGACCGCGCGGTGGGTCACCACGACCAGGCGCGACGCCTGGGAGCGGTCGTCGGCCAGCCAGCCGCGCACCGCCTCCAGGGCGGCGACGGTGCCGGCCACCGGGTCGGTCTGCGGTGCCGGGCGCAACGGCAGCAGCACGACGGGGGCGTCGGCGGGCAGTCCCGTCACGTCCGCGGCGTGCCGCCAGTCGGCCGGCCAGGGGCTGTCGGCGGACTCGGCGGTACCGTGCAGGACGGCCCAGCCGTCGGTGGTGACGGCGGCGGGGTCGCCGGCCGCGGACCACCGCACCCGGTACAGCGCGCCGTCGGCGGGGGCGCCGGCCGCGCGCAGCCGGTCCGGGGCGACCTCACGCGAGACCAGCGAGCCGACGGTGGCCACCGGGTGGCCCTCGGCGTCGGCGATGTCCAGGGTGACCCCGGAGCCGCCCTGCCGGGCGAGCCGCACGCGCAGCGCGGGGGCGCCGACGGCGTGCAGGGAGACCCCGCTCCAGGCGAACGGCAGGCTCACCCCGGAGGAGGACCCCTCCCCCGCCGGGCCGACGAGCTGGGTGTGCAGGGCGGCGTCCAGCAGCGCGGGGTGCAGGCCGAAGCGGCCGGCCTCGGCGTGCCGTTCGGTGGGCAGCGCGATCTCGCCGTACCAGTGGTCGCCGTCGCGCCAGGCGGCCCGCAGGCCCTGGAAGGCGGGGCCGTACTGGTAGCCGGTGCGCGCCAGGCCGGCGTAGAACTCGCCCAGCTCGACGGCCTCGGCGCCGCGCGGCGGCCAGGCGGTCAGGTCGAAGCCGGGCTCGGCGGCGCCGGCGGCGAGCAGGCCGCCGGCGTGCCGGACCCATTCGCCGTCCTCGCCCTCGGTCCGCGAGTAGATGCCCAGCGGGCGGCGGCCGGAGCCGTCGAGGGCCCCGACGGCCAGCTGGATGTGCACCGCGCCGGTGGCCGGCAGGACGAGCGGCGCCTCCAGCGTCAGCTCGTCCAGCAGGTCGCAGCCGACCTCGTCGCCGGCCCGCAGGGCCAGTTCGACGAAGGCGGTGCCCGGCAGGAGGACCGCGTCGGAGACGACGTGGTCGGCCAGCCAGGAGTGCGAGGCGACCGACAGCCGGCCGGTCAGCAGCACCTGGTCGCCCTCGGCGACCCGCACCACGGCGCTCAGCAGCGGGTGGCCGGCCGTGCCGAGACCGGCCGCCGCCAGGTCGCCGATCGGGGCGGCGGCCATCTTCAGCCAGTAGCTGTCGCGCTGGAAGGCGTAGGTGGGCAGGTCGACACGGGTGGCGGGCCGCCCGCCGAGGACCGTCGGCCACTCCACCGCGGCACCGTGGACGAAGACCTGGCCGACCGCGGTGAGCAGGCAGGCGGCCTCGGGGCGGTCCTTGCGCAGGGCGGCCACCGTGACGCGTTCGACGCCGTCCTCGGGCAGGCACAGCTGGGCCATGGCGGTCAGGCTGGAGTCCGGTCCCAGTTCCAGGAAACGGGTCACGTTGTGCTCGGCCAGCCAGCCGAGGCCGTCGGCGAAACGCACCGCCTCCCGCAGGTGGCGCACCCAGTACTCGGGCGAGCACAGTTCCTCGGCGGTCGCGACCCGGCCGGTCACGTTGGACACCACGGCGATGCGCGGCGGGTGCGCGGTCACCTGGCGGGCGACGGCCCCGAACTCCTCCAGCGCGGCGTCCATGCGCGGCGAGTGGAAGGCGTGGCTGACCCGCAGCCGCTTGGTGCGGTGGCCCTGTTCGGCCAGGCCGGCGGCGATCTCCTCGACGGCGGCCTCGTCGCCGGACAGCACGACGGAACGGGGGCCGTTGACGGCGGCGAGCGCCACCTCGTGCCCGCGGGAGGCCAGCAGCGGGGCGACGTCCTGCTCGGACGCCTCGACGGCGACCATGGCGCCGCCGGCCGGCAGCGCCTGCATGAGCCGGCCGCGGGCGGCGACCAGCCGGCAGGCGTCCGCCAGCGACCAGACCCCGGCGACGTGGGCGGCGGTCAGCTCGCCCAGCGAGTGGCCCATGAGGTACTTGGGCTTGACGCCCCAGCGCTCCATCAGGCGGAACAGGGCCACCTCGACGGCGAACAGCGCCGGCTGGGTGAGGTCGGTGCGCTCCAGCCGCGCGGCGTCCGTACCGTCGAAGACCACTGCCTTGAGGGAGAGGCCCAGTTCGGCGTCGAGGTGTGCGCAGACCGCGTCGAACGCCTCGGCGAAGACCGGGAAGGCCTGGTACAGCTCACGTCCCATGCCCAGGCGCTGGGCGCCCTGGCCGGAGAAGAGGAAGGCGGTGGAACCGCGCAGCGCCCGGCCCAGCACGACGCCCGGTCCGGGCTCGCCGTCCTCGGCGCCGGCCAGCCGGGTCAGGCCGTCCAGCGCGGCGTCGCGGTCCGCGGCGAACACCACCGCGCGGTGCTCGAAGGTCTGCCGGGTGGTGGCCAGGGCCACGGCGACGTCCAGCGGGGAGACCTCGCCGCCCTCCTCGCGCGTCCAGTCGGCCAGCCGGCCGGCCTGGGCGGTCAGCGACGCCTGCGCGCGGGCCGAGACGATCCACGGCACGACGGGCAGCGCGACGGCGGCGGGCGCCGGTTCGGCGGGCTGGTCCGGCGCTTCGGCCCCTTCGGCCTCTTCGAGGGGCGCCTGCTCCAGCACGGTGTGCGCGTTGGTGCCGCTGATGCCGAACGAGGAGACGGCGGCGCGGCGCGGGTTGCCCGCGGTGTCCGGCCACGCGGTGGGCTCGGTCAGCAGCCGGACGTTGCCGGCCGACCAGTCGACGTGCGTCGACGGCTCGCTCACGTGCAGGGTGCGCGGCAGCCGGGCGTGCTGGAGCGCCATCACCATCTTGATGACGCCGGCGACGCCGGCCGCCGCCTGGGTGTGGCCCAGGTTGGACTTCAGCGAGCCCAGCAGCAGCGGCCGTTCCGCGTCGCGCTCGCGGCCGTAGGTGGCCAGCAGGGCCTGGGCCTCGATCGGGTCGCCGAGCGAGGTGCCGGTGCCGTGCGCGTCGACGGCGTCGATGTCGGCCGCGGTCAGCCCGGCGTTGGCCAGCGCCGCCTGGATCACGCGTTGCTGGGAGGGGCCGTTGGGGGCGGTCAGCCCGTTGGTGGCGCCGTCGGAGTTGATGGCGCTGCCGCGCACGACGGCGAGCACCGGGTGGCCGTTGCGGCGGGCGTCGGACAGCCGCTCGACCAGCACCAGGCCGACGCCCTCGGACCAGCCGGTGCCGTCGGCGTCGTCGGAGAACGCCTTGCAGCGGCCGTCCGGCGCCAGCCCGCGCTGCCGGCTGAACTCGAACAGCAGCCCGGGGGTGGCCATGACGGCGACGCCGCCGGCCATCGCCATGTCGCACTCGCCGGTGCGCAGGGCCTGCACGGCCCAGTGCAGCGCCACCAGCGAGGAGGAGCAGGCGGTGTCGACCGTGACCGTCGGGCCCTCGAGGCCCAGGACGTAGGAGATGCGGCCCGAGGCGACGGAGGTGGCGTTGCCCGCCAGCATCAGCCCGTGGACGTCCTCGGGGACCTCGGTGGGGCCGACGCCGTAGCCGGAGGTGGCCGCGCCGACGAACACGCCGGTGCGGCTGCCGCGCATGGTGGCCGGGCGGATGCCGGCCCGCTCGAAGATCTCCCAGGACGCCTGGAGCAGCAGCCGCTGCTGCGGGTCGGTGGCCAGCGCCTCACGGGGGCTCATCCCGAAGAACGCCGGGTCGAACTCGCTGGCGTCGTGCAGGAAGCCGCCCTCGCGGGCGTAGAAGGTGCCCGGCTTGTCGGGGTCGGGGTCGAAGCGGTCCTCGATGTCCCAGCCGCGGTCGCCCGGGAAGCGGCCGATGGCGTCGCCGTCCTGGTCGACGAAGCGCCACAGGTCCTCGGGAGAGCTGATCCCGCCCGGGAAGCGGCAGGACATCGCCACGATCGCGATGGGCTCCTGGTTCCTGGACTCGACCTCCCGGAGCTGACGGCGGGTCTGCCGCAGTTCTGCCGTCACCCGCTTGAGGTACTCAACGTACTTGTCGTCGTCAGCCACGAATGTCACATCCTTGAGCCGAGCCAAGAGGTTGGCGGTGTTCGAAGCCTGTGGTCACGACGCGCCCAGCTCCCTGTCGATGAAGTCGAACAGGTCACTCGCCGTCTCGACGTCGTCGAGCTCGTCGTCGTCGGACGCGGCGGCCGCTGCGGGCGCGGCGGCGGTGACCGGTTCTCCCGTCCAGCGGGCCATCAGGGCCCGCAGACGGTCGGTGACCTTGGCGCGGTCCTCGTCGTCGAGGTCGTCGAGATCCGTACCGGTCAGGGAGGACTCCAGCCGGTCCAGTTCCCCGAGCACGTTCTGCGCGCCGCCCGGCGCCTCCGGCAGGTCCAGTTCGGACAGCAGGTAGCGCACCTGCGCGGCCGGGGTCGGGTAGTCGAAGACCAAGGTGGCGGGCAGCCGCAAGCCGGTCACGGCGTTGAGCCTGTTACGCAGTTCGACCGCGGTCAGCGAGTCGAACCCCAGTTCCTTGAAGGTCTGCTCGGCCTCGATCTCGTCGGTGGAGGAGTGGCCGAGCACGGCGGCCGCCTGGGTGGCGACCAGCTCCAGCAGGTGCGCCTCGCGGTCCTCGTCGGACAGCAGCGCCAGCCGCTCCGGCAGGGTGAGGGTGTCCGCGGCGGTGGGGGCGGCCGCCTCCACCGTGCGGCGGGCCGGCTTGCGGACCATGCCCTGCAGCAGCAGCGGCAGACCGTCCGCGTACTCGCGCATCGCCCGCATGTCCAGCTGCATCGGCAGCAGGACCGCCCGGTCGGTGCGCGAGCCGGCGTCCAGCAGGCGCATGCCGTCGCCGGCCGCCAGCGGGACCATGCCGGTCCTGGCGTGCCGTTCGCGGTCGGCCTCGGTCAGTTCGCCGGTCATTCCCGCGTCCGAGACCCAGGTGCCCCAGGCCAGGGACACCGAGGGCAGGCCGAGGGACCTGCGGTGGTGGGCCAGTGCGTCGAGGAAGGCGTTCGCGGCCGAGTAGTTGGCCTGGCCCGCCCCGCCGAACGTGCCGGCGACCGAGGAGAAGACCACGAACTGGGCGAGGTCGCACTCGCGGGTCAGTTCGTGCAGGTTGGTCACCGCGTCGACCTTCGGCCGCAGCGCCCGGTCGACCTGTTCGGGCGTCATGGCCGAGACCACGCCGTCCGCCAGGACGCCGGCGGTGTGCACCACCGCGGTCAGCGGGTGTTCGGCCGGGATGGCCGCCAGCAGCCCGGCGAGGGCCGTGCGGTCGGCGGCGTCACAGGCCACGATCGACACCTCGGCGCCCAGCGCGGCCAGCTCCTGCCGCAGTTCCGCGGCGCCGGGCGCGTCGGGTCCGCGCCGGCTGGTGAGCACCAGGTGGCGCACCCCCTGCTCGGCGACCAGGTGGCGGGCGGTGACCTTGCCCAGGCCGCCGGTGCCGCCGGTCAGCAGCACCGTGCCGTCGGGGTTCGGCTCGGACGGCACGGTCAGGACGACCTTGCCGACGTGACGGGCCTGGCTGACGAAGCGGAACGCCTCCGGGGCCTGCCGCACGTCCCAGGTGGCCATCGGCAGCGGCGGCAGGGCCCCGCTGTCGAACAGCGCGACCAGTTCGGCCAGCATCGCGCCGATCCGGTCCGGTCCCGCGTCGATCAGGTCGAACGCCGCGTAGGCCACGCCGGGGTGGTCGGCGGCGATCCGCTCCGGGTCGCGGACGTCGGTCTTGCCCATCTCCAGGAACGGGCCGCCGTTGGGCAGCAGGGCCAGCGAGGCGTCCACGTACTCGCGGGCGAGCGAGTTGAGGACCATGTCCACGCCCCGGCCGTCGGTGGCGACCGAGAAGGCCTTTTCGAACGTCAGGTCGCGCGAGGACGCGATGTGCGCGTCGTCGAGCCCGGCGGCCCGCAGGGCGTCCCACTTGCCCGGCGAGGCGGTGCCGAACACCTCCGCCCCCAGGTGCTGGGCGAGCCGCACCGCGGCCGTGCCCACACCGCCGGCGGCGGCGTGCACCAGGACGCGCTGTCCGGCCTTCATCCCGCCGAGGTCCACCAGCGCGTAGTAGGCGGTCAGGTAGACGATGGGGATGGTCGCCGCCTCGGCGAAGGACCAGCCGCGCGGGATACGGGCCACCATGCGCTCGTCGGCCACGGCCAGCGGGCCGAACGCGCCGGAGAACATGCCCATCACCCGGTCGCCCGGTGCCAGCCCCGTGACCTCGGCACCGACCTCGGTGACCACGCCGGCGCCTTCCAGGCCGATGGCGGTGGCGTCGCCGGGGTACATGCCGAGCGCGGTGAGCACGTCACGGAAGTTGACGCCCGCGGCGCGCATGGACAGGCGCACCTCGCGCGGGGCCAGCGGGGCCGCCGCGTCGGGGCAGGCGGTGAGCCGCAGCCCGTCGAGGGTGCCCTTGCGCTCGACGGCGAGCCGCCAGGCGTCGGTGGCCGGCGCGGTCAGGCGGCGGTCGGCCGTCGCCTTGACGATGCGCGCCGCGGTGACCGCTCCGTCGCGCACCAGCAGCTCGGGCTCGCCGGCCGCGAGTGCGGCGGGCAGGGCCGTGGCCGACGCCGGGGCGCCGTCGGTGTCGATCAGCACGAAGCGGTCGGGGTTCTCGGAGCGGGCGGCCCGCACCAGGCCCCACACGGCTGCCTGCACCGGGTCGGCGGAGCGGGCGGAGGTGCCCACCGCGTGCCGGGTGACCACGGCCAGCCTGGCCTGGTCGAAGCGCCGCTCGTCGAGGAACTCCTGGACGGTGGCCAGCGCCCGGTGGGTCGTGGCGTGGGCGGCGGCCGCCAGGTCGGCGGTCTGCTCACCGGCGCCCAGGACCAACAGCACCGTCTCCGGCACGTCGGCCCCGGAACCCGCCAGCGCGGCCAGCGTGGGGTGGACCAGCGCCGTGCGGCCGGCGGCGGTCAGCGCGTCGCGCAGCTCGTCGGCCTCGGTGCCGCCGACCACGCTCCAGGTCTCCTGGGCCGGGGTCGCGGACGGCACCGACGTCCAGTCCAGTTCGAACAGCGCGTCGGAACCGGGCTGCGCGGCCGGGCCGGCGAGTTCGCCGGTCAGTTCGCGCAGCGTCAGGGCCGCGACGGAGGCGACGGGGCGTCCGGAGGTGTCCGCCATCGACAAGGCGATGGTCTCCGGGCCCTCCTGCACCATGCGCAGGCGCAGCGCCCCGGCGCCGACCGCCTCGACCCGCACGCCGTTCCACGAGAACGGC
Organism: Streptantibioticus silvisoli; assembly: GCF_027947535.2. Taxonomy (GTDB): domain Bacteria; phylum Actinomycetota; class Actinomycetes; order Streptomycetales; family Streptomycetaceae; genus Streptantibioticus_C; species Streptantibioticus_C silvisoli. The sequence continues at coordinate 71,406 of NZ_JAAGKO020000010.1, forward strand.
AGCCGGTCGGCGTCCTCCATCGGCACGAACATCACCGCGTGCAGGGCGGCGTCCAGCAGGGCCGGGTGCAGGTCGAACTTGTCGGCGGCCGGATCGGCGGCCTCGGGCAGTGCCACCTCGGCGAACACCTCCTCGCCGCGCACCCACACCGACTTCAGCCCCTGGAAGAGCGGGCCGTACAGGTGGCCGCGTTCGGCGAAGCCCTCGTAGAAGCCGTCGAGCGGCACCTCGGTGGCGTCACCGGGCGGCCAGGCCGTGAAGTCGTACGGGTCGGGCGCCTCGGTGGCGGCCGGGGCCAGCAGACCCTGGACGTTGAGCGCCCAGGGGTCGTCCTCCGGCGCGTCCTCGGCACGCGAGTACAGGCTCAGCTGCCGCGCGCCGGACGGGTCGGGCTCGTCGACCCGCAGCTGGATGCGCACCCCGCCGCGCTCGGGCAGCGGGAGCGGCGCGAGGATCGTCAGTTCCTCCACGCTCTCGCAGCCCACCTGGTCCGCGGCGTGCAGCGCCAGTTCCAGGAAACCGGTTCCGGGGAACAGCGCGGTGCTGGTCAGCGCGTGCTCGGCCAGCCACGGGTGGCTGCGCAGCGACAGCCGGCCGGTGAACAGCATCTGTTCGCCGCCCGCCATCCGCACCGCCGCACCCAGCAGGGGGTGTCCGGCGGAGCCGATGCCGACCGAGCCGACGTCGCCCAGCAGGACCGGGGGCTTCGGCCAGAACCGCTGGCGCTGGAAGGCGTACGTGGGCAGGTCGACCGTGGTCGCGCCGGTCCCGCTGAAGGCGGCCGACCAGTCGACGCCGACGCCCTTGACGAAGACCTGGGCCAGGGCGCCGAGCAGCGTGTCGGTCTCGGGCCGGTCCTTGCGCAGCGCGGGGACGGTGAGGGTCTCGTCGGGATCGAGCACGGCCTGCGCCATCGCGGTCAGCGACCCGTCGGGGCCGATCTCCAGGAAGCGCGTCGCCTTGTGCCCGGCCAGCCACTCCAGCCCGTCGGCGAACCGCACCGGACGCCGCACGTGGTCCACCCAGTACTCCGGCGACCCCAACTCCGCGGCCGTCGCGGCCTGTCCGGTCACGTTCGACACCACCGCCATCGACGGCGCCGCGAACTCCACCCCGGACAGCACCGCGGCGAACTCCGCCAGCATCGGCTCCATCAGCGGCGAGTGGAACGCGTGACTGACCCGCAACCGCGTCGTCTTACGTTCCAGAGCGGCGAAGTGCTCCTGGATACCGGCGACGGCGGCCTGCTCACCGGCGACCACCGTCGAGGTCGGACCGTTGAGCGCGGCGATTCCGGCACGGTCGGCCAGCCCCTCCAGCAGCGGCAGCACCTCGGCCTCGGACGCCTGAAGGGCGACCATCACGCCACCGGCGGGCAACGCCTGCATCAACCGGCCACGGGCCACCACGACCCGGCCCGCGTCCGCCAGCGACCACACACCCGCCACGTGGGCGGCGGCCACCTCACCGATCGAGTGACCGACGAGGTAGTCCGGACGCACACCCCACGACTCCACCAACCGGAACAACGCCACCTCAACGGCGAACAACGCCGGCTGGGTGAACTCCGTCCGGTTCAGCAGATCCGCGTCGTCACCGAACACCAGATCCTTCAGCGAACGGCCCAACTCACCGTCCAGCACGGCACACGCAGCGTCGAACGCCGCTGCGTAGACCGGGAACGCCTCGTACAACTCCCGGCCCATACCCAGGCGTTGCGCACCCTGGCCGGCGAAGACGAACGCCAGCTTGCCCTCGCCGCGCGCGGAACCGGTCACGACGCCGGGGGCCGGCTCGTCGGCGGCCAGCGCGGTCAGCCCGGCCGCCAGCGCCTCGCGGTCGTCGCCCAGCAGGACCGCGCGGTGCTCGAAGACCGAACGCGACACCGCCAGCGACAGGCCCACGTCGGCCGGGTCGAGGTCGGCCCGCTCGCGCAGGAAGTCCGCCAGCGTCGCAGCCTGTGCCCGCAGGGCGGCCGCGCTGCGGCCGGTCACCACCCACGGCAGCGTCCCGGTCGCCGGGGCGCCGGCCGCTTCCTGCGGCTCGGTCCCGTCCGCAGCCTCGGCGGGCTCCTGCGGCGCGGTCGCCTCCTCCAGGATGAGGTGGGCGTTGGTGCCGCTGATGCCGAACGAGGAGACGCCCGCGCGGCGCGGACGGTCGTCCGCCCGCTGCCACTCGACGTTCTCCGTCAGCAGCCGGACCTGGCCGGACTCCCAGTCCACGTGCGAGGTGGGCGCGTCCACGTGCAGCGTCTTGGGCAGCACGCCGTGCCGCATCGCCAGCACCATCTTCATGATGCCGGCCACGCCGGCGCCGGCCTGCGTGTGGCCCACGTTGGACTTGATCGACCCCAGCCACAACGGCCGGTCCGGCGAACGGTCCTGGCCGTAGGTGGCCAGCACCGCCTGCGCCTCGATCGGGTCGCCCAGCTTGGTACCGGTGCCGTGCGCCTCGACCACGTCGACGTCGGCCGACGACAGGCCGCCGCTGGCCAGCGCCGCCCGGATCACCCGTTGCTGGGCGGGACCGTTCGGGGCGCTGAGGCCGTTGGAGGCGCCGTCCTGGTTGACGGCCGAGCCGGCCACCACGGCGAGCACCGGGTGTCCGTTGCGCCGGGCGTCCGACAGCCGCTCCACCAGCAGCATGCCGCCGCCCTCGGAGAAGCCGGTGCCGTCGGCGGCGTCGGCGAACGCCTTGCACCGGCCGTCCTCGGCCAGACCGCGCTGGCGGCTGAAGTCGAGGAACAGTCCGGGGGAGGCCATCACCGTCAGGCCGCCGGCCAGCGCCAGGTCGCACTCCCCCAGCCGCAGCGACTGCACCGCCAGGTGCAGCGCCACCAGGGAGGCCGAGCAGGCGGTGTCCACGGTCACCGCGGGGCCTTCGAGGCCGAAGGTGTAGGACAGCCGGCCCGACACGACGCTCGCGGCGTTGCCGGTGAGCAGGTAACCCTCGTAGTCGTCGCCGGAGGCGGCCAGCATGCCGGTGTAGTCCTGGCCGTTGGTGCCGGCGAAGACACCGGTGCGGCTGCCGCGCAGCAGCGCCGGGTCGATGCCGGCCCGTTCGAACGCCTCCCAGGAGATCTCCAGCAGCAGCCGCTGCTGCGGGTCCATCGCCACCGCCTCACGCGGGGAGATGCCGAAGAACGCCGGGTCGAACCCGCTGGCGTCGTCGAGGAAGCCGCCCTGCTGGGTGTAGACGGTGCCGGTCTTGCCCGGCTCCGGGTCGTAGAGGGCGTCCAGGTCCCAGCCGCGGTCGGTCGGGAAGGGCACCAGGGCCTCGTCGCCCTCCGACAGCAGGCGCCACAGCTGCTCGGGGCTGCGGACGTCGCCGGGGAAGCGGCAGCTCATGGAGACGATGACGATCGGGTCGTCGTCGCGCACCACGGTCGCCGGCACCGGCGCGGACTGCTCCGCGGCGGATTGACCGTCGCCGAGTTCGCCGAGCAGGTACGCCGCCAGCCGCGCGCAGGTCGGGTGGTCGAAGACCAGGGTGGCCGGCAGGCGCAGGCCGGTGACCTGGCTCATGCCGTTGCGCAGTTCGACGGCGCTGAGCGAGTCGATGCCCAGGTCGGTGAACGGCCGGCCGGTCTCCACCAGGTCGGGCGAGGGGTAGCCGAGGACCTTGGCCACGTAGGCGCGGACCACGTCGAGGACGGCTTCCTCACGCTCGTAGGCGGGCAGCGTCGCCAGGTGGGCCAGCAGCGTGGAGGCGTCCGTGGTCTCGGCGGCCTGCGGTGCGGCGGCCAGGGCTCGCAGCGCCTCCGGCAGGTCGTTGAGCAGGTTGCTCGGGCGCGGGCTGGTGAACGCCACCGCGTAGGTGTCCCAGCGCAGGTCGGCCACGACGAGTGCGGCCTGGTCGCCGTCGAGCGCGTGGCCCAGCGCGGTGAGGGCCGGCTCGGAGGCCATGGCGTGCACGCCGTAGCGGCGCATCCGCTCCCCGGCGCCGTCGCCGACCATGCCGCCCTCGGCCCACAGGCCCCAGGCGACCGCGGTCGCCGGCAGGCCCTCGGCCCGGCGCGACTCGGCCAGCGCGTCGAGGAAGGCGTTGCCCGGCGCGTAGTTGCCCAGACCGGCGCCGCTGATGACGCCGGCGGTGGAGGAGAAGAGCACGAAGGCGGACAGGTCCAGGTCGCGGGTCAGTTCGTGCAGGTTGACCGCCGCCGTCATCTTGCCGCGCAGCACCGGGTCCATGCGGCCGGCGTCCAGCGAGTCGATGACGCCGTCGTCGAGCGATCCGGCGGCGTGGAAGACCGCGTCCAGCGGGAGTTCCGCCGGCACCGTGGCGAGCAGCTCGCCCAGCGCGGCGCGGTCGGCGACGTCGCAGGCCGCGATGGTCACCCGCACGCCCAGCGCCTCCAGTTCGGCGCGCAGTTCGGGCGCGCCGGGGGCGTCGGGGCCGCGGCGGCCGGTGAGCAGCAGGTGTTCGGCGCCGCGGCCGGCCAGCCAGCGGGCGATGTGGCCGCCGAGCGCTCCGGTGCCGCCGGTGATCAGCGTCGTGCCGCGCGGGCTCCAGCCGTCGCCCGCGGTGGCGGCGGGCAGCGCCCGCACCAGCCGGCGGCCGAAGGTGCCGGAGGCGCGCAGCGCGATCTGGTCCTCACCACCGGGGTCGGCGAGGGTGGCGGCCAGCCGGGTGGCGGCCCGGCTGTCGAGGGTGACGGGCAGGTCGATCAGCCCGCCCCAGCGGTCGCTGTGTTCCAGCGCCGCGACCCGGCCGAAGCCCCACACGAGGGCCTGGACGGTGCTGAGCGGGCCGTCGGCGTGGCCGGTGGTGACGGCGCCGCGGGTGGCGCACCACAAGGGCGCGTCGGTCGCGGTGTCGCCGAGGGCCTGGACGAGGGCGAGGGTGCCGGCCAGTCCGAGGGGGACGGCCGGGTGCTCGGGGTGGGGCCGCTCGTCCAGGGCGAGCAGGGACAGCACGCCGCGCACGCGCTGGGCGCCGGTGTCCTCGCCCACGGCCTCGCGCAGCAGGGCGGCGAGGCGTTCGCGGGCGTCGGTGCCCAGGTCGGCGTCGGTGAGGGCGACGGTGCGCACCTCCCGGGCCCCGCCGGCCTCCAGGGCCAGCCGGGCGGCCTCGACGAGGTCGCCGTGCGCCCCGGCGTCGGCCGGTACGGCCAGCAGCCAGGTCCCGGACAGGGTACCGGTCCCGTCGCCGGTCAGCGGCGCCCAGTTGACGCGGTAGCGCCAGGCGTCGGTGGTCGACCGCTCGCGGCTGGTCCGGCGCCAGGCCGACAGGGCCGGCAGGAAGGCGCTCAGCGGGGCGTCGTCGCCCAGGTCGAGGGTGCCGGTCAGGGCCTCCAGGTCCTCCTGCTCGACGGTCTGCCAGAAGCGTGCCTCGACGGAGTCGGCGGTCAGCGCGCCGTCGGCGGCGGCGTCCGCCGCCACGGCCTCCCGCACGGTCGGCCAGTACCGCTGGCGCTGGAAGGCGTAGGTCGGTACGTCGACCCGGTGCGATCCGGTGCCGGCGAAGACGGCCGTCCAGTCGACGTCGACGCCGTGGACGTGGGCGGTGCTGACGGCGGTGAGGAACTGGTCGAGCCCGCCCTGCTGGCGGCGCAGCGAGCCGAGGACGGCGACGTCGGCGCCGAGGTCCTCGACGGTCTCGCGCAGGCCGACGGCGAGCACCGGGTGGGGGCTCATCTCGATGAACGACCGGTGGCCCTCGGCGATCAGGCCGCGTACCGCCTCTTCGAACCGGACGGTCTCGCGCAGGTTGGTGTACCAGTAGCCGGCGTCCAGGCCGGTGGTGTCGAACCAGTCGCCGGTCAGGGCCGACCGGAACGGGATGTCGGCGTCGCGGGGCCGTACCGGGCTGAGCGCCTCCAGGACGCGGTCGCGGATGGCCTCCACCTGTGCGGAGTGCGAGCCGTAGTCCACGGCGATCCGGCGGGCGCGTATCTCGTCGCCGGTCAGGGCCTCGAACAGTTCGTCGAGCGCGGTCGCCTCGCCGGAGACCACCACAGAGGTGGGTCCGTTGACGGCGGCGACGGAGATGCGGCCCTCCCAGGGCAGGAGGCGTTCGCGGGTGGCGTCGGCGGACAGCGGTACCGACATCATGCCGCCGGTGCCGGCGATCGCGGTGATGGCCCGGCTGCGCAGGGCCACCACCCGGGCGCCGTCCTCCAGCGACAGCGCTCCGGCGACGCAGGCGGCGGCGATCTCACCCTGGGAGTGGCCGACCACGGCGGCCGGGCGCACCCCGCAGGACTCCCACAGGGCGGCCAGCGAGACCATGACGGCCCACAGGGCGGGCTGGACGACGTCGACCCGGTCGAGGTCGACGGCGCTCCCGGTGCCGTTGAGCACGGCGGTCAGCGACCAGTCGACGAAGGGGGCCAGGGCGCGTTCGCACTCGGCGATCCGGTCGGCGAACACGGTCGAGGCGGTCAGCAGCCCCTGCGCCATGCCGGCCCACTGCGCGCCCTGTCCGGGGAAGACCATGACGGGGGCGGAGCTGCCGGTGGCGGCGGCCTCGATGACGCCGTTGCCGGTGACGGGGCTGTTGTCGGCGATGCCGCGCAGCGCGTCGTCGAGTTCGTCGCGCCCGGTGGTCAGGACCGCGGTGCGGTACTCGAAGGCGGACCGGGTAACGGCGAGCGAGTAGCCGAGGTCGGCCAGCGACTCGCCGGGGTGGCGCAGCAGGTGCGAGCGCAGCCGGGCGGCCTGGTCGCGTACCGCCTGCGGGGTGCGTCCGGACAGCAGCACGGGTACGACGGGCAGTTCGGTGCGGTCGGCCGGTGCGGCCGGCGCGTCGTGTACGGGTGCCTGCTCGACGATGATGTGGGCGTTGGTGCCGCTCATGCCGAACGAGGAGACACCGGCGCGGCGGGGCCGGTCGCCCGCGGGCCAGGCGACGGGCTCGGTCAGCAGCCGTACGGTGCCGCCGCTCCAGTCGACGTGCGGGGTGGGGTGCTCCGCGTACAGCGTCTTGGGGATCATCTCGCCGCGCAGGGCCATGACCATCTTGATGATGCCGCCGACGCCGGCCGCGGCCTGGCTGTGGCCGATGTTGGACTTCAGCGAGCCCAGCCACAGCGGGCGTTCCTCGTCGCGGTCCTGGCCGTAGGCGGCGATCAGGGCCTGCGCCTCGATGGGGTCGCCGAGGGTGGTGCCGGTGCCGTGCGCCTCGACGACGTCGACGTCGTTGGGCGCAAGGCGGGCCGAGGCCAGTGCCTGGCGGATGACCCGCTGCTGCGAGGGGCCGTTGGGCGCGGTCAGGCCGTTGCTGGCGCCGTCCTGGTTGAGGGCGCTGCCGCGGACGACGGCCAGCACGGGGTGTCCGTTGCGGCGCGCGTCCGACAGGCGTTCCACGACGACCATGCCGACGCCCTCGGCCCAGCTGGCGCCGTCGGCGTCCGCGGAGAACGGCTTGCAGCGGCCGTCGGGGGCGAGTGCCCGCTGGCGGCTGAACTCGATGAGCGAGCCGGGGGTGGACATCACCGTGACGCCGCCGGCCAGCGCGAGGGTGCACTCGCCCTGCCGCAGGGCCTGCACGGCGAGGTGCAGGGCGACCAGGGAGGAGGAGCAGGCGGTGTCGACGGAGACGGCGGGCCCTTCCAGGCCGAGCGCGTACGAGACGCGGCCGGACAGCACGCTGGGGCTGTTGCCGGTGCCGACGTAGCCTTCGAAGCTGTCCTCCGCGGCGGCCAGGATCGTGACGTAGTCCTGGTAGGTCACACCGGCGAAGACACCGGTACGGCTGCCGCGTGCGGACACCGGGTCGATGCCGGCCCGCTCCAGCGCCTCCCAGGACGCCTCCAGGAGCAGGCGCTGCTGGGGGTCCATGGACAGTGCTTCGCGCGGGCTGATGGAGAAGAACGCCGGGTCGAACTGGCTGGCGTCGTGCAGGAACCCGCCCTGCTGGGTGTAGACGGTGCCGGCGTGGTCGGGGTCCGGGTGGTACAGGGTCTCGGGATGCCATCCTCGGTCGGCGGGCAGCGGCGATATGCCGTCCTCGCCGGCCACCACCATCTCCCACAGGTCCTCGGGGCTGCGGACGCCGCCGGGGTAGCGGCAGGCCATGCCGACGATGACGATCGGGTCGTCGTCGAGGGCCGCCGCGGACAGGGCCGGGGCCTCGTCCTCGGTCAGCGCGCCGAACAGTTCGGCGTCGAGGAACCGGGCGAGCGCGGCCGGGGTGGGGTGGTCGAAGGCGAGGGTGGCCGGCAGGGTCACCCCGACGGCGGCGCTGAGCTGGTTGCGCAGCTCGACCGCGGTGAGCGAGGTGAAGCCGAGGTCGGAGAAGGAGCGGGTGGGCTCCACCTCCGCGCCTCCGGCGTAGCCGAGGACCGCCGCGACCTGGGTGCGGATCGTGGCCAGCAGGGTGCGGGCGCGTTCGGCCTCGGGGCGGCCGGCCAGCCGGCGTACCAGGCCGGAGTCGGTGCTGCCGCGGGCCGCGGTACGACGGGCGCCGGCGGGCACGAGCCCGGTCAGCAGCGGTGGCACGGCGGCCAGTCGGCGCAGCGCGGGGACGTCCAGCACGGCGGCCAGCGCGGTGGTCCGGCCGACGGCCAGCGCGGCCGGCAGCAGGGCGGCGGCCTGGGGGGCCGTCAGCGGGGTGAGGGCGGGCGGGGTGTCGCTGCCGGGCCCGTAGGGCGGCGTCAGCGCGAGGGCGGGCAGGCCCTGGGCGGCGCGGCGCTCGGCGAGCGCGCCCAGTGCGGCGGCCAGCGCCCGGGCCCGCGGGGCGAGGGCGCGGCGGCCGGACGTCTCGTCCGGCGCGGCCAGCAGCACGAAGGCCGACAGCGGCAGGTCCGCGGTGAGTTCGTGCAGGCGCACGGCGTCGTCGAGGTCGGCGGCGCCGGTCAGGTCGGTGGTGTGGACCAGGGCGACCTGCTGCTGCCCGGTGGTGGCGTCGGCCAGGGCGCGGGCGAGTTCGTCGCCGTCCGCGTCCAGGACGGTGGCGCCGGCCGGCAGGGCGTCGGCGACCTGCTGGGCCAGCGCGCCGGTGACCAGCACGGTGCCGTCCAGGGTGCCGGCGTCCGGTGCGGCGTCGGCGGTGGCGGTGCGGGCCAGGCGGGCGGCGGCGAGGGCGCCGGCGCGGATCACCAGGTCGGGTTCGCCGCCGGCCACCGCGCGGGGCAGCGCCAGCAGGGAGGCGGGGTCCGCGTCGACGTCGACGAGGACGACCCGGTCGGGGTGTGCGGCGTGCAGGGCCACCCCGGTGGCCCGCAGGGCGGCGCCGGCCGGGTCGGGGGTCTCCCCGTCCACGGCGACGGCGTGCCGGGTGACGACGGCCAGCCGCGCGGTCCGGTCGCCGGCGAGCCAGCGTTCCACCTCGTCGCGGGCCGGGCTGCGACCGTCGGTGAGGAGCACGAGCCGTTCGGCGGGGGCGTCGGCCGGTTCGGGCAGGGTGGCCGCGGCGGCGATGTCCAGCGCCTGGTCGACGCCGGCCGTTCCGGCGCCCACCACGAGCCAGTCGGTGGTCGGCGCGTCGCCGGTCGCGGTGAGCGGTGCCCAGCGCAGGTCCAGCAGCGAGCCCACGGTGTGCGCGGCGGCGGCGATCCGTTCGCCGGCGACCTGCCGCAGCAGCAGCGAGTCGATGCCGACGACCGGGGCGCCGGTGCCGTCGGCGGCCTCCAGCGCGATCCGGTCGTCGCCGCGCCGGGTCAGGCGGACGCGCAGCGTGGTGGCCCCGGAGGCGTGCAGGTGGACGTCGCCGAGCGAGAACAGCACGCGGCCGTCGCCCAGGCCGTCGAAGACGTTGAGGCCGAGCGGGTGCAAGGCCGCGTCGAGCAGCGCCGGGTACAGCTCGAACCGGCCGGCCTCGGTCGCGGCGGTCTCGGGCACGGCGACCTCGGCGTACGCCTCGTCACCGTCGCGCCAGACGCCCTTGAGGCCGCGGAAGACCGGCCCGTAGGCGAGTCCGGCCGCCTCCAGCCGTTCGTAGAGTCCCTCGGTGTCGACCTCGGCGGCGCCGGCCGGCGGCCAGACGGTGAAGTCGAAGTCGTCCTGCGCCCGGCCCTGCGGGGCGGTGGCGGTCAGCACACCGCCCGCGTGGCGGGTCCAGGGGCCGCCGTCGGCCTGGCCGGTGTCGGGGCGGGCGTAGACGCCCAGGGCACGGGCCCCGGAGGCGTCGGGCTCCTCGACCCGCACCTGGAGCTGGACCGCGCCGCGCTCGGGAAGCACCAGCGGCGCCTCCAGGATCAGTTCCCTGATGTGCGGGCGCTCGGCGTGCGCGCCGGCCAGTGCGGCCAGTTCCACGAACGCCGTGCTGGGCACCACGGCGTCGCCGTGGATGCGGTGCTCGGTCAGCCAGGGCTGAAGGTGTGCCGACAGGCGCCCGGTGAGGACCAGGGTGTCGGTGGTGGCCAGCGGGACCAGCGCGCCCAGCAGCGGGTGGCCGGCCGGGACCAGGCCGACGGACGCGGCGTCGGTGCCGCCCGCGGTGCTCTCCAGCCAGAAGCTCTGGTGCTGGAAGGCGTAGGTGGGCAGCGGTGCCGGGGTCCGGTGGCCGGTGGTGTCCGGCGCGGCCGACCGCCAGTCGACGGGCACGCCGCGGGTGAACAGCGCGGCGACCGCCGCGATCAGGGAGGCGGCCTCGTCGGCGCTGTCGTCGCGCAGGGCCGGGACCGCGAGCGGCGCGGTGCCGGTCAGGCACCCCTTGGCCATCGCGGTCAAGGTGGTGTCGGGCCCGATCTCCAGCAGGTTGGCGACGCCGTCGTGCTCCAGCCACGCCACGCAGTCGGCGAAGCGCACCGCCTGCCGGGCGTGCCGCACCCAGTGGTCGGCCGAGCCGAGTTCCTCGGCGGTGGCCAGGCGTCCGGTGAGGTTGGAGATCACCGGGAAGCGCGGCCGGCCGTAGGTGACGCTCTCGGCGACGGCCCGGAAGGCGGCCAGCATCGGGTCCATGCGCGGCGAGTGGAAGGCGTGGCTGACGCGCAGCCGCTTGACCTTGCGCCCGGCCCGCTCGAAGTGCTCGGCGAAGAAGAGCACCACGTCCTCGTCACCGGCGATGACCACCGAGTTCGGACCGTTGAGCGCCGCGATGTCGACCTCGTGCTCGCGGCCCTCCAGCAGCGACAGCACCTCCGCCTCGGTGGCCTGGAGGGCGACCATCGCCCCGCCGCCGGGCAGCTCCTGCATCAGCCGGCCTCTGGCCGCGACCAGCCGGCAGGCGTCGGGAAGGGTGAGGACCTCGGCCACGTGGGCGGCCGCCAGTTCGCCGATCGAGTGGCCGGCGACGTGGTCGGGCCGCAGCCCCCACGACTCCAGCAGCCGGTAGAGGGCCACCTCGAACGCGAACAGCGCGGGCTGGGTGTACTCGGTGCGGTTCAGCGCCTCGGCGTCGTCGCCGAACACCACGTCCCGCAGCGGCCGTTCGAGTTCGCCGTCCATCAGGGCGCAGACCGCGTCGAAGGCGTCGGCGAAGACCGGGAAGGTCCGGTACAGGCCGCGTCCCATGCCGGGGCGCTGGGTGCCCTGCCCGGCGAACAGGAAGGCCGTGCCGCCCTCGGCGGAGGTGTCCCCGACAACGGCGTCGGCGGCGGGGTGGCCCTCGGCGAGACGGCCGAGGGCGTCGAGCAGCTCCTCGCGCCCGGTGCCGAGTACCACCGCGCGGTGCTCGAAGAGCGAACGGGTGGTCACCAGCGCGTGCCCGACGTCCCGCGGGGTCAGCCCGGGGTGGGCCGCCAGGTGCGCCGTCAGCCGTCCGGCCTGGTCGCGCAGGCCCGCCGCGGTGCGTGCCGACAGCACCCAGGGCACGACCGGCGCGGTGTCCGCCGCCGGGGCCGGGGCCGGGGTCGGCTCCGGCCGCCGTTCGGGGGCCTGCTCGATCACGACGTGCGCGTTGGTGCCGGACACGCCGAACGCGGAGACGCCGGCCCGCCGCTCGCGGCCGCTGTCGGGCCACTCGATGCGCTCGGTCAGCAGGCGCACGTTGCCGGCCGACCAGTCCACCCGGGACGACGGCGCGTCGGCGTGCAGGGTCATGGGCAGCACGCCGTGCCGGATCGCCATGACCATCTTGATGACACCGGCGACACCGGCCGCGGCCTGGGTGTGACCGATGTTGGACTTGACCGAGCCCAGCCACAGCGGCCGGTCCTCGGCACGGTTCTGGCCGTAGGCGGCCAGCAGGGCCTGCGCCTCGATCGGGTCGCCCAGCACCGTGCCGGTGCCGTGCGCCTCGACCGCGTCCACGTCGGCCGGCGACAGGCCGGCGCCGGCCAGCGCCTGGCGGATGACGCGCTGCTGCGACGGGCCGTTCGGCGCCGTCAGGCCGTTGCTCGCGCCGTCCTGGTTGACCGCGGAGCCGGCCACCACCGCGAGCACGGTGTGCCCGTTGGCTTCGGCGGCCGACAGCCGTTCCACGACCAGCACGCCGACGCCCTCGGCCCAGCCGGTGCCGTCGGCGCCGTCGGAGAACGCCTTGCAGCGCCCGTCGGCGGCCAGGCCGCCCTGGAGGCTGAACTCAACGAAGGCGCCGGGGTTGGCGATCACGGTGACACCGCCGGCCAGCGCGAGGTCGCACTCGCCGGTCCGCAGCGCCTGGACCGCCAGGTGCAGGGCGACCAGGGAGGAGGAGCAGGCGGTGTCGACGGTGACGGCGGGCCCTTCGAGGCCGAGCGCGTAGGAGACCCGGCCGGAGGTGACGCTGCCGGAGGCACCGGTCAGCAGGTGGCCGCCGAGGCCCTCGGGGACCTCCCGCAGTCCCGACCCGTAGCCGGAGCCGCCCGCGCCGACGAAGACGCCGGTCCTGCTGCCCTTGAGCGAGGCCGGGTCGATGCCCGAGCGTTCCAGCGCCTCCCAGGAGGTCTCCAGCACCAGTCGCTGCTGCGGGTCCATGGCCAGGGCCTCGCGGGGGCTGATGCCGAAGAAGCCGGGGTCGAAGCGGGACGCGTCCTGGAGGAAGCCACCCGAACGGGTGTCGCTGGCCTCGAACAGCGCGTCGAGGTCCCAGCCGCGGTCGCCCGGGAAGCCCGAGATCGTGTCGCGGCCGCCGGAGACGACCTCCCACAGGTCCTCGGGTCCGCCGATGCCGCCGGGCAGCCGGCAGCCCATACCGACGATGACGATCGGGTCGTCGTTCGTCGCGGCCGGCAGGTGGGTCGTCAGCGGCTCGGTGCCCTCGGCGCCGAACAGTTCAGCGACCAGGTGCTCGACGACCGCGGCGGGCGTGGGCTGGTCGAAGACCAGGGTGGCCGGCAGGGTGACCCCGGTGGTGGAGGTCAGCACGTCACGCAGTTCGACGGCGGTGAGCGAGTCGAAGCCGATCTCCCGGAAGGCCCGGGTCGGCTGGACGGCGGTGACGTCGGAGTGCCCGAGCACCGTCGCGGCCAGGCGCCGCACCAGGTCCAGCAGCGCCTTCTCCCGGTCCTGGGCGGACAGTCCCAGCAGGGTCTGCCGCAGCTCCGAGCCGGCGCCGGAGGCGCCCGCCGCGGCGGCGGACGGCTCGTTGGCCTCGGGCAGCTCGGCCAGCAGCGGCGAGGGGCGGCCGGTGACGAAGGCCGGGGCGAACCGGGTCCAGTCGACGTCGGCCACCGCGACGCAGGCATCGCGCAGGTCGAGCGCGCCGGCCAGCGCCAGCAGGGCGTTGTCCGGCTCGAGGGCCGTCAGGCCGCGGCGGCGCAGCAGCTCGAGGCCGGCCTCGTCCGCCGCCATACCGGTGTGGTTCCACGGGCCCCACGCGACCGCGGTGCCCGCCTGGCCCCGCGCACGGCGGGTGTCGATCAGCGCGTCCAGGTAGGCGTTGGCCGCCGCGTAGGCGGCCTGGCCACCGCCGCCCCAGACGCCGACGATCGAGGAGAAGACCACGAACGCCGACAGGTCCAGGTCGCGGGTCAGTTCGTCCAGGTGCACGGCGCCCAGGACCTTCGCCCCCATCACCGGGGCGAACCGCTCCGGGGTCAGGAGGGCGATCACGTCGTCGTCGAGCGCGCCGGCGGCGTGGAAGACGGCGTCGACGGGGTGTTCGGTGAGCAGGTCCCGCACCGCGTCGCGGTCGGCGACGTCACAGGCCACCACGGACACCCGCGCGCCGAGGGCGGTCAGTTCCGCCTCCAGCTCGGCGGCGCCCGGGGCCTGCGCACCGCGCCGGCTGGTCAGCACCACGTGGTCGGCGCCGCGTTCGATCGCCCAGCGCGCCACCCGGGCGCCCAGGGCGCCGGTGCCACCGGTGATCAGCACGGTGCCCTGCGGCGTCCAGGAGCCGCCCGAGGTCAGGTCGGTTCCGGCGGCACGCACCAGACGGCGGGCGAAGACACCCGACGCCCGCAGGGCCACCTGGTCCTCGGAGCCGTCCGCCAGCACGGAGGCCAGCCGGCCGCGGGCCCGGGCGTCCAGCGGCCCGGGCAGGTCGACCAACCCGCCCCAGCGGTCGGGGTGTTCGAGGGCGGCGACCCGTCCCAGGCCCCACACGGCGGCCCGCGCCGGGTCGGGCACCCGGTCCGAGCCGGCGACCGCGACCGCGTTGGACGTCACGACCCACAGCCGCGCGCCGATCCCGGCGTCGCCGTGCGCCTGCACCAGGGCGGCGGTCAACGGCACGGCGGCCGGCACACCGTCAGCGAGCTGTTCGGGCTCGTCGGTGAGCGCCAGCAGGGAGACGATGCCGTCGACCGGCCCGTCGGCGGCGGCGTCCCGCAGCAGCGCGGTCAGCTCCGCGCGGCCGGCACCCGCCTCCACCACCACGGTGTCCAGCCGGTCCACCGAACCGGCCAGACCCTCCAGACCCCATTCGCCCAGCACCGAAGCCGACTGGGCCAGCACCAGCCAGCGGCCCTCCGAGCGCACGCCCCGGACCGGGCCATCCACCGGACGCCACACCACCCGGTAACGCCAACTGTCCACGACGGAGCGTTCACGCCGCCCACGCCACCACGACGACAACGCCGGCACGACCTCGCCCAACGGCCCCTCGCCGACGCCCAGCGTCCCGGCGAGACCATCGAGGTCACCGCGCTCCACCGCGTCCCAGAACGCCGCGTCCACGCCGTCGCCCGCACCGGACGACGCCGTCAGCGTCGGCCAGAAGCGCTCGCGCTGGAAGGCGTACGTCGGCAGCTCCACGATCGAGGAACCGGCGAAGAACCCGGCCCACTCGACCTCGACACCGTCCACGTGCAACCGACCCAGCGCGGTCAGCACCACCTCGACCTCGGGCCGGTCCTTACGCAACGCCGGAACGCTCAACGCCTCGGCGCCGGCCAGCGTGTCGCGCGCCATCGCGGTCAACGAGCCGTCGGGACCGATCTCCAGGAACCGTCCGACCCGCGACTCCACCAAGTGGCGCAGCCCGTCGGCGAACCGCACCGGACGCCGCACATGCTCCACCCAGTACTCCGGCGACCCCAACTCCGCGGCGGTGGCGGCCTGTCCGGTCACGTTCGACACCACCGCCATCGACGGGGTCCCGAACTCCACCCCCGCGAGAACGGCGTTGAACTCCGCCAGCATCGGCTCCATCAACGGCGAGTGGAACGCGTGGCTCACCCGCAGCCGCGTCGTCTTCCGCCCCAGACCCGAGAAGTGCTCCTGGATACCGGCAACGGCCGCTTCCGCACCGGCGACCACGGTGGCCGTCGGGCCATTCAGCGCGGCGATACCGGCACGGTCCTCCAGACCCTCCAGCAGCGGCAACACCTCCGCCTCGGACGCCTGAAGGGCAACCATGACCCCACCGGCGGGCAACGCCTGCATCAGCCGGCCACGGGCCGCGACGACCCGGGCAGCGTCCTCCAACGACCACACACCGGCGACGTGGGCAGCGGCGATCTCACCGATCGAGTGACCGACCAGGAAGTCCGGGCGAACACCCCACGACTCCACCAGCCGGAACAACGCCACCTCAACGGCGAACAACGCCGGCTGCGTGAACTCCGTCCGGTTCAACAACTCCGCGTCGCCACCGAACACCAAGTCCTTCAGCGAACGGCCCAACTCACCGTCCAGGACGGCACACGCGGCGTCGAACGCCTCGGCGTACACCGGGAACGCCTCGTACAACTCACGGCCCATACCCAGCCGTTGCGCACCCTGACCGGCGAAGACGAACGCCAGCTTGCCTTCACCGCGCACCGAACCGGACACCACACCCGGAGCTGACACACCGTCAGCCACCGCACCCAGCCCGGCCAGCAACTCCTCGCGGTCACGACCGGAGACCACCGCCCGGTGCTCGAAGACCGAACGCGAGGCCGCCAACGACAGCCCCACATCCCGCACATCGAGATCCGCACCGGCACCCGCACCCACGAACGCCGCCAGGCTCAACGCCTGCGCCTTCAACGCCTCCGGGCTACGCGCCGACACCGTCCACGGCACCACCGGCGACACCGAAGACCCGGACGACACCGGCACCTCGACCGCCTCGGCGACCTCGGCGACCGACTCCGGCGCCTGCTCCAGCACGATGTGCGCGTTGGTCCCGCTCAACCCGAACGACGAGACACCCGCACGACGCACCCGACCCGTCTGCGGCCACTCCACCGCATCCGTCAGCAACCGCACATTGCCCGCCGACCAATCCACATGCGACGACGGCGCATCCACATGCAACGTCTTCGGCAACACACCGTGCCGCATCGCCAGCACCATCTTGATCACACCCGCCACACCCGCGGCAGCCTGCGTATGACCGAAGTTCGACTTCACCGACCCCAACCACAACGGCCGGTCCTCCGCACGCTCCTGACCGTAGGTGGCCAGCAGCGCCTGCGCCTCGATCGGGTCACCCAGCGACGTCCCCGTACCGTGTGCCTCCACCGCGTCCACGTCCGACGCCGACAGCCCCGCACTGGCGAGAGCGGCCCGGATCACCCGCTGCTGCGAGGGACCGTTCGGCGCCGTCAGACCATTGCTCGCGCCGTCCTGGTTGACCGCGGAACCGGCCACCACCGCCAGCACCCGGTGCCCCTTGGCCCGCGCGTCCGACAACCGCTCCACCAGCAGAACGCCTACACCCTCACCCCAACCCGTACCGTCCGCACCCTCCGCGAACGCCTTGCACCGGCCATCACCGGCCAGACCACCCTGCCGCGCGAACTCCACGAACGCACCCGGCGTCGACATGACGGTGACACCACCGGCCAACGCCAAGTCACACTCACCCGACCGCAACGCCTGCGCCGCCAGGTGCAACGCCACCAACGACGACGAACACGCCGTGTCCACCGTCACCGCAGGACCCTCGAACCCCAACACATAAGAGATACGGCCCGACGCGACACTCGCCGCGTTACCCGTCCCCACGTACCCCACGAAATCCTCGTCCGACGCACCCAGCAACGCCGGATAATCCTGACCGTTCGTCCCTACGAAAACCCCCGTACGACTGCCCCGCAACGACACCGGATCAACCCCGGCACCCTCCACCGCCTCCCACGCCGCCTCCAGCAACAACCGCTGCTGCGGATCCATCCCCAACGCCTCACGCGGCGAAATCCCGAAGAACCCCGCGTCGAACTCCCCCACCCCCGACAAGAACCCACCGACAGCGTCATTCCACCGCGCGTCCGCAGCGGCGAAGAACCCGTCCAGCTGGTCCCAACCGCGGTCACCCGGGAAGGCGGTGAGTCCCTCTTCGCCGGCCGCCAGCAGACCCCACAGCTCCTCCGGCCCGCGCACACCACCGGGGAAGCGGCAGCTCATCCCCACGATCGCGATGGGATCACCGGAGACCACCGCACCGCCCACCACATGCGCGGCCGCACCCTCCGCCGCGACACCCACCACACCATCACGCAGGAACCCACCCAACGCCAACGGCGTCGGATAGTCGAAGACCACCGTCGACGGCAACGATATGCCGCACTCGGCGGCCAGCACGTTCCGCAACTCCACCGCGATCAGGGAATCCACCCCCAGATCACGGAAAGCCCGATCCGCGGCCACATCCCCCATCCCCGCGAAGCCCAGCACCGCGGCGGCCGAGGAACGCACCAACTCCACCAGCTCACGCGCCTGCTCCCCCGCCGGCAGGGCCAGGAGCCGATCACGCAGGGCGGAGGAGGGACGGCGGCGCTCGACGACGGCCTGGGGCGCGTCGTAGAGCTTCTCCAGCAGCGGTGCCGGACGCAGGGCGGCGAACGCGGGGCCGAACCGGTCCCAGTCCACGTCGGCGACCATCAGCACGGGTTCGGCCGACGCCACGGAGGCGCCGAGGGCGGTGAGCGCCGCCTCCGGGTCGAGCGGGATCACGCCGCCGCGGCGGGCGCGCTGTCCGGCGACCGCGTCAGCGGCCATGCCGCCGCCGCCCCACGGACCCCACGCGATGGAGGTGGCGGGCAGGCCCTCGGCCGCCCGGCCCTCGGCCAGGGCGTCCAGCATGGCGTTGGCGGAGGCGTAGTTGGCCTGTCCGGCGGACCCGATCAGGCCGGCGAACGAGGAGAAGAGCACGAAGGCGGACAGGTCGCGGCCGCGGGTCAGCTCGTCCAGGTGCCGCGCGGCGGTGACCTTGGCCCCCATGACCTCGGCGAACTGCCCGGCCCCGAGGGTGTCGATGACACCGTCGCCGAGCACGCCGGCGGCGTGGACGACGGCGTCCGGCGCGTAGGTGTCGAGCAGGTGCGCGACCGCGTCGCGGTCGGCGGTGTCGCAGGCGGCGACGGAGACGCGGGCGCCGAGGGCGGACAGTTCCGCCTCCAGTTCCGCGGCGCCCGGGGCCCGCGGGCCGCGCCGGCTGGCCAGGACGACGTGCTCGGCGCCGTGCTCGACGCTCCAGCGCGCCACCTGGGCGCCCAGCGCACCGGTGCCGCCGGTGATCAGTACGGTGCCGGCCGGGGTCCACTCCGCGTCCGCGGCGCCGTCGGCCGGGGTGGCCACCCGCTCCACGCGGCGGCCGAGGACACCGGAGGCGCGCACGGCGACCTGGTCCTCGCCGGCGCCGGCCAGGACGGCGGCCAGCCAGGACGACGTCCTGGTGTCGAGTTCGGCCGGCAGGTCGGCCACGCCGCCCCAGCGGTCCGGGTGTTCCAGGGCGGCGACCCGGCCCAGGCCCCACACGGCGGCCTGGCCGGGCAGCGGCGGACCGTCGGCACGCCCGGCGGCGACCGCACCCCGGGTCAGGGCCCACAGCGGCGCGCTGACGCCGGCGTCGCCGAGCGCCTGGATCAGGAAGGCGGTGGCCAGCACGCCCGCGGGGGTGCCGTCCGTCGCGTCGTCGGTCAGCGCCAGCGCCGAGACGACACCGGCGACGGGCGCGTCACCGTGTGCGGCCAGCAGCGACGCGAGCGCCTCGCGGTCCGCGCCGGGGGCGCACGCCACCAGGTGGACGTCCGCGCCGCGAACCGTCAGCGCCTCGAGCACGGCGCCGTTCCAGCCGTCGCCGCCCGCCGCGCCCTCGGGCGCGACCACCAGCCAGTCGCCGCCGAGGCGCACCTCACCCGGCAGGCCCGTCACCGGCTTCCAGGCCACGCGGTAGTACGGTCCGGCCGGGTCGGTCGCCGCGGCGTCGTCGGCCGCGTAGGAGCGTTCGAGCCAGTAGCGGTCACGGCGGAAGGCGTACGTGGGCAGGTCGACGACGGCCGCGTCGGAACGCTCGAAGAACCGCGCCCAGTCGATGTCCGTGCCGTCGACGTGCAGACGCGCGACGGCGGTCAGCGCGGCCTCGGTCTCGGGCCGGTCCTTGCGCAGCGCCGGAACGGTGAGGGTCTGCTCGCCGTTCAGCACGTCCTGCGCCATCGCGGTCAGCGACCCGTCGGGGCCGATCTCCAGGAAGCGTGTCGCGCCCTGGCCCGCCAGCCACTCCAGCCCGGCGGCGAACCGCACCGGGCGCCGCACGTGGTCCACCCAGTACTGCGGGGACTCCAACTCGGCGGCGGTGGCGGCCTGTCCGGTCACGTTGGACACGACCGCCATCGACGGCGCCGCGAACTCCACGCCCGCGAGCACGGCGGCGAACTCCGCCAGCATCGGCTCCATCAGCGGCGAGTGGAACGCGTGACTGACCCGCAACTTCGTCGTCTTGCGCTTCAGACCCGTGAAGTGCTTCTGGACCTGGGCGACGGCCGCCTTCTCACCGGCGACCACCGTCGAGGCCGGGCCGTTCAGCGCGGCGATCCCGGCACGGTCCTCCAGGCCCGCCAGCAGCGGCAGCACCTCGGCTTCCGAAGCCTGGAGAGCGACCATCACGCCACCGGCGGGCAGCGCCTGCATCAGGCGGCCACGGGCCACCACGACCCGGCCCGCGTCCGCCAGCGACCACACACCGGCCACGTGGGCCGCGGCGACCTCGCCGATCGAGTGGCCGACCAGGAAGTCCGGACGAACGCCCCACGACTCCACCAGGCGGTACAGCGCCACCTCGACGGCGAACAGCGCCGGCTGGGTGAACTCCGTCCGGTTCAGCGCCTTCGTGTCGTCGCCGAACACCAGGTCCTTCAGCGAACGGCCCAACTCACCGTCCACCACCGCGCACACCGCGTCGAACGCCTCGGCGTACACCGGGAACGCCTCGTACAACTCCCGGCCCATACCCAGGCGTTGGGCACCCTGACCGGCGAAGACGAACGCCAGCTTGCCCTCACCACGCACGGTGCCGGTCACCACGCCGTCGGCCCGCTCACCGCCGGCGAGCGCTTCCAGGCCCGCCACGAGGTCCTCGCGGCTGCCGCCGAGGACCGCGGCACGGCTGCGCAGCGCGGAACGGGTGGTGGCCAGCGACCGGGCGACGTCCTGCGGCAGGCCGTCGGGGTGCGCGGTGAGGTGGGCGAGCAGCCGCGCCGCCTGGGCGCGCAGCGTGTCGTCGTCGCGGCCGGAGACCAGCCACGGCAGCACCGGGAGCGCGGACGTGGCGAGCGGGGCCTGCTCGCCGGGGGCACCTTCCTCGGCGGCGGGCCCGGTCCCGGCGGCCTCGGGGGCCTGCTCGATGATCGCGTGGGCGTTGGTGCCGCTCACACCGAAGGCCGACACGGCGGCGCGGCGCGGGCGTTCGGCCTGCGGCCAGCTGATGGTGTCCGTCAGCAGGCGCACGTCGCCGGCCGTCCAGTCGACGTGCGACGAGGGCTGGTCGACGTGGAGGGTCTTGGGGAGTTCGCCGTGCTGGAGGGCGAGGACCATCTTGATGACGCCGACGACGCCGGCGGCGGCCTGGGTGTGGCCGATGTTGGACTTGACCGAGCCCAGCCACAGCGGCCGGTCCTCGGCGCGGCCCTGGCCGTAGGTGGCCAGCAGCGCCTGCGCCTCGATCGGGTCGCCCAGCGCGGTGCCGGTGCCGTGCGCCTCGACCACGTCCACGTCGGTGGCGGTCACGCCGGCGTTGGCCAGCGCGGCGAGGATCACGCGCTGCTGCGAGGGGCCGTTGGGGGCGGTCAGGCCGTTGCTGGCGCCGTCCTGGTTGATCGCGCTGCCCCGGACCACGGCGAGCACCTTGTGCCCGTTGCGCCGCGCGTCCGACAGCCGCTCGACGAGCAGCATGCCGACGCCCTCGGCCCAGCCGGTGCCGTCGGCGTCCTCGGAGAACGCCTTGCAGCGGCCGTCGGCCGCCAGGCCGCCCTGCTGGCCGAACTCGATGAACGCGCCGGGGCTGGACATGACGGTCACGCCGCCGACCAGGGCGAGCGAGCACTCGCCGGCCCGCAGGGACTGCGCCGCCCAGTGCAGGGCGACGAGCGAGGAGGAGCAGGCGGTGTCGACGGTGATGGCGGGGCCTTCGAGACCGAGCGCGTAGGCGACCCGGCCGGAGGCGACCGACATGGAGGTACCGGTCAGCAGGTGCCCGCGGACGTCGTCGGGGACCTGGCGCAGGCCGGAGCTGTAGCCCTGTTCGCTGCAACCGACGAAGACGCCGCTGCGGCTGCCGCGGACGGTGGCGGGGTCGATGCCGGCGCGTTCGAAGGCCTCCCAGGAGGCTTCGAGCAGCAGGCGCTGCTGCGGGTCCATCGCCAGCGCCTCGCGCGGCGAGATGCCGAAGAAGGCGGGGTCGAAGCGGTCGGCGTCGTGGACGAAGCCACCCTGGCGGGTGCGGTCGGCCAGCGTGTCGCCGGAGCCGTAGCCGCCGGCGCCCTCCCAACCGCGGTCGTCGGGCCAGTCGGTGACCGCGTCGACTCCGTTGGAGAGCATCTCCCAGAAGTCCTCGGGCGAACGGACGGCCCCGGGCAGGCGGCAACTCATCCCCACGATGGCGACCGGCTCCTGCTGCTTCGACTCAATCTCGTCGAGCTTGCGCCGGGCATCATGCAGGTCGGCAGTAACCAACCTGAGGTAGTCCCGAAGCTTCGCTTCACTCGCCATGGAACTTCCCCACGCTGTCGGTGACGGAACGGGATCAGCGGGCCGCCGGTACTCGCCCGTGGGGCGCCGCGTCGAGCAGCTGCGAGTCCGAACTCCCACCCGGAAATCCCGCAGCTCGGACAGCATGTCCCGAAGACCGGGGCCAGGGAGAGAGGGGAAGGGGGTTCTCTGGGGAAACCCTTGGAAATCGCCGGTGG
Organism: Streptantibioticus silvisoli; assembly: GCF_027947535.2. GTDB lineage: Bacteria > Actinomycetota > Actinomycetes > Streptomycetales > Streptomycetaceae > Streptantibioticus_C > Streptantibioticus_C silvisoli. The sequence goes on from NZ_JAAGKO020000010.1 coordinate 93,766, forward strand.
CGTTCCGTCGGTCACGGTCCGCGACGGCGTGCGGGCCGCCGCGGGGGCGGGCCGTCACCCGGCGGCCGGCCGGCCGGGACGCCGTGGGCGGCCGGGCCGCCGCGGGGGCGTGCCCCCGCCCGGAGGGGCCGCCGGCGGGGGCCCGGCGCGTGCCGGGCCGGGCCGGGCCGGCCTCGCGGCGGGCCGCCCGGCGCCCCGCCGTGTCGGTGCGGGGTCCCGGGAGGCGGGCTGCCGGGGCACTCCGGCGCCGGTGCGGTGCCGGAGCCCGCGCCCTGATCCGACCGGCGTCGGGCTCCTGCCCCGATCCGCCCGGTGCCGGGCTCTTCGTCGGTGCGATCCGCCCCGGTCCGCACCGACGCGTCCCGGGGTGGGTGCGGGGGTCAGTTCGTGTCGGGCCGGGGCGGGATGAGGGTGGGGTCCTTCTCCAGCAGGGCGGCCAGGGCGGCGAACGCGGTGGTGAGGGCGGCCATGGCCTCGCCGATGCGCCAGGCCGCGCGGTCGCGGGGCCCGACGGCGTTGGAGACGGTACGGATCTCCAGTACCGGCACGCCGTGGGACGCGGCGGCCTCGGCGACCCCGAAGCCCTCCATGGCCTCGGCGGCCGCACCGGGGTGGCGTTCCGCCAGCAGCCGGGCGGTCTCCGCGCTGCCGGTGGCGGTGGAGACCGTCAGGACGGGACCGTGGACGGCGCCGAGCGCGTGGGCGGCCTCGCGGCTCAGGTCCGGCGGTGCGTGGTGGACGGTGCGGCCGAAGCCGAGGGCGTCGACCGACAGGAAGCCGTCCGGGGAGTCGGCGCCCAGGTCGGCGGCGATCAGGCGGTCCGCCACGACGACGGCGCCGATCGGGGCGAGGGGCTGGAAACCGCCGCCGATGCCCGCGGTGACGACCAGGTCGTAGGGCTCGCCGCGCAGGGCGGCGGCGGTCAGGGCGGCGGAGGCGGCCGAGGCGGCCGCCGCCGGTCCGACGCCGCCCGCCAGCAGGTCGGTCCGCAGCGGGTGCCCGGCATGGCCGCCGGTGCGCAGGAGGGTGTGGCCGGGCACGGTGTGGGTGCCCGGCGCGCCGCCGCCGTCGAACCCGGCGGCGGCGCGGTCGCGTTCGGCGGTGACGGCTGTCACCACGAGGAGTCGGGTCGCGGTCATGAGGAGATCTGCACCCTGCCGTGGTCGCCGATGATGAGGCGGTGGGTGGCGGGCAGCCGGGGGGCGAGCGTCACTTGGACGTTGCGCCCGATGAGGGACGCCTCGACCCGGCGGATGCCGTCGAAGGAGGAGTCGCTGAGGATGATGGAGAACTCGATCTCGCTGTTGGTGATGCTGCAGTTCTCGGCCACCGACGTGGACGGGCCGATGTAGGAGTCGGTGACGACGCTGCCGGCTCCGATGACGACCGGTCCGACGACGCGCGAGCGGTGGACCTCGGCGCCGGCTTCGACGCGGACGCGTCCGATGATCTCGCTGGAGGCGTCGACGGAGCCCTCGATGCAGCGTTCCATGCGTTCCAGGAGGGTCCGGTTGACCTCCAGCATGTCCGTGACGTTCCCGGTGTCCTTCCAGTAGCCGGTGATCACGGTGGAGCGCACGTCGAGCCGGGTGTCGACCATCCACTGGATGGCGTCGGTGATCTCCAGCTCGCCGCGCCGGGAGGGGGCGATGGCCCGCACGGCTTCGTGGACGGCCGGCCCGAACAGGTAGACGCCCGCGACGGCGAGGTCGCTGACCGGGTGGGCGGGCTTCTCCTCGATCGCCTCGATGCGGCCCTCGTCGTCGATGATGGCGACACCGAAGGCGGTGGGGTTGGGGACCCGGGTCAGCAGGATCTGCGCGTCGGCCGGCTCCTTGCGGAACTGGTCGACGACGTCACCGATGCCGTCGAGGATGAAGTTGTCGCCGAGGTACATGACGAAGTCGTCGTCGGCGAGGTAGTCCCGAGCGATGAGCACGGCGTGGGCCAGCCCGAGAGGTTCGCTCTGCGGGATGTAGGTGACGTCCAGCCCGAAGGCGGAACCGTCCCCGACCGCGGCCTCGATCTCGGCACCGTTGCTGCCGACGATGATGCCTACCTGCTCGATCCCCGCCGCGGCGAGGGCTTCGAGACCGTAGAAGACGATGGGTTTGTTGGCGACCGGCACCAGTTGCTTGCTGGACGTGTGGGTGATCGGTCGCAGACGCGTACCGGATCCTCCCGCGAGCACGAGAGCTTTCACGTTTCCATCCAGTTGAGCGGCGTTGTCATGGGACGGCCGTGGGGTCCGCGGTGGTCCGCGGACCCGTCCGGCCCGGGGGCGGGCGGGAAGTCGGGCTTCCCGCCCGCCATGGGAGGGGCGTCGGTGCTACGCGCCTCCGAGCTCGTTCTCGATGAAGTCGAGGAGTTCGTCGTCGGGCACCTCCTCCGTGTCGGTGTCCCCGAAGGCCGCGGTGGGGGTGACCCCGTCGAGGCGGGAGAGCAGCTGGGTCAGCCTGCCGCGCAGGTCGCGTTGCAGGTCGGCGTCGACGATGCCGGCGAACTCGGTGTCCCACTGGTCGAACTGGGCCATGAGCAGCCGCCGGTCGCGCTCGGCCGGTGCGGCGGGGGCCATCTTGACCAGCAGGTGGTCGGACAGTGCGATGGCCGTGGGGTAGTCGAAGAGCAGGGTGGCCGGGAGCCGCACCCCGGAGACGACGCCGAGGCGGTTGCGCAGTTCCACGGCGGTCAGCGAGTCGAAGCCCAGCTCCAGGAAGCCGCGTTCGGGGTCGATCGCGTCGGCCGAGGTGTGCCCCAGGACCAGGGCGGCCTGGGCGGTCACCGCCTCCAGTACCGCCGGCAGCCGGTGCTGTTCCGCCAGCTCCGACAGCCGCTCGGTGAGGGTCTGCTCGGTCTGCTCGGCCGCCACCGGGTTCGGCAGGGCGGCGCCGGACGCGGCCACCCGGGGGGTCCGGCCGCCGGCCAGGCCGCGCAGCAGGTGCGGGACCGAACCGTCGGGCGAGCGCAGCGCGGCGATGTCCAGCTTCGCCGGTACGAGGAAGTGCTCGTCGGCCGTGACGGCCGCGTCGAGCAGGGCCAGTGCCTCGGCGGTGTCCATGGGCACGACGCCGCCCCTGGCCATCCGGCGCAGGTCCGCCTCGTCGAGCTTGCCGGTCATGCCGCTGCGTTCGGCCCACAGGCCCCAGGCCAGCGACACCGCGCCGTCCCCGGCGGCCCGCCGGCGGGCGGCGAGGGCGTCGAGGAAGGCGTTGGCCGCCGCGTAGTTGCCCTGCGCGACGCCGCCGAAGGTGCCGGCCAGCGAGGAGAAGAGCACGAACGCCGACAGGCCCAGGCCCCGGGTGAGTTCGTCCAGGTGCAGCGCGCCGTCGGCCTTGGCGCCCAGGACCGTGTCGACCCGGTCGGGGGTCAGCGCGTCCAGGACACCGTCGTCGAGGACACCGGCGGTGTGCACGACGGCGGTCAGCGGGTGCTCGGCCGGGACCGAGGCCAGCAGGTCGGCGACGGCCTCCCGGTCGGAGATGTCGCAGGCGACCGGCCGGACGTCGGCACCGTGGCCGCGCAGTTCGTCGCACAGTTCGCGCATCCCCACGCCGTCGGCTCCGCGCCGGCCGGCCAGGAACAGCGACCGTACGCCGTGCTCGGTGACCAGGTGGCGGGCCACCTGCTGCCCGAGGACCCCGCCGCCGCCGGTGACCAGCACCGTGCCGGCGCCGAACGCGCCGGACGTCTCAGCGTCGGTGCGGGCGGCCCGGGCGAGCCGGGGTGCGGTGGCGACGCCCTCGCGCAGCGCCGTCTCCGGTTCGCCGCCGGCCAGTACGGCCGGCAGCGCGTCGAGCGACGCGGTGGACCCGTCGTGGTCGAGCAGGGCGAAGCGGCCGGGGTTCTCCGTCTTCGCCGTGCGGATCAGGCCCCACACCGCGGCCTGCGCCGGGTCGGTGCCGGCCGCGTCGCCGGGGCCGGTCGCCACGGCGTGCCGGGTGCAGAAGACCAGCCGCGCGTCGGTGAACCGCTCGTCGCGCAGCCATGCCTGGGCGGTCTCCAGGGCGTGCCGGGTGGCCTGCCGGGTGGCGGCGGCGAGGTCGTCGCCGTCGGCGGTGGCGGGCACCTGGACCAGCACCGTGGCGGGCACCGGTGCGCCCGCGTCGACCGCGGCGCCGAGGGCGGCCAGGTCGTCGTGGGCGGCGGCGCCGGCCGTCACCAGGCGGGTGAGGGCGTCACCGGCGCCGGCGGCCAGCACGGCCGGTGCGGCGCCGTTCGGGTCGCCGGGGCCGACGGGCGTCCACACCAGGCGGTGCAGGCTGTTGGCGCTGTTGCCCGCGGCGATCCGCGCGGTGTCGACCGGTCGCAGGACGAGGGAGTCGACCGTGGCGACCGGGGTGCCGGTGCTGTCGGCGACCCGCAGCGTGAAGCTGTCGCCGCCCGCCGGGGTCAGCCGCACCCGCAGCGCGGCCGGTCCGGCGCCGGTCACCGAGACACCGGTGAAGCTGAACGGCAGGACCGCCCGGCCGGTGCCGGCGGTGGCCAGGGCGACGGTGTGCAGTGCCGCGTCCAGCAGGGCCGGGTGGAGGGTGAAGTCGGCGGCGAGCGCGTGGTGTTCGGCGTCGAGCGCGATGTCGGCGAGGATCTCCTCGCCGTGCCGCCAGGCGGCCCGCAGGCCGCGGAACGCCGGACCGTAGAAGAAGTGGTTGTCGGCGATCCGCTCGTAGAGGTCGCCGATCTCGACCGGTTCGGCCTCCGGCGGCGGCCACGCCGCGCCGTCGGACCGGTCGGTGCCGGCGGCGGCCGGGGTGTCGCTCAGGCTGCCGCTGGCGTGCCGGGTCCACGGCAGGTCGGCCGCCGCGGCGGCCGGCCGGGAGTGGACGGTCAGGGTGCGCGTGCCGGTCGCGTCGGCGCCGCCGACGGCCAGCTGGAGCCGCACCGAGGAGTCGGCCGGGAGCACCAGGGGTGCCTCCAGGGTGAGTTCGGCGACCTGCGCGGCGCCGACGCGTTCGCACGCCTCCAGGGCGAGTTCCAGGAAGGCGGTGCCGGGGAAGAGCACCGTGTCGTCCAGGCGGTGGTCGGCCAGCCACGGGTGGCGGTCGATCGACAGCATCCCGGTCAGCACGATCCCGTCGGAGCCGGCCAGCTGCACCGCGGCGGTCAGCAGCGGGTGGCCGGCCGCGTCGAGGCCGGCGGACAGCATGTCCTGCGGCTCCTGGGTGGCCTCCAGCCAGTAGCGCTGGCGCTGGAAGGCGTAGGTCGGCAGCTCGGTCGCGCGGGCGTCCAGCGGGGCCAGCAGCGCGCCCCGGTCCAGGGCGACACCGCGGGTGTGCAGCCGGGCCAGCGCCGTGGTGAGCGCCTCGGTCTCCTCGGTGCCGGCCCGCAGCAGCGGGACGAGGACGGCGCCCGGGGTCTCCAGGCAGTCGCCGGCCATCGCGGTCAGCACGCCGTCGGGGCCCAGCTCCACGTAGGAGGTGACGCCGAGTTCGTCCAGCCGGGCGACGCCGTCGCGGAAGCGGACGGCCTCGCGTGCGTGCCGCACCCAGTACGCCGGGTCGCTCAGCTCCTCGGCCGTGGCGGTCCGGCCGGTGAGGTTGGACACGATGGGCAGCGCGGGCGCCCGGTAGTCGAGTTCGGCGGCGATCGCCGCGAACTCGTCGAGCATGGCGTCCATGTGGGGCGAGTGGAAGGCGTGCGAGACCCGCAGCCTCTTGGTCTTGCGCCCGTCGGCCGCCAGCTTGTCCGCGACGGCCGTCACGGCGTCCACGTCACCCGACAGCACGGTGGCGGTGGGGCCGTTGAGGGCGGCGATGGCGGCCCGGCCCTCGTAGGGCGCCAGCAGCGGCAGGAGTTCCTCCTCGGACGCCTGCACCGCGATCATCGCGCCGCCCTCGGGCAGCGCCTGCATCAGGCGGCCGCGGGCGGCCACCAGGCGGCAGGCGTCGGGCAGCGACAGCACGCCGGCCACGTGGGCGGCCGCCAGTTCGCCGACCGAGTGGCCGAGCAGGACGTCGGGGGTCATGCCCAGGTGTTCGGTGAACCGGAAGAGCGCGACCTCCAGGGCGAACAGTCCCGCCTGGGTGTACTGGGTGCGGTGCAGCAGTTCCGCCTCGGGCATGCCGTCCTCGGCGAACAGCACGTCGCGCAGCGGCCGTTCCAGGTACGCGTCCAGGTGGCCGCAGACCGCGTCGAGCGCGTCGGCGAAGGCGTCGTACAGCGCGTACAGGCGCCGGCCGGCCTGCGCCCGCTGGGCTCCCTGGCCGGGGAAGAGGAACGCGGTGGCTCCGGTGCGGGCCCGGTCCCGGGTCAGGCGGGGGTGTTCGCGTCCTTCGGCCAGCGCCGTCAGCGCCTCGACCAGGTCCTCCCGTCCGCTGCCCACGATCGCGGCGCGGTCCTCCAGGGCCGCCCGGTCGGTGGCCAGGGCCAGGGCGACGTCCTCGGCGCGGGTGCCCGGTGCGGCGTCCAGGTGGCGCAGCAGCAGTGCGGCCTGCTCGCGCAGCGCGGCGGTGCCGCGGGCCGACAGCAGCCAGGGCACGGCGGCCGGCAGGACCGCCGGCGCGTCGGTCCTGGGGGCGGGGGCCTCGACGGCCTGCGGCTCCTCCAGGATCAGGTGGGCGTTGGTGCCGCTGATCCCGAACGCGGACACGCCCGCCCGGCGCGGTCCGTCACCGGCGACCCAGTCGCGCTGCTCGGCCAGCAGGCGCACGGCGCCGGAGGACCAGTCGATGTGCGGCGAGGGGGTCTCGCAGTGCAGGGTGCGCGGCAGTACTCCGTTGCGCATCGCCATGACCATCTTGATGACGCCGGCGACGCCGGAGGCGGCCTGGGTGTGGCCGATGTTGGACTTCAGGGCGCCGAGCCACAGGGGGCGCTCGACGGGCCGCTGCTGACCGTAGACGGCCATCAGGGCCTGGGCCTCGATCGGGTCGCCCAGCGAGGTGCCGGTGCCGTGGGCCTCGACGGCGTCCACGTCGGACGGCGACAGGCCGGCGCTGGCCAGCGCCTGGCGGATGACGCGCTGCTGCGACGGGCCGTTCGGCGCCGTCAGGCCGTTGCTCGCGCCGTCCTGGTTGACCGCGGAGCCGGCCACCACCGCGAGCACGGTGTGCCCGTTGCGGCGGGCGTCGGACATCCGCTCCAGCAGCAGCAGGCCGACGCCTTCGGCCCAGCCGGCGCCGTCGGCCTGGGCCGAGAACGGCTTGCAGCGTCCGTCGGGCGACAGGGCGCGCTGCCGGCTGAACTCGATGAAGGTGTCGGGCAGGGAGATCACCGTGACACCGCCGGCCAGCGCCAGCGAGCACTCGCCGGAGCGCAGTGCCTGGGCGGCCAGGTGCAGGGCGACCAGCGACGAGGAGCACGCGGTGTCCACGGTCACCGCCGGGCCTTCGAGGCCGAAGGTGTAGGCGATGCGGCCGGAGGCGACGCTGCTGGCGCTGCCGGTGGCCAGGTAGCCCTCCAGGCCCTCCGGCGCCCGGCGGGCCCGGGAGCGGTAGTCGTTGTAGTTGGAGCCGACGAAGACCCCGGCCCGCGAGCCGCGGACCGACGCGGGGTCGATCCCGGCGCGTTCGAACGCCTCCCAGGTGGTTTCCAGCAGCAGCCGGTGCTGGGGGTCGATCGCGACGGCCTCACGCGGGGAGATGCCGAAGAAGGCGGCGTCGAAGTGGTCGGCGTCGTAGAGGAACCCGCCGTGCCGGGCGTAGGAGTGGCCGGCCTTGTCCGGGTCCGGGTCGTAGAGGCTCTCCACGTCCCAGCCGCGGTTGTCGGGGAAGGCGGAGATGGCGTCGGTGCCGTCGGCGACCAGTCGCCACAGTTCCTCGGGGGAGCGCACGCCGCCGGGGAAGCGGCAGCCCATGCCGACGATGACGATGGGGTCGTCGTCGACGGAGGCGGTGGGCAGGTCGCCGTCCGAGGGGGCCGCGTCGGTGGCGCCGAACAGCTCGTCGTGCAGGAAGGCGGCCAGTACGGACGCCGACGGGTGGTCGAAGGCCATGGTGACCGGCAGCCGCAGGCCGCTGGCCTCGGCGAGCCGGTTGCGCAGCTCGACGGCGGTCAGCGAGTCGAAGCCCAGGTCCCGGAAGGCCCGGTCCTCGGCCACCGCGTCGGGGCCGTCGTGGCCCAGTACCGCCGCGGCCTGGGTGCGCACGGCCAGCAGGAGCGCGGTGCGCCGTTCGGCGGGCGCCAGTCCGCGCAGCCGCCGCACGAGCTGCGGTCCGTCCTCCTCCTTGTGCCCTTCGGCACCGTCCTGCGACCGGATCTCGGGGAACTCCCGCAGGGCCGCGACGGCCCGCGGGACGGCGACCTTCCAGTCGACGTCGGCGACGATCATGAACGTCTCGTCCTCGTCGAGCGCCTTCTGCAGCGCCGACAGGGCGAGTTCGGGGGCCATCGGCGGTACGCCGTCGCGGCGCAGCCGGGCGGCCACCTCCTCGCTGACCATGCCGCCGCCGGCCCAGGTGCCCCAGCCGATGGACGTGGCCGGCAGGCCGGCCGTCCTGCGCTGCTGGGCCATGGCGTCCAGAAAGGCGTTGGCCGCCGCGTAGCTGCCCTGGCCGGGGCCGCCGAGGGTGCCGGCCATGGAGGAGAAGAGCACGAACGCGGACAGGTCCAGGTGCCGGGTCGCCTCGTGCAGGGCCAGGGCCGCGTCGACCTTGGGCCGCAGCACGCCGTCGGCGCGCTCCGGGGTGAGGGCGTCGATGACGCCGTCGTCGATGACGCCGGCGGCGTGCACGACCGCGGTCAGCGGGTGCGGGGACGGCAGGTTGTCCACCAGGTCGCGGACGGCGCCCGCGTCGGAGACGTCGCAGGCGACGACGGTCGCCGGGGTGCCCAACTCGGCCAGTTCCGCGACCAGTTCATCAGCGCCCGGGGCCTGCGGGCCGCGCCGGCTGACCAGGACGAGGTGTTCGGCCCCGCCGCGCGCCAGCCAGCGGGCGACGTGCCGGGCGACACCGCCGGTGCCACCGGTGACCAGCACGGTGCCGCTGGGGCGCCATTCGGGGCCGGCGGGCCGGGTCGGCGCACCGGCGCGTGCCAGCCTGCGGGCGAACAGCCCGGAGGAGCGCAACGCGATGTGGTCCTCCGACAGGTCACCGGACAGCACCGCCGGCAGGCGGCGTGCCGCGCGCTCGTCCACGACGTCGGGCAGGTCGATCAGGCCGCCCCAGCGCTGCGGGTACTCCAGCGCCGCGATCCTGCCGAGCCCCCAGGTCATGGCCTGCTCCGGGCGGTCGAGCGTGTCGGAGCGGCCGACGGAGACCGCGCCGCGGGTGGCGCACCACAAGGGCGCGTCGATCCCGGCGTCGCCGAGGGCCTGAAGCAAGGTGCTCAGCAGGACCAGGCCGGCGGGCATGGCCCGGTCGACCGACCAGCGGCGTTCCTCGAAGGCAGTGAAGGACAGCACTCCGGCGAACGGTTCGGCCGGCCCGTCGACCGCGGACAGCCGGGTCTCGACGCGCAACCGGTCGGCGAGCCACTCGCGGTCCGCGTCCTCGGCGCCGAGCGCCAGCAGGCGCACGCGTGCTCCGGCCGCCTCGACGGCCCGCAAGGTGGCCTGCACGTGGTGGTCGTCCTGGTACTCGCCGGGCAGTACGACCAGCCAGGTGCCGCGCAGTTCGGTGCGGGCCGCCTCCGGCTGGTGCCGCCACGCGACGCGGTAGCGCCACCTGTCGACGGTCCCGCGCTGCTGCGCGGTCTTGCGGTAGGACGACAGGGCGGGCAGGACCTCGCTGAGCGACCCGTGGTCGTCCAGGCCGAGCGCCCCGGCCAGTTCCACCAGGTCCTCACGCTCGACGGTCTCCCAGAACGCCTCGTCCACCGCGCCGGAGGCACCGCCGGCGGCTTCCACCGCGGGGGCCGGCTCCAGCCAGTAGCGCTGGCGCTGGAAGGCGTAGGTGGGCAGTGCGACCTGACGCGGTGCCAGGCCGGTGAACGCCTTGTCCCACGCGACCTCGGCGCCCGCGGCCCATATCCGGCCGAGCGAGGCGTAGAAGCGGGCGAGTCCGCCCTCACCGCGCCGCAGGGTGCCGGTCACCACGGCGTCGACGCCGGCGTCGGCCAGGGTCTCCTCCACCGGCATCGTCAGCACCGGGTGGGCGCTGACCTCCACGAAGACCCGGTGGCCCTGCGCCGCCAGCTCCCGCAGCGACGACTCCAGGCGCACCGTGTGCCGCAGGTTGGAGAACCAGTACTCCGCGTCCTGCACGGCATCCGAGATCCACTCGCCGGTCACCGTGGAGAAGAACGGCACCCGCGGCTTGGCCGGCGCCACCGGCGCCAGGACCTCCAGGAGTTCGTCCTTGAGCGACTCCATGTGGGCGGAGTGCGAGGCGTAGTCCACCTCCACCCGGCGTGCCCGCACCCCGGTGGCCTCGCAGTGCGCGACCAGTTCGGTCAGCGCGTCCGCGTCGCCGCTGACGACGACCGACGTCGGGCCGTTGACGGCCGCGACCGACACGCCCTCCCAGCGTTCCGACAGCTCCTGGGCGCCGGCGTGCGACAGCGCCACGGACACCATGCCGCCGTGTCCGGCCATGGCCGCGATCGCCCGGCTGCGCAACGCCGCCACCCGGGCGCCGTCCGCCACGCTCAGCGCGCCCGCCACCACAGCGGCCGCGATCTCACCCTGCGAGTGGCCCACCACCGCCGAGGGCGCCACGCCGAACGACTCCCACAGCGCCGCCAGCGAGACCATCACCGCCCACAGCGCCGGCTGGACCACGTCCACCCGGTCGAACCCCGGGGCGCCTTCGACGCCGCGCACCACGTCCGACAGCGACCAGTCCACGTACGCGTCCAGCGCCGCCTCGCACTCGGCGAACCGGGCGGCGAACACCGGGGAGGAGTCCAGCAGTCCGGCCGCCATCCCCACCCACTGCGATCCCTGGCCCGGGAAGACGAACACCGGGCCGCGTCCGCCGGGCAGTTCCGCGCCGGAGGCGACGACGGCGCCGTCGACCAGGACGGCGCGGTGCTCGAAGACCGCGCGGGAGGTCAGCAGCGACCAGCCCACGTCGACCGGGTCGAGGCCGTCCTCGCTGACCGCGGCGGTCAGCCGCTCGGCCTGCTCGCGCAGGGCGTCGGCGGAGCGGGCCGAGACCGGCCACGGCGCCACGACGCCCGACGGGCGCTCCACCGGCGCCACCACGGGCTCCGGCTCGGGCTGTTCCAGCAGTACGTGCGCGTTGGTGCCGCTCACTCCGAACGACGACACGCCCGCGCGCCGCGGCCGGTCGGTCTGCTCCCACGCCCGCGACTGCGACAGCAGCTCCACCGCGCCGGTCGACCAGTCGACGTGCGGTGACGCCTCGTCGACGTGCAGCGTCCTGGGCAGGACGCCGTGCCGCATCGACTCGATCATCTTGATGACGCCGGCCATGCCGGACGCCGCCTGCGAGTGGCCGATGTTGGACTTCACCGAGCCCAGCCACAGCGGCCGGTCGGCGGGCCGGTCCTGGCCGTAGGTGGCCAGCAGCGCCTGCGCCTCGATCGGGTCGCCCAGCTTGGTGCCGGTGCCGTGCGCCTCCACCACGTCGACCTCGGAGGCCGACCAGCCGGCGTTGGCCAGCGCCTCGCGGATGACCCGCTGCTGCGACAGCCCGTTGGGCGCGGTCAGACCGTTGCTCGCGCCGTCCTGGTTGATGGCGGAGCCGCGGACCACCGCGAGCACCTGGTGGCCGTTGCGCCGGGCCTGCGACAGCCGCTCCAGCACCAGCACGCCGACGCCTTCGGCCATGCCCATGCCGTCGGCGGCGGCGGCGAACGCCTTGCACCGGCCGTCGGTGGCCAGACCGCGCTGCCGGCTGAAGCCGACCAGGCCGATGGGCTCGCCCATCACGGCGGCGGCGCCGACGATGGCCAGGGAGCACTCACCGGACTGGAGCGCGCGGGACGCCAGGTGCATCGCCACCAGCGACGAGGAGCACCCGGTGTCCAGGGTGACGGCGGGGCCCTCCAGGCCCAGGGTGTAGGAGATGCGGCCGGACGCGATGCTGGTGACCGTTCCGGTGATCAGGTGGCCCTCGAGCTCACCGGGCACCTCGAAGCCGTTGCCGTAGCCCTGGTGCGCGGCGCCGACGAACACGCCGGTGCGGCTGCCGCGCAGGCTGTGCGGGTCGATCCCGGCGCGCTCGACGGCCTCCCAGGAGGTCTCCAGCAGCAGGCGCTGCTGGGGGTCCATCGCCACCGCCTCACGCGGCGAGATGCCGAAGAACGCGGCGTCGAACTCGGGGGCGGCGTCGAGGAATCCGCCCTCGCGGGTGTAGCTGGTGCCGTGCTTGTCGGGGTCCGGGTCGTAGAGCGCCTCCAGGTCCCAGCCGCGGTCGGACGGGAACTGCGAGACGGCGTCGACCTCGTCGCGCACCAGGCGCCACAGGTCCTCCGGCGACCGCACCCCGCCGGGGAAGCGGCAGCCCATCGACACGATCGCGATGGGGTCGTCGTCGGCGGGGACGGTGCTGGCGACCACCGCGGCCGGGGCCGGGGCGTCGTCGCCGATCAGCCGGGTGCGCAGGTGGCCGGCGAGTTCCCGGACGTTGGGGTAGTCGAAGACCACCGTCGGCGGGAGCTTGAGACCGGTGGCGGCGTTGAGGCGGTTGCGCAGTTCGACGGCGGTCAGCGAGTCGAAGCCCAGTTCGCGGAAGGCGCGGCCGACAGCGACGTCGGCGTTGTCCTCGTGCCCGAGCACGCCGGCGACCTCACCGCGTACCAGTTCCGACAACTCGCGGTCGCGTTCGGCCGGTTCGAGGGCGGTGAGCCGGGCGCGCAGCGTGTCGGAGGTGCCGGCGACGGCCTCCCCGACCGCCTTGTCGGCCTCCAGCGCGGCCGCGACCTCCGGCACCTCGTGCAGCAGGGGGCGCGAGTGGGCGGCGGTGAAGACCGGTACGAAGCGCTCCCAGTCGATGTCGGCCACCGCGAGGAACGTCTCGTCGTGGTCGAGGACCTGCTGGAAGCCGGCCACCGCCAGCTGCGGGTCCATGAACGGGATGCCCCGCCAGCGCAGCGTCTCGCGCAGCACGTTGACGGCCATGCCGCCGCCCTCGGGGCTCCAGATGCCCCACGCGATGGAGACACCGGTCAGCCCGCGGGCCCTGCGGTTCTCGGCCAGGGCGTCGGCGTAGGCGTTGGACGACGAGTAGGCGCCGTGGTCCCCGCTGCCCCAGGTGCCGGCGACGGAGGAGTAGATGACGAAGGCGTCGAGGCGGTCGTGGTCGAACAGCTGGTCCAGGTTGAACGCGCCGAGCAGCTTGGCCCGGGCGCCTTCGGCGAAGTAGTCCGTGCTGGTCTCGGCCAGCGGTGCGAGCATGCCGACGCCGGCGGTGTGCACGACGGTGCGGATCGCCGGGCCGTCGGCCTCGACCTGCCGGACGAGTGCGGCCAGCTGGTCGCGGTCGGCGACGTCGCAGGCGGCGATGGTCACCCGGACGCCGAGCGCGGTGAGTTCGTCGCGCAGTTCGGCCGCGCCGGGCGCCTCCATGCCGTGGCGGCTGGTGAGCACGAGGTGTTCGGCGCCGTTGCGGGCGAGCAGGCGCGCGGTGTGGCCTCCCAGGCCGCCGGTGCCGCCGGTGACGAGCGCGGCGCCGCTGGTGCGCCAGCTGCGCTCGCTCGACTTGCCGTTCAGCGGGGCGCGCACCAGGCGGCGGATGAACAGGCCGCCGGCGCGCAGGGCGGTCTGGTCCTCGTCGCCGCCCTCGGCGAGCAGCGAGGTCAGACCGTTGGCGGTGTGCTCGTCGCACACCTCGGGCAGGTCGACCAGGCCGCCCCACAGCTTGGGGTGTTCCAGGGCCAGGACGCGGCCGAAGCCCCACATGGCGGCCTGGATCGGGTTGCGTACCGCGTCGCCGGCGGTGCCGGTGTCGGCCGCGCCGGTGGTCAGCAGCCACAGCGGCACCCCGGCCTCGGCGTCGAGCAGGCCCTGGACCAGGGCGAGCGCCTGGACGAGGGCGACGGTCGCTCCGGAGTGCAGGTCGTCGAGGCGTTCGTCGAGGGCCAGCAGGGAGATGACGCCCTGGACGGCGTCGTCGCCCTCGCCGGCCAGCGCCTCGCGCAGCCGCGCGGTGACCTCGGCGCGGTCGAACCGCGTGCCGTCCAGGGCGAAGGTCGCGGTGCGCGCCCCGGCCCCCCGCACGGCGCCGAGCACGGCCAGGGTGTGGTCGTCGTCCTGGTGTCCCTCGGGAACGACGACCAGCCAGGTGCCCGACAGGGCCCCGCCCGGCGGTGGGGACTGATGGCGCCACACGACGCGGTAGCGCCACCCGTCGACGGTGCCGCGCTCCCGGGTTCCCTTGCGGTACGACGACAGGGCGGGCAGTACCTCGCTGAGCGATTCGGGGTCCGCCAGGCCGAGCGCCCCGGCCAGTTCGGCCAGGTCCTCGCGTTCGACGGTGTCCCAGAACGCCTCGTCCACCGAGCCGGACGCGGCACCGGCGGCCTCGGCCGGGCGGGCCGGCTCCAGCCAGAACCGCTGGCGCTGGAAGGCGTAGGTCGGCAGCTCCACCCGGGACGGTGCCAGACCGGTGAACGCCTTGTCCCACTCCACCGCCACACCGGATACCCACACCTCGCCCAGCGAGGCGTAGAAGCGGGCGAGTCCGCCCTCACCGCGCCGCAGGGTGCCGGTCACCACGGCTTCGACACCGGCGTCGGCCAGCGTTTCCTCCACCGGCAGCGTCAGCACCGGGTGCGGGCTCATCTCCACGAACACCCGGTGGCCCTGCGCCGCCAACTCCCGCACGGACGACTCCAGCCGGACCGTGCGCCGCAGGTTCGTGAACCAGTACTCCGCGTCGAAGGCGGCGTCCTCGACCCAGTCGCCGGTCACCGTCGAGAAGAACGGCACCCGCGGAACCAGCGGGACCACGTCCGACAGCACGTCGAACAGCTCGTCCTTCAGCGACTCCACGTGCGCCGAGTGCGACGCGTAGTCCACCTCGATGCGGCGCGCCCGTACACCGGACGCCTCGCAGTGCGCGACCAGTTCGGTCAGCGCGTCCGCGTCACCGCTGACCACGACCGACGTCGGACCGTTGACGGCCGCGACCGACACACCGTCCCAACGGCCCGCCAGCTCCTCGGCATCCGCGTGCGGCAGAGCCACCGACACCATCCCGCCGTGCCCGGCCATCACCGTGATCGCCCGACTGCGCAACGCCACCACCCGGGCACCGTCACGCAGACTCAGACCACCCGCCACACACGCCGCCGCGATCTCGCCCTGCGAATGCCCCACCACCGCCGACGGCACCACACCGAACGACTCCCACAACGCCGCCAACGACACCATCACCGCCCACAACGCCGGCTGCACCACATCAACCCGGTCGAACCCCGGAGCGTCCTCGGCCCCGCGCACCACGTCCGACAACGACCAGTCGACGAACTCGTCCAGCGCCGCCTCGCACTCCGCGAACCGGGCGGCGAACACCGGGGAGGAGTCCAGCAACCCCACCGCCATGCCCACCCACTGCGAACCCTGGCCCGGGAAGACGAAGACGATGTCGGTCTCCTCGCCGGCGGTCTCGTCGGTGCCGCGCGCGCCGTTCGGCGTGGCGCCGCCGGCCACCGCCCGCAGGTCGGCGACCAGGGCGGCGGGGTCCGTCCCGACCAGCAGGGCACGTTCCTCAAGTCCGGCACGCCCGGTGGCCAGCGAGTGGGCCAGGTCGACGGGCGACAGTCCGGAGGTCTCGATGTGGTCGGCCAGGCGGGCGGCCTGCTCCTTGAGCGCCGCCTCGGACCGGGCCGACAGCGTCCACGGCAGCACGGCCGCCGCACGCGCGGCGGTCGGCGGCTCCTGCGCCGCCTGCTCCTCGCCGGCCTCCGCGACCGGTGCCTGCTCCAGCAGGACGTGCGCGTTGGTGCCGCTGCCGCCGAAGGAGGAGACGCCGACCCGGCGGGGCTGCCCGGTCTCGGGCCACTCGACGGCCTCGGTCAGCAGCTTGACCTCGCCGGCGGACCAGTCCACGTGCGGGGAGGGGTCCTCGGCGTGCAGGGTCTTGGGCAGGACGCCGTGGCGGAGCGACTCGACCATCTTGATGATGGCGGCCACGCCCGACGCCGCCTGCGCGTGGCCGATGTTGGACTTCAGCGAGCCCAGCCACAACGGCCGGCCCTCGGGGCGGTCCTGGCCGTAGGTGGCCAGCAGCGCCTGCGCCTCGATCGGGTCGCCCAGCGCCGTACCGGTGCCGTGCGCCTCCACCGCGTCCACCTCGGACGTCGACAGGCCCGCGTCCTCCAGCGCCGCCATGATCACGCGCTGCTGCGACGGGCCGTTCGGCGCCGTCAACCCGTTGCTCGCGCCGTCCTGGTTGATCGCGCTGCCGCGGATGACCGCGACCACCGGGTGCCCGTTGCGCTGGGCGTCGGACAGCCGCTCCAGCAGCAGGACGCCGACGCCCTCGCCCCAGCCGGTGCCGTCGGCGTCGGCGGAGAACGGCTTGCAGCGGCCGTCCACCGACAGGCCGCGCTGCCGGCTGAACTCCACGAAGTTGCGGGTGTTGGCCATGACGGTGGCACCGCCGGCCAGCGCCATCGTGCACTCGTCGTTCCGCAGGGCCCGCACCGCGAGGTGGAGGGCGACCAGCGACGAGGAGCACATCGTGTCGATGCTGACCGCGGGCCCTTCCAGGCCGAAGCTGTAGGCCAGCCGGCCGGAGAGCACGGCCGCCGAGCCGCCGGTCAGCAGGTGGCCCTCGACGCCCTCGGGGGCGGTGCTGCCGTCGGAGGCGTACCCCTGGTTGCTGGACCCGATGAAGACGCCGGACCGGCTGCCGCGCAGGGTGTGCGGGTCGATGCCCGCCCGCTCGAAGACCTCCCACGTCGTCTCCAGCAGCAGGCGCTGCTGGGGGTCCATCGCCACCGCCTCACGCGGCGAGATCTCGAAGAACCCGGCGTCGAACTCGGGGGCGTCGTAGAGGAATCCGCCGTCCCGCGCGTAGCTGGTGCCACGCCGGTCGGGGTCGGGGTCGTAGAGGCCCTCGAGGTCCCAGCCACGGTTGGTGGGCATCGCGGAGATGGCGTCGGTGCCGTCCGCGACCAGCCGCCACAGCTCCTCCGGGTTCCGGACCCCGCCCGGCATCCGGCACGACATCGCCACGATGGCGATCGGCTCGTGTCGGCGCGCCTCGACCTCGGCCAGCCTGCGGCGGGTCTGCCGCAGGTCGGTCGTGACGCGCTTGAGGTAATCGCGGAGCTTGTCCTCGTTGTCCATGGCAGAACCAACCCTTCGAGAAACGGGATGTCGTGACGGGATGCCGGCTCAGGAAATCCCGAGTTCCCTGTCGATCAGGTCGAACATGTCCTCATCGGTCGCGTCGGCCACGTCGTCGTCGACGGCGGCCTCCTGCGGTTCGTCGCTCGACGCCCAGGCGTCCAGCAGGTCGCGAAGTCCTTCGGTGAGCGCGCGGCGCGTGTCCGGGTCGGGCGCCTGGTGGAACGCGGCCTCCACCTGCCGCAGCCCCTCGGGCACGGTCACCGCGCCCACCGGCTCCGGTTGCGCTTCGAGGGCCGGCAGCAGCACCGACGCCAGGTGCGCGGCCAGCGCGTTGGGGGTCGGATGGTCGAAGACCAGCGTCGCGGGGAGCTTGACCCCGCAGGCCGCGGCGATCCGGTTGCGCAGTTCGACGGCCGTCAGCGAGTCGAAGCCCAGCTCGCGGAAGGCACGGCCTGGCTTGACCATGTCGCCCGAGGAATGCCCCAGCACCGCGCCCGCCTGGGTGCGGACCAGTTCGGTGAGCTTGCGCCTGCGCTTGTTGTCCGGCAGTTCGGCGAGCTGCCGCAGCAGCGCGGAGCGCCCGTCGCTCTCCTCGGCCTCGGCGGCCGGCGGCGTCGCGCGCCGCGCGGCCAGCAGGTCGCGGACGTCGGGCACCTCGTCCAGCAGCGGGCGGTGGCCGTGCGCGCAGTACGCGGGCAGGAAGCGGTCCCAGCGGATGTCGGCGACGACGAGCGCGGTCTCGTCGGCGGCCACCGCTTCCAGCAGGGCGTGCGCGGCGGTTTCCGGCCGCATCGCGGGGACACCGCGGCGCAGCAGCTGTTCGGCCACCGCCTCGTCCACCATGCCGCCGCCGGCCCAGGCGCCCCAGGCGACCGAGGTGGCCGTCCGGCCCGCGGCCCTGCGGCGTTCGGCGATCGCGTCGAGGTGCGCGTTGGCCGCCGCGTACGGTGCCTGGCCGCCGTTGCCCCAGACCCCGGCGCCGGAGGAGAAGAGCACGAACGCGTCCAGCTCGCGGTCCGCCAGCAGTTCGTCGAGGTGCAGGGCCCCGGCGACCTTGGCCCGTGCGATGGCCACCGCGTCGTCCAGGGTGAGTTCGGCCAGCGGCCGGGCCTCCTCGACGGCGCCGGCGGTGTGCACGACCGCGGTGAGCGGGAACTGCTCCGGCACGCCCGCCAGCAGGGCGGCGAGCGCATCGCGGTCGGCGACGTCGCACCGCGCGACGGTGACCTGGCAGCCCAGGGCAGTCAGTTCGTTGCGCAGTTCGCCGGCCCCGGGGGCGTCCGGGCCGCGCCGGCTGGTCAGCAGCAGGTGCTCGGCGCCGTTGCGGGCCAGCGAGCGGGCCACGTGCGAGCCGAGCGCTCCGGTGCCGCCGGTCACCAGGACGGTGCCGCGCGGCCGCCAGGGCTCGTTGCGCGCCGCCGCACCGAGCGGGTCGCGGACCATGCGCCGCACCCGGACTCCGGTGCGCCGGATCGCGAACTCGCTCTCGCGCCCGTCCGTCTCCTCACCGGCGCCGGCCAGCAGCGCGGTCAGCCGCCGCACCGCGGCGTCGTCGACGGCGGCGGGCAGGTCCACCAGCCCGCCGTGCCGGTCGGGGGAGTCCAGGCCGATGACCCGGGCCAGGCCCCACACCGCGGCCTGCGCCGGGCTGGCGGCGATCTCGCCGCGCTCGGTGGAGACCGCACCCCGGGTGACGCACCACAACCGCCCGCCGACCTCGGCGTCGTCGAGTGCCTGGGCCAGGGCCATCGTGCCGAGCAGACCGCCCGAGACGCCCGGACCGCGGTCGCCCTCCTGGTCGTCGAAGGCCAGGAGCGAGACCACCCCGGCGTACGACACCGACCCGGCGGTCTCCCCGCGCAACCGGTCCGCGAGCAGCTTGCGGTCGGTGCTCCGCGGCACGGTGAACCGCACCGCCTCGGCGCCGGCCGCGTCGAACGCCCGCAGGACGGAGTCGATGTGCGGGTCGCGCTCACCGTCCTCGGGCAGCGCCACCAGCCAGGTGCCGCGCAGCGCGGACGCCGCCGGCTCGGCCTGCGGGCGCCACACGATCCGGTAACGCCACCCGTCCACCGTGCCGCGCTGCTGCGCGGACTTGCGGTACGACGACAGAGCCGGCAGCACCTCACTCAGCGATTCGGGGTCCACCAGACCCAGCGCCCCGGCCAACTCGGCCAGGTCCTCGCGCTCGACGGTCTCCCAGAACGCCTCGTCCACCGCACCCGAAGCGGCACCAGCGACCTCGGCCGGGCGGGCCGGCTCCAGCCAGAACCGCTGACGCTGGAAGGCGTAGGTCGGCAACTCCACCCGGGACGGTGCCAGCCCGGTGAACGCCTTGTCCCACTCCACCGCCACACCCGCGGCCCACACCTCACCCAACGAGGCGTAGAAGCGGGCGAGTCCACCCTCACCGCGCCGCAGGGTGCCGGACACCACCGCGTCCACCCCGGCATCCGCCAAGGTCTCCTCCACCGGCATGGTCAGCACCGGGTGCGGGCTCATCTCCACGAACACCCGGTGCCCCTGCGCCGCCAACTCCCGCACCGACGACTCCAACCGGACCGTACGCCGCAGGTTCGTGAACCAGTACTCCGCGTCGAAGACCGCGTCCTCGACCCACTCCCCCGTCACCGTCGAGAAGAACGGCACCCGGGGCTTCGACGGCGCCACCGGCGCCAGGACCTCCAGGAGTTCGTCCTTCAGCGACTCCACGTGCGCCGAGTGCGACGCGTAGTCCACCTCGATCCGCCGCGCCCGTACACCGGACGCCTCGCAGTGCGCGACCAGTTCGTCCAACGCGTCCGCGTCACCACTGACCACGACCGACGTCGGACCGTTCACCGCCGCGACCGACACACCCTCCCAACGACCCGCCAACTCCTCGGCATCCGCGTGCGGCAGGGCCACCGACACCATCCCGCCGTGCCCGGCCATCACCGTGATCGCCCGACTGCGCAACGCCACCACCCGGGCACCGTCACGCAGACTCAGACCACCCGCCACACACGCCGCCGCGATCTCACCCTGCGAATGCCCCACCACCGCCGACGGCACCACACCGAACGACTCCCACAACGCCGCCAGCGACACCATCACCGCCCACAACGCCGGCTGCACCACATCAACCCGGTCGAACCCCGGAGCACCCTCCACCCCGCGCACCACATCCGACAACGACCAGTCGACGAACTCCTCCAGCGCCACCCCGCACTCCGCGAACCGGGCCGCGAACACCGGCGAGGAATCCAGCAACCCCACCGCCATACCCACCCACTGCGAACCCTGGCCCGGGAAGACGAACACCGAACCACCCAGCGCACCACCCACCGAACCCGACGCCACCACAGCACCATCGACCAGCACCGCACGATGCTCGAAGACCGCACGCGACGACACCAACGACCAGCCCACATCCACCGGATCGAGCCCGGCGTCGCGCACGGCGGACGCCAAGCGCTCCGCCTGCTCCTCCAGCGCCTCCGTGGAGCGGGCCGAGACCGGCCACGGCGCCACGGCGTCCGACGGCCGGACCACCGGCTCCGCGACGGGCCCGGCGGCGGGCTCGGGCTCGGGCTGTTCGAGCAGGACGTGGGCGTTGGTGCCGCTGATGCCGAACGACGACACACCCGCGCGCCGCGGCCGGCCGTTCTCCTCCCACGCACGCGACTGCGACAGCAGCTCCACCGCACCGGCGGACCAGTCGACGTGCGGCGACGGCTCGTCGACGTTGATCGTCCTGGGCAGCAGACCGTGCCGCATCGACTCGACCATCTTGATCACACCGGCCATGCCGGAGACGGTCTGGGCGTGGCCGATGTTGGACTTCACCGAGCCGAGCCACAGCGGCCGGCCGTCGGGGCGGTCCTGGCCGTAGGTGGCCAGCAGCGCCTGCGCCTCGATCGGGTCGCCCAGCGCGGTGCCGGTGCCGTGCGCCTCCACCGCGTCGACGTCGGCGGCCGACAGGCCCGCGTCCTCCAGCGCCGCCATGATCACGCGCTGCTGCGACGGACCGTTCGGCGCCGTCAGACCGTTGCTCGCGCCGTCCTGGTTGATCGCGCTGCCGCGGACCACGGCGACCACCGGGTGCCCGTTGCGCCGCGCGTCGGACAGCCGCTCCAGCACCAGGACGGCCGCGCCCTCGGAGAGGGCGAACCCGTCGGCGCCGGCGGAGAACGGCTTGCAGCGGCCGTCCGCGGCGAGGGCGCGCTGCCGGCTGAAGGCGACGAACGGCCCGGGGCCCGACATCACCATCACGCCGCCGGCCAGCGCCAGCCCGCATTCGCCGGCCCGCAGCGCCCGGACGGCCATGTGCAGGGCGACCAGCGACGACGAGCACGCGGTGTCCACGGTGACCGCCGGCCCCTCAAGGCCCAGGGTGTAGGCGATACGGCCCGACGCCACGCTGGAGGCGGCACCGGTGGCGAGGTATCCCTCCGCCTCACCGGAGGCGCCGCGCAGGCGGGCGACGTACTCCTGGTCGGTCATGCCGACGTACACGCCGGTCGAACTGCCGCGCAGCCCCCTGGGGTCCAGGCCGGCCCGTTCGAACGCCTCCCACGTCGTTTCCAGCAGCAGGCGCTGCTGGGGGTCCATCGCCACCGCCTCACGCGGCGAGATGCCGAAGAACCCGGCGTCGAACTCGGGGGCGTCGTGCAGGAAGCCGCTCTGCCGGACGTAGCTGGTGCCGTGGTGGTCGGGGTCGGGGTCGTAGAGGCCGTCGAGGTCCCAGCCGCGGTCGGCGGGGAACTCCGAGACGGCGTCGACCTCGTCGCGCACCAGGCGCCACAGGTCCTCCGGCGACCGCACCCCGCCCGGGAAACGGCAGCCCATCGACACGATCGCGATGGGTTCGTTGTCGACGGCGGGGCCGTGCTGGACGGCGGGGGCGGCGGCGCGCTCGGGGGCCCGGCCGCCGGCGATCCGCTCGTCGAGGAAGGCCACCAGGGCGTTGGCGCTGGGGTGGTCGAAGACCACGGTGGTGGGCAGCCGCAGGCCGGTGGCCTTCGCCAGCCGGTTGCGCAGCTCGACCGCGGTCAGCGAGTCGAAGCCCAGGTCCTTGAAGGCGCGTTCGGCGTCGACGGTGACGGTGCTGTCGTGGCCGAGGACCTGTGCGATGTTGTCGTTCACCAGCGCCGTCAGCGCCGCCGAGCGCTGCGCCGGCGCCAGTTCGGCCAGCCGGTGGGCCGGCGAGGCGGTGTCCTGGCCGCTGGTGTCGTCCTCAGCGGTGCGGGCCTCGGGGATCTCGTCGAGCAGATGGCTGCGCCGTACGGAGGTGAAGACGCCGGCGAACCGCTTCCAGTCCACGTCGGCCACGGCGACGAACGTCTCGTCGCCGTCGAGCGCCTGCTGGAGGCCGAGGATCGCGGTGTCCGGGTCGATCACCGGTACGCCCCGGCGGCGCAGGACGTCCTGCACGGACTCGGCGATCATGCCGCCGCCGTCCCAGGGGCCCCAGGCGATCGACAGGACGGGCGCGCCGTCGGCCCTGCGCTGCTCGGCCCGCGCGTCGATGACGGCGTTGGCGGCGGCGTACGCGGCGTGGTCGGCGACACCCCAGGTGCCGGAGATGGAGGAGAAGTAGACGACGGCGTCGAGCGAGGCGGCGTCGAGCACGGCGTCGAGGTGGTCGGCGCCGCGCACCTTGCCGGCGAACGTGGAGAGCAGGTCGTCGGCGCTGGTGTCCTGAAGGGGGCTCAGCTCGCTGACGCCCGCCGCGTGCACGACGGAGCGGATCGGCGCGCCGTCCTGCTCCTGGACGCGGCGTACCAGCTCGGCGACGGCGTCCCCGTCCGCGGTGTCGCAGGCGGCGACGGTGACGCGGACGCCCTGGCCCTCCAGTTCCTCGCACAGTTCGGCCATGCCGGGGGTGGACGCGCCGCGGCGGCCGGTGAGCACCAGGTGCTCGGCGCCCTGGCGGGCCAGCCAGCGCGCCATCCGCACGCCGAGCGCGCCGGTGCCGCCGGTGACGAGCACCGTGCCGCGCGGCCGCCAGGTGCGGGGGGCCGTCGCACCGCCCGCGGCGGCGTGCACGAGCCGGCGGACGAACAGCCCGCTGTCGCGGATGGCGACCTGGTCCTCGTGGCCGCCGGCGGCGAGCAGGTTCAGCAGCAGTTCGGCGGTGCGGGCGCCCGCGGCCGGCGGCAGGTCCACCAGACCGCCCCAGCGCTGCGGGTACTCCAGGGCGGCGACCCTGCCGAGTCCCCAGACGCCGGCCTGCGACGGGGCCGCGGGGGCGCGGTCGCCGGCGGCGGCGACCGCTCCGCTGGTGACGCACCACAGCGGGGCGTCGATCCCGGCGTCGCCCAGTGCCTGCACGAGTGCGAGGTCGACGACCAGGCCGGTGGGCAGTGCCTCGTTCCCGGCGTGCGGGCGCTCGTCCAGCCCGGCGAGGGAGAGCACACCCGCGATCGGGCCGTGTTCCGCCTCGGCGTTCAGCCGGTGCGCCAGGGCCTGCCGGTCGGTGTCCTCGGTACCGGCGAACAGCACCCGCGTGGCGGCGTCCCGCGTGCCGAACGCCTGAAGGACGGATTCGACGTGCGGGTTCTCCTGGCCGCCCTCGGGCAGCACGACCAGCCAGGTGCCGCGCAGCGCGGACGCCGCCGGCTCGGCCTGCGGGCGCCACACGATCCGATAACGCCACCCGTCCACCGTGCCGCGCTGCTGCGCGGACTTGCGGTACGACGACAGGGCCGGCAGCACCTCACTCAGCGATTCGGGGTCCGCCAGACCCAGCGCCCCGGCCAACTCCGCCAGGTCCTCGCGCTCGACGGTCTCCCAGAACGCCTCGTCCACCGCACCGGAGGCGGCACCAACCGCCTCCACCAGGCGGGCCGGCTCCAGCCAGAACCGCTGACGCTGGAAGGCATAGGTCGGCAACTCCACCCGACGCGGCGCCAGACCACTGAACGCCTTGTCCCACTCCACCGCCACACCCGCGGCCCACACCTCACCCAACGAGGCGTAGAACCGGGCCAGTCCACCCTCACCGCGCCGCAACGTCCCCGTCACGACCGCGTCCACCCCGGCATCCGCCAAGGTCTCCTCCACCGGCATGGTCAGCACCGGGTGCGGGCTCATCTCCACGAACACCCGATGCCCCTGCGCCGCCAACTCCCGCACCGACGACTCCAACCGGACCGTGCGCCGCAGGTTGGAGAACCAGTACTCCGCGTCGAAGACCGCCTCCTCGACCCACTCCCCCGTCACCGTCGAGAAGAACGGCACCCGGGGCTTCGACGGCACCACGTCCGACAGCACGTCGAACAACTCGTCCTTCAACGACTCCACATGAGCCGAGTGCGACGCGTAGTCCACCTCGATACGGCGGGCGCGCACCCCCGACTCCCCGCAGTGCGCGACCAGTTCGTCCAACGCGTCCGCGTCACCACTGACCACGACCGACGTCGGACCGTTCACCGCCGCGACCGACACACCGTCCCAACGACCCGCCAGCTCCTCGGCATCCGCGTGCGGCAGAGCCACCGACACCATCCCGCCGTGCCCGGCCATCACCGTGATCGCCCGACTGCGCAACGCCACCACCCGGGCACCGTCACGCAGACTCAGACCACCCGCGACACACGCCGCCGCGATCTCACCCTGCGAATGCCCCACCACCGCCGACGGCACCACACCGAACGACTCCCACAACGCCGCCAGCGACACCATCACCGCCCACAACGCCGGCTGCACCACATCCACCCGGTCGAACCCCGGAGCACCCTCCACCCCGCGCACCACGTCCGACAGCGACCAGTCGACGAACTCCTCCAACGCCACCCCGCACTCCGCGAACCGGGCCGCGAACACCGGCGAGGAGTCCAGCAACCCCACCGCCATCCCCACCCACTGCGAACCCTGGCCCGGGAAGACGAACACCGAACCACCCAGCGCACCACCCACCGAACCCGACGCCACCACAGCACCATCGACCAGCACCGCACGATGCTCGAAGACCGCACGCGACGACACCAACGACCAGCCCACATCCACCGGATCGAGCCCGGCACGGTCGGTGTGCGCCGTCAGCCGGGCCACCTGCTCGTCCACCGCGGCGGCCGAACGGGCCGACACCGGCCACGGCACCACCGCGTCGGTGGCCGTCCCCGCCGACTCCGGCCCGGCCCCGGTCTCCTGGGGGGCCTGCTCGACGATCACGTGGGCGTTGGTGCCGCTGATGCCGAACGACGACACACCAGCGCGCCGCGGCCGGCCGTTCTCCTCCCACGCACGCGACTGCGACAGCAGCTCCACCCCGCCGGCCGACCAGTCGACGTGCGGCGTGGGCTCGTCGACGTTGATCGTCCTGGGCAGCACACCGTGCCGCATCGACTCGACCATCTTGATCACACCGGCGACACCGGCGGCGGCCTGCGCGTGGCCGATGTTGGACTTCAGCGAGCCCAGCCACAGCGGGCGGTCCTCGTCGCGGTCCTGGCCGTAGGTGGCCAGCAGCGCCTGCGCCTCGATGGGGTCGCCCAGCTTGGTGCCGGTGCCGTGCGCCTCGACCGCGTCCACGTCGGAGGCCGACAGGCCCGCGCTGGCGAGGGCGGCGCGGATGACGCGCTGCTGGGAGGGGCCGTTGGGGGCGCTGAGGCCGTTGCTGGCGCCGTCCTGGTTGATGGCGCTGCCTCGGATGACCGCGACCACCGGGTGCCCGTTGCGCCGGGCGTCGGACAGCCGCTCCAGCAGCAGGACCCCGACGCCCTCGGCCCAGCCGGTGCCGTCGGCGCCGGCCGCGAACGCCTTGCAGCGGCCGTCGGCGGCCAGGCCGCGCTGGCGGCTGAACTCCACGAACATGCCGGGGGCCGACATGACGGTGGCGCCGCCGGCCAGGGCGAGCGAGCACTCGCCGGAGCGCAGTGCCTGGGCAGCCAGATGCAGGGCGACCAGGGACGACGAGCACGCGGTGTCCACGGTGACCGCCGGGCCCTCAAGGCCCAGGGTGTAGGCGATACGGCCCGACGCCACGCTGGTCGCGGTGCCGGTCAGGACGTGGCCCTCGACGTTCTCGCCGGCCTCGTACAGCCGCGGCCCGTACTCCTGGGCCATCGCGCCGACGAACACACCGGTGGGGCTGCCCTGGAGCGTTCCGGGGTCGATGCCCGCGCGCTCCAGCGTCTCCCAGGTCGTCTCCAGCAGCAGGCGCTGCTGGGGGTCCATCGCCACCGCCTCACGCGGCGAGATGCCGAAGAACCCGGCGTCGAACTCGGGGGCCGCGTCGAGGAAGCCGCCCTCGCGGGCGTAGGTCTTGCCGGAGCTGTCGGGGTCGCTGTCGTAGAGGCCGTCGAGGTCCCAGCCGCGGTCGGCGGGGAAGGGCGAGACGGCGTCGACCTCGTCGCGCACCAGGCGCCACAGGTCCTCCGGCGACCGCACCCCGCCCGGCAGGCGGCAGCCCATCGACACGATCGCGACGGGTTCGTCGGCGCGGACCGGCGCGGCGGAGGCCGACTGCTCGCCGGTGTGCCCGTCGCGTACGGCGTCCAGGTGGCGCGCGAGGCGGCGGGGGGTGGGGTGGTCGTAGACGGCGGTGGCCGACAGGGTGAGTCCGGTCACGGCGTTGAGCCGGTCGCGCAGTTCGACGCCGGTCAGCGAGTCGAAGCCGAGCTCCTTGAACGACAGCGCCGGGTCTACGGCGTCCGGCCGGGCGTGGCCCAGGACGAACGCGGCGTGCTCGCGCACCAGTTCCAGGGCCGCCCGGCCGTCGGCGGCGGGGGCCGCGGCGGCGGGCAGCGCCACCGGCTCGGCGGCGGCGGTCACGGCGGCGGGCGCCGGGGCGGGGCTGTCCGCGGTGGTGATCCAGTACGTCTCGCGCTGGAAGGCGTAGGTGGGCAGTTCGACGGTGCGGGGCGTGCCGCCGGCGAACGCGGGGGTCCAGTCGACGTCCACGCCGCGGGTCCACAGCTCGCCGAGGGAGGTGTAGAAGCGGGCGGGTCCGCCGTCGCCGCGCCGCAGCGTGCCGGCCACGACGGTGCCGGGGTCGACGCCCTCGACGGTCTCGCGGACCGGGACGGTCAGCACCGGGTGCGGGCTGATCTCGATGAACGTGCCGTGGCCCTGCTCGGCCAGCGCGCGGACGGCGGGTTCGAGCAGGACGGGCTGCCGCAGGTTGGCGTACCAGTAGGCCGCGTCGGTCCCGGACGGCTCCAGCCAGTCGCCGGTGACGGTGGAGTAGAAGGGGATCTCGGGGGTGCGGGCGGTGACGGGGGCCAGCACCCGCAGCAGTTCCTCGCGGGCGGGCTCGACGTGCACCGAGTGCGAGGCGTAGTCGATGCCGACCCGGCGGACCCGGATGTCCTCGCGTTCGGCGGCGGCCGTCACCTCGGCCAGGGAGTCGACGTCACCGGAGACCACGACCGACGAGGGGCCGTTGAGCGCCGAGATGGTGACGCGTCCCTGCCAGGGGGCGATCAGTTCCTCGACCCGGGGCAGCGGCAGGGCGACCGACAGCATGCCGCTGAGCCCTTCGAGCGGCACCAGCACCTTGCTGCGCAGCGCGACCGCCAGGGCACCGTCGTCCAGGCTGAGGGCGCCGGCCACGCAGGCCGCGGCGATCTCGCCCTGGGAGTGGCCGACCACCGCGGCGGGTTCGACGCCGTGGGCGCGCCACAGGGCGGCCAGCGAGACCATGACGGCCCACAGCACGGGCTGCAGGACGTCGGAGCGCTCGGCGCCCGGTTCGCCGGGGGCGGAGCGCAGCACGCCGGTGAGCGACCAGTCGACGTGCGGGGCGAGCGCGGTCTCGCACTCGGCCATCCGCGCGGCGAACACCGGGGAGGCGTCGAGCAGTTCGACGGCCATGCCGGTCCACTGGCTGCCCTGGCCGGGGAAGACGAAGACGGCCTTGCCCGCGGTGTCGCCGGCCGGGCGGGCGGGCACGGCGGAGCGCAGTCCGGCGACGAGCGCCCCGGTGTCGTCGCCCACCGCGAACGTGCGGTGCGGGTGGGCGGAGCGGGTGGTCAGCAGGGACCAGCCGATGTCCTGGGGGGTGCGGTCGCCGGCCTGTGCGGCGTACCCGGCGAGCCGGTCGACCTGGTCGCGCAGGGCCTGGGGGGAACGGGCCGAGACCAGCCACGGCACGACGGACCGGGGGGCGTCACCGGTCGCGGGCGGCGTGGTCGCGGCCGGCTGCGGGGCCTGTTCGAGCACGAGGTGGACGTTGGTGCCGCCCATGCCGAAGGAGGACACGCCGGCGAGCCGGGGGGTGCCGTCCTCGGCGGCGGGCCACGCGGCGGTCTCCTGCTGCACGTGCAGGCCGAGGCCGGGCAGGTCGATGGCGGCGGGCGGCGCGGTGAAGTTCAGGCTCGGCACCAGGCGGCCGTGCTGGAGGCACAGCACGACCTTGAGCAGCCCGGCGATGCCGGCCGCGCCTTCGAGGTGGCCGATGTTGGTCTTGACCGAGCCGACGTGCAGCGGGCGGCGGCGCTCGGCGGCCGTCCCGAGGGCGGCGCCGAGGGCGTTCGCCTCCACCGGGTCGCCGACCCGGGTGCCGGTGCCGTGCAGCTCGACGTACTCGATGGCGCCCGGGTCGGTGCCGGCGCGTTCGCAGGCGCGGCGCAGCACCTCCTGCTGGGCGGCGCCGTCCGGCGTGGTGAGGGTGGCGCCGGTGCCGTCGTTGTTGACGGCGCCGCCGCGGATGACGGCCCTGATCCGGTCGCCGTCGCGCAGGGCGTGCGAGAGGGGCTTGAGGACGACGAGGCCGCCGCCCTCGCCGCGGACGTACCCGTTGGCGCGGGCGTCGAAGGTGTGGCAGAGCGCGTCGGGGCTCAGGGCGCCGAAGCGGGCCGCGGCGACGGTGCTCTCCAGCACGAGGTTGAGGTGGACGCCGCCGGCGAGGGCCACCTCGCAGTCGCCGTTGCGCAGGCTGTCGCAGGCGAGCTGGACGGCGACCAGGGAGGAGGACTGGGCGCTGTCGACGGTCATGCTGGGGCCGCGCAGCCCCAGGGCGTAGGAGAGCCGGTTGGCGATCAGGCCGCGGTTGAGGCCGGTCAGCGTGTGGTGGCCGACGGCCTGCCCGCCGCCGCGGCGCACGAGTTCGGCGTAGTCGTCGACGGTGGCGCCGACGAAGACCCCGGTGCGCGGCACGGCGCGGTCGGCGCGGATGCCAGCGTTCTCCAGCGCCTCCCAGCCCAGCTCCAGCACCAGGCGCTGCTGGGGGTCCATGGCCTCGGCCTCGCGCGGCGAGATGCCGAAGAACGCGGCGTCGAACCCGGCGGGGGCGTCGATGAATCCCCCGCGGGCCGGCACCGGCCGGCCGTCGGGGGTGACGGCTGCGGACGCGTGCGCCTCGTGTCCCCACCGGCCGGCGGGGACGTCGCCGATCGCGCTTCGTCCCGCTTCCAGCAGGTCCCAGAACGCCTCGGGGTCGGCCGCGCCGGGCAGCCGGCAGGCCAGTCCCACGATCGCAACGGGCTCGGGTTGGGGACCGGGGGCCGAGGAGTCCGCAGTTACCGACTCATTCATCGATAGCACTCCAAACACCAAGGTGACAGGGTCGCGGCAGCCCTCACCGTTCCACAGCGCACGGCACGCGCAGTGACTGCGAAGGGAGCTTTAGGGGAACTCCTAGCCGTCGCGGACGGTGATTCACGGCAGGTGGCGGGCAGCGGTCCCGGGGGTGATTCGGGCCGGCGGGGCGCCGCCGCGGCGAACTCGCGGGTGCGTATAGCGCGACAGCGGTTCATGCGCAAGGGAGGAAGACTAGGCGTGCGCCGGAACTGTGGGGGCCATGCTTCTCGTGTGTCCGTCCTCGTTCAGGGGCGAGTGCACATGTCGGTGCCCCGGCCTGAAAGGCGGAGTTCATGAGGAAGCCCGGTACGTATTCTTCCCCCCACTCCGCGACATCGTCGTGCCTGGCGGCCTCGGCCGCCGCCGGCGAAGGCGTGATGAGCGACGCGGAATTCCATACGTGGCGTGAGGAACGGCAAACCGAACAGGCGCAACAGGTTACCCAGGTTCCTTTCGAGGAGCTGAACGGCTGGGGATTCGAT
Source organism: Streptantibioticus silvisoli (assembly GCF_027947535.2). GTDB lineage: Bacteria > Actinomycetota > Actinomycetes > Streptomycetales > Streptomycetaceae > Streptantibioticus_C > Streptantibioticus_C silvisoli. Next base: position 123,898 of record NZ_JAAGKO020000010.1, read on the forward strand.
TCCCGCACCGGGAATCTCACCCACCGCAGCGGCCGGTTCTTCTCGGTGGGTGGTATCGCGGTCCGTTCTGATTTCGGACCGGTGAGCGAATGGACCCAGCCGATCATCCACCAGCCCGAGATCGGCGTCCTCGGCATCGCCGTCAAGAAGATCGACGGCGTCCTGCACCTGCTGATGCAGGCGAAGTCGGAGCCGGGCAACGTCAACGGGGTGCAGCTGTCCCCCACGGTCCAGGCCACCAAGAGCAACTACACCCGGGTGCACGGCGGGTCGGCTGTCCCCTACATCGACCTGTTCCGCAACCCCGAACCGCACAGCGTGGTGGCGGACGTGCTCCAGTCGGAGCAGGGCTCGTGGTTCCTGCACAAGCGCAACCGCAACATGGTCGTCGAGGTGGGCCCGGAGGTGGAGGCCGCCGAGGACTTCTGCTGGCTGACCCTCGGCCAGGTCAACACCCTGCTGTCGCAGGACGACATGGTCAACATGGACGCCCGCACGGTGCTGTCGTGCCTGCCGGAGTGGCGGGACGGCGGTACGGAGCAGCCCGGCGCCGCGCACACCGGGACCGAGATCCGCAGCTGGCTCACCCGCCGGCGGGCCGAGCACGAGGTCACCGTCGAGCCGCTGGGCCTGTCGGAGCTGAAGGACTGGTACCAGTCGGGGACCACGGTCTCGCACCGCGACGGCCTGTTCTTCGACGTCATCGGCGCGGACATCCGCTCGCACCGCCGCGAGGTGCCCGCCTGGTCCCAGCCGCTGCTGCGGCCGTGCGGCCTGGGGGTGGCCGCGCTGATGGTGCGGCGGATCGACGGGGTGCCGCACGCGCTGTTCAACGCCCGGGCGGAACCGGGGTTCCTGGACGTGGTGGAGCTCGGCCCCACCGTCCAGTGCACGCCGGAGAACTACGCGCACCTGCCGGCCGAGGACCAGCCGCGGTTCCTGTCGCAGGTCCTGGCCCGGCGCCCGGAGCACACGCTCTTCGACTCGACGCTGTCGGAGGAGGGCGGCCGCTTCCAGCACGCCCGCAGCCGCTATCTGCTCATCGAGGCCGAGGACGACGCCGACGTGCCCACCGGGGACGACTTCCGCTGGCTGTCCGCACGCCAGGTCGAGGAACTCCTGCGCTACGGTCACCAGATGAACGTTCAAGCAAGGACTCTCGTCGCCGCCTGGCGGTCGCTGTGACGGCCCCGCAGACCGCCCCGGTGCGGATCGGCGCCCTCGGTACCTCCTCCATCGCCTGGCGGCGGGTGCTGCCCACCGCGGTCGGCACCCCCGGCGTCGACCTGGTGGCGGTGGCCGGGCGGGACACGGCGAAGACCGCGAGGTTCGCCGAGCACTTCGGGTGCGGGGCGACCGGTTTCGACGCCCTGCTGGAACGCGACGACATCGAGGGCGTCTACATCTCCCTGCCCACCGCCCTGCACCACCGGTGGGCGGCGAAGGCGCTGCGCGCCGGCAAGCACGTGCTGGTCGAGAAGCCGATCGGGGTGAACGCCGCCGAGGCGGCCGACCTCGCCGCGATCGCCGAGGCCGGCGGGCTGGTGCTGCGGGAGAACTTCATGTTCCTCCACCATCCCCAGCACACGTTCGTCAAGGACCTGGCCGCCAAGGGCCGGCTGGGCCGGGTCAACGCGCTGAGCGCGGACTTCTGCATCCCGCCGCTGCCGGCCGAGGACATCAGGTACGACGCGGCGATGGGCGGCGGCGCCCTGCTGGACGTCGGGGTGTATCCGCTGCGCGCCGCCCGGCTGCTGCTGGGCGGGGGGCTGCGTGTGGCGGGCGCCACACTGCGGGTGCGGCCCGACGGCCTCGACCTGTCGGGCAAGGCGTTGCTGGTCACCCCGGACGGGGTGCTGGCCGACGTCGCCTTCGGCTTCGAGAACTCCTACACATCGGCCTACACCCTGCGGGGGGACCGGGCCAGAGTCTCCGTCAACCGCGCGTTCACCCCGCCGCCGGCCCACCCGACCACGGTGGTGCTGGAGGAACAGGACCACGAGGAGCACTTCACCCTGCCCGCCAGCGACCAGTTGCGCTCCAGCGTGGCCGGCTTCGCCGCCGCGATACGTTCGGGGGCGGCCGCCGACGAGCAGGAGGCCGTCTGGCGCCAGGAGGCCGTGGCCTCGATGGAATTGGTGGACGCGGTGCGCGAGAAAGCGGTCCTGGTGCCGGTGAACGGCGAATAGCCGGCGTGGCGGTGGCGGCCCGCGCGGGGGGTGACCGTCTTGTTCAACCGTGCTATTTTTTACTCGTGAAAGCAAAAGACGGCGATGACCAGGACGCGCGGACCTTCACCCAGCAGGCCCGCCGGGCTCAGATCGTACAGGCAGCGATCGAGACAGTCGCCGAGGTCGGTTACCCGAACACCTCGTTCAGCAAGATTGCGCAGCGGGCCGGCCTGAGCAGCACCGGAATGATCTCCTATCACTTCGCGAGAAAGCCGGAGCTTTTCGCGGAGGTCGTGAACACGATCCTCAGGGCCGCCGGCGACATCACGGCCACCAGGATGCGGACGGCAGCCACGTACCGGGCCAAATTGCGCGCCTACATCGAATCGAATTTCGAATTCATAGCGCGGCATCCCGCATACACCCAGGCACTGGTGGAGATAGTCACCGGAATACGGTTCCGGGACACCACGAGCCTCGGCGGACTCGAAAAGGCCGTCGTCTCCGTCGACGGCCTCACCGACTTCCTGAGCGAGGGCCGCGCGGCGGGCGAGTTCGGCAGGTTCGACTCGTTCACGATGGCCGTGTCGATCCGGGGGGCGATCGACAACTTCCTGCGGCAGCACATGTTCGACGGCGACCTCGATATCGCCCGGCACGGCCGGGAAGTGGCCGATATATTCGACCTGTGCACACGGCCCGGCGCCGGAGCCAGCAACTGACCTACCACGCAAGGAGTCTTTCGTGACCCCCCACCCTCCCCAGCAGGACGGCGAACAGGCCGAGGCGACCGGCGAGGAGGAGGTCGAAAAGGTCGAACCGGCCCGAAAGGACTCCTCCGGCACGCGGTTGCTGTTCACCATCGTCGGTGACGTCATTCTGCCGATCGGTCTCTATTACGTGCTGCGCGCGGCCGGCATGGGCGAGGTCTCCTCCCTCCTGCTGAGCGGCGCCGCCCCCGGTCTCAACGCGATCTACTCCGGGGTGAAGCACCGGAAGATCGACGGCATCGGCATCTTCACCCTGTCGATCCTGGTGGTCGGGGCGCTGGGAACACTGATCACCGGCAGTCCGCGCGTCGCCCTCGCGCGCAACGGTGTCTTCACCGGACTCGCCGCCGTGTGGCTGCTCGTCACCCTGGTGACCGGCCGGCCCTTCGTCTTCCAGGCGCTCAAGTCCCTGCTGCCCAGCAAGGAGGAGAAGCTCGACGAGCTGTGGACCACCACCCCCTCGGTCCGCCGCGTCCTGCGCGGCCTGACCGCCCTGTGGGGCTTCGGGCTGCTCGTGGACGCCGCGCTGCGGGTGCTGATGGCCTACGCCCTGCCGGTCGACGAGGTCCCGCTGCTCGACGGCGTGCTGTACGGCGTCACCTGGATCACCCTCCAGATCATCACCCAGATCACCCTGTACCGCACCGGCACACTGCGGATGTTCCTCCCCCGGCACTCGCACTCCGCCCGGACCTGACCCGCCGCCGCCCACCCGGTTCCCCACGGGCGGGCGGCACGACCGAACGCACCGCGGCCCGGCCCGGGCGACGACGCCCGCCGGTGACCGCCCCCGGTCACCGCCTCCGGCGACTCCCCGCCGCGGTCACGCAGCGGCACCGCGCGGTACCGCCCGTAAAATGCGTCCCATGCCGGACGCCTCGCCCCGCCCCGAACCGTTCACCCCGCAGACCGCCCCCGCGGCGCTCGACGACCTGCGCACCCGGCTGCGGTTGACGCGCTGGCCGGACGCGCCCGAGGACGCCGGGTGGTCACTCGGCACCGACCTCGCCTACCTGCGGGAACTCGTCGCCCACTGGGCGGACGGCTTCGACTGGCCGGCCCAGGAGGCGGCGCTCGCCCGGCTCCCCCGCTTCCGCGTCCCGCTCGGCGGCCTCGGCATCCACTTCGTGCACCAGCGGGCCGTCGCACCGGCCGGGCCCGCGCTGCCGCTGGTCCTCAACCACGGCTGGCCCGACTCGTTCTGGCGCTACGCGAAGGTCGTCCCGCTCCTGACCGACCCCGGCGCGCACGGCGCCGACCCGGCCGACGCGTTCGACGTGGTCGTGCCCGACATGCCGGGCTACGGGTACTCCGACCGCCCCACCGGCCCGGCCCCCGACAGCATCGCCGTGGCCGGGCTGTGGGCCGAGCTCATGGACGTTCTCGGCTACCCCCGGTTCGGCGCCGCGGGCGGGGACATCGGCAGCGGTGTCAGCCGCTACCTCGCCCTCGACCACCCCGACCGGGTCGTCGCCGTCCACCGCACCGACGCGGGGGCGCCCGTCTTCACCGGCGACCCCGCCGACCTCACGCCCGAGGAACGCGCCTGGCTCGGCGACACCGCCGGCTGGGGCGCGGCCGAGGGCGCCTACGCCGCCATGCACCGCACCAAGCCGCAGACCGCCGCCTTCGGGCTGACCGACTCACCGGTCGGACTCGCCGCGTGGATCGTGGAGAAGCTCCGGGCGTGGAGCGACTGCGGCGGCGACATCGAGCGGAGCTTCACCAAGGACGAGATCCTCACGAACGTCACCCTCTACTGGCTCACCGGAACGATCGGCTCCTCGATGCGCATGTACGGCGCGAACGGCGCGATCCCGCCCGCGCAGCACGCCCGCCGGGTCGAGGTGCCGTCCGGCTTCTCGCTCTTCCCCGGCGACATCACCCGCCCGCCGCGGGCGTGGCTGGAACGCACCGCGAACGTCGTCCGCGTGACCGAACCCGCGCGCGGCGGGCACTTCGCGCCGTTCGAGGAACCCGAGCTCTACGCGGAGGAACTGCGCGCGTTCTTCCGCCCCTACCGTTCGGCGGCGACGGGCTGAGAGGAGGCGGCGCGGGCACGTCGGGTCGGGTCGGGTCGGATCGGGGGCGCGCAAGGGCGGGCGGGGTCGGATCGTCGCGGAGGCGCGGCTTGCGGGGACGGCCGGTCACCCCGGTCCGCCGCGGGCCGTCTTCGCCCCGGTGCGCCGCGTGCCGTCGCCGCCCCGCGGTCACCGCGCCGGGCGTCAACCCGTCGCCGTCCGGAGGTCGTTGACCCCTGGCTGCCGCCTCGTCGGCCCCCGCCCGACCGGTCCCCGCCGACCCGCCGTCACCGGGTCGCCATCAACCGCCCCGCCCGGGGTAGGGGTCGCAGCATGGCTGAACTCCGGTTGGGGCCCGTGCTGCGGTACGTGGACGACGACAGCGCGACGGTGTGGGTGGAGACCGACGGCGCGTGCGAGGCGCGGGTGGTCTGCGACGACGGGACCGCGGCCGCCGCGGCGAGCTGGTGCGTGGCCGGGCACCACTACGCCCTGGTGGTGCTCACCGGGCTGGCGCCCGGCCGGGAGACGGGCTACACGGTGGAGTTGGACGGGGAGCGGGTCTGGCCGCTGCCGGACTCGCCGTACCCGCCGAGCACGGTGCGCACCCGGCCCTCCGGCGGCGACGGCGAGTTGTGCGTGGCGTTCGGTTCGTGCCGCTGGTCGGCGCCGGCCTCGGAGGGCACCGACCGGATCGGGCCGGACGCGCTCGACACGCTGGCGCGGACCTACGCGCGCGGGTCCGGCGGCCGGCTGCCGGACCTCATGCTGCTGCTGGGCGACCAGGTCTACGCGGACGAGACCTCCCCGGCCACCCAGCGGTGGCTGGCGGCCCGGCGCGACCTGGACGAGCCGCCGTGGACGCAGGTGGCCGACTACGAGGAGTACACCCGCCTGTACGCCGAATCCTGGCTGGACCCGGGCATCCGCTGGCTGTTGTCGTGCGTGCCGTCGTACATGGTCTTCGACGACCACGACGTCATCGACGACTGGAACACCTCGCAGGCGTGGCTGGAGGACATCCGCCGGCAGTCGTGGTGGGCGGACCGGGTCACCGGCGGCATGATGAGCTACTGGGTCTACCAGCACCTGGGCAACCTGTCGCCGCGGCAGCTGGCCGAGGACCCGCTGTACGCGGCCGTGCGGGCGGCCGGTGACGGCACCGCGGAGCTGCGGCGGTTCGCCGAGGGGGCGGACCGGGACCGCGCCGGCACCCGCTGGAGCTACCGCCGCGACATCGGGCGGGTGCGGATCGTGGTGGTCGACTCGCGTTCCGCGCGGGTGCTGGAGGAGGGCAAGCGCGCGATGCTCGACGACGGGGAGGCGGCGTGGCTGCGCGAACAGGTGCTGAAGGACCGCGACTACGACCACCTGCTCGTCGGCACCTCGCTGCCGTGGCTGCTGCCGCACGGCATACACGCGGCCGAGTCGTGGGACGAGGCGTTGTGCGCCGGGGTGCGCGGCCCGCGCTGGGCACGGCTGGGTGAACGGCTGCGGCGGGCCGCCGACATGGAGCACTGGGCGGCGTTCCGCTCCTCGTTCGACACGCTGGCCGACCTGCTGGGCGAGGTTGCCGGACCGCGCGAGGACGGCACCCCGGGGCCGGCCACGGTCTGCGTGCTGTCCGGCGACGTGCACCACGGCTACGCCGCACAGGCCCGCCGGCGGGACGGCGCCCAACACCCGTCGGCCGGGCGGGTGTTCCAGCTGACCTGCTCCCCGGTCCACAACAGCGTCCCGGCGGCCATGCGGCTGGGCTTCCGGGTCGGGTGGAGCTGGCTGGGCAAGGGCGTGGGCGCGCTGCTGTCCCGGCACGGGCGGCTGCCGCGGCTCCCGGTGGCCTGGCGCCGGCTGGGCGGCCCGTGGTTCGGCAACCAGTTCATGACGCTGACGGTCCGCGACCGCGCGATGCACCTGCGACTCCACCAGGTCGCCGGCGACACCGCCGGTTCCGCAAAGCTGATCACCCCGTTCGAGAGCACGCTGAGCGGGAGGCCCTCCGGGGAGTGACGCATCCGGGAGGTGCTTTCGCCGTCCCGGGTCGCCGTCGACGTCCCCGGGCACCCGGGGGGTTCGGAAGCGGGTCAACGGCCGGCATGGCCACGGCCGTTGAGGGCTGCTGGTAGAATATCGGACAGTACCTCAGCCTTCCCGGCGCGGAACACCGCCGCCGGGGAGGCTTTTTTCATGCCCCCGGCTCGGCCCCGGACCCGTTCACCGGTTCCGGCACCCCGTCCTCCCACGCCGTCCAACACCTTACGGAGACCCATGACCGACGTATGCGTACGCCTCGCGCAGGCCGCCGACCGGCCGCTGGCGGAGCGGCTCTGGCTGATGTTCCGCCATGACATGTCCGAGTTCGACGCCCGGTTGCCGCACCCGGACGGGACGTTCCGCGCGGAGCGGCTGCACGCGGCCTTCGACGACGCCGACCGGGTGCCGTACCTGCTCATGAGCGGCGAACAGCCCGCCGGCTTCGCCTTCGTGCGCGGGCTGGCGGGACCGGCGCGGGTCATGGGCAGCTTCTTCGTGGTGCGCGGCGCCAGGCGGACGGGCCTCGGACTGCGGGCCGCCCGCGAGGTCGTCGCCCGGCACCCCGGTCCGTGGCGGATCGCCTTCCAGGACACCAACGCCGCCGCGGTGCGCTTCTGGCACCTCGTCGCGACCGAGTGCGCCGGCGACGCCTGGACGGAGGAACGCCTTCCGGTGCCGGACCGCCCGGAACTGCCGCCGGACGTCTGGATCTCGTTCGACACCACGCGGAACGCGGAGGGCGGAGGGCGGTCGTGATCCCGGGGGGTCGTGATCCCGGGGGGTCGTGATCCCCGGGGGGTGAGGCTCCGCCGGTGAGGTTCTTCGCCGGGAAGTTGGCCACGTCAGCGCCCCCTATCCAGGCAGTCTCCGCCCGGGGAACCGGCCACGCCGACAACCCCCGCCGGGGAACGGCCACCCCGCACGCGGACAGCTCCCGCCAGGGGTGCCGCCCGCCGCCTCACGCCGACAGCCCCCGCCGGAAGAACCGGCCGCCGTTCAACGCACCCGGCCCCCGCCGGGCACCCCAACCCCGCGGACCGTCAGCCGGGATCCGGGGCCGTGAGCAGGTCGCGGGCCTCCTCGGCGGTGGTTTCGCGGAGGTCCTCGGCGACGAGCAGCCAGCGGGTGACGCCGATCGACTCCAGGAAGGTCAGGTCGTGCCCGGCGACCAGCAGCGCGCCCTCGTAGGAGTGCCGCGCGCTCGTCAGCTGTCGCAGGCCGGACAGGTCGAGGGTGCGGGTCCCTCCGCGGGCCCGAGGGACCGGGCCGGGGACGGTAAGGCGCACCGAGGTCGCGTGTACGCGGGGTCACGGGCCGGCGGGAAGCCGGCCACGCGTGACGGGTTACGGCCGATGCCGTACCGCGCGATGTTCGCGGACCTCAGTTACGCATTGTCCACCTCTGTCGGAGACGACAGGACGCTCGCACTGTATCCCGGCCGTCGGTGCGGCACCCGGGATTTTCCGGCCACGCCACCGCCGGCCGGTGAGCGGGGATCGGTGAGCGGTGAGCCCGTTCCGGGGCGCCTGCCACGCCGACCGGTGAGCAGGGAGCGTTGGGCAGGGAGCGGCCCATCGCCCGGAGCAGCCGCCCGGCCGGGCCCCCGTCAGCACCCCGCGCCCACTTCAGCGGTCCGCCGCCCCTCCGGTGAACGGGTCCCCTCCGGTGAACGGGTCCCCTCCGGTGAAGGAGTCCGCGAGGTCGGCGGGGGCGGACTGGCGCCAGGAGTCGAGGAGGATGTCGTACAGCTCCTGGAGGTCCTCCAGGGCGGCGAGCCGGGCCCGGACCCACGCGGAGTGGGCCTCGTGCGGCGGCACCCAGAACTTGGCGGGCTCGGCGGCGATCAGCTCGGCCCGTTCGTGCCGCGGGCACCGCACGGCGAAGGAGGTGGCGTCGTCGGGGACGGTGGCGAACATCCGCCCCGCTACGTCGAAGGTGGGGTGGTTCCAGCGGATCTTCTCCGCGGTCCGGGGCAGGGACAGGGCGATCCGGCGGACGTCGGCTTCGTCGACTGCGTCGGGCACGGTGACTGCTCCCAGGGTCTCGGGGTAGGGAACCGCCACCCGGCGTACGGCCCTCACCGGCGGGCGGCGATGATGTACGTCTACCACGGGTTCACCCGTTCGGCCGTACGCCGAAGCCTTGACCTGTGTTTTACACGGCGCGTGCAACCGTGGTGCGGGGGCGGGTGTCCTCAGGTACAGATGTTGTCTGAAGCGCGTGACAAGAGTGAGGCTGAGGAATGAATCGGGTCTGGAGGAGCGTGGGCATCGCTCTGGTGGCCGGGGCGGTACTCGCCGGCACGAGCGCCTGCAACGGGAGCTCTTCCTCGGGGTCATCGGCCGATGCCAAACCGTCGGGGCGGTCGACGGCGTCCGGCGCCGCGGCCACGGGGAAGCCGACCCCGAGTTCTTCCCCGTCGCCGACCAAGCCGGCCGGGCCGCCCATGCTGCTGAACACCATCGCGCCGGAGAGCGGGTCCACCGTCGGGGTGGCGATGCCGGTGTCGGTGGTCTTCAGCAACCCGGTGGCGACGTCCGCGCGGGCGGCCGTGGAACGGCACATGAAGATCAGCACGTCGGTGCCGGTCACCGGTGCCTGGCACTGGTTCACCAGCACGCGGGTCGACTTCCGGCCCGAGACGTACTGGAAGCCGGGCACCAAGGTGTCGGTGGACGCGGACCTGACCGGTGTCACGGACGGGAACGGCCGCTACGGCGTGCACAGCTACCACCACACCTTCACCATCGGCGCGGACGACGAGGCCAAGGTCTCCGCGCCGGGGCACCGGATGACCGTGACGCACAACGGCACGGTGGTCAAGACCTTCCCCATCGACGCGGGCAGCTCCAGCTGGCCGTCGTGGGACGGGACGATGGCGGTGATCGACAAGTCGCGCGAGGTGCGGATGACCTCGTGCAGCGTCGGCATCAGCTGTGACAAGAGCAGCCCCAACTACTACGACCTGACCCTGCCGTGGGACGTCCACCTGACGACCTCGGGCACCTACGTGCACTACTCGACCGGTGACCCCTACCCGGGCCACTCCGTCGGTTCGCACGGCTGCGTGCACCTGTCGCTGGCCGACGCGGAGTGGTTCTACAACTTCGTCAGGACCGGCGACCCGGTGACCATCACCGGTACCCCGCGCGGCAAGGCGCCCGGCGACAACGGCTACGCGGACTACAACCTGACGTGGTCGACGTGGCTGGCTGCCAGCGGCGCCGGGCAGGTGACGACGACGACCACCGCGTGACGGTCCGACCACGCGGGACCGCGTGAGACCGCCACACCGATCCGGCGCCGGGGGGCTTCCCCCGGCGCCGGACGCGTTCGCGGCGCCGGACGCCCCGCTCACTCCCCCGGGGTGCGGGTCACTCCCCCGGGGTGCGGGCCGGGGCGCGGCGGTGGAACGGCGACCACCAGTTGGCGCGGCCCAGCAGGGCGACCAGGGCCGGGGCGAGCACGCCGCGGACCACGGTGGCGTCGATGAGGATGCCCAGCGCGAGGGCGGTCGCCAGGATCTTGACGTCGGTGGCGGGCACCCGCGACAGCGCGACGAAGGCGAAGAACAGGATGAGGGCGGCGGAGGTGACCAGCCGTCCGGTGCGGGCCACGCCGGCCACCGTGGCGTCGTCGGTGGTGGCACCGGCGTCGTGCTCCTCACGGATGCGCGACAGCAGGAAGACCTCGTAGTCCATCGAGAGACCGAACAGGAAGGCGAACACCGCGATCGGGATCCACACGGTGACAGCGCCCGAGGCGGGCAGGCCGAACAGCGCCTCGGTGCCGACGCCGTGCTGCCAGATCAGCACCGTGACGCCGTAGGCCGCGCCGAGCGACAGCACGTTGAGCACCAGCGCCTTCACCGGCAGCCACACCGAGCGCAGGGCGGCCAGCAGCAGCGCGAAGGTCACCACGACGATGACGGCGACGATCCACGGCACGTTGCCGTAGACGGCGGTGATGAAGTCCGCGTCCTGGGCGGGGATGCCGCCGACCCGGGCGCCGGTCGCGCGCGCCGCGGTCCGTACCCGGCGCGCGGCGGTGGAACCGGCGGCGGTGGCGGTGTCGTCGGTAGACCACACGTCGACCACCCGCCGGCCGCCGCGGCTCCAGGACGCCGGCGCCACGGCACCGGCGACGCCGGGCACCGCGCGGGCGGCGGCCTCGGCGCGGGACGGGTCGGCGGTCACGATCTCCACCGGGTGCGTCATCCCGGCGCCGAGCCCCGCGTCGCGCACCCGGTGCAGGGCGGTGGCGGCCGGTCCCCCGGAGGTGGCGAGCGACGCGGCCGACGGCTGGCCCAGACGCAGGCCGAGCAGCGGTGACGCCAGGGCCAGCAGGACGAGGGCCGACCCGACGGCCGCCGTCCACCGGTGCCGCACCACCGCGCCGCCGACCGCGGTCCACAGCCGGCTGACCGGGGACAGCGACCGGCGCCGCGGCCACTCCAGCCGTTCGCCGGCCGTCACCAGCAGCGCGGGCAGCAGGGTGATCGCGGCGGTGACGCTGATCAACGGGATCAGCAGCCCGGTGTAGCCGACGCTGCGGAGGAACGGCACCGGCAGCACGGTCAGCGACGCCAGGCTCACCGCGACCGTCAGGCCGGAGAAGAGCACCGAGCGCCCGGCGGTGGCCAGGGCGTTCTCCACCGCCGCGGTCCCGACGGCGCCCCGGCCGCGTTCCTCGCGCCAGCGGGTCACCACGAGCAGCGCGTAGTCGATCGCCACGCCCAGCCCGATCAGCGCCAGCAGATACTGCACGATGAACGACACGTCCGTGACGCGGGTCAGGCCCCACATGATCAGGAACGTCGTCAGGATCGACACGGCGGCGACCACCAGCGGCATCACCGCCAGCGCCGAGCCGAAGACCAGGAGCAGGATGACCAGCGCCGCCACCCCGCCGAAGACCGTCTCGGCCAGCACACCGGCCCCGCCGCCGCCCCCGCCCCGCATCAGCGCGTCCTGACCGGTGACGGCCAGCGGCACCCGCGACGAGCGGGCGACCCGCTGGAGGGCGGGGAGCGCGGCGGCGTACGGGTCCTGGCCGTGGCCGGGCCGGGGGTAGACCAGGACCACGCCGGTGCGGCCGTCGCGGGAGCGCAGCGCGGTGTCCGTGCCGAACGAGGCGACGCGGGCGCCGGGCACCGCCGCGCGCACGGCCGGGACGATCGCGGCGGCGTCGGCCGGGCGCACCGGCCGCGTCCCGTTCCCGGCGACCAGCAGCACGGGCGCGTCGTCACCGCCGGAGCCGAACCCGTGGAGGATCTCCTGGTTGGCCCGGTAGCCGGGCCGGCCGGGCAGACCGAAGTCGTAGCTGAGCGCGCTCGTGGCGCGCGGCGCGGCGAACGCCCCGGCGGCGGCGAGCAGCACCCACGCCGCCGTCACCCACCACCGGTACCGGACGACGAACCGTGCGAGTGCCCGCATGTCTCTCCCCACCGCCTGTGCCGCGCCCGCCCTCGCGGTCACTTCCGGAGCACGTCACAGCCTTACCACCGTCCACCGGCGACACGCCGGACCCACGGGTCACTCCCAGGGGTGACGCGCCCGCCGGTACGGGGGTGCGGCGGCGTCCTTCCGGTGTGGTCCGCCCGGCGGCGCGGCGGTCCGCGGGGCGGCGGGGCGATCCGCGGGGCGGCGGGGCGGCCGGTGCGGGCGCGGGCGGCCGGTGCCGCTCGGGTCAGCCGGCGGTCCCGAGGAGGTCGAGCAGGCGGGCGTGCAGCGGGGCGGGGGCGGTCAGGAAGCCGGTGGCGCCGGCCTGCCAGGGGCGGCCCGCCAGGTCGGTCACCGGCAGGCCGGCCTCGGCGGCCACCAGGGCGGCGCCCAGCAGGTTGCCGTCGTCGGTGCCGTACTGCCAGAAACCGTCGAGCCGGCCGGCCGCCACGTCGGCGATCTGCCAGGACGTGGGGCCGAGGTTGCGCACCGCGCCGGCGTGCGGCAGCACCGCCGACAGCGACCGGCCGGCCGCGCGGACCGCCGCCGGTTCCCGGGCGACCGTCGGCGGCTGGCCGGCGCCGAGCACGCACAGCGAGAGGTCCGTCTTGCGGGACGGTTCCAGCGGCCGCCCGTCGCGGTGGGCGCCGCGCCCGGCCTCGGCGGTGTACGTCTCACCGCGCACCGGCGCGTGCAGCACCGCGGCGACCGGCCGACCGTCGCGCACCAGCGCCACGCTCACCGACCAGTGCGGCAGGTCCTGGAGGAACTGCACCGCGCCGTCGAGCGCGTCCACCACCCACGCCTCGCCGGTCGCCGGCAACCGCGTGTCCAGCTCGTCGGCCCACACCGCCTGCGGGCGCACCGCCGACAGCCGCTCCCTGAACAGCTCGGTCGCGGGCCGGTCCAGGGCGTCGAACCGCCGCTTGAACTCCGCCCAGTCGGTGGCCGCCGGCATCGTCACCGGCGCCTGCGCGAGGAACGCCCCGACGGCGTGCGCGGCGGCCGTCATCGACGCCAGCAGAGGGGTCACGGCCTGGGGAACGTGTGGGTGCGCTTCGGTTGTCGTCATGCGTCCATCGTCGGGCCGGGCCGGGTTCCGGCGGCGTTCGGACGGCACCGGGTGAGCGAAAGAGGATGTGGAGCGAGCCCTTGTGGCGGAACCGGTCAACACCTGCCGTCGAAACGGTGGGTGCGGGGCGTCCGCGATCCGCGCGGGGAGCGATGCACGCAACCTTGCATGCAAGACGTAGGCTGATACGCATGTCTGACAAGCCCACCACGCATGCCGCCGAACGCGTCTACCGGTACACCAAGGACCTGATCATCCGCGGCGCGCTGCCGGGCGGGCGGCTGATCAGCGAGGGGAGCATCTGCGACGACCTCGGCGTCAGCCGCACCCCGGTGCACGAGGCGTTCCTGCGGCTCGACACCGAACGGCTGCTCGCGCTGTCCTCCCGCAAGGGTGCCGTGGTGCTCCCGATGGCACCGCAGGAGGCGCGGGATGTGCTGGAGATGCGCGAGGCGATCGAGGGCGCCGCGGCGCAGCGCGTGGTGGACGAGGAGCGGACCGCCCCGGCGACGCTGGACCGGCTGCGGTCCAACCTGGCCGTGCAGGCCGGCCACGCGGCGGCCGGCGACCTGGAGGCGTTCGTCGAGGCCGACGAGGAATTCCACCGCACGGTGGTCGAGGCGTCCGGCAACGAGATCGCCGGGCACTTCTACGCGTTGCTGCGCGACCGCCAGCAGCGGCTGCGCCACCACCTGCTGGCCATCCGGCCGGACGAGCTGCCGGTCATCCTGACCGACCACCGCGACCTCGTCGGCTGCCTGGAACGCCGGGACGCCGACGCCTACCGCGACCTGCTGCGCGCGCACGTCGCCCGGAACCGGGGGGCGCTGTGAGCGGCGGCACCGCGGTCGAACCGGCCCCCGCCGGCCCCCTCGCACCGGCCGGCCGGCCGCGGCCCTGGTGGACCGTCTTCGGCGCGGTGTTCGTCTCCTGCTGGTGCGGCAACCAGTTCACCCCGCTGCTGGTGATGTACAAGGAGCGCCAGCACTACGACGCGACCACCGTCAACCTCTTCCTCGGGGTGTACGTGCTGGGGCTGGCCCCGGCGCTGCTGGTCGCGGGCGCGCTGTCGGACCGGTACGGGCGCCGGCCACTGATGTTCGCCGGCCTGCTCGCCTCCACCGCCGCCAGCGCCACCCTCGCCTTCGGCGCGACCGGCCCCGGGCCGATCTACGCCGGCCGGCTGCTGTCCGGCGCCGCGGTCGGCATCGCCATGGCGGTCGGCAACAGCTGGCTGAAGGAGGTCTCCCAGGCCCCCTGGGACGTCACCGCCGAGGCGGGCACCGGCGCGCGGCGTGCCTCGCTGGCGTTCACCCTCGGGTCCGGCATCGGTGCGCTGGTCGCCGGCGTCCTGGCCCAATGGGGGCCGTGGGACGAGGAGTTGCCCTTCGTGGTGCACCTGGCGGTGTCGGTGCCGTTCCTGTGGCTGCTCCCCCGGGTCCCCGAGACCAGTGCGGGCCGGCTCAACGGCACGCCGGGCGTCCGGTTCCGGCTGTCCGCCGCCCGCCACCGGCGCTTCGCCGGCGTGGTGGCGGTCGCCGCCCCCTGGCTGTTCGCCGGCGCCGCGCTCGCCTACGGGTACCTGCCGGTGCTGCTGTCGCCGTCGACCGGCCGCTGGGGCCTGCCGTACGCGACCGGGCTGACGGTGCTCACCCTCGGCGTGGCCGCGCTGGTCCAGCCGCTCGCCAAGCGGATCGACACCGCCTCCAGCGCGCGGGGGCTGCTCGTCGCGCTCGCGGCGGTGGCCGCCGGACTGCTGCTGACGGCCGCCGCCGCGGCCACCCGGTCACCGGCGCTGGGGGTGGTCACCGCGTGCGTCATGGGCGCCGGCATCGGCGTCGGGCTGGTCAGCGGGCTGCTGGAGGTGCAGCGGATGGCACCGCCCGGCGACCTCGCCCGGCTGACCGGCGTCTTCTACGCGCTGGCCTACCTCGGCTTCCTGACCCCGGCCGCGATGGCGGCGCTGACCCCGCCGTTCACGACGACGGCACTCCTGCTGGCCGTGACGGCCCTGGTGGCGGCGGCGTTCCTGCTCGTCCTGCGGTCCCACCGCAGGCACCTGCCCGGCGGCCCCTGAGCGGCGGGCCCGGCACCGGGAGGGGCGGCCCTGCCGCGCCGCGGCGGGTCGCCGTTTGCCCGGAGCGGCCAGGGGCACCCGGCGGACATGGCGAAGAAGGACGAAGCAGGCCGGTCCGGCGACCGGGCGCCGCTGACGGAGTACCGCGCCAAACGGCACCGGGACCGCACGCCGGAACCGGGCGGGGCGGACGGCGGGAGTGACGGGGGCGGACGGCGGTTCGTCATCCAGAAGCACGCCGCCTCGTCGCTGCACTACGACTTCCGCCTGGAGGCCGACGGCGTGCTCAAGTCGTGGGCGGTGCCGAAGGGCCCGTCCACCGACCCCCGCGAGAAGCGGCTGGCGATGCGCACCGAGGACCACCCGCTGGACTACGCCGACTTCGAGGGCGTCATCCCGCGCGGCGAGTACGGCGGCGGCGAGGTCATCGTCTGGGACACCGGCGAGTACCGCCCGCTGCCCGGCAAGGACGGCGAGGTCACCGCGATCGCCGACGGCGTGGAACGCGGCCACGTGAAGTTCTGGCTGGACGGCCGCAAGCTGCACGGCGGCTACGCCCTCACCCGGACCGGCTCCGACCGCGGCAAGGAGCGCTGGATCCTCGTCAAGACCGCCGACGAGACCGCCGACCGCCGCCGCGACCCGGTCAGCACGGAACCCGCCTCGGTACGTACGGGCCGCACGGTGGAGGACCTGGCGGAGGAGCGGGGTGGGGGCGCGGAGGAGGACGGGGGCGGGGACGGCCGGTAGGCGGTGAGCGGTAGGTGGCGGGCGGTGAGCGGCAGCCCCGGCACCGGGCACCACGGCCGCCGCTGACGGAGTGCTCGTTGCCGGTGGCGATGTTCGGGCACGGGTACTGCCGCGTCACCGTCGAGGACAGCGGCGCGGGGCGTGCCTGGAGCAACCCGATCGCGCTCGGGCCGGACTCCGCCGCCGCGGGGCACTGAGCACGGCACCGGACGCTCCCGCGCGGAGACCGCACCGGAAGCGCACCGCACGGGCGCTCTCGCCCGCGACACCCCGTTTGACGTTCCGTCAACCGGTCCGTACCGCCAGCATGTTGCCGTTCGCGGTGGCCGGTTCCGCCTCCCCGGGCGGGCACCGTTCCTCTACAGTCGCGCCAGGCGCCCGGTCCTGTTCCGTCCCACCGAGTTCATTCACGTGAGCAACGACGTAGAGGGGAACACCATGAAACCCAGTAACGCCGCACGCGCCGCCGCGGTGGCCGCCACCCTGCTGGCCGCCGGGCTCGTCGCGGCCGCGCCGGCCGGTGCCGCCGAGAGCCACGCGGCGCCCACCCGGATCAGCGGGACCCAGCTGCACGCCAGCATCCTCAAGGCGGCGTCGAGCGAGCCGTGCGCGGCCGCCGCGAGCCTGAGCGTGCGCCCGATGGGCGGCTACACGCCCCCCGCCCTCAGCGAGTGAGCCGACCGGGTCCGCCGCGCACCAGGCCCGGCGGACCCGCCCGGTGGACCGGCGGGCCGGTGCGGGAGAGGCGGTCGACCGACCGCACGACCGGGTGTGCCGGGAGACTTCGAGGCCGACCCCGGTCCCTGAAGTGGTCGATGCCGCCGGGCAGTTCAGGCGCGGTCGGCAGGCCGGGCCCATCCCCGGCCGCCTGACACACCGTCAACCGTCCTGCTAGGCAGTGTGGTTGACCTCATCCCGCCGTCCCCGACATCAACAGGGCAGCTGCGCCCAGAAGTCGGTCAGGACCTCCGCCGCCCGCCGCGGTTCCTGGAGCATCCACCAGTGGCCCAGGCCGGGCAGCTCCACCACCTGGGCGTTCGCCCGCTCCGCGGTGCGCCGGCGCATGTCCGCGGTGCCGACGTAGGTGTCGTCGGTGGCGGTGATCTGGAGTCCGGGGCGGGTGGCGGCGACCGGCAGGTCCCGGGCCATCTCCTGGAGCACCGGCTCGGACGCGGAGCGGTACAGGTCCAGGACGCACCGGCCCATCTCCGGGCCCTGCGCCTCGGCCAGCCGGGCGGCCACCTCCGGCCGGCCGACCATGCGCAGCGCCCGCGCGGTGCGCTCCTCGATGGTGCCGCCCATCGCGCGGGCGATCATCGCCTCGCCCCGGCCCGGCGTACGCCAGCCCCTGGCCATGTCGTGCCAGACGTAGTCCGGGTCGTACACCCCGATGGCGTCGGTGGCCCAGCTGCGCAGCAGGTCGGGGCGGGTCATCGCCACGTTGACGACGTGACCGCCGCCCCAGTCGTGCCCGACGAGGTCGACCGGGGTCTCCAGCGCCTCCAGTTCGGCGATGAGCCAGGCCCGGTAGTCCGTGACGGTGGCGCCGAACCCGTCCGGCACCGGCGCGCCGAACCCGGGGGGCGACAGCAGCACGACGTCATCCCGCTCCAGCCGTGCGACGAGCGCGTCCCAGATCGCGTCGGTCTCGGGGTTGCCGTGCACGAAGACCACGCTCATGTCACTCGACTCCTCGTCGGATGTGCTCCGCCGCCCCCGGCGGGCCGCGGTACCGGACCCGGTACGGCCGCCGTCGCGACGCCGACCGCGCCCGCCGGCCGGTCCCGGGGCGCGGTGATCACCGGTCGCCCATCATCGCAGCCCGTGCGGCGCGACGCGTTCCACCGCTGCGGCCGGCGGCGGCCCGCGGCTGGCATGCTGACCGGGTGACAGGTGACCCCGCCGTTCCGCAGGCCATCACCGCGGACCCGCCCGTCTCCGCCCTACGGCCGCTGCTGAGCCAGCAGTGGCTGGACCTGACCTTTCTGCACTGGCCGGCCGCGCCGCGGGACGTGGCGCCGCTGCTGCCGCCGGGGACCGTGCCCGACACCCTGGGAGCGGACACCTACGTCGGTCTGGTCGCCTTCCGGATACATCGCATCGGGTGGTTCCGGCTGCCGGGCATCCCGTATTTCGGGTCGTTCCCGGAGACCAACGTGCGGCTGTACGCGGTGGACGCGCACGGGCGGCGGGGCGTGGTCTTCCGTTCGCTGGACGCCTCCCGGCTGGCGCCGGTGCTGGTGGCCCGCGGCCTGTTCCGGCTGCCGTACCTGTGGTCGCGGATGGCGGTGCGCAAAGAGGCGGACACCGTCGCCTACACCGGCCGGCGCCGGTGGCCCGGGCCGCGCGGCGCGCGCTGCGACCTGACGGTCCGGGTCGGCGAACGCATCGAGGAGCCCACCGCGCTGGAGCACTTCCTGACGGCGCGCTGGGGCATGCACAGCGCGTTCTTCGGCCGGCCGGCCTTCCTGCCGAACGCCCACCCGCGCTGGCCGCTGTACCGGGCCGAACTGCTGCACCTGCGCGAGGACGTGGTACGGGCGGCCGGCCTGCCGGAACCGGTGGGCGCCCCGGTCAGCGTGCTGTACTCCCCCGGTGTCGCGGTCCGCTTCAGCCGGCCGTGGGGCCGCCGCCCGGCCGGACCGCCCTGACGGCGACGGCCCGGCACCGGTGCGGCGGCTCCCCGGGGGGCGGTGCGTACCGGCGGGGGCCCGGCACCGGTGCGGCGGCCGCCGGCGGGGGCCCGGCACCGGTGTGGCGGCCTTCGGCGGGGGTGCGGTGCGTACCGGCGGCGGTGCGGCGGCCTCCGGCGCAGGCCCGGCACCGGTACGGCGGCCCCCGGCGGCGGCGATCAGTACCGGCGCGATCCGAACCGGCGGCTTCCCGGCACCGGTGCGGTACGAACCGCGGGTGCGGTCAGCGTGTCGTGGCGACCACGTCGATCTCCACCAGGATGTCCATCAGGTCGGAGCCGACGGTGGTGCGTACCGGGAACGGCTCGGTGAAGAACGCGCGGTAGGCGGCGTCGTACTCGGCGAAGTCGCGCCGCAGGTGCTGGAGATGGGCGGTCACCTTCACGACGTCGTCGAGGGTCAGTCCGCGTTCGGCCAGCACGGCGGCGATGTTGCGCAGGACCTGGGCGGTCTGCTCGCGCGCGGTCGGTGCGACCTCGCCGGTGCGCGGGTCCTGCGGGCCGAAGCCGGCGGTGAACAGCAGGCCGCCGCCCTCGGCGCCCTGGCTGTAGGCGCCCTTGGGCAGCGGCGCGCCGGCGGTGCGGACGGGGTGGCGGGTCATCCGGTGAGGTCTCCTTCTCGTTCGTTGACGGCGGCGAAGTGCCGCAGCTTGTCCTCGTCCACGGTCACGCCGAGCCCCGGGCCGGTCGGTACCCGCAGGCGGCCGTCCGCCAGGTGCAGCGGTTCGGTGATGTCGTCCGCATGCAGGTAGTACATGCTGTCGATGGCGCGGGAGAGCACCGGGGTGCTGGCCACCACGGCCAGGTGGGCGGCGGTGGCTATGCCGAGTTCGCCGCCGCTGTGCAGGTTCATGCCGAGGCCGAACGTCTCGCAGTGCGCGGCCAGCGCCTTGGTGGCCGCGATGCCGCCCCACTTGTAGACGTCGCCGTGGATGACGTCGACCGCGTTGAGCCGCATCGCGGGGGCGAACTCCTCGAAGCGCACGACGCACATGTTGGTGCACAGCGGGATGCGGACCTTGGCGTGCACCTGGCTCATGCCCTCGATGCCGGAGCAGGGGTCCTCCAGGTACTCCAGGTCCAGTTCCTCCAGGGCGATGCCGGCCCGTACCGAGTCGGGCACCGACCAGGCGGCGTTGGGGTCGACCCGCAGGTCGCTGGCGGGCAGCGCGCCGCGCAGCGCCCGCATGATGGCGACGTCGCCGGCGACGTCCTTGGTGCCCTTGAGCTTGACGGCCCGGAAGCCGCCCTCGGCGACGACCCGGGCGGCGTGCTCGGCCAGCGCGCCGGGCAGGTCGGCGGCACCGGCGCCGGGGGCGTCGGCCCGGGTGACCAGCGCGGTGATGGCGACCTCGTCGCGCACCGCGCCGCCGAGCAGGTCGGTGACCGACTGGCCGGTGGCCTTGCCCATGGCGTCCCAGCAGGCCACGTCGAGGGCGGCGATCGCGGCGTACCCGAGGTAGCCGTGGAAGAACGGCACCATGTGCTGCTTGCGGTGGAAGGCCTCCAGCGCGAACGGGCTGGTGCCGATCAGGTCCTGGGCCATCGAGCGGACGACCGCGGCGACCGGCCGGCCCCACATCGTCTCGCCCCAGCCCTCCACCCCGCAGTCGGTGCGCAGCCGCACCACGGTGCGGGTCTCGCCCGTCTTGGTCTCGAACGAGCTGGTGAACGGGTTGACCAGCGGGAGGTTGACCACCCAGACGTCGACATCCGTGATCTTCATTCTTCTCCTTGACTCGGGTGGGCGGCTGCCCGCCCGGGGTGGGTGGCCGCGTCGAACGCGCGGATGGCGCGGGCCAGCCCGCGGGCCCTGGCGTCCAGCAGCCGGTGGCCGGCGGCGGCGTCCGCGCCGCAGGCGTCGTCGGTGGATCCGCCGACGCGCTGCCATTCGCCGTGCCGTTCGACGGTCAGGCCGGGGTACGGCGGCCGGTCGAACAGCGGGGGCGGCTCGACGGGGGCGCGGGACGGTACCGGGGTGCGGACCAGGCCGGGGTGGGCGGCGAGCATCAGCGAGGTCTCGAACCAGCCGGCGTGGCCCGGGGTGACGTCCGGCCGCTCCCCGTCGCCGGTGTCGTCAGCGTCGCCGGTGTCGCCGGCGCCGTCACGGTCGGTGACGGTCCAGTACGAGCAGGCGGCGACGGTGACCTCGGCGCGCAGCGCGAACCGCTTGACGGCCAGCCGCATGATCTCGTCGTTGCCGCCGTGGCCGTTGACCACCATGATCCGCTGGTAGCCGCTGGTGGCCAGCGAGTCCAGGACGTCGTCGAGCACCGCGCCGAGGGTGGCGGCGGACAGCGAGACGGCGGCGGCGAACAGGTGGTGGGGGCTGTGCCCGAACGGCAGGGCGGGCAGCCGGACCAGCCGCGGCGCGGGTCCGTGCCGGGTCAGGTGGACGGCCGCCCGGTCGATGACGGCCTCGGCGAGCAGCGTGTCGGTGCCCATCGGCAGGTGGCCGGCGTGCTGCTCCTGGGAGCCGATCGGCAGCAGCGCGATGCCCTCGGCACCGGCCGCGCGCACTTCCCGCCAGGTCAGTTCGGTGAGCGTCAAAAGGGTCACGGGGCTACTTCCCTCCATGGCTGACGTGACAGAGTCGGCGTATGGCCCGTGAACGCCCTCCCCTGCGACTGGTGCCCGAGTCCCGGCCGGCGCCGGCCGGTCCCGGCGGCGCGCGGACGCTGGGCGCGGTCGAGCTGGTGCCGGGCCGGGTACGGGCGGCGGTGCTGACGATGTCCGGCCGGGTGCTGGCCCGCGAGGAGGCGGTGTACGAGGTCTCGGCCGGCCGGCGGGAGATCGACGCGGCGCTGGCCCGGGCCGCCGGGGTCTTCGCCGGCCACGAGCCGACCGGCATCGGGGTCGCGGCGGCCGGCCTGGTCGATCCGGGCGCCGGGCTGATCATCGAGGTCAACGACGTGCCGGCGCTGCGCGGCTATCCGGTGACCGAGCGGCTGCGGGCGCTGACCGGCCGGCCGGTGCGGGTCGAGCACCGGGCGCGGTTGCAGGTGCTGGGCGACCGGTGGTTCGGCGCGGGCCGGGGCCGGCGCACCTTCGCCTCGGTCTCCACCGGTGAGGTCCTCGGCGTCGGCATCCTCTACGACGGCGAGGTGCTGGCCCCGCACGGCGGCCGCAGCGGCGCCCACATGACGGTGGCGGCCAGCGGCAACCGGTGCAGTTGCGGGGGCCGCGGCTGCTGGAAGTCGGTCGCCACCACCCGCTGGCTGCGGGAGCGGGCCCGCGAGGCCGGGCTCGGCAGCGGTCTGACGCTGGGCGCCCTGGTGACCAGCCGCGACCCGGCGGCCCGTGCGGTGGTCGAGGAGTACGCGGCGAACCTCGCCCTGGGGCTGGTCAACGTTCAGCAGTTGTTCGCGCCGGGGTTGTTCGTGCTGCACGGTGAGGCCCGCGAGGGCGGGGAGCGCTTCCGGACGCTGATCGAGGAGCGGTTGCGGGCCGACGGCGCCTCGGTGGCCGCCGAGGAGCCGACGGTGCTGGTCAGCGCGGCGGCCGTGGACGACGTGGCGCTGCTCGGCGGGGCCGGGCTCGTCCTGTCGCAGCGCTGAGCGCACGGCCGGGCCCCTCCCGTTCGCGCCGGTCACCGGACCTGCCCGGTGGGGTCGGCGGGCCGGTCGGGGCCGGCGGGGTCGCGCGGGGCGTTCGCCGGGGGCGCGGTGTCGCGGGTGCGCCGGGCGCGGCGCGGGTCGGGTACGGGGACGGCGTCGAGGAGTTGGCGGGTGTAGGGGTGCCGCGGGGCGCCGAAGACGTCGGCGGCGGTGCCGACCTCGACCAGGGCGCCGCGGCGCATGACGGCGACCCGGTCGGCCACCTGGCGGACGACGGCGAGGTTGTGGGAGACGAACAGGTAGGTCAGGCCCAGGCGTTGCTGGAGTTCGGCCAGCAGGTCCAGGACCCGGGCCTGCACGGAGACGTCGAGCGCGCTGGTGGGTTCGTCGAGCACCACCAGGCGTGGTTCCAGGGCGAGGGCGCGGGCGATGGAGACGCGCTGGCGCTGGCCGCCGGAGAACTCGTGCGGGTAGCGGTCCCGGATGCCCGGGTCGAGGCCGACGGCCTCCAGCAGGGCGGCGACGCGTTGCGCGGTGGCGGCCCGGCCGCGGCGGCCGCGGGCGGCCGGATCGTGAGTGACGAGGGGTTCGGCGACGATGTCGTGCACGCGCATGCGCGGGTTCATGCTGGAGTAGGGGTCCTGGAGGACGACCTGCATCTGGCGGCGGACCCGGCGCAGTTCGGCGGTGGACAAGGCGGCGAGGTCCCGGCCGTCGAAGCGCACGGTGCCGGCGGTGGGTTCCAGCAGGCGCAGCAGCAGCCGGGTCAAGGTGGTCTTGCCGCAGCCGGACTCCCCGACCAGGGCCAGGGTTTCGCCCTCGTGCACCGTCAACGTCACGTCGTCGACCGCGACGGTGCGGTGTCGTGCGCCGAACTCCTTGCGCAGTCCGTCGAGTTCGAGCAGCGTCATGCCGGCTCCAATCGGGGCGTGGCCGCCAGCAGACGGCGGGTGTAGTCGTGGGCGGGGCGGGCGAACAGGTCGTGGACGTCCGCGGTCTCGACGATCTCGCCGGCGTTCATCACCACGACGCGGTCCGCGGTCTCGGCGACCACCGCGAGGTCGTGGGTGATCAGCACGACGGCCATGTCGTGCCGTTGCCGCAGCCCGACGAGCAGGTCGAGGATCTGCCGCTGCACGGTGACGTCGAGCGCGGTGGTGGGTTCGTCGGCGATCAGCACCCGGGGCCGGCCCACCAGGGCGGCGGCGATCATGACGCGTTGCCGCAGGCCGCCGGAGAGTTCGTGCGGGTACTGGCGGTAGCGGCGTTCGGGGTCGGGGATGCCGACCTCGTCCATCGCCTCCAGCGCCGAGTGCCGGGCGGCGGAGCGCGGCAGGCCGTGGTGGTGGCGCAGCACCTCGGCGACCTGGGCGCCGACGCGTTGCAGCGGGTCGAGGCTGGTCATCGGGTCCTGGAAGACCATGGAGATGTCGGCGCCGCGGATCCGGCCGAGTTCCCGGTCGGGGACGGTGAGCAGGTCGCGGCCGTCGAAGCGGATGGCGCCGGCCGGGTAGGCGCACGGCGGTTCGGGGTTGAGGCGCAGCACGGACAAGGCGGTGGCGGTCTTGCCGCTGCCGGACTCCCCGACGACGGCGAGGGTCTCGCCGGGCCGTACCTCCAGGCTCACGCCGCGCACGGCGTGCACGGTGGTGTCGTCGAGGCGGAAGTCGACCCGCAGGTCGTCGATTTCGAGCAGGGGTGCGGGAGTGGTCATCGTCGGTACGCCTTCGGGTCCGCGACGTCGCGCAGGGCGTCTCCGGTGAGGTTGACGGCGAGGGAGGTGATCATCAGGGCCAGGCCGGGGAAGACGGCGACCCACCAGGCGGTGCCCAGGTAGAGCTGGCCGTCGGCGAGCATGCCGCCCCAGGTGACGGTCTCCTTGGGCACGCCGAGGCCCAGGTAGCTCAGCGACGCCTCGGCCACGATCGCGGCGGCCACGTGCAGGGTGGCGATGGTCGCCAGCGGTGCGGTGACGTTGGGCAGCAGGTGGCGGCGGATGATGGCGGTGTCGGTGACGCCGATCGCGCGGGCCTCGGTGACGAAGTCGCGGGTGCGCAGCGACAGGACCTCGGAGCGCACCACCCGGGCGTAGGAGACCCAGCCGGTGAAGCCCAGGACGAGGATGACGAATCCCAGGCCGGAGCCGAGGAAGCCGATGACGGCCAGCGCCAGCAGGATGGCGGGGAAGGCGAGTTGGACGTCGGCCAGCCGCATCAGCAGCCGGTCGGGCCAGCCGCCGAAGTAGCCGGCGACCAGGCCGACGGCGGTGCCGACGGTGCCGGCCAGCAGGGCCGCGCCGGCGCCGACCAGCAGCGAGACGCGGGTGCCGTAGATGACGCGGGAGAGCATGTCGCGGCCCAGCTCGTCGGTGCCGAGCAGGTGGGCGCGGTGCCCGCCGGCCAGCCAGGCGGGGGGCTGGAGGCGTTGCAGCAGGTTCTGGGCGTTGGGGTCGTAGGGGACGATCAGCGGTGCGAGGACGGCGGCGAGCACCAGGACGGCCAGGACCGCCAGCGCGACGACGGCCAGCCGGTTGCGCAGCAGGGTCCGCAGCACGGTGTGGCGGTGGGCGGTCGCGGTGCCGGCCGCGGCGGGCAGGACGGGTGAGGTGACGGTCATCGGGTGGTCCGCACTCTCGGGTCGAGGAGGGTGTAGGACAGGTCGACCAGGAGGTTCACCACGACGAAGGTGGCCGCGAAGAACAGCACGGTGGCCTGTACCAGGGGGAAGTCGCGGTTGGTGATGGCCTCGATGGTCAGTTGTCCGACGCCGGGCCAGGAGAAGACCTGTTCGGTGAGGATCGCGCCGCCCAGCAGGCTGCCGATCTCCAGGCCGAGCACGGTCACCACCGGCAGCGAGGCGTTGCGCAGGCCGTGGGTGAGGACGACCTTGACCGGTCCCAGGCCCCTGGCCCGGGCGGTGCGGATGTGGTCGGAGGCGAGGGCGTCGATGAGTGAGGAGCGCAGCAGCCGGGCGACGACGGCCACCGAGTAGACGGCGAGGGTGACGGAGGGCAGCACGAGGTGGGCGAAGGTGCCGTAGCCGGAGGCGGGCAGCAGGTGGAACTCGACGGCGAACAGCAGGATGAGCAGGATGCCGATCCAGAACGGCGGGGTGGACTGGCCGAGCAGCACGCCGGTCATCACGCCGCGGTCGGTGGCCCGGCCGCGTCGCATGGCCGCCACGATGCCGGCCGGGATCGCGATGACCAGGGTCACCACCAGGGCTCCGGCGGCGAGTTCGAGGGTGGCGGGCAGGCGCTGGGCCAGCACGTGGCCGACCGGCTGGTTGTAGAAGATCGAGGTGCCGAAGTCGAACCGGGGGATGCCGCGCAGGAAGGCGAGGTACTGGCTGTACAGCGGCCGGTCCAGGCCGAGGGAGGCGCGCAGTACGGATTCCTGGTGGGCGGTGGCGTCGGGCGGCAGCAGGAGTTTGACCGGGTCGCCGGACAGGCGGACCAGGAAGAAGGAGACGGTCGCGGTGCACAGCAGCACCAGCAGCGCGCTGCCGAGGCGGCCGAGCAGCATGCGGGCCAGGCCGGTTCCGCGCCGGGTGCGGGGCGGGCGGCCGGCGGGGGCGTCAGGGCGTTGGAGGGAGACGGTGCTCACCGCGACACCTCCGCGGTGGCCATGTCCAGCGAGCCGGCGGCGCCGGGCCGCCAGCGGGGGCGGGAGTTGCGGGCGAGGATGTTGTCGAGCTGGTAGAGGGAGACGAAGGGCGCCTCGGTGAGCATGAGCCGTTGCAGGTCGGTGAAGGCCCGCATGCGCGCGTCGGAGTCGACGGACAGCTCCTCGGCGTCGACGAGCCGGTCGGCCTGCGCGTTGTGCCAGCGGCTCTGCCGGCGGTCGCTGCGGACGTTGGACTGGAGCATGCTCTCGCCGTCGAGGGTCCACACGGTGCTGGCGGCCAGGTAGACCGGGCCGAGGGCGCCGCGGTTGTCGGAGGTCAGCCGGGTGGCGTAGGTGCCGGGGTCGAGCAGGTTCACCGAGGCGTGCACGCCGGCCCTGGCCAGCAACCCGGATATCGCCTGGGCGACGTCGGAGTCGAGGTTGGAGGCGGTGAGCGTGGTGCTGAAGCCGTGCGGGTAGCCGGCCTCGGCGAGCAGCGCGCGGGCGGTGGGGACCGAGCGGCTGAACGCCTTGAGCGAGGGGTCGAACCCGAAGGCGCCGCGCGGGATCATCGCCGGCACCTCACGGGCCTTGCCGCCCAGGACCGCCTTGATCAGCAGCGGCACGTCGATGGCGTGGTTGAGGGCCTGGCGCACCCGGCGGTCGCGCAGGGGTCCGTGCAGGGTGTCGAGGGAGAGGTAGGCGGTGCGGATGCCGGGGTCGCTCTCCAGGGTGACGCCGGTGTAGCCGGCCAGTTGCTGGGCGGCGTCCGGGGTCAGGCCGGCGACGAGGTCGGTCTGGCCGCTCTGCAGGGCGGCGAGCGCGGAGGCGGAGTTGGGTTCGGGGGTGAAGACCAGCTGGTCGGCGGCGGGGCGGCCGTTCCAGTAGCGGGGGTTGGCGCGCATGCGCAGTTCCTGGTCGGGCTGCCAGTGGACGAACGTGAACGCCCCTGTCCCGACGGGGTGTTGGGCGAATCCGGCGCTTCCGACGTCGGCGATGTACTTCGGTGGGACGACGACGCCGCCGAACAGCGAGAGCTTGGCGGGCAGGATCGGGTCGTGCTGGGTGGTGTGCAGGTCGACGGTGAGGCGGTCGACGACGGTGACGTCCTTGACGTAGCGCAGTTCGACGATCGGTGACTCGGTCTTCGGGTCCAGGACCCGCTCGACGCTGAACTTCACGGCCGCCGCGTCGCAGGGCTCGCCGTTGTGGAACGTCACGCCGGGGCGCAGCCGGAACCGCCAGGTGTGCTCGTCGCGGGCGGTCCACGACAGCGCGAGGCGGGGGCGCAGCCGGTTGGCGAGGTCGTGGGTGGTGAGGGTGTCGAACATGTTGATCAGGGCGTTCATCGACGTCATGTCGCCCTGTTTGTGCGGGTCCATGGTCTTCGGGTCGCCGGACTGCGAGACCCGCAGGACGTTGCCCGCGGCGCCCGCCGGGTCGGTCCCGCAGCCGGTGAGCAGGGCCGGCGCGGCGACGGCGGGCACGAGCAGGCCGCCGAACCGCAGGAGGGCGCGGCGCGGCGGATGTCCTCGGCCGGCCGCTCTCGCTGAACGCAATCGTTCCACTGGGCAACACATCCGTTCCGGAAAATGGAATGCGATTGCGCTAAGCTAAGCGACATGCCGAAAGCGGTCAACACCCAGTCCACCGAGCCCGGCCCCGCGAAGGGGCCGGTCGACAAGGCGATGGAGGTCCTGGAGGCGCTCACCCGCGGGGCCGGACCCCACCGGCTGGCGGACATAGCGCGCAGCACCGGCCTGTCCAAGCCGACGGCCCACCGCCACCTGCGCACCCTGGCCGAGTACGGCTTCGTGGACGCCGCGGCCGGCGGCGCCTACCGGGTCGGACCGCGCCTGCTGGGCCTGGCCGCGGCCGCCCTCGACACCGGCCGTGACCTGCGGCTGGCCCGGCCCGCTCTGGCCGACCTGCGGCAGCGCACCGGCCAGCTCGCCTACTACGCGGTGCTGGACGCGGACGAGGCGGTCTACCTGGAGGTGTCGGAACCGGCCCGGGAGTACCGGATGCGGGTGCGGCCCGGCGGCCGGGTGCCGTTGCACCGCAGCGGCGCGGGGCTGGCGATGCTCTCCGCGCTGCCGGACCAGCGCGCCGAGGAGTTCCTGACCGCCGGACCGCGGGCCGCCGGTGCCGCGCGCGGCACCGACCCGCGCGTCCTGCGGGAGGCGGTGCGCGAGGCGGCCCGGGTCGGCTACGCGGTGGACGACGAGTACGACGAGCCGGACGTGCGGTCGGTGGCCGCGCCGGTCCTCGGCGGCGACGGGCGGGTGGCGGGCGCGATCGGCGTGCGCGGACTGACCTTCACCCTCGGCGCGGAGGCCGTCGCGATGTACGGCGCGATGGTGCGCGCCGCCGCCCGGAGCATCTCCGCGGACCTCGGCGCGACCGGACCACGGCTGACGGCGCTGGACGGCACGGGCGGCGGTGAACCGGCGTGAGCCCCCTGGCGGAACTGCTCGCCGCCGGCTGCGAGCGGCAGGTGTACTCCGGCGCCGCCTGGTCGGTCGGCACCGCGCACGGGCCGGCCGACCGCGGCTGGACCGGCCGGCGCAGCCGGGACGGCGACGCGCTGGACGGCGGTGAGCTGTGGGACCTGGCCTCGGTCACCAAACCGCTCGTCGGGCTCGCGGTGATGCGGCTGGCCGAGACCGGCGCCCTCACCCTCGACGACACGGTCGGCGACCACCTCAGCGGCTACCGGGACAGCGACAAAGCCACTGTGACGGTGCGTCAGCTGCTGACGCACACCTCGGGACTGCGCGGCGGCACCCCGCTCTACCGCGACCATCCCACCCGGGCCGCGCTGCTGGCGGCCATCGGCCGGATGCCGGCGCGCACCGGGCCGGGGACGGCCGTCGAGTACTCCTCGCAGGGCTTCATCCTGCTGGGTCTGATCGCCGAGGCCGCCGCCGGCCGGTCGCTGGCCGACCTGGTCCGCGACCACGTGTGCGTGCCGCTGGGCCTGACCGACACCGTCTTCACCCCCGACGCCGAACGCCGGGCACGGGCGGTGGCCACCGAGGACTGCCCGTGGCGCGGCCGCGTGGTGGCCGGCGAGGTGCACGACGAGAACGCGGTCGTACTCGGCGGGGTCTGCGGCCACGCCGGGCTGTTCGCGACCCTCGACGACATGGAACGCCTCGGCCGGTCCCTGGCGGCGGGCGGCCGCGAACTGCTGCGCCCGGAGACCTTCGCGCTGATGACCGCCGGCCACACCGACACCCTCAACCTGCGCCGCGCCCTGGCCTGGCAGGGGCAGGACCCCACCGGCTCCCCCGTCGGCCACACCTTCGGCCCGGCCTCCTTCGGCCATACCGGCTTCACCGGCACCAGCATCTGGATCGACCCCGCCACCGGTCGGTACGCCGTCCTGCTGACCAACCGCGTACACCCGACCCGCGAAGGCACCGGGATCGTCGCGCTGCGCCGGGCGTTCCACGACGCGGCGGCGTTGTTGCCGGACGGGCCGCCGGGGGCCTCGCCGAGGGTCGGGGCCGACTCTCCCGCACCGGGGGGCGGGTGACGGGGGAGGTCGTGCGGGGCGGCGGGGCGCGTGCAGCCGGGCGGTCCGTTGGGGCGGGGCCAACTCGCCGCCCGTATTGGCCGGTTGACGGTGAACGTTCCGTGGCGCGGCAGCCCCCGCCCGAGGCTCTGGCCGGCCTGCGGCACCAACTCCGCTGCGCCGGGAGCTGGTCGGGGGAACGGTCCGCTGGATCGCGGCGCCAACTCGCCCGTCACGTGGACCGGTTGACGTAACGCGTTCCACGATGCGGAGGCAGTCCTGCCCGGTAACCCATCAGGCCACGAGGCCGACTCCCGCTCGCCGCGCAGGGATTGACGTGAAACGTCCCGTGCCGCCGGCGACCGGCCCGGTGTCGCGGAACGGCGGCTGGCCGCTCCCCCGGAGCCGCACCGCCGTCCCCGCGCAGGAGGCCCACCGCCGGGCTACGCCAACTGGTTGACCAGCGCGCCGAAGAGCAGCGGCAGCCGGGCGGCGGTCGGCACGATGCGGGGTGCGGCCAGCGGGCGGTGGCGCAGCCACAGCAGTGAGGCGGTCAGCAGGCGGTAGCGGCGGGAGGCGGCCCGCCAGGCCCGCTCGTAGTGCTGCGGGTGGTCCGCGAGCACGCACTCCACCAGGCGCGGCGCGCAGGCCAGGGCCAGCGCGATGCCCTCGCCGGTGAGGGCGTCGAGGTAGCCGGCCGCGTCGCCGACCAGCAGCACCCGGCCGGCCACCCGGGCGGTCGCGGTCTGCCGCAGCGGTCCGGCGCCGCGCACCGCGGTGGCGTCCGCGCCGCGCAGCCGGCGGCACAGCACGGGGAAGCGCGGCAGCAGGCGGTCGAACGGCTCCCGGTCGCCGGTGAGGACCGCGACGCCGACCAGCCCGGCGCCGACCGGCGTCACGTACGCCTCGGCACGCGGCGACCAGTGGACCTCGACGTGGTCGGTCCACGGCGGTACGGCGAAGTGCCGGCGCAGCCCGTAGCGCGACGGGTGGCGCGGGCCGGCCGGCCGGTGCAGGCCGAGGGCGTGCCGGACGGTGGAGTGGAGTCCGTCGGCGGCGGCGAGGTAACGGGCGGTGTGCCCGGCGGCGCTCACCGAGTTGCCGGTCTGGCTGACGGTGCCGACCCGCCCGGCCACCACCGGGATGCCGAGCTGCGCCGCGCGGGCCGCGAAGGCGTCGTGCAACGCGGTGCGCCGCACGCCCAGGCCGGGCCCGGTGCGGAACGCGGCCTCGGCGCACCGGGGTTCGCCGTCGCGGCAGTCGAGGTAGCGGATGCCGCGCAACGACTGCCCCGGCGGGGTGATGCCGAGGGCGGCGGCCGCCCGGACCGCACCCGGCATCAGTCCCTCGCCGCAGGCCTTGTCCACCGGTGCGCCGCGCGGTTCGACGACGGTGACGTCGAGGCCGGCCAGCCGGGCGTGGATGGCGGTGGCCAGCCCGGCCGGCCCACCGCCGGCCACCAGGAGGTCGATCACCGGGTCGGCTTGGCGGTCGGTGCACCGGTCGGCGCGGAGGTCGGCGCGGCGGCATCGGAAGCGGCGACCGGTGCGGGGCTTCCGTGGGGCATGGTCGGCGGGCGGCTTCCGTCGAGGCCGGTCGGTGCGGGGCTTCCGTGGGGCACGGTCGGCGGGCGGCTTCGGTCAACGCCGGCCGGCGCGAGGCCCCCGTCAGGGCTGGCCGCCGCCGCTCCCCCGGCAACGCCCGTCGCCGCCACGCCTCCAGCAGGACCGCCCCGCGCCGGGCTTGCGACCGCGTGGGCCAGCGCCGCGTTCTCGCAGCGCAGCCGCACCGCGAGCAGTGGCACGTTGCCGAGGGTGAAGACGGTAGCGGTCAGCCAGGCGCCGTGGACGAGCGGCAGGGCGACGCCTTCGGCGACGACGGCCACGTAGTTGGGGTGGCCGAACAGCCGGTAGGGGCCGCGGCGTACCAGCGGCAGGCCGGGCACCACGATGACGCGGGTGTTCCAGCGCGGGCCGAGCGTGGTGACGCACCACCAGCGCAGGCCCTGCGACGCGGCCGCGACGGCGAGCGCCGACAGCCCGAGCGCGAGGCTGAACGGCCGGTGCAGCAGCGGCACTTCGAGCAGGCAGCCGGCCAGCAGTGCGGTGTGCAGGGCGACCATCACCGGGTAGTGGCCGCGGCCGTACTCGGTGCCGCCGCGCTGCCGGCTCCACGCGGCGTGGCGGCGTGCGACGCGCAGCTCCACGAGGCGTTCGAGGGCGACGAGGAGGATCAGGACGGTGTAGGGGGACACAACTACCACCGCAGCAGGACGAGTTCGGAGGACAGGCCGGGGCCGAGGGCGAGCAGCAGTCCGGTGGCGCCGGGCGGCGGCCGGCGGTCGGCCTGGACGTCGCGCAGGATGTGCAGGACGGACGCGGAGGAGAGGTTGCCGACCTCGGCCAGTGAACGGCGGGACGCCTCCAGGGCGTCGGCCGGCAGACCCAGCGACTCCTGGAGCGCGTCGAGCACCTTGGGGCCGCCGGGGTGGCAGATCCACGCCGTGACGTCGTCGGGTTTGAGGTCGTGGCCGGCCAGGAAGTCGCGCACCTCCTCGGCCACCGACAGCCGTACCACGTCGGGCAGTTGGCCGCCGAGCACGATACGGAAGCCGCGGTCGCCGATGTCCCAGCCGAGCAGGTCGCCGGTGCCGGGGTAGAGCCGGCTGCGGGTGTCCAGCACCACCGGCCCGGTGTGGTCGGCGGCCCGGTCGGTTCCGACCGCCACGAGCGCGCCGCCGCCGTCGCCGAACAGCGCGCCGGCCACCATCCCGGCCGCCGAGGTGTCACCGCGCTGGAGGGTGAGCGAGCACAGTTCGGTGGACAGCAGCACCGCGACGTCGGCGGGGTGGCCGGTGAGGTGGTCGTGCAGCCGGGCGAGGCCGGCCGCGCCGGCCACGCAGCCGAGGCCGAAGACCGGCAGCCGTTTGACGTCGGGCCGCAGCCCCAGCCGGCCCGCCAGCCGCGCCTCGACGGAGGGGGCGGCGATGCCCGTCACGGAGGTGGACAGCACGAGGTCGACCTCGTCGGCGCGCAGCCCGGCCGCGTCCAGCGCGTCGCGCACCGCCCGCTCCCCCAGGTCGAGCGCGGTTTCGATGAACAGGTCGTTGGCCTCGCCGAAGCCGGACAGCGTCCCGTAGCGCGGCAGTTCGAGGGCGAGGTGCCGGTGCCGCACCCCGGCGCAGGCGTGCAGCCGGTCGAACACGGCGCGGTCCGCCCCCGGGGGAAGGCAGACCGCCGCCAGCGCGTCGGTGATCTCGCTCTGCGCATAGCGGTGCGGCGGGAGAACTCCGCTGACCGCCGCGATTCGTGTCATAACGTCAGCATACGGACTGATGTCGCACAGCATGCGCAATGACGACGGAACGCATCGGCGGTGGCGTAGCATGCGCGCATGTCGTCGGACCGGGCCGCGCTCGCACCGGCCACCGCGCCGCCCCGGCGGGCGTTCGTGCTGCTGGGGGCCGCGCATCCGGCCCCCGCGCTGCTGGTCGCGGCCGTGGTGACGGCGCTCGCGGTCTCCTGCGGGCGCGCGCCCTTCGGCTGCCTGGCGGTCGGGACGGCCACGCTGGCCGGGCAGTTGTCCATCGGATGGTGCAACGACCGGGTCGACCTGGCCCGCGACCGGGCGGCCGGCCGGCGCGACAAGCCGCTGGCCCGTGGGGAGTTGGCGCCGCGCACGGTGGCGACGGCGGCCCTGGTCGCCCTGCTGGCCTGCGTCCCGCTGTCACTGGCGGCCGGTCTCGCGGCGGGCGCGGCACACCTGACCGGGGTGGCGGCCGGCTGGGCGTACAACCTGCGCCTGAAGCGGACCCCCCTTTCCTGGCTGCCGTACGCGGTGGCCTTCGGCCTGCTCCCGGCCTTCGTCACGCTCGGGCTCCCCTCCCACCCGTGGCCGCCCGCCTGGGCGACGGCGGCCGGCGCGCTGCTGGGGCTCGGCGCCCACACGGCCAACGTCCTGCCGGACATCGACGCCGACCTGGCGGCAGGCGTGCGCGGCCTGCCGCAGCGCATGGGCGCCCGCTGGTCGCGCGCGGTGACCGGCTGCTCGCTGGCGACCGCCTCCGCCGTCCTCCTGCTGGGCCCGCCCGGCTCCCCCGGCCCGGCCGCCCTGACCGCACTCGCGCTCACCGTCGCCCTGTCGGCCGGCGCGGCAGTCCTCCCCGGCACCGACGGCCGCCTGCCGTTCCTTGCGGTGCTCGCGGTGGCCGCGATCGACGTGATCCTGCTGGTGGGCCACGGCGCGGTGCTGGCGCCCTGAGGGAGGGCGGCATCGTCCTGGGCAACGGGACGGCGGAGGGCGGGCGTTGAGGGCGGGGGCATCAACGGGCTCGCGCTGAAGGGGCCTTGAGCACCCAGCCAGCAAGGGCCACCCCCCTGACCGGCATTGGCATCCGTAGGCCAACAAGCTTATGGCAGCGCTGAGTTGCCCGCGCGAGGCCAACAGGCGCCTGACGACAACGCGCTGACGCCTCGTCACTTTCACGTCAGTCCACCCGGTCGAGCGCCACCCGGTCATCGGTCTGCTGAGGCGTGCCGGGGTCGGCGAGTGGTGCGGGGGGCGACGTGGTGCGCGTGCTGATGGCCGCGCGGGCGCGCAGTAGTGAGCCGGTCGCGATCACGGTGGCCGCCAGGGCGAACGTCGTGGCCTGACCCGTGAACCGGGCCCCGCCGAGGGCTCCCTCCAGGTACAGCGCCGTGCAGGCGGCCGGGACCGCCAGCCATTCCCAGCGGCCGTCGAGCGCGGCCAGCGCGGCGATGACGAGGGCGTACCAGTAGTAGGCGGGCGAGGTGGCCAGGAGCGCGATGCCGTACACCGACAGGGCGCCGCTCCACGGGCGGCGCGGGTCGCCGCGGCGCAGCACGTACACCGCGGCCGCGGCGACGGCCAGCGCGGCGGCCGGGCCGGCCCAGCTGTCGGGCAGCACGGTCCGCAGCAGGGCGAAGCGGCCGACGGAGCTTCGGTCGTAGCCCTCCTGCTGGAGGTAGCCGGGGAGGTAGCCGATGACCCCGGCGCCGGAGGCCGCGACGTACGGCAGGTAGCTCGCGGCGACCACGGCGAGCGCCGACAGGACGAGCAGCGCCGGCCGGCGGCGGTCCGTACCGCGCGCGGCGGCGCCGGCCAGCGCACCCGGCAGGGCGAGCACCGGCAGCAGCTTGACGGCGATCGCCCCGCCCGCCGCGGCGCCGCGCAGCACCGCACCGCGCGGGGTGCCGGCGGCGGCGCCCAGCGCGGCGACCGTCAGCAGTACGCCGAGGGTGTCCACGTGCGCGTCGTTGACGGCGCCGAGGGCCACCGCCGGACACCACGCCCACCAGGCGGCCCGCTGCGGGTCGAGGCCGCGGCGTCGGCAGATCCACAGCAGGGCGCCGGTGACGGCCAGCGCCAGCAGCGCGCCGGCGATCTGGAACGGCCGGCACCGGGCGCCGGCCGGGGACAGCGCGTGGACGGCGAGGTACCAGCCCTCGGCCACCGGCGGGTAGATGGTGTGCACCGACGGCCTGTTGATGTGCGTGCACACCCCGGTCGGCGTCCGGCGCAGGTCCCAGGCGTGGCAGGCGCCGGCCGGGAAGAGCCACCGGTCCCGCAGCCGTGCCAGGTGCGCCGAGTCCGGCGGGTCGGCGTACGGGGAGACGCCGGCGGCCTGCACGCGGCCGTCCCAGGCGTAGCGGTACATGTCGTCGCTGGTGCGCGGCGGCGCCAGCAGGCCGGCGGCGCACAGCGCGACCGCGCCGGCCGCGACCAGGGCGACGGCCGCCCGGGCCGGCACCGCCCGCACCGACCACGCGGCGGCGGCGAACAGCGCCCACCCGGCGGCGTACCACCACGGCAGCCGGCCGGGCGATCCGAGGGTGCCGCCGACCAGCACGGTGACCGCGGTGACGGCGACGAGGGCGGTGAGCAGGACCGCGGTGACGGTGGTTCGAAGGCGCACGCCGCTCACGGTGGCATCCGCCTCCCCCGCCGGCCAAGGCGCCGGGCCGCGCGCCGGCGTTTCACCGGCAGGGCTGCACCGGGAGGGCGGCACCGGCGTGCGCGGCGGCGGCGTGCGGCACCGGTTGCGCTACGGCGGTGGGCGTTACGGCGGTGTGCGCGGCGGCGGTGGGCGCTGCGGCGGTGGGCGCGACGCCCGGTAGGCGCTACGGCCAGGCGCTGCGGCGGCAGCCGCTTCGGCGGCGGGCACGGCACCGGTGACGCCCGCCCCGGTCCGTACACCCGGTACCCGATCCGCGTCGCACCGTGGTCGGCCGGCGCCGGCGCGTCCGGTGCGCGGTACCGGGCCGGGCCGCCGGATTCCGCGATGCGCCGCCGTCCATTGTGTGAGCCAATGGAGTGGTCTGCGCAAATTGATCCATCCGAGGGAGTTTCGCATGGTGATCGAGCGGCTTCATGATGCCGGTGTCCGCAGTGAGCACGCCTATCTGGCGGCGATCGGGTCGATCGGCCTGTCGGTGCTGAGCTGGGCGGGGTCGATGAAGGCCGAGTCCGGCCAGGGCGTGGACCGTGCCGACCGGTGGGGCATCTACGTCGGGGAATGGGCGCCGACCTTCTTCGGCCTGGGGCTGGCGCTGGCCCAGTTCGAGAACGGCAAGGGCAAGAAGTAGGCATGCCCGCCCGGTGACGCCGGCTCCGCATCTGCCGGAGCCGGCGTCGCCGTGCGGGAGCGGGGGTCAGCCGACGTGGACGTGGGGGCGGCGGTCGCGGTCGGGTTCGGCCTCCCGCAGCACCTCGCGGGTGACCGGGGCGACCTCGCCGCGGCCGAAGAGGAAGAACCGCAGGAACTGGCTGAAGGGGTTGCCCTCGGTCCACTCGAAGTACATGTGGGGGCGCTGGCCGGTGCGGTCGCGGACCAGCAGCAGCAGGGCGGCGAGCGCGTTGGGGATGCTGGAGCTGTCGACCCGCAGCACCCGGAAGCGTTCGTGCCGCACCTCGCCGCTGACCCGCAGCGTGCTTTCGAAGTCGGAGGGGTCGCGGACGGTGACCTCGACGAAGATCAGGTCGTCGCCGTCGGGGATGTCGTTGTCGGCGCGAATCTGGCGGGTCTTGTCGAGGTACTCCCGCGCGTCGCGGTCACTGGGCTCGTTGGCGATGAGCCGGATCGTGCGGTGCGCGGTGTCGCGCAGGAAACGTTCCGCCATGGCGTCCAGCGCGATGTCGGTGACCCGCAGTTCGAAGGCGCGGGCCAGCCGGGACAGCAGCGAGACCAGCACGATGCCGGCGATGAAGCAGGCGCCGATCTTCACCCCGTCGGGGCGTTCGAAGACGTTGACGACGGTGGTGTAGAGGAAGACCACCGAGATGACCGCGAAGCCGATGGTCCAGCCGCGCTGGCCGGCCCGGCGGGCGGCGATGGTGACCGCGATCGCGGCGGAGGAGATCAGCACCAGCACGCCGGTGGCGTACGCGCCGCCCTGGGCGTCGACGTTGGCGTCGAACAGCCAGGTCACCAGGAAGGCGACGGCGGTGAAGACCAGCACCATGGGCCGTACCGCGCGGGCCCAGTGCGGGGCCATGCCGTAACGGGGCAGGTAGCGCGGCATGAGGTTGAGCAGGCCGGCCATCGCCGAGGCGCCGGCGAACCACAGGATCGCGATGGTGGAGAAGTCGTAGACCGAGCCGAAGGCCGAGCCGAGGTACTCGTTGGCCAGGTAGGCCAGGGCGCGGCCGTTGGCCGGTCCGCCGGCCCGGAAGGCGGACTGCGGGATGAGCAGCGTGGTGATGAAGCTGGTCAGCACCAGGAACACGCTCATGATCACCGCGGCCGCGGTCAGCAGCTGGCGGGCGCCGCGGATGCGGCCGGCCGGGTTCTGCTCGGTGTCGGACGGGTCGCCCTCGATGTGCGGCATGACGGCGACGCCGGTCTCGAAACCGGACAGGCCGAGCGCCAGCTTGGGGAAGATGATCAGGGATATCCCGATCATCATCAGCGGGTCGCCGTGCTGGACGGTCAGCGCGTGGGTCCAGTCGGGGATGACGTGCGGGGCGTTGACGATGTGCCACAGGCCGACGATCACGACGACGACGTTGAGGGCCAGATAGAGGCCGGCCAGCACGACGGCGACGCCGATGGCCTCCAGGAAGCCCTTGAGGAAGACCGCGCCGAGCAGGGCGATCAGGGCCAGGGTGATGATCATCTGATGGCCCTGGAGCAGGCTGGTGAGGTGGGAGTTCTCCACCATGTGCGTGGCGGCGTCGGCGGCGGACAGCGTGATGGTGATGAGGAAGTCGGTGGCCGCGAAGCCGAGCAGCGCCAGGACGAAGAGTTTGCCCTTCCAGTCCGACAGCAGCCGCTCCAGCATGGCGATGGAGCCCTCGCCGCGCGGGCTCTCGCGGGCGACGCGGCGGTAGACCGGCAGCGCGCCGGCCAGCGTGACGACCACCAGCACGACGGTGGCGACCGGTGACAGCAGCCCGGCGGCCAGCGCGGCGATACCGGGCTGGTAGCCGAGGGTGGAGAAGTAGTCCACGCCGGTCAGGCACATCACCCGCCACCACTGCTGGCCCCGGTGCCCGGAGTCGGCGGCCTGCGCGCCGGGCTGCCTGCCCATGTCGGACAGCCCCTCCAGCAGCCACGCGCGCAGCCGGGTTCCTGCTGTTGTCCCGGTACCTGGTCCCGTAGGGACTGAGGCGGTCACCGTGTTCTCCCATCACGCCGATGACCGGCCGCCGGTGGGCGGTCGGCCGTTGTGCCGGTCCGCCGCGCGCTCGCGGTGAGCAGCGGCCGACGGCGTGACGATGCCAAATCAGCAGGTCATAAGACAGGGCGCAGGCGTCAAGAAGGTGTTAAAACGCGCCGGGCGACCGTCAGGGCGCCGTCAACGACGGGTGCGGCGGGCCGTTCCTGCGCTTCGCTGTGGGCACCGGTCCAGCACCGGAACGGCCCGGATCCCGCGGCGGCGTCGCCCGCCGTACGGGCAGACCGTGCCGCGTGTCCCATTCATCTCACTGCGGGGTGCCCTACCCATGCCTGACGTGGTCCTCATCGTGCTCACCGTTGCCGTTTTCGCGGTACTCGGCCTGATAGCCAAGGGAGTTGAACGGCTGTGAGTGTCGAGAACATCGTCGGTCTCGTCGTCGCCGTGGCCCTGGTCGGCTACCTGGTGGCCGCCTTGATCTTCCCCGAGAGGTTCTAGTGAACGACACCCTCGCGGGCTGGCTCCAGGTGCTGGCGCTGATCGCCGTGCTGGCCGCCTCCTACCGGCCGCTGGGCGACTACCTGGCCCACCTCCTCACCACCGGTAAGCACCTGCGGGCCGAACGGTTCGTCTACCGGCTGGCCGGGGTGGACGGCGACGCGGACCAGAAGTGGTCGGTCTACCTGCGCGGCGTCCTGGCGTTCTCCGCCGTCTCGGTGGTCTTCCTCTACGGCTTCCTGCGCCTGCAACACCACCTGATGCTGTCGCTGGGCTTCCCCGGGATCGGCCCCGGCCAGTCGTTCAACACCGCGGCCTCCTTCGTCACCAACACCAACTGGCAGTCGTACTCGGGCGAGTCGGCGATGGGCCACCTGGTGCAGATGTCGGGGCTGGCGGTGCAGAACTTCGTCTCCGCGGCCGTCGGCATCGCGGTGGTCGCCACGCTGATCCGCGGCTTCACCCGCAACCGCACCGACCGGGTCGGCAACTTCTGGGTCGACCTCACCCGGGTGGTGTGGCGGCTGCTGCTGCCGCTGTGCGTGGTCTTCGCGATCGTCTTCGTGGCCAGCGGCATGGTCGAGAACTTCCACGCGGTGCACACGGTCACCACGATCGCCGGCCAGCACCAGGGCATCACCGGCGGACCGGTCGCCTCCCAGGAGGCCGTCAAGGAACTGGGCACCAACGGCGGCGGGTTCTACAACGCCAACTCCGCCCACCCGTTCGAGAACCCCAACCCGTTCACCAACCTGGTCGAGATCTACCTGATGCTGGTGATCGGCTTCAGCCTGCCGCGCACCTTCGGCGCCATGGTCGGCGACCACCGGCAGGGCTACGCGATCGTCGCGGTCATGGGCCTGATCTGGGCCGCCTCGGTCGCGCTGATCACCGTCAACGAGCTGCACAGCGTGAGCAGTTCGGCCGGGCATCTGGCCGGCGGCATGATGGAGGGCAAGGAGCAGCGGTTCGGCATCTGGGGATCGGCGCTGTTCGCCGCGTCGACCACCTTGACCTCCACCGGTGCCGTCAACTCCTTCCACGACTCGTTCTCGCCGGGCGGCGGCGGCATGACGATCTTCAACATGATGCTGGGCGAGATCGCTCCCGGCGGCACCGGTTCCGGGCTCTACGGCATCCTGATCCTGGCGGTCGTCGCGGTGTTCGTCGCGGGCCTGATGGTCGGACGCACCCCGGAGTACCTGGGCAAGAAGCTCGGCGGCCGGGAGATGAAGTTCGCCTCGCTGTACATCCTGACCACGCCGGCGATCGTGCTGATCGGCGCGGGGGTGGCGATGTCGCTGCCCGGTGAGCGCGCCTCGATGCTCAACTCCGGCCCGCACGGCTTCTCCGAGGTGCTCTACGCGTTCACCTCCGCCGCCAACAACAACGGCTCGGCGTTCGCCGGCATCGGTGTCAACACCGACTGGTACAACACCGCGCTCGGTCTGGCCATGCTGTTCGGCCGCTTCCTGCCGATGATCTTCGTCCTGGCGCTGGCCGGGTCGCTCGCCCACCAGCAACCGGTCCCGGTGACCGCCGGAACGCTGCCCACGCACCGGCCGCAGTTCGTCGGCCTGCTGACCGGCGTCGTCCTGATCGTCGTGGGACTCACCTACTTCCCCGCCCTCGCGCTGGGTCCGCTCGCGGAAGGTCTGCACTGATGTCCACCACCACCGTCCAGCCGCCGGCCGAACCGGCGGCCCCGCACCGGGTCTCGGCCGGCGGCATCGGCCCCGGGCAGCTGCTCGCCTCGGTGCCCGAGGCCTGCCGCAAGCTCGATCCGCGGGTCATGGCCAAGAACCCGGTGATGTTCGTCGTCGAGGTCGGCGCCGTACTGACCACGTTGTCCGCGGTCAAGGACCCGTCGGTCTTCGCCTGGGTCATCACCGCCTGGCTGTGGCTGACGACGGTCTTCGCCAACCTCGCCGAGGCCGTCGCGGAAGGGCGCGGGAAGGCGCAGGCCGACACGCTGCGCCGCACCAGGACCGACACCGTGGCCCGCCGGCTGACCGACTGGCGGCCCGGCGCGACCGGGGTCGCCGAGCAGGAGGTGGCCGCCGCGACGCTGACGCTCGGCGACCACGTCGTGGTGGAGGCCGGCCAGGTCGTCCCCGGCGACGGCGACGTGGTCGAGGGGGTCGCCTCGGTCGACGAGTCGGCCATCACCGGGGAGTCGGCACCGGTCATCCGCGAGTCCGGCGGCGACCGCTCGGCGGTCACCGGCGGCACGAAGGTGCTGTCGGACCGCATCGTCGTCAAGATCACCTCCCGGCCCGGTGAGACGTTCATCGACCGGATGATCGCCCTGGTGGAGGGCGCGGCCCGGCAGAAGACGCCCAACGAGATCGCGCTGAACATCCTGCTGGCCTCGCTGACCGTCGTCTTCCTCATCGCGGTGGTCACCCTCCAGCCCTTCGCGATCTTCGCGGGCGCCGGCCAGAGCATCGTCGTGCTGGCCGCCCTGGTGGTGGCGCTCATCCCGACGACCATCGGCGCGCTGCTGTCGGCGATCGGCATCGCCGGCATGGACCGGCTGGTGCAGCGCAACGTGCTGGCCATGTCCGGCCGCGCCGTCGAGGCCGCCGGCGACGTCAACACCCTGCTGCTGGACAAGACCGGCACCATCACCCTCGGCAACCGCCAGGCCGCGCAGTTCCTGCCGGTCGGTGCCGTCGGCGACGGTGAACTGGCCGCCGCCGCCCACCTGTCGTCGCTGGCCGACGAGACGCCCGAGGGCCGCTCGATCGTCGTACTGGCCCAGGAGCGGTACGGGGTGCGCGGCGACGGTTCGGCGGACGGCGGAGAGTTCGTACCGTTCACCGCACAGACCCGGATGAGCGGCGTGGACCTGCCGTCCGCGGACGGTGGCCGGCAGGTCCGCAAGGGCGCCGCCGCGTCGGTCGCCGCCTGGGTCGCCGAACACGGCGGGGCCACCGGCACCCAGGTCACCGACATCGTGGCACGGGTCTCGGCGGCCGGCGGCACCCCGCTGGTCGTCGCGGAACGCCGCGGGGGCACCGCCCGGGTGCTGGGCGTCATCCACCTGAAGGACGTCGTCAAGCCCGGCATGCGCGAACGCTTCGACGAGCTGCGGCGGATGGGCATCAAGACGGTGATGATCACCGGCGACAACCCGCTCACCGCGAAGGCCATCGCCGAGGAGGCCGGCGTCGACGACTTCCTCGCCGAGGCCACGCCCGAGGACAAGATGGCGCTGATCAAGAAGGAGCAGGAGGGCGGCAAGCTGGTCGCGATGACCGGCGACGGCACCAACGACGCCCCGGCGCTGGCCCAGGCGGACGTCGGGGTGGCGATGAACACCGGCACCTCGGCCGCCAAGGAGGCCGGGAACATGGTCGACCTGGACTCCGACCCGACCAAGCTCATCGAGATCGTCGAGATCGGCAAGCAACTCCTCATCACCCGGGGCGCGTTGACCACCTTCTCCATCGCCAACGACGTCGCGAAGTACTTCGCGATCATCCCGGCGATGTTCGCGAGCGCCTACCCGGGCCTGGACCGGCTCAACGTCATGGGCCTGCACAGCCCGGCGTCCGCGATCACCTCCGCGATCATCTTCAACGCGCTGATCATCGTCGTGCTGATCCCGCTGGCCCTGCGCGGCGTGCGCTACCGGCCCGCCTCGGCGGCCGCGCTGCTCAACCGCAACATCTGGGTCTACGGCGCCGGCGGGCTGGTGCTGCCGTTCGCCGGCATCAAACTCATCGACCTGGTCGTCCAGTTCATCCCCGGCCTGCGCTGACCGGCACACCAAGGACAGAAGGCACCCATCATGCCCAGCCATCTTCCCCCCGCGGTCCGCACCCACCTGACCGCCCTGCGGATGCTCCTGGTCTTCACCGTGATCACCGGCATCGCCTACCCGCTGCTGGTCACCGGCGTCGCCCAGGCCGCCTTCCGGCACCAGGCCGACGGGTCCCCGGTCGAGCGCGGCGGCCGCGTCGTCGGCTCCAGCCTGCTCGGTGAGGACTTCACCCTGCCCGGCAAGGACGCCGGCCCCGACCCGAAGTGGTTCCAGCCGCGCCCGTCGGCCGGCGGTTACGACCCGACGGCGTCCGGCGCCTCCAACCTCGGCCCGAACAGCCCGGTGCTGATCAAGGCGATCAAGCAGCGCAAGGCGGCCGTCGCCGCGTTCGACGGGGTCCCCGAGTCGCGGGTGCCGGCCGACGCGGTCACCGCCTCCGGCTCCGGACTCGACCCGGACATCTCCCCGGCGTACGCCTACGAGCAG
Organism: Streptantibioticus silvisoli; assembly: GCF_027947535.2. Taxonomy (GTDB): domain Bacteria; phylum Actinomycetota; class Actinomycetes; order Streptomycetales; family Streptomycetaceae; genus Streptantibioticus_C; species Streptantibioticus_C silvisoli. Next base: position 166,997 of record NZ_JAAGKO020000010.1, read on the forward strand.
GTCGACCGGGTCGCCCGGGTCCGCCACCTGCCGGCGGCCGAGGTCCACCGGCTCGTAGCCGGCCACGTCCGGTCGCGCTCCCTGGGGTTCCTGGGCGAGCCGCGGGTCGACGTCGTGGACCTCAACCTGGCACTGGCCCGGCTCGGATAGCCGCGCCTCCCACCACTGTCACCGCCCGGAAGCGCGCAGCACGCCTGCCGCTTCCGGGCCGTGCGCGATCACGACTCAGGAGGTTCGCACGTGACGCAGCCCGCCGTCACCGGTGCATCCCCCCACGCCGCACGCCCCGGCCGGCTGAAGGTCTTCCTCGGTGCGGCGCCGGGGGTCGGCAAGACGTACCGGATGCTGGACGAGGGACGCCGCCGGTCCGCCCGCGGGGTCGACGTCGTGGTGGCGTTCGCCGAATGCCACGGCCGCCCGCTGACCGGTGCGCTGCTCGACGACCTGGAGGTGCTGCCCCGCGCCCGGCGCGGCTACCGCGGCTCGGACTTCGAGGAGATGGACCTCGACGCGGTGCTGGCCCGCCGCCCGCAGGTCGCACTGGTCGACGAACTCGCCCACACCAACGTGCCGGGCGGCCGGCACACCAAGCGCTGGCAGGACGTGGAGGTCCTGCTGTCGGCCGGCGTCGACGTCGTCACCACCGTCAACGTCCAGCACCTGGAGTCGCTCAACGACGTGGTGGAGAAGATCACCGGCGTTCCGCAGCGCGAGACGATCCCCGACGAGGTGGTCCGGCGCGCCGACCAGATCGAGCTGGTCGACATGCCCGCCGAGGCGATCCGGCGCCGGATGGCCCACGGCAACATCTACGCCCCCGACAAGGTCGACGCCGCCCTGTCGCACTACTTCCGGGTGGGCAACCTGACCGCGCTGCGCGAACTGGCCCTGCTGTGGGTGGCCGGCCGGGTCGACGAGGCGTTGCGGCGCTACCGTTTCGAACACGGCATCGGGCGGGTGTGGGAGACCAGGGAACGCGTGGTGGTCGCGCTGACCGGCGGCCCGGAGGGCGACACGCTGATCCGCCGGGCGGCCCGGATCGCCGACCGGTCGGCCGGCGGGGACCTGCTCGCCGTGCACATCGCGCGCAGCGACGGCCTGGCCGGCGCCTCACCGGCCGCGCTGGCCCGGCAGCGGGAGCTGGCCGAATCGCTCGGCGGCACCTACCACTCGGTCATCGGCGACCACGTGCCGTCCGCGCTGCTGGACTTCGCACGGGCCGCGAACGCCACCCAGCTCGTGATGGGCACCAGCCGCCGCGGCCGGCTGCTGCGTTTCCTGACCGGGTCCGGGGTGGGCGAGACCACGACCGAGCTGTCCGGCGACATCGACGTGCACATCGTCACCCACGAACGGGCCGGCCGCGGGCGCCTGCCGCCGGCCCCCAGCAGTTCGCTGCCGCTGTCGCGCAAGGTCGCGGGGCCGGTGGCCGGCTTCGTCCTGCCGGTGCTGCTGACCCTGCTGCTCTCCCACGACCGCGGCGACCTCAACCTGACCAGCGAGGCGCTGCTCTTCCTGTTCACCGTGGTCGGCGTCGCCTGCATCGGCGGGGTCGTCTCCGCGCTGCTCGCCTCGGTGACCGCCTCGCTGCTGCTCAACTACTACTTCATCGCGCCCATCGGCCGCTTCACCATCAACGAGTTCAACAACGCGCTGGCCCTGGCGGTCTTCTCCCTGGTGGCCGTCACCGTCGCCGCCGTGGTCGACCGGTCGCTGCGCTGGTCGCGCCGGGCGGCGAACGCCACCGCCGAGGCGGAGACGCTGTCGGCGCTGGCCGGCAACATCCTGCGCGGCGACCAGGCGGTGGCCGCGCTGCTGGAGCACACCCGCGAGACGTTCGGCATGGAGTCCGCCACCCTCGTCGACTCCGGCGGGCCGCCACGCGGTGCCGGCGAGGACCCGCCGGCCGAGACCGTCGCGGTGGGCGCCGACAGCGTCCTGGTGCTGCGCGGGCGGCAGTTGGCGGCCTCCGAACGCCGGGTGCTGACCGCCTTCGCCGCGCACGTCACCGCCGCCCTGGAACGTGCCCGGCTCGCCGAGGCCGCCGCCGAGATCGAACCGGTGCGGGCCGCCGACCGGATGCGCACCGCGCTGCTGGCCGCCGTCAGCCACGACCTGCGTACGCCGCTGGCCAGCGGCTGGGCCGCGGTCAGCAGCCTGCGCAGCCGCGACGTGGAGTTCAGCGACGAGGACCGCGACGAACTGCTGGCCACCGCCGACGAGTCGCTCGGCCGCCTCAAACGGCTCATCGACAACCTGCTCGACATGAGCCGCCTTCAGGCCGGCGCGCTGACCCTGCGCCTGGAGCCCACCGCCTTCGCCGACATCCTGCCGATCGCGCTGGACGGCCTGCCGGCCACCACCGTGCCGGTCACCACCCAGGGCCTGGAGACCGTGCCCGACATCCGGGCCGACCCGCCGCTGCTGGAACGCGTCGTCGCCAACCTGGTGGCCAACGCGCTGCGGCACAGCCCGCCCGGCAAGGGTGTGCTGGTCAGCGCCAGCGCGCTGGGCGACCGGGTCGAACTGCGGGTGGTCGACCGCGGCCGGGGACTGGCACCGCAGGACCGCGACCGGGTCTTCCAGCCCTTCCAGCGGCTGGGCGACACCGACAACTCCACCGGGCTCGGCCTGGGCCTGGCGCTCTCACGCGGCCTGACCGAGGCGATGGGCGGCACGCTGACCCCGGAGGACACGCCCGGCGGCGGCCTGTCCATGGTCGTCTCCCTGCCGGCCGCCACGGCGTTACCGCACGGCGGTGGGGCGACCGGGTATCCGCGAACAGCGGAGGCCGGCGCGTCACCGCACGCCGCTGAGGCCGGCGCGTCGCGACGAACCGGTGAGGAGGCCGCCGGGTGCGACGGGTACTGATCGTGGACGACGAACCCCAGCTGCTCAGGGCCCTGAAGATCGGCCTGACGGCCCGCGGCTACCAGGTCTCCACCGCCCGCGACGGCGGCAGCGCCCTGCGCCTGGCGTCCCGCCGGCCGCCGGACCTGGTGCTGCTCGACCTCGGCCTGCCCGACGTGTCCGGCCTGGACGTCATCGAGGGGCTGCGGGCCGGCTCGTCGGCGCCCATCATCGTGCTGTCGGGGCGGACCGACACCACCGGGAAGATCGCCGCGTTCGACGCCGGTGCGGACGACTACGTCACCAAGCCGTTCGACATGGGCGAACTCCTCGCCCGGCTGCGCGCCGTCCTGCGGCGCCCGCCGGTGCTCGACGCGGCGGCGGCCGTCGACATCGGCGGGTACCACGTCGACCTGGCCACGTTCACCATCACCGCGACCGGCGAGGGGGCCGCCCCGGTACACCTGACGCCCACCGAATGGCGACTGCTGGTGCCGTTGCTGCGCAACCCCGGACGGGTGGTCACCGGTCATCAGCTGCTGCGCGAGGTGTGGGGGGCCGGGTCGGAGAAGCACGGCAACTACCTGCGGGTCTACTTCGCCACCCTGCGCAGCAAGCTCGAACCGGACCGCGCGCACCCGCGCCACCTGATCACCGAGGCGGGCATCGGCTACCGCTTCCAGCCGTGAGCCGCCCGCGTGCGGTGGGGCCGCCTCCGGCGGTGGAGTTGCCTCCGGCGGTGGGGCTGCCTCCGGCGTGGGGCTGCTTCTGGCGGTGGGGCTGCCACCGGGTCGCGGGGCTCCTTCCGGCGGTGGGGCTCGCTTCGGGGGGACCTCCCTCGGCCGCGGAACTCCCTCGGCGGGGGCGAGACTCCTTCCGGCTGCGGGGCTCCCACCGGCCGCGAGACTCCTTCCGGCTGCGGGGCCGGCGGGCCGACGCGTCCTGGCGCTCCCACCGGACCGGCCCGGTCTCCGGCGCCGGGCCCGGGCGTCAGGCCGGCCGGATCAGTTCGGCGAACGGCCGCCCGTCGTCGGTCCAGCGCTCGCCGGACAGCCAGCCGGTGCGGGTGGCGACGTCGCGCAGGGCGGCGCTGCCCAGCCGGGCCCAGGGGAACTCGCCGCCGTGCCGGCCGACGGCGTCCTCGACGCGTACCGTCAGGCGTTCGTCCACCTCGTGGGCGGCGGCCTCCACGAGCAACCGCCCGCCGGGGGCGACGAGTTGGCGGATGCGGGCGAGCAGCGCCAGCGGGTCGCCGCCGATGCCCAGGTTGCCGTCGACGAGCAGGGCGGTGGACCAGTGGCCTTCGCGCGGCAGCCGGTCGAAGACCGAACGCCGCAGGACCGCGCCGCCGGTGCGCCGGGTGCGGCGCACCGCGGCCGGGCTCAGGTCGACGCCGAGCGCGGGCACCCCGCGGGCGGCCAGCGCGGCGACCAGCCGGCCCGGCCCGCAGCCGATGTCCAGCACCGGACCGCGGCAGCGGCGCAGCAGCGCGGTGTCGGCGCCGTCCGCCTCGGCGCACCAGCGTTCCACGTCCAGCGGCAGCATCCAGCCGTCCGACCTGCGCAGGAACAGCGGTCCGCGGCCGGCCCGCACCGCCCGCGCGTAGGGGTCGTCGACCCAGGGACGCAGCAACGCGACGCGGCGCGCGGTCAGCTGGTCCCTCACGCGGTCACGGCCCCGGCCGGGTGGACCGCGCAGTGCGCCAGTCGCGCGGCGAAGGCGGAGTGCGGCGCCAGTGCGGCGACCGCCTCGGCGTCGGCGGCGGTGTCGACGTCCCGCAGCCGCCGCAGGGTGCCGACGCGCAGTCCCGCCGCGGTGAGCCGGTCGCGCTGGGCCTGCCCGGTGCGAGGGGTGGACATCGGTACGCCGCGCAGCAGCGCCGGGTCGGGGGCGGCCAGCCCGAGCGCCCAGAAGCCGCCGTCCTCGGCCGGTCCGAGCCAGGCGTCGTGCCGGGACCAGGCGGCAGGACCGGTGGCCGGCGCGAGGTCGGCCGCGGTGAGCTGCGGGGTGTCCATGCCGACCAGCAGCGCCGGAGCGCCGGCGTGCGCGGCGAAGGCGGCGGCGAGCCGTTCGTCCAGGCCGCCGCCGCTCTGCGGCAGCACGTCGTACCCGGGCGGCAGCCACTCGCCCGGGTACGACGTGCTGCCGCAGAGC
>NZ_JAAGKO020000100.1 GCF_027947535.2 Streptantibioticus silvisoli
CCGGCGCCCACCGAGATCTACACAATCGTAGTCGTCGGCAGCGTCAGATGTGTATACGTGACAGGCGTTGACGTGATAGGGGCGGAGAGCTTGTCGGGAGCGGGGGGCGGCGCGGGCAGGGTGCTGGCCGGGCGGTACCGGGTGGTCGGGTTGCTGGGCCGGGGCGGGATGGGGACCGTCTACCGGGCGGTCGACGAGGTGCTGGGCCGGGAGGTGGCGGTCAAGGAACTGCGGGCGTTCACCGACGCCTCCGCCGCCGAACTGGCCGATCTGTGCGGCCGGATGCGGCGCGAGGCGCGGGCTGCGGCGCGCGTGCGGCACACCGGGGTGATCGCGGTGCACGACGTGGTCGAGCACGACGGGCTCCCGGTGATCGTCATGGAATGGGTCGACGGCCCCTCCCTCGACGACGTGTTGCGGGACCACGGAGCGCTCGACCCGCGGGAGGCCGCCCGGATCGGTGCGAAGGTCGCCGAGGCGCTGGCCGCCGCGCACGACGCCGGGGTGCTGCACCGGGACGTCAAGCCGGGCAACGTGCTGCTGGCCGGGGACGGCCGCGTCGTGCTGACCGACTTCGGCATCGCCACCGTCGACGAGCACACGCCGTCGCCGCTGACGATGAGCGGGCAACTGGTCGGGTCGCTGGACTTCCTGTCGCCGGAGCGGGCTCAGGGGCACACGCCCGGGCCGGCGTCGGACGTGTGGTCGCTCGGGGCGATGCTGTTCGCGGCGGTCGAGGGGACGTCCCCGTTCGGGCGGGCCGGCGCGCCGGCCACCCTGCGCGCCATCGCCGAGGACCCGCTGCCGCCGACGCACCGGGCCGGGTCGCTGACGCCGGTGCTGCGGGCGTTGCTGGCGAAGGATCCGCAGGCCAGGCCGGACGCACGGCAGGCGGGCGAGCGGCTGGCGTCGTTCGCGAACACGGCCCGGCAGGCGCCGCCCGGCGCGATGACGGCACCGGCGATCGCGGCCGAGCCGCCCACCGTTCCGCAGGCGGAACCGGCGCGGGGGCCCTTCGCGCCGGCCACGCCGCCGTTCGCCCACCGTCCCGCCCGGCCGGCGCCCCCGGTGCCCGCGCCCGGCTGGCGCCCGCCGCCGATGACCGGGACCGGGGCCGGGCCGGGGCAGGAGGCGGCGACGCTGCGGCTGGTGGACGGCAACGGGCGACGGCGTGCGGCGATCGGGGTGACGGTCGCCGCGATCGTGCTGGTCGGCGGCGGAGTGACGTGGGCGGTGTCCGGCGGTTCGGGCGGGAACGCACCGGGCCACCCGCTCGCCGGCCCGAGCATGACGGCCTCGGCGGGCCCGGCGGCCTCGACCGGTTCGGCGGGGTCACCGGTCACGGCCTCCTCGTCGACCCCGAACCGGCCCCGGGCGGCGCACGCGACGACCGGCCCTTCGGCGCCCGGCGCGTCCGGCGGGCCGCACGGGTCGGACCGGAGCAACTCCGGTACCGGCAACGGTGGTTCGGGCTCCGCGACGCACGGCGGCTCACAGCCGGCGCCGACGGCCGCCCCGAAGCCCAAGCCCCGGCCGGCGCCGACCAAGCCGCCCGCGAAGCCGAAACCGGCGCCCGGCGCGTCGTGCACCTACTACTCCGGGACCGCCACCACCCAGTACGGCGACACCGGTGCACGGGTGAAGGAGGTGCAGTGCATCCTGCTGGCCCGGGGCTACAGCGTCGGATCCGGTGGAATGGACGGCCAGTTCGGCAAGGACACCAAGGCGGGGGTGGAGGCGTTCCAGAAGAGCGAGCACCTCGAAGTCGACGGCCAGGTGGGCCCGTTGACCTGGTCGGCCCTGCGCCGCTGACGCCTTCCCGCCCGCGTCCCACCCGCATCGCACCCGCATCCGCACCCCCATCGCACCCGCACCCGCACCCGCATCGCATCCGCATCCGCACCCGGACCGCGCCCGGCGCGTTCCTCTCCGGGACGTGACCGCACTCCGCGGAGTCCGCTTCGGGTGCCACGGGCCACCGCCGTCCACCCGGCCGCCGTCCGGGGCGGTCGTCGGACGGCGGGGGCGGCGTCCGACGTCAGGCGGTCGCCAGGTGACCGCCTCTCACCCCGAACCGACCGCCGGGGTCGCGGCGCTGCGCAGGGGGACGCCGCGGAAGGCCTGGAGGACGATGAGGATCGCGCCGGCGGTGACGCACTGGTCGGCGAGGTTGAAGATGCCGCCGTGGCCTACGCGTATGAAGTCCAGGACGGCGCCGCGGCCGAGGCCGGGGGTACGGAAGAGGCGGTCGGCGAGGTTGCCGCCGGCGCCGGCGAAGATCAGGCCCAGGGCGACGGCCCAGCCGGTGGACCGCACGGCCGATGCCACCCGGGCGATGAACGCGAGGGCGACCGCCGCGATGGCGGTGAAGATCAGCGTCGCGTGCGGCGCGAAGGAGCCGGCCGCGCCGGAGTTGCGGAACACGGTGAACTGCACGGCACCGCCGAACAGGTCCACCGGCGGGCGGCCTTCGACGGTGGCGGCGGCGATCGCCTTCGTCACCTGGTCCACCGCGAGCCCGGCCGCCGCCGTCCCCCACAGCAGGTACGTCCGCCGCACCGCCCACCTCCCCGTCCCGGTCCGCCCCGAGCCTACGCCCGCAGCCCCGGCGCACGGTGCGGCGTTCACGTCCCTCTCCGCCGCGCGGACCTCACCCCCAGCCCCCGCGCCGCAGACACCGTCCCGGGAGCCCTCACCCCGGAGCCCCCGCGCCGCAGACCCCACCCCGGAAACCCCGCCCCCGAAAACCCCACCCCGGCAGACCTCACCCCACCCCGGAAGCCCCGAACCCTTTTACGCGCAGGCGGGGCACAGTCCGCGGTAGGTGACCTCCGCCTCGGACACCGTGAAGCCGAACCGTTCCTGCGCCGGGAGGTCGGCCAGCGGGTCGCCGGTGGGGTGGACGTCGCGGATCATGCCGCAGGAGGCGCACACCAAGTGCTGGTGCGGGTGGTGCGCGTTGGGGTCGTAGCGCTTGGCGCGGCCGTCGGTGGAGACCTCGATCACCTCGCCCAGGGAGACGAGTTCGCCCAGGGTGTTGTAGACGGTCGCCCGGGAGATCTCGGGCAGCAGCCGGGCCGAGCGGGCATGCACCTCGTCCGCCGTCAGATGCGTGTGGTCGCCGTCGAGGACCTGCGCGACGACGCGCCGCTGCGAGGTCATCCGCCAGCCGCGCGCCCGCAGTCGCTCCAGCAGGTCACTCATACCGGCTCACCCGATTCAGGTTCGGTGGGATTGCCCGGAGTTCACCAAGAGTCCGGGTTCCGACTGGATATGGGTTTGGCATCCATCTTGACTGAGACTCTGTCCATCGTAGGATCGGTTCCGGCGATAGCCAAGGGACGGGAAGACCCCGGTACGGCAGGAGACAGAGACGTTACGTGACCACCGCCGAGGAAACGTGCGGCGCCGGCCTGCGGGCGCCGGCCGTCCGCGTCGCACCGCTCGTGACCGTCCGGGACGGTGACCACCCGGCCGCCGAGGCCGTCGCCTCCCGGGTGCGCGACCACGTGGCCCGCGTCTCCCCCGGCGTCACGCCCGGAGCCGCCTTCGTGCGTCGAACCCGCCGTACGCCCGCCCCGCACGCCGGGCGCGGCACCGGACGCACGTCCGGAACCCGCCGCACGCACGGCGCCCGCCGCACATCCACCGCGGCCGGACTCCCCCGCCGTTCCACCGCCCGGCGCCCACCGTTCGACCGCTCACCGTTCAACTGCCCGACGTTCGACCGCTCACCGCTCCACCGCCCGACGTTCCACCGCTCACCGCTCCACGATCCACCGCTCCACCACCCGCAGTTCGTCAGCACCGTGATCCGCCTGGTCCGGAAGGATTCCCATGACTGAGAACCATGACGCAATCGTCGTAGACGCGAAGACGGAGAGCGGAGGTGGCTGCCCGGTCGCGCACGAGCGCGCCCCGCATCCGACTCAGGGCGGCGGCAACCGCCAGTGGTGGGCGGACCGGCTCAACCTGAAGATCCTGGCCAAGAACCCCGCCGTGGCCAACCCGCTGGGCGGCGACTTCGACTACGCCGAGGCGTTCAAGAGCCTCGACCTGGCCGCTGTGAAGCAGGACATCGCCGAGACGCTGACCACCTCGCAGGACTGGTGGCCGGCCGACTACGGCCACTACGGGCCGTTCATCATCCGGATGGCGTGGCACAGCGCGGGCACCTACCGCATCAGCGACGGCCGCGGCGGTGCCGGGGCCGGCCAGCAGCGTTTCGCGCCGCTCAACAGCTGGCCGGACAACGCGAACCTCGACAAGGCGCGCCGCCTGCTGTGGCCGGTGAAGAAGAAGTACGGCCAGAGCCTGTCGTGGGCCGACCTGATGGTCCTGGCCGGCAACGTGGCGCTGGAGTCGATGGGCTTCACCACCTTCGGGTTCGGCGGCGGCCGTGAGGACGTCTGGGAGCCGGAGGAGGACGTCTACTGGGGTCCCGAGACCACCTGGCTCGACGACCAGCGCTACACCGGCGACCGCGAGCTGGAGAACCCGCTCGGCGCGGTCCAGATGGGCCTCATCTACGTCAACCCCGAGGGCCCGAACGGCAACCCGGACCCGCTGGCCGCGGCCCGCGACATCCGTGAGACGTTCCGCCGGATGGCGATGAACGACGAGGAGACCGTCGCGCTGGTCGCGGGCGGCCACACCTTCGGCAAGACCCACGGCGCGGGCCCGGCGGACAACGTCGGCCCGGACCCCGAGGCCGCCTCCCTGGAGGAGCAGGGCCTGGGCTGGCGCAACTCCTTCGGCACCGGCAAGGGCGGCGACACGATCACCAGCGGCCTCGAGGGCGCGTGGACGAACACCCCGGTCACCTGGGACAACAGCTTCTTCGAGATCCTGTTCGGCTACGAGTGGGAGCTGAGCAAGAGCCCGGCCGGCGCGCACCAGTGGAAGCCGAAGGACGGCGGCGGGGCGGGCACCGTTCCCGACGCCCACGACGCGTCGGCGACCCACGCCCCGACGATGCTCACGACCGACCTCGCGCTGCGCACGGACCCGGCGTACGAGCAGATCTCGCGGCGCTTCCTCGACAACCCGGCGGAGTTCGCGGACGCCTTCGCGCGGGCGTGGTTCAAGCTGACCCACCGCGACATGGGCCCGGTCGTGCGCTACCTCGGCCCGGAGGTCCCCGCCGAGACCCTGCTGTGGCAGGACCCGCTGCCCGCCGTGACGCACGAACTCGTCGACGCCGCGGACGTCGCCGCCCTGAAGGAGCAGGTCCTCGCCTCAGGCCTGTCGGTCTCCCAGCTGGTGTCCACCGCCTGGGCCTCGGCCTCCTCCTTCCGCGGCAGTGACAAGCGCGGCGGTGCCAACGGCGCCCGCGTCCGCCTCGCCCCGCAGAGCGGGTGGGAGGTCAACGACCCCGACGAGCTGGCGACCGCGCTACGCGCCCTGGAAGGCGTCCAGGACGCCTTCAACTCCGCGCAGACCGGCGGCAAGCGGGTCTCGCTGGCCGACCTGATCGTGCTGGCCGGCGCCGCGGGTGTCGAACGGGCCGCCAAGGACGCCGGGTTCGACGTCGAGGTCCCCTTCACGCCGGGCCGTGCGGACGCGTCGCAGGAGGAGACCGACGCGGAGTCGTTCGCCGCGCTGGAGCCGACCGCCGACGGGTTCCGCAACTACCTCGGGAAGGGCAACCGGCTGCCGGCCGAGTACCTCCTGATCGACCGGGCGAACCTGCTGACCCTGAGCGCGCCCGAGCTGACGGTCCTCGTCGGCGGTCTGCGCGTGCTGGGCGCGAACGCCCAGCAGTCGACGGTCGGTGTCCTCACCTCGACCCCCGGGACGCTGACCAACGACTTCTTCGTCAACCTGCTCGACCTGGGCACGGCGTGGAAGGCGGCGTCCGACGACGCGAACACCTTCGAGGGCCGCGACACCGCCACCGGCGAGGTGAAGTGGACCGGCAGCCGCGCCGACCTGGTCTTCGGCTCCAACTCCGAGCTGCGCGCGCTGGCGGAGGTCTACGCGAGCGATGACGCGAAGGAGAAGTTCGTGACGGACTTCGTCGCGGCCTGGGCCAAGGTCATGGACCTCGACCGGTTCGACCTCGTCTGACGCGTTCCGATGTCGTCCGACGCGTGACGTCCGGGCCGGCCGGTCCACACCGGCCGGCCCGGACATCCCCGCGCGACGGGCGGGGGCCCGTTCATCCCCCGTGACGGGCGGGCCCGTTCATCCGTTACAGCGCCGCCACGACCTGCGCCGACGTCAGCGGCAGGGAGAACATCGGGAAGTCGTAGGCGATGGCGTTGTCGTGCTCCTCCGGGGAGGTCGCGGCGACGCAGTCGGTGAGGGTGATGACCCGGAAACCGTGCTCGTAGCCGGTGCGCATGGTCGACTCCACGCAGCAGTTGGTGAGGAAGCCGCCCAGGATGATGGTGTCGATGCCCTTGCCGCGCAGGATGAAGTCCAGGTTCGTGCTGGCGAAGGTGTCCAGTCCGCGCTTGCCCTCGATGACGATGTCGCCGTCGGCCGGGGCCAGTTCGTCGACGATGGCCGCGCCCCACGAGCCCTTCACGAACGCGTTGCCGTCCACGACGCCCTTGAGGATGCCGTAGGGGTGCCGGCTCAGTTCGGCGTAGCCCTCCGCGAACATGATGGGCGCGTGCATGACCGGTACGCCGGCCCGCCGCGCCGCCTCCACCACCGTGACGGTGTTGGCCAGCATGCCGGTCCGCTTCATCACCTCGGCGACCGCCGGGTGCAGCACACCGCCGTCGCTGGTGAACTCGTTCTGGTACTCGATCAGCACGAGTGCGGTCCTGGCCGGGTCGAGTTGGAGCATGTCGGTCATGGCGACACCTCGGCTTTCGCGTCTGCGCAATGGGTCACGGCGCTGCCAAGCTAACAGTTCGTCAGACGCGACGGGCGGGTATCGGGCGGGCCCGACGGGTGAACGCCGCGCGCCCGTGCGGGGGTTCGCCCCCTCACGCACGGGCGCCGGTCGCGGTCACGCGTCCGTGGTGAGGACCGGCAGGTAGCCGCTGGAGTGGCCGGTGGCAGTGGGGTGGTAGGACTCCCACGTCGGCAGGGCCACGTCGTGCAGGTAGTTGTCGCCGGAGCACAGCTCGTGGCCGGCGAAGGTCGTCCGTACGTCGCCGAACGTGAAGCCGTGGGCGTGGGCACGGGTGGCGGTGGTGGTGTCGAGCAGGTCGGCGGCCTGGTCGATGGCCTGGTGCTTGGTGGCGCTGAGGCCGATGCAGAAGACGTTGAGCTTGTAGATGTCCGGGTAGCCCAGGACGACGACGCGGGCGGACGGGGCCTTCGCCCGGATCGCGCTGTACACACTGTCGAGCCGGCTGGGCAGCGTGTCGCGGATGTAGCTCTCGGCCGTCGCGATACGGCTGACGCAGCTGCTGTCGGAGTCGGTGAGGCAGGCCGTCATGACGTCGGAGAAGCCGGCGTCGTTGCCGCCGATGGTGATGCTGACCAGCGCGGTCGACGCGCTGAGGCCGCCGAGCTGGCTGTTGATCACGTCGGTGGTGATGGCGCCGGAGCAGGCGGCGAAGGTGAACGAGGACGGCTTGTGCGCGGCGGCCCACAGGGCGGGGTACGCACTGTCGCTGCGGTGGCAGTCGCCGCTGGAGCTGATGTAGTCACCCGCGCCGTTGCCGGCCGAGTAGGAGTCCCCCAGCGCGACGTATCCACCGGTGCTGGCGGCCTGCGCCGAACCGGTGCCGCAGACGGCGAGTACGAGGGCGAACGCGAGCGTGGCGATGGCGGACAAGGGTCCTCTGGGTCTCAACGAATCCTCCAACGGCGGTGTGGCCGAAGCCATTTGGCGATGAATACCCCATTGGGGGGTGTGCCCATGCCGATCCACGGAGGAAGTGCCGGTCCCGCCGGGGGAGTTCGCCGACGCGGGGGCTTGCGTCGCTGACGTGACGTCACGTTCGTTGTTTGCTGCGGCGGTTGGCGCACGCCGTGCGGTGACTGCTCAGGCTTCGGGTCACCCTGCTGGCGGTATCGCTGACACGCCGTCATGGACGTTTGGCGCTACGACTGGTTGGCGTGCGGTGCCGGATAACTCCCGCAGGCCGTGGCCGTGTTGCCGGCAGGCGGCCAATCAACTACTGCGGGCCGCGTCGCGTTGTTGGCGGTCGGCGGGGTCGGCACGCACCGCCCCAACGGCTCCTGCCGCGCCGCCCGTTCGCCTCTACCGGCCGTCGGGCTCCGCGGCCCGGGCGGGTCGGGCGGCTGCCCAGCCCGCTTCGACGAAGGCGAAGACCTCGTCGATGGTGCGGGCGGCGTCGCCGGCTGATGTCCAACGCCGTCGGCGCCGGCGAACAGGGCTGGCTGGCGGGCGGGGTCTCCTCGATCGGCTCCGCGATCCAGCTGACGGCCCCCCTGCTGGCGGGCTGGCTCTACATGGGCGCGGGCCACGCCACCCCTTACACGCTCGGCTTCCTCATGATCGCCGCCGCGGCCGTCCTGCTCGGCCGCGGCATCCGCGCCCCCGCCGCCGCCTGACCCGGACCACGGCACCGGGCGGCGCGGTGCGTACCGCTCTCGCCGGTGGACCGGTCCCCGGGGGCGGTCACGCCGACGGGGGCGGCGGCGCCTGTTCCGCGGCACCGGTCCTCGGGTTCGAGCACGCCGACGGGGGCGGTGGCGCCTGGACCGCGGCACCGTTCCTCGGGGTTCGGTCACGCCGCGCCTGCGCCACGGCACCGGGCGGCGCGGCGCGTACCGCTCTCGCCGACGGGCCGGTCCCCGGGGGTGGGTCACGCTGTCGAGGCCGGCGGCGCCTGTTCCGCGGCCGTCCTCAGGACCACCGGTACTCGCTCACCGCGCCGCCGGTGACGGTGACCGTGCCGTGCGGGGTGTCGGTGTCGCGCCAGACGGTGTACTCGTCGGCGGTCAGCGGGGAGATGACGAGGCAGTGGATGACGCCGTCGGGCAGGTGGCGGGGGCGGACCGCGGCGTGCGTGCGGTGGCCGGGGTCGGAGACCGGGCTGACCTCGATCTCCCTGCCGTCGTGTTCGGGGCCGGTGTGGATGACGACGGCGCCGGTGTGCTCGCCGATGTCCAGGACGACGCTGCCCGCCGGCGAGGGGGCGTGGGTGTGGTGGTGGATGGCGGACTCCGTTCGCGTGGGATCGCCGGCGGCGCCGCGCCCGGGGTGCGGCGCCGCCGGCGTTCGGGGGCGGTCAGTTCGGCGGGTAGTGGTAACCGTCGTACGGCACGCCGAGGTAGGGGAAGGTGGTGAGGTAGGGGTTGGTGACGTCCGCGGGGGTGAGCCCGTCGGTGACGGCGTTGGCCGCGGCGTCGGGGGTGAAGGTCGGGTCGACCAGCGGCAGGGTGGCGCCGGCGATGGCCCGCAGTTCCACGGTGACCACGTCGTCGAAGACGCGGCGGCCGTTGGGGAACCCGGCCGGGTCGCCACCGATCAGGCCCAGGATGTTGGGGCTGGCGGTCGGCGGGATGGCGGTGTTGAGCCGGAGCATGTCGGCCTGGGTGGTGCCGGTGTTGTTCTGGAACCCGGGCACGACGCCCTTGGGAATGCCGGTCAGCAGGATCGCCAGCAGGTCGGCCCGGGACTTGCCGCTCCTGTTGTAGGCGTCGAGGTGCGGGAAGACGCCCGGGTACAGGCCCGGCAGCAGCGCCGCCAGCTCCGGGTGGGCCACGTAGGTGGCGAAGCGCTTGTCGTCGCTCGGCGGCAGCGCGTTCCAGTGGTCCTTCTCGCCCAGGGGCACCAGGACCTCGTTGAACAGCGGGTTGCCCAGCCGGGAGACCTGCACGAACGGGCCGTGCTCGGAGTCCTCGCCGCGGCCGTCCTGGATGATCCTGGCCTGGCGGCGGCTGGCCGTGGTCCACACGCCGATGGTGGCGCGCGGGTCCATGGCGTCCCGGCTGCGGCGGCCGTCGCGGGTCAGCTCGCTGATCGGGACCTGGAGCGCGAGGGTGTGGACGTTGAGTTCCTTGGTGGTGTTCACGCCGGGGGCCGGCTGGGTGAACACGCTCATGCCGTACTGGTTGTGCAGGTTCTGGAACGGCCGCAGGTCGCCCAGGTCGAAGATGGCGCCGAGGTCGACGTAGAAGCCCTCGGCGCGCTGGCCGGCGAAGACCTTGCGGCCGCGGCCGACCGGGTGCACCGCCTGCCGGGCCAGCGCCGGGTAGTCGGGGGTGGACAGCGGGCCGATGTTGCACGGCGGGCTGGTCAGGTCCCGGCCCAGCTCGGTGCGGCGGCCGTCGTAGTCGACCCGGGTGAGGCGGTAGGTCTGGTACCGGTTCCAGTTGCGCGAGTCCAGGGTGCGGATCGGCCCGGTGTTGTACAGGAAACAGCCCGGGGTGCGCATCCGGGTGGTGAAGCGGAACTGGTAGCTGACGTCGGCACGTCCGTCACCGTCGTTGTCGATGTGGATCTCGTAGAGCACGTCGTCGCCGAACTCGTAGAAGTTCGGTCCGCCCGCCGGGTTCTGCAGCGGGATGTAGTTGGCGATCAGCGTGACGGTGTCGGGCGCGTCCGGGCTGACGAACGCGTAGACGTCCGTGCTGTCGGCGACCGGGTCCTTGGAGATCTCCGGTGCTTCGCGGTGGGAGGACATCAGCGGGCCTCACTGCTCGGGGAGTTGAACGGCGGGGTGGTGGCCGCCGGGGGCGGGGCGGCGGCGGTCACCGGGCGTGCCGGAGGATGGCGGCGGCCAACTCCCGGTCGGTGACCTGGTAGTGGCGCTCACCGTGGTAGAAGTCGAGTGCTCCGGCGGCCGCGTCCTGGACGTGGACCACGAACGGCTCGTGAGCGGCGGCCACTTCACCGGCACCGGACGCCACGGCTCCGGCCGGCACGGCGGCCTGCGCCGCGGTGGCGTTCAGCACGACGCCGGCCGCCAGCCCGGCCGCGCCCAGCTGCGCCGCGTTCTTCATCAGCCCGCGACGGTCGAGACCGGACCGGGGAACCGCCGCTGACTCAGGGGTTACTGCGGACATCGTCACTCCTGCGACTGATCGGAGAGGCACGACCGCTCCTCTCGGAGATGTGTTCGGAAAACGCCGAGGAAAACGGGACGGCGATCCGTCGGAACATCTGAGGAACCGATCGCCGAATGCATCGACGGAATCCGGTACGGCAACGGATTCACCGCCCATCGGACACTGATGCCCGGCCCTCGACCATGGCAGAGGAAATCAGGACCTCACCGGAGTGAAGTCTCCCCGTGCCCCGCAGTCAAGAGGGCGCGACGGTCGTGTCGCCGCCGGATTTTCTTCCCCTGAGCGGTGTTGGCGCAGTTCAAGGCCGGTTTGGTTAGGCCATGAGAAGGAGATTCCCCGCCGGACCAATCCATCGCGCATTTCGCCGCGAACGCAGGACGGCAGCGAATCACCGGGAGGCGAAGAAGCCGTTACAGCGAATTACCGACCGGCCCAGCCGTCATCGGTAATCACGGTCGCGCAAGACCGTACGACCAATGACCCGCCGCACGGAAAATCGACGGCGCGGCGGGTCCATTTCGGCATGCGGGAATTCGTGGGGGGTGCGGTGGCGGGCGGAGAGATGCGGTGGCGGGCGGGGGCCTTGGGGTGCTGTGGCGGGCGGAGGCGCGCTGGAGGGTTGCGGGCAGGCTCGGGCGGAGGGGTGCGGTGGCGGGCGGGGGTCTGGGGTGCGGTGGGGGGTGGAGGGGTGCGATGGCGGGCGGGGGCCTGGGGTGCCGTGGCGGGCGGGGGCCTGCGTGCGTGCGGGCGAACGGCTGCGGGCGTGCCTGGCGCGGCGGCATGCGGGGCGTGGGACGGGACCGCACCGCTCGGCCGGGGGCCGCGCCGGCCGCACGGAGGCCGGGGCCGCTCAGGCAGGGCGCACACCGCCCGGGCAGGCGTCAGGCCCCGCTCGGCGAGCGGGGCCTGACGTCACGGGCGCTGGGCCGGTTCTACGACCAGTAGCCCCTGTGCCACTGCTTGGACCAGTGGCCGGGGGTCCACCGCCGGGACATCGAGCCGCGGTGCCAGCGGTGGTGGTTGTCCCAGTAGCCGTTGTGCCACTGGTTGCGCCAGGACCCCGCGTGCCACTGCCTGGTCCAGTGACCGGGATGCCAGACCCTGTGGTGCCCACTCTGGCTGATGCTGCTGGGTGCGTGGGCCGGAGCGGCCGACGCGTCCGTGGCGGTGGTCAGCGCCGCGCCGCCGGCGAGGAACATGCCGGCGGTGGCGATGGCCAGAAATCGTTTCGCACGCACTGCCATGAGTCGTGACCTCCAGAATGTGAACACGGCGACCCGGCGTCGAGACGACGCGGCACGGATACGGCGGGAAACAACCGGGACAACGATGTCGGCCAAGCCCGCGCCAACACTCCGCGAACCTGCGACCGACGCCCCGCGAACCCGCGACCGACGCTCGACCCGTTGACCGTTATGGCCCGAAATGACCACGAGACAGAACGTTAGCGCGGCCATCCGGGGGTCGCGAGTCGACGGGGATCGGGGCCGGGGGGCCGCTCCACGGAGGCGAGGACCGCGGAGGCGGAGGTCGCGAGGGCCCCGGGAGGCCACGGAGGTCGCGGCGGCCGCCGGAGCGCCAGGCTGCGGGGGAACGCCGGACGGCGGGGCGCCGGGCCACCCGGGCACGGGGGAACGCCGGACCGCGGGTGCGCGGGCCACCCGGGCCGGGGGCGTCCGCGCGGCGGGGAACGTGGCGGAGCCGGGGCCGGTGGACCCGACGACCCGCGGGCCGTGAGCGGCCGGCGGCGGAGCGCGGCGCCCCGGTTCGCGGCGAGGACGAGGCTTCACGTCACGCGACGATCCTGGCGCATACGTCCCGTTTGTAGGCCGATCGGGTGAACTGACGCAACCCCACCCGTCGATCGGACGTTGCGTCGCGAAGGTCCATCACAGGGGCGGATCGCATCGAGCCGTCCCATCGCGCAAGGAAAGGTCATCGACATGGCACGCATCACCCGTCTCGCCACCGTTGCGGCTCTCGCCGGAGTCACGATCCTCGGCGGCGCCACCATCGCCTCCGCCGACAGCGGCGCCGTCGGAACGGCGATCGGCTCCCCCGGCGTCCTGTCGGGCAACGTCATCCAGATCCCGGTCAACGTCCCCATCAACGTCTGCGGCAACAGCATCAACGTCATCGGCCTGCTCAACCCGACCTTCGGCAACACCTGCCTCAACGGCTGACCTCCGCGGACAGCGGCCCGAACCGGCGGACTCCGCCGCGGCGTTGAAGCGCGCACGGAACCCGCCGGAGGAACCGGACCGCTGAAGGCGCCGGCTCCCCCGAAGTGACCGCGCCGCCGAAGGGACCGGGCCGCCAACGACGCCGGCCCGGTCCCGCCCGCCGGTTCCGGCGCGGAACGCTTTCGGCGGATCGCGGTGGGGCGGCGGGCGTTCGGCGGCAGTGGACGGTGAAGGGACGTTGAAGCGGAATCACGCGTGGGCGGGCGGCCGGGGCACGCGGCGATCCGGGGGCGACGCCACCCCTGCGTCGAGGTCCACCCGGACGAGGCCGGGCCCCTTCCTGCGGGGTCTGCTCCGGCGCCCCCGGTCCGGCCGCCCGACCGGCGAGATCGTCCCCCGCCAGCAACGGCCCGCGACCGTGGACTTCCGCCGGATCGTCACGGCAGCCTCGGACGCCTTCCACGTCCCCCAACATCCTTGCGGCGTACGGGAGTCGGGCGGCCGGGGTACGGCGATCGCCGGAGGCGAGAATCACCGGAGAAGCAGAGACGGCACTGGTGTGATCATGCGCCTAGTCAAGACGCCAATGATCACGCCAAGGGTGTGAGGGTCAGCCACAGTTGCACGATGCCGTCCGCGGCGACCGCCCAGGTGGCTGCCCCAGCCCCGATCGGACTTCCAGGCGTGCCCGACGGCGCGTGCGGACCGCTGCCTCCAGCTCACCGACGCGCACGTGGTCATGCGCGGGCCGACCCACGTTGAGCTGGCTCCCCCGACTCCGGCCCGCCCGCGCGTTGGGTCAGCAGCGATCCCCCCAGCGTGCCGGCCACACCCGCCACCGCGATGATCACAGAACCGAGATCCACCGAACCCCCTCAAGGCCGTTTGCAGTTCCATCAGCGCTGTCGGCTGATCAACTGTCAAGCCTTCCGTCCCACCGCACCGGCGAGTACGCGTCCACCGGCCCGCTACCTCTGCGGTGCGGGGCCGCGGCTCGGGTCACCGCGGCGGCGGGTCCCCGCGCTTCCACCGCGGACCCGATCCACCCGTCTGCGGACCCGATCCACCCGTCCGGGGCGCCCCGGAACAACGAGCCGGCGCGGCGGCCGTGACCGCTTCGGGGTGAGCGGCGTTGACGTGGCAGGCGCGGGGGCCAAGGACGTCCGCGTGGCCGGTATGAGCGGGGCGCGGGGGCGCGGCGAAGCCGTCAGGGTTGTGCGTCCGTTTCCAGGGCAGGCGACCGCCGGAGCCACGGCGGCCGTGAACGGCTCGCGTGCGAGTTCCGGCGGCCGTGGTCCGGCCGGGCCCCGGCAGCCCCTCGCTGGGCCGACCCCTGTGCCGCGTATTGCGCTTCGGCGGCACTCGATGTGAGGAATGAGCGATATTGCGGCAGCAGCAGCGTCACCCGCAGGCCCGGCGACGGAAGTCCGGCGGCGGGATCGCCGTGCGGATCTTCTCCGGGGGCGGGAGCCCCACCGCCGGCCCCGAGAATCCCCCCGCGCTGGAGTCTCTGCTGCGCGGCACCGCCGCCGGTGACGCCGACGCCTTCGCCGGTGTCTACGACGCGGTCGCCGGGCCGGTGCTCGGTCTGGTGCGCCGTGTCCTGGGCGATCCGGCGCGGTCCGAGGAGGTCGCCCAGCAGGTCCTGCTCGACGTCTGGCGCCACGCCGCCCGCTTCGACCCCGCCGAGGGCGGGGCGCGGGCCTGGATCATGGCCCTCGCGCACCGGCACGCCGTCGAACGCCTCCGGTGCACCGCAACGGCCGCCGCAACGGCCGCCGGGCGTGACCGTACCGCCGGGGACGACGACCGGCTCGTCCGGCACGACGCCGTCCTGAAGGGCACCGCCGGATTCCCCGTCCCGGCCGGCCACGCCGCCGACGGGCGGACGGAACCCGACGAGCTGGGCCGGTGCCTCGGCTCCCTCAGCAGCTCCCAGCGCGACCTCGTCGTCCTGGTCTACTACCGCGGCCACACCTGCCGACAGGCGGCGGAACGGCTCGGGATCGCACTCGGCACCGCCGGCGCCCGCCTGCGCGACGGCCTCCTCCAACTGCGCGAGAGCCTCACCGCCGAGGTCCCCCACCCCCAGGTGACGCACTCCTGAGCGGTGCGACCTCCTACGTTCGCCGGTACGACACATCGCCGGTACGACAAGCTCCACGGAAGCGAGCAACCAGGCAGGCAGACCCTAGCCCGGTCCTTCGCCTTCGGGGCCGGCGGAACGCGAGCGTCCGGCCGCCGACAAGCGGAAGCGGCCGGTGGCCAGCAGGCGGCGCCACGCCGAGTGGCCGCGGTGTCGCCGGTCCAGGTCGGGCAGGCTGTCCAGGATCTGGCGGCGCAAGGGTGCACGGAGTGGTTCGGCGGCGGCCACGGCGAGCCGGGCGGCGGTCTCGCGGAATTCGGCCACTTCGCGGGCGCAGTCCGGGCACTGCGTCAAGTGGGCTTTCACGGACGGGAGTTCGTCGTCGGGCACCGCGTCCAGGGCGTACGCGCCGGTGGCGTGGTGCGCTGCCTGGGCCCGGACCACGCGGACCACTCCCTTCCTGGGCCCATCGCTGGGGGGTGGGCGCGCCGCGGACCGGTGAAGGCGCGGTCGGCGGGCGGGGGCCTGCGAGGCGCGATCTCCGGCGACGGCGGCCGGGGGCCCACCCGGTGGCGGCCGCTCGGGCACCCCTGGCGTGCTCGGCGGCGCCCC
>NZ_JAAGKO020000101.1 GCF_027947535.2 Streptantibioticus silvisoli
GCGCCGACGCGCCGATGCGCCGACGCGCCGATGCGCCGACGCGCCGATGCGCCGACGCGCCGATGCGCCGACGCGCCGATGCGCCGACGCGCCGATGCGCCGACGCGCCGATGCGCCGACGCGCCGAGGTGCTGACGTACTGATCCCGGCCGGCGACCTCCGGGACCTTCCCGTCGGAGACCCCCGTCGGGGCGTATGGAGCGGAACGATTCAGCGGCGGTGCCCCCGGACCCCCGGGAGCACCGCCGCTGGGCGTTTCGTGCGGTTACGCGTCGTCCCCGTCATCGGTGGAGCCGCCCGCGTCCGGTGTGCCGCCGGCGTCCGTCGTGCCCTCGCCGTCGGGCGTGCCGTCGGCCGTGGAACCGCCGCCGTCCGACCCCCTGGAACCGCTGGGACCGCCGCCGTCCGCCGGACCGCTGTCGCGCGCGGACCCCTCATCCGCAGCGGAGCCGCCGACATCCGCCGAACCCCCGCTCTCCGCGGACGCGGACCCCGCACCCTCCGTCGCACCGTCCGCCGTGTCCTCCGCGGGTCCCGGCGGGCCGGCCGGGCGGTCGCGGGGGGTGGGCCTGCCGGGGCGGAAGGGGCCCAGTTCGCGGGAGTCGGCGCCCTCGGACGCGAAGCCGCCGGGCTGGCCGTCGCGGCGCCGCAGATACCGCTCGAACTCCCGGGCGATGGCCTCGCCGGACGCCTCGGGCAGGTCGGCGGTGTCCTTGGCCTCCTCCAGCGACTGCACGTACTCGGCGACCTCGCTGTCCTCGGAGGCCAGCTGGTCGACGCCCAGCTGCCAGGCGCGGGCGTCCTCGGGCAGCTCGCCGGTGGGAACGCGCAGGTCGAGCAGGTCCTCCAGGCGGTTGAGCAGCGCCAGGGTGGCCTTCGGGTTCGGCGGCTGGGAGACGTAGTGCGGTACCGCCGCCCACAGGCTGACCGTGGGGATACCCGCGTGGGTGCACGCCTCCTGGAGGATGCCGACGATGCCGGTCGGGCCCTCGTAGCGGCTCTCCTCCAGGTTCAGCGACCTGGCCAGGTCCGGGTCCGAGGTGACGCCGCTGACCGGTACCGGGCGGGTGTGCGGGGTGTCGCCGAGCAGCGCGCCCAGGATCACCACCATCTCCACGCCCAGCTCGTGCGCGAACCCCATGATCTCGTTGCAGAACGTGCGCCAGCGCATGCTGGGCTCGATCCCGCGGATCAGTACCAGGTCACGGGGCTTGGGGCCGTCGACCCGGACCACGGACAACCGGGTCGTGGGCCAGGTGATCTTGCGCGTCCCGCCGTCCAGCCACACCGTCGGCCGGTTGACCTGGAAGTCGTAGTAGTCCTCGGCGTCCAGCGCCGCGAACACCTCGCCCTTCCATTCCCGGTCCAGGTGCGCCACCGCTGAGGACGCCGCGTCACCCGCGTCGTTCCAGCCCTCGAACGCGGCCACCATGACCGGGTCGATCAGCTCGGGAACCCCCTCGAGCTCGATCACCCAACGCCTCCTTCCGTCCCCGGCGACTCGGTGTCGTCCGCCGCGGCAAGCTGTATCTTCCCCATTTTGTGCGCCTCCAGCCTACGGCGTGCGCACTTCACCTCCGCAGACCCCGCGTCCGGTGCGATCCCGCGCGCGCCGACCGTCGCGGCCCGCGCGTGGTGCCCGCACGCGCGGCGGCGGGGCCCGGTGGCCGCTTTCCGGCACCGGGCCCCGCCCGCGGACGCTGGGTGACCCCGTGGGTCAGTCCTCGTCGATCCAGCCCTTGGTGCGCTCCACCGCCTTCAGCCACTTGCGGTACTGGTCGGCGCGGTCCTCCTCCGACATGTCGGGCGTCCACTCCGCGGCGCGCTTCCAGTTGGCGCGCAACTCGTCGGTGTCGGACCAGAACCCGACGGCGAGGCCGGCCGCGTAGGCGGCGCCCAGGCAGGTGGTCTCGGCGACCATCGGCCGCACCACCGGGGTACCCAGGAAGTCGGCCAGCGTCTGCATCAGCAGGTTGTTGCTGGTCATGCCGCCGTCGACCTTGAGGGTGGTCGGCTCGACGCCGGAGTCCTTCGCCATGGCGTCGCAGATCTCCCGGGTCTGCCACGCCGTCGCCTCCAGCACCGCGCGGGCGATGTGCGCCTTGGTGACGTACCGGGTCAGACCGGCGATGACCCCGCGCGCGTCGGACCGCCAGTGCGGCGCGAACAGACCGGAGAAGGCCGGCACGAAGTACGCGCCGCCGTTGTCCTCGACGGTCAGCGCCAGCGTCTCGATCTCCGGTGCGGACTGGATCAGGCCCATCTGGTCGCGCATCCACTGCACCAGGGCGCCGGTGATGGCGATCGAGCCCTCCAGCGCGTACACCGGTGCCTGGTCGCCGATCCGGTAACCGACCGTGGTGATCAGCCCGTTGTAGCTGTTGATCGGCTTGTTGGCCGTGTTCATCAGCAGGAACGTGCCGGTGCCGTAGGTGGACTTCGCCTCGCCCTCGTCGAAGCAGGTCTGGCCGAACAGCGCGGCCTGCTGGTCGCCGAGCGCGGAGGCGACCGGCACGCCGGCCAGCGAACCGCCGACGGCCTGCCCGTAGACCTCGGCGGAGGAGCGGATCTCCGGCAGCACGGACTCCGGGATGCCCATGGCCTCCAGGATCTTCGGCTCCCACGCCAGGGTGTGCAGGTTCATCAGCAGGGTGCGGGAGGCGTTGGTGACGTCGGTGACGTGCACGCCGCCGTTGACGCCGCCGGTGAGGTTCCAGATCACCCAGCTGTCCATGGTGCCGAACAGGATGTCGCCGCGTTCGGCGCGTTCGCGCAGGCCCTCGACGTTGTCCAGCAGCCAGCGGATCTTGGGGCCGGCGAAGTAGGACGCCAGCGGCAGGCCGGTCTCGCGGCGCCAGCGGTCCTGGCCGCCCTTGCGGCCGAACTCGCGGCACAGCACGTCGGTGCGGGTGTCCTGCCAGACCAGCGCGTTGTGCACCGGTGCACCGGTGTTCTTGTCCCACATCATCGTGGTCTCGCGCTGGTTGGTGATGCCGATGGCCTTCACGTCGCTCTTCGACAGGCCGGCCTGGGCGATGGCGCCGTCCACCACGGCCTGCACGTTGGTCCAGATCTCGGCGGCGTCGTGTTCGACCCAGCCCGGCTTGGGGAAGATCTGTTCGTGTTCCTTCTGGTCCACGGCCACGATCCGGCCGTCCTTGTCGAACACGATGCACCGTGACGACGTGGTGCCCTGGTCGATGGCGGCGATGTACGGGCCCTGCCCGCGGGAGGAGTTGCTCTGTTTGTCGGTCACGGGAAGCTCCTGGGACGGTGAGGTGACGGTATGACCGCGTCCGGCGCGTTACGCGCCGCCCGGGGTGCGGTGTGCGGCCCGCCGGGCGTGGGGCGCGGTTCAGGCGAACGCGAGCTGGTAGATCCCGCCGGCCAGCGCGCCGCCGATCAGCGGGCCCACCACCGGTATCCAGGCGTAGCCCCAGTCGGACCTGCCCTTGTTGGGCAGCGGGAGCAGGGCGTGGACGATGCGCGGCCCGAGGTCGCGGGCCGGGTTGATGGCGTACCCGGTGGGCCCGCCCAGCGAGAGCCCGATGCCGACCACGAGGAAGGCGATCAGCAGGATGCCCAGGCCGCTGAGCGCGTTGTTCTTCGTCAGGCCCAGGGTGAGGATGAACAGCACGAGCACCGTGGTGGCCACGATCTCGGTCATCAGGTTCTGCACCCAGTGCCGGATCTCCGGGCCGGTGGAGAAGATGCCCAGCACCGGTCCGCCGGGGCTGGGGTCGGCGCCCGCGGACACCGGGCCGGCCGGGTCCTGCCCCTCGCCCGCGAGGACCTCCGGGTCGGTGAGGTGGGCCTTGAACTGCCCCATGTAGCAGACCCAGACCAGGAAGGCGCCGATGATCGCGCCGACCAGCTGGCCGGCGAGGTAGACCGGCACCTGGCTCCACTCGCCGCTCTTGATGGCGATGCCTATGGTCACCGCCGGGTTCAGCTGGCCACCGGAGTAGCTGTTGGCGATGTACGCGCCGCCGAGGACACCGAAGCCCCAGCCGAACGTGACCGCGACCCAGCCGGCCGCCTGGGCCTTGGACTTCTTGAGGATGACGCCCGCGACAACACCGCAGCCCAGCAGGATGAGGACCGCGGTGCCGATCGTCTCGCCGACGAAAATGTGGCCGTTGGACATTGCGACTCCCTTGTCTCCGTCCGAAATGGCGGAACCGGATATCGTCCAGTGTTCGACATTGTCGACCGTCGGACGGCAGTTTTGCCCTCCCTCCTCGGTGCGTCAAGGGTTCGCGACGTGGGTGTCCGAAAACCACTAATTTATTCTAAATCGCCCACCCCCGAGGTCGCGCGTCACCGCCCTGGCACAGTCGCGCACCGCCGCCACCAACGCGGGCCGTACCGCGCCGTCGCGGGACTCGCGGACCCGTTCGACCGCACCGGTGACGCCCACCGCGCCCACCGCCACCCCGCGCCGGTCGTGCACCGGTGAGGCCACCGACGCCAGCCCCTCCCAGCTCTCCTCCAGGTCGCTGGCCCAGCCCTGCTCCCGCACCACTTCCAGCAGGTCCTCCACGTCGCGCCGGCCGGTCACCGTCCGGGCGGTGAACCGCGGGCGGTCGGCGGCCAGCAGCTGGGTGCGCACCACCGGGTCGAACGCCGCCAGCGCCTTGCCCATCGCCGAGGAGTGCAGCGGCTGCATCGCGCCCACCTCCACCACCTGCCGGCTGTCGTCCGGCCGGAAGACGTGGTGCACCACCAGCACCCCGCCCTGGTGGGGCACGCCCAGGTGGACGCTCTCCCCGCTGGAGCGGGCCAGGTCGTCGGTCCACACCAGGGCGCGGGCCCGCAGGTCGTGGATGTCGAGGTAGCTGTTGCCCAGCCGCAGCAGCTCCGCCCCCAGCTGGTAGCGGCCGGTCGCCGCGTCCTGCTCGACGAACCCCTCCTGCTGCAGGGTGCGCAGGATGCCGTGCGCGGTCGCCTTGGCCAGGCCCAGCGTGGACGCGATGTCCGTCAGGCCCATCCGGCGTTCACCGCCGCCCAGCAGCCGCAGTATCGCGGCCGCCCGCTCCACCGACTGGATACTTCCTGACACCAGGACCACCTCCGCGCGACCGGTCGACAATGCTGAACGGCATCGGATCATGCCGACCAGTCATGGTAGGCAAAAGGGGGGCGGCCACCCTCGGACGGCGCAGCCAGAACCGGGGGTGCGAACCCGGGCGAGGGGCGGAATCCGGCCACCTGCGGCGTCCCAACCCGTGGAATCGCCCCGGCGCCGCGCCGAGCGGCCGTTACCCTGACGTGGTGCGTGCCCGGCGAAACCGGGCAGGCATAGCCGACAGCCGTCGCATCCCAGGGAGTGACCCATGGCTTCGCCGTCCCCACAGTCCGCCCAGCAGACCCGCGCCACCGCGCTGCGCACCGCACTCGCCACCCGCGTGGTGGTCGCCGACGGCGCCATGGGGACCATGCTCCAGGCCCAGGACCCGACCCTGGAGGACTTCCAGGACCTCGAGGGCTGCAACGAGGTCCTCAACGTCACCCGGCCCGACATCGTCCGCTCGGTGCACGAGGCGTACTTCGGGGCCGGCGTCGACTGCGTGGAGACCAACACCTTCGGCGCCAACCACAGCGCCATGAGCGAGTACGACATCCCCGAGCGCATCCACGAGCTGTCCGAGGCCGGCGCCCGGCTGGCCCGCGAGGTCGCCGACGACTTCGCCGCGGACGGCCGGCAGCGCTGGGTGCTCGGCTCGATCGGCCCGGGCACCAAACTGCCCACCCTCGGCCACATCGACTACGCCACCCTGCGCGACGGCTACCAGGCCAACGCGGCCGGCCTGATCGCCGGCGGCGCCGACGCGCTGGTCGTGGAGACCATGCAGGACCTGCTCCAGGTCAAGGCCGCCCTGATCGGGTCGCGCCGGGCGATGACCGCCGCCGGGATCGACCTGCCGCTGATCTGCTCGGTCGCGGTGGAGACCACCGGCACCATGCTGCTCGGCTCCGAGATCGGCGCCGCCCTGACCGCCCTGGAACCGCTCGGCATCGACCTGATCGGCCTCAACTGCTCCACCGGCCCGGCCGAGATGAGCGAGCACCTGCGCTACCTGACCCGGCACTCGCGCATCCCGCTGGCCTGCATGCCCAACGCCGGCCTGCCGGTGCTCACCAAGGACGGCGCCCACTACCCGTTGTCGCCGAGCGAACTGGCCGACGCGCACGAGCTGTTCGCCCGCGAGTACGGGCTGTCGCTGGTCGGCGGCTGTTGCGGCACCACCCCCGAGCACCTGCGGCAGCTGGTCGAGCGGGTCGGCGGCCAGGAACTCGCCCCCCGCGACCCGCGCCCCGAACCCGGCGCCGCCTCGCTCTACCAGACCGTCCCGTTCCGCCAGGACACCTCCTACCTGGCGATCGGCGAGCGCACCAACGCCAACGGCAGCAAGAAGTTCCGCGAGGCGATGCTGGAGGGCCGCTGGGACGACTGCGTGGAGATGGCCCGCGAGCAGATCCGCGAGGGCGCCCACCTGCTCGACCTGTGTGTCGACTACGTCGGCCGGGACGGCGCCGCCGACATGCGCGAGGTGGCCGGCCGGCTGGCCACCGCCTCCACGCTGCCCATCGTGCTCGACTCCACCGAACCGGACGTCCTGCGGGCCGGCCTGGAGCTGCTGGGCGGCCGGGCGGTCATCAACTCCGTCAACTACGAGGACGGCGACGGCCCCGACTCCCGCTTCCAGAAGGTCACCCGGCTCGCCGTCGAACACGGTGCCGCGCTCATCGCGCTGACCATCGACGAGGAGGGCCAGGCCCGCACCCCCGAGCACAAGGTCGCCGTCGCCGAACGGCTGATCGCCGACCTGACCGGCAACTGGGGCGTGCGGGAGAGCGACATCATCGTCGACTGCCTGACGTTCACCATCGCCACCGGCCAGGAGGAGTCCCGCAAGGACGCCGTCGCCACCATCGAGGCCATCCGCCGGCTCAAGCAGCTCCACCCCGACGTGCAGACCACCCTCGGGCTGTCCAACGTCTCCTTCGGCCTCAACCCGCCCGCCCGCACGGTGCTCAACTCCGTCTTCCTCAACGAGTGCGTCGAGGCCGGCCTGGACTCCGCCATCGTGCACGCGGCGAAGATCGTGCCCATCGCCCGCATCCCCGACGAGCAGCGCGAGGTCGCCCTCGACCTGATCCACGACCGCCGCCGCGAGGGCTACGACCCGCTCCAGCGCTTCCTGGAGCTGTTCGAGGGCGTCGACACCAAGTCGGTCAAGGCCGGCCGTGCCGAGGAACTGGCCGCGCTGCCGCTGGACGAGCGGCTGGAGCGCCGGATCATCGACGGCGAGCGCAAGGGCCTGGAGGCCGACCTCGACGAGGCGCTGACCGTCCGCTCCGCGCTGGAGATCGTCAACGACACGCTGCTGTCCGGCATGAAGGTGGTCGGCGAACTGTTCGGCTCCGGCCAGATGCAGCTGCCGTTCGTACTCCAGTCGGCCGAGGTGATGAAGACGGCCGTCGCCCACCTCGAACCGCACATGGAGAAGTCCGACGACGAGGGCAAGGGCACCATCGTGCTGGCCACCGTGCGCGGCGACGTGCACGACATCGGCAAGAACCTGGTCGACATCATCTTGTCCAACAACGGCTACAGCGTGGTCAACCTGGGCATCAAGCAGCCGGTGTCGGCGATCCTGGACGCCGCCCAGGAGCACCGCGCCGACGTCATCGGCATGTCCGGCCTGCTGGTGAAGTCCACCGTCATCATGAAGGAAAACCTCCAGGAGCTGAACCAGCGCGGTTTGTCCGCCGACTTCCCCGTCATCCTCGGCGGCGCCGCCCTCACCCGCGCCTACGTCGAGCAGGACCTGCACGAGATCTACCAGGGCGAGGTGCGCTACGCCCGCGACGCCTTCGAGGGCCTGCGCCTGATGGACGCGCTGATCGCCGTCAAGCGCGGCGTGCCGGGCGCCACCCTGCCGGAGCTGAAGCAGCGCCGCGTCCCGATCCGCCCGGCCGCCGAGCAGGAGGCGGCCGACGAGCCCAACCTCGGCCAGGCCCGCTCCGACGTCGCCACCGACAACCCGGTGCCCACCCCGCCGTTCTGGGGCACCCGGGTGGTCAAGGGCATCCCGCTGAAGGACTACTCCTCCTGGCTGGACGAGGGCGCGCTGTTCAAGGGCCAGTGGGGGCTGAAGCAGGCCCGTTCCACCGGACCGTCCTACGAGGAGCTGGTGGAGCGCGAGGGCCGCCCCCGGCTGCGCGGCCTGCTGGACAGGCTCCAGACCTCCGGCCTGCTGGAGGCCGCCGTGGTCTACGGCTACTTCCCGTGCGTGTCCAAGGGCGACGACCTCATCCTGCTGCACGACGACGGCAGCGAGCGGGTCCGCTTCACCTTCCCCCGCCAGCGCCGCGGCCGCCGGCTGTGCCTGGCCGACTTCTTCCGCCCCCAGGAGTCCGGCGAGACCGACGTCATCGGCCTTCAGGTGGTCACCGTCGGCTCGAAGATCTCCGAGGCGGCCAACGAACTGTTCGCCGGCGACAGCTACCGCGACTACCTGGAGCTGCACGGCCTGTCCGTCCAGCTGGCCGAGGCGCTCGCCGAGTACTGGCACGCCCGGGTGCGCGCCGAGCTCGGCTTCTCCGGCGAGGACCCGGCCGGCGTGGAGGACATGTTCGCCCTGAAGTACCGCGGCGCCCGCTTCTCGCTCGGCTACGGCGCCTGCCCGGACCTGGAGGACCGCGCCAAGATCGCCGCCCTGCTGGAGCCGGAGCGCATCGGCGTGCGGCTGTCGGAGGAGTTCCAGCTGCACCCCGAGCAGTCCACCGACGCCATCGTCATCCACCACCCCGAGGCGAAGTACTTCAACGCCCGCTGACCCCGCCCGCCTGCCCCGCCGGCCCGCCCCGCCCGACGGCGATCCGCTCCCCGGCCCGCCCGCCGACGGTCCGCCCGCGCCGCTCCCCGGTCCGCCCGAGGCCGCTCCGCCGGGGAACGCCGCAGGTCGGGGCGGGTCCGCGGGTATCCGCCCGGCGATCGCCCGCCCGGCGTCGTAGACTCGACGGTCCGGTGGAGGCCGGTCGACCTCCGTGCTGCGGCGCGGGGACGGCCGGCCTCTTCGTCCCCCTACGGAGGTATCCGGATGACCAGCAGCGTCCCCGCCGTGCAGGCCGCGGGCCACGACAGCGCCGGCCTCCAGGCGGTCCTGCTCGACATGGACGGCACCCTGGTGGACACCGAGGGCTTCTGGTGGCAGGCGGAGAGCGACGTCTTCGCCGGGCTGGGACACGTGCTGGACGAGAAACACCGGCAGATCGTCATCGGCGGCCCGATGACCCGCAGCGTCGGCCACCTGATCTCGGTGACCGGGGTGGCGCTCGGCATCGCGGAGCTGTCCACCCTGATCAACGCCCGGTTCGTGGAGATCATCGGCCACGGCGTGCCGCTGATGCCCGGCGCCCGGCGGCTGCTGGCCGAACTCGCCGCCCACCGGGTGCCCACCGCCCTGGTGTCCGCCTCGCACCGCGAGATCATCGACATCGTGCTGAAGTCCCTCGGCCCGGAGAACTTCGCGCTCTCGGTGGCGGGCGACGAGCTGGACCGCACCAAGCCGCACCCCGAGCCGTACCTGAGGGCCGCCGCGGGCCTGGGCGCCGACCCGGCGCGCTGCGTCGTCGTGGAGGATACCGTCACCGGAGTCGCCTCCGCCGAGGCGGCCGGCTGCCGGGTGGTCGCCGTC
The DNA here is from genome assembly GCF_027947535.2 of Streptantibioticus silvisoli. Taxonomy (GTDB): domain Bacteria; phylum Actinomycetota; class Actinomycetes; order Streptomycetales; family Streptomycetaceae; genus Streptantibioticus_C; species Streptantibioticus_C silvisoli. The sequence continues at coordinate 9,708 of NZ_JAAGKO020000101.1, forward strand.
CCGTCGCTGGTCACCATCGAGCCGGCCCCGGGCCGTACCGTCGTCGACTCCCTGGAACGGGTCGACCTGGCGTTCCTGCGCCACCTGGCCGCCGCCGGGCGCTGAGCCGGGCCGCCGGCCGCCGTCGCGCGGGCGGTGCGGGCATTCCCCGCGTGAAGCCGGCCTCCGGCAACGCGGTCCGGCGTCGCGCGGGCGGCACCGGGCCGCTGAGCTGCTGCTCCGTGCCGCCGGGGGGTCCGGTGCGGGGCGGACACCCTACCGGGCGGTCGGCGCACAGAACCGGCCGACCGGATGGTTATGGGGTCCGCAAGGGGTGATCCTTGTCACTCGCGGCCCTGTCGACAACGTCCGGGACCTGTGCTTTTCGACCGGGTCGCGACAGGTTCCGGTGGCCGGTGTGCCCCGGTTGGTCATGGCGGGGGTAGAACGCCCCGCTGTCCGGATTTCGGAGCGCGATGACGCGTGATCTGGGCGTGACGAGCCTTCAACTGGGCCGGTTTCCGGCGAAGTCCGCCCTTCCTATTAGGGTCCTAGCTGGTCAGTGTCCGATCCACGGATCGGCGTCAGGCGGAGGGGCGCGGCAGGCCCGGCGGCCACCGGCGGGACGGCGCGGGACCGCGGTGTGATCCGCCGCGGACCGGCGTGTCCGGCGTGCGGTGGCGGGGAGGAGCCGGACCGCCCGGGGGAGTCCGCCCCACGGCGCGGAGACCGGTGCGGTCGGCGCACGGAACCTGCGGGGGAGCACAGGGCGTGGGCGTAGCGCTCTGCGCGGAGTGACCAGCCATCGCCGACCAAGGAGACCAGCGAGGATGAACCGCAAGCTACTGGCGCTGCCGGCCGTCGTGGCCATGATCGCGCCCGTGCTCACCGCCTGCGGCGGTTCGAGCGGCGACAGTGCCACCGGCGGCGCCACCATCGTCGTGGGCACGACCGACCAGATCGTCGCCACCAAGGACGAGGAAGCCCCGCTGGACCCCGCGGCCTCCTACGACATCGCCGGCTGGAACGTGCTCGGCAACGTCTTCCAGACCCTGCTGAGCTACCCGCGCACCGGCACCACGCCCGTGCCGGACGCCGCCAGCCACTGCGGGTTCACCGACCGGGCGAGCGAGACGTACGCCTGCGACCTGCGCCCCGGGCTCCAGTTCTCCAACGGCGACCCGCTGACCTCGAGCGACGTGAAGTTCTCCGTCGACCGCCAGATCGCCATCGCCGACCCCAACGGCCCCTCGTCGCTGCTGGACAACGTCGACCGGGTCGAGACCCAGGGCGCCTCCCGGGTGGTCTTCCAGCTCAAGACCCCGGACACCACCTTCCCGTTCAAGCTGGCCACGCCGGCCGCCGCCATCGTCGACCACCAGGTCTACCCGGCGAAGAAGACCTACACCGGCTACCGGCTGGTCGGCTCCGGCCCGTACAGCCTGACGTCGTGGAAGGCCGGCGACCAGGCGGTCTTCACCGCCAACTCGCACTACAAGGGCGCGTTCACCATCAACAACGCCCGCATCGACCTGCGGTTCTTCAAGGACTCCGCGGCCATGGTCGCGGCGCTGAAGGCCGGCTCGATCGACCTGACCAACCGCACCATGACGCCGCAGGAGATAGCCGGCTTCCAGGACAACACCTCCGACAAGTACGACCTGGTCGAGGCGCCGGGCGCGGAGATCCGCTACCTGGTGTTCAACATGAAGGACCCGACCGTCTCCCAGCTCGCGGTCCGCAAGGCGGTGGCCCAGGTCGTCGACCGCCAGGCGCTGGTGCGCGACGTGTACGCCCGTACCTCGGTGCCGCTGTACTCGATGGTCCCGCAGGGCATCGTCGGGCACACCAACTCGTTCTTCGACCTCTACCACGACCCCAGCGTCACGGCCGCCCGCCAGACCCTCCAGGCGGCCCACATCACGCTGCCGGTCACCTTGCACATGTCGTACACCACCGACCACTACGGTGAGTCCACCGCCGCGGAATTCTCCGAACTCCAGCGGCAGTTGCAGGCCAGCGGACTGTTCAAGGTCACCCTCAAGGGCGTGCCGTGGAGCACCTACGACCCGGACGTCATCAAGGGTGACTACTCGGTCTACGGCATGGGCTGGTTCCCCGACTTCCCCGACCCGGACAGCTACCTGGGCCCGTTCTTCGGCAAGGACACCTTCCTCGGCAACTCCTACGACAACGCCACGATCGAGAAGCAGATCATCCCGGCGGAGCGCAAGGTCGCCAACCGCGGTTCGCTCACCGCCGACTTCGAGCAGGCGCAGCAGATCATCGCCGAGCAGATCCCGTTCCTGCCGCTGTGGCAGGGCCGGCAGTACCTGGCCGCCAAGTCGGACATCACCGGCACCGAGTGGGCGCTGAACGCCAGCTCCCAGATGCAGTTCTGGGAGCTGGGCCGCGGCGTCTCCCAGTGACCGGCGCGCCCCGGCGCCACCGCGCCGCCGCGACCGTGCCGCGGTCCGCCTCCGCACCGGAGCGGGCCGCGGCGCCCGGCGCTCAGCCCTGGCTGGGCCGCACCAGGCCGCTCTCGTACGCGTAGACCGCCGCCTGCACCCGGTCGCGCAGGCCGAGCTTGGTCAGCACGTGTCCGACATGCGTTTTGACGGTCGTCTCGCTGACGAACAGCTCGGCGGCGATCTCCGCGTTGGACAGCCCGCGGGCCACCAGCTTCAGCACCTCCACCTCACGCTCGGTCAGCGTGTGGGCGGCCCGCGGCGCGCTGTCCTCACCGGACGGCAGCCGGCCCGCGTACTTGTCGAGCAGCCGCCGGGTGATGCTGGGGGCCAGCGTCGCCTCGCCCGCCGCGACCACCCGGATCGCCTGGACCAGCTCGGCGGCCGGCGCGTCCTTCAGCAGGAAGCCGCTGGCCCCGGCGCGCAGCGCCTCCACCACGTACTCGTCCAGGTCGAACGTGGTCAGCACCAGCACCTTCGCCGGACCGTCCCGCCCGGGGCCGGTGATCTGCCGGGTCGCCTCGACGCCGTCCATCCGCGGCATGCGGATGTCCATCAGCACCACGTCCGGCTGAAGGGCGCGCACCTGCTCCAGCGCCTGGAGCCCGTCCCCGGCCTCGCCCACCACCGCCAGGTCCTGCTCCGCCTCCAGGATCATCCGGAATCCGGTGCGCAGCAGCGGTTGGTCGTCGACCAGCAGGACGCGGATGGCCACGGGTGCTCCTCACATGAACGTACGGACCGACCATTCTCGCCCAGCCGTCAGTACGGCGGGTCCACCGACAGCGCCGCCTCCACCGCGCTCCGGGCGGCCGGCACCGCGGGACTACCGCCGGCGTCCGGTACGGCCGGCGCGGTCACCGGCAGCGGATAGGCCGGCGGGGTGCCGCCGAACGCCGGGCAGATGGACTGATGGTCGCACCAGTCGCACAGTCGGCCCGGCGTCGGCCGCCAGTCGCCGCTGGCCGTCGCCTGCCGGATGGCCTCCCACAGCGCCAGCAGCTTGCGCTCCACCGCCAGCAGCTCCGCCTCGCCCGGGTCGTAGGTCAGCACGTCGCCACTGCCGAGGTAGACCAGCTGGAGCCGCCGCGGCACGACGCCGCGCAGCCGCCACAGCACCAGGGCGTAGAACTTCATCTGGAACAGGGCCTCCGCCGCGTACTGCGGACGGGGGGCCTTGCCGGTCTTGTAGTCCACCACCCGCAGATCACCCGTGGGGGCGACATCGAGCCGGTCGACGTAGCCGCGCAGCACCAGGCCGGACTCCAGCGCGGTCTCCACGTACAGCTCGCGTTCGGCCGGCTCCAGCCGCGTCGGGTCCTCCAGCGCGAACCACCGCTCCACCAGCCGCTCGGCGCTCTCCAGCCACTGCCGCAGCCGCTCCGGCGCGTCCGGCTCCGCACCGAACAGCTCCACCAGCTCCGGCCGCGACGCCAGCAGCCGCTCCCACTCGCCGGCCACCATCGCCGTCGCCCGGACGGGCGTACGCTCGGCGGCGGGGGCGTCGAAGAGCCGCTCCAGCACCGCGTGCACCACCGTCCCCCGGGTGGCCGCCTCACTCGGTTTCTCCGGCAGCTTGTCGATCACCCGGAACCGGTACAGCAGCGGACACCGCATGAAGTCCCCGGCCCGCGAGGGCGACAACGACGAGGGGGGCCGCGGAACGGCGAGTTGGGACGTGGCACTCATGGCACCTGACCCTACGGGCTGCCGCCGACATCACCGCCCCGCCCCGTCGTTACCATCGACGCACACGCCCTCACACGTCATGATCGAGTCCGGGGGTCCGCTTCCGCCGAACGAGAGGTCACCGCGTGGGGTGCGTCAGAAACGGGAACGGAACCTTTGACGGGGACGGGGACGGGCTACCGGACGGGGATCCAGCTGTGAGCGACGCACGGACGGCCGCCGGGGTGCGGTCGGGACGAGTGGCGCGGATTCGCCGGTCGGGCGGAGAAGCGAACAAAAGGTGGCTGTGCGACGCGCGGTCGGGCCTGGTGCCGCGCGTGCGCCGTCGGTGCGGAGAAGCGAACGGAAGTCAGCTGTGAGCGGAAGGAACGCCGGGGACGAGTCCGGGGGCGGCAAGAAGCCGAGACGGCCAAGGGAGTCCGGTGGCGGAATCCTGATGGGCCGGCCGTTCGGTGTGCCGGTCTACGTCGCGCCGAGCTGGTTCCTGGTCGCCGCGCTCATCACCTGGGTCTTCGGCGACCAGCTGGGCCGCGTCCTGCCGGAGCTGGGCGCCGCCCGCTACCTGGTCTCGCTGTTCTTCGCGGTCGCCTTCTACGCCTCCGTGCTGGTCCACGAACTCGCCCACACCGTCGCGGCGCTGCGCTTCAAGCTGCCGGTGCGCCGCATCCAGCTCCAGTTCTTCGGCGGCGTCTCGGAGATCGAGAAGGACTCCGACACCCCGGGGCGTGAGTTCGTGCTGGCCTTCGTCGGCCCGCTGCTGTCGCTCGTGCTGTCCGGGCTGTTCTACCTCGGCATGCTCGCCGTCACCCCGGGCACCGTCCCCGGCGTCCTGCTGGCCGGTCTGATGATCAGCAACCTGATCGTCGCCGCCTTCAACCTGCTGCCCGGTCTGCCGCTGGACGGCGGCCGGATGCTGCGGGCGGTGGTGTGGAAGCTCAGCGGCCGTCCGATGACCGGCACCGTCGCCGCCGCGTGGACCGGCCGCGCGCTGGCCGTCGCCGTGCTGATCGGCCTGCCGCTGCTGTCCTACGCCAGCGGCAACGACGCCGGCGGCGGCGCCGGGTCCATCACCGACGCGCTGCTCGCCGCGATCCTGGCCGCCATCATCTGGACCGGCGCCGGCAACAGCCTGCGGATGGCCCGGCTGCGCGAGCACCTGCCCGAGCTGAGCGCCCGCACCCTGACCCGCCGCGCCGTCCCGGTCTCCTCCGACACCCCGCTGTCGGAGGCGCTGCGCCAGGCCGGCGAGGCCGGGGCCCGCGCCCTGGTCGTGGTGGACGGGCACGGCGAGGCCGTCGCCCTGGTCCGGGAGGCCGCCGTGGTCGGCGTGCCGGAGCACCGCCGCCCGTGGGTCGCGGTCAGCGGCCTCAGCCAGGACATCCGCCCCGGCATGCGGGTGTCGGCCGAACTCAGCGGCGAGGACCTGCTCGACACCCTGCGCGAGACGCCCGCCACCGAGTACCTGGTGGTCGAGGCGACCGGTGAGATCTTCGGCGTGCTGGCCACCGAGGACGTGGAACGCGCCTTCGTCCGCGCGATGGGCGCCCAGCCCGCCCGCAGCTGACCCGCGGGCCGCGGTACGTCACCCGGATGGCCCGTGACGTGGGCACCGAGGGCCGCCTCGGCGGACAGGCGGATGTGCAGGGCGTGTCGGGCACCTGGCAGGACCTGACGCTCCCGAAGCCCGGCCGGCCGGCCACCCGAGGGCCCCGCCCCTGGCGCCCTGCACCCCTTTGTCCTCCGCACGTTGGCAGCCCCGGCATCCCCGCATCCCCGGCACCCCCGCACCTTGGCAGCCCCGGCACCCCCTGCACCTCCGCCGCCCGGGCCGCCGCCGAGGCCCACGGGGTCACCGACCCCGCCGGGACCGACAGCGCCCCCCGGGACCCCGAAGGCGTCAGCGAGCCGTCCGACGCCGTCGGGC
>NZ_JAAGKO020000102.1 GCF_027947535.2 Streptantibioticus silvisoli
GACCGCACCCCCACCCCATGAAGAACCTTCCCCCGACCGCCCCCACCCCATGAAGCCCCCTCCCCCCGCCCCGTCGCTGGTCCGGTGTGCGGGTGCGGGGGGAGAATGGGGCAAAGGGCTTGGTGACGAAGAGGAGCAGGCGTGAGCGAGTCGAATCCGGTGCGGGCGGTCAGGGGCGAGGACGAGGTCGTCGATCTGTGCCGTGACCTGATCCGCATCGACACCAGCAACTACGGCGACCATTCCGGGCCGGGGGAGCGGGTCGCGGCGGAGTACGTGGCGGAGAAGCTCGCGGAGGTCGGGCTCGAACCGCGGATCTTCGAGTCGCACAAGGGGCGTGCCTCGACCGTGGCACGGATCGCGGGGGAGGACCCGTCGCGGCCCGCGCTGCTGATCCACGGCCATACCGACGTCGTTCCGGCCAACGCCGACGACTGGACGCACCACCCGTTCTCCGGCGAGATCGCCGACGGCTGCGTATGGGGGCGCGGCGCGGTCGACATGAAGGACATGGACGCGATGACGCTCGCCGTCGTCCGTGACCGGCTGCGCAGTGGACGCAAGCCGCCGCGCGACATCGTGCTGGCGTTCCTGGCCGACGAGGAGGCCGGCGGCGTCTGGGGGGCCAAGCACCTCGTGCGTGAGCACCCGGACCTGTTCGAGGGCGTGACCGAGGCGATCGGCGAGGTCGGCGGCTTCTCGTTCACCGTCAACGAGAACCTGCGGCTGTACCTGGTGGAGACCGCCGAGAAGGGCATGCACTGGATGCGGCTCACCGTGGACGGCACCGCCGGGCACGGGTCGATGACCAACAACGACAACGCCATCACCGAGCTGTGCGAGGCGGTCGGCCGGCTCGGCCGGCACAAGTGGCCGGTGCGGGTCACCAAGAGCGTGCGGTCCTTCCTCGACGAGCTGTCCGACGCGCTCGGCACCCCGCTGGACCCGGAGGACATGGACGCCACGCTGGCCAAGCTCGGCGGCATCGCCAAGCTCATCGGCGCCACGCTGAGCAACACCGCCGCGCCGACCATGCTGGGCGCCGGGTACAAGGTCAACGTCATCCCCGGCCAGGCGGTCGCCCACGTCGACGGGCGTTTCCTGCCCGGTTACGAGGAGGAGTTCCTCACCGACATCGACCGGCTGCTCGGCCCGCGGGTCAAGCGGGAGGACGTGCACAGCGACAAGGCGCTGGAGACCACCTTCGACGGCGCGCTCGTGGACGCCATGCAGTCCGCGCTGCGCGCCGAGGACCCGATCGCGCGGGCCGTGCCGTACTGCCTGTCCGGCGGCACGGACGCCAAGTCCTTCGACGACCTCGGCATCCGCTGCTTCGGCTTCGCCCCGCTGCGGCTGCCGGCCGACCTCGACTTCGCCGGGATGTTCCACGGCGTGGACGAACGGGTCCCGGTGGACGGCCTGAAGTTCGGCGTCCGGGTGCTGGACCGGTTCCTCGACGCGTGCTGACGCCGGCCACGGTCGGCACGCTCGGCGGGGCATCCCGGAGGCCGGCCGCCCCGGCGCGCTCCACGGGTCGCCGCTGACCCCCGCCTCACACCTCCCCGCCCCGCTCCCCGCTTCCCTCGTCCCTCGCCCGGAGCGTCGCGCGGTGCGGTGTGAGGAACCGATGATTCGAGTACTCGTACGGTCATAGCCGGAACGAGTGAATGGGGTAACGCGCTCGTTGCCCCACCCGGTGCTCTTCGTTAGGTCAGTGCGGTCCGCGGCTGGGACCGCACCACCAACGAGGAGGAACAATGATCAAGAAGGTCGCCGCTGTCGCGGCTGCCACCGGCACCCTGGTGCTCGCCGGTGCGGGCCTGGCGGTTGCCGACGCGGGCGCTCAGGGTGCTGCGGTGCAGTCCCCCGGCGTCCTGTCCGGCAACGTGATCCAGGTTCCGGTCCACGTACCGGTGAACGTGTGCGGCAACACGATCAACGTGATCGGTCTGCTGAACCCCGCGTTCGGCAACACCTGCGTCAACAGCTGACGTCGAGTCGGGCGCTGACCGCCTGACGTCTGCCGGACCCTCGTTGTCCGGCTCTCGCGCGGCCCTGGAGCGGCAAAGTGCTCCGGGGCCGTCGCGGTCTTACGGGAAGTCGTTCGGAATATCGCATCAACTGGCCGTCGTGACGGCGGTCCTGGCGTTCCCGGAAACTCTCCCGCTTCCTCGTGTCGGGCTCCGGCCCGCGCGCGCCCAGAAACACAGAAGGCAGGGAACACATGAGGCAGGTCGCGAAAAAAGGCCTGATCACCGTCATCGCGACGGGCGGCGTGCTCGCCGTCACCGGCGGGTACGCCTACGCCGACGCGGGAGCGGCCGGCAGCGCGGCCGGCTCCCCGGGAGTGCTGTCCGGGAACACCGTGCAGGTCCCGGTGCACGTGCCCGTCAACGTGTGCGGCAACACCGTCGACATCATCGGCGCGCTCAACCCGGCGTTCGGCAACCACTGCGCCAACACCTCGAACGGCGTGGCCGGCACCACCGGCGGCGGCGCGACGGCCACCGGCGCCAGCAGCAACTCCCCGGGCGTCGGCTCCGGCAACACCGTGCAGGTCCCGGTGCACGCGCCGGTCAACGCCTGCGGCAACTCCGCGAACGTGGTCGGCGCGCTGAACCCCACGTTCGGCAACGGCTGCGCCAACACCTCGCAGGGCGGCGCCGGTACGACGGCGGGCGGCAGCTCGACCGCGACCGGCGGCAGCAGCAACTCCCCGGGTGTCGGCTCGGGCAACACCGTGCAGGTCCCGGTGCACGTGCCGGTGAACGCCTGCGGGAACAGCGTCGACGTCGTCGGCCTGCTCAACCCGGTGTTCGGCAACGGCTGCGACAACGGCGGCACCCCGGTGACCCCGGCGCCGCCCACCGTGCCCACGCCGCCGGTCACGCCCACGCCGCCGACGCCGGTCAGCACCCCGCCGGCCACGCCGCACGTCCCGTCGCAGCCCGTTGCCCCGGGCCCGCGTCACGCCCGTCCGGCGCCGGCCCAGCAGATGCTGGCGCACACCGGTGTGCAGGAGATGGGCCTGATGGCCGCGACCGGCGCCGGCGCACTGCTCGGCGGCTTCGTGCTGTACCGCCGGGGCCGGGCGATGCGCGGCTGACGAATCCGCACCGCCGGGGACCGTACCGGTGGACGCGTCAGGGCGGTCGCACCCCCGTGGTGCGACCGCCCTTCGGCACGTCCGGGTGCGGATGCCCCGCTCCGGGCGACGTTTCGCGCGGCCCCCGCCGTACGGTGGCCCCCGGCGTGCGCGGGGGCCCTTGACGTCACCAGGTCGCGCGGACCTGGCGGATGATCCGGCGGCGCAACCGCACCTTGCGGCTGCCGTCGGGGTAGAGGCGGAGCCGTTCCAGTTCCCAGTGGCCGTACTCCGCGTGCTCGGTCAGCATGCGCCGGGTCGCGTTCCGCGATACGCCCCGGGGCACGTACACGTCTTGAAATTCGTATTCCGGCATCGCATCTATTGTGCGGGCAACGGCCCGATCCGGATAGCGTCTGCACCATGTCTGATGCCGCGCAGCCCACCGTTGCCGAGGTACGTGCCGCCGCCGAGGCGGTCAAAGCTGCCATTGACCGCCACCTGGCCGCCATCGAGAACCGTACGGGTGACGACGATCCGGCGGTCTTCGCCGCCTTCGACGCCCTGGCCAGCACCGCCGAGACCTACGACGAGCTGCTGTACGACGCCTACGACGAGGTCACCCCGTTCGAGGTACCCGCCCCCGACTCGCTGCCCGCCTACGCGGGACCGGAGAACCCGGAGGCCATCAGCGTGCTGATCCGCCGGGACTACATCGTGGCCGAACCGCTCCGGCTGACCGCCCAGGCCCGCCGGATCGCCGACTCCCCGGGCGACGACGTCGCGGGGGTCGGCGCGGCCGTCAGCGCGGTGTTCGGCGAGTACGAACCGGATGAAATCGCCTCCCGTCACGAGGAATTCGGACTGGAGGAGGGCGATTCCACCATCTGGGTGACCGCGGGGGAGAGCACGGAGCCGGGGGAGTGGCTGTCCACCCCCTTCGACGCCGCCGATCCCGAGCTCGTCATCTGCCGATTCGACGTCAGTTCCGTCTTCGACGACGACCACGAGGAGGCCGACGCCTGACCGGCGCGGCACACGATTCAGCCGGACCGGCGTGGTGGACGACGATGCCGGTCCGTGCGGCACACGAGGGAACCGGTCCGGCGCCGTGGACGACGACGCCGGGCCGGTGCGGCACATGAAGGAGCCGGTCCGGCGTGGTGGACGACGACGCCGGCCGGCGCGGCTGACGACGCCCGCTCCACCCCGCTGACGGCGCCCGGCCGCACCGGTACATGACGCACTGGTGCGGCCGGCCACCACCGGAGCCGGCAGCAGCGCCGCCGGGCGGGCCCACCGCCACAGCCCGGACCGGGGCGCCGCCTCCGCCGGGCGGGGGTGTCAGACCTGGGCGGCCTGTTCGCGCAGGACGGTGCGCAGGCGGGTGGTGCGGTCCTTGGCGGGGCGTTCGGACACCGCGCGGTGCAGTTCCTGCTCGGCGCCCTGCACGACCGACAGGTGGCGCTCCGCGCGGCTGAACGCGGTGTAGGCCCACGACCGGGTCAACGGTGCCGCGGCCGGCGTCTCACCGGGGACCACCACGACCACCGCCGGCCACCGCGTCCCGGCGGCCTGGTGGGCGGTGACGGCCCAGCCGTGCCGCAGCGAGCCCGTGACCCGTTCGGGGGCGAGGACGAGCTGAGTGCCCCCGCAGTCCAGCCGCAGGCCCGCCGGGTCGCCGGAGACCACCGTGCCGAACGCGGGCGGTGTGCCCGGCACCGTACCGGAGGCGTCCGGCTCGGCGTTGAGCACCACCCGGTCGCCCGGGTCGAAGCCGCCGAAGCGTCCGGGGCCGGGGTTGAGACGTTCCTTGAGCGCCGCGTTGAGCGCCCGCGTACCGACCGGGCCGCCGTGCGCCAGCGTGACGGCCACCGTCTGCTCGGCCGGCACGCCGATCGCCCGGGGGATGGAGTCCGCCATCAGCTGAACCGCGCGGTGCACCGCCTCGCGCGGGTCGCGCACCGGGACGATGACGACCTCCTTGTCCGGCGCCTCGACCGGGGCCAGTTCGCCGATGCCGATGCCGGAGACCAGCTCGCCGACCGGACCGGGGTCCGGGGTGCGCGAGACCACCAGCGGGCACGCCTTCGCCGCCAGCAGGTCGGCGAACGCCCGGCCCGGCCCCGCCGACCACAGCACCGCCGGGTCCCCGCTGAGCACCAGCCGGGCGCCGTCCGGCACCGTCTCGACCAGCGTCGCGGCCCGCTCCACGTCCAGCTGCGGCGCGTCCAGCACCGCCAACAGGTCCAGCGCCAGCGTGCCGTCCCCGTCGCGCCCGGGGCCCTGCGTGCCGGACAGCAGCCCGTCCACGGTGACCGCCGCGCCGTCGCCGTCCGGGCCCAGCGCCCGCGCCAGGCGCCGCCTGCCGTCCTCGGTGTGCGCCGCGGCGTACGCCCGCAGGCCCGCCGCCCGCGCCGCGGCGACCAGCGCCGCCGGTTCGGCCCGTGCCGCCTCGCCGCCGGTGTGCGCCACCAGGGCGCTGTCGGCCACCGCCCGGATCAGCGCCGCCGCCGACGGTGAGGGCGCGGCCGCCGCGGCCGCCTCCCAGTCCATCCGCCGCGTCCCGGCGCGACCGTCACCGGTGTCGGCCGCTCCGCCCGCACCCGCACCGCCGGCACCGCTCGCACCGGCGCCCTCGGAGGCCGCGCCGTCCTGCGCGCCGGCCCCGTCCTGCGCGGTCCCGGCGGCGCCCTCCTCGGGGGCGGACGGGTCGACGGGGGAGTTGAGCACCCGGGCCAGGCCGTCCGCGAGGCTCTCCTCGGCCAGTGCGTAGCGGTCCAGGGCGAGCAGGATGTCGGCGGGGGCCTCGTCCTCGTCCTCGTCGTCGGTCCGGGAGGGGCGGGAGCCGGCCTCCGGGGCGCGTTCGTCGCGGAAGACCATCAGGCGGCCGTCCTCGACCGCGGAACGCAGCGTCTCCTCCGGGTCCGGCACCGTCTGCTTGGCCAGCGCCGCGGACAGCACGGACCACTCCAGGGCGGTGTGTCCGGCGTCGGCGGCGCGGGCGAGCAGCCAGCCGGTGACCGCGGGGCCGCGGCGCGGGTCGCCGGGACCGCAGGCGTCGCCGAGCAGGGCGCGCGCGAAGCCGTCCGCCTGGTCCGGCCGGACACCGGGCAGGCCGAGGATCAACCACGGGTCCCCGCCCAGCAGTTCACCGGCGCGCTCACCCAGCGTGCCGACCGCGGCCTCGGCGAGGGCCTCCGGCGCGCCGCCGCGGGCCAGGACGACCCGGGCCGCCTCGACCGGCTTGTCGGGCAGGGCCATCGGCGCCGCCACCGGGCGCGGCCGGTCGGCCGCCGGGGGCGCCGCGGTGGGCTCCGGGGCCGAGGCCGGGGCCGGGCGGGGGACCGAACGCGGCGCCGGCGCCACCTCGTTGCGTTCGATCGCCCGCACCGCCTCGGCGAGCCGGGCGAGTTCGGGCGGCAGTCCCGCGGGCTTTCCCGCCGCGGCCGACGGTTCCGGCTTTTCCGGCACGGCCGACGGCCGGGGAGCCGGGGCCGGGGTGTCCGCCGCCTCCGCGCTCGCGGGCGGCGCCGGTCGCGTCGGGCCTGCCGGCTCGGGCGTCGCCGCGCTTTCCCCGTCGGCCGGCGGGCGTTCGTCCGCGCCCGCGCGGTCCGCCAACGGCCCGCGGTCCTGCGGCCCTTCGCCGGGCCCCGCCTCGTCCGCGCCCGCTGAGGAGGCCGTTGAGGGGGCCGTTGAGGGAGCCGGGCCCTCCGCGTCGGCCGTCGGCCGTTCCCCGGCGTTCCCGGGCGCCGGTGCGGTCCGCTCTCGGTCGTTCACAGCGTGCTCCAGTCGTGGTCCGGGTACCGGTGCACCGGCGCCGAAATGTCATCCAGTGCGTTATTGATCTCGACGGGAAGCCTAAGACCCTCCACTGACAACGCCTGCCCGAGCTGGTGCGCGTCGCGTGCCCCCAGGATCGGCGCGGCCACCCCGGGGCGGTCGCGCACCCAGGCCAGCGCGACCTGGAGCGGTGAGACGCCGAGGCCCTCGGCGGCGGTGGCGACCGCGTCGACGATGGCGGAGGCGGTCTCGTCCAGGTAGGGCGCGACGAACGGCGCGAGGTGGTCGGAGGCGCCGCGCGAACGCGTCGGTATCCCGTGCCGGTACTTGCCGGTGAGGACACCGCGGCCCAGCGGGGAGGACGGCAGCAGGCCGATGCGCAGGTCCAGCGCGGCGGGCAGCACTTCACGTTCGACGCCGCGTTGCAGCAGGGAGTACTCCATCTGCGTACTGGCGACCGGGGTGCGGCCGGGACAGGCCAGCTGCCAGGTCGCCGCCTTCGCCAGCTGCCAGCCGGAGAAGTTGGAGACACCGGCGTAGCGGGCGCGGCCGGAGGAGACGGCGATGTCCAGGGCCTGGAGCGTCTCCTCCAGGGGCGTCGTCGGATCGAAGGCGTGCACCTGCCACAGGTCGACGTGGTCGGTGCCCAGCCGCTCCAGGGAGGCGTCCAGCGCCGACAGCAGGTGGCGGCGGGAGGCGTCGAAGCGCCGGTCGGGGTCCGGAACGCTGCCGGCCTTCGTGGCGATCACCAGGTCCTGCCGCGGCACCAGGTTCTCCAGCAGCCGTCCCAGCAGGTACTCCGCGGCGCCGTCCGCGTACACGTCGGCCGTGTCGACCAGCGTGCCACCGGCGTCCCAGAACGTCTTGAGCTGGTCGGCCGCCTCGCGTTCGCCCGTGTCGCGCCCCCAGGTGAGCGTGCCGAGACCCAGCCGGGATACCCGTAGCCCGGTGCGGCCGAGATGCCTTTGTTCCATGAGTTGTGACCCTACCGACCAGCGCGCTGCCCGGGTGACCTCCGGCACATCCGGGTGCGCGGCGCCTGTGGCCCATCTGACAGCCGCCCGCGGCGCCGGTCCGCGCTAGAGTCCCCAGGGACGAAGACGTTACCGATGGGTAGGAGACCGTGATGCGGCTCGGGATCAATCTCGGCTACTGGGGCGCCGGTATGGACGGCGACAATCTGGCGGTGGCCCAGGAGGCCGACCGGCTGGGCTACTCGGTGTGCTGGGCGGCCGAGGCGTACGGGTCCGACGGGCCGACCGTGCTGTCCTGGGTGGCCGCGCAGACCGAGCGGATCGACATCGGTTCGGCGATCTTCCAGATCCCGGCCCGCACCCCGGCGATGACCGCGATGACCGCCGCCACCCTCGACTCGCTGTCCGGCGGCCGGTTCCGCCTCGGCCTGGGCGTCTCGGGGCCGCAGGTCTCCGAGGGCTGGTACGGCGTGAAGTTCGACAAGCCGCTGGCGCGCACCCGCGAGTACGTGGAGATCGTCCGCAAGGCGATGTCCCGCGAGCGGCTGTCGCACGACGGCGAACACTGGACGCTGCCGCTGCCCGGCGGCCCCGGCAAGCCGCTGAAGCTCACCGTGCACCCGGTGCGCGAGTACATCCCGCTGTACATCGCGGCCATCGGCCCGAAGAACCTGGAGCAGACCGGCGAGATCGCCGACGGCGCGCTGCTGATCTTCCCGGCCGCGGAACACCTGGAGGAGACCGCGCTGTCGTCGATCCGGGCCGGCCGCGAGAAGGTCGGCAAGACCCTGGACGGCTTCGACGTGTGCCCGACGCTGCCGATCGCGGTCGGCGAGGACGTCGACGCGCTCGCCGACCTCTTCCGCCCGTACACCGCGCTGTACGTCGGCGGCATGGGCAGCCGCAAGCAGAACTTCTACAACCGCCTCGCCCAGCGCATGGGGTACGAGGAGGCCGCCGCCGAGATCCAGGACAAGTACCTGGCCGGCGACAAGAACGGTGCCGCCGCCGCCGTTCCGCGCCAGCTCATCGACTCCACCAGCCTGCTGGGCACCGTCGAGCGGATCGCCGACCGCATGACGGCCTACGCCGAGGCCGGCGTCACCACCCTCACCCTCTCCCCGGCCGGCTTCACCCTGGAGGAGCGCCTCACGGCGCTGCGCACTGGTGTGGAGGCCCTGGAGCACGCCAAGCTGGCGTGACGGACGGGCGGACGCCGCGCGGGCGTTCGCGCACCCCCTGAACGGGACGGCGGGCGGCGGTCAGGCCGGGACCAGACGGCCCAGCAGTCGGCCGAAGTCGATGAGCCGGGCTATCTGGCCGGGCCCGCCGTCCTCCAGGGACTTGCTGAAGCGGAACGCCTCCGGGCGCAGCCGCGCGGAGGCCACCGGGGAGTCCGGATCGCCCTGCACCGCGCTGAGTTCGTGCGGTGTGGCGGTGGCGAGCACCAGGTAGACCCCGCGGTCCACCCGTCCGCCGCCCTCGTCCCGGCCGACCAGGGTGCGCATGCCGACGTGGCCGATGGACCCCAGCGGGAGCACCTGGATCGAGGAGTCCAGCACGGTGCCGCCGGGGGAGGCCTCGTCGGCCAACTCCTCGCTGTGCCACAGGATGAGCCGCCTCCCGTCGCAGACCGCGGCCTCCTGCCAGACCGACGTGCCCGCCTCGGTCAGGTCGACCACCCGCTCCAGCGTGAAGCCCCGCACCCGCCGCCGGCCCAGCACGCCGGCCACCGCGTCGAGCGCCACGTCCGCGTGCAGGAAGTAGGCGCGGGCCGCCTCCTCGAGGCGTGTGTACGGCGACCAGTCGGAGCCGGCCGGGCCCAGCTGTCCCGTGGCCGGACGACTTCCGGCGGCCTTGCTGAACATGTCCACCTGCTTCGCGATCCCGTCCCTGGCGCCTTGATTGCCTCCTTGGCACCTTACCCAGCCACACCGTCAGGAGCGGGGGCCATGGCGGAGGAAGGAATGGCAGGTGGCGGCCATGGGGGACGGGTCGGCGGTGTAGTGACGTTTCTGCGGCCGTGGTGGGGGCTCGGGGGTCTTCCCCGCCACGGCCGTCGTCCCTACAACGCCTGCGCCGCGGCGGGGTTACGGGGGCCGCCCGCGCACGTTCTGCCGGCGCCGGGACGACGGCCGCGGTCCCGCGCGGTCCTACAGCCAGCCGCGCTTTTTGAAGAAGACGTACAGCACCCAGCAGGCCGCCAGCATGACTCCCAGGACGCCGTAATAGCCGTAGTGCCACTGGAGTTCGGGCATGTGGGTGAAGTTCATGCCGTACACGCCCGCGATCAGCGTCGGCACCGCCGCGATGGCCGCCCAGGCGGAGATCTTGCGCATGTCGTCGTTCTGCCGTATCCCGACCTGTGTCAGGTGGGCGCCGAGCATGTCGCTCAGCAGCCGGTCCAGGCCGTCCACCTGCTCGTTGACCCGGGTCAGGTGGTCGCTCACGTCGCGGAAGAACGGCTGGCTCTCCCGGTCGACGTACGGCACCTGGGCCAGCGCGAGCCGGGTCATCGGGTCGGCGAGCGGGGAGGTGGCCCGGCGGAACTCCATGACCTGCCGCTTGAAGCCGTAGATCCGACCCGCGGTGTTGCGGGTCTCGGTACCGCCGTCGGGGGCGAAGATCTCCTCCTCCAGCAGTTCCAGGTCCGTGTGCAGTTCGCTGGCTACGTCCACGTAGTGGTCGACGGTGGCGTCGCAGACCGCGTACAGCACCGCGCAGGGGCCGTGCGCCAGGACGTCCGGGCTGTCCTCCAGCCGCTCGCGCACCTCCTTCAGCCGCTGCCCCTCGCCGTGCCGCACGGTCACCACGAAGGAGTCGCCGACGAAGACCATCAGTTCGTCGGCGGAGACCACGTCCGCGTCGTCGTCGTACGTCACCGGCTTCAGCGCCAGGAACAGGGAGTCCTGGTAGACCTCCAGCTTCGGCCGCTGGTGGGCGGTGAGCGCGTCCTCCACGGCGAGCGGGTGCAGGCCGAACTCGCCGGACACCAGGTCGAACTCCTCCTGGGTCGGCTCGTGCAGCCCGATCCACAGGAAGGAGTCGCCGTCCTGGCGGGCCTGTTCCAGGGCATCGGAGAAGTCGGCGGGGCCTTCGGTGCGGTGCCCGCCCTTGTAAATGGCGCAATCCACGATCACCCGGCCATTGTCCCTGGCCGCCCCGGAAAGTCACCGGGCAGGTCGGCACCAGGACTGCGCACCCCGCGGGCACGGGGTACTCCGTGGGTCATAGCGGGGTTTCCCGCCTCGGGGAGCGGACTTTTCGTGCGGTGTACGGGTGCCGGTTCGCGTGGGGGCGTGTCGGCGTTTTCGTGCGGTGTACCGGGGTTGTTCGTGCGGTGTACCCGAGGTTGCCCGCGTCGCGGGTGCCGGGGTTTGCGTGCGGTGTACGGGGGTTGTTGGCCCGGCAGGTGCCGGCGTGATCGTGCGGTGTACCCGGGGTTGTTGGCGCGGCAGGTGCCGGCGTCATCGTGCGGTGTACCCGTGCTTCCCGGGTGCCGGGGGTGAACGTCGTTCGCGTGCGGTACCGGTGCGGTTCGCGTCGGGGGTGCGGGGCTCTTCGCGTCGCGGTACCGGTCGCCGTAGGCTCGGGCCCATGCCCATCGTGATCCTGGTCCGGCACGGCCGGTCCACCGCCAATGCCGACGGAGTGCTCGCCGGATGGAGTCCTGGCGTCGGCCTGGACGAGCACGGCACCGAGCAGGCGGCCACCCTGGCCGGCCGGCTGGCGGGGATGCCGCTCGCCGCCGTGGTCAGCAGTCCGTTGCAGCGCTGCCGCGAGACCCTGGCCCCGCTGCTGGCCACCCGGCCCGAACTGCCCTCGCACACCGAGGAGCGGTTCGGCGAGTGCAAGTACGGCGACTGGACCGGCCGCAAGCTCACCGACCTCGCCGACGAACCGCTGTGGAAGACCGTCCAGCAGCACCCCTCGGCCGCGGTCTTCCCCGGCGAGGGCGGGGAGTCGATCCGCGCCATGCAGGCGCGCGCGGTGGACGCCGTGCGTGACTGGAACACCCGGATCGAGGCCGAGCACGGCGAGGGCGCCGCCTACCTGGTCTGCTCGCACGGCGACATCATCAAGTCGCTGATCGCCGATGCCCTCGGTATGCACCTCGACCTCTTCCAGCGGCTGTCGGTCGATCCCTGCTCGGTCACCGCGATCCGCTACACCCCGCTGCGGCCGTTCCTGATCCGGCTCGGCGACACCGGCGAGTTCGGCGGCCTGGCGCCGCATCCGCGCGGCGCCGGGGCGGACGCGGTGGTGGGCGGGGCCACGGGAGCGCCGTGATCCGCTTCCGCAGTAGGGTTGGCGGAGTCCGCACGGCGCCCCGGCGCGCCCGTGTGTGACCCCGTCAGGTGAACCAACGTCGAGAAATACGGAGCGGACGTGCCCCGTCAGGTGTTCTTCTTCGAGCAGCCGGACCGGTTCGTGGCCGGCACGGTCGGGCAGCCGGGCCAGCGCGTCTTCTTCCTCCAGGCCACCGCGTCCGGCCGGACCACCAGCGTGGCGCTGGAGAAGACCCAGGTCGAGGCGCTCGCGGAGCGGATCGACGAGCTGCTCGACGAGGTCGTGCGCCGCAGCGGCGGCAACGCCTCGGTGCCCGCCGTCGCACCGTCGGAGCTGTCCGACTCCGCCCCGCTCGACACCCCGGTCGAGGAGGAGTTCCGGGTCGGCACCATGGCGCTGGCCTGGGACACCGCCGCCGAGCGGATGATCCTGGAGGCCCAGGCGCTGGTCGAGCTGGACGTCGAGCAGGATCTGTCCGCGGCCGACATGGAGGCCGCCGAGGAGATGCTGCTCCAGGACGAGGAGAACGGCCCGCCGATGCTCCGGGTCCGCCTCACCGGGGCCCAGGCGCGGTCCTTCGCCAAGCGGGCCATGGAGGTGGTCTCCGCGGGCCGTCCGCCGTGCCCGCTGTGCAGCCTGCCCCTCGACCCGGAAGGACACGTATGCCCGCGTCAGAACGGGTACCGGCGAGCGGGCTGACGCCCGGCGGCGCACCGGCACCGCGGACCGCCCGGGCGGCCGCCGAGCCGGTCACCCGCACCACGCCGCCGGACGGCACGACCCCGGACGGCACGGTCGCCGACGCCCCGCCCCCCGGCGCCGCCGCCACCGCTGCCCCGCCGCACGACCCCGCCACCCCGGACGACGGCCCGGGTACACCCGACGACGGCTTCGGTACGCCTGACGACGGCGCGCAGACGCCGGACGCCGGCACCGGTACACGTAACGATGGCGCCGGCACCGGTATACGTAACGACGGCACGCATACGCCGGACGGGGGCACCGGTATACGTAACGATGGCACGCATACGCCGGACGCCGGCACCGGTACACGCAACGACGGCACGCATACGCCGGACGGGGGCACCGGTATACGTAACGATGGCGCGCACACGCCGGACGCCGGCACCGGTACACGTAACGACGGCACCGCCGCAGACACCCCCGCCCCCACAGACTCCCCCGCCACAGACACCCCCGGCACCCCCGACGACCTCACCCTCCTCGTTCGCGGGGAGCTGACCGTCGAGGGCCGGTTGCGGGAGGCGTCCAACGCGGTGCTGTACTGCGTGATCTCCCACGAGGGCCGTACCGCGCACTGCGTCTACAAGCCGGTCGCCGGTGAGCGGCCGCTGTGGGACTTCCCCGACGGCGACCTGGCCTCCCGGGAGGTCGCCGCGTACCTGGTCTCCGAGGCCACCGGCTGGGACCTGGTGCCGCCGACCGTGCTGCGCGACGGGCCGTACGGCAGGGGCATGGTCCAGCTGTGGATCGACAGTGACGACCAGCAGCCGCTGCTCGCCCTGGTCGAGGACGACGAACCGGCGCCCGGCTGGAAGGCCGTCGTGGAGGCCGAGGTCGGCGAGGGCCGTACGGCGTGGCTGGTGCACGCCGACGACGCGCGGCTGCGGCGGCTGTCCGTGCTGGACGCGGTGATCAACAACGCCGACCGCAAGGGCGGCCACCTGCTGCCCACCGTGGCGGGACGGCTGTACGGCATCGACCACGGCGTCACGTTCCACACCGAGGACAAGCTGCGCACCCTGCTGTGGGGCTGGGCGGGCGAACCGCTGACCGAGGAGGCCGCCGGCGTGCTGGGGCGGCTGTCCGCCGACCTGGCGGGCCCGCTGGGGGAGCGGCTGGCGGCCCTGCTGACCGCCGCCGAGACCGCGGCGCTGCGCGAGCGGGTCACCGCCCTGCTGGCGGACGGCCGGCACCCGCTGCCCGGCGGCGACTGGCCGTCGATCCCCTGGCCGCCGGTCTGATCCCACCACCGCCGCGGCCCCCGCACGGCGGCCCGCCGATCACAAGAGGGCCGTTCCGGCCAACCATCACCATCCTGGGTCGTAACCGGAACACTCGTCCGGTTAGGCTCATGTCATGTATGCCTGGCCCGCTTCGGATGTTCCCTCCCTGCCCGGCAAGGGACACGAACTCCGCCTCCACGACACCGCCACCGGTGGTCCGGTCACCCTGGACCCCGGCCCGGTCGCCCGCATCTACGTGTGCGGCATCACGCCGTACGACGCCACGCACATGGGTCACGCGGCCACCTTCACCGCGTTCGACCTCGTACAGCGTGTGTGGCTCGACACGAAGCGGCAGGTCCACTACGTGCAGAACGTCACCGACGTCGACGATCCGCTGCTGGAGCGGGCCGTCGCCACCGGTGTCGACTGGACCGACCTGGCGGAACGGGAGATCACCCTGTTCCGCGAGGACCTGACCGCGCTGCGCCTGCTGCCCCCGCGCCACTACATCGGCGCGGTCGAGGCCATACCGGACATCATCCCGCTGGTCGAACGCCTGCGCGAGTCCGGTGCCGCCTACGAGCTGGAGGGCGACACCTACTTCTCCGTCGACGCGGACCCGCACTTCGGCCAGGTCGCCGGGCTGGACGCGGCGGCCATGCGGCTGCTGTCGGCCGAGCGCGGCGGCGACCCGGACCGCCCCGGCAAGAAGAACCTGCTCGACCCGATGCTGTGGATGGCGGCCCGCGAGGGCGAACCCAGCTGGGACGGCGGCTCGTTGGGGCAGGGCCGGCCCGGCTGGCACATCGAGTGCGTCGCCATCGCGCTGAAGCACCTGGGCATGGGCTTCGACGTCCAGGGCGGCGGCTCCGACCTGGCCTTCCCGCACCACGAGATGGGCGCCTCGCACGCGCAGGCGCTCACCGGCGCGTTCCCGTTCGCCACCTCCTACGTGCACACCGGCATGGTCGCGCTGGACGGCGAGAAGATGTCGAAGTCCAAGGGCAACCTGGTCTTCGTCTCGCAGCTGCGCCGCGACGGCACCGACCCGGTCGCCATCCGGCTCGCCCTGCTGGCCCACCACTACCGTTCCGACTGGGAGTGGACCGACGCGGTGCTCGCCGAGGCCGTCGAGCGGCTGGCCCGCTGGCGTGCCGCGGTCTCCCGCCCGGACGGCCCCGGGGCCGACGCCCTGGTGGAGCGGTTGCGCGTCGCCCTGGCCGACGACCTCGACGCCCCGGCCGCGCTGGCCGCCGTCGACGCCTGGGCCGCCACGCAGGAACGGGACGGCGGCACCGACACCGGCGCCCCCGGCCTGGTCTCCCGCGCCGTCGACGCGCTGCTCGGTGTGGCGCTGTGACGTCCTGACGTCCTGACGTCCTGACGCGCCGACGCGCCGACGCGCCGACGCGCCGACGCGCCGACGCGCCGATGCGCCGACGCGCCGATGCGCCGACGCGCCGATGCGCCGACGCGCCGATGCGCCGACGCGCCGATGCGCCGACGCGCCGATGCGCCGACGCGCCGATGCGCCGACGCGCCGATGCGCCGACGCGCCGA
>NZ_JAAGKO020000103.1 GCF_027947535.2 Streptantibioticus silvisoli
GGCGTGGGGTGAGCTGTGTGGGGAGCGGGGCGCACCGGTGGGGGAGGGGTTGGGGAGGTCGTTGCGGGACGGCGTGCGCGCCGGTGCGTGGCGTGGCGCGTTTTTGGGTGGCGCTTTCGGCGGGCGTGTCGCGGTCCCGAGGCGCTTGCCGGGGGAGGGTGTGTCGCCGTCCTGGGGGTGCGTGCTGCCGTCTTGGGGGCGCGTGTCGGTGGGGGTGCGGGTGCTGCCGTCCGGGGGCTGCGTGTCGGTGGGGGTGTGCGTGCCGCCGTCCGGGGCGCCTGTGGGTGGGGGTGTGCGGCCGTTCGGGGGGACTCGTCGTCGGATGGCGTGGCGCCGTCCTCGGGTGTCCGGCTGCTGGGGCACTGGCGTGGGGGTGCTCGGCGTGGGGGTGCCCGGCGTCGGGCGTGTCGTCCGGGGGGCCGGTTGTTCGGGCGCGCGTCGTCCTCCGGGGAGGTGCTGTCGCCGGGGGTGGGGTGCGCTCAGGATGCCGGGTTGGCGGCCGGTGGGGTGGCTGCCGATGGGGGCGGCGTGACGAGGCGTGTGGCGAGACGGGCGAGAGCGAGGGCGCGCAGTTCGTCCTCGGCGATGGTCCGTTCGGCTTCCTCGCGGTTGCCGAGACGGGCGTGGATGCCCGCGAGGATGTGGTCGACCTGCTCGTCCCGCACGACGCCGGCCACGCTGATGACGAACGCGTGGCCGAAGCGCCGTTCGTACTCGGCGTGCGCCGCGCTCAACGCGGTCTGCGCGGCCTGGCCGCCGCCGGGGGGCAGCGGTTCGGCGCTCTCCGCCGCCAGCGCCTCGGCGAGGTCGGACGGGTCGAGGTCGTACGCGGCTTCGTACGCGGCGGCGAGCAGGGCGCCGGGATCCGGGTACGGGCGGTGGCTCGTCATCAGCCGTGCCCAGCGGTGGCTGCCGCAGCATTCGAGGAACTCCGCCTCCGCGTCCACCGGGGACAAGGAGTTGAGCCGGACCAGCCCGCTTGCTCCGCTCAGTGCGGCGATCCCGGTGCCGCCGCGATTCTGCGGCGGAAGAGGGGCCGACGCTGTGGTCCGCGGGACGTGCGGAACCGCCGGGAGGTCGCTGGCCAGCTTGGGACTCCTTCGGACACCTGGGGGTGCGGATGAACTGGAACGGCCTCGGCTCTCGTGGAAAGCCGGACACCATCCATGGACGCAATTCACGGATGCCGCGTTCCAAGAACCGCGCGACGGCCGTTGTTAAGGAGAAAATTGTTCCTGCGGGGGACCCGCGAGGACGGGGGATCGCCCTCGCGCGCTCGTTCACAAAAGTAGCTCTGAATGCGGCGCCATGTCTGACACATCCATGAATTTCACTCGTACGAGCGTGTCCTCTTGGTGAAGGCCGGTCAGGAGGTGCCATGGCCGCGTGCGGGTTTTCTGGAGGGCTGAGGGGCCGAGGGGATGAGGTTGTGGGGTGCTGGGGTGCTGGGGTGCCGGGGTGCCGGGGTGCCGGGGTGCCGGGGGCGCCTGGGGCGCCGGAGGGGGCGCGAACCGTGCGGGGGAGCCGTACCGTCCGGGGGAGCCGAACCGCGCGGACGGAGTCGAACGTTCGAAGGTCGCGGCGCTGAACGTTCGGAAGGAGAGGCGGCCGGGACCGCTTCCCCTTGCGGCGTCCTGCGGCGCACTCCCGCGCCGCGGGCCGTTTCTCACGTCGCTCACCCTCTTCCAGTGCCACGCCCAAGGCCTTCAGTGCCACGCCCGAGCTCTGCGGCGCCGCGTCCGGGAGAGGTCACGTTTGGTCCGGTACGAACTCTCGGCGCCGACAGGTGTATCGGGCATGATGACCCCCGTGGCGGGGGCTGACCATGACTCTGGTGACGCGTGGCTGACGGCTGCCGTCGACGCCGCCCAACGGGGCGATGAGACCGCCTTCCGGGTGGTCTACCGCGCAGTGCATCCGCGGCTGCTCGCCTACGTCCGCGCCCTGGTCGGCGAGGTCGACGCCGAGGACGTGACCTCCGAGGCATGGCTGCAGATAGCCCGTGACCTGGAACGTTTCGGCGGTGACGCGGACCGCTTCCGCGGCTGGACGGCCACCATCGCCCGCAACAGGGCGCTCGACCACATCCGCAGAACCGGCCGCCGGCCTGTCGCCGGCGGGGACGAGAACGTGCTGCTCACCCTGCCCGACCGCGCCGACACCGCTGATCAGGCCCTGGAGGCGCTGGCCACCGGACGGGCCATGCGGCTGATCGCCCGGCTCCCGCTCGACCAGGCGGAGGCCGTCGTCCTGCGCGCGGTCGTCGGCCTCGACGCGAAGGGCGCGGCCGACGTGCTGGGCAAACGTCCCGGCGCGGTCCGCACCGCGGCCCACCGCGGCCTTCGGCGGCTGGCGGAACTGCTGACGGAAACTTCGACGTCCGACGGTGTGACGTTTGCGGGCACGCCGGCGCAGAAAGACGTGAGATGAGCGGAAGTCGACACGAATGGCTGGACGACGAGACCGCCGAGCGCCTGCTGAACGGCGAACCGGCCGATTCCGGATACCCCTGGACCGCGGACCCGGCCGGGGTCGGCGGCGTCGCCGATGCGCCGGGCACGACCGGGCTGGTGGACGTGTTCCCGTTCCCGCTCCCCGAGGGGAAGTTCACCGAAAGGGATGAGTTTGGGGACCGGACGTCACAGAAGCCACCGGGTGACGGCTACCGCGCTCTCGCCGCTCTCCTGAACTCCGCCGCAGGTGAGCCCGCCACCCCGCCCTACGCCTCTTCCGGTCCGATCATCGACCAGGACCGCGAGGACGCTGCCCTCGCCGCCTTCCGCCTCGCCCGCGCCAGACCGTCCGCCCCACACCTCGTTCCCGTCGAACTGCTCACCGTCCACTCGGCCACGCGTGAGACGTCCGCACCGCCGAGGACGGGGAAGGCGGCCGGATCTGCCGGGCGGCGCGTTCGCAGGCGGCACGTTGACCGGCCGGGCGGCGCCGCGCGGGGCACGGGTGTGGCGGGATTCGGTGGAGCGGGGTTCGATAAGGCGGGATTCGGCGGTCGGCGTGCCGACGGCCGCGGCGCGGGTGTGGGTGTGGGCGCCGGCCGAACGGATGACGCGCCGGACGGCCTGCCGCGTAATTCGTTCGATCGGGCGGATGCTGCGCGCGTCGTTGACGGTGGAGAACAGCTCGGGCCGGCCCGGCGCTTCCGGCCCGGCTCGACGCGCGTCCTGCTCGGGTCGGTTGTCGCCGCGACCGTGCTGGCCAGCGGTGTCGCGGCCGCAGCGGTCGGCGTGATCCCGTCACCCTTCTCCGGCGGTGGCTACGGTCCCGCCCCGCATCCCACCGGCCAGCACGGCCACCGGTACCGGTCGACCGAACCGCCGCAACGGCCCGAGCCCGCCGGTTCGGTCTCCGCCACGCCCACCGGCTCCGGTGATCCCGCCGGCCCGCTCAACCGCCCCGCCGACGAACTCCCCGGCTCCGGCCCCCGCCCCTCCGGCGATTCCCCCCTCGGCGAGCCGGCGTCCACCGCTGCCCCTGCCGCCCCCCACCACACCGTCTCCGGAACGCTCGGCGGCTTCGACACCGACCGCCTCTGCCAGGAGTACCTCGCCGCCGAGTCCGGCCACGGCTCCACCGTCCCCGCCGGCCTGCTCGCGGCCCCGGCCCAGGGCTGGTCCTCCGTCAGCGCCTACTGCCGGAACGTCGCCGACTCCGACACCCCGTCCCACCTCGGCGGCGGCACGGCATCCCCACCCCCGATCACGTCGCACGACCTACCGCCGACTCCCGTGGCTTGCTGCCCGGCCACGCCTTCACCGGCACCGCCGTCCCCGGCCCCCTCCACGGCTCCCTCCGTCTCCTCCGCCGCTCCGTGCCCCGCGCCGACGGCCACCCCCAAGGCGTCCCTTCGCGCCGGGACCGCCACACCCGCCCCCTCAGCGACGGTGCCGTCCACCGCGCCCGCCCCCGCCCCTCCGGTGCCGACGACTCTCCCTCCGGCGCCGGTAACCGTTCCTCCGGTACCGACAGCCGTTCCTCCGGTGCCGGCAACGGGCCCAACGCCATCCGCCCCTTGCGCCGGCGGTGTCGGAGGTGGGGCTGCCGGTGATGGGGTTGGCGGAGGAAGGGATGGCGGAGGAAGGGATGGCGGAGGCGGAGTTGGCGGAGGTGGGAATGGCGGAGGCGGGAACGGCGGTGCTGGAGACGGCGCCGGACGTGGGAGCGTCGGCGCCGGAGGGACCGGCCCCGGTGCGGTTGATGCCGCAAGGTGGCCGGGGATGAACTCCTCGGAGCGCTGTCAGGGTGAGGTCCCCGGGGCGGATGTAACACAATCAGGCCGCCCGGCGCAGAAGTAATCAGACCGACTGGTCATCGGTCCGCGGGTACGCCGGTTCCCCCGTTTCCGGCTCGAACCCCGCGCCTGACGCGGGCGGGGCGTCTTTCCCCCCGCCCCGCCCGCGTCAACAGGTCCGTACCACCCGCCTCGTGTCGCGTGCTCGCCCAACCGGGCTGTTCAGGGCCGGGGTGTGAGCAAGATCCCAGCGGTCCTGTATCCATGGTGGAACGCTCGCCACTACAGTCCGGTGCGAAGACAAGACACCACTGCCGGCGACGATTGCCGGTCGGCGAGGCGGGAGGCGTCCACCATGGGTCGCGAGTCAGAGTCCGGGCTGCCGATCGAAGCGGTGTACGGGCCCGCTGACCTGGACGGCTGGGACTCCCAGCAGAAGCTGGGCGAACCGGGTTCGTACCCGTACACCCGTGGCGTGTACCCCAACATGTACACCGGTCGGCCCTGGACCATGCGGCAGTACGCCGGCTTCGGAACCGCCACCGAGTCCAACGCCCGGTACAAGCAGCTCATCGCCAATGGCACGATGGGGCTGTCCGTCGCCTTCGACCTGCCCACCCAGATGGGCCACGACTCCGACGCGCCGATCGCCCACGGTGAGGTCGGCAAGGTCGGCGTCGCGATCGACAGCCTCGACGACATGCTGGTGCTGTTCGACGGCATCCCGCTGGACAAGGTGTCCACGTCGATGACCATCAACGCCCCCGCGGCCCTGCTGCTCGTGCTCTACCAACTCGCCGCAGAAGAGCAGGGCGTCTCCGCCGACAAGCTCACCGGCACCATCCAGAACGACGTGCTCAAGGAGTACATCGCCCGCGGGACCTACATCTTCCCGCCGAAGCCGTCGCTGCGCCTGATCGCCGACATCTTCGCCTACTGCCGGACCGAGATCCCGAAGTGGAACACGATCTCGATTTCCGGCTACCACATGGCGGAGGCCGGTGCCTCGCCCGCGCAGGAGATTGCCTTCACCCTCGCCGACGGCATCGAGTACGTGCGGACCGCGATCGCCGCCGGCATGGACGTCGACGACTTCGCGCCGCGCCTGTCCTTCTTCTTCGTCTCGCGCACCACCATTCTCGAAGAGGTCGCCAAGTTCCGTGCCGCCCGCCGGATCTGGGCCCGCGTCATGCGCGACGAGTTCGGCGCCAAGAACCCCAAGTCGCAGATGCTGCGGTTCCACACCCAGACGGCCGGTGTCCAGCTCACCGCCCAGCAGCCCGAGGTCAACCTCGTGCGCGTCGCGGTCCAGGGACTCGCGGCGGTGCTCGGCGGCACCCAGTCACTCCACACCAACTCCTTCGACGAAGCCATCGCGCTGCCCACCGAGAAGTCCGCCCGGCTCGCGCTGCGTACCCAGCAGGTCCTCGCCTACGAGACCGACGTCACGGCGACCGTCGACCCGTTCGCCGGCTCCTACGTCATCGAAAAGATGACGGACGAGGTGGAGGCCGCCACCCTCGAGCTGATGCGCAAGGTCGAGGACTACGGCGGGGCGGTCAACGCGATCGAGCACGGGTTCCAGAAGGGCGAGATCGAGCACAACGCGTACCGCATCTCCCAGGAGACCGACGCGGGCGACCGCGTCGTCGTCGGCGTCAACCGCTTCAAGCTCGACGCGGAGGAGCCGTACGAGCCGCTGCGCGTGGACCCCACGATCGAAGCCCAGCAGGCCGACCGCCTCGCGAAGCTCCGGGCGAGCCGGGACCAGGCCGCCGTCGACGCCGCGCTCGCCGAGCTTCGGGTCGCTGCCGAGGGCACCGACAACGTCCTGTTCCCGATGAAGAAGGCGCTGCGAGCCCGCGCCACCGTGGGCGAGGTGTGCAACACGCTCCGCGACATCTGGGGCAAGTACGTGCCCACCGACGCCTTCTGAGTCCTCCGGCGTGAACCAGGCCGCTCCTGGCCCCATCATCGGGGGCGGCCGGATCAGCCCTGGAAGCGGCTCAGATACTCCGCGACCGCGGCCGGATCGGTGCCGGCCAGCCCGACGTAGCCGTCCGGACGTATGAGGAAGAGCCCCTCGCCGTACGTTCGGCGGACCTCTTCTCCGTCCAGGCGCAGGACGCGCACCCAGTCCGGGGCCGGCGCGGGCGGCGTGAGACCTACGGCCAGCAGGGTGAAGTGCGGTCCCCGGAAGGCGTCGAAGAGGCTCAGCGTCTCACCGTCGCTCGTGGTACCGGCGGCCTGCGGTGCCCGGTCGCCGGCTTGCAGCGCGTCGTCCGCGAGAGCGTCACGGGTCTCGGCCGCCAGCGTCGCACCCCGGTAACCGATGCCCAACTGCTGCGTTTCCGGGCCGCGTTCGGCCAACGCACCGCGTTCACCGCCGGCGGTCCGGAGCAGTCGGGTGCTGATCCCCAGCACGCCGGCGGCCACCGGAATCCGCTCCTCCTCGTAGGTGTCGAGCAGTTCGTCCGGGGCACCGTGGCGCAGGACCTGGCCGAGCTTCCAGCCGAGGTTGTAGGCGTCCTGGATGCTGGTGTTGAGCCCCTGGCCGCCGGTGGGCGGGTGGATGTGCGCCGCGTCGCCGGCGAGGAAGACCCGGCCGGCCCGGAAGCGGTCGGCCATCGCCGCGCGCGGTCGGTGGACGGAGGACCAGTGGACCTCGGTGACCTGCTCGGCCGACAGGTGGGTGCGGGCGGCGACCACCGCCCTTACTCCGTCGAGCGAGGTATCGGGCTGCCCGGCGTCCTCCGAGAACCGGGCCACCAGCTGGAAGTCCTCCGTCGCCGTGAGCGGGCACATCACGAGGACGCCCCCTTCGGCCTTGGGCCAGACATGCCAGAAGTCGCGGCTGAGGCCTTCGACCCGGACGTCGGCGACCAGTGACGATCCGGGGTCGAGCGCCGCGCCGGACATACCGATCCCGGTGGCCCGGCGCACGGTGCTGCGGCCGCCGTCGGTGCCGACGAGGTACGCGGCCCTGATGGTCCGTGTGTTGCCCTCCGGGTCCGCGATCTCTGCGGTGACCCCTTCGGCGTCCTGACCGAAGCCGGTGAGCCGGGCCCCGAACTCGACCTCACCTCCCCACTCCTTCAGGCGGGTGAAGAGGATCTCCTGGGTCCGCCATTGCGGGAGCATCAGCGGTTCGCCGTAGGGCGCCCGCGGCGATGAGGGAGAGCGCGTCAGCATGTCCCAGGTGTCGGAGCGCTCCCCGTTCTCCCAGTTGGTCATGAGGGGGTAGGGCTCGCCGTCGGCCCGCATGGCCTCCAGCACCCCGAGATCGTCGAAGACCTCCTGGCTCCGAGGCTGGATTCCCTTGCCCCGCGAGCCCGGGAAGAGTTCGTGGGACTGCTCGACGACCCGGGCCCTGACGCCCCGCCTGGCCAGGTCACAGGCCAGGGTGAGCCCGGCCGGGCCGGCTCCGACGATGAGGACCTCGGCCTGCACCCCCTTTTCTTCCGGCGGGGGCGCGAGGGCCGCCTCTTCTCGCGAGGGTGTGCGGACCGCGTGGGCAGCCCCGGGCTCTCGCGTCTCCGGGGCTTCCGGAGACTTTGGGGCCTTCGAAGGCCCCGGGGATTTCGAAGCGTTCCAAGTCTCCTGGGCTGTGCCGTCCGCGGGACCGTGCTCCCGGAATTCCGGGCTCGTGGCTGTCTCGTTCTCCGGCGTGAGAGCGTTCATGACTCGACCTTCCTTAACGTCGTTAAGTTCACTCTCGACAGCATCTCCTTAACGGTGTTAAGTTGTCAAGGCCGGCCAGGAACCTGCGAGGATCGAGAGGTGGTGACGCGACTGGATCGGCTGACCGTGGTGGAAGCGGCCCTCAAGCTGCTCAACGAGACCGGGCTGGAGGGGCTCTCCCTCCGCCGCATCGCGACCGAGCTGGACGTCAAGGCCCCTGCCCTGTACTGGCACTTCACCAGCAAGCAGGCCCTGCTCGACGAGATGGCCACCCAGATTCTCCGCGGGATGATGCGCGCCGTGGAGCTGGATGACGACTCCGAGGACGGACCACGCCCGGAAGCGGACTGGCGGGAGTGGGTCGCCCAGGCGATGCGCGCGCTGCGCTCCACGCTGCTCGGGTATCGGGATGGGGCGAAGGTGTTCAGCGGCACCACCTTCACCGGCACGGACTACGCGGCGCCGTTGCAGAGCGCCCTTGAAACCCTGGTCGGACAAGGGTTCACTCTGCGATCGGCGGCTCGTGCCTGGGCCACCGCGTACTCCTACACGATCGGGTTCGTGATCGAGGAGCAGGCGGTCTACCCGATTCCCGGGGAGCGGGACCCGCGCTACGACCTGGTCGAACGCGCGGCTCGGCTCGGCGAGCGGTACCCGGCCGCGGCCGAGATGGGCGAGGAGGTTCTCGCCGATTACGAGGAGGGCTTCGAGGCCGGCCTCTCCATCGTCATCGCGGGAATCGACGCGAAGCTGGCCGCGGCGCCGAGCCCAGCAGAGCCCGCCTGATCCACCGGGTGGAGCGCCGCTCGACGCCCACGTGGATCAGCCAGGCCAGCGCCAGCATGACGGCCACGCAGACCGTCAGCACCAGCGGCGCCGGGATCCGCTGCCCGCGCGCCAGGACGCCGATGACCACCCACCCCAGATGTTCGTGCACGAGATAGAAGGGATACGTCAGAGCACCGGCCGTGGTCAGCCACCGCCCGCCGATTCCGCCCAGCGGCGTCAGCGTCACGGCGGCCACCGCGCCGAAGGCCAGCGTCACCAGCGCGATCACCACCAGCTGCGACCGGTGGTGGAACACCGCGGTGTGCGCCGGAGCCACCAGATCCCGCACGGCGTAGTGCTGCCCCAGCAGCCAGCTGACCGCCACCACCGACCAGGCCGTCGCGTCGTGGCCGAAGCGGTGAACGAGGTACAGCCCCACGCCGCCGATGAAGAAGGGGGCGTACTGAGGCATCACCACCTCATCGAGCAACGCGGCGTGCCCGCCGTCCGCCAGCACGGCCGCGGCCGTCCACAGGACGCAGAACAACAGCACCCGCCGGCGCGTCGCACCGCGCCACAACACGCACAAGGCGAACAGGAGGTAGAAGCGCAGCTCCGCCCAGAGCGTCCAGCACACGCCGAGCACCCGGTGGGCGCCCACCGGGCTCTGCAACATCGTCAGGTTGGTCAGCAGGTCGCTGGGCGAGACGGGGTGGTGTGCCGTGACCCCGGGGAGCGCGAAGACCGCCGTCACCAGCAGCACCGCGACCCAGTACGCGGGCATCAGCCGTGATGCCCGCGACGCGGCGAAGGCACGCGTCGACCGGCCCCAGCCGCTCAGGCAGATCACGAAACCGCTGATGACGAAGAAGAGTTGGACGCCCAGGCAGCCGTAGGAGAACGCACCGGACAAGGAGGGGAACAGTGTTCGCGGAGACGTACCCCAGGCGTGCGCGATGTCGCCGTCCCGTCCGGCGTAGTGGTAGCCGCATACCGCCAGCGCGGCGACCAGCCGCAGACCGTCCAACGCGCGCAGCCGGGGCGGGGGTTGGGTCTTGGTCGGCGCGGTCGTGGGTGCCGCGGGCGCCGTGGGTGTGGTGGGCGCGATGGGTGCCGTGGGTGCCGTCGGGGTGGGTGCGGCTGTTGGGGTCGGCGGCGGTACGCATCCGTCGGGTGTGAGCGGCGCCGCGTCAACGTGCGCTGACGGCAAGGGCGTTGCGACGGGTGCGGGTGTGGATTGCGGAGCCCGTGCCGGAACCGGTGGCGGTGCGGTGGTGCCGGGGGTGGCCTGGGGAGGGTGGGTCATCGGGGCGTGCCCGGGCGCTGTGCGACGCGGCGGCGGGCGCGGGCGCGCAAAACGTGGCGGACCCGGCGGGCCAGGCGGCGCGCGGCGGGGTTGCGGGGGAGGGCCAGGCCGGCGGGCAGGGCGCCGGGAAGGCCGAGGGCGGCGAGCCGCTTGCGTTTGAAGTAACGGCGGGTGCGGTCGTCGAGGTGCGCGGACAGGTAGGCGGTCGCCGCGTCCCGCAGGTGCGGGTAGCTCTGGGGCTGCATGCAGAAGCCCAGGGCGACCAGAAGGGCCGAGAGTTCCCCGGTGGAGGAAGGGCGGTGGCCGGGAGGGGCGAGTGGGGGGAACAGGGCGTCGACGATGGCGACGGGGACGCGGTTGCTGTTCTGGAAGGGGGCGAGCCGTTCGAGGAGCAGGTCGGTGCCGGTGCGGGCGACCGGGATGCCGTAGAGGGCGGAGGCGGTGACCAGGGCGGTGGAGAAGCAGCCGACGACCAGCGCCGGGCGCAGGCGCTGGAAGAGGACCTCGGCCAGTTCGGGGGTGTCGTGCACGGTGAGGTCGGCGCCGAGACGGGCGGCCTCCTGCTCCAGCATGCGGGACCAGCGGGCCGGTGCGGTGGGGTGCGGTTTGAAGACGAGGCGGCGGTGGCCGCGTTCGACGGCGCCGCGCAGCATGCTCAGGTGAAGGTCTTCCTCCTCCTGCGGGGTCAGGATCTCGAGGGCGGCGAGGTACTGGCCCAGCAGCAGGGCCGGTCCGTCGGCGGGGGAGCGGTCGGCGGAGGGCGCCGCGGCGGTGTCTGCTGAAGTGCCCGCGGTCGCGGTGGCGAGTTGGGCGAGTACGGAGGTGAAGGCGGAGGTGGGAACGAGTTCGGGCCGGACGCCGTGCTCGGAGAGCAGGAGAGGGGTGAGGCCGGGAACGAGGTCGAGGTGGAGCAGGCGGCGGACGCGGGTGGTGACGAGGAGGTCGAGCTTGTTACGGGTGGGGCCGTAGCTCATCAGGCCGTCGGCGTAGAGGTCGATGGGCGCGGCGGGGAAGAGCTGGACGAGGGCGAGAGCCGGTTCGACCTGGAGGGATTCCACGACGAGTTCGACGGCGGCGTCACCCAGGTTCCACAGGGCGCGGAGGTGGCGTTCCCACAGCGGGACGTCGTCCGGGCGGGGCGACCAGCCGCCGGGGTGGAAGGGGAAGATGGCGTCGTTCCAGGACAGCACCTCGTCGAAACGGCCGCGCAGCACGGCGAAGCCCGGCATGGCGTCCAGCGGGAGGGTGGTCTCCGGGACGGATGCGTTGTTGCTGACCAGGAGCACGCATCGGTCGGTCCGCTCGAAGCGGTCACTGTCGACGGCCGCCGCCAGAGTGGCCGCGCCGTACAGGGTCGACGCCAGCATGATCCGTACGCGTTGGACCGCGCCGGCCTCCGACCGCCGCGCCGCCGGGACGTCGTCGGGCGTGCGGGTGGGCGTGCGGTCGGGTGTGCCGCCGGGTGCGCCGTCGAGCATGAGGTCCTCCGCGTTCCGGAATACGTCCGCCATCACGCCGCCACCTCCGCACCGTCAGCACTCTCGCTGACGTCAGCCGCTCCGACGTCAGCCGCTCCGACGTCAGCCGTCGCTCCGACGTCAGCCGACGCACCGCCAGCGGTGACCGCTCCCCCGCCGGCCACCTCACCGTCACCCACCCCACCCCCAGCCGAACCTCCACCCCCAGTCGGACCTCCCTCCGCAGTCGGACCGTCACCGGTGACCATTCCGCCGTTTCCTCCCCCGTTCCCGGCTCGCCGCATGGCGCGGAACGCGTTGCGGAGGCGGATGCGGCGGAGGCGGAGGGAGCGGTCGAGGTCCATGGAGTCGAGGGCTTCGGTGAGGAGGGCGGGGGGGATGCGGCGCAGGGCGGCGGCGCTGAGGGAGCGCAGGCGGCGGGCGATGGCGGGTTCGAAGCGGTCGGAGTTCGACAGGTGGTGGCTGATGATGGCGCAGTAGGTGCGTACCGCCTTGGGCAGGAACTCGTCGGCGCGCGGGTCCTCGGCGGTCTCCGTGATGACCTGGTCGAAGGCGCGGATGAAGTCGAGCTGGCGGATGTCGCCGATCTGGGTCAATGAGGTGGCGACGCCGCGCCGGTAGAAGACGCCGAGCAGGCCGAGGGCGGCGAAGGACTCCGCCTCGCGGTGCAGCCGCCAGATCCAGGGGCGGTCCTCGGCGGTGCGCAGGCCGTCGGGGAAGTGCAGCAGGCCCGCGTCGAGCAGGCGGCGGTGGTAGGCGCCGGCCCAGGCGTAGGGGTAGTCGACCGAGGTCGAGGTGCCGGCCGGCAGGATCGCGTCGCGCGGGCGCAGGACCTCGCCGCGGCGGCCGTGCGGGACGCGGCGGATGACGCGTTCGCGGCCGGTGCACTGCACGTGGTCGGTGCGGACGAAGTCCACACCGAGGCGCTCGATTTCCGCCACGAGCTGCGGGAGATAGCCCGGGGCGAGCCAGTCGTCGCCGTCGAGGAAAGTGATGTATTGGCCTTCCGCGACGTCAAGACCGGTGTTCCGGGCGGTGGCGAGTCCACGATTGCGTTCGTGCCGGACGAGCCGGGAGCCGGGAAGCCCGCCATGCGCGGCGTTTTCCATGATTTCCGGTGTCAGGTCGGTCGAACAGTCGTCGACCAGGATGAACTCAAAATCGGGGCGGGAATTCGACGCCAGGCTTCTCAGCATGTCGGGCGCGAATGTCTGCACGTTGAAGAACGGCACGATGACGGAGAGCTTGACCACGCCAGGAACGCTATGCGGGGCCGAGTGTCGGCGGATGGCGCACCGCGGACCGCCGGGTGAACGGTCCGTGGCCGGGCTGTGAATCGCTCCGCGGAAGGCCCCATTTCTGCTTCGCGTCGGTCCGCCGTTCACCGTTTGTTGATTCTTCGTACGCCCATCGCTCCGATTTGATTCCTAGCGTCTGGGTCGTGCCCATCGACCCTTCCGCGTTTTCCCGCGGAACGACGTTCACCGGCTCTGCGGACCCGTCCGTCCCGGAGTCGGAGAATGCCGTTCCGAACAGGAGGACGCCCGCCACGGCCGAGCAGACGATCACGTCGCGCATGACGTCATCCACCCCCGTCGCAACCTCTGCCCCCACCCCCGCCGCCGTCTCGTCCGACGACCCCGCCCCCACTCCGAACTTCGCCCCTCACCCGGGGACGACCGCCCCTGATCCGGAGTCCGCCGCCCCCGGCCCGCGGACCATCGCCGTGCTCGCCGACTCGGACACGCGGTGGAAGTGGGGCGCGCTGACCGCACGGCGGATCGCGCCGGAGGCCCGGTTGGAGGCGTATCTGCTGCGTGGTCGGGCGACGCCCACCGTGCGGCAGTTGGGCGAGGTCGGGGTGGGGGCCGAGGCGATGGCGGAGGTGACCGCCGCCGAGTTCCTGGCCCGCACGACCGGGGACCCGCAGGACGGCGGTCGGCCCGACGTCGTCGTGCTGGCGTGCGTCGGCGGAACGGTACGGGCGATGACGCAGGCGCTGAACGCCGCGGCGCCGCCGGCCGGCGGACCGCGGCCGGTGATCGTCACCGGTTACGTCGGCGTGGTGTACGAGAAGCTCGCCGACGGGCTGCTGCTGCGGCACGGCGCCGACGTGGTGCTGGCCAACAGCCCGTACGACGCGGACCGGTTCCGCACGGTCTACGAAGGGGTGGGCGCGGACGCGTCGGGCGTGGTGGGCGCGGCGCTGCCGTTCCTCGGCGGCGAGCCGTACCGGCCGTCGGCGCGGCGGCCGTTCACCGTGGTCTTCGCGGTGCAGCCGTCCGTTCCGGAGAGCCGGCGCGACCGCGCGTACCTGATGGAACGGATCACCCGGCACGCCGAACTCCACCCGGAGCGCCGGGTCGTGGTCAAGCTGCGCAGCAAGCCCGGCGAACACACCACCCACATCGAGGAGTTCCCCTACCCCGCGCTCGCCGCGAAGGCCGCCAGGGCCGCGAAGGCCGCCAAGGCGTCCAGCGCCGTGAACGCGTCAACCACCCGCTGGACCGCCGACGCTCGCGGGACTGTCAACGCCGGCAACCCCACCGACCCCGGTAACCCCACCGACCCCGGTAACCCCACCGACCCCGGTAACCCCACCGACCCCGGTAACCCCACCGACCCCAGCAACCCCACCGCCGCCAGCAGACCCACCAACGCCAGCAACGCCCCCGCCAGCAACGCCCGCAACGCTCCCGGGGGGACCGCCCCCGGCACCGTCGAGTTCGCGCACGGTCACATGGGGGACGTGCTGGACGCCACCGACCTGTTGGTGACGGTGAGTTCGACCGCCGCGCTGGAGGCGATGCACCGCGGCATCCCGACCGCCGTCGTCACCGACCTCGGAGTGCGCGAGGCGCTGGGCAACCACCAGTTCCTCGGCTCCGGCGCGCTGGCTTCGTTCGACGAACTCGACGACGGCGTGCTGCCGAGCGCCGACCCCGGCTGGCTGCGGCGGCACGGGGTGATCGCCGACGGTGACCCGTTCGACGCGGTACGGGAACGGGTCGGCGCCCTGGTGGACCGCGCCGCGGCCGGTCGGCTGCCCGCGCCGCAGCCGTACCTGACCGAGCGGATCGCGCCCGGTTACCTGCCCGGCGTGCTGGCCCGGCACGGGCTCACCCCCGACGGGCGGCTCGCCGACGGTGTGCCGGCGACGGACGCGCGGGTCGGCGGCGTGCGCCGATTCGCGCGCCGGGTCACCCGGGACGCGGCCCGCGCCGTCTACCGGCACGGCGTCCAGCGCGTCGCCCCGGCCATCCGCCGCTGGGGGCAGGTCTGACCGCCGTCCCCACCGCGCCGGCGCGGTACCGAGGCCGGCTGCCGACTCCCTCGTCCGATCCCGTCCCCGTTCCCATCCCCGTTCCCAACGACTCCCGGAAGCAGGTGAGTTGAATGACCCCCGTCGTGCTGGCCGTCATCCCCGCCCGAGGCGGCTCGAAGGGCGTGCCGGGCAAGAACCTGGCCGAGGTCGGCGGCGTACCGCTGGTCGGCCGGGCCGTGCGGGCCTGCGTGGCCGCCGCGGCCGTCACCGACGTCGTCGTCTCCACCGACGACCAGGTCATCGCCGGTGCCGCCCGCGCGGCCGGCGCCGGCGTCGTCAGCCGTCCCGTCGCCATCGCCGGCGACACCGCCAGCAGCGAGGCCGCCGTCCTGCACGCGCTCGACGCCTACGAGGCGGAACGCGGCCGGCTGGTCGACGTCGTGCTGCTGGTGCAGTGCACGAGCCCGTTCGTCACCGGCGCGGAGATCGACGCCGTCGCCTCGGCCGTGCTGGACGGCGGCGCCGACAGCGCGCTGACCGCGGCGCCGTTCCACGGCTTCGTCTGGCGCCCCGGTACCACCGACGGCGGCTACGGCGTCAACCACGACAAGACGGTGCGCCCGCGCAGGCAGGACCGCCCCGAGGAGTTGCTGGAGACCGGGACGGCGTACGCGATGCGCGCCGACGGCTTCCGCAAGACCGGTCACCGCTTCTTCGGCCGGACCGTCCTGGTACGCGCCGATCCCGCCCGCGTCCTGGAAGTCGACGACCCCGCCGACCTCACCCGCGCCCGCGCCCTCGCCCCCCTCCTGGACGCGTGAGACGCGAAACGGCACCCCGCACCCCCGCAAGCCCCGCACCCCCGCAAG
>NZ_JAAGKO020000104.1 GCF_027947535.2 Streptantibioticus silvisoli
CCCGGCGACGAGCTCGTGCTGTGCGAGGTCGCCAGCCGCACCGGCGGCGCGCTGGCCCGCGCCCCCAACCCGGCCGCCCGGCACCGGGGTTGGGCCGCACCGTCACCCCGTGCGCGCGGCCGTCCGCCCGTGCCCGGCCCGGTTCGCGGGGGCGGGCCGGACGGACGGCCGGGGGAGTGCGCGCGGCGGCGCGGTGGTCAGCCCCGCGCGAGCCGGTCGAGCGTGCCGATGATGTCGGCCTCGGTCGTCAGCGGATTGATCAGGCACAGCCGCAGGACGCTGCGGCCCTTCAGCTTCGTCGGCGTCACGACCGCGTACCCGCTGCGCGACAGCGCCGCGGAGCGTGCCTCGTGCGTGGCCTCGTCGGCGCCGCGCAGGGCGAACGTGACGACCCCGAGCTGGGCGGGGGTGACGACCTCCCACCGGTCGTCCTTGCGCAGGTGCGCCTCGGCGAGCCGGGCCAGGTCGAGGCACGTCGCGATCGCCTCACGGACGCGCGCGACCCCGTAGACCTCGAACGTCAGCCACAGCTTCAACGCCCTTGAGCGGCGCGTGAGTTCGGGCGATCGGTCGCGGAAGTCCACCGCGCCGCCGGTCGCCTTGACGTCCTTGAGGTACTCGGCGTCCATGGAGTAGGCCTGCCGCAGCGCCCCGGGGCGGCGGACCAGGACGCATCCGAGGTCGACCGGCTGGTACAGCCACTTGTGCGGGTCCAGCACCAGGGAGTCCGCGCGTTCCATGCCGGCCAGCAGCTCGCGCCCGTCGTCGGTCAGCGCGGCGGGCGCGCCGTACGCGCCGTCGATGTGGAACCACAGCCCCTCCCGCTCGCACAGGTCCGCGAGGTCGTTGAGCGGGTCGACGGTTCCGGTGTTGGTGGTGCCGGCGGTGGCCACCACCATCAAGGGACGCAGCCCGGCGGCCCGGTCCTCGGCCACCGCGGCGGCCAGCGCCTCCACCGAGTACCGCAGGTCGGCGTCGGTGGGCAGCACGCGGATGTGTTCCGGCGGGAAGCCGATGGTCACCAGGTCGCGGGGGAGCGCCGAGTGGGTCTGGTCCGTCAGGTAGGCGACGCCCTGGCCCTGCACGGCGCGCACCGCGGCGAACGCCGTCAGGTTCGCCAGCGAGCCGCCGCTGACCATGACGCCCTCGGTCTCCGGGGGCATGCCGAGGAGCTGGGCGAGCCAGTCGATCACCACGAGTTCGATGGTCGACGGGCCCATCCCGGTGGCCATGGACGTGGCGGTGGCGTTGTAGCCGATGCTCAGCCAGTCACCGAGTACCGCGGCGAACGAGGACGGCCCGGGGACCCGGGCGAAGAAGCGGGGATGGTCGAGGTGCTGCTTGCAGGCCAGGGCGACGCCGGCCAGCCGGTCGATGGCGGCGTCGGCGTCGCCGGGCTCCTCGGGCGGCGGACCGCCCAGCTCGGCGCGCAGGTCGGACGCCGTCCTGTTGACCACGACCGCTTGCGACGCCTTGTTCTCCAGGTGGTCCACCACGATGTCCACCACGCGGTGCCCGAGGCGGCGCATCTCCTCGGGACTCATGCCGAGCGTGTCGGCCTCGTGCCGGTCGGGGTGGTAACGGTCGTGCGGGCTGTCCTGCAATGCGGTCATGGGCCTCACCTGTCCTGGGCGAGATCGGCCAGGGGCTGTCCTGACAGCCGAAGGATGATCAGTTCGTGGTTGTCTTCGTGGTCACGGATGGCCGGCCGTTCGGCCTTCAGGGTGCCGTAGAACTCCATGGCCGCCTTGTTGCCCTCCGTCGCCCACCATTGCATGTGCCGGTACCCGCGGTCGGCGCACACCCGGGCCAGCACCCGCATGAGCGCCTTCTCGTGGCCCTGTCCCTCGGCCTCGGGCCGCACGTAGATGTCGTCGATGTGCACGGCCAGCCCCCGCCAGGTGCAGTACACCCGGCACCACAGGGTGTAGCCCACCGCCCGGCCGGTCTCCTCGTCCTCGACGATGTGGGCGAAGGCCACCTGGTCCGGTCCGAAGAGGGCGTCGTGTAATTCCTGCCGGGTGGTGTGTATCTGGTCCGTCGCCTCCTCCAGCTCCGCCATTTCGAGCATCATCGTGTGCAGTACGCCGAGGTCGTCGGCGGTGGCCTGACGAATCATGTCCACGAATCTCCTGGTCCGGGTTGTTCGTCGAACGTGTGAACGGCGGTACGCGGTGCGGGCGCCGGCCCGCGCTGTGGAACTTCGCGACCCCGCGCCCACTGCACGGCAGGCGGACGGGAACGGGCACCGGGGGAGTGCGGGTGGGCATTCCGCGGTGTCGTTCCACGACGGAGCGATGCTGGCACCGGGGCGCGCGATCCGTTGGCGCCGGTGCGAGAGGGCTGGTGGAAACACCAGTCTTCGGAAAGTGGAACCCCGCCCCTGGACAATCGCGTCCGGCGTTCGGCGGCAGCCGGAACGCAACCGGCCACCGCCCGCCGGCCGTTGCCGCACCCGTCGCCCACCGCCGGCAGAACGGCCGTCCGGCCGGTGCCGCTGCCACCGCCGGCTGAACGCCGCCCGCCGGCGCCGCTGCCACCACCGGCCGGCCCTCACCGGCGATCCGGCCGGCCGGCCGCCCACCGCCACCGCCGCGGTGCCCGCACCGGGCCGCCGGCCCGGCCGGACGCCCACCGCCCCCGGCACCGGCGCGTCCCCCGTTCGGAGCAGTCCACCAGGGCGGCCGGGCGGTGCCGCTCCTACGGTGGCGGGGAGGGCTGGGCGCCGGCCCCGACCGGGACAGGAGTCGTGGATGAACGCGGTGGACCCTCCGGCAGCAGATCCGCACCCCTCCCGGCGCCGGGCGCTCGCGCGCCTCGCGGCCGGCGCGGGCGCCCTCGCGGCCCCCGCGCTGCTGAGCGGCTGCACCGGGGCGACCGCCTCGACCGCCGCCGTCGCCCGGACCGCCAGGCCGAGTCCGTCCGGCTCCGGGCCGGGAACGGCGGCCTCCGGCGCCGCGCCGGGCGCGATGCGACTGTTCGACGACCCGGACGTCAACTTCCAGGCGCTGTTCGCGCTCGGCAGCGCCGGACAGCACTCCTCGGACGTGGGCGAGGTGCTGAGCGCGGTCAACACCATCAACAAGGCCGGCCCGAGCAACCAGTCGTACACGGCGACGTTCAACTCCTGGGGCGACCGCCTGACCTCGCAGGCCACGCAGGCGGGAGCCGACGGCGACCAGCGGACCCAGTGCCGCCGCGCGCTGCGCGCGTCCTCCTACTACGAGCAGGCGCTCTACTTCGTGCTGGGCAGCGACGACCCCGGCAGCGAGAAGGCGGTCTACCTCGCTTTCCGCCAGGCGTGGGACGTCTTCGCCAAGAACTGCTCACCGGCCGCCGACCTGGTCTCCGTCCGCTACGGCAGCACCGCCATGCCGGTGTGGTTCTTCCGCCCGGACACCTCCTCGCGTCGCCGCCCCACGCTGATCCTCACCAACGGCAGCGACGGCCAGAACACCGACATGTGGACCTACGGGGTGGCGGCCGCCCTGGACCGCGGCTGGAACGCGGTCGTCTACAACGGTCCCGGCCAGGGCGAGCTGCTGTTCGTCGGCGAGGTCGCGATGACCACCCGCTGGGAGAACGTGGTGCGCCCGATCGTGGACTACCTGTTCACCCGCGACGACGTCGACCACGGGCGCGTCGCCATCAGCGGCTTCAGCCTCGGCGGCCAGCTCGCCCCCCGCGCCGCCGCCTTCGACAGCCGGCTGGCGGCCGTCGTGGCCGCGCCGGGCTGCCTGTCGCTGTGGTCGGCGTTCCCGCCGCAGATCCGGCAGATCCTCGGTCCCACCAAGGCCGGGACGAACAGCACCTGGAACAAGGACGTCGTACCGCACCTGTCGGCGGCCGACCGCTTCACGCTCAACAAGCGCTTCGAGCTCTACGACCCCGCGGTGCTGCGAGCGGCCCGGCAGGGCAGGATCTTCACCGACTTCTGGACCCCCGCGCGGGTCATCAGCGGGCTGGACATCACCAAGGTCGTCCAGCGGATCAAGGCGCCGACCCTGGTCGTCGACTTCGAGTTCGAGCAGTTCTTCCCCGGGCAGGCCAGGAAGCTGTACGACCTGCTGCGCTGCCCCAAGCACTACGTCGAGATGACCCGTGCCCAAGGCGCCCAGCTGCACTGTTCGCCGATGGCTCCGCAGTACTACTGCGAGGTCGTCCTCGACTGGCTGGACCGCACCCTGCACACCTGAGGCGACCGTCAACCGCCCTGCCGCGCCGGTGACATGGCCCCCGGGGCGGCCGGCCACGGCTCCCCCCGGGGCCCGGCCGAACGCCTGCGGGATCGGTCGGGTCCGCGGAAAACCCGTCGCGGTTGCCCGGAAGCCCGCGGCGGTCGTGCGCTAGGTTGAACGGGTAGTGTCCGGGCAGGGGTGAGTCACGTCCGCTGGACGCGATGCCACTTGTCCGTAATTCCTCCCCATGTGAGACCGCATCGACCGGAAGCGATGACTGCGACTCGGCGAGGCTCCGCAGCCGGCCGTGCCACCGCGTTCGTGGTGGCACCGGCGGCAGGCGGCACGTGCGAACGGTGCGACAGGCGCCCGAGGCGCGGTGCCCGGATCCGAGGCGCGGTGTCTCGGCCGACCGGCACGAACCCCATCGAGTGGAGAACCAGGCATGGCCCACATCGCCTTCTTTACCATCCCTGCCTACGGACACGTGTCGTGCACCCTTGAGGTCGTGGCCGAACTGGTGCGCCGCGGACACCGGGTGACCTATGTGACCACCGAGGAGTACGCCGCCACCGTCAAGACGACCGGCGCCGAACCCCTGCTGTACCCCACCGCCTGGTCGCGCGAGACCGGGGACGGCCAGGCGCAGCCCACGCCCCCCGCCGCCGAGGTCGTCGCCTGGGCACCGCTGGTGGGACTGGCCGAATGCCTCGCGCAGGTGGAGGTCGCCAAGGCCCGCTTCGACGCCGACCCGCCCGACCTCGTCCTGTACGACGCCGTCAACTTCGTGGTGGGCCGGGGACTGGCCAAGTCGTGGGGCGTACCCGCGGTCAAGGCGTGCAGCACGCTGGCGTCGACCGGGTCGTTCTCGCTGTTCAACAAGCTCACCGCCACGGTCGAGCCCGACCCCGAACACTTCGCCGTCAAGGAGTTCACCCGCCTGACGCGGGAGTTCCTCGACCAGCACGGCTTCCCCGGTGTGCAGGCCGAGGAGCTCTCCGACCGCGACGAGGAACTGTCGGTGGTCTTCCTGCCCGAGATCTTCCAGGTGGCGTCCGAGAAGTTCGACGCCGACCGGTACGTCTTCGTGGGCCCGGCCCTGGGCAACCGTGACTTCCAGGGCTCCTGGCAGCCGCCGGAGAGCGGACTGCCGGTGGTGCTGGTGGCGCTGGGCACCGAGGAGCCCCGGCCGCCGGTGGAGTTCTTCCGCTCGTGCGTGGAGACGTTCCGCGACGAACCGTGGCACCTGGTGCTCTCCACCGACCACGTCGACCCCGCCGACCTCGGACCGCTGCCCCCCAACTGCGAGGCGCACCGCCGGGTGCCGCAGCTGAAGGTACTGCGCCACGCCGCCGCCTTCGTCTCGCACGGCGGTATGGGCAGCGTGATGGAGGCGCTGTCGCTGAAGGTGCCGGTGGTGGCGATGCCCAAGCTGCCCGAACAGGCCGTGGTCAGCGCCCAGATCGCCGAACTGGGCCTCGGGGTGTTCGTGTCGGCCGCCGGCATCGGCAGCCAGCCGTCACCGCTGGCCGAACGGGTGGAGGAACTGGGCATCGGTGAGTTCACCCCGTTCCAGGGCGAGGCGGGCACGTGGCTGCTCGATGCGGTACGGCACGTGACGTCCGACCCGGCGGTGGCCGCCCGGCTCACCGAGATGCGGGCGGCGATCGACTCCGCGGGCGGTGCGCGTACCGCCGTCGACGCCATCGAGTCCCGGCTTCCCGTCGCCTGACCGTCCCGGCGACCGACACCGGCACCGACCGAGGGGCCCGTTCCGCCGACGACCGGCGGGACGGGCCCCTCGGCGTACGGGCACCCGGCACGCCCCGCCCGGGAACGGGCCCGCGCAATAGGGGAGGCACCCGCCCCGATAGGGGTTACCTACCGGGGCGGGACCCGCCTAACGTACGGAAATGAGCCAACGGCCGACCGCCATGGCCGACACGAGGTGATCGCCCGGTGGTCCGGCCGCGGCGACGGCGCCCACCGCACCCGCCGCCGCCACCCGGGGCGCGAGCCGCGCTCTCGCGCGCGTCGCCGACCGTCCGCCCAGGTGGCGGGCGGTGTGCGAGGCGCGCGATGTCTTCTTCAGATGATCAATCACGCGTAGCGTGGAGGACGGTCACATGGACGAGATCGTTGCCGCCATCCTCAGTCGCGAGGCCACATCCGAGGACATCGCGGCCCTGCCACTGCCCGAGACCTACCGTGCCTGCGTCGTCCGCAAGGAGGACTGCGGCATGTTCGAAGGCATGGACTCGGCGGACAAGGACCCCCGCAAGTCACTGCGCACCATGAGCATCCCCGTTCCCGAACTCGGCCTCGGCGAAGCCCTGGTGGCTGTCATGGCCAGCTCGGTGAACTACAACTCCGTCTGGTCCGCGATCTTCGAGCCGATCCCCACGTTCACCTTCCTGGAGCGCTACGGGAAGACGTCGCCGATGGGCAAACGGCACGACCTGCCCTACCACGCCATCGGCTCCGACCTGGCCGGCGTCGTGCTGCGCACCGGGCCGGGCGTCAACGCCTGGAAGCCCGGCGACGAGGTCGTCGCGCACTGCCTGTCGGTGGAACTGGAATCGGCCGACGGGCACAGCGACACGATGCTCGACCCGGAGCAGCGCATCTGGGGGTTCGAGACCAACTTCGGCGGTCTGGCGGAGATCGCGCTGGTGAAGTCCAACCAGCTGATGCCCAAGCCCAAGCACCTCAGCTGGGAGGAGGCCGCCGCCCCGGGCCTGGTCAACTCCACCGCCTACCGGCAGCTGGTCTCCCGCAACGGCGCCGGCATGAAACAGGGCGACAACATCCTCATCTGGGGAGCCAGCGGCGGGCTCGGCTCGTACGCCACGCAACTGGCCCTGTCCGGCGGCGCCCACCCGGTCTGCGTGGTCTCCAGCCCCCACAAGGCGGAGATCTGCCGCGCCATGGGCGCCGAGGCCGTCATCGACCGCACCGCCGAGGACTACCGCTTCTGGAAGGACGAACGCACCCAGGACCCCCGGGAGTGGAAGCGGTTCGGCAAACGCATCCGCGAGCTGACCGGTGGCGAGGACGTCGACATCGTCTTCGAGCACCCGGGCCGCGAGACGTTCGGCGCCAGCGTCTACGTCACCCGCAAGGGCGGCACCATCGTCACCTGCGCCTCCACCTCCGGCTACACCCACGAGTACGACAACCGGTACCTGTGGATGTCGCTCAAGCGCATCGTCGGATCGCACTTCGCCAACTACCGCGAGGCGTGGGAGGCC
Organism: Streptantibioticus silvisoli; assembly: GCF_027947535.2. Lineage (GTDB taxonomy): Bacteria > Actinomycetota > Actinomycetes > Streptomycetales > Streptomycetaceae > Streptantibioticus_C > Streptantibioticus_C silvisoli. The sequence continues at coordinate 7,430 of NZ_JAAGKO020000104.1, forward strand.
AACCGCCTGATCGCCAAGGGCAGGATCCACCCGACGCTGTCCAAGGTCTACCCCCTGGAGGAGACCGGCCAGGCCGCCTACGACGTGCACCGCAACCTGCACCAGGGCAAGGTCGGCGTCCTCGCGCTCGCCCCGCAGGAGGGCCTCGGGGTCAGCGACCCCGAAACGCGCGCCCGGCACCTGGACGCCATCAACCTGTTCCGCACGCCGGCGGGCTGAACCCGGCCCCGCCGCCCCGCGGAACGACACGCGGCACCGGCGAACGCCCCGGGACCGCACAGGAAGGACACCACCGTGACGCAACGCCCGCCGGTGACCGGCGTCGTAGGTCTGGGAGCGGTGGGCGAAGCCCTGCTGCGCATGCTCTGCGCGAGCGGGCACCACGTCGTGGGGATCGACCGCGACACCGAAGTGCTCGAACGCGTCCGGCGCCGGACGAAGACCCTGGAGGCCGGGCCGGCCCCCACCCTGACCGACGACCCGGCGGCGCTCGACCGGGCGGCCCTGGTCATCGAGGCCGTGCCGGACGTCAACGCCACCAAGGAACGCGTGCTGCGCGGGCTCACCGGGACCTGCCCGGACGGCACCGTCCTCGTCACCACGACGTCCGCGCTGTCGGTCGCCCGGCTGGCGATCGCCTCCGGACGCCCCGCCGACCTGCTCGCGCTGCGCTTCCTCGCCCCGCCGGTGCCCCACTGCTGCGTGGAACAGGTGCGCACCTCGATGACCTCGCCCACCGCCGCCCGCACGCTGGACCGCCTCGTGGCGGACCTGGGCCTGAGGTCCGCCCGCGTCGGCGCCCGGCCCGGCGCGGACGCGGTGGCGCTGGTGTACGGCTACCTCAACCGTGCCGTCGCGCTGTGCGAGCAGGACTACGTCGGCCGCGAGGACATCGACACCGCGATGCGGCTGGGCTGCGGCCTGCCCGAAGGCCCCCTCGAACTGCTCGACCGCATCGGCCTGGACACCGCGCACACCGTCCTGACCGACCTGCACCGCCGCACCGGGGCCGCCGACCTGCGCCCCGCCGCGCTCCTGACCGACCTGGTCGCCGCCGGACGCCTCGGCCGCAAGAAGGGCGCCGGCTTCCACACCTACGACGACCTCGGACGCACCGAACGCGCACCCGCCGGCGCGGACCCGGACGCCGCGCCCCCCGCACCGGTGCGACGGGTCGCCGTCATCGGATCCGGCACTATGGCCCGCGGGATCGCCGAGGTCACCGCGGTCGCCGGCCTGCCGACCGTGCTCGTCGCCCGCAGCCGCGCCAAGGGCGAAGCGGCCCTCGACACGATCGGCGCCTCCCTCACCCGGGCGGTACGCCGCGGCCGGATCAGCGTGGCGACCAGGACCGCCGCGAACGGACTGCTCTCGTGCGCCGAACACCTCTCGGCCGTCGGGGACCGCGACCTGGTGATCGAGGCGATCGCGGAGGACATCACGGCCAAGCGCTCACTGTTCGGCACGCTCGGCCCGCTCTGCGCGCCCGGCACCCTGCTGGCCACCGCCACGTCGAGCCTGTCGGTCACCGAGTGCGCCGCCGCCTGCGGCCGCGGCGGACAGGTCCTCGGCATGCACTTCTTCAACCCGGCACCGGACATGCGCCTCGTCGAACTCGGACGCGCCCGCGACACCACCGACGAGACCGTGGCCCGCGCCCGGGCGTTCTGCGCCCGGCTGGGCAAGACCGCCATCGTCTGCCCGGACCGGGCCGGCTTCATCGTCAACCACCTGCTGTTCCCCTACCTCGGCGACGCCGTCCGGCTGCTGGAGCGGCACGACACCGACATCGAGGAGATCGACGCCGCGGTGGAGCACGGATTCGGCCACCCGATGGGCCCCTTCACCCTGCTCGACACCATCGGCCTCGACATCGCCCTGGCCATCCAGCGCCGGCTCCACACCGCGTTCGGCGCACCGGGGTACGCCCCGTCGCGCGAGCTGGAACTCCTGGTCGCCGCCGGGCGCCTCGGACGCAAGACCGGTCACGGATTCAGGACGGCCGCCCGGCGCTCCTGAGCGGTCACGACGACAGCTGCACCGAGCTGTGGTCCCCCAGGACGAGGCGGTTCTCCGCAGGGATGCGGGGCGCCGGCGTCACCGTCACGTTGCGCCCGATCAGCGACGCCTTGACCCGCCGCACCCCGCGCAGCCGGGAGTCGCGCAGCACGATGGAGTACTCCACCTCGCTGTCCTCGATCCGGCAGTTCTCCGAGATCGAGGTGAACGGCCCGATGTAGGCGCCGTCCACCACGGTGCCGGGACCGATCACCACCGGGCCGACGATGCGCGAACCGCGCACCTGGGCGCCCGCCCCGATCCGCACCCGGCCGATGATCTCGCTCGCCGCGTCGACCGTGCCCTCCACGCACGGCTCGACGCTCTCCAGGACCAGCCGGTTGACCTCCAGCATGTCGACGACGTTCCCGGTGTCCTTCCAGTAACCCGAGATGACCGAGGACCGCACGTCCTTGCCCCGGTCGATCAGCCACTGGATGGCGTGCGTGATCTCCAACTCGTCCCGCCAGGACGGCTCGATGGCCCGCACAGCCTCGTGGACCGCCCGGGAGAACAGGTAGACCCCGACGAGGGCCAGGTCGCTCTTGGGGTGCGTCGGCTTCTCCTCCAGCGCCACCACCCGCCCGCCGCCGTCGAGTTCGGCCACGCCGAACTGCGTGGGATCCGACACCCGCGTCAACAGGATGCGCGCGTCCGGGCGTTCGGCGCCGAACTCCTCGATCAGCCCGGTGATGCCGCCGACGATGAAGTTGTCGCCCAGATACATCACGAAGTCGTCGTCGGCCAGGAAGTCCCGGGCGATCAGCACCGCGTGAGCCAGGCCCAGCGGTGCCGCCTGCCGGATGTAGGTGACATCGATCCCGAATTTCGATCCGTTTCCGACCGCTTCCTCGATCTCCCGGTGCGTCTCGCCGACGATTATTCCGACCTCGGTGATTCCGGCGTCGGCGATCGCCTCCAGGCCGTAGAACAACACCGGCTTGTTGGCGATCGGCACGAGTTGTTTGGGCAACGTGTAAGTGATCGGGCGCAGCCGGGTTCCGGCCCCGCCGGAAAGTACGAGAGCCTTCATGGCGGCACAGCCTAATGCACCGTTTCCCCAGGACATCCGCTGCGGCGGGCCCGTTGTGCCGACCGCCGCCGCCGGCCCGCCGCGAGCCGCTGCCGCCCCCGCGTAGGGGTTGTGGCTAGGGGTGGCGCCCTGGTTAGCCTGGCGCGGGCCGACGCGGCCGGAGTTCAGCACTGCACATGGGAGTGGTGATGACAGGGGGTACGGACCAACGGGCTCGTATGCGCCGCGAGGCGTGGAACGAGTTCGTGCGGACAGCCGCCTCGAACGGCGATCCGTACGCTCTGCTGCTCGGCGTCCCCGACGAACCCACCCCGCTGTACGCCGAACTGCGCGCCCGCGGGCCGCTGTACCGCAGCTCGCTGGGCACCTGGGTCACCGGCAGCCACGCGCTCGCCGGCCGGATCCTGCGCGACCGGCGCTTCGGCGTGCGCCAGGTCGGCGGCGAGAAGGCCCCGGAGTCCATCGCGTTCGACAACTCCATGCTCGGCGAGGACCCGCCGGTCCAGACCCGGCTGCGAAGGCTGACCGCCCCCACCCTCAACCCGCGCCGGATGGAGCTGTGGCGGCCCAAGGTCGAGCAGTACTGCGACGACCTGATCGGCGCGATCCTCGCCAAGGGCGGCAAGTTCAACTTCATGACCGCCTTCGCCCAGCAGCTGCCCGTTCGCGTCATGAGCGAGCTGATCGGCATCCCCGAGCACTACTGGCGCACCTCCTTCCGGCTGACCCGGCGGATGGCCCACCTCATGGACGGCGACGTCACCGTGGAGGTCGCCGCCGACGTGACCAGGGCGATCGAGGAGTCGGCCGCGATGTTCCGCGAGATCGTCGCCCTGTGCCAGGACGACCCCGGCGAGAACCTCATCAGCGACCTGCTGCCCGCCGTGCAGGACGGCAGCCTGTCCATGGACGAACTCGTCGCCCTGTGCTCCTTCCTCACCCTGGCCGGCGTCGAGACCACCGTGAACCTGATCGGCAACGCCACCAGCTGCCTGCTGCGCCACCCGGACCAGTGGGCGCGGTTCAAGGACGACCCGGCCGGCCACGCCCGCGGCGCCGTCCAGGAGACCCTGCGCTACGAGACCCCGGTGCAGCAGTACCGCAGGATCGTGCAGGAGGACCTCGAACTGGCAGGTCAACACCTCCCCGCCGACACCGAGTTGGCGATCTGCGCCGGTGCCGCGAATCGGGACCCCGAGGCATACCCGGAACCCGACACGTTCGACATCACCAGGAAATCGGACAATGAGGTGCTTTCCTTCTCCCTGGGAATTCACTTCTGCCTCGGCGCCACGCTCGCCCGTATGGAGGCAGAAGTCGCGCTGGCCGCGGTGGCCCAGCGGCTCCCCGATCTCAAGCAGGTGGCCCCGGTCAGGCGCCGGAGTTCTTACATCATTCGCGGGATGCTTCAGTTTCCTGTCGCCGCAGCGTAATCCGTGACCAGAGGTTGGCGAGATGGCAGATAAAGAGACGTTGCGGGATTACCTCAAGCTGGTCACGGCCGACCTCCGGCAGACCCGGCAACGGCTGCGCGAGGCCGAGGAAAAGGAATCCGAGCCGATCGCCATCATCGGCATGAGCTGCCGCTACCCCGGCGGCGTCACCTCGCCCGAGGACCTGTGGCGGCTCGTCCTCGCCGGTGAGGACGGCATATCCGACTTCCCCCAGGACCGCGGCTGGGACCTGTCCCGGCTCTTCGACGAGGACCCCGGGCACTCCGGCACCTCCTCCGTCAGCGAAGGCGGCTTCGTCGACGGGGTGGCCGAGTTCGACCCGGTCTTCTTCGGCATCTCGCCGCGTGAGGCGCTCGCGATGGACCCGCAGCAGCGGGTACTGCTCCAGACGGCCTGGGAGGCGTTCGAACGGGCCGGCATCGACCCGACGTCGCTGCGCGGCAGCCGCACCGGTGTCTTCATCGGCACCAACGACCAGGGCTACCTGTCCATCGTCGACGGCGCCGACCAGGGCAGCGAGGGCTACCTGCTCACCGGCGGAGCGACCGCCGTGACCTCCGGACGCATCTCCTACACCTTCGGCCTCGAAGGCCCCGCGCTGACGGTCGACACCGCCTGCTCGTCGTCGCTGGTCGCGATGCACCTGGCGGCGCACGCGCTGCGCAAGGGCGAATGCGGGATGGCGCTGGCCGGCGGCGTCACGGTGATGTCCACCCCCGCCGCCTTCGTCGAGTTCAGCCGCCAGCGCGGCCTGGCACCGGACGGCCGGTGCAAGTCGTTCGCCGGCGCCGCCGACGGCACGGGCTGGTCGGAGGGCGTCGGCGTCCTGCTGCTGGAGCGGCTGTCGGAGGCCCGCCGCCGGGGGCATCAGGTGCTGGCGGTGATCCGCGGCTCCGCGGTGAACTCCGACGGCGCCTCCAACGGGCTGACCGCGCCGAACGGCCCCTCGCAGCAACGCGTCATCCTGGAGGCGCTGGCCGGCGCCCGGCTGTCGGCGACCGACATCGACGCGGTCGAGGCGCACGGCACCGGCACCGTGCTGGGCGACCCCATCGAGGCCCAGGCCCTGCTGGCCACCTACGGGCAGAGCCGCGAACCCGGCCGGCCGCTGTGGCTCGGCTCGGTGAAGTCCAACATCGGCCACGCCCAGGCCGCCGCGGGTGTGGCGGGCGTCATCAAGATGGTGATGGCGCTGCGGCACGGCGTGCTGCCGAAGACCCTGCACGTGGACGAACCGACACCGCACGTGAACTGGTCGGCCGGCGCCGTCGAACTGCTCACCCGGTCGCGGGAGTGGCCGGCCGTCGAGGGCCGGCCGCGGCGGGCCGGCATCTCCTCGTTCGGCGTCAGCGGCACCAACGCCCACACGATCATCGAGGAGGCACCGCCCGAGGAGACCGGGGCCGCGGAGACGGACGCGGAGGGCGACAGCGCCGGGACGGCCGTCGCCGCGGCGACGGACGGGAAGGGCGACGGTGTCGTGGCGGCCGGGGCGCCGGCCGCCACGCCGGTCGGGGCGGCCCCCGCGCTCCTGCCCTTCCTGGTCTCGGGCAAGTCCGCCGAGGCGCTGCGCGCGCAGGCGGACCGCCTGTGCTCCTTCCTGGCCGCCGAGCCTGAGGCCGAACCGGTGGACGTGGCGCTGTCGTTGGCGACCACCCGGGCCGCGCTGGAACACCGCGCCGTGGTGCTGGCGGCCGACCTGGCCGGTCTCGCGGACGGCCTCGCCGCGCTCGGTGCCGACGAGCCGGCCGCGGACGTGGTTCGCGGTGCGGTGGCCAAGGGCCGTACGGCGTTCCTGTTCACGGGTCAGGGTGCGCAGCGGGTGGGGATGGGTGCCGGGTTGTACGCGGCGTTCCCGGTGTTCGCGGACGCGTTGGACGCGGTGTGTGCGCGGTTGGACGGTGAGCTGGGCCGTTCGTTGCGTGAGGTGATGTTCACCGACGCGGAGTCGCTGGACCAAACGGTGTTCACGCAGGCGGGGTTGTTCGCCCTGGAGGTGGCGCTGTTCCGGCTGTGGGAGTCGTGGGGTGTCACCCCGGACTACCTCCTCGGCCACTCGATCGGTGAGGTGGCGGCGGCGCATGTGGCGGGTGTGTTGTCGCTGGACGACGCGTGTGTGTTGGTGGCCGCTCGTGGTCGGTTGATGCAGGCGTTGCCGGCGGGTGGGGCGATGCTGGCGGTGGAGGCCGCCGAGGCGGACGTCGCCGGTGAGGTGGATGAGCGTCCTGAGGTGAGTGTGGCGGCGGTGAACGGGCCGTCGTCTGTGGTGGTTTCGGGTGATGAGGACGTGGTCACGGAGTTGGAGTCCGCGTGGCGTGCGGCGGGTCGGCGGGTGAAGCGGTTGTCCGTTTCGCATGCGTTCCATTCGCCGCGGATGGAGGCGATGCTCGACGAGTTCGCCGCGGTGGTGGCGGGGTTGTCCTTCGGAGAACCGCGGTTGCCGATCGTCTCCAACGTGACGGGTCGGCTGGCGGATGCGGTGGAGATGGGTACTCCGGGGTATTGGGTGCGGCATGTGCGGGAGGCGGTGCGGTTCGCCGACGGTGTGGTGACGCTGGAGGCGCAGGGCGTCTCGCGGCTGGTGGAGTTGGGCCCCGATGGCGTGTTGAGCGCCATGGCGCAGCAGTCGGTCGACGTGAAGGCCGTCCCGGCGCTGCGGTCGGAACACGATGAGGTGCGGACCGTGCTGGCCGCGCTGGCCACGGCCCACGCGCACGGTGCGGCTGTCGACTGGGCGTCGGTGTTCGCCGGTTGGGGCGGGCGCAGGACAGGTCTGCCGACGTATGCGTTTGGGCGGGAGCGGTTTTGGCCGGTGGGTGGGGTGCGGGTGGGGG
>NZ_JAAGKO020000105.1 GCF_027947535.2 Streptantibioticus silvisoli
GTGGGTTGGTGTCGATGGATATGGGGTTGGCGGTGGGTGCGTTGGGGCGTGCGGTGGATGGGGGTGAGGTGTGTGTGACGGTGGCTGATGTGGAGTGGGATCGTTTTGGTGCGACGTTCACGTCGGGACGCCGGAGTCCGTTGCTTGAGGGTTTGTTGGTGTCGTCGACCGATGTTGCGGTGACCAGCGGTGTTGCTGGTGGCGCTGTTGGTGGCGTGGTGGGTCGGTTGTCGGGGTTGTCGGGTGTGGAGCGGTTGCGTGAGGTGTTGGGGTTGGTGCGGGCTGAGGCGGCGGGGGTGTTGGGGCACGGGGATGTGGGTGCGGTCGATGGGGGAAGGCCGTTCAAGGATCTGGGGTTCGATTCGTTGACGGCGGTGGAGTTCCGCGACCGGTTGGCGTCCGCTCTGGGTGTCCGGCTGGCAGCGAGCCTGGTCTATGACTACCCGAACGCGGACGTGCTGGCCGAGCACCTTCTCGAAGCGTTGAACCTTGGTGACGCCGGCGATGCGGTGGGTGCGGGTGCCGTGGTGCGGGCGTCGGTCGCGGTGGACGAGCCGATCGCGATCATCGGCATGAGCTGCCGTTTCCCCGGTGGCGTGAGTTCCCCGGAGGACCTGTGGCGGCTCGTCGCTTCGGGCACGGATGCGATCAGCGAGTTCCCGGTGGACCGCGGCTGGGACACCGACGCGCTCTTCGACGCCGACCCCGACACGCCCGGCACGTCGTACGTCCGTGAGGGTGGGTTCCTGGCGGACGCGGCGGAGTTCGACGCGGAACTGTTCGGGATCTCGCCGCGTGAGGCGGTGGCGATGGACCCGCAGCAGCGGCTGCTGCTCGAGGCCTGTTGGGAGGCGTTCGAGAACGCCGGTATCGATCCGCGGTCGCTGCGGGGCAGTCAGACGGGTGTCTTCGCGGGCACCAACGGGCAGGACTACGCGCGGCTGGCCATCGCCGCGGTCCAGGCGCGCGACGGGCAGACGGCCGAAGGCCACGTGGCCACCGGTGGCGCGGCGAGCGTGATGTCGGGCCGGGTGGCTTACTCATTCGGGCTCGAAGGTCCTGCGGTGACGGTGGATACGGCGTGTTCGTCGTCGTTGGTGGCATTGCATCTGGCGGCGCAGGCGTTGCGGAACGGTGAGTGCTCGATGGCGCTGGCCGGCGGGGTGACGGTGATGGCCACCCCCGGCGCGTTCATCGAGTTCAGCCGCCAGCGTGGCCTCGCGGTCGACGGCCGCTGCAAGCCGTTCTCGGCCGAGGCGGACGGCACGGCCTGGGGCGAGGGCGTCGGCGTCCTGGCGGTGGAGCGGTTGTCGGACGCGCGGCGGAACGGTCACCGGGTGTTGGCGGTGGTGCGTGGGTCGGCGGTGAATCAGGACGGTGCGTCGAACGGTTTGACGGCGCCGAACGGACCCTCCCAACAGCGGGTGATCCGGCAGGCGTTGGCGAATGCCGGCCTGGCGGCGTCGGATGTCGACGCGGTGGAGGCGCACGGTACCGGGACCCGGTTGGGCGACCCGATCGAGGCGCAGGCGCTGCTGGCCACCTACGGGCAGGAGCGGCTGGACGGTGAGCCGTTGTGGTTGGGCTCGGTGAAGTCCAACATCGGTCATACGCAGGCTGCTTCGGGCGTCGCGGGCGTGATCAAGATGGTGATGGCGCTGCGGCACGGGGTGCTGCCGCCGTCGTTGCACGCGGACGAGCCGTCACCGCACGTGGACTGGTCCGTGGGCGCGGTGGAGCTGCTGACGCGGGAGCGCGAGTGGCCTGCGGCCGACCGGCCGCGTCGTGCCGCGGTGTCGTCGTTCGGGATCAGTGGGACGAACGCGCACACGATCTTGGAGGAGGCGGAGGAAGGCGACGCGGGGGCTGTGCTGTCCGGGGTTTCCGCGGGTGTGGGTCCGTCGGTGGTGCCGTGGGTGGTGTCGGCGCAGTCGGCTGCGGGGTTGGGTGCGCAGGCGGGCCGGTTGGGTTCGTTCGTGGGTGAGTTGGCCGGTGTGCGGTCGGTGGATGTGGGTGTGTCGTTGGCGGTGACGCGGTCGGCCCTTGAACATCGTGCGGTGGTGTTGGGTGCGGATCGGGCTGAGTTGTTGGCCGGTCTGGGCCGGTTGGCCGAGGGCGGCGACGGCGCCGGTGTTGTTCGTGGGGTCGCGGTTTCTGGTCGTACGGCGTTCTTGTTCACGGGGCAGGGTGCGCAGCGGGTCGGGATGGGCCGGGAGTTGTATGCCGGGTTCCCGGTGTTCGCGGATGCGTTGGATGCGGTGTGTGCGCGGATGGACGCCGAGTTGGACCGTCCGTTGCTCGACGTCATGTTCGGCGACGCGGAGTTGCTGAACCGGACCGCTTATACGCAGGCGGCGTTGTTCGGTCTCGAAGTCGCCCTGTTCCGGCTGTTGGAGTCGTGGGGGATGCGGCCGGACTTCCTGCTGGGGCATTCGATCGGTGAGGTGGCTGCCGCGCATGTGGCGGGGGTGCTGTCGCTGGATGACGCGTGCGTGCTGGTCGGTGCTCGTGGTCGGTTGATGCAGGCGTTGCCGGCGGGTGGGGCGATGCTGGCGGTGGAGGCTTCCGAAGATGAGGTCGCCGGCGAGGTGGCTGAGCGTCCCGAGGTGAGTGTCGCGGCGGTGAACGGCCCGTCGTCCGTGGTCGTTTCCGGTGACGAAGACGTCGTCGCGGAGCTGGAGATCGCCTGGCGTGCGGCTGGTCGGCGGGTGAAGCGACTGACCGTTTCGCATGCGTTCCATTCGCCGCGCATGGAGGCGATGCTCGACGAGTTCGCGGCTGCTATCGGTGAGTTGGCGTTCGAGGCGCCGCGGTTGCCGATCGTGTCCAACCTGTCCGGTCGTCTGGTGGACCCGGCGGAGATTCGTACGCCGGCCTATTGGGTGCGACACGTCCGCGAGGCGGTGCGGTTCTCGGATGGTGTGGCGGTGTTGCATGCGGAGGGTGTGACGCGGTTTGTGGAGTTGGGGCCGGACGGTGTGTTGACGGCGATGGTCGAGGGGTGTGTTGAGCCGGCGGTGGCGGTGCCGGTGTTGCGTGGTGGTCGGGACGAGACCGGGGCTGTGTTGGCGGCGGTGGCGTCGGTGTTCGTGCGGGGTGCGGTTGTCGACTGGGCTGCTGTCTTCGCCACCTGGCAGGCGCAGGTCACGGATCTGCCGACGTACGCCTTCCAGCGCGAGCGCTACTGGGTGAGCGGACGGGTCGGCTTCGGTGAGGTCGGTGGGCTCGGGCACCCGTTGTTGAGCAGTGAGGTGTCGTTGGCGTCGGGTGGCGGCCTGGTGCTGACCGGGCGGCTTTCGGTGGCGGTGCAGCCGTGGCTGGCGGAACACCGGGTGCACGGCTCGGTCGTGGTGCCGGGAACGGCGCTGGTGGAGATGGCGTTGCGGGCCGGTGAACAGGCCGGATGCATGCGTCTTGAGGACCTGACGCTGGAGGCGCCGCTGGTGCTGCCCGAACGCGGGACCGTGCAGATCCAGGTCGGCGTGGGGGCTGTTCAGGACAGCGGCGGCAGGACCGTAGAGATCTACTCGCGGGCCGACCGGCCGGAGAACGAGGACGCGAGCTGGCTGCGGAACGCCACTGGTCTGCTGTCCGACGACGACGTCACCGCTGCACCCGATCTGACCGTCTGGCCGCCGGTGGGTGCCGAGCCGGTGGGTATCGAGGGTTTGTATGAGGGGTTGGCCGGGGCGGGGTTGGGTTATGGGCCGTTGTTCCGTGGTTTGCGGTCGGTGTGGCGTGGGGTTGATGGGGTGGTGTTCGCTGAGGTGGGGTTGCCGGAGGGGGTTGATGCGGGGGCGTTCGGTGTGCATCCGGCGTTGTTGGATGCGGGGTTGCATGCGTTGGCGGTTGGTGGGTTGTTGGGGGACGGGGGTGGTGTGCGGTTGCCGTTCGGTTGGTCGGGTGTGTCGTTGTTCGCGTCCGGTGCGTCGGGGTTGCGGGTGCGGTTGTCCCGTGTGGGGGTTGATGCGGTGCGGGTGGAGGCGTTCGACGCCGCTGGTGGTGCGGTGGTGTCGATCGAGTCGTTGGTCCTGCGTGCGGTGGATGCGGGTAGTGCTGTTGGTGCCGGGGTTGGTGTAGCGGACGGCCTGTTCGGGGTGGAGTGGTCCCGGTTGTCGCTGGACGCCTTCGGGGCTCGGCCCGTCACGGTGTGCGCGTGGGACGAGGTCGCGCAGGCGGACGCGGCCGCTGACGTCGCGGTCCGACTGCCGTCGGGCACTGTCGGCGAGGTCGCCGGGTGGGCGCTGGAAGCGGTACGTGCCTGGCTGGCCCTGGCCGGGACCGGTCGTCTGGTGGTGGTGTCGCGGGGTGCGGTGGCGGTGGGTGACGGTGGTGTGGTGGCTGATGTGGCGGCGGCCGGGGTGTGGGGTTTGGTGCGGTCGGCGCAGTCGGAGCATCCGGACCGTCTGGTGCTGCTGGACGTGGACACCGAGGAGCCGGATGCGGAGCTCTTGAGCGGTGTGGTGGCGTTGGGCGAGCCGCAGGCGGCGGTGCGCGGTGGTGTGGTGTGGGTGCCGCGGTTGGCTCGGGTGTCGTCGTTGCCGGTGGTGTCGGTTCCGGCGGAGGGCGTGTGGCGTTTGGAGCCGTCGGAGCGTGGTGTGTTGGAGGAGGTCTCGGCGGTTGTACGGCCCGTGGAGGAGCTTGCGGCCGGTGAGGTGCGGGTGGAGGTGCGGGCGGCCGGGCTGAATTTCCGGGATGTGCTGTTGGGGCTTGGTACGTATCCGGAGCCGGGATTGATGGGTTCCGAGGGCGCGGGTGTGGTGGTGGAGGTCGGTGCCGGCGTTACGGATCTTGCGGTGGGTGATCGGGTGTTCGGGTTGTTCGCGGGCGGGTTCGGTCCGGAGGCGGTGACGGACGCGCGTCTGCTGGCACGGATGCCCGCGGGGTGGTCGTTCGTGGATGCGGCGTCGGTGCCGATGGTGTTCATGACGGCGTTCTACGGCCTGTTCGATCTGGGTGGTCTGGGGTCGGGTGAGTCGGTGTTGGTGCATGCGGCTGCCGGTGGGGTGGGGATGGCGGCGGTGCAGTTGGCGCGGTGGGCGGGTGCGGAGGTTTTCGCGACGGCGAGTGAGTCGAAGTGGCCGGTGGTGCGGGGTCTCGGGGTTTCGGGTGAGCGGATCGCCTCGTCGCGTGATCTGGGGTTCGAGGAGGTGTTCCGGGCGGCGTCGGGCGGTCGTGGGGTGGATGTGGTGCTGAACGCGCTGGCGGGTGAGTTCGTTGACGCGTCGGCGCGGTTGCTGGCCGAGGGTGGCCGGTTCGTGGAGATGGGTAAGGCGGATGTTCGTCGGCCGGAGGATTTTGTCGGGCGTTCCTATCGGTCGTTCGATCTTCTGGACGCGGGCTCGGAGCGGTTGCGGGAGATCCTTGAGCGGTTGGTGGGGTTGTTCGAGGACGGTGTCCTGGAGTTCCTGCCGGTGCGTGCGTGGGACGTGCGGGAGGTGGCGGGTGCGTTCCGGTTGATGAGTTCGGGCCGGCACGTGGGCAAGAACGTGTTGACGATGCCCCGCCGGCTGGATCCGCGGGGCACCGTGTTGATCACCGGCGGTACGGGCACGTTGGGTGCCTTGCTGGCGCGGCATTTGGTGGCGGAGTACGGGGTGCGGCACTTGGTGCTGTTGTCGCGGGGCGGGCCGGAGGCGCCGGGCGCGGTCGAGTTGGTGGCCGACCTGGCCGAACTCGGCGCCGGTGCAAGCGTCGTGGCGTGTGATGTGGCGGATCGGGCGGCGTTGGCCGGGGTGTTGGCGGGGATACCGGTGGAGCATCCGTTGACCGGTGTGGTGCATGCCGCGGGTGTGGTGGACGACGGGGTTGTGGAGTCCATGACGCCGGAGCGGATAGCCACGGTGTTCGGGCCGAAGGCGGAGGCGGCGCTGCATCTGGAGGAGCTGACGCGGCAGCTCGACCTGGCGATGTTCGTGATGTATTCGTCCGTGTCGGCGACGTTCGGTTCGCCCGGACAGGTGAACTACGCGGCTGCGAACGCGGTGTTGGACGCGTTGGCGCAGCGGCGGCGGGCGGAGGGTTTGGCCGGTGTGTCGCTCGGCTGGGGCATGTGGGAGCAGGCCAGCGCGATCAGCGGGCATCTCACCGAGGCCGACAAAACGCGGGTGCGAGCGGGCGGTGACGCGTTGGGCAGTGCTGAGGGTCTGGCGTTGTTCGATGGGGCGTTGGGGTGTGGGTTGGCGCATGTGGTGGTGATGCGGTTGGACGTGGGGAGGTTGCGTTCGCGGCTTGGTGGGGAGCCGGTGCCGGCGTTGTTGCGGGGGTTGGTGCGGGGTGTGGTGCGTCGTCGTGCGGTGGGTGCGGTGGGTGGTGGGGGTTCGCTGGCGGAGCGGTTGGCGCTGTTGTCGTCGGGTGAGCGGGAGCGGTTGTTGACGGGGTTGGTGCTGGGTGAGGTGGCCGCGGTGCTGGGGCATGCGTCGGGGGAGTCGATCGAGGCGGGGCGGGCGTTCAAGGATCTGGGGTTCGATTCGCTGACCGCTGTGGAGTTGCGGAACCGGTTGAACACGGTGACGGGTCTGCGGTTGCCGGCGACGCTGGTCTTCGATCACCCGAGTCCTCAGGCACTGGTCCGGTGGCTGCACGCGGATCTGGTGGGTACCGGGACGGCGCAGGCGGTGCCGGTGCGGGCGTTGCCGGCCGTGGCGGACGATCCGGTGGTGATCGTGGGGATGGGGTGCCGGTTCCCGGGTGGGGTGGCGTCGCCGGAGGATTTGTGGCGTCTGGTGGTGTCGGGGACGGATGCGATCGGGGAGTTCCCGACGGATCGGGGTTGGGATCTGGACGCCTTGTTCGATCCGGATGTGGAGCGTCCGGGGACGTCCGCTACCCGGGTGGGTGGGTTCGTTCATGACGCGGATGAGTTCGACGCGTCGTTGTTCGGGATCTCGCCGCGTGAGGCGTTGGCGATGGATCCGCAGCAGCGGTTGCTGTTGGAGAGTGCGTGGGAGGCGTTGGAGCGGGCGGGCATCGCGCCGTTGTCGTTGCGCGGTGAGCAGGTCGGCGTCTTCGTGGGCACCGCGACGTCCAACTACGGCACCGGATCGGTGTCGGCGCGGGCTCGCGGCGAGGTCGAGGGGCACCTGCTCACCGGTACGGCGACGAGCGTGGCGTCCGGGCGTATCGCGTATTCGTTCGGCCTGGAGGGGCCGGCGGTGACGGTGGACACCGCGTGTTCGTCGTCGCTGGTGGCGCTGCACCTGGCCGCCCAGGCCCTGCGGGGTGGTGAGTGCGACATGGCGTTGGTGGGTGGTGCGACGGTGATCGCGACGCCGGGGATCTTCACGGAGTTCAGTCGGCAGAAGGGTGTGGCGGCGGACGGTCGGTGCAAGTCCTTCGCGGCGGGTGCCGACGGGACCGGCTGGGCGGAGGGTGCCGGGGTGCTGGTGGTCGAGCGGTTGTCGGAGGCGCGGCGCCGTGGGCACGAGGTATTGGCGATCGTGCGGGGCAGCGCGGTCAACCAGGACGGCGCGTCGAACGGCCTGACCGCGCCGAACGGTCCCTCCCAGCAGCGGGTCATCCGGCAAGCTTTGGCCAGTGCGGGACTCTCGGTGTCCGACGTGGATATGGTGGAGGCCCACGGAACCGGGACCATGTTGGGGGACCCGATTGAGGCCCAGGCGCTGTTGGCCACCTACGGCCAGGACCGGTCCGCCGACCGGCCGCTGTGGCTGGGCTCGCTCAAGTCCAACATCGGGCACACCCAGTCCGCGGCAGGTGTCGCCGGCGTGATCAAGACAGTCATGGCCATGCGGCACGGTGTCCTGCCGAAGAGCCTCTACGCCGAGCAGCCCTCGCCGCACATCGACTGGTCGTCCGGTGCGGTGGAGTTGCTGACGGAGAACCGTTCGTGGCCGCAGACCGGGGCGCCGCGCCGGGCGGCGGTGTCGTCGTTCGGGGTGAGCGGCACCAACGTGCACACCATCCTGGAGCAGGCGGCGCCGGAACCGCGGGCAGTGGAGGAACCGCCCGCCGAGGCTCCCCCCGCCGTCGTCCCGTGGGTGATCTCCGCGAAGAGCGAAGACGGTCTCCGGGACCAGGCCACCCGCCTGCGGGAGCTGACCGCGGACGGTTCGGCGCTGTCCACAGTGGATATCGGCACGTCACTGGCCACCACCCGCACCACGCTGGCGTACCGGGCCGTGGTGGTGGCATCGGACCTGGACGGCTTCGCGCGGGGCCTGACCGAGCTGGCCGACGGCCGACGCGCCAGGAACGTCGTGCGGGGGCTGGCGGAACCGGGCGGTCTCGCCTTCCTGTTCACCGGGCAGGGCGCTCAGCGGGTCGGCATGGGCCGTGAACTGCACGCCGCCTTCCCGGTGTTCGCCGACGCGTTGGACGCGGTGTGTGCGCGGATGGACGTCGCGTTGGACCGTCCGTTGCGGGAAGTGATGTTCGGCGATCCGGACGCGTTGGATCAAACGGTGTACACGCAGGCGGCGTTGTTCGCCTTGGAGGTGGCGCTGTTCCGGTTGCTGGAGGCGTGGGGTGTCACGCCGGACTTCCTGCTGGGGCATTCCATCGGTGAGGTGGCCGCCGCGCATGTCGCGGGCGTGCTGTCGCTGGACGACGCGTGCACGCTGGTGGCCGCTCGTGGTCGGTTGATGCAGGCGTTGCCGGCGGGTGGTGCGATGCTGGCGGTGGAGGCGAGTGAGGCCGACGTCGCCGCCGAGATCGCCGAGCGGCCGCAGGTCGGCATCGCGGCGGTCAACGGGCCGTCGTCGGTGGTGGTTTCGGGTGATGAGGACGTCGTCGCGGAGTTGGAGGCGGCCTGGCGTGCGGCGGGTCGCCGGGTGAAGCGGTTGACCGTTTCGCACGCGTTCCATTCGCCGCGGATGGACGCGATGCTCGACGACTTCGCCGCCGTGGCCGCGCAACTGACCTTCCACGCACCCCGGTTGCCGATCGTCTCCGACCTGACCGGTCGGCCGGTCGACCCGGACGAGATCCGCACGCCTGCCTACTGGGTGCGGCATGTGCGGCAGGCGGTGCGGTTCGCCGACGGTGTCGCGACGCTGCGGGCGGAGGGCGTGACCCGTTTTGTGGAGCTGGGACCGGACGGCGTGCTGACGGCCATGGTCGACAACTGCGCCGAGGCGGCGGTCGCGGTTCCGGTGCTGCGCGGAGGCCGCGACGAGCCGGAGGCGTTGCTCACGGCGCTGGCCGCCGCCCACGTGACCGGAGCCGGGGTCGACTGGGCTGCGGTGTTCGCGCCGTGGGGTGGTCGTCGGGTGCCGCTGCCGACCTACGCGTTCCAGCGCAAGAGGTACTGGCTGGAGTCCGCGGAGTCCGACGACCGCGAGCCCGGATCGCGTCCGGTGGACGCCGTGGACGCCGCGTTCTGGTCGGCGGTGGAGGAGCAGGACCTCGAATCCGTCGCGAGCACCCTGAAGCTGGACGCCGCCAACGGCCTGAGCACCGTGCTGCCGGCGCTGTCCGCGTGGCGCAGGGACCGGCAGGACCGGTCGACCGTGGACGGCTGGCGCTACCGGATCGACTGGACGCCGACGTCCGGCGGGCCGGCGGTCGCGTCCGGGGTCTGGCTGATCGCGGTCCCGGAGGAGGACGCAGACCGCGCTGCCGCCACGGCGCTGCGGGAGCACGGCGCCGAAACCGTCGAGATCGTCGTCGGCACGGACACCGCGCGTGCCGCGCTGGCCGACCGATTGCGGGACGCCGTCACGCAGGCCGGAACGGTCGCCGGAGTGCTGTCGCTGCTGCCGTCCTCGGCGCTCGACCGGCCGTTGACGCTGGTGCAGGCGCTGGACGACGCCGACGTGGACGCGCCCTTGTGGTGCGTGACGAGCGGCGCGGTGTCGGTAGGCGCGGCCGACCGGCTGACCGACGTGGCCGGCGCCCGGCTGTGGGGATTCGGCCGCGTCGTCGCCCTGGAGCACCCGCAGCGCTGGGGCGGCATGGTCGACGTTCCCGCGACCTTGGACCGGCGCACCGCCGCACTCCTGGTCGCCGCGCTGACCGGCGGCTCCGGCGAGGACCAGATCGCCGTACGCGACACCGGCACGTACGGACGACGGCTGGCGCCGGCGCTGCCGGGCGGGGCCGGGCGGGGCACCGCGTGGCGTCCGCGCGGCACGGTGCTGGTGACCGGCGGAACCGGCGGGCTCGGCGGCCGGGTCGCCACCTGGCTGGCGCGGCGCGGTGCGGAGCACCTGGTGCTGACCAGCAGGCGCGGCATGGACGCACCCGGCGCCGAGGCACTCGTCGCCGAGCTGCGCGGGCTCGGCACCGAGGTGACCGTGACGCCCTGCGACGTCGCCGATCGCGAGGCGGTCGCCGGCCTGCTGGCGACGATCCCGGCGCGGCAGCCGCTGACCGCGGTGGTCCACGCGGCGGGCGCGACCGGAACGACCAGGCTCACCGAACTGACCGCGGACGGGCTCGACGCGACGCTGCGCGCGAAGGCCGACGGTGCCCGGCACCTGAACGAGCTGCTGGGCGACACGGAGCTGGACGCGTTCGTGCTGTTCTCCTCGATCGCCGGGGTGTGGGGCAGTGGCGGCCAGGCCGCGTACGCCGCCGCCAACGCCTACCTGGACGCCCTCGCCCAGGACCGGGCCGCCCGTGGCCTCGCCGCGACCTCGATCGCCTGGGGCCCGTGGGCGGACTCCGGTATGGCAACCGCCGACGGGACGGCGGACTACCTGCGGCGGCGCGGCCTGCGCGTGCTCGACCCGCAGCTCGCGATCAAGGCACTGGAACAGACGGTGGACGGCGGCGAGACCTGCGTGACCGTGGCGGACGTCGAGTGGGAGCGGTTCGCCCCGGTGTTCACGTCGCTGCGCACCAGTGCGCTGCTCGGCGAACTGCCCGCCGTCCGCGGGCTGCGCGAGTCCCGCGAGCGCGACGCCGTACCCGGCGACGGTACGGAGCAGCGGCCCGGCGGGCTCACCGCGCTGGGCGAGAAGCTCGTCGGCTCCTCGCCCGCCACCCGGCGACGCACCCTGCTGGAACTGGTACGCGGCGAGGCGGCGGCCGTACTCGGCCACGACGGTACGGCCGCGGTCCCGCCGAAGGCCGCGTTCAGCGACCTCGGCGTCGACTCGATGACCGCCGTCGAGATCCGCAACCGCCTGGCGGAGGCGATCGGCGTGGAACTGCCGCCCACCCTGGTCTTCGACTACCCGACCTCCGCCGCGCTGGCCGAACGCCTGACGACGGAGATCCTCGAAGTCGATGGCCCGGCCTCCGACGAAGCGTCCGACGAGGCGTCCGACGAGACACGGATCCGGCGCGCGCTGGCCACCGTGCCGATGTCCCGGCTCCGCGACGCGGGCGTGCTCGACCTGCTGCTCAAGCTGGTCGACCCGGCGGACCCGGACGACGGGACCGACCCCGACAGCGACACCACCAGCGATACCGACAAGGAGACCGACGCCGATGCGGATTCGATCGACGACATGGACCTCGACGCGTTGATCGAGACCGCCCTCGGCAGCACGGATTCCTGACAGCGCCCGCAATTTGGAGCTCAAGCATGGCTAATCGCGAGGAACAAGTAGTCAAGGCGTTGCGCGCGTCGCTGAAGGAGACCGAGCGGCTGCGGGAGCAGAACCGGGAGCTGCTGGCGGCCGGCAACGAGCCGATCGCCATCGTCGGGATGAGCTGCCGCCTGCCCGGCGGAGTGCGATCGCCCGAGGACCTGTGGGAACTGGTGGCCTCCGGCGGCGACGGCGTCACGTCGTTCCCGACCGACCGCGGCTGGGACCTGCTCGACCCCGACGCGTCCTACGCCCGCCAGGGCGGATTCGTCGACCACGCCACCGACTTCGACGCGTCACTGTTCGGCATCTCGCCGCGCGAGGCACTGGCCATGGACCCCCAGCAGCGACTGATCCTCGAAGCCGG
Source organism: Streptantibioticus silvisoli (assembly GCF_027947535.2). Lineage (GTDB taxonomy): Bacteria > Actinomycetota > Actinomycetes > Streptomycetales > Streptomycetaceae > Streptantibioticus_C > Streptantibioticus_C silvisoli. Next base: position 11,866 of record NZ_JAAGKO020000105.1, read on the forward strand.
CTGGGAACTCTTCGAACGCGCCGGACTGGCACCGGAGTTGTTGCGCGGCAGCCGGACCGGTGTGTTCGTCGGCGCCTCCAACTCCGGCTACGGCGCGGGCATCGACCTGCCCGACGAGGTGGCCGGCCACGCGCTGACCGGCACCGCCAACAGCGTCATATCCGGCCGTGTCGCGTACACCTTCGGCCTGGAGGGCCCGGCGGTCACCGTCGACACCGCCTGCTCCTCCTCCCTCGTGGCCCTGCACCTCGCGATCCAGGCGCTGCGCAACGACGAGTGCACGATGGCACTCGCGGGCGGCGTGACCGTCATGCCGAGCACCGCCACCTTCGACGAGTTCGCCAAGCAGGGCGGCCTCGCCTCCGACGGCCGCTGCAAGTCGTTCGCCGCCGCGGCCGACGGTACCGGCTGGGGCGAGGGCGTCGGTGTCCTGCTGGTGGAACGGCTCTCCGACGCCAGACGCAACGGCCACGAGGTCCTCGCCGTCGTACGCGGCAGCGCCGTGAACCAGGACGGCGCCTCGAACGGCCTCACCGCGCCCAACGGCCCCTCGCAGCAGCGCGTCATCCGCCAGGCCGTCGTCAACGCCCAGCTCCTCCCGTCCGACATCGACGTCGTGGAGGGCCACGGCACCGGCACCCGCCTCGGCGACCCGATCGAGGCGCAGGCGCTGCTCGAGGTGTACGGCAAGGACCGCCCCGCGGACCGGCCCCTGTGGCTCGGCTCGCTCAAGTCCAACATCGGCCACATCCAGGCGGCCTCCGGCGTGGCCGGCATCATCAAGATGGTGATGGCGCTGCGGCACGGCGTCCTGCCCAGGACCCTGCACGTGGACGCGCCGTCCCCGCACGTCAACTGGTCGCGCGGCGCCGTGTCCCTGCTCACCGAGACCCGCGACTGGCCGGATCTTGACCGCCCGCGCCGTGCCGCCGTCTCCTCGTTCGGCGTCAGCGGCACCAACGCGCACATCATCGTCGAGGAAGCCCCGCACGACGAGCCCGGGACCGAGCAGCGCACCGAGCCCCGACCTGACGCGGCCCCCGCCACCTTGCCGTGGGTGCTGTCGGCGAAGTCGGACGCGGCCTTGCGCGCGCAGGCGGAGCGGTTGGGCGCGTTCGTTGACGCGTCCGTGGACGCGCTCGCGGGTCCGGAGGCCGGTGTGGCGTCGCGGCCGCTCGACGTCGCGTACGCGTTGGCGACCGGTCGTGCGGCGCTGGATCACCGCGCCGTGGTGCTCGGCGGCGACGCGGCCGCCCTTCGGCAGGGCGTGCGGGCGATCGCGGCCGGGGAACCGGCACCCAGCGTGGTACGCGGCGTCGAATCGGCCGGCGAGGTCGCGTTCCTGTTCACGGGTCAGGGTGCGCAGCGGGTCGGGACGGGCGCCGGGTTGTACGCGGCGTTCCCGGTCTTCGCGGCGGCGTTGGACGCGGTGTGCGAACGGCTGGACGCCGAGCTGGAGCGTCCGCTGCGTGAGGTGATGTTCGGCGACGCGGAGCTGTTGGGTCAAACGGCTTATACGCAGGCGGGGTTGTTCGCGCTCGAGGTGGCGTTGTTCCGGTTGTGGGAGTCATGGGGTGTGACGCCGGACTTCTTGCTGGGCCACTCGATCGGTGAGGTGGCGGCGGCTCACGTCGCTGGTGTGTTGTCGCTGGATGACGCGTGCGTCTTGGTGGGTGCGCGTGGTCGGTTGATGCAGGCGTTGCCGGCGGGTGGAGCCATGCTGGCGGTGGAGGCTGCGGAGGCGGACGTCGCCGGTGAGGTGGCGGAGCGGCCGGAGGTCAGCATTGCCGCGGTCAATGGGCCGTCGTCGGTGGTGGTTTCGGGTGATGAGGATGTTGTTGCGGAGTTGGAGTCCGTGTGGCGTGCGGCGGGGCGTCGGGTGAAGCGGTTGGCCGTTTCGCACGCGTTCCATTCGCCGCGGATGGAGGCGATGCTCGACGAGTTCGCCGCGGTGCTGGCGGGCCTGGCGTACGGCGAGCCTCAACTGCCGATCGTCTCCAACGTGACCGGTGTGCTGGCGGATGTGGAGGAGATCGGTTCTCCGGGTTATTGGGTGCGGCATGTGCGGGAGGCGGTGCGGTTCGCGGATGGCGTGGCGGCGTTGCACGGGGAGGGTGTGACGCGGTTTGTGGAGTTGGGTCCGGATGGTGTGTTGTCGGCGATGGTTCGGCAGTGCGTGGAGTCGGCGGTGGTGATTCCGGCGTTGCGTGCGGACCGGG
>NZ_JAAGKO020000106.1 GCF_027947535.2 Streptantibioticus silvisoli
CACCCCCACGCCCACGCCGACGCCGACGCCGACCCCGGCACCGGCCCCGCCCCCGGCGCGTCCGGCGCCCGCTTCGACGCCGAAGGCGCACATCGTCGCGGTGCCGGTCGTACCGGTCCCGCCGCCGCCCAGCACGCCGCCCCCGTCACCGACGCCGCGTCCGAAACCGTCGGCCCGACCGCTCCAGGAGCATCTGACACCGCGGACCGCATCCCGCCCGACGCCCGGGGTGTCCACCGCCGGCGCGGTACTGCTGATCCTGCTCCCGGCCGCTGCCGCCGCTGTCGTCGCCGGTGCCCGCTCGCTGTCACGTTCCCGGTGAACCGAGGAGAACCACGTGTCCTCTCTGCCCGCCACGCTCGGCATCGTCGTCGCCTGCGCGTTACTCGGCGTCGTCGTCGTCCTGCTCAAACACAAGTTCTTCCCGACGAAGCCGGACGACGAGTCGGACGCCGAGCCCGCCGACTACATCGCCATGATGATCAGCGTCATCTACGCGCTGGTGCTGGGCCTGGCCCTGGTCGCGGTCTACGGCACCAACTCCGACGCGGCGACCGACGTCCAGACCGAGGCCGGCGCCCTGCACCAGGTCTACCTGCTGGCCGACGCCCTGCCACCCGCGTCCGAGGCGCAGGTCCGCAGCACCACCGACGCCTACGCGCACTACGTCACCACGGTGGAGTGGAAGCGCATGGCCGACCACCAGTCGCTCGGTCCCGAGGGCTGGACCCTGCTCAACAAGCTGCGTGACATCTACCAGTCCGCCCCCACGAACAAGCCCGCCGAGCAGAACGCCTCCCAGGAGGCGCTGTCGCAGATCTCCACGCTGGACGAGGCGCGGATGGGACGTGAGCAGGACGGCGAGAGCACCATGTCGCCGGTGCTGTGGATCGGCCTGTACATCGGCGGCGCGCTGACCGTCGGCTTCATGTTCGCCTTCGGGGTCAAACGCCGGGCCAGCCACCTCATCATGGTGATGTGCCTCAGCGGCTTCATCGTCTTCATGATCCTTTTGATCTACCAGCTGGACCAGCCGTTCAGCGGGATACTGAGCGTCGGCACCGGCGACTTCGGCAGCTACTTCAACAACACGTGATCCGGCCGCCCCGGCAGCGCGATGACGCGCCGCCGGGGTGCCGGGGCGCGACCGAGGCGGGTGCGGGCGGCCGGGCGGTGTCGGTGCGGGGGCGTGCCGAGGCGGTGCTGGCGGCCGTGCCGAGGCGGTGTCGTTGACCGTGCCGCGGCCGCACCGGTGGCCGGGCCGCCTCCGGGGGCGAGGTCTCTCCGGGGGCGTGGTCAGTGGTCGCCGCCGATGCGGGAGCCGATGAGGGAGAAGAGCCCGCCCTCCGGATCGCGCAGTTCGACGACCCGGCCGTAGGCGGTGTCCTCCGGGTCGCCGACCACCTCGCCGCCGAGCGCGCGGGCCTGGTCCAGCCTGGCGTCCACGTCGGCCACGGCGAAGTAGACGTGCCAGCGCGGCCGGATCCGGGGGTCGATCGCCGCTTCCGTCCCGCCCCCGGACAGCGCGGCGGCCGCGTGGCCGTCGATCCGCAGCACCACCCGGTCGTGCTCCCAGACCACCTCGTGCCGTCCCGGCTCCTCGGGGGCGTCCCAGCCGAAGACGCCTCCGTAGAAGATCGCCGAGTCGAACGCGTCCCGGGTCCGCAGCTGGATCCAGTCCAGCCTGCCGGTCGCCGGACGCCGCGAACACGGATGTGGCGGTCCCTCCCGCAGCCCGAAGGACGCGCCGGCCGGATCGACGGCCAGCGCGATCCGGCCGCTGTCCAACTCCAGCGGACCGACGCCGACCGTGCCGCCGCGTTCCCGGATCGCCGCCGCCGTCTTGTCGGCGTTGTCGGTGGCGAGGTACGTCGTCCAGGCGACCGCCTGCCCCCAGCGCCGCGCGTGGTCGCCCAGCCCGGCCACCTCGCAGTCGCCGCGGAACGCCCGCAGGTGCCGCCCCCAGCGCTCGTCGACCGGTTCGAAGCGCCAGCCCAGCAGCGGACCGTAGAAGGCCGCCGCGGTGTCCAGGTCGCGGGCCATCAGGCTCACCCAGCACGGCGCGCCGGTCGCGTAGTGGTCGGGCGGTCCGGTCACGTGGCACTCTCCCGCCGTTGGGAAGCGACTGGACGCACGACACAGCCGCACGGGGGCCCGGGGCACCCCGTACAGCTTATGTCGCTTATCGGAAGATCGCCCCGATCGCCCGGGTGCCCGATCGCCCGGGTGCCCGATCGCCGGGTGCCCGATCACCGGGGTGCCCGATCACCGGGGTGACCGGTCACCGGGGTGTCGGGTCACCCGGGCGAGTGTTACGGCCGCGCCGCCGGCACCGAGCCGTACGTCTTCGACGGGTCCGTCTCCGCGACCGGTGCGATGATCTCGTCGATCCGCGCCATCAGGCCCGCGTCCAGCTTCACGCCGGCCGCCTTCACGTTCTCCGCGACCTGTTCGGGGCGGGAGGCGCCGATGATGGCGGCCGAGACGTTGGGGTTCTGCAGCACCCAGGCGATGGCCAGCTGCGCCGGCGAGAGCCCGGCCTCGGTGGCCAGCGGGCGCAGCTGCTGCACGCGCTCCAGCACCTCGTCGCGCATGAAGCGGCTGATCGTGTTGGCGCCGCCCTTGTCGTCGGTGGCGCGCGAACCGGTCGGCGGCTGCTGCCCGGGCTGGTACTTGCCGGTCAGCACCCCCTGCGCGATCGGGGACCAGACGATCTGACCGATGCCCAGGTCCTCGCACGCCGGCACGACCTCGGCCTCGATGACCCGCCACAGCATCGAGTACTGCGGCTGGCTGGAGACCAGCGGGACGCGCAGCTCACGGGCGAGGTGGTGGGCGGCGCGGATCTGGTCGGCGGTCCACTCCGACACGCCGATGTAGTGCGCCTTGCCGGAGTGGACGACGTCCGCGAACGCCTCCATGGTCTCCTCCAGCGGCGTGAACCGGTCGAACCGGTGCGCCTGGTAGAGGTCGACGTAGTCGGTCTGGAGGCGGGAGAGCGATCCGTTGATCGACTCCATGATGTGCTTGCGCGACAGGCCGCGGTCGTTGCGGCCGGGACCGGTCGGCCAGTAGACCGTGGTGAAGATCTCCAGGCCCTCGCGCCGTTCGCCCTTCAGCGCCCGGCCGAGTACCGACTCCGCCTTGGTGCCGGCGTAGACGTCGGCGGTGTCGAAGGTCGTGATGCCCTCGTCCAGGGCGGCCCGCACGCAGGACGTCGCGGCGTCCTCCTCCACCTGGGAGCCGTGGGTGAGCCAGTTGCCGTAGGCGATCTCACTGATGACCAGGCCGCTGCGGCCAAGATGACGGTATTCCATGGAAGTTCCATCTAGAACCTCTCATCCCCGTGACGCGAACGGCCCCGCCTGTTCGGCGCGTCCGGACCGGGCCAGCCAGCGGCCGTCGTGCCGGGTGACCTCGATCGGCCGGCCGAAGCACTCGGTCAGCCGGTCGCCGGTGAGCACCTCACCGGCCGGCCCCCGGGCCAGCGCGCGGCCACCGCGCAGCAGCATGACGTGGCCGATGGCCGGCGACAGCTCCTCCAGGTGGTGCGTGACGGTGATGGTCGCCAGGTCCGGCCGCCCCGCCGCCAGCCGCCACATCGCGTCGATCAGGTCCTCGCGCGACGGCAGGTCCAGCGCGTTGAACGGCTCGTCGAGCAGCAGCAGCGCCGGGTCGGACATCAGCGCCCGGGCCAGCAGGACCCGGGCCTTCTGCCCGCCGGAGCACACTCCGAAGGGCCGGTCCGCCAGCTCCTCGCACTCCATCTCGGCCAGCAGCAGCGCCGCCCGTTCCCGGGTCGCCGCGTCGTAGTTCTTCCACAGCGGCTGAACGGTCCCGGTGGCACCGGTGAGCACCACGGTGTGCGCGGTCTCCCGCAGCGGCACCGGCTGCGCGGTGGACACCAGGCCGATCCGGGCGCGCAACTCCCGCACGTCGACCCGGCCCAGGCGCTCGCCCAGCACCTCCACCGTGCCGACCGTCGGGTGCCCCATCGCGCCGATCAGCCGCAGCAACGAGGTCTTGCCGGCGCCGTTGGCCCCGAGCAACGCCCAGTGCTCACCGGCCCGCACCGCCCAGTCGATGCCGTCGAGGATCACCTGGCCCGTGGTGTACCGGTGCACGCCGACCCCGGCCAGCTCGACCACCGCGCGGTGGGTCCGCGGTTCCGTGTTCGCGTCGTCCATGATCACGGCACATTAGCCGCACGCGGTGCGTTTCGTCCGCCGCGTCCGCACCCTGGGACGGTTCCCCGGGCCGCGGCGGCGGCTCTTGCCGGCCGCGGGCTCCGGCGTGGGCGCGCTGGCGTGGAGGCCCCGGCGTGGAGGTCCTGGCAGCGTCGGCCGCCGAGCCGCGCCCGTCGCGCCGACTGCCGCTGCGCCGCCGTACCGGCTGCCACTGTGCCGTCCGCCGCCGAACCGTGCCCGTCGCACCGCCGCACCGTCTGCCCCTTACACCGTTCGCCACCGCATCGCCGTCCCGGGGCCCCGCTCCTCCCCGTTCCGCCGGATGACCGCCCGACGCGCCCACGTACCGGTGACGTAACCGGTGCGGCCGCCCGACGCCCGGTACGACAGGGGCTGTGACCCAAGAGCGCCGGCGCCGCGGAAGCGGCGCACCCAGGACGGAACCACTGGTGGACGAGGTCATCGCCGGCCCCGGCGGAGCGATGACGCGGCAAGGCGGCACGCTGACCGGGGCGATGACGGTGACCACCGTGGCGCTGCCCGGCGGCCGGGCGGCGCAGGTGAGCGTGCGCCGGGCCGGCGATGAGATCGAGCGACCGCTGGCCGGCAGCCCGTTCCCGATCCCGCCCGAGGGCATCGAGGCCCTGCACGCCATCGTCGTCAGCGCGATCGGCGCCGCCGACCGGCCCCGGCCCGCACCGCACGCCTACTGAGTCCTTGCCGGGCGGGCCGCTGCTTCGGAAGGCGCGGGGCGCGCGGCGGTACGTCCCGAACGACCAGTGGGTTGCCCGCCGGGGCGCGGACGGCGAAGTCCGGCGTGCGGTGATCGGCGCCGGCCGGCTCCCCGGGGATCTCCGCGCCGGCTGCCCGGGGACGCGTGCACAGTTCGCCCGGGTCGTCGGTGACCACGTGGGCGCCGAAGGCGCCCGGCCGGATCGGGAACGGATCGTCCCCACCGGGCGTGCGGTGGCCGGTCGTGGCGCCCAGCCCTCTTGCCGTCGTGGCCGGCCCGGCCAGGTCCCGCACCGGCGCGGCCCATCGGCTCCGCGCCCGCGTCGCGCCGGTCACGTCGGCCGCTCCGACTGCTCCGGTCGGCAGGCCGATCGCCCGACGGTCGGCCCGCCCGCCGGGTCGTCATCCGCTGCTCCGGGCCGTCAAACGGGTGCCCGTCCGTCAACGGGTGCTCCCGTTCGACAACGGTTGCTTCGGCCCGTGAACGGTTGCTCCAGCCGTCAACGTCGCTCCCCGCCCGTCAATCGGCGCTCCTGCCGACCGCGCCAGCCGGCCTCCCGCGCCAGCGCCGCCACCGGTGTCCGGCCGCCGGACCGCAGCGCCTGCCGGGCTGCACCGGATCGGGGTGGCCGTGACGGTCAGCGGCCCGGCGCGGGTGAGGATTCAGCGTCAGCAACGGTGACGGGAGGCCGCGGTGCCGGGCCGGTGGCAGTCCGGGCTGCCGGTGACCGCTGTACCGGGCCACGTGGCCCCGCAGCGCCGGCGCCGGCGACGGCCCGCCCCGCCGGTACTCGTTCACCACGGACCGCTCGGCCGTGGGCGTCACGTCCGTCACCCCGCCGGTGTCGGCCGGCCGGGTGGTCCGCGCCGGGGGAGCGGGCCGGGGCGACCGGTGGCGTGCGGGCCCGGGAACGGGCGGTGGCGTGCCGGGCCGGGCGGATCGGGCGGGCGGCGGTGGGCCGTGCGGGTGTATTCCGGCTGGACGGCCGCGTGGCGGCGGGGTATGGCGGTGCCGCGATCGGTTGAGTGACCAGGGCACGGCCCCGCTTCCCCCAAGGAGGTCCCTCATGATCCGTAAGGCTCTCGTCGTCGCCGGCATCACCGCGCTGGCCCTTGGCGCCGGCACCGGTGCCGCCTTCGCCGACTCCGGCGCCACCGGCTCCGCCGTCGGTTCGCCCGGTGTCCTGTCCGGCAACGTCATCCAGGTTCCGGTGGACATTCCGATCAACCTGTGCGGCAACAGCATCGACATCATCGCGCTGCTGAACCCCGCCTTCGGCAACGCCTGCGCCAGCACCTGAGACGCATCCCGCCCCACCGTCGCCCGCCCGGACCACCGTCTTCACGGGGTCCGGGCGGGCGCGTTCACGCCGGCGGGCGGCGCCGGGCGACCGTCAGGTCCTCCGGATGCGGGCGCCGGGCGCCGGGCCGATACGGTGGTCTCCTGCAGACGCGGCGGCGCAGGGGCCGTCCGCGTCCGTGACCAAGGAGGGTCGCCAGCGCCATGACCGACCGGAGCGCCCGCGCGGTGGAGTCCGTCGCCGACCCGGCCATGACCGCCAGGCTGAGGCTGGCCATCGCCCGCCTCAACCGGCAGATGGTCCGTGCGTCCAGCGGCCAGGACCTGACCTTCGCGCAACTGTCGGCGCTGTCGCGCGTGGAGCAGTTCGGCCCGCTGCGGCTGGGCGAACTCGCCGCCCGCGAGCGGGTCGCGGCTTCCTCGATGACCCGCACGATCACGCCGCTGACCGCGGCCGGGCTGATCGGCAAGGCCCCCGACCCGCAGGACGGCCGGTCCTTCCTCATCGAGATCACCGCACACGGCGCCCAGGTCGTCACCGACATCCGCCGCGAACGCAGCAAGGTGCTGGCCGACCGCGTCGACCGGCTCACCCCCGAGCAGACCACCGCGCTCTACGCCGCCCTCCCGGTCCTGGAGGCGCTGGCCGACGACCCCGAGGAGAGCACCGGCTGACGTCGGCGCACCCGCCCCACCGGTGAAGGCCGCGTCACCGGCAGCGGAACCACGCCACCGGTGGGTCGGGCCGCCGCACCGGTGAGAGCCGTCCCACCTGCGTGAACGGGCCCACGTCACCGGTAGGAGTCCAACCCGGTGAGGGCCGGACCCGGTGAGGGCCGCGTCACCGGTGGGAGTCCAACCCCCGCACCGGTGGAATCCGAACCCGGTGGAGGCCGGACCCGGTGAGATCCGGCCCCCTCGCCGGCGGAGCCCCCTTCAGCGGCGCGCCAGTCGCCGTTCCCCGCCGCCGCCGGGGCGGAACACCAGGCCGTAGTGCCGGAAGATCGCCTCCTCCTCGGCGGCCGGCAGCTCGCCGTCGGTGTCGATCGACGGCGCCTCCTTCACCAGCGCCTTCGCGTACTGCACCTTGAGGTAGGCCGGGCCCACCGTCGCCAGGTGCAGGGGGACGAAGACCAGGCGCCTTCTGGTCGGCAGTCCGACCGTGACCGTCGCGAACGACGGCTGGTCGGTGCCGGTGTCGACGTACACCGACTCCAGCGTGCCGATCTTGTGCCCCTCGTTGTCCACCACGTCGTGCCCGCGCCACTCGCGGAGGTCTCCGGCTTCGAACATCGCTGTCCTCCCAGGACAACGGGGTGTCATCCGTTGGTGATTCCCCTACCCGGCCCCTGCGCTTCCAGACGTGCGGCATCCCGGTGACACCCGTGCGGACCGATGTCCCGGTGCATGTCCGACGGAAGCGCTAGAGTGCGGAGCGTAGTCGATCGTAACGCTGTGTGAGCAGCTTGAAGTGGGTGGGAGCAGTCATGTCCGGGTCCGATACGGCCGTCGGGGAGCGGGAGCCGCAGGCGCCGCCCGAGCGGCGGCGCAAGCAGACGTTCGGCACGTTGGTGGTGGACTGGCTGACCACCACCGACCACAAGACGATCGGCACGCTCTACCTCACCACGTCGTTCGGCTTCTTCCTGGTCGGCGGCGTGATGGCGCTGCTGATGCGGGCCGAACTGGCCCGCCCCGGGCTCCAGATCGTCTCCAACGCGCAGTTCAACCAGGCGTTCACCCTGCACGGCACGATCATGCTGCTGATGTTCGCCACCCCGCTGTTCGCCGGGTTCACCAACTGGATCATGCCGTTGCAGATCGGCGCGCCCGACGTGGCGTTCCCGCGGCTGAACATGTTCGCCTACTGGCTCTACCTGTTCGGCTCCCTGATCGTGGTCGCCTCGCTGCTGACGCCGGACGGCGGCGCCGACTACGGCTGGTTCGCCTACTCGCCGCTGTCCGGCGTGGTCCGTACCCCGGCCGTCGGCGCCGACATGTGGATCATGGGCCTGGCGTTCTCCGGCTTCGGCACCATCCTCGGCGCCGTCAACTTCATCACCACGATCATCTGCCTGCGCGCGCCCGGCATGACGATGTTCCGCATGCCGATCTTCGTGTGGAACGTGCTGCTGACCTCGGTACTGGTGCTGCTGGCGTTCCCGGTGCTGGCGGCGTCGCTGCTGTGCCTGGAGGCGGACCGCAAGTTCGGCGCGCACGTCTTCGAAGCCTCGAACGGCGGGCCGCTGCTGTGGCAGCACCTGTTCTGGTTCTTCGGCCATCCCGAGGTCTACATCATCGCGCTGCCGTTCTTCGGCATCGTCACCGAGGTCATCCCGGTCTTCAGCCGCAAGCCGGTCTTCGGGTACGTCGGCCTGATCGGTGCCACCATCACCATCGCCGGCCTGTCGGCGACGGTGTGGGCCCACCACATGTACGTCACCGGTGGCGTGCTGCTGCCGTTCTTCTCCTTCATGACCTTCCTGATCGCGGTACCGACCGGGGTGAAGTTCTTCAACTGGATCGGCACGATGTGGAAGGGCTCACTGAGCTTCGAAACGCCCATGCTGTGGGCGATCGGCTTCCTGATCACCTTCCTGTTCGGCGGTCTGACCGGCGTCATCCTGGCCTCACCGCCGCTGGACTTCCACGTCTCCGACTCCTACTTCGTCGTCGCCCACTTCCACTACGTGGTGTTCGGCACCGTGGTGTTCGCGATGTTCGCCGGCTTCCACTTCTGGTGGCCCAAGATGACCGGCAAGATGCTCGACGAACGCCTCGGCAAGATCACCTTCTGGACGCTGTTCATCGGCTTCCACGGCACCTTCCTCGTCCAGCACTGGCTGGGCGCCGAGGGCATGCCCCGCCGCTACGCCGACTACCTGGCCGCCGACGGCTTCACCACGCTCAACACCATCTCGTCCATCTCGGCGTTCCTGCTGGGCATGTCGATGCTGCCGTTCATGTACAACGTGTGGAAGACGGCCAAGTACGGCAAGAAGGTCGAGGTCGACGACCCGTGGGGTTACGGCCGCTCCCTGGAGTGGGCGACCTCCTGCCCGCCGCCGCGGCACAACTTCCTCACGCTGCCGCGCATCCGCTCCGAGTCCCCGGCCTTCGACCTGCACCACCCGCGCATCGCCTCGCTGGACCGTGAGGTCAACCCCGGCAAGGACGAGCGCGTCCACCTGACCGGCGGCGACGGCGGGGAATGGCCGCGATGAGCCCGGCCGGCGCGCCGCAGGGCCGGGGCGCCGGCACCGCGGCCGGTATCAACGCGCTGGAGGGGTACCTGCTGTGGCAGGCGGAGACCTCCCGGGCCGCCGAGCGCGCCCGCCGTTTCACCGACACGCTGCCGTGGCTGACGACGGCTCAGCGCGAGGAGGTGGAACGCGCCTACGCCGACGACCATCTCGGCCACGCGGAGGCGGCGTTGCGCGCTTTCGCCGAACGCTGCGAGCAGTTGCGGTCGGAGTACCGGGCGGTCTACCGGCGGCTGCGCCGGCGCCTGGTGGCCGGTTACGCGCTGGTGGCCGGGGTCCTGGCCGCCGTGGGGGCGCTGGTGACGACGGTGCGCTGAACGTGCGGTGCGGTCGGTGAGGCGCGATGTGTGTCGGCTCACATCCGGGCGAATCGGCGCACAACGCATGAATTTCCAGCCGGGCGGGTAGGCGAGGGCCATGTCAGAGCAGTGTGAAATCGAACCGCTGGGCGGCCACGAGTACCTGATCCGGGTCCGGGCCGAAGGACAGACCGTCGAATCGCGTTTCCAGGCCACCCAGGCCGTCCGCGACGACCTGCGGGTGCCCGATCGCGACGAACGGCGCCTGATCGAGGCCACCATGGACTTCCTGGCGAGCCGTCAGGGCATCACGAAGCTGCCCGGGCTGGTCGACCTCGACGACATCGCGGACAGTTACGGGGACTACCTCGACGAACTGCGCCGCACGATGGCGGCCGCCTGACGCGGTCCGACGCCGCCCGGCGGGTTGCTGGCGGATGACCGGCGGATGCCCGGTTGTCGTGCGGCCGGCCGGCGCTGACGGGTGCTCGGCCGGCGCCGAAAGCTGGGCGCCGGGCGGGCGGTCGGGGTCGCCGGTCCCACCGCGACGACCCGGCGCCGGTCGGCCGTCGCCGCGCACCGCCGATCGGCCGTCAGCCGCGTACCGCTGGCCGGCCGTCAGCCGCGTACCGCCAGCAGGCTCCCGTTCGCTGAACTTGCCGCGGGTCGCCCGACTCGCCGCCGGAGAGCGCACCGTGAGCGCGCCCCGGCGAAGCCGCCGCGAAGCCGTTGCCGGCAGGCGCACTGCGAGAACGTCGCCCCCGTCGAACTCACCGTCAGCAGGCCCGCGGTGAGGATGTCGCCGCGGCGAACTCATCGTCAGCAGGCGCGCGGCGCACGGCGCATGGCCAACGGCGAACCCGTCGCACCGCTGGCCGTTCCGCCGTGGGGGTAAGCCAGTGGTAAGCCAGCCGTGAGCCGGCCGTGGCCGGGCAGGCGGACGTTCCGGGCGGCCGGGGGTGTGGCCCCGGGGCCCGGAACGGTCACGATCTGAACGATGTCGCCACGACACACGCCAGCGGTGCCCACAGCAGGACCGCGATCGCGGTGAGGGTCAGGGCGGGGGAGCTGATGGCCACTCCGACCGCCAACAGGGCCACCCAGCCCAGGGCCAGTACGGCCCAGACCACGTGGCGTGGTCGTACGGCCCCCAATGGGCCGTGCGGACGTGGGCCGTCCGCCGCCTCGTCACGAGGGGCCGGTTCGGTGAACTGGCGCGCCCACCTCGGATCGTTGGCGACCAGGGTCGCCTCGATCGCCCGGAGCGCTCGCCCCTCTTTCTCCGACAGAGCCATGGCATCACCCGCTTCCGCCGTCTTGCCCGTGTCATGCCCGGGGCGGCGTCGCGTCAAGCGCGGATAAGTTCGTCACTTTATGCGATCGAATAACGGCAGAATGTGCCACATGGGTCGTGAACTGGGTGAAAGGCGGGGGATTCGGTATTTTCCGCCGTTGATCCCCGTAGCATCCTCACGCGATCACCCGTCGGTGGTCACCAGGAGTGGCGGCGGCCGGCCGTCGCAGGTCCGGGGAGAAGCATGCGCATCCGCCTGTTCGCCGTCCTGAGCGGCGCCGTTCTCGCGCTGTCCGCGCTGCCGCTGTCCGCCGCGTCCTTCGGGCACGTGTCCGCCGTCCGGCCGGTCGTCCTCACCATCGGTCACCGCGGCGCGCCCGCGCACGCCCCGGAGAACACGCTGGCCTCCATCGACGCGGCGCGCCGGCTGGGCGTCACCTGGGTGGAGAACGACGTCCAGCGCACCAAGGACGGCCGGCTGATCGTCATGCACGACGCCACGCTGGTCCGTACGACCGACGCCAGGAGGCGCTACCCGGGGCGTTCGCCGTGGCGGATCGCCGACTTCACCCTCGCCGACATCGAGCGGCTGGACGCCGGGAGCTGGTACGGCAAACGGTTCGCGGGGGAGCGGGTGCCGACGCTCGACGCGTACCTGCGCCGCGTCGACCACAACCGGCAGGACCTGCTGCTGGAGATCAAGGACCCCCGGCGCTACCCGGGCATGGTCGAGCAGCTCGCCGCCCGGCTGCGGGCCGACGGCTGGCTGGACCGGGCCCACCAGCACGGCCGGCTCATGGTGCAGAGTTTCGACGCGGGGGCGGTCAAGCGGTTCCACCGCCTGTCGCCGGCCACCGTCACCGGCCTGCTGGGCAATCCGCCCCGCCGGGACCTGGCCGCCGACGCCGGCTGGCTCGACAGCGTCAACGCGGACGCCGCCCACCTCACCCGTTCCTACGCCGACGCGGTCCACGCGGTCCGCGGCGACCACGGCGTGCCGCTGCGGCTGTACGCGTGGACGGTGGACGACCCGGACCGCGCGGTGGCCCTGGCCGGGCTCGGCGCGGACGGCGTGATCACCGAC
>NZ_JAAGKO020000107.1 GCF_027947535.2 Streptantibioticus silvisoli
GCGGTCGCGGGCTGCTGGGCCGCCGTTGTCGGGCCGGGAGTGCGGTGCGGTTGGAGTGCGCGCCGACCCGCTTGCCGACTGAGGCCCGGTTGCCGTTGTCGGGCCAGCAGCGCGGTGCCGGTGGAGCGGGACCGGGGTGCTTGCCGACCGAGCCCCCGGGGCTGCTGAGGGAGGGGCCCCGGTTACGGAAAGACGCTGCGGGCTGCCGACGGAGTCCCCCGGTTGCCGTCGGCGGACAGGACGTGCTGTCAGTGCGGGTGCGGGCCCTCGCGGTGGACGGGGCCGTGCGCGTCGGCGCAGTGGCCGTGTTCCGGCGGGGGACCGTCGTCGTTGCCGGGGCGTCCGGTGACGTTCAGCAGTTCCTGGGGCGCGTGGTCGACCTGGAGCGTGGTGTGGCCGATGCCGTAGTCGAGACGCAGCAGTTCGACCATGCCGCGCTGAACGGCGTGGCAGTCGCCGCCGGGCTCGACCAGGATGTGCGCCGACAGCGCGGGCTGGCCGGAGGTGATCTCCCAGACGTGCAGGTCGTGCACCTCGACGACGCCGGCCCTGGCGACCAGCCGGTCCCCGAGGGCGTCCGGGTCGATGCCGGAGGGCGCGGCCTCCAGGAAGATCCGCCCCGACTCGCGCACCAGACCGGTCCCGGCCCGCAGCATCAGCGCGACCACCACGAGCGAGGCGATGGCGTCCGCCCGCGCGAACCCGGTCAGCAGCACGACCAGGCCCGCCGCGGCCGTCGCCACGAAGCCGTACAGGTCGGTCAGGATGTGCTGGAAGGCGCCCTCGACGTTGAGCGAGGTGCGGTTGGCCCGCGACAGTGCCCAGGCCGCCACCAGGTTGACCGCGACCCCGACCAGCGCCGTCGCCAGCACCAGGCCGCCGGTGACCTGCGGCGGCGCGATCAGCCGGCGCACCGACTCGTACCCCAGCCAGACCGACAGCAGCAGCAGCGTGATGCCGTTGGCCTGCGCCGACAGGATCTCGGCCCGCTTGAGGCCGTAGGTGAAACCGCCGCGGGCCGGCCGGGCCGCCAGCCGCATCGCGAGCAGCGCCAGCCCGATCGACGCCGCGTCGGTGAGCATGTGGGCGGCGTCCGAGACCAGCGCCAGCGAATGCGCCACCACACCGGCGAAGACCTCGACGCCCATGAACGCCACGATCAGCGCGAGCGCGATCACCAGCCACCGGCGGTCCGCGTCGGCCGCCACCGCGTGCGTGTGGCCGCCCGCGCCGTGGTCGTGTCCCGCGGCACCGGGACCGCTGTCGTGGCCGTGGTCGCCGGGCTCTTCGGCCTGCCGGGCCGGGGCGTCCCGGTGGTCCGCGCCGGGGCGGGCGGCGGCCGGTTCGCCCGTCGCCCGGCCGTGGTCGTGGCGGTGGCCGTGCCGCGTTCCGCTGCCCATCGCCGTCCTCTCGCCGCCGGGTCCGCCTGCGGGACCCCCTGAAGTGAACCGCGAATCCGCCGGAGAACCAAAGACTGCACTGGCAACGGTTATCGGAGCCGGTAACACCGCGCCGACCAGCGGCTTTCCGGACGACACGTCAAGAGCGCGGCGCGGCGCCCGCCCGGCCCACCGAAAGCGCGCCGCGCCCGGGAAGCGGGAGCCGGGGGAAACGTGGTGGGGGAACGCCGAACCCCGCCCGGCGGAGCCGTCGGCGCCGCGGGCGGGGTCGGGGGAAGGCGGTGGGTCAGCCGTTGCCCAGGATGAGCCGTTCCAGCGCGGCGCGGGCCCTGGCGTCGGAGGAGGCGCGGGCGGCGACGGCGGCGGCGAGTTCGGCCACCCATTCGTCGAGCGGGGCCGGGCGGCGGGAGAGCACCACGCCGCGGACCTCCTTGCAGACCTCGCTGGTGACCCGGCCTCGGTCCATGACGAGCGCGAGGCGCTGTTCGCCGAGCGCCACCTCCAGCCGCTCGATCCGGCCCTCGCGGCCGGCCAGCCGGTCGGCCATGCCGCGCTTGCGCTGGATGGTCACCGAACCGGGCGGCAGCGCGTCGGCCAGGGTGCCGGTCAGCACCCGGGTGTACAGCTCCAGGTCGGCCGCGTCCTGGCGCAGGGCCGCGGTCAGCATCTCCAGCGATCCGGCGGTGTCGTCCGGGTCGTAGGGGACGGGGTCGTTCGAGGTCATCGGGGCCTCTCCGAGGGCGGTGATGGGGGTGCGGCCGGTGCCGGGCGGGCGCCGTTGACGGTACCCGCCCGGCCGGGCCGGTCAGCTGTCCAGGCTCAGGACCATGGTCGGGCGCTCGATGACGTGGTCGTCGCGCAGCGGCCGCACCGCGGTGCCGATCGCGAAGAACTCCGTGGTGTGCCCGCCCCAGCGGTGGTTGTGCGAGTTGAGCTGGACGCCGACGATGCCCTCGGCGTGCAGCTCCTCCGCCTCGTGCTGCATGCGCTCCATCGCCAGCTCCCGGGCGTCGTACAGCGCCTGGGTGAACGGCTCGATCTCCACGTTCTTGCCGATGTTGGAGAAGACCGAGCCCATCTTCTGGTGGGCGATGTGGTAGACGCAGGTGCCCATCGTCATGCCGAGCGGCGCGTAGCCGGCCCGGATCAGCGTCCAGAAGTCCTGGCCGTTGAGGTCGGAGGTGAACGGCTGGCCCTTGACGTTGCGCCAGGTGCCGCCGCCGGGGGGCGGGGCGTCGGCCTTGACGGCGGTGCCGATCGCGATGAACTCGGCCACGTCGTTGCCGAACTCGCGGGCCTCCACCGACAGGCGAACGCCCACGATGCCGTCGGCGCCCAGCTGGGCGGCCTCGGCCTCCATGCGGGTCATCGCCAGCTCCCGCGCGTGGTACATCGCCTGGCTGAGGGTGGTGAGCTCCTGGTTCTTGCCCCAGCGGCCCACCTGCATGCCGACGTGGTAGATCGAGCTGCCCAGCACCAGGCCGATCGGGCGGAAGCCCGCCTCCCGCACCAGCAGGAACTCGTTGACCGACAGGTCGCTGGTGAAGATCCCACCGGGCCGGCCCGGCTGGAGTTCGGCCAGCCGGCGCATCGCGTCGGCGGGCACGCCCTGGGCGGTGGGGTCGTTCGCTGTCATGTCCGGGTTCCCCTCGTGATGTGGTGATCGGTGGCGCGTACTGCGTGCCGGGACGCCGTCACTCCTGGCCGTCCAGGTCTTCCAGCTGGGCCAGCCGGGTCCGCGTGACCAGCGGATCGGTGCCGTAGGAGCTCAGGTCCCGCTCGATGCGCCGGGCCAGCCGCTTGCGCCGGGAGTCCAGCGGCATCACGGTGAGCGTGCGCTGCGGGGTCCGGCGGGTGCTGAAGGCGGCGATGGCGGTGCCGACCAGCATGGCCTCGGCGACGTGGTCCTCGGCCTCGCTGTCGCTGTTGCGGCTGGTGCGGATGCAGCTCTCCTCCCACACCCGCAGGTCGCTGCTGCCCAGCACGACCCCGTCGGCGCCGGTGTGCCGGGCCTGCTGGGCCAGTTGGTGGCGCGCGTCGTGCCGGGTGCCGGAGACCAGGTCGGTCCAGCCGCCGATCTCCTGGTTGCCGGCCGACCAGCCGCTCTGCCGCCGCAGCCGGTAGTCGTCGTGCCGCACGCCGATCGCCAGGCCCACCAGCAGCTCCACCGGGATCCAGCCGGAGCTGACCAGCTTGGCGAAGCCCTCACCGTCGAGGTGCGAGGTGAACGGCTTGCGCGGCCGTACCTCCCCCTGGGCGCGGACGGCGGTGCCGATGACCTGGAACTCCAGGCAGTGCGGCGCGGCCGGGAACGGCGCCATCGTCAGGTGGGCGGCGACCACGCCGTCCCCGCCGAGCGCCGAGCACTCCGCCGTCATACGGGCGATCGCCTTGTGGCGGGCGTCCATCAGCACCTGGACCAGCCCCCGGGAGGGCGCGCCCTGGCCGGAGAGCACCACCGGGCTGTCGAACGCCGACGTCATGAAGCCCATGGAACGACCGCAGTCGTAATAGCCGTAGTACGAACCCTGCCGGGCCACCCGGTAGACGGCGGACCCCATCACCTGGCCGACCGGTTCGAAGCCGACGGACCGGATGGCCGCGAACTCGCCGGTGGACAGCGCGGACGACCACGTGCCGCTGTCACGGGCCCCGGCGATCCGGGCGGCCGCGACCGGCGGCAAGGACTGCCCGGTCCATTCCCCGCTCATGGGACATCCCTCCCCCTCGAAAGCCCCCGTCAGGGCATGGGAGGACCACTGTAGGCCGTTGTCACGACATCCGGCATCGCGGTGTGGACAACCGGCTCCGCCCTGGTGCGAAGCTGTGGACAACTCGGGACTCCCTGGCGTGGGACGGATTTCGGGGCGAAGCGGCCGACCCCGGTGCCGACTCCGCCGCCGACCCCGTTGATGACCCGGTGACCACCCCGCCGCCGACCCCGGCGCCGACCCGGTGACGACTCCGGTGACTCCGGTGACGACCCCGGCGCCGTCCGGCCCTCCTTCGGTCCCAGCCGCTCCCGTCCCGCCCCTCCGGCCTCCGTCCGCAGCCGCTCCCGTCGGGCCTGCGCCCAGCCCCCGCCCGACCCGCGCTGGCCCGTCCGGCCTCCACCGCGGTGGGCCGCCTCGTACGGGTGAACTGTCGATCCTTAGTGCGGTCCGCCACATTCGGCGCACCCCCGCCGTTCGTCCTACAAGTCGATGACCTGCGGCGGGACCGCCGGGCGGGGTCCGCCGCCGGGGGTCCGGCGGGGCGGGGAGCCGGGGTGGCGGACGGCCCGGCCCCGAGCACGCGCGGACAGGGTCTAGAATAAGTTGCTGGATACAAGCAACACTGAAGGCGCCGATAACAAGGCGACGTCATGGCCGACAGCACGGCCGATGGCGAAACTGAGCACGCACCATCGAAGTCAGAGGCGGAGAAGCGGTGGACATGGGCACGGTCCATGGCACAGGGGCATCGGTCACCCGGCCGGAGGACGACGGCGAGCCGGGGTCCGCGACCGCCCAGGAGGCGGCGTCCGGACTCGGCAACGAGATCATCCGGTTCACCCGGCTGATCGCGGCCTGGAAGCACAGCGCCAACGACGACGCCCGGGCCGCGGACCGGGTACTGCTGGCGCGGCTGGTCGTCGGGGGCGACCGCAGGGCGACCGATCTGGCCGCCGACGCCTTCCTGGACCTGTCGACCGTCAGCCGGCAGGTGCGCTCCCTGGTGGAGCGCGGCCTGGTGGAACGCCACCCGGATCCCGAGGACCGGCGCGGCTCACTGCTGACCGCGACCGCGGCCGGCCGGGAGGCGTTCGAGCATTACAAGCGCATCCGTGACACGAAACTCGCCGCGCTCCTGGAGCCGTGGACGGGTGAGGACCGCTACCAGCTGATCCGGCTGATGGCCCGCCTCAACGACGACCTGGTCGAACACCATCAGCCGCGCGACTGCTCCGGGGGAAGCACGGGCACCGCGGCCAAGCAGGGAGAAAGCCAAGAATGAGTAACGCCGCGTCCCCGCCGACCGCGGGAACCCAGCCGATATCCGCGCCGGGGGGCATGTCCCACCGGCAGATCCTGACCATCCTCAGCGGCCTCATGCTCGGCATGTTCCTGGCCGCGCTCGACCAGACCATCGTCGCGACGTCGATCCGCACCATCTCCGACGATCTGCACGGCCTCAGCGAGCAGGCATGGGCCACCACCGCGTACCTGATCACCTCCACCATCGCGACGCCGCTCTACGGCAAGCTGTCCGACCTGCACGGCCGTAAGCCGTACTACCTGATCGCGATCACCGTCTTCGTCGTCGGGTCGGCCGCCTGCACGTTCTCCACCTCCATGGGCGAACTCGCCGCGTTCCGCGCCTTCCAGGGCCTGGGCGCCGGTGGTCTGATGTCGCTGGCGCTCGCCATCCTCGGTGACATCGTGCCGCCCCGGGAACGAGCCCGGTACCAGGGTTACCTGCTCGGCGTCTTCGCCACCTCCAGCGTCCTGGGCCCGCTCATCGGCGGCTTCCTGGCCGGTCAGAACACCCTGCTGGGCATCACCGGCTGGCGCTGGGTCTTCCTGGTCAACGTGCCCGTCGGCGTCATCGCGCTGATCGTGGTCGCCAAGGTCCTCAACATCCCGCACACCCGGCGCGAGCACCGCATCGACTGGTGGGGCGCCATCACCATCGCCGTCGGCATCGTGCCGCTGCTGGTGGTCGCCGAACAGGGCCGCACCTGGGGCTGGACCTCCACCCGCTCCATCGCCTGCTACGCCATCGGCGGCGTGGGGCTGATCGCCTGGGTCCTGGTGGAACGCTGGATCGGCGACGACGCGCTCATCCCGATGCGGCTGTTCCGCAACGCCACCTTCAGCAAGACCAGCGTGCTGGCCGCCCTCATCGGCATGGGCATGTTCGGCGGGCTGCTGCTGATCCCGCAGTACCTCCAGATCGTCAAGGGCGCCAGCCCGACCAAGTCCGGCCTGGAGATGCTGCCACTGATGGCCGGCATGATGATCGCCTCGGTCGTCTCCGGTCAGACCACCGCCAGGACCGGCCGCTACAAGGTCTTCCCGGTCATCGGTACGGCACTGATGGTCATCACCATGCTGCTGTTCGCCACCCGGGTGCAGTGGGACACCCCGCTGTGGCAGACCATGATCTACATGCTGCTGTTCGGCCTGGGCCTGGGCTGCTGCATGCAGACGCTGGTGCTCGCCGTGCAGAACGCGGTACCGCCGCGCGACATGGGTGTGGCCACCGCGTCGTCCACCTTCTTCCGGCAGATGGGTGCCACCGCGGGCACCGCGATCTTCCTGTCGGTCCTGTTCAGCAACGTGGGCGGCAAGATCGCCACGGCCTTCACCAACGCCGCGCGGACGCCGAGCTTCCTGGCCGCCGTGCACGACCCGGCGGTGGCCTCCAACCCGGTCAACAAGCCGGTCATCTCGATGCTCCAGAACCACGGCGCCACCGGCGGTTCCGCCAACGTGCTGAACGACTCCTCGTTCATCCAGAAGCTGGACCCGCGGCTCGCCGAACCGTTCAAGCAGGGCTTCGCCGACTCCATGCACTCGGTGTTCTTCCTGGGTGCCGCGGTCATGGTGGCGTCCTTCCTGCTGATGCTGTTCATCAAGGAGGTGCCGCTGCGCCAGGTCTCCGGTCTGGAGGCCCGCGCCGCGGAGGCCGCCGAGGCCGCGTCCACCAAGGCACCGGCCGACACCACCGGTACCGCGCAGTCGGTGGCCGTCCTGGAGAAGGCGCCCGCCGTCGAGGCCCCGGCCGCCGAGCCGGCACCCGTCGCCGCGGAGCCGCAGCCGTCCGGTATCGCCGTGCGCGGCACGGTGCGCGACGGTGACGCCGTCGCGGTGACCGGAGCCGTCGTCACCCTCATCGACGTCGGCGGCCGCCAGCTGGACCGCGCGGACTCCGACGCGCAGGGCCACTACCGGCTCTCCGCGCCCGCCGCCGGCACCTACGTGCTGATCGGCTCCGCCGGCTCCCGCCAGCCGCAGGCGGCCACCGTCGTCGTCGGCGAGAGCCCGGTCGACCTCGACCTCACCCTGAGCGGTTCCGCGGCCGGCCTGACCGGCGCGGTGATCGACGCGGACGGCGGCGGCGCGCTGCCCGGCGCCCTCGTCGTGGCCACCGACTTCCGCGGCGAGGTCGTCGCCACCGGCGCGGCCGGCACGGACGGCGAGTTCGCCTTCGGCGAGCTGGTCCCCGGCGCCTACACGCTGGCCGTCAGCCACGAGGGCCACCGGCCCAGCGCGCTGCCGGTCGAGGTCGCCCCCGGCACGCCCAACTGGTACGAGGTGCAGCTCGCCCCCGGCGCGCGGATCAGCGGTACGGTCCGCACCGCCGACGGCAGCCCGCTGGACGACGCCCGGGTCACCCTGCTCGACCCGGCCGGCAACGTGGTCGGCACCGCCACCACCGGGACCGACGGCGAGTACGGGTTCACCGACCTCAGCGGCGGCGACTACACCGTGATCGCCAGCGGGTACGCGCCGGTCGCCACCCCGGTGCGCCTGGAGGCCGAGGGACGCGACGACTTCGACGTCGACCTCGGTCACGGAACGGTCGGCTGACCCCGGCACCGGTACCACCCGTACGACCCCGCCGCCCGCGTGTTCATCCGATGAACGCGCGGGCGGCGGGCTTTTCGGTCGCTCCGTGTACGTCACGATCTCCCGGCCGGCCGTCCCATCGTGCGGTACACCTGCCGTTTTCGGGCGGGCGCTGATGCGCGGCCCGGCCGGCAGCGCGTACGCTGCGCGACGACAGCGGCCGGGTACGAGACGGGTTCCGGCCCGGGCGGAAGGCGGCAGTTGTGAGGATCGGACTTCTCGGTACCGGCCCGTGGGCGCACCTGGCGTACGCGCCCGCGCTCAGCGCCCACCCCGACGTGGAGTTCACCGGGGTCTGGGGCCGCCGGCCGCAGGCGGCGCGCGAGCTGGCGCAGGAGTTCGGCACCGAGGTCTTCGAGGACGCCGACGCGCTGATCGACGCGTGCGAGGCGGTCGCGATCGCGCTGCCGCCGGCCGTGCAGGCGCCGCTGGCGGTCCGGGCCGCCGAACGCGGCCGCCACCTGCTGCTGGACAAGCCGCTGGCCGCCTCGGTCGACGGCGCTCGCGCGGTGGTGGACGCGGTGTCCGCCGCCGGGGTCGCCTCCGTGGTGTTCTTCACCCTGCGGTTCACCGACCCCGCGGCGGCCTGGATCGAGCAGCAGGCGGCGGCCGGCGAGTGGTTCACCGCCCGCGCCGACTACTTCGGCGACGTCTTCACCGGCAGCGGCAGCCCGTTCGCCGACTCGTCGTGGCGGGCGGAGAAGGGCGGCCTGTGGGACGTGGGCCCGCACGCGCTGTCGGTACTGCTGCCGGTGCTCGGCGACGTCACCGACGTCACCGCGGCGCACGGCCCGGCCGACGCCGTCCACCTGGTGCTGCGGCACGAGGGCGGCGCGTCCAGCACCGCCGCCCTCACCCTGCGCGCGCCGACCCCGGCTGCGGGCGTGGTCGTCGAGCTGCGTGGCGGGCACGGCGTCGTCGCGCTGCCGCAGTCCGCTGACGGAGGTCCGGTGCGGCCGCTGGGCCGGGCCGTCGACGCGCTGCTGGAGTCCGCCCGAACGGGTGAACCGCACACGTGTGACGTGCGGTTCGCGGCTCGGGTCGTCGAAATCCTCGCGGCGGCGGAACAGGCCCTCGACGGCGGGCGTTGACGCTGAACGGACGCGCACCGCGAAGACGCGAAGCGGACACCCGGCGAGGAGGCCCATCATGGCGCACGGCGAGAACACGAACGGCAGCACCGGGCACACGGTGACGGCCGTCCCCGGCACCCAGCGGATCACCGTCGAGATCGACGGCCGGACCGTCGCCGACTCCCGGCGCCCGGTCCTGGTCTACGAGACTGGCATCCCGGTGCGTTTCTACCTGCCGCCGGACGACGTCGACCTCACCCTGTTCGACGCCACCGACACGCACACCACCTGCCCCTTCAAGGGCCTGGCCTCGTACTGGACGCTGCGCGGCGACGACACCCACCCGGCCCGCCCGGACGTCGCGTGGGCCTACGAGGACCCGATCCCGGTGGTGTCCGGCATCAAGGGCCACCTGTCGTTCTACGACACCGTCGCCCAGGTCACCGTCGAGGGCGAGGTCCCGCCGGCCCCCGCCGTCTGACGGCCGCCGGTTTCCCGGGGCGCCGCCGCGCCGGTCCCCGGGAACCCGGCGCCGGCCCGGGGAACCCGGTGCCGTACGGACCGCGTCAGCCCCTGGGGGCGGTGTACCGCGTCAGCCTCTGGGATCCGCTCAGCACCGCCTGCGCCCCCGCCGTCGGCGCACCGCCTGAGCCCCCGCCGCCGTACCGTGTCAGTCCTTCGCGTCGGCGTAGCACCGCACGATCCTGGTGTCGAGCGGGAAGCGCACCGCGGTCGGGCCGAAGACCAGGGCGCTGGCCTCGGCGGCGGAGGCGGTGACGGCTTCGGCCACCGCGTCGGCCGTCGCGGCGGGGGAGTGCACCATGACCTCGTCGTGCTGGAAGAACACCAGCCGCGGCACGGCGCCGTCGGCGTCCGGCGGCAGTACGGCGAGCCGGCGGCGCAGGGCCGCCAGCAGGGCCAGCGCCCACTCGGCGGCGCTGGCCTGGATGACGAAGTTGCGGGTGAAGCGGCCCCAGCTGCGGGCCGCACGGGCGGCGGACGAGGCGCCCGGGTCCGCGTCGCCCCCGTCGTTGTCGGCCGGCTCAGCGAGGTCCTGGCCGTCGTCCCGCGGGCCGCCCGCGGACGGGCGCGGTGAGGTGCGGCCCAGCCGGGAGCGGACCACGCCGCCGGCCTCGCCGGTGCGGGCGGCGCTCTCCACCAGGTCCATGGCGTCGGGGAAGCGCCGGCGCAGCACCGCGACCAGTTGCCCGGCCTCACCGCTGGTCTGGCCGTACATCGCCGCCAGCAGTCCGATCTTCGCGCGGGCCCGGTCGCCGTCGAAGGCGGTGGCCGCCAGCCCTGCGTACAGGTCGCCGCCGGCCGCGGCGCGGGCCATCGCGCGGTCGCCGGACATCGCCGCCAGCACCCGGGGCTCCAGCTGACCGGCGTCGGCGACCACCAGGCGGTGGCCGGGGTCGGCGAGCACCGCCGAGCGCAGCAGGCGGGGGATCTGCAGGGCGCCGCCGCCCCGGCTGGCCCAGCGGCCGGAGATGACGCCGCCGACCACGTACTCGGGCCGGAAGCGGCCGTCGCGCACCCAGCTCTCCCGCCAGGCCCAGCCGTGCGCGGAGTGGACGCGCGACAGTTCCTTGTAGCGCAGCAGCACCGCGGCGGCCGGGTGGCCGACGTCGCGCAGCACCTCCGAGCGGATGGACGGCAGCGGGACGCCGGCGCGGGCGAACGCGGCCAGCACCTGGGGGTGGGAGTCGGGGTTGACCGGCTGGCCGACCGCTTCCTGGAACTGCGCGGTCAGCCGGCTGAGCACCTCGGGCCGGGCGCCGCCGGCCGGGCGCGGTCCGAGCAGCGAGGTCAGCAGCGCGTCGTGCGCGTCGGCGCTCCACGGCAGGCCGTCGCGGCCCATCTCGGCGGCCGCCAGCGCGCCGGCGGACTCTGCGGCGCACAGCAACCGCATGCGGTCCGGGCGCTCCAGCGCGGCGATCCGGCGGACCTGGTCGGCGTGGACGGCCACGAGCGCCGTCAAGTGGTCGGCGCCGGAGGGCAGTTGGTGGCGGTCGGCGACGAACAGCGATGGCTGGCCGTCGGTGTGGCCGGCCCGCGGGTCCTCCGGCACCGGCAGGTCGTTGAGCCGGGCCCAGGCGGCGCCCAGCGAGCGCGGCGCGCGGTGCAGTTCGGCGTGGCCGAGCAGCAGGGACTCCGTCAGCCGCACGTCGTGGCAGCGGCCGAGGCGGTCCGGCAGCCGGTCCAGCAGCCGCTGGTAGAGGTCGTCGGTGGCGGCCCAGACCCAGCGCGGGTGCCGGGCGGCCTCGCGTTCGGCGACCGCCCGTGCCAGGTCCGGCACCGCTTCGGGGGGCCCCGCGGGCCGGCCGGTCTCGTCCAGGGCCTGGAGCCGGCCGCCCGGACCCACCTGGTCCTCGGCGACGGCGATCCGGTCTGCGGTGGCTCTGGTCACCGGCCGAGCCTATCCGAACGGCTGTGCGGTGGACGGGAGGGCGCGAAACGACACGAAAGCGGCGGCCCGGACCGGCCGCCGCTTCCGTCGCTCCGGGGGCCGCCGCGCCGGTGCGGCGCGGGCGAACCCCCGTGCGGCGCCCCCCGGGCGATGGCCCTCCGGCGCCCCCCCGG
>NZ_JAAGKO020000108.1 GCF_027947535.2 Streptantibioticus silvisoli
GCCTCCCCTCCGCCCCCGTTGTCCTCCGACGCCCCCGATGCCTCCCTTGCGCCCCGGACACCCCCGATGCCCCCGCCCTCCACCCGCCCCCGCCCGCGACACCTCCGGAGGACGACCCGGCGGGGGCCCGGACCAGCGGGAATCGGCTCGTGCGGCCGGCGGGAATGAATCGTGCGTACCACTGGTTCTCACCGGTGACGTCGCAGACCGCGGCAACTGCACCCCCGGAGGAAGGCAGCGCATGGGTTCACTGGCGTGCCACACCGGCGCGAAGACACCGTATTCGCCCTGGTCAGCATGGGGCACCGCGTCGCACACCACCATGCCGCCCGCGAGGGGCCGATCCGGCGGGCGGTCGCCGTCCGGGATATTCTCCGAAGCGGGCAGACCCGTTCCGGGGAGTGCCGCGGCGGCTAGGGAGGTGGGTCCGGTCACAGGGACCGACAGCGGTGCGACGGGCGAGGGACCGCGCTCCGACGAGAGCCGGACCGAGCGCAGCGCGCGCTTCGAGCGCGACGCGCTCTCCTTCCTCGACCAGATGTACTCCGCGGCGCTGCGCATGACGCGCAACCCGGCGGACGCCGAGGACCTGGTGCAGGAGATGTACGCCAAGGCGTACGCGTCCTTCCACCAGTTCCGTGAGGGCACCAACCTCAAGGCGTGGCTCTACCGCATCCTCACCAACACCTTCATCAACTCCTACCGCAAGAAGCAGCGCGAACCCCAGCGCAGCGGCACGGAGGAGATCGAGGACTGGCAGCTGGCGCGGGCGGAGTCCCACATGTCCACCGGTCTGCGCTCCGCCGAGTCGCAGGCGCTGGACCACCTGCCGGACTCCGACGTGAAGACGGCGCTCCAGTCGATCCCCGAGGAGTTCCGCATCGCGGTCTACCTCGCGGATGTCGAGGGGTTCGCCTACAAGGAGATCGCCGACATCATGGGGACACCCATCGGCACG
The DNA here is from genome assembly GCF_027947535.2 of Streptantibioticus silvisoli. Taxonomy (GTDB): domain Bacteria; phylum Actinomycetota; class Actinomycetes; order Streptomycetales; family Streptomycetaceae; genus Streptantibioticus_C; species Streptantibioticus_C silvisoli. The sequence continues at coordinate 959 of NZ_JAAGKO020000108.1, forward strand.
GTGATGTCCCGGCTGCACCGCGGGCGCAGGCAGCTGCGCGGCCTGCTGGAGGACTACGCGCGCGAGCGCGGCCTGGTCCCGGCCGGCGCCGGCGGCGTCTCCACCGAGGCGCACGATCGGAAGGGTTCGGAGGAATGAGCTGCGGAGATCCGCACGAGACGGACTGCTCCGAGGTGCTGAACCACCTGTACGAGTACCTCGACCGGGAACTGTCGGCCACCGAGCGGTCCAAGTTCGAGGAGCACTTCGGCGAGTGCAACCCCTGCCTGGAGAAGTACGGCCTGGAGCAGGCGGTCAAGAAGCTCGTCAAGCGGTGCTGCGGCCACGACGACGTCCCCGGTGACCTGCGTGCGAAGGTCATGACCCGGATCCAGCTGATCAGGTCGGGCGAGGCCGGTTTCGACACCGAGTACCCGGCCGGCGTGTCCGGAACCGGGCACTCGGGGCCGGACGGTTCCGCCCCGGCGTCCCCCGGCCCGGCCGGCGCTTCGCCGGCCGACCCCGCCGAGGGGGTCGCCGACGCCTCGGCGGCCGCCCCCGCGGACGGTAAGGCCGGCGGTTCCGCCACCGGTTCCACGACGGGTTCGGCGACCGCCACCCGTACCGCCGGGTCCGCCTGAGGGCACTGCGGCCGGTCCGCTATCACTCCGCCGACGTTCCCGCGGTCAACGGGCGCGGTCCCTCCCCGGTATTCCACCCGGTCGGGCGAGGGCCGCGCCCTTCGCGTTGCCGCTATCCCCCCGTAAGGGGCGAACCGGTCGGTAATGAGCGCGGTTCCCGGTGGTCGTGGTTGGATGCGCCTACCGGGGCAGGGTTGGCGTGGCCGCTGGATGGCAAGGAGGACTGATGAGCATCGGAATCCGGGCGGAAAAGGCGGCCGATGTATGGCAGGTTGTCGCTGGGGAGGGCGACCTCCGGAGCGGGGGTGGCGATGTCCGTCCCCGGGTCGCCGGCATTCCGGTGCGGCGACGCTGACAGCAGTTACCGGCAACCGGCAGCAGGCGGGAATCGTGAGGATCTTCGGCAGAGTGCGGCACCGGCCGTCCGCCACCTGGCGGCAGGCCACCGACCGTGCCTTCACGCTGATCGACGACGGGCGCTACGACGACGCGGGCGCCCTGCTGGTCCGCGCCGCGGACATGGAGCCGTGGCTGCCCGAGTCCTGGTACAACCTGGCCCTGCTGCACAAGTTCCGGCACGACTGGGAGCAGGCCCGCTCGGCGGGGCTGCGGGCGGTCGCGCTGCTGGACCGGCACGGCGGCGCCCCGGACTGGTGGAACGTCGGGATCGCGGCCACCGCGCTTCAGGACTGGCCGCTGGCCCGCCGCGCCTGGCAGGCGTACGGCCTGCGGGTGCCGGCCGCCGAGGCCGAGGCGGCCGGCGAGGCGCCGGTGAGCATGGCGCTGGGCAGCGCGGCGGTACGGCTGTCGCCGGAGGGTGAGGCCGAGGTCGTGTGGGGCCGGCGGCTGGACCCGGCCCGGGTGGAGGTGCTGAGCATCCCGCTGCCGTCCTCCGGGCGCCGGTGGGGCGAGGTCGTGCTGCACGACGGCGTTCCGCACGGTGAGCGGGTGGCGGCGGACGGCGGGTCCTTCCCGGTCTTCGACGAGATCGAGCTGTGGGCGCCCTCACCGGTGCCGACCTGGCTGGTGCTGCTGGAGGCGGCCGACGAGGCGGACCGCGACGCGCTGGAGCGGCTGGCGGCCGACGCCGGCTACGCGGCGGAGGACTGGTCGTCCTCGGTGCGGCTGCTGTGCCGCACCTGTTCGGAGAGCCGGATGCCCACCGACGACGGCTCGCGCGACTCGCGTGACCCGCACGACCACGGCGAGCCCGGCCACCCCGGCCACCTGTCGCACCACAGCACCGGGTCGTTGTGGGCGCCGGAGCGCGAGTGCGGCATCGCGGCGCCCGCCGGGCTGGTGCGCGGCCTGCTGGAGGGCTGGGTGGCCGACAGCCCGGACACCAGGGCGTGGCGCGATCTCGAAGAGGTCTGCTGACCCCGGCGGCCGGCGGTAACACGCCGCGCCGACCTGTCGCCCGGTGGCCGTACCCTGGACGGGCAGATCCCCGGTTCAGGAAGGTGTACGGCAGACCATGACGCAGCAGGAGCAGACGATCCCGGCGGTGCCGGAGTTCGTCGACGACTCGGTGGACGCCGAGGCGCGCGAGGCCGCCCACCGAGAGCGCGGCACCGTCCGGCCCATCACCGTGGTCGGCAACCCGGTGCTGCACGCCCCGTGCGCCGAGGTGACCGAGTTCGACGACAGCCTCGCCGCCCTCGTCGACGACATGTTCGCCAGCCAGCGCGCCGCCTCCGGGGTCGGATTGGCCGCCAACCAGATCGGCGTGGCCCTGCGGGTCTTCGTCTACGACTGCCCCGATGACGACGACGTCCGGCACGTCGGCCACGTCGTCAACCCGGTGGTGGAGGAACTCCCCCCTGCGGAACGCGAGTTGGACGACTCCAACGAGGGCTGCCTGTCGGTGCCCGGCGCGTACATGGAACTGGCCCGCCCGGACCGCGCGGTGGTCAGCGGCGTGGACCTGCACGGTAACCCGGTCCGGGTGCGCGGCACCGGCTACTTCGCCCGCTGCCTCCAGCACGAGACCGACCACCTCAACGGGTACCTGTACATCGACCGGCTCTCCAAGCGCGAACGCAAGGACGTGCTGCGGCAGATGGCCGAGGGCACCCCGGCCTACGAAACGGTCCCCAACCCCTGACCCCCGCGCGGCGCACCGGCCGGGCCCGCGCCCGGCCGGCGTGCCGTCGACGCCCCCCGACCCGGGCGCGGTCCGCGGGCCGCCCGGGCGGCGCCGGAGTTCCGCCGCTCAGCGCCCGGTGTCGCGCACGAAGGTCAGCAGCGCGCCGTTGACCTCCTCCGGGTGGGTCCACGGCACGTTGTGCGGGCCGCCGGGGATCTCCAGGTACCGGGCGTCCTTCAGCAGGGCGGGCAGCCGCCGGCCGGTGGAGTCGATCGGCAGGATGCGGTCCTCGTCACCCTGCACGACCAGCGTCGGCACGTCGTTCTCCCGCAGGTCGTCGCGGAAGTCGGTCAGCCAGGTGCCCACGCAGGCCTCGGTGCCGATGGCGGACGCGCCGGCCGCCACGTTCCACTGCGCCTGCCACGCCTGGTCGCTGATCCGCGAACCGTGCAGCTTGTCGACGTTGTTGAAGTCGTCGAGGAACGCCTTGAGGTACGCCGGCCGGTCGGCCCGGATCGCCCGGACGATCTCCTCGAAGACGGTGCCCGGCACGCCCTCCGGGTTGTCGTCCGCCTTCAGCAGGTACGGCGGGATCGGCGCGATCATCGCCGCCGCCCGCACCCGTTGCGACCCGTACCGGCCCAGGTAGCGGGTGACCTCGCCGGTGCCCATCGAGAAGCCGGCGATCGTCATCTCCCGCAGGTCCAGCGCCTCCACCAGCGCGTTCAGGTCGGCGGCGAACGTGTCGTAGTCGTAGCCGGTCACCGGCCGCGACGACAGGCCGAAGCCGCGCCGGTCGTAGGTGATCACCCGCCGGCCCGCCTTCAGCAGCCCCGGCACCTGCCGCTCCCACGACTGCCCGTCCAGCGGGAACCCGTGGATGAGCACCACCGGATCCCCGCTGCCCCAGTCCTCGTAGTGCAGCCTTACGTCCTGCGCGTTCTCCTTGCCCACCGTGACGAAACCCATGAATCTCTCCCGGATCGGGGATACGCATACGGTTCCATCGCAACCCCCCGCACGGGTGATCGCATCTCGGCGGCGCCGGGCCCGCCCCGGTGCGCGGCGGGCCGGGTCAGAAGTCGTCGTCGAAGGAGACGGAACCCTCGACGGCGACCTGGTAGGCGGAGGGACGGCGTTCGAAGAAGTTGGTCAGCTCCTGGACGTTCTGCAGCTCCATGAACGAGAAGGGGTTGGTGGAGCCGTAGCGGACGGGCAGGCCGAGGCGGACCAGCCGCTGGTCGGCGACCGCCTCCAGGTAGGAGCGCATGGAGTCGCTGTTCATGCCGGGCAGCCCGTCGCCGCACAGGTCCTGGGCGAACAGCAGCTCCGCCTCCACGGCCTCCTCCAGCATCGCGGTGACCTGCCGGGCCAGCTCCTCGTCCCACAGGTCCGGCTCCTCCTCCCGCACGGTGTCGACCACCCGGAAGGCGAAGTCCATGTGCATCGACTCGTCGCGGAAGACCCAGTTGGTGCCGGTCGCCAGCCCGTGCAGCAGCCCGCGCGAGCGGAACCAGTACACGTAGGCGAACGCGCCGTAGAAGAACAGCCCCTCGATGCAGGCGGCGAAGCAGATCAGGTTGAGCAGGAAACGCCGCCGGTCCGCCTTCGACTCCAGCCGGTCCAGCTTCTCCACGCTGTCCATCCAGCGGAAGCAGAACCGCGCCTTCTCCCGGATCGACGCGATGTTGTCCACCGCCGCGAACGCCGCGGTCCGGTCCGCCGGATCGGGCAGGTAGGTGTCCAGCAGCGTCAGGTAGAACTGGACGTGCACCGCCTCCTCGAACAGCTGGCGCGACAGGTACAGCCGCGCCTCCGGGGAGTTGATGTGCTTGTAGAGGGTGAGCACCAGGTTGTTCGACACGATCGAGTCACCGGTGGCGAAGAACGCCACCAGCCGCCCGATGAGGTGCTGCTCGCCGGCCGACAGCTTCGCCAGGTCGGCCACGTCGGAGTGCAGGTCCACCTCCTCAACGGTCCAGGTGTTCTTGATCGCGTTGCGGTAGTGCTCGTAGAAGTCCGGGTAGCGCATCGGGCGCAGCGTCAGCTCGAAGCCCGGGTCGAGCAGGTTCTTCACGGGTGAGGTGGTCATTACTGGCAGGCCTCGCAGGACTCGGGGTTCTCCAGGGAGCAGGCGACGGCGTCGGCCTCGGCCACCTGCGGGGCGGGGACGGCGTCGGCCGCGGGCGTGCCGCCGGCGGCGGCCCGGGCGATCCGCGTCGCCGGGCGCGAGCGCAGGTAGTACGTGGTCTTCAGGCCCTTCTTCCAGGCGTAGGCGTACATTGAGCTGAGCTTGCCGATGGTCGGCGACGCCATGAAGAGGTTCAGCGACTGCGACTGGTCGAGGAACGCGGTGCGCTCGGCGGCCATGTCGATCAGCGCGCGCTGCGGCAGCTCCCACGCCGTGCGGTACAGCGCGCGCACGTCGGCCGGGATCCAGTGGAAGTCCGCCACCGAGCCGTTGGCCTCGCGCAGCGCGTCACGGGTCTGCGCGTCCCACACGCCCAGCCGCTTGAGGTCGGCCACCAGGTAGGAGTTGACCTGGAGGAACTCACCGCTGAGCGTCTCGCGCTTGAACAGGTTCGACACCTGCGGCTCGACGCACTCGTACGCCCCCGCGATCGAGGCGATGGTCGCGGTCGGCGCGATCGCCAGCAGCAGCGAGTTGCGCAGCCCGGTCACCGCCATCCGGGCCCGCAGCGCCTCCCAGCGCCCGCCCCAGTGCCGGGCCACGTCGTAGTGGTCCGGGTGCAGCACGCCGCGCGCGGTACGGGTCGACTCCCAGGCCGGCAGCGGCCCGTGCCGTTCGGCCAGGTCGCAGGACGCCTCGTAGGCGGCCAGCATGATCCGTTCCGAGATCATCGTCGACAGCCGGGTCGCCTCGGGGGAGTCGAACGGCAGGCGCAGCGCGAAGAAGACGTCCTGAAGGCCCATGACGCCCAGACCCACCGGGCGCCAGCGGGAGTTGGAGGCGGCGGCCTGGCCGGTGGGGTAGAAGTTGATGTCCACCACCCGGTCCAGGAACGTCACCGCGGTGCGCACGGTGGCGTCGATCCGCTCCCAGTCCAGCGCATCCTCCAGCGCGGCGCCGGGCGCGGCCAGGTGGGCGGCGAGGTTGACCGACCCCAGGTTGCACACCGCGGTCTCGCCGTCGTCGGTGACCTCCAGGATCTCGGTGCACAGGTTGGAGGAGTGCACGACCCGGCCCGGCTCCGCGGTCTGGTTGGCGGTGCGGTTGGCGGCGTCCTTGAACGTCATCCAGCCGTTGCCGGTCTGCGCGAGGGTGCGCATCATCCGGGCGTACAACTGGCGGGCCGGCACCGCCCGCACGGCCTTGCCCTCCCGCTCCGCGCGGCGGTAGGCGTCGTCGAACTCCGCCCCCCACAGGTCGACCAGTTGCGGCACGTCCGACGGGGAGAACAGCGACCAGTCGGCGTCCGCCTCGACCCGGCGCATGAACTCGTCCGGGATCCAGTGCGCGAGGTTGAGGTTGTGCGTGCGGCGTGCCTCCTCACCGGTGTTGTCCCGCAGCTCCAGGAACTCCTCCAGGTCCGCGTGCCAGGTCTCCAGGTACACGCAGGCCGCGCCCTTGCGCCGGCCGCCCTGGTTGACCGCCGCCACCGAGGCGTCCAGGGTGCGCAGGAACGGCACGATGCCGTTGGAGTGCCCGTTGGTGCCGCGGATCAGCGAGCCGCGCGAACGCACCCGGGAGAACGGCAGGCCGATGCCGCCGGCGTGCTTCGACAGCCGGGCGACCTGGTGGTAGCGCTCGTAGAGGGAGTCCAGCTCGTCCAGCGGCGAGTCCAGCAGGTAGCAGGAGGACATCTGCGGGTGCCGGGTGCCGGAGTTGAACAGCGTGGGGGAGCTGGGCAGGTAGTGCAGGTCGCTCATCAGCCGGTACAGCGAGACGACCTCGTCGACCGCCGCCGCCGAGTCGCCGTCGGCCAGCCCGCACGCCACCCGCAGCAGGAAGTGCTGCGGGGTCTCGATGACCTGACGGGTCAGCGGGTGCCGCAGCAGGTAGCGGCTGTGCAGGGTCCGCAGCCCGAAGTAGCCGAACCGGTCGTCGCCCGCCGGGTCCACCGTCGCGTCCAGCCGTGCCGCGTGCCGGGCGGCGAACGCGGCCGTGGCGTCCGCGATCAGCCCCTCGCGGGCTCCGGTGGCCACCGAGCCGGAGAAGGACTCCACGCCCTGGCCGGCCGCCTCGTCCCGGATGGTCCGGGCCAGCAGCCGGGCCGCCAGCCGGCTGTACTGCGGGTCCTGGGCGATCAGCCCGGCCGCCGCCTCGGTGGCCAGCGCCCGCAACTCCGCCTCGTCCGACCCCGCGTGCCGGCCGCGCAGCGCGGCTGCGGCGACCTGGCCGGGGTCGGTGTCCGGCAGGTCGGCGGTCAGCGCGGTCAGGGTGCGCAGCAGCGCGGTGCCGGGCGCGTCCTGCCCGCTCCGCTCGGCTGAGACGGGGTCTGCGGGGGCGATGGTCACGGCGGGTCCTCTCCTGGTACACGGCGGCTGCGCGGGAGAGGGCGCGCGGCGGCGCGTGCGGGCATGGCCGCATCGCGTCCGCAGGCCCAACCCGCGAGGCACGGACAACTCGGCGCTCCGGCGCGGACCGTTCGTGGCGGCGGCCCGGAGGGCAGGCTGCCGGCAGGTATCCGGACTCCCGGACGCACGCGGACGCGCGCCCTCATACCGTTGCGGGACAGTCCCGGATTCGCACCGGTGTTCCCCTGCGGCGACAGCAGGTCGAGCATACATCTAGTGCCGAGCCATCAAGCTCCCCCCAGATGTTGTGTTGTGGGAGTGTCGCGGGAATAAAAACCAAGCCGCCCCCGTACGTCACGGCTCCGCCGGGAACGCCCCGTCCCGCCCCGCGCCGGGGACGTCGGCGCGGGGCGGCGCGGGGGGCGGGGCGGGCGTGCGGGGGCGGTGGGGGAGGGCTGTGCTGTGCGGGCCGCGGCGCCCCCGCCCCCGCCGCGGACCCCCTCGCGTCCCCTGCGCGCCCACGGTTCCACCCCCGCCTGCGGGGACCGGTCGCGTTCGGGAGGCGGGTGGATCCCAGCCGGGTGGAGAGCCTTCTTCCGGCCGATATGCCGGTCATCGGCCGGGCTGGGCATTATCGCGCCGTAACGCGGGAACTGCCCCGGCATGCTGCCGTTGCGGCGTTCGTCGAGGAGGGAAGCCGTGCCTGAACTCAGGTTCGCCTGGCTGGAGATCACCGGGAAGTGTCAACTCGCCTGCGGGCACTGTTACGCGGATTCCGGCCCTGGGGGAGATCACGGTTCCATGCGGGTCGACGACTGGCGCCGCGTGATCGGGGAATTGGCCGCGTTCGGCGTGACGATGGTCCAGTTCATCGGCGGCGAGCCCATGCTGCATCCCGATCTGCTCGTGCTGATCGAGTACGCGTTGGGCAAGGGGCTCCGGGTGGAGGTCTTCTCCAACCTCGTCCACGTGCCCGCCGCCGCGTGGCCGGTCCTGGAACGCGTGGGCGTGTCGCTCGCGACCAGCTACTACTCCGACGACCCGGCCGAGCACGCCGGGATCACGGGTCGGCCGGTTCACGCGCGCACCAGATCCAACGTCGCCGAAGCGGTGTCGCGGGGGATCGCCGTCCGGGCGGGGGTCATCGACGTTCTGCCGGACCAGCGGGTCGGTGCCGCACAGCGGGAACTCGCCCTGCTCGGGGTCCCGCTGACGGGCACGGACCGGGTGCGCAAGGTCGGGCGTGGCGTGCGCGGGTGCCGTTCCGACACCTCGCAACTCTGCGGCCACTGCACATCGGGGGTGGTGGCGATCTCCCCGCACGGGGCGGTGTGGCCTTGCGTCTTCTCCCGCTGGCTGCCTGTCGGGAACGTGTTGGAGGCATCCCTTGCCGATATTCTGGGCGGCCCGGAGACCGAGCGGATACTGACCGGGCTGGAGGAGGACTTCGCGGCGAGGAAGCCCGCCGTCGCCGGCGAAGGGACGGAGCTGTGCGATCCCCAGTGCGGCCCGGCCTGCGGTCCGGCCTGCCACCCGTCGTGCTGGCCGACCGGGGCCGGCCCGTGCACTCCGAACGGGGGCTGTCAGCCGAATTACGACTAGGAGCGGCGTGTTCATCGACCGGGTATTCGTGCCGGAGGGACTGGCTCCCGACCAGGAGGAGCGCGCGCGGTGGCCGTTCGGACTGCCGTGTGTCGCTCAGTTGCTCCAGGAGGGGCTGGCCTTCACCGCACCGGTGACCTTCCTGGTCGGGGACAACGGCTCGGGCAAATCCACCCTGGTGGAGGCGATCGCCGAGAGCTTCCAGCTGGACGCCGGCGGTGGCCGCCTGGCCCGGACGCGCGGGCGGCCCGACCCCACGAAGACGCCGCTGGGCGAGGTACTGAGAGCCGACACCACCCGCGCGGGCGCGCGGATGCTGGCGGGGCCGCGGCAGAAGAAGAAGGGCTTCTTCCTGCGCGCCGAGACCGCGTTCGGCATGACCGAGAACCTCGGCGGCGTCCCCGGGTACTGGGATCAGGACACCAGCGCCATGAGCCACGGAGAGGGGTTCCTGACCGTCTTCCAGGCGATGTTCGACACCCCCGGCTTCTACGTCATGGACGAGCCGGAAGCAGCGCTGTCCTTCACCTCCTGCCTCCAACTGGTCGGCCTCATGAGCCGGTTGGCCGACAGCGGGGCACAGGTCGTCTGCGCGACGCACTCGCCCCTGCTGGCGGCCACTCCCGGCGCGGACATCATCGAGGTCGGTGAGGAGGGCTTCCGGCGCGTGGCATGGGACGAACTGGAGCTGGTGGACCACTGGCGCCGCTATCTGAGCGACCCGAACGCCTACCTGCGCCACATCGTCGCGTGACCGCCGGCGATCACGACGTGGGCGAGGCCGATCGGCGCTTCCGCGTCTGGATGCGGGCCAACCTCGACCTCGCCGCGGCGCGGTTCGGCCTCAAAGTGACCGGCGAGCCCGTCTTCGGCTGGCGCGATCGCTCCGTCGCCGCCGTCGCCACCCTCGCCGGCCCCGCCGCCGGCGGGCCGAACGGTGGTCGCTGGTTGCGGGTCGTCTCCGAGCAGCTCCAGTGGGCACACGGCCGCGCCTGGACGGGCAACGCCGACGCCGGTGTCCTCCACGGGCTGCCGAAGCCGCACGTACTCGACGCACACGAGTGGGCCGAGGGCGACTGGCGTCGGCAACGTGCCGAAGTCATGACCCTGCTCCCCGGATCGCCGTGCTCACCCACCGACGTGGCGGCCGGCCCCCTCGACCCGGACAACGGATGGTGGAAGGGACTCGGATCGGCCCTTCACCGTCTGGCCGCCACACCGACCGATCGCGTCGCCATCGACCAGGAAAAGGTTGACCGCCGTGTGCGCGCCGCGTACGGCGAGGAGGCCGACGTCCGGATCCACCGGTGGGAGACGGTCCACGGAGATCTCCACTGGGCCAACCTCCTGACCCCCCTCGGCATCGTGGACTGGGAACTGTGGGGCCGCGGCCCGGTGGGCACCGACGCGGCGACGCTCCACTGCTACAGCCTGACCGTTCCGGATCTGGCGCGTCGGGTGCGCGACGAGTTCCCGGTGCTGGACACCCCCGACGGACGGCGGGCCCAGCTCTACGTCGCGGCCAGGCTGCTGCACCGCATCGGGTTGGGCGACCACCCCCGCCTCGCCGACCCCTTGCGGAACCACGTCCGCGCCCTCCTGCGATGATGTGGTCGCCGCCGGGAACGCACCCCGCCCCGCCCCGCAGGCGCTCGCACCGTCCGGCGCGTCCTCGCCCCTGACGCCGCCGGAAC
>NZ_JAAGKO020000109.1 GCF_027947535.2 Streptantibioticus silvisoli
ACGGTGGCCGTGGCGGGGCGGCGCGCTCGCGTTCCGGAGCGGCGGCGTGCCGCACCCCGCCCCCAGCCCCCTGCGTCCGCACGCCTGCGTCCCCGCGACAGCGTCCCCGCGACAGCGCTCCCCACGCCTGCGTCCCCGCGACAGCGTCCCCGCGACAGCGCTCCCCACGCCTGCGTCCCCGCGACAGCGGACCCGCGCCCCCCGACGCCCCTACGTCCCCGCGACAGCGACCCGTGCGGCCTCGCGGCGGATGACCGAGCGGACCGCGGCGAGTGCGGGGTTGTCGTTGGCGCGGTGCCAGCTGAGGTGGAGTTCGACCGGGTACGGCTCCATGCCGCTGATCCCGCGCAGGCAGACGCCCTCGTAGTGCAGCGAGGCCGCGGCGGCCGGTACCAGGGCGACGCCCAGGCCCGCCTTGACCAGGGCGAGGATGCTGTGGACCTGGCTGAGGTATTGCACGTACCGGGGGGCGGCGCCCGCGCTGCGGAAGGCGCTCACCAGCACGTCGTGGAAGTACCGCGCCTCGGACGGGGAGTACATCACGAGGGGTTCGCCGTGGAACTCGCCGATCGCCGGCGGCCGGTCGCGGTCGGCGAAGCGGTGGCCCGCCGGCAGCGCGGCGAGCAGCGGCTCCTGGTAGAGCGGGACGTCGGCGAGGTCAGCCCCGCCGGCCGGCGGCCGGATCATGCCGATGTCCAGCGCGCCGGACATCAGGGTCTCCAGTTGCGCGGCGGTGACCATCTCGCGCAGCACGAGTTCGATCTGCGGGCGCTCGCGGCCGAGGGCGACCAGGACCCGTTCGAGGAAGGAGTACGCCGTGGTGGCGGTGAAGCCGACGGCCACGACCCCGGACTCGCCGCTGAGCGCCCGCCGGGCCGACAGCGCCGCCTCGTGCGACTGGCGCAGCAGCTGCCGGGCGTCGGCGAGGAAGAGCCGGCCGGCCGGGGTGAGCTTGACGCTGCGGTGCGAGCGGTCCAGCAGCCGGACGCCGACCTCGTCCTCCAGCAGTTTGATCCGGCGGCTCAGCGGTGGCTGGGTCATCGACAGCCGGGCGGCGGCCCGGCCGAAGTGCAGTTCGTCGGCCACCGCCACGAAGCCTTCGAGCTGCTCCAGGGTGAACATCGATTCATTGTAGGCATTGGTTCATATAAAAGATGTGTTGGACCGGTATCACTGCGGCGTCCTACGGTGGTGCGGTCCCACGCCGGGACGCCGCCGCCCCCGCGGGACGCCGTCCGCCCGCCCGGCCCCGTTCGCGCCCCACGACCCGGAAGACCCCACCGATGACCGGATACAGCCCAGCCGACCTCGCCGCCCGTCTGGCCCGTGGCCTGCTCTCCTTCCCGGTGACGCACTTCCATGACGACCTGTCCTTCGACGAGGACGGGTACCGCGAGCACATCGAGCGGCTGGGCCGGTACCGGGTGGCCGGCCTGTTCGCGGCCGGCGGGACGGGGGAGTTCTTCTCGCTGTCGGGCGCCGAGGTCGACACCGTGCTGCGGGCCGCCGTCGCCACCGCGCCGCCGGGGACGCCGGTGGTGGCCCCGGCCGGCTACGGCACGGCGACGGCCGTCGAGCTGGCCCGCGCCGCCGAACGCGCCGGGGCCGACGGCGTGCTGCTGTTCCCGCCGTACCTGACGGAGACCGAGCAGGAGGGCCTGGCCGCCCACGTGACCGCCGTGTGCCGGGCCACCAGCCTGGGCGTGGTCGTCTACAACCGCGCCAACGCCCGGTACAGCGCCGAGACGGTGGAACGCCTGGCCGTCGACTGCCCCAACCTCGTCGGCTTCAAGGACGGCGCCGGCGACCTGGAGCAGCTGACCCGCATCCGCGCCCGGCTGCGGGACCGCCTGACGTACATCGGCGGCCAGCCCACGGCGGAACTGTTCGCGCTGCCCTACCTCCAGCTCGGCGTCAGCACCTACTCGTCGGCCATCTTCAACTTCGCGCCGCGCTTCGCCCTCGACTTCTACGCGGCGGTGCGCGCCGGCAAGCGGGAGACCGTGCTGGACCTGCTGGAGGACTTCGTCATCCCCTACACCGAACTGCGCGACCGGCGCCGCGGCCACGCGGTGAGCATCGTCAAGGCCGGCCTGCGGGTCACCGGGCACCCCGCCGGCCCGGTCCGCCCGCCGCTGGTCGACCTCGACGCCGCCGAGCGGACCCGGCTGACGGAACTGCTCCAGCGCGTCGCGGACTGACGGTGACACGGACTGATGGTGACGCGTACCGACCGCGCCACGCCTGACCGTGCCACGCACCGACCGCGTCGCGGACCGATCGCGTGGCCGGCCCGGCCGTCGCCGGCCCGCCCGCCGTGGGACGTGGAGTCGCACGAGCGGGGATTCCCCTTCCACCCGCGCACCCGCTGCCGCCGCCGCCCCGGGACGGCGTGACCTCTGCCCCCTGGGCGGCGAGCAGGACGAACCGAGGAGACGATGATGTTCCGGATCGCCGAGTGCCGGGTCACGCCCATCCTGATCGAGGACCCGCCGCTGCTGAACGCGCAGGGCGTCCACCAGCCGTACACCCCGCGCACCATCGTCGAGATCGTCACGGAGAACGGGGTCGTCGGGCTGGGGGAGACCTACGGCGACGCCGAGTACCTCACGGTGGCCGAGGCGTTCGCGCCGCGGCTGGCCGGTGCCGGCCTGACCGTCAACGACCTGGGCGCCCGGGTCGCCGCCTGCGCGGCCGGCGCCGGGGTGACCGGCCTGGACGCCGCGGTGAACGCCGGCGGCCTGCGCGGCAGCCGCACCCTCGACAAGGTCGCCGCCAGCGTCGCGTCCGGCTTCGAGGTGGCGATCCTGGACGCTCTCGGCCGCGAACTGGGCGTCCCCGTCCACCAGTTGCTCGGCGGCAAGGTCCGCGACCGGGTGGAGTACAGCGCCTACCTGTTCTACCGCTGGGCCCGGCACCCCGGACCGGGCGAGCCGTGCGACGACTGGGGCGCCGCGCTCGACCCGGAGGGCGTGGTCGCGCAGGCCCGCCGCATGGTCGAGCGGTACGGCTTCACCTCCTTCAAGCTCAAGGGCGGGGTCCTGCCGCCCTTCGAGGAGGTCGACGCGGTGCTCGCGCTGCACGACACGTTCCCCGGCCGGCCGCTGCGGCTGGACCCCAACGGCGCCTGGTCGGTGCCCACCAGCCTGGCGGTCGCCGCCCGGCTGGAAGGCGTCGCGGAGTACCTGGAGGACCCGACCTCCGGCACCGCCGGCATGGCCGAGGTGGCCCGCGGCACGTCGCTCCCGCTGGCCACCAACATGTGCGTCACCGGCTTCGCCGAGATCCCCGAGGCGTTCGCCCGGAACGCCGTCCAGGTCGTGCTCTCCGACCACCACTACTGGGGCGGGCTGCGCGCCACCCAGGACCTCGCGGCGGTCTGCCGGACGTTCGGCGTCGGCATGTCCATGCACTCCAACACCCACCTGGGCATCAGCCTCGCCGCCATGACCCAGGTCGCCGCCACCGTCCCCGGCCTGCGCTACGCCTGCGACACGCACCGGCCGTGGCAGACCGAGGACGTCATCACCCGGCCACACACCTTCACCGACGGCGCGCTGCCCGTCACCGACACCCCCGGCCTCGGCGTCGAACTGGACCGCGACGCGCTGGCCCGCCTGCACCGCAGGTACGCCGAAAGCGACGTGCGCGGCCGCGACGACGCCGCCGCGATGCGCCGCGTCCACCCCGACTGGCGAACCCCGGACCTCCCGCGCTGGTGAACACCGCTCGCGCGGGGCGGCGCCAGGCATGCGGGGCGACCGCGATCGCGGCGGGTCGCGGCGGGCTGCGCGGGTTCGCGTCGGGTGCCGCCGGATCGGCCCGGGGGCGGCCAGGACAGCGCCGGAATGGCCCGGACAGCGCCGGATCGCGCCGGGCCGCGCCGGATCGCATCGGAACGCGCCGGGCGGGGGCACGCGGTCGACCGCGCGCGTCGGCGCCGGCTGCGGGCCCCCTCAGGCGCCCGTCCTCCCGGTCCCGTGCTCCGCGAGCCACTCGTCGAAGCTCTGCCGGCCCCGCGGCCCGGGCCCGGCCGGGAGCAACGCGCCGCCGGCCAGTCCCTCACCGACGGCGCCCGGCAGCCTGACGGGCAGGACCGGGCGGCGGCTGCCGCGGGCCCGCAGGAGCTGCCTGACCATGGCGACCATCTGCCGTTCCTCCGGCCCGGCGAACTCCGGGGCGAGCCCGGCCGGCGCGCCGACCGCCAGCCGTACCAGGGCGTCGGCCACCTCGGCGGCGGCCACCGGTCGGCTCAGCATCCGCGGTACCAGGACCAACGGGCCGCGCCGCAGGGTCTGCGCGGCGAACTCGTGGAACTGCGTCGTACGCAGCACGCTGAACGGCACCCCGCCCTCCACGACCAGCGCCTCCTGCCGGCGTTTGCCCCGGTAGTAGCCCAGGCCGACCCGGTCGCTGCCCACGATGGACAGCACGACGTGGTGCGCGACCCCGGCCTGCCGCCCGGCCCGCAGCAGGTTGGCGGTGGCGGCCTCGAAGAAGGCGGTGGACCTGGCGGCGCCGATGGCGACCCCGCCGCTCACGTTGCTCACGTCGATCACCCGCTCGGCGCCGGCCAGCGCCGCGTCCAGTCCCGCGCCGGTGACCAGGTCGACCCCGCGGGACCGCGCCAGCACGGCCGGTTCGTGCCCGGCGGCCCGTACGGCGTCGGTGACCAGCCGTCCGACGCAGCCGGTCCCACCGGCGACGGCGATGCGCATGATGATGATCCTCCCGGTTCAGGTGCCCCCGTCAGGAGGACTGAGCGGGCCGGCCGGATGTGACATCGGCGCGGTCTCCGGTTCCCGGCCGGGCACGGGTCGCCGGCGGCGCGTAACGGAACATATGGCTGCAAGATCATAGGAAACGGCGCGGGACGTCGCTGCGGGAGCGGGCCGCCGGCCGGCGGATGTCACAAACGCGGGCGGCCGTCCCGTCAGGAGGGCATGACCGTTTCCGCGCGCCGCGCGCTCCCACCGCTGACGGGCCCGGTGCCCGCCCACGCGCCGGCCGCCGTGCCGCCCCGGAGCCGCCGGCACCGCGCGCGCCGGCCGGTCCGCCCGGCGTGGAACGGTGGAACCGGTGGACCAGGCGTGTCGGCCGGCACGCACCGTGAACCAGGAGGAAGAACAACGATGCACCCCACAACGGCACCCGCCCGCGGAGCCGGACGGTGACCGCCGAGGCCGAACTGGCCGCCGCGTACACCGGCACCCGCCCCCGGCTCGTCCGGCTCGCCTACGCGGTCCTGGGCAGCCACAGCGAGGCCGAGGACGTCGTCTCCGAGTGCTGGACGCGCATGACCGCCGCCCACGCGCGCGAGCCGATCCGCGACGTCGAGGCCTGGGCGACCGTGGCGGTGGCCCGGTACGCGCTCGACACGCTGCGTTCGGCGCGGGTGCGCCGGGAGACCTACGTCGGGCAGTGGCTGCCGGAACCGCTGGTGCGCGACGTGGCCCCGGTCGCCGACCCCGCCGACCGGGTGACGCTCGACGAGTCGGTCGGCTTCGCCCTGCTGGTGGTCCTGGAGACGCTCAGCCCGGCGGAACGGACCGCCTGGGTCCTGCACGACCTGTTCCGCGTCGACTTCCGCGAGGTCGCCCAGGTGGTGGGCCGCACGCCGGCCGCCGTACGGCAGTTGGCGTCCCGCGCGCGCAAGCACGTCGCGGCCGGCGTTCCGCGGGTGGCCGTCGACCGGAGCGAACACGCCGCCGCGGTGGCCGCGTTCCGCCGCGCGACGGCCGACGGGGACCTCGCCGCGCTGATGGCCGTCCTCGACCCGACCGCCACCTTGACCAGCGACGGCGGCGGCGAGGTCAACGCCGCCCGGCGCCCGGTGCGCGGTGCCGACAAGGTCGCCCGCTTCGTCATCGGCTCCGCCGGCAAACTGGGCGCGGGCCTGTCGGTCCGGCAGGTCGAGGTCAACGCCGCACCCGGCCTGGCCGTCGTCGACGAGGACCGCCGCGTCATCGCGGTACTCGCCCTGTCCACCGATCGCGGCCTCATCACCCGCATCGACATCGTGCTGTCACCCAGCAAGCTCGCCGGACGCACGCTGGACGGCTGAACGGGTTCCGCGACGGCGGGTGCCGGTGCCGGTGGGGCGGGCACGGGGGGTGTTCGCGCCGCGGGTGCGGGCTCGGCGTGCGCGGGCCGGGGGCGGCTCCCGCCGGGGCGGGTGGGCTCTGCGGGGGCCGGGTGGGCTCTGCGGGGGCGCGGAACGTCGTGCGGTTCGCAGGACCGCGCGCGCCGTCCGCCGTCCCGGCCCGCAGGCGTCAGCCCCCGTCCGCCTCGCCGTTCACCTCCCGGTTGCCGCGCTCCGGCCCGCCCCCGTCAGGACCCTCCCCCTCGTCCCCCTCGTCGCGTTCATCGCCTTCACCACGTTCCGTCTCCGGGACCGCCATCTCGAACCACGTGGTCTTGCCGCGGCCGGCCGGGGAACTGCCCCAGGCGGTGGCGAGGGCGTCGACGATGAGCAGGCCGCGGCCGGACTCCGCCTCGCCGTCGCCGCTGTCGTCCGGGGCGAGCACGACCGCGGGGACCGGCGGTCGCGGATCGTTGTCGCGCACCTCGGCGCGCAGCCGGTCCGGGTACTCGCGCAGCAGGACGTCGACCTCGCTGTGCGCGTGGATCAGCGCGTTCGTCACCACCTCCGACATCAGCGTCTCCAGCTCGTCGGTGAGCGATTCGTGCCCCCAGGCCGCCATCAGGTCGCGCAGGAAGCCGCGCAGCTCGGCGACCCGCCGCACGTCGTGCCGGTGAACGGTGGCGCGGGCCACCCGGCGGTGCCCGTCGGCCGAGCCGGCGTTGCGGACGAGCAGCAGCGCGAGGTCGTCCTGCCGGGCCGGTGGGTCACCGGTGCCGGTGAGTCGGTCGGCCAGCGTCTCCAGGTCCTCCCCGGCGTGTGCGGCGATCCGGCGGCCGACCTGCGCGTAGGCGTCGGCGGCGCCCCGGCCGCGTACGTCGAGCAGGCCGTCGGTGAACAGGGCGACCACCGCGTTCGGCGGCACGACCACGTCCTTGTGCCGGTAGACGGTGCCGGCCGCCACGCCCAGCGGCGGACCGACCGGCAGCGCGGTGGGCACGACACCGCCGTCCTCCCTCGTCACCGCCGGCTCGTGGTGGCCGGCGCTCGCCATGGTGGCGACGCCGGTCTCCGGGGTCAGCCACACGCAGCAGCAGGTGACGAACAGGTCGCCGCCCAGCTCGTCGAGCAGCCGGTTGCTGCGGGTCAGCACGCTCGCCGGGTCGTGGCCCTCGGCCGCGTACGCGCGCACGGCGCTGCGCATCTGGCCCATGGTCCCGACCGCGTCGAGGTTGTGGCCCTCCACGTCGCCGATGATCATCCCCACCTGGCCGCCGGGAAGCACGACCACGTCGTACCAGTCGCCGCCGACCCCGGTGCCGGTGCCGGCCGGCAGGTAGCGGGCGGCGCTCTCCAGCCCGGGGACGTCGGGCAGCTCGCGGGGGAGCAGGACCCGCTGCATGCCGTGGATGAGGGCCTCCTGCGACTCGTTGAGCCGGATGCGCTTCAGCGACTGGCTCACCTGCCCCAGCATGATCATCACAATGGCCAGCTCGTCGTCGCGCGGTACGCGGTCCGGGTCCAGCACCAGCACGCAGCAGCCCACCGTGCGGTCGTCGGCCACCATCGGCAGGAACGCCCTGGCCGGCCCCTCGTCGTCGTAGCGGCCGAGGCCCGGATAGGCCTGCGCCAGCTCACCGGGCCGGAAGATCGTGGAGACGCTGCGCAGGACCGCGTCCGCCTCCGGGGAGCCCTCGGCCAGCAGCAGGCCGTCCACCGCGCCCACCTCCTGCGACGACAGCCCCGAGGCCCCGACCGCCCGCAGCCGGCCGCGGTCCTCCAGGCACAGCAGGATGCCCTGGCCGCCGAAGGGCCGCACGAGCTCCTGGTAGGTGGCGGCCACCACGTCCCGCACCTGGCGGGCGGCGGTCAGTTCGGTGGCGAGCTGCTGGAGCTGGAGCAGGAAGCGGCTGGAGTTGCGCGGACCGTCCGGCGGCCGCGCGCTGCCGGGCTCGGGCACGAACAGCGGCACCGTCGGCGGCTCGACCGTGCCGTGCCGTGCCGACAGCTTGGCCAGCCCGACCGCCACGCCCGACGCGGCCTCGACCATCCGGTCCACGGTGGCCGGCCGCAGGTTGCGGGCGTGCATCCAGCGGGCGGATATCGACCCGAACGTGTGCCCGTCGGCCCGCAGCGGCACGGCCACCGCCATCATCGGGGTGTCCACGTGCTGGACGAACGAGGGGTTGGCCACCACGAAGCGGCGGCTCTGCGCCGGATCGCGCACCACCGGCCGCCCCTCCCGGTAGGCCCGGACGGAGACGAAGCGGGTGTCGCCCGCCGGCAGGGCCGGGGTCACGGCGAACCCGAGCGCGGTGTCCAGGATGGCGGTGGCGGACAGCGAGCCGTCCGGCTCCTCCAGGTAGACGCACAGGGTGCTCGGCCGTAGCTGTTCGTCCAGCCCCCGCAGCGCCGCCGCCAGCAGTTCGTCCCGGCCGCGGTCCCGCAGGTGTCCGCCGTCGCCGGGCCCTGATGCCATGCGAACCATTATGGTGCATATGTTCTTGTTCGTCCCATGTTCCCCGGTCGCGGACCTGAGCCGCCGGGGGAGGGGGCGCCGCGGGCGGCGGATGGTGCGGGAGCGCTGGATGGTACGGGTGCGCTGGACGGTACGAGTGGCGGAGGGTGTGGGTGCCGTGGGCGGCGCATGCCGTGGGCGCCGGAAGGTGCCGGGGGGCGGAGGCTGTGGGGGCCGGGTGCCGGGTGCCGCAGGCGCCGGACAGGCGGACCGCTGTCCTCGCGCTCGACCGGCGCCCCGCGCTCCGCGCCCCCGCGCCCCGGCACCTTCCGGCG
>NZ_JAAGKO020000011.1 GCF_027947535.2 Streptantibioticus silvisoli
GAACCTCATCCACGAACCGGAAGAATCCGACCCGATGGACGGGGTATCAACATATTTGGCGTTGACTTTTAGCACGCTGTTGAGTTCTCAAGGAACGGAAGCTACCTTCGAGACCGTTTCACCGGCCGCTCCGGGCTTTCCCTTCGGTGTTCCACCAGCTTATCAGATCCTTTCGGGCCTGATTCCCGCTGGCGGGGATTTTGCTTTCGTGCCCTGCGGCACATCCACTACGTTAGTGGATTTCCTCGCCGACTCCTAATCGAGCGATTCGAATCCCATTCCGGACGCGCCGAAATTGACCCCGATGAGGGGTCGAGTTGTAGTGGTTGGCCGCTTCGTGGGGGCCTGGGCGGACTCCCGAAGGGTCTCGCGGACGGCTCACCCGTTAGAAGCGACTCGGGCTACGTTAGGCGTCGGGCGGGCCCGCGTCAAGTCGCGGACCCGCCCGAAGTGGTCCGATGCCGGACGAACCGTCAGCCGTCGGACGGCCGGGCGGTGTTGAGCTCGACGGCGGCGAGGTTCCGCTTGCCGCGCCGCAGCACCAGCCAGCGGCCGTGCAGCAGGTCGGAGTCGGCGGGGACGGCGTCCTCGTCGGCGACCTTGACGTTGTTGAGGTAGGCGCCGCCCTCCTTGACCGTACGGCGGGCGGCGGACCGGCTCGGGGCGAGCCCGGTGCGCACCAGCAGGTCGACCACCGGCAGCAGGCCGTCGACCGCGGCGTGCGGCAGCTCGGCGAGCGCGCCGGCCAGGGTGGCGTCGTCGAGGTCGGTCAGCTCGCCCTGGCCGAACAGTGCCTGGGAGGCGGCGATCACGGCCGCCGTCTGGTCGGCGCCGTGCACCAGCGTGGTCAGCTCCTGCGCCAGCGCGCGCTGGGCGGCGCGGGCCTGCGGTCGCTCGGCGGTGAGGCGTTCCAGCTCCTCGATCTCCTCGTGGGAGCCGAAGCTGAAGATGCGCAGGAAGCCGGGGACGTCGCGGTCGTCGGCGTTCAGCCAGAACTGGTAGAAGGCGTAGGGCGTGGTCAGCTCCGGGTCGAGCCAGACGGTGCCGGACTCGGTCTTGCCGAACTTGGTGCCGTCGGCCTTGGTGATCAGCGGGGTGGCCAGCGCGTGCACGGTGGCGCCCTCGGCCTTGCGGATCAGCTCGGTGCCGGCCGTGAGGTTGCCCCACTGGTCGCTGCCGCCGGTCTGCAGGGTGCAGCCGTACCGGCGGAACAGCTCCAGGTAGTCCATGCCCTGGAGGACCTGGTAGCTGAACTCGGTGTAGCTGATGCCCGCCTCGGAGTTGAGGCGGCGGGCCACCGCCTCCTTGGTGATCATCGTGTTGACGCGGAAGTACTTGCCGATGTCGCGCAGCAGGTGGATGGCCGACATGCCCGACGTCCAGTCGAGGTTGTTGACCAGGACGGCGGCGTTGGACCCGTCGAAGGCGAAGTACGGCTCGATCTGCCCCCGGATGCGCTCGACCCAGTCGGCGACGGTGCCGGCGTCGTTCAGGGTGCGCTCGGCGGTCGGCTTGGGGTCGCCGATCAGGCCGGTGGCGCCGCCGACCAGGGCGAGCGGGCGGTGGCCGGCCTGCTGGAGCCGGCGCACGGTGAGGATCTGGACGAGGTTGCCCAGGTGCAGGCTCGGCGCGGTCGGGTCGAAGCCGACATAGACCGTGACGGGGCCGTCCGCGAACGCCTTGCGCAGTGCGTCCTCGTCGGTGGAGATGGCGATCAGCCCTCGCCACCGCAGCTCGTCGACGATGTCGGTCACGGGTCTCGTGTCTCCTCGGGTCGGGCGGGGTCGGTCCTGCACGTCATGACTACGTACCGGCGTGAAGCGTGTCCGAGGGTACGCGGTCGCGGCCACCGATTATCGGCGGCGCCGGGGGGCGTGCGCGCGGTAGGGGCTGACGGTGGGGTCGCCGTCGATCCAGAACCGCCAGGGGTGGTCCGCGCCCGCGCCGCCCACGCCGGTGCGCGGGCCGGTGCGGACCGTCCCCGGCGCCGGCGGCGCGCCGGTGAGCAGGCGGAACGGTGTGCCGTCGGGGGCGCAGGCGTCGGCGCCGTTCAGGGCGCGGTCGATGCCGAGCGCGCCGGCCAGCCGGGCGGGTCCCTGGGCGAGGTCGCTGTCGCGCCGGGAGGTGGCGCGGCGCGGGCGGGCCAGGTCGGCGCCGGTGACGATCTCGCCGGCCCGCAGCAGGACGCCGGAGGCGGTGCCGACCGGGCCGCAGACCAGGTTGGCGCAGTGCCACATCCCGTACGTGAAGTACACGTAGACGTGGCCGGGCGGGCCGAACATGACGGCGTTGCGCGGGGTGCGGCCGCGGTAGGCGTGCGATCCGGGGTCGGCGGTGCCCGCGTAGGCCTCGACCTCGGTCAGCCGCAGCGCGATCGGGCCGTCGGCGGTGGTGTGGACCAGGACGCGGCCGAGCAGGTCGGGAGCGACGTCCAGTACGGGCCGGTCGAAGAAGGAGCGGTCCAGCGGGCGTCGGGTGTCGTCGTCGGTGATCACGCGGTACGAGGGTAGTCGTCCGGGCGTGGCCGCCTCCCGCGTCCCGGGGCGCGTCCTAGGGTGGCGGCAGGTACTCGTTCTCAGGAGGTTGTCCAGGTGTCCGAGCACAGCAGGCCGCCGCTTCCGCACGCGTTTCACCCGCCGGTGGCGTCGTTCACCGTGACGAGCGATGACGTGTCGGAGGGGTCGCGGCTGAAGGACGAGCAGGTCATGGCGGCGGGCAACCGTTCGCCGCAGTTGAGCTGGCAGGGGTTCCCGGCGGGGACGAAGAGCTTCGCCGTGACGTGTTACGACCCGGACGCGCCGACGGGCAGCGGCTTTTGGCACTGGTCGGTGTTCGACATCCCGGCGTCGGTGACCGAACTGCCGGCCGGGGCGGGCTCGGGCGACTTCGCCGGGCTGCCGTCGGGTGCGGTGCAGGTGCGCAACGACATGGGCGGCCGGGAGTTCGTGGGGGCCGCGCCGCCGCCCGGGGACGGGCCGCACCGGTACGTGTTCACGGTGTACGCGGTGGACAGCGAGAAGCTGGGTCCGGACGCGGACGCCTCGCCCGCCGTGGTCGGGTTCAATCTGCGGTTCCACGCGATCGGCCGCGCCCAGCTGATCGGTGCGTACGAGGTGGCCGCTCAGGACTGACCTGTGGAGGCCGGTTTTTCCCTTGCGGTGACCGGCCGGCCCGGCCACAGTGGTGTCACCGGGCGACCGGTACCGCCAGTGGCGGGGACGGTGGCCCTACCAACCGCTGTCCGTCGGAACCGGTGGCCGCGCCGCGCGTGAGCGCCGCGCGGACCGGTGGCCTCGCGGGTCGCCAATGCGCCCCGGACGCCCCTTTCGGGGGGTGTCCGGGGCGTTCGGCTTTTCGCAGGTTTCCGGTGATGGGCCCATCTTCCGGCGAGTTGGGGAAATTGCGTTGTCGGTGCGCGTTTCGCGGGTCCACAGTGGTGTCACCTCGCCGCGGGGGCGGGCCTGAGCCGGGAGGGTGGCCGAAGATGCGCGAGACGCTGGTGCTGAACGCGGGGTACGAGCCGTTGTCGACCGTGTCGTTGCGGCGCGCGGTGGTGCTGGTGATGCGGGGCAAGGCGGTGGTGGAGCAGGCGCACCCGGGTCTGCGGCTGCGGGCCGCGGCGGTGGAGATGCCGGTGCCGCTGGTGATCCGGCTGACGCGGTACGTCCGGGTGCCGTTCCGACAACGGGCCCCGTGGTCGCGGCGCGGGGTGCTGGTGCGCGACCGGCACCGGTGCGCGTACTGCGGGCGGCGGGCGACCACCGTCGACCACGTGCTGCCGAGGTCGCGGGGCGGGCGGGACACCTGGCTGAACACGGTGGCGGCGTGCGCGGCGGACAACCACCGCAAGGCGGACCGGACGCCGGAGCAGGCGGGGATGCGGCTGCTGGTCCCCCCGTTCGAACCGACGCCGGCCGACACGCTGGTGGCGGCGCTGGGGCTGACCGGTGACGACGGCGCGGGCGGGGCGGCGCGCTGGCTGGCCGGCACGACCGCGGCGGGCGGGCCGCCGTACCGGCTGCCGGAGTCGGCCACCGCGTAGCCGGGACCGCCGGGACACCGGGACCGCTGAGTACGGCGGGACCGACGGGAACGCCGAGGCCCGGACGGATGATCCGTCCGGGCCTCGGCGTCGCGGGTCAGTCGTTCTCGATACCGGGGGCCTCGCGGCGCGGCGGGACCGGGGACTTGGTCATGCCGCCGCCGTTGCCGCCACCGTTCCCCCCGCCTCCGTTGCCGTTGCCGGCGCCGAGGTTGCCGAGGTTGCCGAACGCGCCGCCGAGACCCTTGAGGGCGTCGCCGATCTCGCTGGGCACGATCCAGAGCTTGTTGGCGTCGCCCTCGGCGATCTTCGGCAGCATCTGGAGGTACTGGTAGGCGAGCAGCTTCTGGTCCGGGTCGCCGGCGTGGATGGACTCGAAGACGGTGCGGATCGCCTGGGCCTCACCCTCGGCGCGCAGGGCGGCGGCCCGGGACTCGCCTTCGGCGCGCAGCACGGCGGAGGCCTTCTCGCCCTCGGCGGTGAGGATCTGCGACTGGCGGATGCCCTCGGCGGTGAGGATCGCGGCGCGCTTGTCACGGTCGGCGCGCATCTGCTTCTCCATCGAGTCCTGGATGGAGGTCGGCGGCTCGATGGCCTTCAGCTCGACGCGGTTGACCCGGATGCCCCACTTGCCGGTGGCCTCGTCCAGCACGCCGCGCAGTGCGTGGTTGATCTCCTCGCGGGAGGTCAGGGTGCGTTCCAGGTCCATGCCGCCGATGATGTTGCGCAGCGTGGTGACGGTGAGCTGCTCGATGGCCTGGATGTAGCTGGCCACCTCGTAGGTCGCGGCCCGGGCGTCGGTGACCTGGTAGTAGATGACGGTGTCGATGTTGACGACCAGGTTGTCCTGGGTGATCACCGGTTGGGGCGGGAACGGCACAACCTGTTCCCGCAGGTCGATCCGGTTGCGGATCCTGTCGATGAACGGGACGACGATGTTGAGACCCGCGCTGAGTGTGCGGGTGTAGCGGCCGAAGCGCTCCACGATGGCGGCGCTGGCCTGCGGAATGACCTGGACGGTCTTGATGAGTGCGATGAAGACGAGCACCACCAGGATGACCAGGACGATGATGATGGGTGTCACGACGACCACTCCCCATGCCCACGCGCCGCAAAGCGATTGGTAGTTGATCCGTATGCTGATCGGGAAGATCAATACTGGCAGACCGGACGCGGGTCGTGCCCATGGTTGGCGCAAACTCTCGGCGTCCGGACACTCGCGGGTCACATGACGACGGCTGTGGCCCCCTCGATCTCGACGACGTCGACCTCCTGGCCGGCCTCGAAGACCAGGGTGGCGTCGTAGGAGCGGGCGGACCAGATCTCACCGCCCAGCTTGACGCGGCCGGTGCGGTTGTCGACGCGTTCCAGGACGAGGGCGCTGCGGCCCTTGAGGGCGTCGATGCCGGTACGCAGTTCGGGGCGGGTGTCGCGGTGCCGTACGGCGACGGCGCGCACCACGGTGACCAGCGATACGGACACCGCCAGGAAGACGATGACCTGGAGTACGCCGCCGGCGCCCAGGACGCTGGACAGCGCGGCGGCCACCGCGCCGATGACGAACATGCCCAGTTCGGGCATCGCCGTGATCACCAACGGGATGCCGAGGACACCCGCCGCTGCCAGCCACCACACCCAGTCATTCACAAGTCCCATGGTAGGGCGGAAGGTTGGGCACCGACAGAAGGCGTGCGCACCGATCGGGCCATCACGGCCGGGATGTTTGGCGGGCCGTGGGGGCGGTGGCGCGGCGGGGTCCGGGCGGGGCCGGGGCGGGTCAGTTCAGCGGCAGGCCCTGGGCGGTCCAGCGGTCGCCGCGGTGCTCGACGGTGAGCGGCAGGCCGAAGCAGTGCGAGAGGTTGCGGGAGGTGAGCTCCAGCTCGATCGGTCCGGCGGCGACGACCTTGCCCTGGCGGATCATCAGCACGTGGGTGAAGCCGGGGGCGATCTCCTCGACGTGGTGGGTCACCATGATCATCGAGGGCGCGATGGGGTCGCGGGCGAGGCGGCCGAGGCGGCGGACCAGGTCCTCGCGGCCGCCGAGGTCGAGGCCGGCGGCGGGTTCGTCGAGCAGCAGCAGTTCGGGGTCGATCATGATGGCACGGGCGATCAGGGTGCGCTTGCGCTCGCCCTCGGACAGGGTGCCGAAGCGCCGCTCGGCGTACTCGGTCATGCCGAGCCGGTCGAGGATGAGCCGGGCGCGCTCCTCGTCGGACGCCTCGTATCTCTCCTGCCAGTGGGCGGTCATGCCGTAGGCGGCGGTGAGGACGGTCTCCAGGACGCTCTGGTCGCGGGGCATCTTCTCCGCCATGGCCACGCCGGCGACGCCGATGCGCGGGCGCAGGTCGAACACGTCGACGCCGCCCAGCTTCTCGCCGAGGATCACGGCGCTGCCGGAGGTCGGGAAAAGGTAGCTGGACGCGATGTTGAGCAGGGTGGTCTTGCCGGCGCCGTTCGGGCCGAGGATCACCCACCGCTCACCTTCCGCGACCGTCCAGGTGATCTGGTCCACCAGAGCCCGTCCGTCGCGGACCACGGATACGTCCACCAGCTCCAGTACTTCGGTCATGAGCGCGTTGTCTCCCCTGTGCGTGTGCGGTCTCGGTCGGCCGCGGGGCCGCCCCATGGAAAACCCCCGAGGGAAAACCTACGCCACACCTCCACCGCGGCAGTCCCTAGGCTGGGTGGATGCTTCAGGAACCACGCGCGGGACGCATGACAGCTTGGGGAAACGCCCTTCTTGGGGGTTTTGTCTCACCGGACGACGCGGTGGACGCGATCGTCGGGAGTGACGCGGCACACCGGATGGCGGGGCTGCCGGGTGAGGACGGTGAGGTGGGGCTGACGCTGGGTCTGGGGCGGCTGCGGGCGCTGGGGGTGCGCGGGCTGCGGCTGGCGCTGCCGGTGCCGGGGCATCCGCTGGGTCTGAGCGGCCCGGCGCCGTTCAACGCGGCGGCGCTGGCGGCCGGGGAGGCGGTGCTGGCGGTGGGCGGCGCGGTCGGTCTGGTGCCGGAGGTGCGGCGGGCGGGGCCGGCCGGGGACGAGCACGTCGAGGTGGTGTGGCGGTGCGCGCCGGTGCGGGAGGCGCCGCCGGCCGACGTGCCGTCGCTGGGCGAGGCGGAACGGGAACTGGCGGAGGCGCTGCGGGACGCCACGCAGGCGCTGTCGCGGCTGGACGTGGCGGGGGCGGGTCCGGCGGCGCGGGCGGCGCTGGAGGCGTACCGGGCGCGGGCCGAGCAGGGACGTCAGGTGCTGGCGCCGGGGTATCCGCCGCGGGCGGTGCGGGTGCTGGCGCTGGCGCAGCGGGTGGCGGCGCTGACCTCGATCGCGGGGGTGCCGGCCACCGGTGAGCACGGCGCGGCGGTGAGCGCGACGCAGATCGCGGCGCGCGCGGAGGTGCTGCGGCCGGTGGAGCGGACCGCGCGGCGGGCGCAGGTGGCGGCGTACAACGCGTTCGTGGAGGAGGCGGAGCGGCGCCGCGAGGGGTGACGGTCGCGGGCTGCGGGCGGCCGGGGTGCGGTCCGTGCCGCGGGGGGCCGCGCCGCCCGGGGTGGCGGGCGCGGGTTGTCGGCGGCCGGCCGGGGGCGGTGGGCGTGGCGCACCGCGCGGGGCGGCCCGGGGGGGGTGCGGTGGACGTGGTCGGGCCCCGCGCCCCGGGGGGTCGCGGGGCCCGGCCCTGCCGTCCCGGAGGCCGCCGCCGGGGTGCGGGACGGCCGTCGGCGGTACGTCAGCTGGCGACGGCGGTGTTGCCGAACGCCGGGTTCAGCAGCCCGACGACGTTGATGGTGTTGCCGGAGGCGTTGACCGGCACGTGGAGCGGCACCTGGATGACGTTGCCCGACACGACGCCGGGGGAACCGGTGGCGGCACCGAGGGCGCCGGCGTCGGCGAAGGCGGAACCGGCGCAGGCACCAGCGGCCACACCGGCGGTGGCGAGGACCAGGGCGGCCTTCTTGGCAGTGTTCATGAGTAGCGTTCCTCCTGTGGTTCGGTGGCCCCGGGCTCGGGTCACACGTGAGGAAACGCCTGACCGCGGCGGACGACACGGTTCGGGGTGCCGATACCTCCGTACGGCGCAACCTGCCGTCGCCGGGCCGCCGTTCGGGCCGCGCCGGAACGCGGAACGGCCCCGGGGCGGATGCCTCCGGAGCCGTTCCGTTCACCGCGTGCGGACCGCGCGGTGCGGGCGGGGGTGCCTCAGTGGTTGAGGGTGTGGTTGCCGAACGCCGGGTTCAGCAGCCCGATGACGTCGACGGTGTCGCCGGTGGCGTTGACCGGCACGTGCAGGGGGACCTGGACGAGGTTGCCCGAGGCGACACCGGGCGAGTTCAGGGCGGCACCGTGGGCGGCGGAGGCCGCGCAGGCGGCACCGGCGCCGGCCATGGCGAGCCCGCCCGCGACGGCGGTGACGGCGGCGACCTTCTTCAGGTTCTTCACTTCTTCGACCTCTCTGGTGGTGCGCCGCCGCAGGACGCGGGCGGCACGCCATGGAGAACGCCGCACCGGCCGAGGGGTTGCGCCATTCGGGCGACATACACCCGACGGTATGAATCTCGGTCGGTAGGACAATCGGTGGCCGACGCGGGCGTTCTACGGTCCGACGCCGTGCCGGACCGCCCACAGCGCGGCCTGGGTGCGGTCGGAGACGTCGAGTTTCATCAGGATGTTCGACACGTGGGTCTTCACGGTCTTCTCCGACAGCACCAGCGCGCGGGCGATCTCGCGGTTGGAGCGGCCGTCGGCGATGAGGCACAGGACCTCGCGCTCGCGGTCGGTGAGGGTGGCGCCGCGGCCCCGGGTGCCGGCGGCGGGCCCGGAACCGTCGAGGGTCAGCAGCGCCTCGGCGACCTCGGGCTGGAGCAGGACGTGGCCGGCGTGCACCGAGCGGATGGCGTCGGCCAGGGCGCCGGGGTCGATGTCCTTGTAGACGTATCCGGCGGCGCCGGCGCGCAGGGCGGGCACGACGGTGCGCTGTTCGGTGAAGCTGGTGACGACCAGCACCTGGGCCCGGTCGCCCGCCTCGCGCAGCAGGCGCAGCGCCTCGATGCCGTCGGTGCCGGGCATCTTGACGTCCATCAGGATGACGTCGGGCCGCAGTTCGGCGGCGCGGGCGGCTCCTTCGGCGCCGTCGGCCGCCTCGCCGACCACCTCGATGTCGGGCTGGACCTCCAGGAAGGTGCGCAGGCCGCGCCGGACGACCTGGTGGTCGTCGACCAGCAGGACGCGGATGACGCCGCCGTCCGCGGGGGCGGGGTGCTCGTCAGCCACCGGGGACCTCCAGTTCGATCGTGGTGCCCTCGCCGGGCGCGGACCGCACGGTGAGCAGGCCGGCGACGGCGGTGGCGCGGTCCCGCATGGACACCAGGCCCAGGTGGCGGCCGGCCCGGCGGACCGCGGTGGTCTCGAAGCCCCGGCCGTCGTCGGTGACGCGCAGGACGGCGCCGCGGCCGCGGCCGGTCAGTTCGACGGCGACCCGGCCGGCCGCCGCGTGCCGCAGGGCGTTGTGCAGGGCCTCCTGGGCGACCCGCAGCACGGCCTCCTCCTGGGCGGCGGGCAGCGCGTGCGGCAGCCGGCCGGTGAACGTCACCCGGGCGGCGTGCGCGCGGTCCAGCACGTCGGTCTGGCTGCGCAGCGCGGCGATCAGGCCGTCCTCCTCCAGGGCGGCGGGGCGCAGTTCGACGACGACGGCGCGCAGTTCGTCGGCGGCCTCGGCGGCGAGCCGGGCGACCTCGCGCAGTTCCTGCTTGGCGCGGGCCGGGTCGCGGTCGACGAGGGCGGCGGCGGCCTGGGCGGTCAGGCGCAGCGAGAACAGCTTCTGGGAGACGGCGTCGTGCAGGCCGTGGGCGATCCGGGCGCGTTCGCCGGCCAGGGTGAGTTCGCGGCTGCGTTCGTGGAGCCGGGCGTTGGTCAGCGCGAGGGCGGCGTGCGCGGCGAGGGTACGCAGCAGTTCCTCGTCGTCGGCGGTGAAGCCGGGGCCGACGGGCGTGGCGGCGGGTGCTTCGCGGGGGCCGTCGGGTGCGTCGCCGGAGCCGTCGTACGCCTCACCGGGGTCGCCGGGCGCGTTGCCGCCGCCGTGCTCCGGGTCGGCGCCGTCGTGCTCCCGGGCGGCGGTGGTCCGCCCGGCGGGGCTCTCCTTGCCGGCCAGGAAGATCGCGCCGAGCACCTCGCCGTCGCCGGTGACCGGCATGCCGAGGAAGTCGGACATCTCGGGGTGCTCCTTGGGCCAGCCCTCGAAGCGGGGGTGGCGGCGGACGTCGGCGAGGCGCTGGGTGGTGGCCTCGTGGAGCATGACGGCGAGGATGCCGTGCTGGCGGGGCAGCGGGCCGATGGCCTTCCACTGTTCGTCGGTGACGCCGTCGACCACGAACTGCGCGAAGCCGCCGTGGTCGTCGGGCACGCCGAGGGCGGCGTAGCGGGCGCCGATGAGTTCGCGGGCGGAGCTGACGATGGTCTGGAGCACGTCGCGGACCTGGCGGTGGCGGCTCATCGCCAGGACGGCGGAGCTGATCGCGTTGATCCGGTCGCGGGCCGTGTCGGGGGCCGTACCGGGTGGGGTGGCGTCGTGCGCCGGGCCGGACATGTGATCACCGTACCCGTGCCGTACCGGGGTGGCACCGGTCCGGCGGCGGAGCGGCGCGGGCCGCTGGTCGTAGGTCCGATGGACCGGTCGGCGGGGTCCGGGCGGCCGACGCGGGCGGGGCGGGGGCGTTCCTACGGTGAGGTGGTCGCCGGGCGGCGGGTCCGGCAGCGGGACGGAGGTACGTCATGCCGGTCGCGATCGTCACGGGTGCGTCGAGGGGGCTGGGGCTGGCGCTGGCGCGGGAGTTGTCGGCGCGGGGGTGGGACCTGGTGCTGGACGCCCGGTCGCCGGAGCCGTTGCGGGCGGCGGCGCGGGGGCTGCCGGGGTCCGGTGAGGTGGTGCCGGTGCCCGGCGACGTGACGGACGCGGCGCACCGGGCGGGGCTGGTGGCGGCGGCGCGGGGGCTCGGCGGGGTGGACCTGCTGGTGAACAACGCGAGCGCGCTGGGCGCCGCGCCGCTGGTGCCGTTGGCGGAGCTGGCGGCGGCGGGGCTGCGGGAGGCGCTGGAGACGAACGTGGTGGCGCCGGCCGAGCTGACCCGGGCGGCGCTGCCGGCGCTGCGGGCGGCCGGGGCGGGCGCGGTGCTGAACGTGACCAGTGACGCGGCGGTGGAGGCGTACTCGGCGTGGGGCGGTTACGGGGCGTCGAAGGCGGCGCTGGAGCGGTGGTCGGCGGTGCTGGCGGTGGAGGAGCCTGCGGTGCGGGTGTGGTGGGTGGATCCGGGGGACCTGCGGACGGCGCTGTACGCGGCGGCGTGCCCGGACGATCCCGGGGCGGCGGCGCGGCCGGAGCCGGGGTCGGTGGTGCCGTCGCTGCTGCGACTGGTGGACGCCGGGGCGCCGAGCGGCCGGTACACGGCGTCGGCGCTCGCGGGGGCGGTGTGATGAGCGGGCGGCCGGTGCGGGTGCCGCGGGAGTTGTCGGCGCGGGGGCCGGCGGCGCGGCGGGACGCGGTGCGGATGGTGGTGGGCCGGCGCGGTTCGGGCGCGGTGGCGCATCACGCGTTCGGCGAGCTGCCGGCGTTGCTGCGGGCCGGGGACGTGCTGGTGGTCAACACCTCGATGACGTTCCCGGCGGCGGTGGACGCGGTGCTGGAGGGGGCGCCGGGCGGGACGGCGGTGCCCGTGGCTCCGCAGGGAATGGCGCCGGGGGTGCCGGGGGTGCCGGGCGGGAGGGCGGCCGGGTTCCCGGACGGGGTGCCGGCGGCCGGTGCGGGCGGGGTGCCGGTGGTGGTGCACTTCTCCGGGCGGCGGGACGACGGGCGGTGGGCGGTGGAGCTGCGCGATCCGGACGGCCGGGGCACGACACGGGCGCGGCCGGGCGGCCCGGCGGGGGCGGTGCTGGCCCTGCCGCGCGGTGAACGCCTGGTGCTGCGGGAGCCGTTGAGCCCGCACGGGGACCGGTTGTGGCTGGCGTCGGTGTCGATGGCGGACCCGGTGCGGTACCTGCACCGGTACGGGCGGCCGATCCGGTACGCCTACACCGAGCGGGACCATCCGCTGTCGGCGTACCGCAGTGTCTTCTCGGTGCCGTCGCCGGACGGTCCGGGGTCGGCGGAGATGCCGAGTGCGGCGCGGCCGTTCACCGCGGCGCTGGTGGCGGCGCTGGTGCGCGGCGGGGTGCAGTTCGCGCCGCTGGTGCTGCACACCGGGGTGGCCTCGGCGGAATCGCACGAACCGCCGTACCCCGAGCGGTTCGCGGTGCCGGAGTCGACGGCGTGGCTGGTGAACGCGGCGCGGGCGGGCGGCGGGCGGATCGTGGCGGTGGGCACGACGGCGGTGCGGGCGCTGGAGTCGGTGGCCGATCCGGCGGGCCGGGTGCGGGCGGGCGGCGGCTGGACGGACCTGGTGGTGACGCCGGAGCGCGGGGTGCGGGCGGTGGACGGGCTGCTGACCGGGCTGCACGAGCCGCGGGCGTCGCACCTGCTGATGCTGGAGGCGGTGGCGGGCGCGCCGCTGCTGGACGCGGTGTACGCGGGGGCGGTGGAGCAGCGCTACCTGTGGCACGAGTTCGGCGACGTCAACCTGCTGCTGCCGTGAGCGGTGCAGCGGTGCCGCCGTGAGCGGTGCCGCGGCGTGAACGTGCCGACGGCGCCGCCCGGTCGGGGGCGGCGCCGTCGGCACGGGCGGGGCGGGCGGGATCACTTCTCCCGCATGACCTCCGGTTCGTGGCGGCGCAGCAGGCGGGCGACGGCGAAGCCGCAGGCGACGCCGAGGGCGAGCAGGACGATCATGTCGGCCCACCAGATGCCGGCGCTGTGCTTCCACAGCGTGTCGGGGTCGGTGGGGTCCCAGGGCAGCAGCGTGTCGAGTTGCACGGTGGTGCCCATGGCGGCGACGGCCCAGCGGGACGGCATCAGCCAGGCGACCTGTTCGATGCCGGGCTTGGCGTAGATCTGGAAGAGCACGCCGGTGAAGACGACCTGGACGATGGCGAACATCACCAGCAGCGGCATGGTCTTCTCGGCGGTCTTGACCAGGGCGGAGATGACCAGGCCGAACATCATCGAGGTGAAGCCGATGCCGATGACGCCGAGGGTCATCTCGATCGCCGGGTGGCTGTGCAGCACGACACCGGTGGTGGGCATGGTGCGCGGGGTGAAGCCGATGGCGCAGATGATGACGCCCTGGAGGGCGGTGATCAGGCCGAGCACGATGACCTTGGACATCAGGTACGCGCTGCGCGACAGTCCGACCGCGCGTTCGCGCTCGTAGATGACGCGTTCCTTGATCAGTTCGCGTACCGAGTTGGCGGAGCCGGAGAAGCACGCGCCGACCGTGAGGATCATCAGGATGGTGCCGGCGTCGCGGTTGGCGAAATGCGCGTTGGCCGGGCCGAAGCCGAGGCCGGACTTGGCCGGGATGACCACGGAGACCACGCCGAGGACCGCGGGCATGATGAGCATCAGCGCCAGGAAGCCGCGGTCGGAGGCGATGACCGAGGTGTAGCGGGCGATCAGCGTCCACAGCTGGGAGCCCCAGCTCTGCGACTTCTGCGGCCGGGTGACCTGGCTGGGCATGGCGGGCGCGACCTGCGGCGCGGCCTCGTCGAGGTGCGCGGTGTACATCTGGTAGTGCTGCGATCCGCGCCAGCGCCCGGCCCAGTCGTAGTCGCGGTAGTTCTCGAACGCCTGGAAGACGTCGGCCCAGCTGGAGTAGCCGAAGAAGTTCAGCGCCTCGTCCGGCGGGCCGAAGTAGGCCATCGAGCCGCCGGGGGCCATCACCAGCAGCCGGTCGCACAGGGCGAGTTCGGCGACCGAGTGGGTGACGACGAGTACCGTGCGGCCGTCGTCGGCCAGGCCGCGCAGCAGCTGCATGACGTCGCGGTCCATGCCCGGGTCGAGGCCGGAGGTGGGCTCGTCGAGGAAGATCAGCGACGGCTTGGTCAGCAGCTCCAGGGCGACCGAGACGCGCTTGCGCTGGCCGCCGGACAGCGAGGTGATGCGCTTGTCGGCGTGGATGTCCAGCTTGAGTTCGCGCAGCACCTCGTCGATGCGGGCCTGGCGTTCGGCGGCGTGCGTGTCGCCGGGGAAGCGGAGCTTGGCGGCGTACTTCAGCGCGGTGCGGACGCTCAGTTCCTTGTGCAGGATGTCGTCCTGCGGAACGAGGCCGATGCGCTGGCGCAGTTCGGCGAACTGCTTGTACAGGTCGCGGTTGTCGTACAGCACCTCGCCGACGTCGGCGGGCCGGTAGCCGGTCAGCGCGCGCAGCAGCGTGGACTTGCCGGAGCCGGAGGGGCCGATGACGCCGATGAGCGACTTCTCCGGGACGCCGAACGAGACGTCCTTGAGGATGCTCTTGGTGGTGTTGCCCTGCGGCACGTTGACGGTCAGGCGGCGCGCGGAGAAGGAGACGGCGCCGGTGTCGACGAACTCCTCCAGCCGGTCGTCGACCAGCCGGAACGTGGAGTGGCCGACGCCGACGATGTCGTGCGGGCCGATCTGGTGGCGGTCGACGGGCTGGCCGTTGACGTAGGTGCCGTTGTGGCTGCCGAGGTCGACGATCTCCATGCGGCCGTCGGGGTGGGCGTGGAACTCGGCGTGGTAGCGGGAGACCTGGAGGTCGGAGACGACCAGTTCGTTCTCCAGCGCACGGCCGATCCGGATGACCCGGCCCGCCGACAGGTGGTGGAAGGTGGTGGGGCTGCGGTCGCTGTAGGCCCCGGCGGCGCCGGCGGTCTGCTGCCGCGGCTGGTCGCCGCCGCGGGCGGCCGGCGGCTGGGCGGGCGGTCCGGCGGTCCCGGCGGCGGACGCGCCGGCCCAGGCGGGCAGGGCGGCCTCGGGCTGCGCGGCGGCCTGTGGTGCCGCGGCGGCCGGCTGCACAGCGGCGGCGGGCCGGGCGGCCGGTTGCGCCGTCGCGGCGGCCGGTTGCGGGACGTCCGCGGCGGTGAAGCCGAGGCGTGGTCCGTCGGTGGCGTTGCCGAGGTTGACGGCGGAACCGGGCGCGATCGCCGCCTCGTTGACCCGCTGCCCGCCGGCGAACGTGCCGTTGGTGCTGCCCTGGTCCTCCAGCAGCCAGCCCTCGCCGGTCCAGCGGATCGTGGCGTGCCGCCAGGAGACCCTGGCGTCGTCGAGCGTTACGTCCCCCTGCGGGTCACGGCCCACGGTGTATGTCCTGGACGCATCAAGGGTCCAGGATTGTCCGTTCAATTCAAGTACGAGTTCCGGCACTCCATGCCCCACAAGGTTGTCCCCCGAGTAGTCCCCCATTGGCGGGGAGTCTAGGGATGTCGAACATCGGGAGGAACTATTTCAGGATTGGCGGTCTATCTGAAAGTCGCCTCCCCCGGCAGCGGGGCCGGCTGCCGCGCGGACGGCGGCGACGACCGCGCAAGCCGGTACGAAAGCCGCCCGCGGTGGTAAGGGGCACGTAACCCCGCCGAGCGGGGCAACCGAGCCCGCCGCACACCACCGGAGCCGCGATGACCAGCGACCGCGCACCCCGGGCGGTGCCGTGGGGGCGGGTCGTCGCGACGGGGGTGGCGGCGGTGGGATGGGCGCTGCTGGGGATGGCCGCGGTGGCCGCGCTCGGGCTGCACCTGCTGGGGACCGACCGGCGGGCGGCGCTGGGCCCGTCGACGGCGGCGCTGGTGACGATGGCGGTGGGCGGCCGGGTGCACGCCTTCGGGAACGTGTCGGCGTTCGGCCGCGGCGCGGCGGCCACCGGCGTGATCGGCCTGCTCCCGCTGGGCGTCGCGCTGACCGGTGCCCTGCTGGTGGCCCGGGTCTTCCTGCGGTCGCTGCGCGGCGCGGACCCGGGGGTGCGGCCGACGGAACTGGCGGCACGGGCCGCGGTGGTGGTGGCGCTGTTCACCGCGGCGGTGGCGGGGCTGGCGTGGGCCGGGCAGGACACCGTCTCGCTGCGCGGCGGCCCGGCCGGCGACGGCAACGGGCTGCCCGGCGGCCTGGCGGGGCTGGACGGCGCTTTCTCCCGGGGTCTCGACACGCTGGGCAGGACGCACGGTTCGGTGGGGTTCCGGGTGGACACCGCCGCGTCGGCGGGCGGCGGCGCGCTGTGGATCGTGGTGGTGCTCGCGCTGGCGCTGGCGGCCGGACGGCGGGCGCCGGCCGGCTGCGGCCCCGTGCACCGCGTGGTGCGGCCGGCCGTCTCCGCGTGGTGCACGGTGCTGCTGCTGGCGGTGGCGGCGGGCCTGGCCGTCGCCGCCTGCGCCGCCGTGACGGACGACCACCCCGCACGGGTGGCCGGCGGCGCGCTGCTCGGCACACCGAACGCGGTGTGGTTCGCCACGACACTGGGCCTGTTCGTCCCCTGGTCCGGCCGGGCGTCCGGACCGCTGACGGTGCTGCTGCCCGATCCGCTGGGCCGGGTGCTGGGCTCGGCCCGCGGTCCGGTGACCGTGCGGGGGCTGGCGGAGCTGGACGGCCGGGTTTGGCTGCTGCCGGTGGCTGCCGCGGTCCTGGTACTGGCCGCCGGCGTACTGACCGCGGTGCGCACGCCGCCCGCCGACGCCCCGCCCGGCCGCCGGGTGGCCCGGATCGCGGTACGCGACGCGGTGGCCGGCGCGGTGGCGTTGCCGGCCCTGGTGGGCCTGACCGGCTTCTCGGTGGCCGCCGGGCTGTCCGCCTTCGGTGTCGACGCGGCCGGTGCGGCGCTGTCCCTGCACGGTTCGCTCGGCCGGGCGGTGCTGCTGGGCGCCGCCTGGGGTGCGGCCGGCGGCGCGGCGGGCGGCGCGCTGGCCCTGCTGACGGGCACGGAGGGATCGCGGGCGGCGCGGGACGGGAACGGGCGGGACGGGAACGGGCGGGGCCGGAACGGGTGGGGTCGCGAGGGGTGACGACTGCGGGGGTGGCCGCAGGGGTGGGACCGGGTGGGAGCCGATCGTGAGGGGAGGGAGCGGATCGTGAGGGAGCGGACCGGGCGGACGGTAAGGGGCCGGACCAGTCGCACCACGGGAGACGGAACCACCGCACCGGGCGGAACCACCGCACCGGGCGAGACCACGCACAGGGTGCGCCGGTGACCGCGCCGACCGCAGACGGAACCACCGCACCGGGCGGGACCACGCACGCAGGCGCCGGCTACCGCGCCGGCCGGGAAGCGGGGTCCGGTGACCGTTGTGCGGGACAGTGGGTCTTGAGTCGGGGAGGAGCCGATACCGTGGGGGGCACCATGGACGACGCATCGCGGACCCTTCCCGCTCACGCCGATCCGGTCACGACGGAGGAAGCCGGACCCACCCTCCTGGTCAAGATCTTCGGCAAGGACCGTCCCGGCATCACCGCCGGGCTCTTCGACACCCTCGCCGGTTTCGGCGTGGACGTGGTCGACCTCGAACAGGTGGTGACGCGGGGCCGGATGGTGCTGTGCGCGCTGGTCACCGCGCCGGCCGGCGACGGCGCGGTGGAGGGCGCGCTGCGCTCGACCGTGCACGCCTGGGCCGAGTCGGTGAAGATGCAGGCGGAGATCATCTCCGGCACCGGCGACAACCGTCCGCGCGGCACCGGCCGCTCGCACGTGACCATCCTCGGCTATCCGCTGTCCGCCCGGGCGATGTCGTCCATAGCGGCCCGGATCACCGACGTCGGCGGCAACATCGACCGTATCCTGCGGCTCGCGAAGTACCCGGTGACCGCGGTGGAGCTGACGGTGTCCGGCACGCCGACCCCGCAGTTGCGCAGCGCGCTGGCACCGGAGGCGATGCGCAGCGGGGTGGACGTGGCGGTGGTCGCGGCCGGGCTGTACCGCCGGGCGCAGCGGCTGGTGGTGATGGACGTGGACTCCACCGTCATCCAGGACGAGGTCATCGAGCTGTTCGCCGGGCACGCCGGCTGCGAGGAGCAGGTCGCGGAGGTGACGGCGGCGGCGATGCGCGGCGAGCTGGACTTCGCGCAGTCGCTGCACGCGCGGGTGACGCTGCTGGCCGGGCTGGACGCCTCCGTGGTGGACAAGGTCCGCGCCGAGGTACGGCTGACGCCGGGCGCGCGCACCCTGATCCGCACGCTCAAGCGGCTGGGCTACCAGGTCGGCGTGGTCTCCGGGGGCTTCACCCAGATCACCGACGACCTCAAGGAACGGCTGGGGCTGGACTTCGCGGCCGCCAACACGCTGGAGATCGTCGACGGCAAGCTGACCGGCCGGGTGACCGGGCCGGTGGTGGACCGGGCCGGCAAGGCCCGGCTGCTGCGCGAGTTCGCGGCGCAGGCGGGGGTGCCGCTGGCGCAGACCGTGGCCATCGGCGACGGGGCCAACGACCTCGACATGCTGAACGCGGCCGGCCTCGGCGTGGCCTTCAACGCCAAGCCGGTCGTGCGCCGGGCCGCCCACACCGCGCTGAACGTGCCGTTCCTCGACACCGTGCTGTATCTGCTGGGCATCAGCCGCGAGGAAGTCGAGGCCGCCGACAGCGAGACGCTGTGAAAGGCCCTGCGGGGCGGGGCGATGATCCCACTGCGCCGTGAAACGCACCCCGGGCCGGCCGGGTAACGGTCCCTTCGCACCGTGAAACGCCTCCGCGGCGGGCGGCGACGATCCGATCGTGCTGTAAAACGCCCCGGGGGCGGGACGATGATCCCTTCGCGCCATGAACCGCACCCCGGGCCGGGGCGACGGTCGCGTCACGCCGTGAAACGCCCCCGGCCCAGCCCGGCGGTCCCGCCCGGAACGGCTCCGTGACGGGGCCGCTCCCGGCGACCGGCGGCGCGGCCGGCGGCGCGTGGGTCAGGCGCGGAGCCGGAGCGAGGGCGGATCAGCCGCAGGGCCGGAGCGGACCAGTCGCGGACCAGCCGCGGAGCCGGGGCGCGGCGGACCAAGCCGCGGAACCGCAGCAGGTCAGCCGCAGGCCCCGAGCGGATCAGTCGCGGGGCGGGGCCCAGTACGCGGTGAGGCGGGCGACGCCGTGCTCGACGCTCTTCCAGGTGCCGGTGAACTCCAGCACGGCGACGGCGGCGGTCGGGAAGGCGCCGCGGCGCATGTGGGCCAGGGCGCCGTCGCCGGCGTCGCCGGCCAGCGCCTCGGCCAGCCCGTGCATACCGGGGTTGTGGCCGACCAGGGCCACGTCCGGCAGGTCCTCCTCGACACCGTTGAGCACTGCCAGCAGGTCACCGGTGGTGGCCTCGTAGAGGCGCTCGTCGTAGACGGTCTTCGGGCGCTGCGGGAGCTCGTGGGCGACCAGCTTCCAGGTCTCGCGGGTGCGGATCGCCGGGGAGCACAGCGTCAGCCGGGGCTGGATGCCCGCACCGGCCAGCCACTGTCCGGCGGCCGGCGCCTCCATCCGGCCGCGGTCGGCGAGCGGCCGCTCCCGGTCGGGGACGTCGGGCCAGTCGGCCTTCGCGTGCCGCAGCAGAACGATCCTTCGGGGCGTTGCGTCGCTCATGCCCTTCAGCTTTGCAGAAAACCGGCCGCCGGGCGCGGGGTGCGCGCGGACCCGTTCGCGGCGGGCGGCCGACGCGGGGGTGCCGTCGGCGGGCTCGCGTCAGGCGGCGGACGCCGGGGAGACGTCACGCGGTGGACGCCGGGCGGACGTCACACGGAAGGCACCGGAGCACGGAGGCGCCGGAGCGGGGGCGCCGGAGCGCGGAGGCGCCGGGCAGGAGGCGTCACGCCCCGGCCGTCAGGGCGGCGGGCAGCAGGGCGCGCAGGTGGCCGAGGAGCACGACGACCGGCGGGACGGCGACCGGGCCGGTGTGCCGGTTGCCGGCCACTCCGGCGAGCAGCAGGACGAACGCGGCGGCGGGCAGCGCCACCGCCCACCAGCGCAGCCGCACCCCGTCACCGGCCGTCGGCCGGGCGCCGGACGCGGTGCCGAGCCCGGCCGCGGTGCCGATCCCGGTGCCCGTGCCTATGCCCGACCCCGTACCCGTACCCCCGCCCGCACGCACATCTGTACCGGAGAAGCCGGTGAAGCCGGAGAGAAAAGCGCGGGCCGTCCGTCCGGCGCGGTGGTGCACGCCGGAGCGGCGGAGCGGGCCGGGGAGGCGGGCCCAGCCGGCGAGGCGGCTGACGCCGAGCGGGCGGTTCGCGCCGAGCGGCGGGCGTATCGGAGTCGCCGAACGCGCCGGGTGCCCGGCCGTCAGCGGGACGGGTGGGGGGTGGCCTGCCATGGGGAACGCCTCCTGATCATCGCTTCCGCGCGCCTGGTGACGACGCTACGCAAGCGGTGTCCGCGTTCCCATCCGGGCGGCCACCCATCCGACCCTGATCCTGACCCCAGGGTGAGGGTGGGGTTGTCCCCACCCCGCGCCAGGGATCACCCGTAGTGGGCGCCGATGGTGGCGATGATCGCGACGACCGCGGGAACGGCGAGCATGAGGCCGAAGACGAGAAGGAGCTTCTTCTGCGGCTGCGGGGGGTTCGGTTCGAGGACTGGCATGGCGTCAGTGTGGCATCCGTTCCTGTACGTCCCGGTCCGGGGGTGCCGGCCCCGGCACCGGCGTGTCGCGCGGCGGCCGGCCGGCACGGGCGGCGGCGCCGGTCGCGGGCCGGGCACCGGCGCGGTCACGGCGTGGTGCGGCGGGTCAGCCAGGCCGCGCGGATCTCCTTCCAGCAGCGGCCGGAGAGCGTGACCCACTGCGCGGGACCGTCGTAGACCGGCGCGGTGTCGGTGGCCGGGTCCCACCAGCGCACGCAGCTGACGTGCAACTGGAGCCGGGTCTCCTCGGGGTCGGGGTTCATGCAGGTGGCGACCGCGTCGCTGCCGTGCCGCACCAGGTCGCACCGGGCGCCGTCGTCGCGCGCGGTGTCCAGCGGGACGACGCCGGGGGTGGCCCGCTGCGCGAGGCGGACGGGCGCGCGGACGGCGGCCGACGACGGCAGGAGGACCAGCGCGGCCAGCACGGCGGCGAGGTGGACGGCCGGCCTGCCGGGGTAACGAAGCATCGCGTGCCCTCCTCGTGGCGCCCTGCCCCCTGAGGTCCCCACCGTCCCCACCGCCATCCTCACCGGCGGCGGACCGCGGCGCCCGGCATGCTGCGCCGACCGGGTCACGGGCCCGCGTCGGGCCCCGGTCCCGCCACTGTGGCGGAGCCGGGGCCCGGTGGACGTACGTCCCATCGAACGCCTCCCCCGCCGGCCGCGAGGACCGACAGGGGATGCGCCGCGGGGTGCGTCTCAGGAAACGCGCCTCGGGGAGCGTCCCTCAAGGGATGCGCCTCGGGGTCAGGCGCCCATCATGTGCACGCCGCCGTCGACGTGGACGATCTCGCCGGTAGTGCGCGGGAACCAGTCGGACAGCAGGGCGACGACGCCGCGGCCGGCCGGCTCCGGGTCGCTCAGGTCCCAGCCGATCGGGGCGCGGTGGTTCCACACGTCGGCGAGTTCCTCGAAGCCCGGGATGGACTTGGCGGCCATCGACTTCAGCGGCCCGGCCGAGATGAGGTTGACGCGCACGTTCTTCTCGCCCAGGTCACGGGCCAGGTAGCGGGAGGTCGACTCCAGCGCGGCCTTGGCGACGCCCATCCAGTCGTACTTCGGCCAGGCGATCTGCGCGTCGAAGGTGAGGCCGACGACCGAACCGCCGCGCGGCATCAGCGGCAGCAGCGCCATGGTCAGCGACTTGAGCGAGTACGCGGAGACGTGCACCGCGGTGGCCACGTCCTCCCACGGCGCCTCGAGGAAGTTGAAGACCGACAGCGGGCCGAAGGCGATGGAGTGCACGACGCCGTCCAGCTCCACGCCCTCGCCCAGGTGCTCGGCGACCAGGCCGGGCAGCCGGTCCAGGTGCTCCTGGTTGGTGACGTCCAGCTCGATCACCGGTGCGGGCTTGGGCAGCCGCCGGGCGATCCGCTCGACCAGGCTGGGGCGGGGGAACGCGGTGAGGATGACCTCCGCCCCCTCCTCCTGCGCGAACTTCGCGGCGTGGAAGGCGATCGAGGCGTCGGTGAGGACTCCGGTGATCAGGATGCGCTTGCCTGCGAGGATTCCACTCATGGTGCTCAGTGACCCATGCCCAATCCGCCGTCTACGGGAATGACGGCTCCAGTGATGTACGCGGCGTCGTCCGACGACAGGAAGCGCACCGAGGCGGCGATGTCCTCGGGCAGCCCGTAACGGGCCATCGGGACCTGGCCCATGATGGCGGCGCGCTGGTCGTCGCTGAGCACCCGCGTCATGTCGGTGTCGATGATTCCGGGCGCGACGACGTTGACGGTGATGTTGCGGCTCGCCAGCTCCCTGGCGAGGGAGCGGGCGAACCCGATCAGGCCGGCCTTGGAGGCGGCGTAGTTGGACTGGCCGGCCGAACCGAGCATCGCGACGACCGAGGAGATCAGCACGACGCGGCCCTTGCGGGCCCGCAGCATGCCGCGCGAGGCGCGCTTGACCACCCGGAAGGTGCCGGTGAGGTTGGTGTCGAGGACCGCGGAGAAGTCCTCCTCGGTCATGCGCATCACCAACTGGTCACGGGTGACGCCGGCGTTGGCCACCAGCACCTCGACCGGGCCGTGCGCCTGCTCGACCTCCTTGTAGGCCTGCTCGACCTGCTCCGCGTCGGTGACGTCGCACTTGACGGCGAGCACCCCCAGGGCGGTCAGCTCGGCCGGCGGCTCGCCGGAGCGGTAGGTGATCGCGACCTGGTCCCCGGAGTCGGCGAAAGCGCGGGCGATGGCGAGGCCGATGCCGCGATTGCCTCCGGTGACGAGTACCGAGCGGCTCAAGGGCCCACCCTTTCGTAGTCTCAGCGTGTGATCCCAGCTCACCC
Organism: Streptantibioticus silvisoli; assembly: GCF_027947535.2. Taxonomy (GTDB): domain Bacteria; phylum Actinomycetota; class Actinomycetes; order Streptomycetales; family Streptomycetaceae; genus Streptantibioticus_C; species Streptantibioticus_C silvisoli. The sequence goes on from NZ_JAAGKO020000011.1 coordinate 22,775, forward strand.
GTCGAAACTATCGGTCACCCGGTGCCTTCGGTGAAGCCGCTGGCGACAGGGGCGGCGGTTGACGTCTGTGGGGTCCCTACAGAAATCGGCGGTGGGCCGGGCTGTCGCAGGGGCATGATTCACTGCGGGTGTCATCGCAGACCGCTGACTGACGGAAGGGGGGCCTCCGTGCCCCAGGAGATCGACGCGTCGTTTCTGGCGCTGCCGCTACGGGCGCTCGCCGACGCCGCGCTGGCCCGCGCCAGGACGCTGGGCGCCGAGCACGCGGACTTCCGGTTCGAACGGGTGCGCAGCGCGTCGACGCAGCTGCGCGACGGACGGCCGGCCGGTTCCTCGGACGGCACGGACACCGGTTACGCGGTCCGGGTGGTGCACGACGGCGCGTGGGGGTTCGCCTCCGGCGTCGAGATGACCATGGACGCGGCGGCCCGGGTGGCCGGCCAGGCGGTGGCGATGGCCAAGCTGTCCGCGGGCATCGGCCGGGCGGCCGGCGGCGACGACCGGGTGGAGCTGGCCGCCGAGCCGGTCCACGCCGACCAGGTGTGGGTGTCGGCCTACGACATCGACCCGTTCTCCGTCCCGGACAAGGACAAGTTCGCGCTGCTGGCCGACCGCAGCGCGCGGCTGCTGGCGGCCGAGGGCGTCACGCACGTCGACGCCTCGGTGCTCAGCGTGCTGGAGAACAAGTTCTACGCGGACAGCGCGGGCACCACCACGACCCAGCAGCGGGTCCGGGTCAACTCCGAGCTGACCGCGCTGTCGGTGGATCCGGCCACCGGCGAGTTCGACTCGATGCGCACCATCGCGCCGCCGGCCGGCCGCGGCTGGGAGTACCTGACCGGCACCGGCTGGGACTGGGACCGGGAACTCGCCGAGATCCCGGGCCTGCTGGCGGAGAAGATGCGCGCCCCCAGCGTCGAGGCCGGCCGCTACGACCTGGTGGTCGACCCGTCCAACCTGTGGCTGACCATCCACGAGTCGATCGGCCACGCCACCGAGCTGGACCGCGCGCTGGGCTACGAGGCGGCCTACGCCGGCACCTCGTTCGCCACCTTCGACCAGCTGGGCACACTGCGCTACGGCTCGCCGGTGATGAACGTGACGGGCGACCGCACCGCCGAACACGGCCTGGCCACCGTCGGGTTCGACGACGAGGGCGTGGCGGGCCAGTCCTGGGACCTGATCAAGGACGGCACCCTGGTCGGCTACCAGCTCGACCGGCGCATCGCCCGCCGCTGCGGCTTCGAGCGGTCCAACGGCTGCGCCTACGCCGACTCCTCCTCGCACGTGCCGGTGCAGCGGATGGCCAACGTCTCGCTGCGGCCGGCGCCGGACGGGCCGTCGACCCAGGAGCTGATCGGCGGCGTCGAACGCGGCATCTACGTGGTCGGCGACCGCTCGTGGAGCATCGACCAGCAGCGCTACAACTTCCAGTTCACCGGCCAGCGGTTCTTCCGGATCGTCAACGGGCAGCTGGCGGGCCAGCTGCGGGACGTGGCGTACCAGGCGACGACGACCGACTTCTGGGGTTCGATGGAGGCGGTCGGCGGGCCGCAGACCTACGTGCTGGGCGGCGCGTTCAACTGCGGCAAGGCCCAGCCCGGTCAGGTGGCCTCGGTCAGCCACGGCTGCCCCTCGGCCCTCTTCCGCGGCGTCAACATCCTCAACACCACGCAGGAGGCGGGTCGTTCATGAGTCGTTCCACCCCCGCGCACGACATCGTCGAGCGCGCCCTGGAGCTGTCGCGGACGGACGGCTGCGTCGTCATCGCCGACGAGCAGTCCAGCGCCAACCTGCGCTGGGCGCGCAACGCCCTGACCACGAACGGCGTCACCCGCGGCCGCAGCCTCACCGTGGTCGCCACGGTCGACGGCGCCCAGGGCACCGCCAGTGGTGTGGTCTCCCGGTCCGCGGTCACCGACGAGGAGCTGGAACCGCTGGTGCGCGCGGCCGAGGCGGCGGCCCGCGACTCCGGTCCGGCCGAGGACGCCCAGCCGCTGATCGGCGGCGCCGCGCCCGCCGCCGACTTCACCGCCCCGCCGGCCGAGACCACCTCCGACGTCTTCACCGCGTTCGCGCCCGCGCTCGGCGAGGCGTTCCGCACCGCCCGGGACGGCGGCCGGGAGCTGTACGGCTTCGCGTACCACTCGGTGGTCACCAGCTACCTGGGCACCTCGACCGGGCTGCGGCTGCGGCACGACCAGCCGACCGGCACCCTGGAGGTCAACGCCAAGTCGCCGGACGGCACCCGCTCGGCGTGGGCCGGCGCCTCCACCCGCGACTTCCGCGACGTCGACCCGCGCACCCTGGACGGCGACCTGGCGCGGCGGCTGGCCTGGGCCGAGCGGCGCGTGGAGCTGCCCGCCGGACGGTACGAGACGCTGCTGCCGTCCACCTCGGTCGCCGACCTGCTGATCTACACCCTGTGGTCCGCCGCCGCCCGCGACGCCGCCGAGGGCCGCACCGTCTTCAGCCGCCCCGGCGGCGGCACCCGGGTCGGCGAGAAGCTGTCGGCCCTGCCGCTGAACCTCTACAGCGACCCGGCCGCCGACAGCATCCAGGCCGCGCCGTTCGTCATCGCGCACTCCTCCGGCGGCGACCAGTCGGTCTTCGACAACGGCATGCCGATCGGCCGCACCGACTGGATGCGGGACGGCGTGCTGGAACGGCTGGTGACCACCCGGCACACCGCCGCGTCGACCGGCCTGCCCGACGCGCCCAGCGCCGACAACCTGCTGCTGGACGGCGGCGGCACCACGTCGCTGGAGGAGATGGTCGCGGCCACCGACCGCGGCCTGCTGCTGACCTCCCTGTGGTACATCCGCGAGGTCGACCCGGCCAACCTGCTGCTGACCGGCCTGACCCGGGACGGGGTCTACCTGGTGGAGAACGGCGAGGTGACCGGCGTCGTCAACAACTTCCGGTTCAACGAGTCGCCGGTCGACGTGCTGGCCCGGGCCACCGAGGCCGGCCGCACCGAACGCACGCTGTCGCGCGAGTGGGGCGACTACTTCACCCGCACCGCCATGCCGCCCCTGCGGGTGCCGGGGTTCAACATGTCCTCGGTCAGCCAGGGCGTCTGACCGGCCGCGCCGGGGAGCACGAAGAGAACCGAAGAGCACGAAGAGAACGAAGAGCACGAGGCCGACGGGGGAACGATCGGGATGACGGGGGGAACGACGGGGATGGACGACAAGCGCCATGTGAAGGTGTCGAAGTTCCTGTCACTGGTGCTGCGGCACCAGCCGTCCGCGGCCGGGGTGACCCTGGACGCGGGCGGCTGGGTGGCCGTCGACGACCTGCTGGCCGGCTGCGCGGCGGCCGGCCGGCCCTGCGGCCGGGCCGAGCTGGAACGGGTGGTCGCCGACAGCGACAAGCAGCGCTTCGCGCTGTCCCCCGACGGCCTGCGCATCCGCGCCAGCCAGGGCCACTCCGTCCCGGTCGACCTGGGCCTGGCCGACAGCGAGCCGCCGCCGGTGCTCTACCACGGCACCGCCACCCGCACGCTGCCGCTGGTGCTGCGCGAGGGCCTGCGGCCGATGGGCCGGCAGGACGTCCACCTGTCGGCGGACGCGGCCACCGCGACCCGGGTCGGCGCCCGGCACGGCCGTCCGGTGGTGCTGGAGATCGACGCGGCGGCGCTCGCCGCGGCCGGCCACCGCTTCCGGGTCAGCGCCAACGGCGTCTGGCTGACGGACGCGGTACCCGCCTCCCACCTGCGGGTGCCGCCGACCGGGTGAGGACGGCGGCGCGCTCCCGGCGCGGCGTCAGCGCGGTGAGCGGTTCCTGTTGCGGCCCCGGATCGACTGCCACAGCGGGCTGCCGACCGCGACGACGAGGACCGCGCCGGCCAGTTGCAGCAGGTGCCGGATCCAGTCGACACCGCTGGTGTGCCGCACGCCGATCCCGCTGGCCACCGCGTTGCCCAGCAGGCCGCCGATGATGCCGTAGATCACCGTCAGCCACAGCGGGATGGCCTGCCTGCCCGGCAGGATGGCCCGGGCGATCACACCCAGCACCAGGCCCACCACGATCGCCCACAACCAGCCCATGACGCCTCCTCGGCCACGACCCCGTCCGTCCCGGGTCAGTCTCCGGCTGCGGCCCGCCCCGCGCATGCCGGGCGGACCCGTTCGCATGGCGGCGGCCGGGCGGCGGCCGGTGGTCGGGGCGGTGGACGGTGATGCGGCAGCCAGCCGGTGACGCAGGGGGGTCGGGGGCGGCGGCCGGTCGTGCGGTGACCGGTGGTGCGGCAGCCAGCCGGTGACGCAGGGGTGGCCGGGGTGGCCGCCCGTCGTGCGACGGCCCGCAGGACGCGCGGGACCCGGGGTACGCCGGACGGCCCGGCGCGGCGTACCGTGGGCAGGGCCCGGTTCCGGGGAACGTCCGGCACGGTGATCAGGTGGTGGAGTTGAAGCGCAAGCGCGCCGGTGACGGCGAGGTCTTCCAGATCTCGGGGGCCCGCGAGGGTCTGTCCGACGACATCCGGGGCCGCCAGCGGCGCTACGCCATTTCGATGGCGGTCCGCACGGTCTGCGTCCTGCTCGCGGTGGTCCTGTGGCACGTACAGACGGTGATCGCCGCGATCTGCCTCGTCGGCGGTCTCGTGCTGCCCTACGTCGCCGTGGTGGTCGCCAACGCCGGCCGCTCCAACGACACGTCGCTGCCGCCGGCCTTCGTCCCCGGCCCCACCCGCAACGTCCTCGAACCCGGCGCCGACCCGCACGCCGTCGGCGACCCGCACTCCGTCGGCGACCCCGGCCGCGATGACGAGCAGGACCGCGGCACCCCCGGCTGACCGGCGACTTCGCGTCAAGCTCAAGGAAACCTCAGACGAATCCCGCCGATCCGCTGCCAACGGAGGGTGGGTGCGTGACATACTGCGTACGCGCTCCGCATCCCCCGTCGGAGCGACCGATCGACGCCGGGCAGCTCCCCCCGTGGCTGCCTGGCGTCGTTCTTTTTGTGCGCCGCGCCGCCTTCTCCAGGGGGCCGTCCCAGCTGCCGGGGCCCGGTCGCGGCGGCCGCCGAGGTCCGTGACCGGTGGTCCCTGCGGTGCCGTACGGGTGGGACGCCGGCCAGCGGCTGTCACCGTGCGACGTCGAAGTCCCAGTCGGACAGCGCGACGACCTCCTTGAGCATGCCGCGCACGTTCAGGAACCCGGACAGCGATGCACGGTGTTCCTCGCAGGCGAGCCAGGTCTTGCGGCGCTCGGGGGTGTGGATCTTGGGGTTGTTCCACGCGACGACCCAGGTGGCGTCGGCTCGGCAGCCCTTGGCGGAACAGATCGGCTTCTCGGCCGCGACGAACTCCATGCCGTGAGCCTACAAAACGGCGCCGCGCGCCAGGGTCCGTCCGGCTGATCCGGTCGGAGCGGGGAGCGGCGAGGGCCGCCGAGCCGCGCGCTATCCGCCGATGGCCGACATCGGGCGCCGGGGCTGGAGGAACGCGGGGTCGTCCAGGCCGGAGCCGGCCTTCTTGCCCCACATCGCGGCCCGCCACAGCGCGGCTATCGACTCGTCGTCGGCACCGGTGCGCAGCGCCTGGCGCAGGTCGGTCTCCTCGCGGGCGAACAGGCAGTCGCGGATCTGGCCGTCGGCGGTCAGGCGGGTGCGGTCGCAGGCGCGGCAGAACGGGCGGGTGACGGAGGCGATGACCCCCACCCGGGCCGGGCCGCCGTCGACGAACCAGTGCTCGGCCGGGGCGGAGCCGCGATCGCCGTCGGTCCCGGGGGTCAGGGTGAAGCGGGTGGCGAGCGAGGTCAGGATCTCCTCGGCGGTGACCATGGTGTCGCGCTGCCAGCCGTGCTGGGCGTCGAGCGGCATCTGCTCGATGAAGCGCAGGTGGTAGCCGTTGTCGACGGCCCAGGCCAGCAGGTCGGGGGCCTCGTCGTCGTTGAGGCCGCGCATCAGCACGGTGTTGATCTTCACCGGTGCCAGGCCGGCGGCGCGGGCGGCGGCCAGCCCGTCGAGGACGTCGGCGTGCCGCCTGCGCCGGGTCAGCCGCTGGAAGACGTCGGGGCGCAGCGTGTCGAGCGAGACGTTGACCCGGTCCAGGCCGGCGTCGCGCAGGGCGGCGGCGGTGCGGGCGAGGCCGATGCCGTTGGTGGTCAGCGACATGCGGGGCCGGGGGTCGAGGGCGGCGCAGCGTGCGACGATGCCGGCCAGGCCGGGGCGTAGCAGCGGTTCACCGCCGGTGAAGCGGACCTCGGTCACCCCCAGCCGGGTCACCGCGACGCGGACCAGCCGCACGATCTCGTCGTCGGTCAGCAGCTCGGGCTTGGCCAGCCATTGCAGGCCCTCCTCGGGCATGCAATACGTGCAGCGCAGATTGCACCGGTCGGTGAGCGAGACCCGCAGGTCGGTCGCGACCCGTCCGTAGGTGTCCAGCAGCACCGTCTCCGCCTCCCCCGGGGCGCCGAGCGCGTCCCGTGATCCCCCCAGCGTAGATCGCCCGGCGGACATTCCACCGATCGAGGACGATCGGCCTTCCGCGCGCGGGGGCAGGGCGGGGGCGCGGGGAGGGCGGGGACGGCTGCCCGGCCGCCGGCGGGGACCGGATCGCGGACCGGGGAGCACGGCGCGAACGGGCGAGCGTGACGCGGACGGAAGAGCGCGGCGCGGACGGAAGAGCGGGGCACGGACCGGATCACGGAAGCCGGAGCGACACGGACCGGATCACGGGCCGACGAGCGTGACGCGCACGGAAGAGCGCGGCACGGACCGACGAGCGCGACGCGGACCGAACAGCGCGGCACGGACCGACGAGCGCGACGCGTACCGAACGGCGCGGCGTGGACCGAACAGCGCGGCGCGGGCCGGGCCGGTGAGCGCGGCGCGGACCAGGCCGGTGAACGCGGCGCGGGCCGGATCGCCGGAGGGGCGAGCGCGGCGCGGCCGACTCGTGGAACAGGCGTCAGGCGGTCATACCGCTTCCGCTCCGGCCGGTGCCTCGGCCACCGCGGTCCCGCCCGCCGGCGTCGTCGCGGCGGGCCGCGCGTCGGCCGGGGCCGGGGGCGCCGCGTCGGCGGTACGCCGGTGTTCCGGCTGCCAGCCGGGGCCGCGCAGTACGTAGCCGGCCCGGTCGCGCCAGCGGTCGGCGGCGGCGATGTCGCGGCCGAGGGCGGCGTATTCGTGGGTGGCGACGCGCAGCGGGTTGAAGGTGCCGATGTTGGTGGTCAGTCCGTAGACCGGGCGGTCGGTCTCGGGGACGAACGAGCCGAACATCCGGTCCCACACGATGAGGATGCCGCCGAAGTTGCGGTCGAGGTAGCCGCCCTGGGAGGCGTGGTGCACCCGGTGGTGCGAGGGGGTGTTGAGCACGAACTCCAGCGGGCGCCACAGCCGACCGACGCGTTCGGTGTGCACCCAGAACTGGTAGACGAGGTTGACCGACGAGCAGAAGGCCACCGCGGCCGGTGAGACGCCGCAGGCGATCATCGGCAGGTAGAACGGCCAGACCGTCCACGTGGTCCACGGCTGGCGCAGCGCGGTGGACAGGTTGAAGTTCTGGCTGGAGTGGTGGACGACGTGACAGGCCCACAGCAGGCGGATGACGTGGTGCTCGCGGTGCGACCAGTAGTAGAAGAAGTCCTGGGCGAGCAGCATCGCGACGACGGTCCACCAGTGCAGCGGGATCCGCAGCGGCGTCAGTTCGTAGACGCCCAGGTAGATCGCGGCGATCGGGATCTTCCAGAGCGCGTCGAAGACCAGGCTGCCCAGGCCCATGCCGATGCTGGTGGTGGTGTCCTTGCCGGTGTACCCGACCTGGTCGTCGTCGGGATGTATCCGGAAACTGACCACTTCGATGACGGTCAGCAGCACAAAGGCAGGTATGGACCACAGCACGGCATTGGGCAGTTGCGGCATAACGGCACCATAGAAGCGCCGGAGCCCTGACGCCAGAGGTAGTTACCGACTAGTACGAAACGAGATGCGTGAGGCTCCGTCAGCCGGCGCGACACGCTGCGCGGGTGACGCCGCGACCGGCGAGCGGTGCGGACGGTGTCAGTGGGGGCCCGTATCCTCGTGAACCATGCTGGACGAACGCCCCGAGACACCGTCACCAACCCCGCCCGTGTGGCCCGATGCCTACCCGCAGGGGTACGCCGTGGTCGACGTCGAGACCACCGGCCTCGGCCGCGACGACCGGATAGTGTCCGCGGCCGTCTACCGGCTCGACGCCCGGGGCACCGTCCAGGACCACTGGTACTCACCGGTCAACCCGGAGCGCGATCCGGGTCCGGTGTGGATCCACGGTCTGACGAGCGAGGCGCTGGAGGGCGCGCCGCTGTTCGCCGAGATCGCCGGGGAGCTGGCCGGCCGGCTGGCCGGCCGGGTGCTGGTCGCGCACAACGCGGTCTTCGACTGGTCCATGCTGGCGCGGGAGTTCGCCCGGGCCGGCACCGAGGTCGCGGTGGAGCACCGGCTGTGCACCATCGTGCTGTCGAAGGAACTGCGGCTGCCGCTGCCCAACCACAAGCTGGAGTCGCTGGCCGCGCACTACGGCGTGGTGCAGCGCCGCAAGCACCACGCGCTGGACGACGCCCGGGTGCTGGCCGAGGCGTTCCGGCCCAGCCTGCACCTGGCGGCCGGTGCCGGGTTGCGGCTGCCGCTGCACGCCTGCCGGCCGCTGACCGAGTGGCGCCAGTCCCCCTCGGTGCCGCTGCGTTCCACCGGGTACCGGCAGCCGACCAGTTGGCGCCAGCCGCGCAAGCGTCCGGCCTGCCCGTACCCGAACCCGGGCCGCCTGGAGCCGGGCCGGCCGCTGGTGCAGGGCATGCGGGTGGCGTTCTCCGGCGACACGACGGTCGAACGCGAACTGCTGGAGGACCGCGCGACCGAGGCCGGCCTGCATGTGGCCTCCAGCGTCTCGCGCCTCACCAGCCTGCTCGTCACCAACGACCCCGGCTCCCCGGCCGCCAAGGTGCTGGCCGCCCGGCGCCACGGCACCCCGGTGGTGGACGAGGCCGGCTTCCAGCGGCTGCTGTCGGAGGTGGCACCCGCGGGCCGCCTGCCCCAGCAGCGGCCGCCGGCCGGGTAGGCCGGACGGGCGGTTCGGCCCCGAACCGCCCCGCGCCTGCGCCGCCGCGGGGCCCCGCGTCACGCACTGTGGCGGCATGGCACGTTGCGAGGTCTGCGGAAACGACTACACGATGAGCTTCGAGGTGCGCGCGCAGGGCGCGACGCACGTCTTCGACAGCTTCGAGTGCGCCATTCACCGCATGGCGCCCATCTGCGAGCACTGCGGGATCAAGGTGGCCGGCCACGGCGTCGAGGCGGACGGCCGGTTCTTCTGCTGCGCCCACTGCGCCAAGGCGGAGGGCGCGGTGGGCCTGGTGGACCGGGTGGGCGCGGCCCCGGTGTCCTGAGGCCCCCCGGTCTCCGGAAGGCCCCGGTGTGCTGAAGGCCCTCGGGTGTCCTGAGGTGCGCTGAAGGCCTCCGGCATCCTGGGCCGTCCGGAAGGCCCCGGTGTCCTGACCGGCCCCGGTGTCCCGGACGGTCGCCGCGGCCCGTTCCCGCGCCGGCCCGCGGTGACCGCGGGCCGCCACCCTTGTGCGGAGCGCCCGGCGACGAGTTGTACCGTCGTGGGGTGTACCGCTTCCTGCTGACCAGGCAATGGGTGATTCTCACCATCGTGGGCCTGCTGATGATGCCCGTGATGGTACGGCTGGGCATCTGGCAGATGCACCGCCACGAGGCCGAGAACGCGAGCAACGCCCGCATCTACGCCGCGCTCGCCGCCGCGCCGGTCCCGGTGGAGCGGATCGACGCCCCCCGCCACCGGATTCCGGCGGCGGACGACTTCCGGACGGTGACGGTCACCGGGACCTACGACCAGGCGCACGAGGTGGTGGTCCGGCACCGCACCTCGGCCGACGACTCCTCGATCGGGTACTACGTCGTCACCCCGCTCCTGCTGGCCGACGGCAAGGCGGTGCTGGTCAACCGCGGCTGGGTCGCCTCGCAGTACGACGGGATCACCTTCCCCAAGGTGCCGGCCGCGCCGAAGGGCCGGGTGAGCCTCACCGGGCGGCTGCGGCTGGACGAGACGACCGCGGGCACCGGCATCCAGGACAAGCACGACATGCCGCCGCGGCAGGTCATGCTGATCAACAGCGAGGAGCTGGCCGGTACGGTCTCCCGGCCGGTCCTGGGCGGCTACCTGGAACTCACCGCCACCTCGCCGAAACCGGCCGCCGGCCAGCCGCAGCTGGTCCCGCCGCCCAACCCCGGCCAGACCAACGGCGGTTACACCCCCCCGCACCTGGCGTACGCGTGGCAGTGGTGGCTGTTCGTGCTGATGGTCCCGGCCGGCTGGATCATCCTGGTGCGCCGTGAGCACCGCGACCAGGTGGCCAAACGGGACAAGGCCCGCGACGCCGCGGCCGGTCCGGGCGACACGGGTGCCGGCGAGACCGGTGCCGGTGTGGCGGGTGCCGGCGAGACCGGTGCGGCCGGTTCGGACGGTACCGCCGACGCCGGTGCGGAAAGTGCCGCCGGTGCCGGTGCGGATGGTGCCGGTGTCAGTGCCGGGGTCCGTGGTACCCGTGAGGGCGATGCCGAGGACGCGGCGGCGAAGGTTACCGTGCCGGCCGCCTCCGGCGAGGGAAAAGCGTCGTAACGCCCCTTCGGGGAACGAATAGCGGCGTCGGGCGCGTCACCGCGCGGGAGAACGGGCGGCGGCCACCGGAGGCCCGGGCCCGACCTGACAGAGTTCCGTTTCCAGGAAAGGCACCACGTGGCAGGACGCATCGAGGACTACGCGATCATCGGCGATCTCCAGACCGCCGCCCTCGTGCACCGCAACGGTTCGATCGACTGGCTCTGCCTGCCGCGGTTCGACTCGGGGGCGTGCTTCGCCGCGCTGCTGGGCGGCGAGGACCACGGCTTCTGGCAGCTGGCGCCCACCGGGCACAACGCCACTCCCCGGCGGCAGTACGTCAAGGACAGCCTGGTGCTGGAGACGGAGTGGGAGACCCCGTCGGGCACCGTGCGGGTGACCGACTTCATGCCGCAGCGCGACCACCGCCCGGACGTGGTCCGGATCGTCGAGGGCCTGTCGGGCCGGGTGCAGATGCACGGCCAGCTGCGGCTGCGGTTCGACTACGGCAGCGTCGTGCCGTGGGTGCGGCGGGTGGACGGCACCCGGGTGGCGGTGGCCGGACCCGACTCGGTGTGGTTCGGCGTCGAGGGCGACGTGCACACCTACGGCGAGGACTTCACCACGCATTCGGAGTTCACCGTCGGCAAGGGCGACAAGGTCGCCTTCGTGATGTCGTGGCACCCCTCGCACGAACCGCGCCCCAAGCTGATCCACCCGTACAAGGCGCTGGAGCAGAGCCTGAAGGGCTGGCGCAAGTGGGCCGACCGGTGCAGCTACGACGGACCGTGGCGCGACGAGGTGGTGCGGTCGCTGATAACGCTGAAGGCGCTGACGTACGCCCCCACCGGCGGCATCGTGGCCGCCGCCACCACCTCGCTGCCGGAGGAGATCGGCGGGGTCCGCAACTGGGACTACCGCTTCTGCTGGCTGCGGGACTCCACCTTGACCCTGAGCGCGCTGCTGGCCAGCGGCTACACCCGGGAGGCGTCCGAGTGGCGCGACTGGCTGCTGCGCGCGGTGGCCGGCGACCCGGCGGATCTTCAGATCATGTACGGACTGGCCGGTGAACGCCGGCTGCCGGAGATGCTGCTGCCCTGGCTGCCCGGCTACGAGGACTCCTCGCCGGTGCGGATCGGCAACGCGGCGGTGGAGCAGTTGCAGCTCGACGTCTACGGCGAGGTGATGGACTCCCTGTACCTGGCCAGGACCGCGGGCATGCCGATAAAGAAGCACGCGTGGAACTTCCAGCGGTCCCTGATGGACTTCCTGGAGTCCAACTGGCGTGACCCGGACGAGGGGTTGTGGGAGATCCGCGGCCCGCGCCGGCACTTCACCCACTCCAAGGTGATGGCCTGGGTCGCCGCCGACCGCGCCGTGCGAACCGTCGAGGCGGTGCCGGAGCTGAAGGGCGACCTCGACAAGTGGCGGGCGATGCGCGACGAGGTGCACCGCGAGGTGTGCGAGAAGGGCTACGACCCCGAACGCAACACCTTCACGCAGTACTACGGCTCCGCCGAGCTGGACGCCGCCACCCTGCTGATCCCGCAGGTCGGCTTCCTGCCGGCCGACGACCCCCGGGTGGTCGGCACCGTCGACGCGGTGCGCCGCGAGCTGGAGCACGGCGGCTTCGTCCGCCGCTACTCCACCGGCATGGGCGCCGACGAGTCGGTGGACGGCCTGCCGGGTGACGAGGGGGCGTTCCTGGCCTGCTCGTTCTGGCTGGCGGACGCGCTGGCGGAGACCGGGCGCAACGACGAGGCCGTGGAGGTCTTCGAGCGGCTGCTGAGCCTGCGCAACGACGTTGGCCTGCTGGCGGAGGAGTGGGACCCGGCGGCCGGCCGCCAACTGGGCAACTTCCCCCAGGCGTTCAGCCACGTCGGCCTGGTCAACACGGCGATGCGGCTGGCCCGCAGCGCGAAGGGCGATACCACGGAGGCGGACGTGACGATCCGGGGGTGACCGGCTTCCACCGCTCCCCCACCGCACGCCACTGCGCCCCGCACCGCCTGTCCCCCACCCGCACGACGCCCGCGGCCACCCCGGCCGCGGGCGTCCCGCCTTCCACCCCACCGGGCTCACCGGACTCACCGGGCTCGTCCGTCCGGCGCGGCGGCTCACTCCACGCGGGCGCCCCGGTGCCGTTCGCCGTGCAGGCGGACCTCCGCGGGGAGTCCGTCGAGCGCGGCGGAGCGGCAGGCGTCGGTGAGGACGCGGGCGTCGAGGTCGGTGACGACGGTGTCCGGCACGGCGTGCCCCTCCAGCAGCAGCGACACCCGGGCGGCCGGGGTGTGGCGGCGGCCGGCCAGCCGGACCCCGGAACGGGCCACCCCGGGCAGCGCCTCGGCGTCGGCGGCCAGCGCGTCCTCCAGCGCCCGGCCGCGCAGCACGACGCGGCCCTCCTCGCCGTAGTCCACCTGCACCTGGCCCAGCCGGCGGGTGCGCAGCTGCGCCACCAGCCACCACAGGGCGGCCAGCGCGATCACCGCGAGGGCGGCGATGACCACCGGCCACCACCAGCTGTCGCCGCGGTAGCGGGTCCGGTCGGCGGCGGTCAGCAGCACGTCGTGCGGGCCGCTGAACGGCCACCAGGACGGCAGGGTGAAGTGCCAGTGCCTCGGCAGGTCGAACGCGGAGACCAGCACCGATCCGCCGACGACGAACAGGATCGCTCCGATCAGCCCCATCAGGAGCCGGTTGACCGTGGTCCGCATGGACCGCTCACCCCTTTCCGGCCCGGCGCACGGCCAGCGACAGCCGCGGCGGGCGTTGCAGCCCCAGGCCCCGGCGGGCGTCGCCGAGCACGCTGTCCAGGTCGTCGCGTACGTCGTCCAGCGCCCGGAAGTGCGACTCGGCGCGGACCTTGGCCCGGCGCCGGCCGACCGCGACGCGCACCGACTGCACGCCCGGCACCTCCAGGGCCCGGTCCCGCAGCACCAGCGCGGCGGCGTCCCGGTCCAGGCCGGCCCGGATGCGCCCGGGTCCCGGCCGCATCGCCAGCACCTGCCGCAGGCCGGGCGTCGCCGCCAGCACCAGCAGCCACAGGCCGAGCGCGGCGGCGAGCGCGGCGCCGGCCAGCACCCAGGTGTCGTCCAGCGGACGGGTCGCCAGTTCCCGGGCGACCCGCACCCGCCAGGCCATCGCCCGGCGGCCGGCCCGCACGGCGGCGACGTCGTACAGCAGCAGGCCGCTGCCCGCCAGCACCAGCAGCGCGGTGATCAGCGCCGGCAGCCGGCGCGGCGACCAGAACCGCTTGCCCCGCCCGCCCGGCCGCGGCCCCGGCTCGGCGTGCTCCTCGGGAACGCGCGCGTTGAGCGGCGGAACGGGCCCGGCACCGGCCGGGTCGTCCCCGCCGCCGGTGGTACGGTCGCGCTCCGCGGGGTCGCCGGGGTCGAGGTCGCGGTGGCCGGGGTCGCCGGTGCCGGCGTCGCCGCCGCGGTCGCGGGGGTCGGCGGCGCGGTGCGCCCCGGAGCCGGACGTACCGGACGCCGGACCGGACGCGGTGCCGGACGTACCGGACCCGGCACCGGACGCCGGACCGGAGACGCCGGACGTACCGGAGCCGCCGGGGGGCCGCGCGGTGCCGGGGGGTTCCGCGCCGGGGTCGGTCATGACAGCCTCCCGTGGTCGGCGGTCATGGCCGAGGAGTGCAGGTGTTCCACCTCGACGGAGACCTCGCGCACCGTCATGTCGCACAGTTCGCCGACCCGGTCGATGACGTGCCGGCGGACCGCGGCGCAGACCGCGCGCAGGTCGGCGGGGTAGCCCAGGTCGACGTAGAGCCGGATCTTGGCCAGTCCGCGGCCGCCGCCGCGGGCCCCGCCGGCCGGGCGGACGCTCACCGACGCCTGCGGGAAGCGGTCCCGGGGCACCAGGTGGTCGGTGGGCAGGCCGCGCAGCACCTCACGGGCGGCCTGCGAGGCGATCCGGCCCACCACCCGGTCGGCGATCCGGGTCGCGCCGCGGTCGGCCGCCGCCACCCGGGGCACGGCCTGGTCGGGCACGGTGGCGGTCACCGGCGCCGGTCACGGTCGCGCGGCCGGAAGATGTCGCCGGGGTCGAGGTCGCCGTCGAGGAAGCGGCCGACCAGGAACCCGACCGCGCCGAGCGCCGCCACCAGCAAGAACGCGCCGAACCCGCCGAAGTACCCGGCGAACGCCAGGGCCATTCCGGTGATCAGACCCACTACGGCCATGCTCATCGTCCGCTCCCCGTCATCGTCCGCATCGAGGACCACTCGTCCTGCCGTCCGTCATCGCCGGGACTCACTGGACCCGCGTCTCGGGATCGTCGTCCTCCTCGTCGGGCAGCTTGACGTCGCCGACCGCGATGTTGACCTCGACGACCTCCAGGCCGGTCATCCGCTCGACGCCGGCGATGACGTTCTCCCGCACGGCGCGGGCCACCTCGGCGATGGACACCCCGTACTCCACGACGATGTCGATGTCGATGGCGGTCTGCACCTCGCCGACCTCGGCCTTGACGCCGCGGGTGGCGGTGCGGCCGCTGCCGGGGACCCGGTCGCGGACCGCGCCCAGGGTGCGGGCGAACCCGGTGCCGAGCGCGTGCACGCCGACGACGTCGCGGGCGGCCAGCCCCGCGATCTTCTCGACGACGCCGTCCGCGATGGTGGTCCGCCCGCGGGTCGCCGGGTCGCCCAGCTGTCCCTCGCGCGGCCGGCCGCTCCCCAGCGGGGTGCCCCGGCCCGTGCTGTCCTTCGCCATGTCCGTCACAGCGGGTCGTCCTCTCGATCGGCGGACCTGATACGCGGTCACTCCACGCCAGCGTATGCGCGCCTGCCCGGCCGTGCCGGAGAGTTGGCCCCCGACGCGCCGCCATCGGGGTGAACCCGGGCGTGAGCCGGGCGCCGGGCGCAAGATGGCAGCCAGTCAGCAGGCGTTGCTGGGCCGGTGACAGGAGACGTGATGACCGCGGACGGATTGCTCCAGGCGGTACGAGGACAGGTCGGCGCGGGCCGCACGCTGCCGCTGGGCGGGCCGGCGGACGGCTGCTGGATCACCGAACGGGCGGTGGCGCGGGTGCTGCGGGAGGCCGAACGCACGGTGCCGGGGGTGGCGCTGGACCGGGTGCGGGTGCGGCTGGCCGACCCGGACGCGCACGACTGGGGTGCGGTGCGGACCGCGAATCCGGCGGCGCCGCCGAGCGCGATGCCGGCCGGGCCGTTGCGGATCGAGGCGGACTTCGCGGCCCGGCCGGACCGCCCGCTGCCGCGCACCGCCGACCTGCTCAGGGCGGTGCTGGCCGCGCTGGCGGCGGACCGGCTGGGCCTGGTGGTGACCGCGATCGACCTGCGGGCGGTGGGACTGCTGGGCCCGCTGGACGCGGACCGCCCGATGGCGGACCCGGACGAGGCGGGGCTGGAGACGGGGCCCGACGCCGCGGCCGGGCCGGTGGGGGACGCCGCGGGCGCGGACGGACCGGCGGACGCGGTGGTGGCGGCGGCGCTGAAGGTGGGCGGGGTGCGGGGGGCCGCCGCCCGGTGGACCGCGGGGGGTGTGCGGGCGTACGTCACGGTGGACGGCGGGTTCCGGGCGCTGGACGTGGCGGTGGCGGTGCGTACCGCCGTCACGGTGGCGGCGGCCGGCGAGCGGGCGGCGGCGGACGGCCCGGCGCCGGCCACCGCTGTCGTGGTGACCGGCGCGGGGTGAGGCGGTGCGGGGCGTCAGTCGCCGAGGCCGGCCAGGTCCCGCAGGCGGCGGCCCTGCGCGGCGCGTTCGGCGGCGCGCTGGTCGTCCAGGTCGCGGTCGGCGGCGCCGGACAGCAGGCCCTTGAGCTCCACGACCGCGTCGCGGGCCGGGGCGAGCAGGGCGGCGGTGAGGTCCTGGACGGCGGCGTCGAGCTCGGCGGCCGGCACGGCGAGGTTGGCCAGGCCGGTGCGGACCGCCTCGTCGGCGTGCACGAAGCGGCCGGTGGCGCAGATCTCCAGGGCCCGGGCGTAGCCGACCAGCGCGACCAGCGGCCGGGTGCCGGTCAGGTCGGGCACCAGGCCGAGGCTGGTCTCACGCATGGCGAACTGCACGTCGTCCGCGCACACCCGCAGGTCGCAGGAGAGCGCGAGCTGGAACCCGGCGCCGATGGCGTGCCCCTGCACGACGGCGACCGTGATCAGGTCGGTGCGCCGCCACCAGGTGAACGCCTCCTGGTAGCCGGCGATGACCGCGTCGAGTTCGGCCTCGGTACCGCGGGCCATGTCGACGAAGGACGGCTCCCCGGCGAAGCCCTCCGGGGTGAACGCCTGCCGGTCCAGACCCGCCGAGAACGAGACGCCCTCGGCGCGCAGCAGCGCGACCCGTACGCTGCCGGGCAGCAGGCGGCCGGCCTCGGCCAGCGCCCGCCACAGGGCGGGCGACTGGGCGTTGCGCTTGCCCGCGTTGCACAACGTGACGGTGGCCACGGCGCCGTCCGGGTGGACGGTCAGCCGTACGCCGTCGCGGTCGAGCAGCGCTGCGGTGGTCGGGTCGGACATCGGGTGCCTCCGGACGGGCGGGAACGGGATCACCGAACAGTGATTACCGAACAGTAACCACTGAAGCGCCCGTTCCGCCGTCCGGGTGACAACCGGACCGGCGGCCGGTCAGGCGGCGGCCTTCTTTCCCCTGGTCGCACCTCCGCGGCCGCGGAGAGCCACACCGGACTCACTCAGCATGCGGTGGATGAATCCGTAGGACCGGCCCGTCTCCTCGGCCAGCGCCCGGATACTCGCACCGGAGTCGTATTTCCTCTTGAGGTCAGCCGCGAGCTTTTCGCGCGCGGCGCCGGTCACCCGGCTGCCCTTCTTCAGAGTCTCGGCCACCCGTGCCTCCTCCAGGAAGTGCCTTCGGACTCTCATGATCACCCCTCCGGCGCTTCCTGGCCACCCATTCGGCAAGTCGAGTGGCACAACATCCGCCGTGCGTTCGGCCGGGCACAGGGAGTATCCGGCCGCGCTCCGGCCGCCGGGCACCGGAACGTTTCCGCAGCGCTCACCGGCGCGATCGTGAAACCGCTGGTCATCACGGTGCGTAAGGAGCGCCGGGCACGGGCGGGCATGAGCGTCCCCCGCCCCGGGGACGGTGGACGCCCCGGGACGGGGGATGAAACCGGCTCGTGCGGATGACGGAGGCCGGATCGGCCGAAAGATCCCCTCCGGCCCGCGCGGGCACCCGCGACGGCGCGGCCGGCGCCCTCGGCACCCGCACCGCCGCGGTGCCGGCGGCGCGGTCAGGCCAGGGCGACCAGGTCGGCGTAGTCCTCGCCCCACAGGTCCTCGACGCCGTCCGGCAGCAGGATGATCCGTTCGGGCTGGAGCGCCTCGACGGCGCCCTCGTCGTGGGTGACGAGTACGACCGCGCCGGTGAAGGTGTGCAGCGCGCCGAGGATCTCCTCGCGGCTGGCCGGGTCGAGGTTGTTGGTCGGCTCGTCCAGCAGCAGCACGTTGGCGCTGGAACACACCAGGGTGGCCAGGGCCAACCGGGTCTTCTCGCCGCCGGACAGCACGCCGGCCGGCTTGTCGACGTCGTCGCCGGAGAACAGGAACGAGCCGAGGATCTTGCGGATCGCCACCAGGTCCATGTCGGGCGCGGCGGACCGCATGTTCTCCAGCACGGTGCGGTCCGGGTCGAGGGTCTCGTGCTCCTGGGCGTAGTAGCCGAGCTTGAGCCCGTGACCGGGTTCGATCGTGCCGGTGTCCGGCGTCTCCACCCCGCCGAGCAGCCGCAGCAAGGTGGTCTTGCCGGCGCCGTTGAGCCCCAGGATGACCACCCGGGAGCCGCGGTCGATGGCCAGGTCGACGTCGGTGAAGATCTCCAGCGAGCCGTAGGACTTCGACAGCCCGGAGGCCATCAGCGGGGTCTTGCCGCACGGCGCCGGGTCGGGGAAGCGCAGCTTGGCGACCTTGT
Organism: Streptantibioticus silvisoli; assembly: GCF_027947535.2. Classification (GTDB taxonomy): domain Bacteria; phylum Actinomycetota; class Actinomycetes; order Streptomycetales; family Streptomycetaceae; genus Streptantibioticus_C; species Streptantibioticus_C silvisoli. The sequence goes on from NZ_JAAGKO020000011.1 coordinate 41,276, forward strand.
CGGCGGCCCGGACCGACTCCAGGCCCGACAGCAGCTTCTCGGCGCGGCGGGCCATGTTCTGCGCGGCGACGGTCTTGGTGGCCTTCGCGCGCATCTTGTCGGCCTGGGTGTTGAGCGCGGCGGCCTTCTTCTCGGCGTTGGCCCGCTCGCGCTTGCGGCGCTTCTCGTCGGCCTCGCGCTGGGCCAGGTACAGCTTCCAGCCCATGTTGTAGATGTCGATGTGCGAGCGGTTGGCGTCCAGGTAGAAGACCTTGTTGACCACCGTCTCCACGAGGTTGACGTCGTGGGAGATGACGATGAAGCCGCCGCTGTAGGTCTTGAGGTAGTCGCGCAGCCAGGTGATGGAGTCGGCGTCGAGGTGGTTGGTCGGCTCGTCGAGCAGCAGCGTGTCGGCGTCGGAGAACAGGATGCGGGCCAGCTCCACGCGGCGGCGCTGGCCGCCGGACAGGGTGTGCAGCGGCTGGCCGAGCACCCGGTCGGGCAGGCCGAGCGCGGCGGCGATGGTGGCGGCCTCGGCCTCGGCGGCGTAACCGCCCTTGGTGAGGAACTCCGTCTCCAGCCGCGAGTACTTGCGCATCGCGTTGTCGCGGGTGGCGCCCTTGCCGGTGGCCATCCGCTCCTCGTTCTCGCGCATCTTGCGCAGCACGGTGTCGAGTTCGCGGGCGGACAGGATGCGGTCGCGGGCGAGCGTGTCGAGGTCGCCGGTGCGCGGGTCCTGCGGCAGGTAGCCGATCTCGCCGGAGCGGGTGACAGTGCCGGCGGCGGGCTGGGCCTCGCCGGCCAGCACCTTGGTCATGGTGGTCTTTCCGGCTCCGTTGCGGCCGACCAGGCCGATGCGGTCGCCCTTGGCGACGCGGAAGGAGGCGGATTCGATGAGGATGCGGGCGCCGGCGCGCAGCTCGAGGCCGGTGGCAGTGATCACGGAAGGAACTCCAGGGCAGGACCAGGACAGGGATGGACGGCAGGACGGACGGGCGGGGCCGGTTGCCGTCTAGTGCACGAGGTTGACTGCCATGGGCGTCAGTCTACCGGGCGCCGCGACGGCGCCCGGTGGGCCCGGGAGCGGGGCCGCCCGGCCGGCGCCGCGGCGGCGGCCCGCCGCGGGGTGCCGGTGCGGGATGCCGGTGCGGGATGCCGGTGCGCGGGGCCGGGATGTCCCCGGGGTGCCGGCGGGCGGGGCCGGGATGTCTCCGGGGTGCCGGCGGGCGGGGCCGGGGCGTCCCTGCGGTGCCGGCGCGCGGGGCCGGCATGTTCCGGGGGCGGCGCGCGGGGCCGACGCGTCCCCGCGGTGCCGGCGCGCGTCCCTGCGGGGGCCGGGCCGGCGGCCCGGCCCCCGGGGTCATTCGCCTCCGGTGTGGACCTCGAACGCGGCGCGGCGGACGGCCTTGGCGAGCGCGGGGTCGGGGTGGGCGGAGGCGAGGGCGACCAGGACCTGGACGGTGCGCGGGTGGCCGGTGGCGCGGATCTCCTCCAGCAGGCGCGGGACCGGTCCCTGAAGCGCCGTCTCCAGGTGGCCGACGAGCAGCTGGCTCTCGCCGTGTTCGGCGACCGCGGCGGCGGTGTCGACCCACAGCCAGGTGGCCTCCTCGCGGGTGAGCAGCGCGGCCTGCTCCTCCGGCTCCAGCCCCTGCTCCTCCGCCAGCCACAGCACCGCGTACGGGCGCAGCATCGGTTCGTCGACGACGGCGCGCACGGCGGGTTCGGCGGGCGCGCCGACGGTGCGCAGCGCCTCGAAGGCCAGCCCGCGCAGCAGCGCGTCGTCGCCGCGGGCCACGTCGAGCAGCTCCCCGACGGCCTGCCGGACCGGGCGGGCGGCCAGCCACGCCTTGTACTCGGTACGGGCCGGGCCGGGCGAGTACTGGGCGCAGGCGCGCAGCAGGTCCTCGGCGGACTGCTCGATGTGGCCGGCCGGGCCCTGCGCGGCGACGCAGATCTGTTCCAGCTTCACCCAGACCGCCCAGCTGCCCAGCTCGGTCAGCACGACGTCCTCGGTGGCCCCCGCGCGGGTGCGCAGCGCGCCGACGCCGACCAGCGCGTCGAGCGTCCACTCCAGCAGCGCGGCCAGCGGCGCGGCGGCACCGTCGGGCTGCTCGGTGGGCGGTTCGTGGCGTTCGGTGCGCAGCTCGGCGACTCGGGCGGTGAGCAGGTCGAGCAGGGCCTCGACGGCGACCGGGCCGGAGGACAGGTGCAGCAGCGACAGCAGTTGCGGGGCGGCCTCGACGACCTCGGCGATCAGCGACAGGTCGCCGAGGGCGGGCGCGGGGTGGTAGAGCGACCAGGCGTCGAACAGGGCGACCCAGCCGCGCAGGATCGCGGTGTCGTCCCCGGTCCACGCGCGTAGCCGCCATCCCGGCCGTGCGGTGCCGTCCCGGATCTCGATCAGGCCGGCGAGTCTCGCCTGGTCCCAGGCGGCCGCCACCTGATCGTGCGTCAGCTTCAGTGCCGCTGCCGCGAGTTGGAGTTCGGCCAGCGGCAGCGTGCCGCTGGGCTCCGGGTGCAGCGGGCCGCTGCGGGCGGCGCGGCCGGTGCGGGTGTCCGCCGGGTCGGCCCAGTACGCGAGCCGGGCCGCGTCGGCCAGTACGGCCCTCGCCAGGGCCGCGAGTTCGGCGTTGGCGGGGGTTCCGTCGGGCGGGCGGGGCGGCCCGGTGCGGCGGGCCTGGGCGGCCCTCCGCACAGCCGCGATCGGCTGCTGGTTCACGAGCCGGAGCTTGGTGTCGCGCTGGGAACGGGACGTCACGGGAGAAGTCTTACGGGTGACCGACCGGAATCCCAAACGAGCGGTCCGCGGACCCGGCGGACGGTCCCTTTCGCACCGTTCGCCCCGGTCATCGGGCCCGGGACGCCGCCGAACGCTCTCCCGGCGCCCCGGACGGGCGGACTCCCGCACGGCACGCCGCGGCGCGGGAGCCGGACGCGGTACGCGTCCGGCGGAGGTTCGCGGTGCGTCTGCGCCGGTCCCGGTCCCGGTCCCGGTCGGTCATATCAGCGGCACCGCCGTACGTCGGATCAGCGGCCGACCGGCGTACGTCACATCAGCGGGGTGAGGAAGCGGCGCAGCGACTCCTCGTACGCGTCGGGGTCGACGTTCCACATGCCCTGGTGCTCGGCGCCGTCGACCCGGAAGAGGGTGACGAGGTCGGGGCGGCGGGCGGCGAACGCGCGGCTGGTGCGCCAGGGGGCGACCGAGTCGCCGGGGCCGTGCGCGACGAAGGTCGGCACGGTCAGCCGGTCGGGGTCGGCCGAGCCGGTGAGCGGGCCGCCGTACAGCCCGGTGCGGCCGGCCACCGCGCGGGTGGCCAGCGGCAGGAACACGCCCGGCACCCCGTGCTCACGGGCCAGCGAACGCACCACCGCCTGCCATTCGAGCACCGGCGAGTCCAGCACCAGACCGGCGATGCGGTCGCGCAACGGGGACAGGTCGGCGGTGCGCAGCGCCATCGCCGCGCCGGTCGACCAGCCGTGGATCACCACCCGCCGGGCGCCGTAGTGGACCGCGTGCCGCAGCGCGGCGTCCACGTCGCGCCATTCGGTGTCGCCCAGGTGCGAGACCCGGTCCGGGGACTTCGGCGCGCCGGGGTCGTTGCGGTAGCTGACCGACAGCACCGGGAAGCCGAGCCGGTGCAGCAACGGCAGGACGGCGAGCGGCTGTTCACGCGTGGCGCCGAGGCCGTGCACGGCGATGACCCAGGTGGCCCGGTCGCCGGGGACGAACCAGGCGGGCAGATGGCCGAGTTCGCTCTCGACGGGGTCCTCGGCGTACCGCAGGCCGTGCGTCTCGTGGGGGTTGCCGGCGTGGACCTGCGGGGTGATGCGGACCCGGCTGCCGGGCTTGAGCCATCCGCGCTGCGGCAGCAGCAGTTCACGGGTGACGGTGGTCGGGGTGGTGTCCAGCACCGCGCCGACGGCGGCGTGCGCCGGCTCCCCCGACGCGCCGTTCGACGTGCCCTGGAGCCCGTAGACGCCGCGCCGCACGGTGGCCAGCGACCGCGTGAGGGTGACGCGGTCGGGCCGCACGTCGTGCACGGTGAGGGCGCCGCCGTCCGGGGTGGGATCCGGCCGGGGGCGCAGTGCGTAACGGGACGCGAACCGGCCGGCCGCCACCGCGGCCGCACCGGCACCCACACAGGAGACGGCGGCCACACTCGCCGCGGTACGGAGGCGCATCTTCCCCAGTGTCGGTGAACGGACGGATTCCGGCCACCCCGCCCGGCACCGGTGCGGCCGGTCGGGGGTAGCGGCGCGGGCCGGTCGACCCGGTTTCGGCGCGGCCGGCTGGCGGAGACGGTGCGGCCGGTCGGCGCGAGCGGTGCGGCCGGTCGGCGGCGCCGTGTCCCGCTGCGCTCCGGCGCCGGTCAGGTCTTCGGCTGGCCTCCGGCGCGGAGCATCTCCCCGGCCAGGGCGATCTCCTCCGGCGGCAGCAGGCTGGGGGTGCCGACGGCTGCGGCGGCGAGCCAGACGCGGCACATCCACTCCAGCTGCGCGGAGTTGTCGTAGGCGGTGGCCAGCGTGTCGGCGTACACCACCGTGCCGTGGTTGCGCAGCAGGCAGCCGGTGCGGTCGCGCAGGGCGGTCAGGGCGGCCTCGGCGAGTTCGGGGCTGCCGTAGGTGGCGTAGGAGGCCACCCGGATGATGCCGCCGAGCGCCCCGCAGATGTAGTGCACCGGCGGGAGCTCCTCCACCAGGGTGGAGACGGCGGTGGCGTGCGGGGCGTGGGTGTGCACGATCGCGCGGGCGTCGGTGGCGCGGTAGACGGCCAGGTGCAGCGGCAGTTCGCTGGACGGGCGCAGCCGGCCGGCCCGGGTGACGCCGTCCAGGTCCACGGCGAGCAGGTCGTCCGGGCCCAGGTCCTCGTAGCGGACCGAGGAGGGGGTGATCACCACCAGGTCGCCGACCCGGGCGGAGACGTTGCCGGAGGTGCCGACCACCAGGCCCTCGGCGGCGGTGCGCCGGGCGGTGGCCACTACCTCGGCCCAGGCGGCGCGCAGTTCGTTGTCATGTTCCGTCACTCGCGGCACCCTACGTTGCCCGGCCGACCGGGCGGGCAGTAACGTCCCGCTGCGCCCCCGCTCCTGCGGCGGGCCTCACAGGCGGTGACCACACGATGCGGGGACCCTCATGACGACCGTCAACGGCGGCATCTCGTTCTGGTACTCCTCCACCGGCCTGCCCGCCCCCCGCGAACCGCTGCCGGGCGACACCGCGGCCGACGTGTGCGTGGTGGGCGGCGGCTACACCGGCCTGTGGACCGCGTACTACCTGAAGAAGGCGGTGCCGTTCCTGCGCATCGTCGTCCTGGAGCGGAAGTTCTGCGGCTACGGCGCCTCCGGACGCAACGGCGGCTGGCTGTACAACGGCATCGCCGGCCGGGACCGGTACGCCGCGCTGCACGGGCACGACGCGGCGGCCGGACTCCAGCGCGCGATGAACGACAGCGTGGACGAGGTCGTCCGGGTGGCGCAGGAGGAGGGGATCGACGCCGACGTCCACCGGGGCGGTGTGCTGGAGGTCGCCCGCACCCCGGCGCAGCTGGCCCGCCTGAAGGCGTACCACGCGGCGGAGGTGGCCTTCGGCGAGACCGACCGGCTGCTGCTGGGCGCCGTCGAGACCGCGGAACGCGTCCGGGTGGCCGGCACGGTCGGCGGCAGCTGGACCCCGCACGGCGCCCGCATCCACCCGGCGAAGCTGGTGCAGGGGCTGGCGAAGGCGGTGGAGGCGCTCGGCGTCGTCATCCACGAGTCCACCCCGGTGACCGAGATCCGCCCCAAGCACGCGGTGACCCCCTACGGCACGGTCCGGGCGCCCTACGTGCTGCGCTGCACCGAGGGCTTCACGGCCGACCTGAAGGGGCAGCGGCGCGCCTGGCTGCCGATGAACTCCTCCATGATCGCCACCGAGCCGTTGCCGGCCGAGGTGTGGCGGACCATCGGCTGGGACGGCCGCGAGGCGCTGGGCGACATGGCGCACGCCTACGTGTACGCGCAGCGCACCGCCGACGACCGGATCGCGCTCGGCGGCCGCGGTGTGCCGTACCGGTTCGGGTCGCGCACCGACAGCGACGGGCGGACCCAGGACGCGACGATCGCCGCGCTGCGCGACGTCCTCGTGCGGTTCTTCCCGGCGACGGCCGGCGTGGCGATCGACCACGCCTGGTCCGGGGTGCTCGGCGTGCCGCGCGACTGGTGCGCGTCGGTGGAACTGGACCGGGCCACCGGCCTGGGCTGGGCCGGCGGCTACGTCGGCAGCGGCGTGACGACGGCGAATCTGGCCGCCCGCACCCTGCGCGACCTCGTCCAGCAGGACTCCGGCCAGAGCGGCCCGACCGAGCTGACGGCGCAGCCGTGGGTCGGTCACCGGGTACGCCGCTGGGAGCCGGAGCCGCTGCGCTGGCTGGGCGTGCACGGGCTCTACGCGGCCTACCGGTACGCGGACCGCCGGGAGGCGGAGGCACACCTGGCCGGGACGAGCGCGGTGGCCCGCGCGGCGGACCGGATCGCCGGCCGCTGAGGGGGCTCCCGCGGGGGCTCCCGCGGAGAGCAAGGGCCGGGGCTTCGGGTGCGGGGGCTCCGGAGAGGCGGTGCTCCGGAGAGGCGGTGCTCCGGGGGCGTGGGCTCCCCCGGAGAGGAGGGGCTCCGGAGGCGTGGGCCTCCCGACCGGTCCCCCCGCGGAGCGGTCCCCCGCGCGGGGCGATTCGTCCCGGCTTCCCCGGTCCCGAGCCGGAGAATCATGTGGGCGGCGGGTATCCGCACGACCGGGGCGGACCGCGTTCACCTGGGGTTTTCCGTGGCGTTGACGGGACGTCGGACACCGCGCCGGGGACAACACCGCAAGGTCGTGCCCAGTTCACCTCGCGTTCACCCGCGGTCCGTACGGTCACCCGCGTCTGCGACCGAATACTTAACGATTGTCGGGTGAATGGAACACATCACGCTGCTCATCGGAGTCGTGATCGCCACCGCGCTCGTATTCGACTTCACCAACGGCTTCCACGACACCGCCAACGCCATGGCGACCACCATCGCCACCAAGGCGATGGCGCCCAGAGTGGCCGTGGCGATGTCCGCGGTCCTCAACCTCGCCGGCGCCTTCCTGTCCATCGAGGTCGCCAAGACGATCTCCGGCGGGATCATCGACGAGGGTTCCGGTATCCGTCCCCAGGTGATCTTCGCCGGGCTGATCGGCGCCATCGTGTGGAACCTGGTGACCTGGCTGGCCGGGCTGCCGTCCAGTTCGTCGCACGCCCTGTTCGGCGGGCTGATCGGCGCCACGCTGGCCGCCGTCGGCACGCACGGGGTGCACGGCGACGCCGTGGTCATGAAGGTCCTGATCCCCGCGGTGGCCTCCCCGCTGGTCGCCGGGCTCGCCGCGGCCGCCGCGACCCGGCTGACGTACCGGGTCGGGCGCAACGCCGGCGAGCACACCGCCCGGCGCGGCTACCGCGCCGGCCAGATCGCCTCCGCCGCGCTGGTGTCGCTGGCGCACGGCACCAACGACGCGCAGAAGACCATGGGCGTCATCACCTTGACGCTGGTCACCGGCGGCGTGCTGGCGCCGGGTTCGACCCCGCCGGTGTGGGTGATCCTGTCCGCCGGCACCGCGATGGCGCTCGGCACGTACCTCGGCGGCTGGCGGATCATCCGCACGCTGGGCCGCGGGCTGACCGACGTGACGCCGCAGCAGGGGTTCGCCGCCCAGACCGCCGCGGCCACCGTGATCCTGGCCTCGTCGCACCTGGGCTTCGCGCTGTCCACCACCCACGTGTGCTCCGGCGCGGTGGTCGGCTCCGGCCTGGGCCGCAAGGGCGCGGTCGTGCGCTGGGGGCTGGCCGGGCGGATCGCGCTGTCGTGGCTGGTGACGCTGCCGGCCGCCGCGCTGGTGGCGGCCGGCGCCGCCCTGCTGGCCGACCGCGGCCCCTGGGGCGTCGTGGCCGACGGCCTGGTGGGCCTCGTCGTGTGCGCCGGCGCCTGGGCGCTGGCCCGCCGCCGCCGGGTGGACCACCGCAACGTCAACGCCGACGAGCCGGCCGGCGTCAGGGTCGCCCCGGTCGCCCTCCCCGTCGCCGTCCCGCTCACCGTGCCGGTCACCGCGGGCGCGGTCCGGACCGGGACGCTGGCGGCGACCATCGCGGCGCCGGCGACCGCCGCGCCGAAGCAGGCTGAGAAGGAGGCGGCGCTGTGAGCGTCGACTGGGGTTCCCTGGCCACCGTGCTGGTGGTCGGCGTGGTCGTCACGCTGGGGCTGGTGGGCCTGTTCACCCTCGGCATCGCCGGGCTGTCCCGGCAGGAGGCCGCGGTCGCCCGCGGCACGAGCGCCCCGGCCGCCCGGGTCGGCGGCTGGGCCTGCTTCGCGCTGGCCGCCGCGGCGGTCGGCTACGGGATCAGCCTGATCGCCGGCTGACCCGCCCGCGTCCACCGTCCGCACCGGTGACGGCCGCGTCGCTCCGCAGGCGTTCACCCCGCCCGCACCCGTACCCGCCGGCCGCCTCCGTGCGCGTCCACCGTTCGCCCTCACGACCGCCGTCCCGCCTCCGCCCGGGGACGGCGGTCGACGGCGTTCCGCGAGGCCGGTACGGGGGCCCGCGCGGGGGCGGCGACGGGGCCGGGGACCCCGCGCGACGACGGCGCGAGCAGCGGATGAGACCCTTGACCGGCCCGAACAGCGACAGGACGGGCCGCAGTTGAACCGTACGGGGGAATCATGACGCCGACGCGCGCCCGCGGCGAGCCGCCCGCGGCCGGCCCACGCACCGCCGGGAACCGGCCGCGTACCGCCGCGCACCGACGGCCCACCGCGCAGGGCCGGCCGCCTACCGCCGCAGCCGGCCGGCGCACCGCCCCGGGACACTCGCGCACCGCACCGGGCGACCCCTCGCGCACCGCCCCGGCAGGCTCTCGCACCGCCGGGGGGCGCTCGGGCGCCGTGGATCCCGCATGCGCCGCGCCGCCGTCCTCGCGGGCCGCCGCCGGACCCCCGGGCACCGCCGCGGAGCCCGCCCGCGACACCGTGATCCGAACGGTCCGCGGCCTTGCGCGGTGGTCCGGCGGGCGGCGGTCCGGCCGGATCTGAACCGGTCGCGCGCGGCCGGAAGTCGTCACGAACACGCCCTGAAAGCAAGCCCGTTGGGTTGCCATGGGCGAGTACCGTTCCCCCGGCGCACAGGTCAGCGACAGGCATGACCAGGCGCGCGCACCCTGCCTGTCGGCTCGGGGGCCGGGCTCAGTACCGTCAGGCGTACCGCCCCCACCGCCCCGCCGAGCCGCCCGCCCCGCAAGCACCACCCGCACCGAGGAGATCCCCCAAGTGACCCCGCCGCCAGCCCTTCTCGTCGTCGGCCACGGCACGTGCGACGAGGCCGGAGCCGCGACTCTGCGGTCCTTCGTCCAGATGCTCGGTGAACGCAATCCGGGGCTGCCGGTGGGCGGTGGCTTCACCGAAGAGAACTCGTCTTCCGCCGCCGGTTCCGCCCCCGGCGGTCTCTCCGGTGCCGGGCCCGGCCGTTTTCCCGGCCATGACATCCCCGCCCGGTTGCCCGGCGCCCTGCCCGGTCAGCAGCCCGACCACCTCGCCGGCCACCTCCCCGGCTCCCTCTCGGGCGCCGTGGCGGAGCTGGTGGTGCGGCGCGCGGCGCGGGAGTTCGCGGTCATACCGCTGACCCTCGGCCGGGCCGACCAGGCCGACGCCGAGATCCAGCGGGCGCTGGAACGCGAGGAGCAGCGGTACGACGGCATCGGGTACGCCTACTGGCGCGGGCCGCTCGGACCGCACCCGGCGCTGCTGAGCGCGCTGGAACGGCGGCTGGACGAGGCGCTGGGCAACGCGCACCGCACCCCGTCGGACCGGGCGGCCACCACCGTGCTGCTGGTCGGCCGCGGTTCCATCGACCCGGAGGCCAACGCGGAGCTGTACCGCACCGCCCGGCTGCTGTGGGAGGGCCGCGGCTACGCCAGCGTGGAGGTCGCCTTCGTCTCGCAGGCGGCGCCCGACGTGCCGTCCGGCCTCGACCGCTGCGCCCGGCTCACGTCCGGGGTGCCGGGGCGGATCACCCGGGTGGTCGTGCTGCCGTACTTCCTGTTCGACGGTCACCTGCCGGATCGGGCCCGCCAGCAGGCGGAGGGCTGGGCGGAGGCCAACTCCACCGTCGACGTGCGGTTCGCCGGCGTCATCGGGGCCGCCGAGGAACTGGCCGACCTGGTGCTGGAACGCTACGGCGCGCTGCCCGGCGCCCGGCAGGACGCACCGGCCCACGCCTGACCGGTACCGGCCGGGCGGGGACGGTGACCTGTGCGCCCCGCCCCGGCCGGTGTCAGTCCCGCGGGCCGGCGCGGCGGCGCCGGGCGACGAGGAGGACGGTGCCGCCCGCGATCAGCAGGGCCACCGCACCGGCGACCAGCAGCGGCGTCGCCGGACCCGCGCCGGTCTCCGCCAGGTCCCGCCCGGTCGTGGTGGCCGAGACCGGCCGCACCGAGGAACCGGACGAGCCGGCGGAACCGGCACCGGACGCCGCCCCCGTACGGCCCGAACCGCCGGAAGCGCCCGCGCCGGAGGAACCGTCCCCGCCGGAGGCACCCGCACCGCCCGACGCTCCGCCGGAGCCCGAACCACCGCCGCCGGAGCCGCCGCCGGCCCCACCACCACCGCCGGAGCCGCCACTCCCGGTGCCCCCGCTGCCGGAACCCCCGGAGGCACCCCCGCTGCCGGAACCTCCGGAGGAACCCCCGCCGTGACCGCCGGGCGTCGTGCAGGAGGCCGCGGCCAGCGAGATGTCGCCCTTGACGGTGGCGACGCCGAGGCCGAGCGGGTCGACCGCCACGGTGAGGTGGAGCGCGGTGGCGGCCGCGGTCGTCGAGGTGGTCGCGGTCCGCGACAGCGTCAGGCGCACCTCGCCGGCGCCGGGCACCCGCACGTCGGTGCCGCCGGCGGTCAGGGTGACCGGGCGGCCCAGCACGCCGACGGTGCCGAGGACCTCGGACGTCGCGGTCGGGCGCCGGCCGGCGTCGCAGGTCGCCCGTGAGGTGGCCGTCCGCACCGTCAGCAGCGGGCCGGGCAGGCCGGGCAGCGTGACCCGGGCGTCGACCAGGTCGGCGTAGCCCTGCGCCCGGTGGCCGTCGGCGGTGGCTCGGGCGGTGGCCACGTCGGCGCTCAATACGCCGAACGGGTGACCGCCGTCGATTCCGTCCAGCCGGGCGGACAGCGCGGTCCCGCGGGCGTCACCGGGCGCGTGGATGTCGTCGAGCGTCACGTCGAGCGGGACGCCGACCGTCCGCCGCAGCAGCGTCACGTCGAGTCCGGCGCGCAGCACGGCGGCGCCGGCCGTGCCGGGGTGCGTCGCGCCGGGACCGGCGGTGGCGGCCAGCGCGTTCGGCGCCGGAGCGAGGGCCACGGCGGCGAGGGCGGCGGCCGCCGCGACGGCCGCGGAACGGCGTGCGGGCTTACTGAGGACAGGTCTGTGCACGGGTGGAACCCCCACGAAAGGCATGCGCCACCGGCGTCGCCGCAAGGGACAGCCCGGCCGCCGGTGACCTGGACCCGGCCATATTTACGCACCGTGCGTCAACGGTCAGCGACAGTGAGCCACTCCACCCGAATGGGTGGTTTCCGGGTGAACGTTCGACTCTCGCGCCATAACGACTCCACCGCATCACCTGATACCACCCGCACCGCGACCCGCTCCCCCCGGCGATCCGCACGCCCCCTCGACGTCGGGCGACGCATTCCGTCATGCGTCAACCAAGGGTTGACCCGAGTCAATCGACAACCTAAGGTTGACGCATGACGAAGCAGCCCGTGCGGCTCGACGACCTGATCGAGCACGTTCTCAACCAGCACCCGGACGGTGACGCGCTCCAGCACCTGTCCGACGCGGTCACGACCTCCAGCCACCTCGGCGAGGTCTCCGACCACCTGATCGGCCACTTCGTGGACCAGGCGCGCCGGGCGGGCGCGTCGTGGACCGAGATCGGCCAGTACATGGGGGTGACCAAGCAGGCCGTGCAGAAGCGGTTCGTCCCCAAGGAGAGCGAGGCGGACGAGCTGGACTCCCCGCAGTCGGGGCTGTTCACCCGCTTCACCCAGCGGGCGCGCGACGTGGTCGAACACGCCCGCGCCGCGGCCGAGCGGCACGGCAGCGGCCACGTGGAGACCGCCCACCTGGTCCTCGGCCTGCTCGCCGTGCCGGAGGGCATCGCGGCGCAGGCCATGGTGGCCCTCGGCCCGGACGCGGCCACCATCGGGATGACCGTAACGGCCGCCCTCGATCCGCCGGCGGACAAGGCCCCGCGCCGCATCCGGTTCAGCCGCGGCTCGAAGAAGACGCTGCAACTGGCCCTGCGCGAGGCGCTGCACCTGGGCCACAACTACATCGGCACCGAACACATCCTGCTCGGCCTGCTGCGCGACGAGCAGGACCCCGCCGCCGAACTCCTCACCGGCCTCGGCATCGGCCACGAGGCCACCGAGACCTGGACCAAGGCCGCCCTCGCCGGCTACAAGCTCCGCAACGGCGGCGGCAGCAAGGACTGACGCGGGAAGCGCGCGCCGGGCGCCGCCGCCTGCGACGCGGGTCGCGGCTCCTGACGCCGGACGCCGCGACACCCGACGCGCGAGGAGGCGGCACCGGGGGCGGGGTGCACCCGGCGCGGAGGCGGCACCGGGGGCGGAGACAGCACCGGGGGCGGCACGTGCAGCTCACCCACCGGGCCGTGCACTAGTGGTCCCCGCGCCCGCGCGGGTGGTCCCGGCTACACCTCCGCCGCGATCGGCCGCGAGCTGTGGTCCCCGCACCCGCGGGGGTGGTCCCCGCTCATGGGGTTCCTACAACCGCACCGGCGGCGGGGTGCACCCGGCGCGGCAGCGGCAGCGGCACCGGGGGCGCCGGCACGGAGGCGGCGTGGAGGCGGCACCGGCGCGAAGGCGCATGCGGCACCGGCGCGGAGGTGGCACCGGCGCGGCGCGCATGCGGCACCGGTGGCCTCGCCGCACCCCGCGCCACCGCGGAACTCCCCCGCCGCGCCGCAGAACAGCGCCCGCCCACGCAGGGTTCCGCCGCGGAGCACCCCTCGCCGCGGAGCGCCCCCGCGTCAGCCCGTCACGTTCCCGCGGAGCACCACGTGCCGGGGGGCGGCCAGGACGCGGACGTCGGCGCGCGGGTCGGCGTCGTAGAGGACCAGGTCGGCCGGGTCGCCCTCGGCCAGCAGCGGGCGGCCCAGCCAGCGGCGGGCGTCCCAGCAGGCCGCCGACAGCGCGGTCACCGGCGGCAGGCCGGCCCGGACCAGTTCGGCGACCTCGTCGGCGATCAGCCCGTGCGGGAGCGAGCCGCCCGCGTCGGTGCCGGCGAAGATCCGCACGCCGGCGTCGTGGGCGGCGCGCACGGTGTCGTAGCGGCGTTCGTGCAGCCGCCGCATGTGCGCCGACCAGACCGGGTAGCGCTCGTCGCCGCCCGCCGCGAGGGCCGGGAAGGTGGCGATGTTGACCAGGGTCGGCACGATCGCCACGCCGCGTTCCGCGAACAGCGGGATGGTGTCCTCGGTGAGCCCGGTGGCGTGTTCCACGCAGTCGATGCCGGCCTCGACGAGGTCGGCGAGCGAGTTCTCGGCGAAGCAGTGCGCGGTGACCCGGGCACCCTCTCGGTGCGCGGCGGCGATGCCCTCCTCGATCGCCCAGCGCGGCCAGCAGGGGGCGAGGTCGCCCTCGGCGCGGTCGATCCAGTCGCCGACCAGCTTGACCCAGCCGTCGCCGCGCCGCGCCTCGCGGGTGACGTAGGCGGCGAGGTCGCCCGGTTCGATCTCGTGCGCGAAGCCGCGGATGTAGCGGCGGGTGCGGGCGATGTGCCGGCCGGCCCGGATGATCCGCGGCAGGTCCTCGCGGTCGTCGATCCAGCGGGTGTCGGCCGGGGAGCCGGCGTCGCGGATCAGCAGGGTGCCGTGCTCGCGGTCGCCCACCGCCTGCTTCTCGCTGGTGGCCTCGTCCACCGCGCCGTGCGGCCCCAGGCCCACGTGGCAGTGCGCGTCCACCAGGCCGGGCAGCGCCCAGCCCGACAGCGTGCGCACGTCCCGGGCGGTGGCGGGCCGCTCGTGGCTGATCCGCCCGCCGACCACCCACAGCTCGTCGGTCAGGTCCTCCGGACCGGTCAGAACCCGTCCCTTGATATGCAGCACCGGGGCATCCGTCGTCATGCCGTTGACTCTACGAGCGCTCCCCCCGGGGCCGAAACCGCCTCCGGGACCGCCTCGGACATCGCCTGCGGAACCGCCGCCCTCCGGCGCCCGGCCACCCGGCCGGCGGACCGCCCGGCCCCGCGGCGCGACCCGCGACGGGCGGTCGGCATTCCGCATTCCCACGGCCCGTACGGACGCGTGGCCCGCATTCCGGATGCGCAATTGCGCGGTCACCGCCATAATGCAGCGGCGGAATTCAGCGCGCTTACATCCCCATCAGCTCCTGCCCAGGCTCGCAGTCGCTAAACGCCCCTTTTCCGAGCGCGTTCCGGACGGAAATCCAGCAGATCTCGGTGAAGTTACGCGGGTGTGATCGACCCCACAAGAAGTCCGGTTCACCCGTATATATACGGGCGTAGCGGACCATGATGCGCGGCGGACGATCATGCCGTACGCGCGCGATAACACATCTCGCGAAGCCGGGTAACCCCGCCCCCTCATGCATTTCTCCCAGAGGCTGGGTAAATTCATATTCCATGACCGCCGTACAAGCGACGAAGAATTCCGATCACCTTCTCGACCATCCCACCGTGGACGACGGCGCCGAGATGTGGCGCATCGCCCGCGACTCCAAGGTCCTCGATCTGAACTCCTCCTACAGCTACCTGCTGTGGTGCCGGGACTTCTCCCGTACCTCGGTGGTGGCCCGGGAGAACGGCAGAACGGTCGGGTTCGTGACCGGGTACGTGCGCCCCGAGCGGCGCCGGACGCTGGTGGTCTGGCAGGTCGCGGTGGACGAGGCGTACCGCGGGCGCGGGCTGGCGGCGACGATGCTCGACGGGCTGACCGCCCGGACGGTCGCCGCCCTCGGGATCGACCGCATGGAGACCACCATCGCCCCGGACAACGAGGCGTCGAGCCGGCTGTTCACCTCGTTCGGTGAGCGGCACGGCGCCACGGTGGAACGCGAGGTGCTCTTCGAAGGGGTGCATTTCCCCGACGGACACGACCCGGAGGTGCTGCACCGGATCGGCCCGCTCGCCTGAGCCCGGTCCACCGCACCTCCCGCGCGAACCCGCTCGCCCCCACCCCCGAAGGAGCCCCACGGTGACCATCACCCCGCCCGAACTCAGTGTCTTCGAGTCGCTGGAGTCCGAGGTCCGAAGCTACTGCCGCGGCTGGCCGGCCGTCTTCGACCGCGCCCAGGGCAGCTGGCTGCACGACGAGGACGGTCACGCGTACCTGGACTTCTTCTCCGGGGCCGGCGCCCTCAACTACGGCCACAACAACCCGGTGCTCAAACGCGCGCTGCTGGACTACCTGGAGCGCGACGGCATCACCCATGGACTGGACATGTCCACCACCGCCAAGCGGCGGTTCCTGACCAGCTTCCAGGACGTCGTGCTGCGGCCGCGCGAGCTGGACTACAAGGTCATGTTCCCCGGCCCCACCGGCACCAACGCCGTCGAGGCGGCGCTGAAGCTGGCCCGCAAGGTCAAGGGCCGCGAGGCCATCGTGTCGTTCACCAACGCCTTCCACGGCATGTCGCTGGGCGCGCTGGCCGTCACCGGCAACGCCTTCAAGCGGGCCGGCGCCGGCATACCGCTGGTGCACGGCACCCCGATGCCGTTCGACCACTACCTCGACGACCAGACCCCGGACTTCCTGTGGTTCGAACGGCTGCTGGAGGACCAGGGCTCCGGCCTGAACCGGCCGGCCGCGGTCATCGTCGAGACCATCCAGGGCGAGGGCGGCATCAACGTGGCCCGCCCGCAGTGGCTGCGGCAGCTGGCCGAGCTGTGCGAGCGGCGCGACATGCTGCTCATCGTCGACGACATCCAGATGGGCTGCGGGCGCACCGGACCGTTCTTCTCGTTCGAGGAGGCCGGCATCACGCCCGACATCGTCACGCTGTCGAAGTCCATCGGCGGCTACGGCATGCCGATGTCGCTCACGCTGTTCAAGCCGGAGCTGGACATCTGGGAGCCGGGCGAGCACAACGGCACCTTCCGCGGCAACAACCCGGCGTTCGTCACCGCCACCGCGGCGCTCGACACGTACTGGGCCGACGGGCAGATGGAGAAGCAGACCCTCGCCCGCGGCGACCAGGTCGAGTCCGCGATGCGCGACATCCTGCGCGAGCACCGCGACACCAAGGCCGACTTCCGCGGCCGCGGCCTGGTGTGGGGCCTGGAGTTCGCCGACAAGTCCCGGGCCGCCAAGGTCTGCGCCCGCGCCTTCGAACTCGGCCTGCTGCTGGAGACCTCCGGCCCGCAGAGCGAGGTCGTCAAGCTGCTGCCCGCGCTGACCATCGGCCCCGACGAGCTCGACGAGGGCCTGCGCATCACCGCCCGCGCCGTCCGCGAGACGGCCTGAGACCACCGGCGCCGGACCGGCGCCGGCGCCGCCGCGCGAGCGCCCCGGCGCGGGAGCGCGGCACGGGGCGCCGGTGACACCGTCCGACCGCGCGCCCCCGGCCGGAACCGTGGAACCCCCGACCGGACAACCGTAGAACCCCCGACCAGAAAGGTATGCCCGTGATCGTTCGATCGTTCAAGGAACTCGAGGGAACCGACCGGCACATCAAGTCGGAGTCCGGTACCTGGGAGAGCAAGCGCATCGTGCTGGCCAAGGAGGGCGTCGGCTTCTCCCTGCACGAGACGATCCTGTACGCCGGGACCGAGACGGCGATGTGGTACGCCAACCACATCGAGGCCGTCTGGTGCCTGGAGGGCGAGGCGGAGCTCACCGACGAGGAGACCGGCGAGAAGTACTGGATCTCGCCGGGCACCATGTACCTCCTCAACGGCCACGAGCGGCACACCCTGCGCCCGAAGACCGACTTCCGTTGCGTGTGCGTCTTCAACCCGCCGGTCACCGGGCGGGAGGACCACGACGAGCACGGGGTGTACCCGCTGCTCACCGAGGAGGCCTGAGCCATGACCACGATCACCGACCTGTACCCGACCCGGGGCGCCGCCGAGGTGTCCACCCCGCGCCAGGACCCGGTGGTGTGGTCGCAACCAGGTGCGGCCGGACCGATCCGGCCGGGGGACCTGCGCGGGCTCGACCGCGACGGTTTCCTGACCGTGGAGCAGATCGTCGGTCCGCAGGAGGTCGACCAGTACCGTGCCGAGCTGGACCGGATGATCTCCGACCCGGCCGTGCGGGCCGACGAACGCTCGATCATCGAACCGGGGACGCAGGACGTCCGGTCGATCTTCGAGGTGCACAAGATCAGTGAGGTCTTCGCCTCGCTGGCGCGCGACCCGCGGCTGCTCGACCGCGCCCGGCAGATCCTCGGCTCCGACGTGTACGTCCACCAGAGCCGGGTCAACGTCAAGCCCGGTTTCGGGGCCAGCGGCTTCTACTGGCACTCCGACTTCGAGACCTGGCACGCCGAGGACGGCCTGCCGCGCATGCGGACCGTCTCGGTGTCCATCGCCCTCACCGAGAACCACGACACCAACGGCGGGCTGATGATCATGCCGGGCTCGCACCGGACGTTCGTCGGCTGCGCGGGCGAGACGCCGAAGGACAACTACAAGCGGTCGCTCCAGATGCAGGACGCGGGTACCCCGTCCCACCTGGCGCTGACCGAACTGGCCGAAGAACACGGCATCAAGCTGTTCACCGGCCCGGCCGGCTCCGCGACCTGGTTCGACTGCAACTGCATGCACGGCTCGGGCGACAACATCACGCCCTACCCGCGCAGCAACGTCTTCATCGTCTTCAACAGCATGGACAACCAGGCCGTCGACCCGTTCGCGGCCCCGATCGCCCGCCCCGACTTCATCGGAGCGCGCGGCCCGTTCACGGCCCTGACCAGCGCGTAGCCGCTGCCGCCGCGTCACGGCGTGACATCCCGGCCCCGGAAGCCCCCCGTGCTTCCGGGGCCGCGGCACGCCGGAAAACCCGTCGGCGCCGGCCCCGCACTCCTTCTAGGGTCTCCCTCATGACGGACAGTGAGCAGGAGCACCGGGACCACCGGGCACAGCGGGCGTTGTCGTTCGGCACGCAGGCGGCCTCGTACGAGATCAACCGGCCGCCCTACCCGCCGGCCGCGGTGCGGTGGGGCCTGCGGGTCGCACCGGGAGCGGACGCGGCCGGCATGCGGGTGCTCGACCTCGGCGCGGGCACCGGGAAGCTGACCCGGGCACTGGTGGCGCTGGGGGCGGACGTGGTCGCGGTCGAACCCGATCCGCAGATGCTGGCGGAGCTGCGGCGCGGCCTGCCCGGCGTGGAGTCGCACGCCGGCCGCGCGGAGGCGATCCCGCTGCCGGACGCGTCGGTGGACGCGGTGGCCGTCGGACAGGCGTTGCAGTGGTTCGACACGGACCGCGCGATGCCGCAGATCGCCCGCGTACTGCGGCCGGGCGGCGTGCTGACCGGGCTGTGGAACGCCGACGACCACACGGTGGACTGGGTGGCGGGCCTGGCCCGGATCGAGGGACGCGCGGTGCAGCGGCTGCGCGAGACCTTCGCCGGCGACGACGCGGTGGAACTGCCCGGATTCCCGCACAGCGACGGCAGGTTGTTCGACAACGCGCACCGGCGCACCGCCGAGTCGCTGACCTCGACCATGGCCACCCGGTCCGCGGTGGCCGTACTGCCCGACGCGGAACGGGCGGCCCGGCTGGCCGAGATCCGCGCCTACCTGGTCTCGGTGCCGCAGACCGCGCGGGGCGAGTTCGACATGCCGCTGGTGACGATGGTGCACCGGTGGTGGCGGGAGTGAGGGGGGCTCCGCCGGTTACCGGGGATGGGGGCGCCGGCCGGTGACGGGGTGCCGCGGGTGCTGGCGGGGACGGGGGCGCCGCCGGTCGCGGTGAACGGGGGCGCTGGCCGGTGACGGGGGAACGGGGAAGGGGGACGCCACCGGTGACGGGGGGACGGGGGCGTCGCCGACAGCGGGTCGACGGCGGCGTGGCGCCCGCAGCGGGGCGGCGGCGTGGCGCCCGCAGGAATCCGCCGCAGCGGCAACTCACCGTCACGCGGGGGCAGTTGGGGCAACCGGTCGGCGCGGCGGCCCGGTGGGGGCAGCCGGCGCGGCGCGGCGGCGCGCGCGGGCGGCCGGATGGCTGGAACCACATCGGGTCCGGCGGCGTTCCTATGGGCATGACCGCCATGACGCCCGGTTCCAACGTCGCGCTGACCGCCGCGCGGCTCACCGTCGAGGTAACCGCGCCGGTCGCGCTGGACGTGTCCGCCCTGCTGGTCACCGCGGACGGCAAGGTGCGGTCCGACGACGACTTCGTCTTCTACAACCAGCCCTCGGCGCCCGGCGTCCGCTACGAGGGCGGCGCGATCGTGGTGGACACCGCCGAGGTGCCGGACGGCGTCGAGAAGGTCGTCGTGACCGCCAGCCCCGGCACCGACGGGCAGACCTTCGCCGGCACCGAGCCGACCGCCACGGTCACCGGCGACGGCGCGGTGGTCGCCGACTTCACCCCGTCGGGCCTGGGGGCGGAGACCGCGCTGGTCGTGGTGGAGGTCTACCGGCGCGGCGCCGCCTGGAAACTGCGCGCGGTCGGCCAGGGCTACGCCGACGGACTGGCCGGCATCGCGACCGACTTCGGCGTCACCGTCGAGGAGCCGGCCGGCGTGGCCACCGGCGAGCCGATGAGCACGTCCGCGACGGCGGCGGTCGCCCCGCAGGCACCGCAGGCGCCGACCGCACCGGACCCGCGGATCGCCGCGCCCGTATCCGCCCCCGCGCCCGCCCCCGCGCCGTTCACCCTGCCGGCCAGCTTCCCGCCGCCGCCCGCGCCGCCCGGTCCGCCGCCGCCCACCGCGCCGACCGGGTTCGGGCCGCCGCCGGGCGGGTTCGGTGGTGGGCCGGCGCCGGACCTCCCGCCGCCGGCCGGTGCCCCGGTCACCGCGTTCCCACCGCCGTCCGGCACGCCGGCCCCGGTGCCGCCGCCGGCCGGGGGCAAGGTCAACCTGGACAAGGGCCGGGTCAGCCTGCGCAAGAACGAGAGCGTGTCGCTGGTCAAGGGCGGCCGCCCGCTGCTGTCCGCGGTGCGGATGGGGCTGGGCTGGGAGCCGAGCCGGTCCGGCCGGGACATCGACCTCGACGCGTCCGTCATCGTCTACGGCCCCGGCCGCGAGCACGTCGACTCCTGCTACTTCGGCAAGAAGACCGTGCTCGACGGCGCGATCCGGCACTCCGGCGACAACCTCACCGGGGCGGGCGGCGGTGACGACGAGACCATCGTGGTCCACCTGGGTTCCTTGCCGCCGCAGGCCGCCGCCCTGGTGTTCACCGTCACCTCCTACTCCGGCCAGAAGTTCACCAAGGTCGCCCGCGCCTACTGCCGCCTGCTCGACGACGCCACCGGCGAGGAACTGGCCCGGTTCGACCTGACCAACTCCGAGAACAGCACCGGCGTGATGATGTGCAAACTGGTCCGGCAGCCCACCGGTGAATGGGACATGACCGCCCTCGGCGTCTTCGCCGCCTCCAAAACGGTCCGCGGCATGGTCCAGCCGGCCACGGAGCTTCTGTAACCCCGGGCGTCCGCGACGGCGGGCGCCGCGCGGGCCCGGGCGCCGCACACGGTCGGTCGCCGCACACGGTCCGATCGCCGCACACGCCCGGGCGCCGCAGACCGTCGACCGCCGCAGCCGCCGCCAGGCACCGCGGACGGCCCCGCGCCGCGGTCCCCGCGCCGCAGACCGTCAGTGGCCGCCGCGGAGCCCCCGGCACCGCGGACGCCCCTCCCCCGGACACCGGACCCCGACGCGGACACCGGGCCCCGACCCGAACCCCGGTGCGGCCGGCGCCGCGCGGGCCTGTCAACCCGCGGAGCGGGCGGCCCCCTCAGCCCGCGGAGCGGGCCTTGAAGGCGGCCTTGCGGGCCTCCTTGGCCACCGAGCGGTCCGGGTGCAGGCGGCCGACGGCCTCCAGGACGGCGGCGGTGTCCGGGTGGTCGACCCGCCAGGCGGCGTCGAAGAAGCCGTCGTGCCGGGCGACGAGGTCGCGCACCAGGTCGGCCAGCAGTTCCGCGTCGTCGTCCACGTCGAGCTGGGCGGCCAGGGTGTCGACGGTGAGCCAGAAGACCATCGACTCGTCCGGGGCCGGCACGTCGGACGCACCGCGTTCCACCAGCCAGACGCGGGCCAGGCCGCCGAGTTCGCGGTCGCCCAGCACCTCGCGCAGCGCGGGCTCGGCGCGGATGTCCAGCCGGCTGAGCGTCTGCTGGCAGGCCAGCCGCCGGGCCGGGGCGCCGGTGCCCGTGCCGCGGGCCGCCGCCAGCAGCTCACCCGCCGCGACCCGCGGTTCGCGGTCGGCCAGCCAGCGCTCCGCCTCGTCGAACGCGGCGTCCTCGGGGTAGGAGACCAGCGCCGCCAGCAGGGTGGCGGCGTCCTCGCCGGCCAGGTCGCCGACGACCGGCGCGGTGACGCCGGCCGCGCGCAGCCGTTCGCGCACCCCCAGCACGCCGAGCGGGGTCAGCCGGACCATGCCGTAGCGGGAGACCTCCTCCTCGTCGAGCTCGTCGGGCACCGCCGGTTCCTCCTCGTCGGCGGCATCCTCCTCGATCAGCGCGTCGTCGACCGGCTGGTAGTCGACGAGGCCGGTGTCGGCCAGCAGCCGGAAGTGGTCGTCGAGGCGCATCATCGCCTCCGAGACCTCCTCCAGCACCGCGTCGGTCGGTACGTCCATGTCGTCCGGCACGACCATGGACGCCGCCAGCACCGGCAGCGGCACGGCCTGGGCACCGGGGGCGGTGCCGGGCGGCGGGGAGCCGGCGGCGGCGGCCGGTACGGGTCCGGCCGGGGCGGTGGAGCGGCGGGCGGCGGACTCCTCCAGCGCGGTCAGCAGGTAGAGGTTGGCGAGCGCGCCGTCGAGGAAGGCGGCCTCCTCGCCGGGGTTCCAGGCCGGCTCGTCGGCGTCCCGGTCGGGTTCGCCGTCCGGGTCCGCATCACCGAAGAGATCGGCCAGCCCCGCGGAGGCCGCCTCGGCGAGCGCCGACTCGAAGCCGGTCCGCCACAGGCCGAGTACGGCGGCCGGGTCGCCGGCACCGACGACCTCCAGCGTGCCGCCGGGCACCGCGGTGCCGGCCGGGGTGCCCGGGTCGGCCCCGGGGACGTGCGGGTCGTCGGCCGGCCCCGCGTCGGCCAGCTCGACGTCGACCAGGCCGGTGTCGACCGCGAACGCCCAGGCCTCGGTGGTCTCCGGCAGGCCGTCCGGATCGTCGGCGATGCCCAACTCGGCTGCGGCGCGCAGCAGTTCGGCCTCGACCAGCTCGGCGGCGGCGTCCACCGCGACCTGCGGCGCGGCCCAGCGGGCCAGCCGGACCGCCCGGTCGAAGAGCGGGGCGGCCAGCGCGAGTCGCGCGAGGTCGGCGTCGGGCAGCAGCCGCACCGGCGGCATGTCGCGGCTGTCAGCGGGCATCGGGGTTGGTCTCCTCGTACACGTGGTACACGGGCTCGGTCCCGGCCCCGGGGCCGGAAGGCGGCGCCACGGGGCGGGTGCGGCATCAAGCGTAGACGTATTCGCGCGGCCGGCGTCCGGTTCACCGGCGGGTCTCCCGGCGTTCGCCTGTTCTCTCTTGACAACTGGGGCGAATCGGCAGGAGATTTACGCGCGTAGAGATCGCTGGCCGGAATCCGCCGCCCGATCGCGCACCCCCTCTTCTCCCGTCCCCGGAGGACTTCCGTGACCCCTCGTCGCCACCTGCGCAGACCCGTGACGGTCAGTGCGCTGTCCGCCGCCGCGATCGCCGCCGGACTGCTGATCGCTCCCGCGCAGGCCTCGGCGGACCAGGTCCGCATCCACGACATCCAGGGCTCCACCCGCCTGTCCCCGCTGGCCGGGCAGACCGTCAGCGACGTACCGGGCGTGGTCACCGGGGTGCGGACCTACGGCTCCAACAAGGGTTTCTGGCTCCAGGACCCGCAGCCGGACGACAACCCGGCCACCAGCGAGGGCATCTTCGTCTACACCTCCGCCACCCCCACGGTGAAGGTCGGTGACAGCGTGACGGTGACCGGCACCGTCGACGAGTACTACCCGGGCGGCGCCTCCACCGGCGTGCAGTCCATCACCGAACTGGGCGGCAAGCCGGTCGTCACCGTCGTCTCCTCCGGCAACCCGGTGCCCGCCCCGGTCGTGCTGGACGCCAAGGACATCCCCGACGCGTACGCCCCGGACGCGGCCGGCGCGAACATCGAGCCGCTGACGCTCCAGCCGAAGAAGTACGCGCTCGACCTGTTCGAGTCGCTGGAGGACATGAACGTCGAGGTCGACAACGCGCGGGTCGTCGGACCGACCGACGCGTACAGCGAGTTGTGGGTGACCGCCAAGCCCGGCCAGGAGCCGACCCGGCGCGGCGGCACGGTCTACGAGGGCTACGACAACCCCAACTCCGGCCGTATTCAGGTGCAGTCGCTCATCCCGACCGCGCAGGCCGCCTTCCCGCAGGCCGACACCGGCGACGAGCTGACCGGCGCCACCACCGGCCCGCTGGACTACAACCAGTACGGCGGCTACACCATCGCGGCCAACGCGATCGGCACGCTGAAGTCCGGCGGTCTGAAGCCCGAGGTCACCGCCAAGCAGAAGAAGGACCAGCTCGCGCTGGCCACCTACAACGTGGAGAACCTGGCGCCCGGCGACCCCGACAGCAAGTACACCGCGCTGGCCGCCGGCGTCGTCGACAACCTCCAGTCCCCCGACATCGTCGCGCTGGAGGAGATCCAGGACAACGACGGCGCCACCGACGACGGCGTGGTGGCCTGCGACCAGACCGTGCAGAAGTTCGTCGACGCCATCAAGGCGGCCGGCGGGCCGGCCTACGACTGGCGCTCGATCAACCCGGTCAACGACCAGGACGGCGGCGAGCCCGGCGGCAACATCCGCCAGGTCTTCCTGTTCAACCCGGCGCGCGTCAGCTTCGACGACATCCCCGGCGGCGACTCCACCACCGCGGTCGGGGTCGCCAAGGACCACGGCCAGGCGCGGCTGACCACCTCCCCGGGCCGTATCGACCCGGCGGACTCCGCCTGGACCGCCAGCCGCAAGCCGCTGGTGGGGCAGTTCGAGTTCCAGGGCAAGCGGGTCTTCGTCATCGCCAACCACCTGGTGGCCAAGCTCGGCGACCAGGGCCTCGACAGCCGCTTCCAGCCGGCCACCCAGTCGAGCATGGCGCAGCGCCTCCAGCAGGCGCAGGTGGAGAACGGCTTCGTCAAGCAGCTGCTGGCGGTCGACAAGCACGCCGACGTCGTCGCGCTCGGCGACCTCAACGACTTCCAGTTCTCCCCGGCGCTGGCCCAGCTGACCGACGGCGGCGTGCTGAAGGACCTGATCACCACCCTGCCGGTCAAGGAGCGCTACTCCTACGACTACGAGGGCAACTCCGAGGTGCTGGACCACATCCTGACCAGCCCGGCGCTGACGAACGCGCAGTACGACGTGGTGCACATCAACGCCGAGTTCGCGCACCAGACCAGCGACCACGACCCGCAGGTCGTCCGGGTCCGGCCGTGACCGCCCGGCGGTAGCGCACGACGCGAAGGGCCCGCACCGGCCGTGCTCGGCAGCTCCCGGTGCGGGCCCTTCGCGTTCGCCGTCAGTTGTGGCTGTGCAGCACGGAGTTCAGGCCGCCCCAGGAGCCGGTACGCGGCCGGGCCTCGACACGGCCGGTCCGGGAGTGGCGGATGTAGAGCAGGTTCTCGGCGCCGGACAGCTGCTGCGCCTTGACGACCTCGCCGTCGGGCAGCGTGACCAGGGTGCCGGCGGTGAGGTAGAGGCCGGCCTCGACCACGCAGTTGTCGCCGACCGAGATGCCCAGGCCCGACTCGGCGCCCAGCAGGCAGCCCTTGCCGACCGAGACGATCTGCTTGCCGCCGCCGGACAGCGTGCCCATGATCGACGCGCCACCGCCCACGTCGGAGCCGTCACCGACGACGACGCCCTGGCTGATACGGCCCTCGACCATGGAGGTGCCGAGCGTGCCGGCGTTGAAGTTGCAGAAGCCCTCGTGCATGACGGTGGTGCCGGCCGCCAGGTGGGCGCCGAGCCGGACCCGGTCGGCGTCGGCGATCCGCACGCCGGACGGCACGACGTAGTCGGTCATCCGGGGGAACTTGTCGACGCCGTACACCGACAGGTGCAGTCCGGCGGCGCGGGCGGCGAGCCGGGCGCTGTCGACCGAGCCGGCCGGCACCGGGCCGAGCGAGGTCCACGCGACGTTGGCCAGCAGGCCGAAGACGCCGTCCAGGTTCTGTTCGTTGGGCCGCACCAGGCGGTGGCTGAGCAGGTGCAGCCGCAGGTAGACGTCGTGCGTGTCGAGCGGCTTGTCCTCCAGCGAGCCGATCACCGTGCGCACCGCGACCACCTCGACGCCGCGCCGGGCGTCCCGGCCGAGCGCGTCCGGGGCGGCGGCGCCCAGCAGTTCGGCGGCGCGGTCGGCCGACAGCCGCTCGGAGCCGGCCGGGCCGGGCCGCTCGACCAGTTCCGGCGCCGGGAACCAGGTGTCGAGGACGGTGCCGTCGTCGGCGATCGTGGCGAGCCCGGCGGCTGCGGCACCGGTGGCGCGGGAGGCGGTCGTTTCAGTCATGCCCCGAACGCTAGCCGCTGACCGGCGTGAACACCCAGCCGGGTCCGGACGGCGGGCGCGTCAGGGGCCCGCGGGCGGCGTCGGGGGCGCGTCAGGGCGAGGAACTGCCGAGGTTGATCACGACGACGCCCGCGATGACCAGGGCGATGCCCAGCATCTTCAGCGGCGTCGCCGACTCGTGCAGGAAGGCGATCCCGATGGCGGCGATCAGCGCGGTGCCGGCCGCCGACCAGATCGCGTAGACGGTACCGACCTCCAGGCTGCGCAGCGTCTGGGCCAGCAGGTAGAACGACAGGCCGTAGCCGGCGATCACCGCGAGCGACGGCCACAGCCGGGTGAAGCCCTCGGCGAACTTCAGCGCGGTGGTCGCGAGCACCTCGGAGACGATGGCGCCCGCCAGCAGGACGTAGGGCATGCCCGCGAGCCTATGCGCTGCTCACGGGCATGCCGGGGCCGGGTGGCCCGGCGGCCTCGGGGGCCGGGGGCGCAAGGGGCTCAGGGGCCCGGGAGCCTCAGAGGGTGAACCAGGTGGTGCGGGACTTCTGCCACTCGGTCTGGTCGAGGTCCTTCGCCTCGGTGCCGTCCCCGTACAGGTCGGCGGAGCCGTCGTCCTGGACCAGCTGGACGACCGGGGAGGGCTGGGTGAGGTCGGGCACCGTGATGATGTCCTCCCACCCGCCGTACTCGGTGGGCACCGTCATCAGCTTGGCGGGCGCGTCGGCGGGCACCCCGTCCCAGGAGTACAGCACGTACGGTTCGGTGTTGTCGTCGGCGGCCCAGGAGCCGGCGATGATCAGGTACTGGTTCTGCGCGTTCTTGCGGATGTCGCGGAAGCTGAGGCCGCCGAGGTCCATCTCGACCGGGTCGCCGAAGGTGGCGTGGGTGGCGGTCTGCGGCGATCCGGAGACCAGCTGGCCCATGTCGGTGACCGGCACCAGCAGCGCCTTGCCGTCACCGGCCGGCGGCACGAGCGGGGCGCGGAAGGCGATGTAGGCGGTGCTGGTGGAGCCGGCGGCGAACTCCAGGCCCTCGACGTTGAAGCCGTTGGCCTCCTTGGGTATCTGGCCCGCCGCGCTGCCGGCCGCGAAGCCGAAGCGGTTGCCGTTGGCCTGGTCCCAGGCGACCAGGTCGTCGCGCAGGCCGGTGTAGTAGCCGCCGAAGGTCAGCCCGGCGGTGGCGCCGGAGCCGGTGACGTTCGTGGTGAACAGGATGGCGCGGTCCGGCTCCAGCTTGCCGTCCTTGTTGTTGCCCATCGAGCCGGTCCAGTAGATGGTGTCGCCGACCCGGGCGGCGGCCTCCAGGTCCAGCTCGTCGTCGTCGGACAGGCCGAGCTGGGAGCTGAAGTCCCAGGTCTTCACCGGTGCGCCGGAGGTCTGGTCCTGGTAGAGCCGCAGGGTGTTGTTCTCGTCGTCGCCGACGACGGTGTAGCCGCCGCCCAGGTCGACGGCGGCCGAGGCGTCGGCGGCGCCGGTCCAGTACCGGGTCTGCGCGGCGTCCTGCACGGACGGCGAGGCGGCGTAGTGCAGCGTGGTGGTGGCGGTCTTGCCGCCCCCGCCGGTGACCTCCAGGGTGACGTCGGTCTCGCCCTGGCCCTCGGCGGCGATCGCCACGGTCCGGGTGGCGCCGGTGCCGGTGATCGTCACGTCGCCCGGCTGTGCGACCGACTTGCCGGTGGTGTGGGTGGCGGTCACCGTCAGCTGTGCGGCGGTCGCCCCGCTCTGCGAGACGGTCACGGTCGCCACCGGGTCGCCGGTGGAGCCGACGGCGCCGGACAGGTAGGAGTCGGCCAGCTTGATGTCCGGGGTGCCATAGCTCGACGCGTGGGCGGTACCGCCCAGCAGCGGCGCCGCCAGCAAAGTGGCCACCACGGCCACGTACCGGGCAGAACGCGGGTAAGTCCGCACGACGATCCCTTCCGACGGTGAACGGTCCTCGGCAAGTATCCGCTGCCGGGGTCAACTCCCGGCGGACTACGGGCGGATACCGGCTGAACGCCGAACGACGCGACCCCCGCCCGGAGGTACCGGACGGGGGTCGTGCGGGGCCGCTGGGACCGTCAGACGTTGAAGCCGAGAGCGCGCAGCTGGTCGCGGCCCTCGTCGGTGATCTTGTCGGGGCCCCACGGGGGCATCCAGACCCAGTTGATCTTCAGTTCCTCCACCAGGCCGTCGGTGGCGCTGCGGGCCTGGTCCTCGATGACGTCGGTCAGCGGGCAGGCCGCCGAGGTGAGCGTCATGTCGAGGGTGGCGATGTTGGCCTCGTCGATGTGGATGCCGTAGATCAGGCCGAGGTTGACGACGTCGATACCGAGTTCGGGGTCGACGACGTCGTACAGGGCCTCGCGAATGTCCTCCTCGGACACCGCGGCGGCGGTCGTGTTGTCGGTCATACTGACTCCTCCACGGACAGCGCCTGCGCGGTCGCGTCCTTCCATGCCATCCAGCTCAGCAACGCGCACTTCACGCGCGCCGGGTACTTGGAGACGCCGGCGAACGCGACCGCGTCCTCCAGCACCTCCTCCATCGCGTCGTCCGGCTCGATCCGGCCCTTGGACTGCATCAGCTCCAGGAAGACCCCCTGGATCCGCTGCGCGTCGGCGATCTCCTTGCCGACCAGCAGGTCGTTGAGCACCGAGGCGCTGGCCTGGCTGATGGAGCAGCCCTGGCCCTCGTAGGAGACGTCCTCGATGGTCGACCCCTTGAGCTTCACCCGAAGGGTGATCTCATCGCCACACGTCGGATTGACGTGGTGCACCTCGGCGTCGCCGTCCCGCAAGCCCCGGCCGTGCGGGTGCTTGTAGTGGTCCAGGATGACGTCCTGGTACATCGAATCCAGCTTCACGCGGCAGCCCCAATAACCCGCTTCGTCAATTTAACCGAAAAAGTTCCGTACGTGCTCCAGCCCGTCGACCAGGGCGTCCACCTCGGCCGGCGTGGAGTACAGATAGAACGACGCCCGCGTGGTCGCGGGAATTCCGTACCGCAGGCAGACCGGCCGGGCGCAGTGGTGCCCGACCCGGACGGCGATGCCCTGCTCGTCGAGCACCTGGCCGACGTCGTGCGGATGGATGTCGCCCAGCGTGAAGGAGATCGCCGCGCCGCGCTCCTCGGCCGTGGTGGGGCCGATGACGCGCAGGTCGGGGACCTCCAGCAGGCGTCCTATCGCGTACTCGGTCATGGCGTGCTCGTGGGCGAGGATCTTGTCCATGCCGATCGAGGTCAGGTAGTCCACCGCGACGCCCAGGCCGATGGCCTGGGCGATCGGCGGGGTGCCGGCCTCGAACTTGTGCGGCGCCGGGGCGTAGGTGGACGAGTGCATCGAGACCGTCTCGATCATCTCGCCGCCACCGAGGAACGGCGGCAGGTCCTCCAGCAGCTCCTGGCGGCCCCACAGCACCCCGATGCCGGTCGGCCCGCACATCTTGTGACCGGTGAAGGCCACGAAGTCGGCCTGCAGCGCCTGCACGTCGACCGGCATGTGCGGGGCGGCCTGCGAGGCGTCGACCACCACGAGCGCCCCGACCTGCTGGGCACGGCGGACGATCGCCTCGACCGGGTTGACGGTACCGAGGATGTTGGAGACCAGCACGAACGAGACGACCTTGGTCTTCTCGGTGATGACCTCCTCGATGTTCGACAGGTCCAGCCGGCCGTCGTCGGTGAGGCCGAACCACTTCAGCTTCGCGCCGGTGCGCTGCGCGAGCAGCTGCCACGGCACGATGTTGGAGTGGTGCTCCATCTCCGTGATGACGATCTCGGTGTCCCGGTCCACCCGGTAGGGCTCGTCGGCCCAGCCCAGCATGTTGGCGACCAGGTTGAGCGACTCCGAGGCGTTCTTGGTGAAGATGACCTCGTCACGGCTGGGGGCGTTGATGAAGGCGGCGACCTTGTCGCGGGCGCCCTCGTAGCCGGCCGTGGCCTCCTCGGCGAGCACGTGCACCCCGCGGTGCACGTTGGCGTTGTAGTTCTCGTAGTACTCCGACAGGGCGTCGATCACCTGGCGCGGGGTCTGCGAGGTGGCGGCGTTGTCGAGGTAGACGAGCTTCTTCCCGTCGTGGACGAGTCGGTCCAGGATCGGGAAGTCCTTACGGATCCCCTCGGTGTCGAGCAGGCCCGTGAGCACGGCGGGACGGGAGTTCACTCGGAAGCGCCGCCCTTCACGTAGGCCTCGTAGCCCTCGTTCTCCAGCTTGTCGGCCAGCTCCGCGCCGCCGGACTCCACGATGCGGCCCTTGGCGAACACGTGGACGTAGTCGGGCTGGATGTAGCGCAGGATGCGGGTGTAGTGGGTGATCAGCAGGGTGCCGACCTCGCCGCCGGAACGCACCCGGTTGACGCCCTCGGACACCACGCGCAGCGCGTCGACGTCCAGGCCGGAGTCGGTCTCGTCGAGGATGGCGATCTTCGGCTTGAGCAGCTCCAGCTGGAGGATCTCGTGGCGCTTCTTCTCACCGCCGGAGAAGCCCTCGTTGACGTTGCGCTCGGCGAAGGCGGGGTCCATCTGGAGGCCGGCCATGGCCTCCTTGACCTCCTTCACCCAGGTGCGCAGCTTGGGGGCCTCGCCGCGCACCGCGGTGGCGGAGGTGCGCAGGAAGTTGGAGACGGAGACGCCGGGCACCTCGACGGGGTACTGCATGGCGAGGAAGACGCCGGCGCGGGCGCGCTCGTCGACGGTCATCGCCAGCACGTCCTCACCGTCGAGGGTGACGGTGCCGCCGGTGATCCGGTACTTGGGGTGCCCGGCCAGCGAGTAGGCGAGGGTCGACTTGCCGGAGCCGTTGGGGCCCATGATGGCGTGCGTCTCGCCCTGCTTCACGGTCAGGTCGACACCACGCAGGATCTCGCGCGGGCCGCCCTCGGCCTCGACGGAGACGTGCAGGTCGTGGATCTCAAGCGTAGCCATGGGTGCTCAGGACTCCTGGGTGACGGAGACGAGCACAGTCGCGGCTGGGCCCTCTCCTTCGATCTTGACGGGGTAAACGGGAACGGGCCGCGTCGCGGGCAGCCCGGACGGCTTGCCGGTGCGCAGGTCGAAGCTGGAGCCGTGCAGCCAGCACTCGATCTGGCAGCCCTCCACCTCGCCCTCGGACAGCGAGACGTTGGCGTGCGAACAGGTGTCGTTGATGGCGAAGACCTCGCCCCCGGTGCGGACCAGGGCGATCGGGGTGCCGGCCAGCTCGACCCGCTTGGGGGTCTCGTCCGCCAGCTCGCCGAGCGGGCAGGCGACGAGGAAACCGTCGGCGGTCATCGGGAGGACGCCTCCAGCTCCTGCTCGATCTTGGCCATCAGTCGCTCTTCCAGGTCGGCGACGCCGATCTGCTGGACGAGTTCGGCGAAGAAACCGCGCACCACCAGGCGGCGGGCCTCGCCGGCCGGGATGCCGCGGGCCATCAGGTAGAACAGTTGCTCGTCGTCGAACCGGCCGGTGGCGGAGGCGTGTCCGGCGCCGACGATCTCACCGGTCTCGATCTCCAGGTTGGGCACCGAGTCGACGCGGGCGCCGTCGGTGAGCACCAGGTTGCGGTTGAGCTCGTAGGTGTCGGTGCCTTCCGCACCGGCCCGGATGAGCACGTCGCCGATCCACACCGCGTGCGCGTCCTTGCCCTGCAACGCGCCCTTGTAGGCGACGTTGCTGCGGCAGTGCGGCGCCTCGTGGTCGATGAACAGCCGGTGTTCCTGGTGCTGGCCGTTGTCGGTGAAGTACAGCCCGTACAGCTCGGCCTCGCCGCCGGGGCCGGCGTAGACGACCCGCGGGTGCAGCCGGACCAGGTCGCCGCCGAAGGTGACGATGACCGACTTGAACGTGGCGTCCCGGCCGACCAGCGCGGTGTGCTGGGCGACGTGCACCGCGTCGGCGTCCCAGTCCTGCACGCAGACCACGGTGAGCTTGGCGCCGTCGCCGATGAGGTACTCGACGTTGGCGGCGAGCGTCGCGTCGCCGGTGTGGTCGACGACCACCACCGCCTCGGCGAACGGCTTCAGCTCGACGACCTGGTGGGCGTAGGCCACCCCGCCCTCACCGTGCACGGCGATGCGGACCGGCTCGGTGAGCACGGTGTCGCGCGGCACGGTGACGACGGAGGCCTTCTCGAACGAGCTGTACGCCTGGGCGGCGACCCGGTCGACCGGCTTGCCGGACCGGCCGAGCCGCTCGTCGTCGCGGTCGACGGTCTCCACCGTGACCCCGTCCGGGGCGCTGACCTCCACCCGCAGCCCGCCGGTGGCCTCGGCGGTGCCGTCGTGCAGACCGCGCAGCCGCTCCAGCGGAGTGAACCGCCACTCCTCCTCACGGCCGTGCGGGACGGGGAAGTCGGCGACGTCGTAGGACGCCCCCACATTGACCCGCGCGTCGGCGGGATGGGCGGGCGTGCCCACCTGGATGGCACCGTCGGTTGTGCTTCCCGCCGGGATGCTTGTCGCCATGGCTTGCGTACGGCTCTCTTTCTGCGTCTCTCTCACGGTCTGTCGCCTGGTGGTCGATGGCGCCCGGTCAGCCGACCGAGCCTTCCATCTGAAGCTCGATGAGCCGGTTCAGCTCCAGGGCGTACTCCATGGGCAGTTCGCGGGCGATCGGCTCGACGAAGCCGCGCACGATCATCGCCATGGCCTCGAACTCGGTCATCCCGCGGCTCATCAGGTAGAAGAGCTGGTCGTCGGAGACCTTCGAGACGGTCGCCTCGTGGCCCATCGACACGTCGTCCTCGCGGACGTCGACGTAGGGGTAGGTGTCGGACCGCGAGATGGTGTCGACCAGCAGCGCGTCGCACAGCACGTTGGACTTCGAGCCGGGCGAGCCCTCGCCGATCTCGATCAGGCCGCGGTAGGAGGTGCGGCCACCGCCGCGGGCCACCGACTTCGAGACGATGTTGGAGGAGGTGTTCGGCGCCATGTGGACCATCTTGGCGCCGGCGTCCTGGTGCTGGCCCTCACCGGCGAAGGCGATGGACAGCGTCTCGCCCTTGGCGTGCTCGCCCATCAGGTACACGGCCGGGTACTTCATCGTCACCTTGGAGCCGATGTTGCCGTCGACCCACTCCATGGTCGCGCCCTCGTAGGCCACCGCGCGCTTGGTGACCAGGTTGTAGACGTTGTTCGACCAGTTCTGGATGGTGGTGTAGCGGCAGCGGCCGCCCTTCTTGACGATGATCTCCACCACCGCGGAGTGCAGCGAGTCCGACTTGTAGATCGGCGCGGTGCAGCCCTCGACGTAGTGCACGTAGGCACCCTCGTCGACGATGATCAGCGTCCGCTCGAACTGGCCCATGTTCTCGGTGTTGATCCGGAAGTAGGCCTGGAGCGGGATCTCCACCTGCACGCCCTTGGGCACGTAGATGAACGAACCGCCGGACCACACCGCGCTGTTGAGCGAGGCGAACTTGTTGTCGCCGACCGGGATGACGGTGCCGAAGTACTCCTGGAACAGCTCCGGGTGCTGCTTGAGCGCGGTGTCGGTGTCCAGGAAGATGACGCCCTGCTCCTCCAGGTCCTCACGGATCTGGTGGTAGACGACCTCCGACTCGTACTGCGCGGCGACACCGGCGACCAGGCGCTGCTTCTCCGCCTCCGGGATGCCGAGCTTGTCGTAGGTGTTCTTGATGTCCTCCGGCAGGTCCTCCCAGCTCTCGGCCTGCTTCTCGGTGGAACGCACGAAGTACTTGATGTTGTCGAAGTCGATGCCCGACAGGTCCGAACCCCAGGTGGGCATCGGCTTCTTGCCGAAGAGCTTCAGGCCCTTCAGCCGCAGCTTCAGCATCCATTCCGGCTCGGACTTCTTGGCGGAGATGTCCCGGACGACCTCTTCGGACAGACCGCGGCGGGCGGAGGCGCCGGCGACGTCGGAGTCGGCCCAGCCGTACTCGTACGTGCCCAGGCCGTCCAGCTCCGGGTGGGTGGTCTCGGTGGGAGCAGTCATGCGGGGTTCCTCCCGGACGTGGTGGCTGACGCGGGGCCGGCCGATCGCTTGGCTTGTCGCTGTTGCTTGGCTCGCGGTGCTCGCGGGGCGTACTGCGGTGGTGCTCCGGGCGGGGCTTCCCGTCTCGGGACGAACGTGGTGCACACCCCGTCGCCGTGGGCGATGGTGGCGAGCCGCTGGACGTGGGTCCCCAGCAGGTGGGAGAAGACCTCGGCCTCCGCCTCGCACAGCTGGGGGAACTGCTCGGCGGCGTGCGCCACCGGGCAGTGGTGCTGGCAGAGCTGTTCGCCGAGGGAGGAGGCGTGCGCGTCACGCGTGGTGGCCGCGTAGCCGTCCTCGGTCAGCGCCTGGGCGAGCACCCGGGCCCGGTCGCGGGGGTCCGCGGCCTCGACCCGTTCACGGTGCCGTTCCAGTTGCGCGGTCACCCGGGCGCGGGCGAAGGCGGCCACCGCGGCGTCGCCGCGCTCACCGCCGCCGACCGACTCGGCGATCCAGCGCATCGCGTCCTCGGCGAGCCGGTCGTACGCCTGGTAGAAGGCGTCACGGCCGCAGTCGGTGAGCGCGAAGGCCTTGGCGGGGCGGCCGCGGGCCCGTGATCCGTAGACCCGGCGGTCGCGGGGCTCGACGATGCCCTCGGCGACCAGCGCGTCGAGGTGGCGGCGTACCGCCGCCGGGGTGAGTTCCAGCCGTTCGGCCAGGTCCACCGCGGTGGACGGCCCGTGGTCGAGGATGGAACGGGCCACCTTGTTGCGCGTGCCGCGCAGGCCGTCACCGGCCTCCGCGGGGTCTCCCGCCAGGTCGCCCGCACCGTGCTGGGCAGGGGCGATCCGCGCGGCGGCTGTCGCCTGCCGCGCGTCGTCGGCGTCGCCGCCGTGCTCGCCCGTGTATTTCACAACGCCATTGTTGCGTAATTCCGCCGCCGGGGACAAGGCACCCGGGGAGACCGACCGGTGCGGTCGATCACGTTAGGTAAGGCTTAGTGCGGCGGGAACACGGGTGCGGAGGCCGGCCGGGACACCGGGGGAACACGGGTGCGGAGGCCGGCCGGGGTCCCGCGGAGACCCGGTGGGGCGGCCGCGGAAACCGGGGTGCGGACGCTCGTCGGGGTACCGCGGGACGGAAGGCGGACGCCGGCCGGATGACCGCGGGAACACGGGTGCGGAGGCCGGCGGAGGCATCGCGGAGACCGGTGGGGCGGCCTCGCGCACCGGACCGCCCGCACGGCCCCGCGCACCGGGCGTGGCGGAGGCTGCCTAGACTCCCCCCATGCGAAGCACCCCCGCCGTCGAGGTCGTCGGCCTGGTCAAGCGGTACGGCAGGAACGGCGCGAAGACCGCGGTGGACGGGCTGGACCTCACCGTGGAACCCGGGCGGGTGACGGCCGTGCTCGGACCGAACGGCGCCGGCAAGACCACCACCGTCGAAACCTGCGAGGGCTACCTGCGGCCGGACGGCGGCACGGTGCGGGTCCTGGGCCTGGACCCGGTGCGCGACGGCGCCCGGCTGCGGCCGCGGATCGGCGTCATGCTCCAGTCCGGCGGCGTCTACCCCGGCGCCCGCGCGCAGGAGATGCTCCGGCACACCGCGAAGCTGCACCGCGACCCGCTCGACCCGGACACGCTCATCGCCCGACTCGGCCTGGACGGCTGCGGCCGCACCACCTACCGGCGGCTGTCCGGCGGCCAGCGGCAGCGGCTCGCGCTGGCCATGGCGGTGGTCGGGCGGCCCGAACTGGTCTTCCTCGACGAACCCACCGCCGGCCTGGACCCGCAGGCCCGGCACGCCACCTGGGAGCTGGTGCGCGAGCTGCGCGACTGCGGGGTGACGGTGGTGCTGACCACGCACTTCATGGACGAGGCCGAGCAGCTCGCCGACGACGTCGCGATCATCGACGCCGGCCGGGTCATCGCCCGCGGCACGCCCGAGGAGCTGTGCCGGGGCGGCGCCGAGGACAGCCTGCGCTTCGCCGGCCGCCCGGGTCTCGACCTGAAGTCGCTGCTGACCGCGCTGCCCGCCGGCAGCGCCGCCACCGAGCTCACCGCGGGCGCCTACCGGGTCGACGGCCGGATCGATCCGCAGCTGCTGGCCACCGTCACCTCCTGGTGCGCGCAGCACGGCGTCATGCCGGAGCGGATCGCCGTCGAGCGCCGCTCGCTGGAGGACGTCTTCCTGGAACTGACCGGCAAGGAGCTGCGGGCATGACCGTCACCGAACCCACCACGGGGTCCTTCCTCCCCGCGCCGGGCGCGGCCCCGCTGCCGCGGATGATCGGCGCGCAGGCCGGCCTGGAGACCAGGATGCTGCTGCGCAACGGCGAGCAGCTGCTGCTGACGGTGATCATCCCCAGCGTGCTGCTGGTGCTGTTCAGCGCGGTGCCGATCGTGCAGACCGGCGCGGGCCGCCGGGTGGACTTCCTGGCGCCGGGGCTGCTGGCGCTGGCGGTGCTGTCGACCGCGTTCACCGGCCAGGCGATCGCCACCGGCTTCGAGCGGCGCTACGGCGTGCTCAAGCGGCTGGCGGCCTCCCCGCTGCCGCGCTGGGGGCTGATGGCGGCGAAGACCTGTTCGGTGCTGGTGGTCGAGGCCGGCCAGGTGGTGCTGCTGGCGGTGATCGCCCTCGCGCTGGGCTGGTCCCCGCACGGCGACCCGGCCGCGGTACTGCTGCTGCTGGTGGTCGGCACGGCCGCGTTCTCCGGCCTGGGGCTGCTGATGGCCGGCACGCTGAAGGCGGAGGCCACGCTGGCCGCCGCCAACCTGGTCTTCCTGCTGCTGCTGGTCGGCGGCGGGGTGATCGTGCCGCTGGCGAAGTTCCCGCACGCGATGCGCGCGGTGCTGGAGCTGCTGCCGATCTCCGCCCTGTCCGGCG
This sequence comes from Streptantibioticus silvisoli, assembly GCF_027947535.2. GTDB lineage: Bacteria > Actinomycetota > Actinomycetes > Streptomycetales > Streptomycetaceae > Streptantibioticus_C > Streptantibioticus_C silvisoli. Next base: position 77,764 of record NZ_JAAGKO020000011.1, read on the forward strand.
GCCTGCGCGACGTCCTCCAGCACGGCACCGGCGTCCCGTGGGGACCGCTGGGGGTCCTGGCCGTCTGGGCGGTGGTCGCGCTGGCCGCGGCGGCCCGATTCTTCCGCTGGGAGTGAGGCGCCGGGGGCCGCTTCCGCCGGGGGATGAAGGCTCCGCGCGGGGGGTGACGGGCTCCGGGGGCCGCTTCCGCCGGGGGATGAAGGCTCCGCGCGGGGGGTGACGGGCTCCGGTGGCCGCTTCCGCCGAAGGTGCGGGGCGCTTCTGCCGGGAGGCTCGACGCCGTGCCCCGGAAGGCCCAACGCGGCGGAACAGTGGCAGGTGGGCGGCGGTGGCGGCCGGGGCCGGGACCCTCGTGAAGGAATGCACAAGCGGCCCGCCTACGATGAGCGGGTGCCGAATTCGCTCAATCCCCTCGCGCTGCTCGCCCGCCGCTGGCAGCCGTCCGCCACGTTCGTGGAACGCGCGGCGCTGGCCACGGTGGTGATGGCGGTGCTCATCGTGGTGGGCGGTGGCGCGGTCCGGCTGACCGACTCCGGTCTCGGCTGCCCGACCTGGCCCACCTGCACCCCGCAGAGCCTGACGCCCACCCGGGCGATGGGCATCCACGGGGCCATCGAGTTCACCAACCGCATGATCACCGACGTGCTGTGCGTCGTGGTGGGCGTGGCGATCCTGGCGGCCCGGTCCCGCTCGCCGTGGCGGCGCGGTCTGACCCGGCTGGCCTGGGCGCAGTTCTGGGTCGTGATGGGCAACGCGGTGCTCGGCGGCATCGTGGTGCTGACCGGCCTGAACCCGTACCTCGTCGGCTCGCACGACGTGCTGGCGTTCTCCCTGCTGACGGTGGCGGTGCTGATGTGGCACCGGACCCGGGAGGGCGACGCGCCGGTGCGGGACCTGGCGCCGCGGCCGGTGCGGCAGCTGACGTGGGTGCTGGCCGCGGCGACCGCCGGGCTGCTGCTGGCCGGCACGGTGGTCACCGGTGCGGGTCCGCACGCGGGGGATGCCCGCAAGGTGCACCGCATCCCGGTCGACTGGCGCGAGGTCACCCAGCTGCACACCGACTTCGTGTGGAGCGTCGTCGGCCTGACCGTCGCCCTGTGGTTCGTGCTGCGCGCGACCGGCGCCGGAGCCGGTCCCCTGCGGCGGGTGGCGGAGCTGTTCTGGGTGCTGATGGCGCAGGGCGTCATCGGTTACGTCCAGTACGCCACGCACGTGCCGGTCGGCCTGGTCGAGGCGCACATGTTCGGCGCCTGCCTGGTGTGGATCGCGATGCTGCGGGTCGTGCTGTCGCTGCGGGAGCGCCCGGCGGCCACCGCGGAGGGCGACCCGGCGCTGCCGGCCCAGGACTCCGCACGGGGCCCGGCCCAGGAGCCGGCCCAGGGGTCCGGGGTCACGACCGCAGTGTGATCCCGGTGATCCGCGGCGGCGCGGGCGTCACGGCAGCCGGTAGACGCGGCGGGCGTTGCCGTCGACCAGCAGGGCGGCGACCCGGTCGGCGTCGGGCCGTGACCAGGCGCCCTCGTCCACCCACGCGGTGAACAGCCGTTCCAGCGCGTCGGTGAACAACCGGGCGCCGGTGACGAACAGTTCGGGCAGCCCGTAGGCGTCGGTGGAGAACATCAGCTTGCCGAACGGCGCCAGCTCCAGGGTCTCGGCCAGCACGGCGGCGGCGCGGGAACCGGTGTGGGTCAGCGCGAGGCCGACGTCGGCGTAGACGTGCGGGAAGACGTGGGCCAGGTAGGCGGCCTGCCGGTGGTACGGGTAGCCGTGCAGCAGCACGATGGCGGCGCCGGAGTCGGCGGTGGCCCGCACGAAGTCGGTCAGCAGCGTGGGGTCGGCGCGGTCCAGGCGCAGGTCGGGGTCGCCGAAGCCGGTGTGCAGTTGCAGCGGCAGGCCGGTGGCGACCGCGTTCCACAGCAGGTGCCGCAGCAGGACCGGGTCGGTGACGCGTCCGCCGGGTGCCCGGGCCGCCAGCCAGTCCTCCGCCGCGAGCCGTACGTACGCCGGCGAGGGCGGCTGGGGGGCCAGCGCCAGCCCGTGGCGGTAGGCGGCGACCGACTTGAACGCGATGGCGGTCTCGGCGGCGGCGTGCACCGCCTCGGCGAGGTCGCTGACGAAGGCGGCGGCGGTGGCGGAGGCGTCGGCGACCTGTTCGGCGACGGACTCCAGCCGGACGATCTCGTGCGCGGCGCCGCCGGCGATGCCGGCCAGTTCGTCGGGTGCCGTCAGGTCGCCGGGCAGGCCGGTGTCGACCAGGAAGGTGCCGATACCGGTGCCGGCCAGCAGCCGGCGGGTGGCCTCGTAGGGTCCCAGTTCGCGGCGCCGGGCCAGGTAGTGCGCGGGCGGGCAGTGCGGTTCGAGCCCCAGCAGCGGCGGGCACCAGCGGCGTACCGCGAAGCCGGTCTGGGTGTCGAAGTACGTGGTGCCCGGCGCGGCGGGGGCGTGCGCCTCGGTGAGGTAGGGCTCGAAGGACCCTATGCCGAGCTGGGTCCTGACCACGCCGTGGCAGTGCTGGTCGATCAGCGGGGGCAGCGGGCTCGTCACGCTCATCAGTAGCGCCGCAGGGTCGCCGCCACCACGTCCTGCGGGGACCGGCCGGCGAGTGCCTCCTCCTCGGCGCGGCGCACGGCGAGCACGGCGTCGTGCAGCACCGGGCCGAACGCGGCGCGCAGCACGTCGTGCGCGGCGAGGTGGTCGGCGGCCTCGGTCAGGGTGCGCGGCAGCCGGGGGGTGCCCGGGGCGTTGACGGCCGGGTCGCCGCGGACCGGGGCGGGCAGCCGGGCGGCGGCCTCCAGCCCGGCCAGCCCGGCGGCGAGGACCGCGCCGGCCAGCAGGTAGGGGTTGGCGGCGGCGTCGCAGCACTTGACCTCGGCGTGCGCGCCGCCGGGTTCGCCGGGCGGGCCGCTGACCAGGCGCAGCGCGGCCTCCCGGTTTTCCAGGCCCCAGCACTGGTAGGCGCCGGCCCAGCGCGAGGGGCCGAGCCGCAGGTAGCTCGCCGGGGAGGGCGCGCCGACGGCCAGCAGCGCGGGCAGCGCGTCGAGGACGCCGGCCAGGAACGCCTCGCCCTCCGGCGTCAGCCCGTGCGGCCCGGCCCCGCCGCGCAGCAGTTCCCCGCCGGGGGCTTCGCCGGGGCCGGCCGCGCCGCTCGCCACCGCGCCGGCCGTGCCGCTCTCGCCGGGAGCCACCTCGTCGCCGGTGCCGGGCGCCACCTCGTTGCCGGAGCCGGGAGCCACCTCTCCGGGAGCCACTTCGCCGCCGGCGCCGGGCGTCACCTCACCGGTCGCCGCCTCGTCCGCCCCGGCCGGGGCCCCCACCGCCTGCGGTCCCGCGCGCCCCGCCGGAGCCGCGGTGAGGGAGAAGTGCAGGTGGCAGCCGTTGCCGACCTGGCCGGCGACGATCGCGGGGGCGAAGGCGGCGGTGAGGCCGTGGGCGTGGCTGACGGCGCGGACGGTCTCGCGGACCAGGACGACGTCGTCGGCGGCGGCCAGCGGGTCCGCCGGGGCGGTGCTGACCTCGAACTGCCCGGGGGCGTACTCGGGGTGCACCTGCCGGACGGCGACGTCCTGGGCGCGCAGCGCGCTGACGATGTCGCGCAGGTAGTCGGAGGCCGCGACCAGCCGGCTCATGCCGTAGGCGGGCCCGTCGAACGCGGGGACGTGGTGGCCGTCGGGGCCGGGGCGCAGCGCGACCCACTCGGTCTCGTACCCCATCGCGACCCGCAGGCCGCGGGCGTGCGCGGCGGCGGTCGTACGCCGCAGGAAGTGCCGCAAGCAGCCGGGGTGCGGGGTGCCGAGCTGGTCGAAGCGGTCGGCCGGGGCCCAGGCCCAGCCGGGCTGGGCGGCCAGGACGGTGAGCCGGCCCAGGTCGGGCACCAGCCGCAGGTCGCCGTCGGGGCCGCCGAGGTCGGCGGTGGCGGTGATGGCGTCGGCGGAGGTGAAGACGTCGAAGACCGGGGAGATGCCGACGCCGCGCACGGCGGCGTCGGCCAGCCGGTCGACCGGGACGGCCTTGACCCGGACGACGCCCGCGGTGTCGGTCACGGTGAGCGCGACCGCGGTCACCTCCAGCGCGGTCAGCCGGGCCGCCGCGCGGCGGGCCGCCGCGTACGTCTCGCGGTCGGCGTCCGGCGGCCTGGTCCGGTCCCGGTCCCCCGTGGCCATGGCTGCTCCTCGCCTCGCGGTCGGTGAACGTCGTCCACGCGTGCGGTGGATCACGTCCATGGTGCCGAGGGCAGGGGCGGATCAGCGGTTGGCGGCGCCGCCCAGCTGGATTCCGGCCATCCGCTTCCACTCGTACGGGCCGGTGCGCACGGTGGCGGCCAGCTCGCCGTCGAAGTCGTCGTGGACGGTGATCCCGGCACGTTCGACGGCACGCCGGGCGATCTCGTGGGACGGCGCGACCAGATCACCCCATGCCCCGTCGGCGCCGACCAGGACGATACGGCTTCCGATCTCGCCCAGGTACGCGATCTGGCCATCGGCGCTGCCGCCGTGGCCGGTGGCGAACGCGCTGATCTGCCGGGCGAGTCGTGCGACGCGGCGCTCGGTTCGGGCGTCCTGTCCGGTTTCCGCCGCCGGGGTCTCCTGCGATGTCTCTGGCATGATCTCGATGCTACCCGTCGGTAATCGGCCGGTACAGATTCACCGCGGTATGAGGTCCGTTACGCCGCCGGCCGCACCCCCGGCGACGGGGGCACGGCCGGTCCGCGCGGCGAACCGGCCCGGAGCCGGTCCGCCGGTGAGCGGTGGGGTCAGAGGTGGATGAACGGGTCGATCGCGACGGCGACGAACAGCAGGGTCGCGTAGGTGATCGACCAGTGGAACAGCCGCATCTCCTTCAGCGCGCCGCCGGTGACGCCGTTCCTGGCGCGGGCGTGCAGCGCGTGCGCCTCCTTCAGCCACCAGGCGCCCAGCAGCACCGCGACCATGCCGTAGACCGGCCCGGCGGCGCCCAGCGGCCACCACAGGGTCAGCGAGACGGCGACCATCACCCAGCTGTAGAGCACGATCTGCCGGGCGACCGCCTGGCTGCCGGCCACCACCGGGAGCATCGGCACGCCGACCCGCTCGTAGTCGTCCTTGACCTTCATCGACAGCGGCCAGTAGTGCGGCGGCGTCCAGAAGAACAGCACCAGGAAGAGCACGAACGGCGCCCAGGCGAGGTCGTCGCGGACCGCCGACCAGCCGATGAGGACCTGCATGCACCCGGCCACCCCGCCCCACACGATGTTCTGCGTGGTGCGGCGCTTGAGGCCGAGGGTGTAGACGAAGACGTAGTAGAGGATCGCGGTCAGCGACAGCACCGCGGACAGCGGGTTGACCAGCAGCGCGAACCACGCGGTGGAGACCACGGACAGCGTGATGCCGAAGACCAGCGCCTCGGCCGGTGAGACCATGCCGGTCACCAGCGGCCGCTGCGAGGTGCGGTCCATCAGCGCGTCGATGTCGCGGTCGATGTACATGTTGAGCGCGTTGGCGCCACCGGCCGACAGATAACCGCCGACCATGGTGGCGACCACCAGCCACAGGTCCGGAACGCCGTGCGCCGCCAGGAACATCACCGGAACGGTGGTGATCAGCAGCAGTTCGATGATCCGCGGCTTGGTCAGCGCCACGAACGCCATGACACGGGCCCCGAACGGCCGGTGCCTCGGTGGCGTCGTCGTGATGACCCCGGAGGGTCGGGAATCGACGGCCGTCACGAACACCTCTGGGAGGGAGAAAGACCAGCGGGACCATCACAGTTGTGACGACTTGCGGCGGTCCCCGCACGTACCACGCCACTGTAGACGCTGCCGTGACGCCGCCGACCGCCGGGGTGACCCTGTGTTGACCCCGGGCCGACCGGGTACCCGCCGAACGGTGGCCGGGGTCGCGTGCCGCGGGCACCACCGGTAGGCGAGACTATGTACCGGGAATGAACAAACCGTTCCGAGGTTGCTCCGGCAGGGGTGAACCCGACGGCGGGGCTGCCCAGCAAGGGTAGGCTCCAAACGCCCGGTGGGCGTATGGCCCGACCGGCTTATCGATCATTGTGGAGAGGAGCCCTGACCCAGGGTGAGCACCAAGCCGACCACCACAGATCTCGCGTGGACCGATCTGGACAAGCGGGCCGTCGATACCGTCCGGGTACTGGCCATGGATGCCGTGCAGAAGGTCGGCAACGGCCATCCGGGCACCGCCATGAGCCTGGCGCCCGCCGCGTACCTGCTGTTCCAGAAGATGATGCGGCACGACCCGTACGACCCGGACTGGACCGGCCGGGACCGCTTCGTGCTGTCCCCCGGCCACACCTCGCTGACGCTGTACATCCAGCTCTACCTGTCCGGCTACGGCCTGGAACTGGATGACCTGAAGGCGTTCCGCACCTGGGGCTCGCGCACTCCCGGCCACCCCGAGCACGGTCACACCACCGGTGTGGAGACCACCACCGGCCCGCTGGGCCAGGGCATCGGCAACGCCGTCGGCATGGCCATGGCCGCCCGTTACGAACGCGGCCTGTTCGACCCGGAGGCCCCGACCGGCGAGTCGGCGTTCGACCACACCATCTGGGCCATCGTCTCCGACGGCGACCTGGAGGAGGGCATCTCCGCCGAGGTCTCCTCGCTGGCCGGCCACCAGAAGCTCGGCAACCTGGTCGCCCTGTACGACGACAACCACATCTCCATCGAGGGCGACACCGAGACTGCCTTCAGCGAGGACGTCTGCGCCCGCTACGAGGCGTACGGCTGGCACGTGCAGCGCATCGAGCAGTCCGCCAGCGGCGACTTCGACGTCCAGGCGCTGCACCAGGCCCTGCAGGCCGCCCGCGCCGAGACCGGCCGCCCGTCGCTGATCGCCGCGCGCACCATCATCGCCTGGCCCGCCCCGCACGCGCAGAACACCGGTGCCGCCCACGGCGCGGCGCTCGGCGAGGACGAGGTCGCGGCCACCAAGAAGGTCCTCGGCTTCGACCCCGAGCAGCACTTCGGGGTCGAGGACAAGGTGCTGGCGCACGCCCGCGAGGTCGCCGAGCGCGGCCGCCAGGCGCACGCCGAGTGGGACAAGCGGTTCCAGCAGTGGCGCGCCGCCAACCCCGAGCGTGCCGCCGAGTTCGACCGCATCCGGTCCGGCAAGCTGCCCGACGGCTGGGAGAAGGCGCTGCCGGTCTTCCCCGAGGGCAAGTCCGTCGCGACCCGCAAGGCCTCCGGCGAGGTGCTGGGCTCGCTCGGCAAGCTGATCCCCGAACTGTGGGGCGGCTCGGCCGACCTGGCCGGCTCCAACAACACCACGTTCGACAAGGACTCCTCGTTCCTGCCGGTCGGCAACTCGCTGCCGGGCGCCAGCCCCTACGGCCGCACCGTGCACTGGGGCATCCGCGAGCACGCCATGGGTTCGACCATGAACGGCATCGCGCTGCACGGCAACACCCGTATCTACGGCGGCACGTTCCTGGTCTTCTCCGACTACATGCGTCCCGCGGTCCGGCTGGCCGCGCTGATGCGGCTGCCGGTCACCTACGTGTGGACGCACGACTCCATCGGCCTGGGCGAGGACGGCCCGACCCACCAGCCGATCGAGCACCTGGCCGCGCTGCGCGCCATCCCCGGCCTGAACGTGGTCCGGCCGGCCGACGCCAACGAGACCGCCATCGCCTGGCACGAGATCATGCGCCGCCACGACGCCCGTCCGGCCCCGCACGGCCTGGCCCTGACCCGGCAGAACGTGCCGACCTACCCGGCCAACCCGGACGCCGCCAAGGGCGGTTACGTGCTGCTGGACTCCGAGGGCGGCGCGCCCGAGGTCATCCTGATCGGCACCGGTTCCGAGGTGCAGATCGCGGTCGCCGCCCGCGAGCGGCTCCAGGCCGAGGGGGTGCCGGCCCGGGTGGTCTCCATGCCGTCGGTGGAGTGGTTCGAGGAGCAGGACCAGGCGTACCGCGACAGCGTGCTGCCGCCGTCGGTGCGGGCCCGGGTCGCCGTCGAGGCGGCCATCGGCCTGACCTGGTACCGGTTCGTCGGCGACGCCGGCCGCATCGTGAGCCTGGAGCACTTCGGCGCCTCCGCCGACTACGAGGTGCTCTACCAGGAGTTCGGCCTCACCGACGAAGCCGTGGTCGAGGCCGCCCGCGCCTCGCTCGCCGACGCCAAGCGCTGAACCCACCGCTTCAGACAATCCGAGGAGATGCAAGACCGATGACAGACGCACTCCAGCGCCTCTCCGACGAGGGCGTGGCGATCTGGCTGGACGACCTGTCCCGCAAGCGGATCACCTCCGGCAACCTCGCCGAACTGATCGAAGGCAGCAACGTGGTGGGGGTCACCACCAACCCCACCATCTTCCAGAAGGCGATCTCGGCCGGCGACGGCTACGACCAGCAGCTCGCGGACCTCGCGGTGCGCCGGGTCAGCGTCGAGGAAGCCGTCCGCATGATCACCACCGCGGACGTGCGGGACGCGGCCGACATCCTGCGCCCGGTCTTCGACCGCACCGACGGCCAGGACGGCCGGGTCTCCATCGAGGTCGACCCGCGGCTGGCGCACAACACGCACGCCACGGTCGCCGAGGCCAAGCAGCTGGCCTGGCTGGTGGACCGGCCCAACACCCTGATCAAGATCCCGGCCACCGAGGCGGGCCTGCCGGCCATCGCCGAGGTCATCGGCCGGGGCATCAGCGTCAACGTCACGCTGATCTTCTCGCTCGAGCGGTACCGCAAGGTGATGGACGCCTACCTGACCGGCCTGGAGAAGGCCAAGGAGGCGGGCCTGGACCTGTCGAAGATCCGCTCGGTCGCCTCGTTCTTCGTCTCGCGCGTCGACACCGAGATCGACAAGCGGCTGGACAAGATCGGCGGCGAGCGGGCTGCGGGCCTGAAGGGCAAGGCCGCGCTGGCCAACGCCCGGCTGGCGTACCGCGAGTACGAGGAGGTCTTCGGCTCGAAGCGCTGGGCGGCGCTGGAGAAGGCCGGCGCCCGCAAGCAGCGGCCGCTGTGGGCCTCCACCGGGGTCAAGGACCCGTCGATGCCCGACACCCTCTACGTCACCGAGCTGGTCGCGCCGAACACCGTCAACACCATGCCGGAGGCCACCTTGGAGGCCACCGGCGACCACGGTGAGATCACCGGCGACACCGTCACCGGCGGGTACGAGCAGGCGCAGGCGGACCTGGACGCGCTGGCCGCGGCCGGCATCGTCTACGACGACGTCGTCCAGGTGCTGGAGGACGAGGGCGTCGAGAAGTTCGAGGCGTCCTGGAACGACCTGCTCAAGTCGACCGAGGCGGAGCTCAAGCGCCTCGCCCCCTCGGAGGCATGAGACACGTGACGCTCACCAGCAATCCGCTGCGTGACCCGTCCGACCGGCGGCTCCCGCGCATCGCGGGACCGTCCGGTCTGGTCATCTTCGGGGTCACGGGGGACCTGTCCCGCAAGAAGCTCATGCCGGCCGTCTACGACCTGGCCAACCGCGGCCTGCTGCCGCCGGGCTTCTCGCTCGTCGGCTTCGCGCGCCGCGACTGGGAGGACGAGGACTTCGCCCAGGTCGTGCACGACGCCGTCAAGGAGCACGCCCGCACCCCGTTCCGCGAGGAGGTGTGGACGCAGCTGGCCGAGGGCTTCCGCTTCGTGCCCGGCGAGTTCGGCGACGACGAGGCGTTCAAGACCCTGGCGACCACCATCGCCGACCTCGACCGGGCCCGGGGCACCGGCGGCAACTTCGCGTTCTACCTGTCGGTGCCGCCGAAGTTCTTCCCCAAGGTCGTCGAGCAGCTGAAGAAGCACGGCCTGTCGGAGGGCCAGGGCGAGTCCTGGCGCCGGGCGGTCATCGAAAAGCCGTTCGGCCACGACCTGGCCAGCGCCCAGGAGCTCAACAAGGTCGTCCACAGCGTCTTCCCGCCCAACGAGGTCTTCCGGATCGACCACTACCTGGGCAAGGAGACGGTCCAGAACATCCTGGCGCTGCGGTTCGCCAACACCATGTTCGAGCCGATCTGGAACCGGTCCTACGTCGACCACGTGCAGATCACCATGGCCGAGGACATCGGCATCGGCGGCCGCGCGGGCTACTACGACGGCATCGGCGCGGCCCGCGACGTCATCCAGAACCACCTGCTCCAGCTGCTGGCGCTGACCACGATGGAGGAGCCCGGCTCCTTCCACCCCAAGGCGCTGGTGGCGGAGAAGCTGAAGGTGCTGGGCGCGGTCGAGCTGCCCGACGACCTCGGCAAGCACACCGTGCGCGGTCAGTACGCGCACGCCTGGCAGGGCGGCGAGGAGGTGCTCGGCTACCTGGAGGAGGACGGCATCGACCCCAAGTCCAAGACCGACACCTACGCCGCCATCAAGCTCACCATCAACAACCGCCGCTGGGCCGGGGTGCCGTTCTACCTGCGCACCGGCAAGCGGCTGGGCCGCCGGGTCACCGAGATCGCGGTGGTCTTCAAGCGCGCCCCCTACCTGCCCTTCGAGTCCGGTGCCACCGAGGAGCTGGGGCAGAACGCCCTGGTCATCCGGGTCCAGCCGGACGAGGGCATCACCGTGCGGTTCGGCTCCAAGGTGCCGGGCACCGCGATGGAGGTCCGCGACGTCACCATGGACTTCGCGTACGGCGAGTCGTTCACCGAGTCCAGCCCGGAGGCGTACGAGCGCCTGCTGCTGGACGTGCTGCTCGGCGACGCCAACCTCTTCCCGCGGCACCAGGAGGTCGAGCTGTCCTGGACCATCCTGGACCCGATCGAGCAGTACTGGGAGCAGCACGGCAAGCCCGCGCAGTACGCCTCCGGGACCTGGGGTCCCACCGAGGCGGACGAGATGCTCGCACGAGACGGCAGGAGCTGGCGCCGGCCATGAAGATCGATCTCACGGACACCAACTCGTCGAAGATCAACAACGGTCTCATCCACGCACGGCGGGCGATCGGCACCCCGGCCGTCGGCATGGTGCTGACCCTGGTCGTCGTCACCGACGAGGGCAACGCCTACGACGCGCTCCGGGCGGCCGGTGACGCCTCGCGCGAGCACCCCTCGCGCATCCTGGCGGTCATCAAGCGGCACGGCCGTTCACCGCGCGAGCGGGCCGGTTCGCGGCTGGACGCCGAGATCCGGGTCGGCTCGGACGCCGGCACCGGTGAGACGGTGCTGCTGCGGCTGCACGGGGAACTGGCCAACCACGCCGAGTCCGTCGTGCTGCCGCTGCTGCTGCCGGACGCCCCGGTCGTGGTGTGGTGGCCGGAGGACCCGCCGGCCCACCCGTCGGAGGACCCGCTGGGCCGGCTGGCGCAGCGCCGGATCACCGACGCCGCCGCCCACGAGGACCCGGTCGGCCAGCTCGGCAACCGGGCGGAGACCTACTCCCCCGGCGACACCGACCTGGCCTGGACCCGGATCACCCCGTGGCGCAGCATGCTGGCCGCGGCGCTGGACCAGAAGCACGCCAAGATCAAGGGCGCGGTCGTCGAGGGTGAGGCGTACAACCCGAGCACCGAGCTGCTGGGCATGTGGCTGGCCGACCGGCTGGGCGTACCGGTCGAGCGCCGGGTCTCCGACGGCCCCGGGCTGACCGCCGTGCGGCTGTCCACCGCCGACGGCGAGATCTGCCTGGACCGCGCGGACGGCGCGCTGGCGGAGCTGGCCGTGCCGGGGCAGCCGGACCGGCACGTGGCGCTCAAGCGGCGGGAGACCGCCGAGCTGATCGCCGAGGAGCTGCGCCGGCTGGACCCGGACGACATCTACGAGTCCGCGGTGAAGTTCGGCGTCGACCGGCTGTCGGCCGACGGCGGCCCGGCCGGCGGTGACGTCCCGGGTGCCACCGGTGCGTCGGCGCCGAAGAAGGCGGCGGCCAAGAAGGCGGCGCCGAAGTCCGACGCGGACGGGGAGCAGCCGAAGTGACCCCGCAGGTCGTGGTCCACCGGGACAAGGAGCTGATGGCGCAGGCCGCGGCGGCCCGGCTGATCACGAAGATCGTGGACGCCCAGTCCGCCCGCGGCACCGCCTCGGTGGTGCTCACCGGCGGGCGCAACGGCAACGCGCTGCTCGCGGCGCTCGCCGCCGCGCCGGCCCGGGACGCGGTGGACTGGGCACGCCTGGACCTGTGGTGGGGTGACGAGCGGTTCCTGCCCGCGGGCGACCCGGACCGCAACGACACCCAGGCCCGCGACGCGCTGCTGTCCTCGGTGCCGCTGACCCCGGAGCGGGTGCACGCCATGCCGGTCTCCGACGGGGAGTTCGGCGGCGACCTGGACGCCGCCGCCGAGGGCTACGAGCGGGAGCTGGCCGCCGCCGCCGGACCGCAGGACCGCACCCGCGTTCCGGCGTTCGACGTGCTGCTGCTCGGCGTCGGCCCGGACACCCACGTGGCGTCGCTGTTCCCCGAGCACCCGGGCGTACGGGAGTCCGAACGCACGGTGATCGGGGTGCGCGGGGCTCCCAAGCCGCCGCCGACCCGCATCTCGCTGACCCTGCCGGCCATCCGGCAGGCCCGCGAGGTGTGGCTGCTGGCGGCCGGTGAGGACAAGGCGCAGGCGGTGGCCATCGCGCTGTCCGGCGCCGGTGAGGTGCAGGCCCCGGCGGCCGGTGCCCAGGGCCGCAGCCGCACGCTGTGGCTGCTGGACCGGGCCGCGGCGGTGAAGCTGCCCCGGCAGCTGTATCCGCCGGCCTCCGGCTGACGGAGGAGTCCACGACGGCGACGGCCCGGCCGCGCACCCCTCACGGGGGCGCGGCCGGGCCGTCGTGCCGGGTGGCGCGGTGCGTCAGATCTCGCCGCGCAGCTTGGCCAGCGCCTCGGCGAGGATCGCCTCGCCGTCCGCGTCGCTGCGCCGCTCGCGCACGTAGGCGAGGTGCGTCTTGTACGGCTCGGTGCGCGGCGGGGCCGGCGGGTTGTTCTCGTCCTGTCCGGCCGGGAAGCCGCAGCGGGGGCAGTCCCAGGTGTCCGGGATCTGCGCGTCACTGGCGAAACTCGGCTGGGTCTCGTGCCCGTTGGAGCACCAGAAGGAGATGCGAAGACGGGGCGCGGACTCGCCGCGTTCCGCCTCACCCATCGGCCCCGCTCCGACCCGACTGCCTCGGATCGCGTTGCCACTTGCCACGGTCGTAACTCCCTGCGTGATGGTGCTGCCAGGTCGTCCAGTTTACGGAGACCTTACGACGCGTCCCGCTGCGGGCCAATGGGCCGGGCTGACGAGGGACACGGTCCCATGATAAGCCGCCGACGCGACAAGGCGTCAGTTGTGCTCCCAGTGGGGCCGTTACCGGTACGAACGCGCCAGTACGGCCGTCACTTCTGGAACTTGATGACCAGGGCGAGACCGACGACGGCGACCGCCCACAGCAGTCCGACGATGACGGTGATGCGGTCGAGGTTGCGCTCGGCGACGGACGAACCGCCGACGGAGGACTGCATACCGCCACCGAACATGTCGGACAGGCCGCCGCCCTTCCCCTTGTGCATCAGGACCAGCAGCATCAGCAGCAGGCTGAACACGATGAGGGCGATGGAGAACCCGATGACCACGGCTGGAGCCTCTCTGGGGGACAACGACGATCCGGGGGCCTTACGGCGATGCGGAGCCGGCCACGAGGAGATCGCGTCCGGCCCCGCCAGAGTACTTCGGAACCAGCCCGTCAGCCTACTGCCTGGTCGCCGAACCGGACGATCCTGACGAACTCCTCGGCGTCCAGCGCGGCACCGCCGACCAGTGCGCCGTCGACGTCCGGCTGCGCCATGATCGCCGCGATGTTGCCGGACTTCACCGAGCCGCCGTACTGGATGCGGACCGCGTCGGCCACCGTCGGGTCGTACAGCTGGTCCAGCTTGGTGCGGATCGCGCCGCAGACCTCCTGGGCGTCGTCCGGGGTGGCGACCTCGCCGGTGCCGATGGCCCACACCGGTTCGTAGGCCACGACCAGGGTGCGGGCCTGCTCGGCCGGCACGTCCTTGAGGGCGCCCTCGACCTGGGCGAGGGTGTGGGAGACCTGGTCGCCCGCCTTGCGGACCTCCAGGCCCTCACCGACGCACAGGATCGGGGTCAGCTCGTGCCGGAAGGCGGCCTTGACCTTGGCGTTGACGATCGTCTCGTCCTCACCGTGGTACTGGCGGCGCTCGGAGTGGCCGACGGTCACGTAGGAGCACCGCAGCTTGGCCAGCATCGCGCCGGAGATCTCCCCGGTGTACGCGCCGGAGTCGTGCGCCGACAGGTCCTGGGCGCCGTACTTGATCTTCAGCTTGTCGCCGTCGACCAGGGTCTGCACGGTGCGCAGGTCGGTGAACGGCGGCAGGACCGCGACCTCGACGGCCGCGTAGTCCTTGTCGTTGAGCGAGAAGGAGAGCTTCTGGACGTGCGCGATGGCCTCGAGGTGGTTGAGGTTCATCTTCCAGTTGCCCGCCATCAGCGGGGTGCGGGTGGTCGTCACGCGGTCAGTCCTCCAGTGCGTCGAGGCCGGGCAGCTTCTTGCCCTCGAGGTATTCGAGGCTGGCGCCGCCGCCGGTCGAGATGTGGCCGAAGGCGTTCTCGTCGAAACCGAGGGTGCGCACCGCGGCCGCGGAGTCACCGCCGCCGACGACGGTGAAGGCCGGACTGTCGACGAGCGCCTGGGCGATCGCCCGGGTGCCCTCGGCGAAGTCCGGGTGCTCGAAGACGCCGGCCGGGCCGTTCCAGAAGACGGTGGCGGCGTCGGCGAGCTTGGACGCGAACAGCTTGCGCGACTCCGGGCCGATGTCCAGGCCCATCAGGTCGTCCGGCATCGCGTCGGCGGCGACCGTACGCGGGTGGGCCGGCGCCTTGGTCTTCAGGTCCGGGAACTCGGTGGCGCCGACCACGTCGGTCGGCAGCACGAACTCCACCCCCGCCGCCTCGGCCCGCGCCAGGTAGTCGCGGACGGCCGGCAACTGGTCCTCCTGCAGGAGGCTGCGGCCCACCGGCAGGCCCTTGGCGGCCAGGAAGGTGAACATCATGCCGCCGCCGATCACGATGCGGTCGGCCTTGTCCAGCAGGTGGTCGATGACCCCGAGCTTGTCGGAGACCTTGGCGCCGCCGAGCACGACGACGTAGGGCCGGCTGACGTCCTCGGTGAGCTTCTTCAGCACGCCGACCTCGGTGGCGATCAGTCCGCCGGCCGCGTGCGGCAGCCGGGCGGGCAGGTCGTAGACCGAGGCGTGCTTGCGGTGCACGGCGCCGAAGCCGTCGCCCACGTAGGCGTCGGCCAGCGCGGCCAGCTCGTCGGCGAACGCGCCGCGCTCGGCGTCGTCCTTGGCGGTCTCGCCCGCGTTGAACCGCAGGTTCTCCAGCAGCGTGACCTCGCCGTCGGCCAGGGCGGCGACGGTGGCCTTCGCGCTGTCGCCCACGGTGTCGGAGGCGAACGCGACCGGCCGGCCGAGGAGTTCGGCCAGCCGCTCGGCGACCGGCGCGAGCGAGAACTGCGGGTCCGGCGCGCCCTTGGGGCGGCCGAGGTGCGAGGCGACGATCACCCGCGCGCCGCGTTCGGCGAGCGCGGTGATGGTGGGAACGGCGGCCCGGATGCGGCCGTCGTCGGTGATCTCGCTCCCGGAGAGCGGAACGTTCAGGTCGGCCCGGACGAACACCCGTCGGCCGGCGACGTCAAGATCGTCGATCGTCTTCACAGTGGCTCCTGGATCGTGGAACGGGGACGGGGCCCGGACGAAGGCGTCGTCCGGGCCCCGTCCCGCGTACCGGTGCTACCGGGTGGGGGTCAGAGCTGTCCGCCGATGAAGGTGGTCAGGTCCACCAGGCGGTTGGAGTAGCCCCACTCGTTGTCGTACCAGCCGATGATCTTGACGCTCTTGCCCTGGACCATGGTCAGGGAGGAGTCGAAGGTGCACGAGGCCGGCCAGTTGACGATGTCCGAGGAGACGATCGGGTCCTCGGTGTAGTCCAGGATGCCCTTGAGCTGGCCGGAGGCGGCCTTCTGGAACGCGGCGTTGACCTCGTCCCGGGTGACCTCGCGCTCCACCTCGATGACCAGGTCGGTGACCGAGCCGGTGGGGACCGGCACCCGCATGGCGATGCCGTCCAGCTTGCCCGCCAGCTCCGGGATCACCAGCGCGGTGGCCTTCGCGGCACCGGTGGTGGTCGGGATGATGTTCTCGGCGGCGGCGCGGGCGCGGCGCAGGTCCGAGTGCGGGAAGTCCAGGATGCGCTGGTCGTTGGTGTACGCGTGGACCGTGGTCATCAGGCCCTTGACGATGCCGAAGTTCTCCAGCAGGACCTTCGCCATCGGCGCCACGCAGTTGGTGGTGCAGGAGGCGTTGGAGATGATGTGGTGCTGGGCGGCGTCGTACTTCTCGTTGTTGACGCCCATGACGATCGTGATGTCCTCATCCTTGGCCGGAGCCGAGATGATGACCTTCTTGGCGCCGCCGGCGATGTGCTTGCCGGCGTCGGCCGCCTTGGTGAAGATGCCGGTGGACTCGATGACGATGTCGACGCCGAGCTCACCCCACTTGATGTTGGCCGGGTCGCGCTCGGCGAGGACCTTGATGGTCTTGCCGTCGACCGTGATGGAGTCCTCGGTGTGCGACACCTCGGCCTTGAGGCGGCCCAGAATGGTGTCGTACTTGAGCAGGTGGGCGGTGGTCGCGGTGTTGCCCAGGTCGTTGACAGCCACGATCTCCAGGTCCGCACCCTGCTCCAGGGCGGCACGGAAGAAATTACGACCGATGCGGCCAAAGCCGTTGATGCCTACGCGGATCGTCACGAACCGATCTCCTTGTTGATGCGCCGGAATACACTCCGGCTGCTTCGTATGGGATGTCCCCGACCACTGACGACCCTACCTTGACGAGATGTCCCGGGTGACATCGCCGGGGCCGTGGCGAACGGTCCGCGGGAGCCGCCCCGGCACCCCGGCACGAGGCGTGCGCCGGGCGCGCGCCGGGCGGACACGGGGTGGGCACGGAGCGTGCACCGGGCGGGCACGGAGCGGGCACGGGACCATGGCGGTACGCGGGGGCGGTGGGGCGGCGCCGCGGCGCGAGGCGGCGCGGGGGCGGTGGGGCGGACGGTGCGCACGGGGGCGCGGGTTGGAGTGGGGGCGGGCGGTACGCACGAGGCGGGCGCGGGAGTTGGGGCGCGCGCGGTGCGGGCCGGTCTCGCGGAGTGGGTGGACGGTGGGCGCGGGCCCCACGCGGTCGGGTGAACGGTACGTGCGAGCCGGCGCGGTCGGGTGAGCGGTGCGCGCGAGCCAGCGCGATCGGGTGAGCGGTGCGCGCGAGCCGACGCGATCGGGTGAGCGGTGCGCGCGAGCCGACGCGGTCGGGTGAGCGGTGCGCGCGGGTGCACGGGTGCACGGGTGCACGGGTGCACGGGTGCACGGGTGCACGGGTGCACGGGTGCACGGGTGCACGGGTGCACGGGTGCACGGGTGCACGGGTTCCGCAGGGATCGGCGGACGGTGCGTGCGGCGCAGGGTGCACAGGAAGCGGCGCGGCGGTCGGGGCCGGCGCTGGTCGGGGGCCGGCGTTACGCGGGGCCGGCGTTACGCGGGGCCGGCGTTACGCGGGGCCGGCGTTACGTAGAGCCGGCATACGCGGGGCCGGCATGCGCGGGGCCGGCGTTACGCGGGGTCCCGCGGGGAGCGGGCCGGTGGTGCGTCGGGGTCCCGCGGGGAGCGGCGTCGGGGCGGGCGGGGTGGCCCGCCCCCGGCGTCAACCGACCATCTCCTCCGTCAGGTTGGACTCCGTGCCCGGGATGCCCAGGTCGGAGGCGCGCTTGTCGGCCATCGCCAGCAGCCGCCGGATCCGGCCGGCCACCGCGTCCTTGGTGAGCGGCGGGTCGGCCAGCGAGCCCAGCTCCTCCAGCGACGCCTGCTTGTGGTCCATCCGCAGCCGCCCGGCCGCCGCGAGGTGCTCGGGCACGTCGTCGCCGAGGATCTCCAGCGCCCGCTGCACCCGGGCCCCGGCCGCCACCGCGGCCCGGGCCGACCGGCGCAGGTTGGCGTCGTCGAAGTTGGCCAGCCGGTTCGCCGTCGCGCGCACCTCGCGGCGCATCCGGCGCTCCTCCCAGGCCAGCACCGACTCGTGCGCCCCCAGCCGGGTCAGCAGCGCGCCAATGGCGTCGCCGTCGCGGACCACCACCCGGTCCACCCCGCGCACCTCGCGGGCCTTGGACGGGATGCCGAGCCGCCGCGCGGCGCCGACCAGCGCCAGCGCCGCCTCCGGACCGGGGCAGGTCACCTCCAGCGAGGAGGAGCGCCCCGGCTCGGTCAGCGAACCGTGGGCCAGGAACGCGCCGCGCCAGGCGGCCTCCGCGTCGCAGGTCGAGCCGGAGACCACCTGGGGAGGCAGGCCCCGGATCGGGCGGCCGCGGCCGTCGACCAGGCCGGTCTGCCGGGCCAGCTGGTCACCGCCGGCCACCACCCGCACCACGTACCGGCTGCCTCTGCGCAGGCCCCCGGGCGCCATCACCACCAGGTCGGAGGCGTGCCCGAAGATCTCCAGGATGTCCTTGCGCAACCGCCGCGCGGCGATACCGGTGTCGAGTTCCGCCTCGATCACGATCCGGCCGCTCACCAGGTGGAGGCCGCCGGCGAACCGCAGGATCGACGACACCTCCGCCTTCCGGCAGCAGGTACGGGTGACGGGGAGCCGACTGATCTCGTCCTTCACCGCTGCCGTCATCGCCATGGGCCGATCCTTCCATGCATCCGAAAAATCCGGTCGTACGCGGCGGCCAGCAGCTCCGGGTCGTGCCGGGGCCCGTCGGGGGCCGCGACCCTGGCCAGTTCCACCCGGCCGGCCAGCCGCTCCGCGGCCTCCACGAGGCTCGGGCGGTCGGGCACGGCGGCCTCGTCGGCCAGCACCACGTCGATGGTGAGTTTAGGGGCGTGTCGGGCCAAAACCTCCAAGTGACGCTGCGGAGAGAAGCCGTCGGTTTCGCCGGGTTGCGGCACCAGGTTGAGGGTGAGCACCCGGCGCGCCCGGGTCTGGGTCAGCGCGTCGGCGAGCTCCGGCACCAGCAGGTGCGGGATGACGGAGGAGAACCACGACCCCGGCCCCAGCACCACCCAGTCGGCGTCCAGAACCGCCTGTACGGCCTGTGGAACGGCCGGCGGGTCGCCCGGGACCAGGTTGACCCGGAGCACCTCGCCGGGCGTCAGAGCGACCGCGGCCTGCCCCCGCACGGTGCGGGTGTCCATCGGCCGGGCCGGGTCGTGACCGCGTACCAGGGCCTCCAGGTGCAGCGGCACCGCCGACATCGGCAGGACCCGCCCGTGGGCGCCCAGCAGGCGGGCCACCCACTCCAACGCGGCCACGGGGTCGCCGAGTTGCTCCCACAGGGCGACGATCAGCAGGTTGCCGACCGCGTGGCCGTGCATCTCACCCTTACTGGTGAACCGATGTTGGATCACCCTTGACCACGTCTGGCCCCATTCGTCGTCCCCGCACAGCGCGGCGAGCGCCTTGCGCAGGTCGCCGGGGGGCAGAACGCCGAGTTCGTCGCGCAGCCGGCCGCTGGAGCCGCCGTCGTCGGCGACGGTGACCACGGCCGTCAGGTCCTGGGTGATGCGGCGCAGAGCCGCGAGGGAGGCGGACAGGCCGTGCCCGCCGCCGAGGGCCACCACTTTCGGAGCGGCCCCGGAACGGCGGTTGCCGCGCAGCCGCCGCGCCGATGTCGCTCTGATCACTCGCGCCCCATGTCCCGGTGGACCGTCACGGTCTCCACCCCGTCGGCCGACAGCCGCCGCGCCAGCCGCTCCGACATCGCGACGCTGCGGTGCTTGCCGCCGGTGCAGCCGACCGCGATCGTCACGTACCGCTTGCCCTCGCGGCGGTATCCGGCGGCCACGATGTGCAGCAGTTCCGCGTAGCCGTCCAGGAACTCCTTGGCGCCGGGCTGGTTGAAGACGTACTGGGCGACCTCGTCGTTGAGCCCGGTGAACGGCTGGAGTTCCGGCACCCAGTGCGGGTTGGGCAGGAAACGGCAGTCGACCACCAGGTCGGCGTCGACCGGCAGGCCGTACTTGAAGCCGAACGACATGACGGTGGCCCGCAGTTCCGGCTCCTCGTCGCCGGCGAACTGGGCGTCCATCTTGGCGCGCAGCTCGTGGACGTTGAGGCCGGAGGTGTCGATGACCAGGTCGGCGTCGCCGCGCAGTTCGCACAGCAGGTCGCGTTCGGCGGCGATGCCGTCGACGATCCGGCCGTCGCCCTGGAGTGGGTGCGGGCGGCGCACCGACTCGAAGCGGCGCACCAGCGCGTCGTCGGACGCCTCCAGGAACAGCACCCGGCGCCGCACGCCCTTGGCGTCCAGGCCGGCCAGCGATTCGCGCAGGGTGTCGAAGAAGCGCCGGCCGCGCACGTCGACCACGACCGCGATGCGCGCGACGTTGCCCTGCGAACGGGCGCCGAGGTCGACCATGGTGGGGATCAGGGCCGGTGGCAGGTTGTCCACCACGAACCAGCCCAGGTCCTCCAGGCATTTCGCCGCGGTGCTGCGGCCCGCCCCGGACATGCCGGAGATGATCACCAGTTCGGGGATGGCTTCCGCCACCCGACTCGCTCCGTCCGTGGTCACGTGTGCTCCGTCTACGTCGTTCGGTCTGCTGGTGCGCGGGGTGCCCGCCGGGGTGCCGCTGTCGCTCGGTGTCATGCCTGCGACCGCCCGTCGCCCGCGTCGCGCGGTACGGGAGCCTGCGGCGCGGGAGGTATGTACGGGACGGCCCGCGGCGCGGGGGGTTCGGCGGGGGTGGTGGTGTTCGAGGGGTCGGGGGTGGTGGCGCCTGAGGTGTCGGGGGTGGTGTCGGGGTCAGGGGTGTCGGGGTCGGGGTTCGCGGGGGTGGGGCGGATGTCGGAGGTGGTCTCGGGGGCCGCCGAGGTGGGAGCGGCCGGGGGGACGGTGTCGGGGGCGGCGGTTTCGGGAGTGGTGGTGGCCGGGCCCTCTTCCTCCATGATCTCTCCTGTCGCGGTGTTCACGGCGGGCGCGGACGGCGCGGCACCGGCGAGTGCGGCGGCGACCGCCTCGGCGGTGTGCCGGCCCACGCCGGGCACCTCGCGGATCTGCTCGACCGTGGCGGCGCGCAGCCGCTTGAGCGAGCCGAAGTGCTTCAGCAGCGCCTGCCGGCGGGTCTCCCCCAGCCCCGGTACGGCGTCCAGCGCGCCGGAGCGCAACGCCTTGGTGCGTTTGCTGCGCTGGTAGGCGATCGCGAACCGGTGCGCCTCGTCGCGCACCCGCTGGAGCAGGTACAACCCCTCACTGGTGCGCGGCAGGATGACCGGGTCCGTCTCGTCCGGCAGCCACACCTCCTCCAGCCGCTTGGCCAGGCCGCAGACGGCGATGTCCTCGATGCCCAGCTCTTCCAGCGCCCGCCGGGCGGCCGCGACCTGCGGCTGTCCGCCGTCGACCACGAGCAGCTGCGGGGGGTAGGCGAACTTCCGCGGCCGGCCGGTGTCCGGATCGATCGGCCCGGACGGCAGCTCGTGCCCGTCCCCGTCCGGCCCGTCACCGTCCGGGCCGGCCCCGTCGGCCACGGCGCCGGCGGGCCCGTCGAGCACGATCGAGTGGTCGCCGGCGTGCTCACCGCGGTCGTCGCCGTGGTCACCGCCGTGGTCACCGGTGCCCGCGCCTGCGGCGCCGCCCTCTACGGCGTCCCCGGGCCCTCCGGGGGCGTCCCCGGTCCCGGCGGCGGCCGGCCATTCGCCGTCGCGCTGCATCTCGCGCAGGTAGCGGCGGAACCGCCGGGAGACCACCTCGTGCATCGACCGGACGTCGTCCTGGCCGGCGAAGGACTTGATCTGGAAGCGGCGGTATTCACTCTTCCGGGCGAGGCCGTCCTCGAAGACGACCATGGAGGCGACCACGTCGTCACCCTGGAGGTGGGAGATGTCGAAGCACTCGATGCGCAGCGGGGCCTGGTCGAGGCCGAGCGCCTGGCTGATCTCCTCCAGCGCGCGGGAGCGGGTGGTCAGGTCGGAGGCGCGCTTGGTCTTGTGCAGCGCCAGCCCCTGCTGGGCGTTGCGCTGCACGGTCGCCATCAGGTCCTTCTTGTCGCCGCGCTGCGGTACACGCAACGACACCTGCGAACCGCGCCGTTCGGCCAGCCACTCGGCGATCGGCTCGGCCGGCTCCGGCACGACGGGGACCAGCACTTCCTTGGGCACGGTGTCGCCGCGCTCCTCGCCGTACAGCTGGACGAGGGCGTGCTCGACCAGTCCGGCGGTGTCGACCGCCTCGACCTTGTCGGTGACCCAGCCGCGCTGGCCGCGCACCCGGCCGCCGCGGACGTGGAAGATCTGGACCGCGGCCTCCAGTTCGTCCTCGGCGACCGCGATGAGGTCGGCGTCGGTGGCGTCGGTGAGCACGACGGCGTTCTTCTCCATCGCGCGCTTGAGCGCCTCGATGTCGTCACGCAGCCGGGCGGCCCGCTCGTACTCCATCTCGGAGGCGGCCTCGCGCATGCCGGTCTCCAGGCGGCGCAGGTACGTACCGGTGCGGCCGGCCATGAAGTCGCAGAACTCGTCGGCGAGTTCGCGGTGCTCCTGCGGCGTGACGCGGCCGACGCAGGGCGCCGAGCACTTGCCGATGTACCCCAGCAGGCAGGGCCGGCCGATCTGCGCGGACCGCTTGAAGACGCCGGCGGAGCAGGTGCGCACCGGGAAGACCCGCAGCAGCAGGTCGACGGTCTCCCGGATCGCCCAGGCGTGCGCGTACGGCCCGAAATACCGCACGCCCTTGCGCTTGGGACCGCGCATCACCTGGACCCGGGGGAACTCCTCGTTCAGCGTGACGGCCAGCGACGGGTAGCTCTTGTCGTCGCGGTACTTGACGTTGAACCGCGGGTCGTACTCCTTGATCCAGGAGTACTCCAGCTGGAGCGCCTCGACCTCGGTGGAGACCACGGTCCACTCCACGGAGGCGGCCGTGGTGACCATGGTGGCGGTGCGCGGGTGGAGGTTGGTGATGTCCTGGAAGTACGACGAGAGCCGCTGGCGCAGGCTCTTGGCCTTGCCCACGTAGATCACCCGGCGGTGATCGTCACGGAACCGGTAGACCCCCGGCGAATCGGGGATCTGTCCCGGCTTCGGGCGGTAGCTGGACGGGTCGGCCATGGGTCAACCCTACTGGCGGGGTGGGACAATCCCGTCCCGCGCACCGGCGGGCGCGGGACGGCGGGCCGGCGGGCGCGGGACGGCGGGGCGCAGGGGGCGGAGACGCCGGGCCGGGCGGGGCGGAGGACGCCGGGGCGGGCGGGGCGGCGGGCGCCGGGCCGGGCGAACCGTGGCGCCCTTCGGTGGCGGTCCTATGATCCGGCGATCATCTTTCCGTCCTCGACCCTCAGGCTCACCGCGGGCAGCGCCCGGGTGGCCGGCCCCTGCACGACGGCGCCGGTGAGGGCGTTGAACTCGCTGCCGTGGCACGGGCAGCTGATCACCCCGTGGGCGATCGAGGCGACGACGCAGCCCTGGTGCGTGCAGACCGCGCTGAACGCCGCGAAGTGCCCCTTCGCGGGCTGGGCCACCACGACCTTGTCGTCGCGGAACAACGCCGCACCGCCCACCGGCACCTGGTCGGTCGAGCCGAGGTGCACCGGCCCGGCCGGCTTGGCGGGCTTGGCCGCGCAGCCGCTCAGCGCGGTCACCCCGAGCCCGGCGACCCCGGCCAGGGCCGCCCCCTGGAGCACGGAACGGCGGGCGTGGTCGGCGGCGGGCTGGGCGTCGGTCATGGCGGGTGCTCCGGAACGGGACGGGAACGGCGAGGGGAACGGGGGGAACGGGAGGGGGAGGCGAGAACGGGAACGGCGAGGGGAAGCAGGAACGCGAACCGCGGGACGGAACGCGAACGGGACGCGGGGTGCGGCGGGTGACCGCCGCCGAGCGGGCGGTGGTGAACCGCTCCGCACCCTACGTCCCGTTCCTGAGGCTTCCTCCCCCGGGGCCCGTCAGCGCCCGGTCACCGTCAGTCGCCGCTGGCGCGCTTGCGGGTGGCCGCCGCCTTGCGGGCCGGGGCCTTCGCGACCTTCCCTGCGCTTGCGGCGGGGGCCTTCACAGCGGCCTTGGCCGGGGCCTTCACGGTGGCCTTGGCGGTCTTGGCGGTCTTGGACGCCCTGGCCGCCGGCTTGCCGGTGGTGGCGCCGCGGCCGCCGGACCGCTGCTGGGCCGGGATGGCCGCGTCGCTGACCCGGTCGCCGAGGACCTCGCGGAGGAACTTGCCCGTGTGGCTGGTGGGCTCCGCGGCGATCTCCTCGGGGGTGCCCTCGGCGATGACCAGGCCGCCGCCGTTGCCGCCCTCGGGACCCATGTCGATGACCCAGTCGGCGGTCTTGATGACGTCGAGGTTGTGCTCGATGACGATCACCGAGTTCCCCTTGTCGACCAGGCCCTCCAGCACCGTGATGAGCTTGCTGATGTCCTCGAAGTGCAGGCCGGTGGTCGGCTCGTCCAGCACGTAGACCGTGCGGCCGGTGGAACGGCGCTGCAGTTCGCTGGCCAGCTTGACCCGCTGGGCCTCGCCGCCGGACAGCGTGGGCGCGCTCTGGCCGAGCCGGACGTAGCCGAGGCCGACGTCGTTGAGGGTGCGCAGGTGGCGGGAGATGGCGGGGACCGCCTCGAAGAACTCCGAGGCCTCCTCGATCGGCATGTCCAGCACCTCGGCGATGGACTTGCCCTTGTAGTGCACCTCCAGGGTCTCCCGGTTGTACCGGGCACCGTGGCAGACCTCGCACGGGACGTATACGTCCGGCAGGAAGTTCATCTCGATCTTGATCGTGCCGTCACCGGTGCAGTTCTCGCACCGGCCGCCCTTGACGTTGAACGAGAAGCGGCCCGGCAGGTACCCGCGGACCTTGGCCTCCATGGTCTCCGCGAACAGCCGGCGCACGTGGTCGAAGACGCCGGTGTACGTGGCGGGGTTGGACCGCGGGGTGCGGCCGATCGGCGACTGGTCGACGTGCACGACCTTGTCCACCAGGTCGTCGCCGTCCACCCGGGTGTGCCGGCCGGGCACCGTGCGGGCGCCGTTCAGCTCACGGGCCAGGTGGGTGTAGAGGATGTCGTTGACCAGGGTGGACTTGCCGGAGCCGGAGACGCCGGTGACCGCGGTGAAGACGCCCAGCGGGAAGGAGACCGACACGTCCCGCAGGTTGTGCTCGCGGGCGCCGTGCACGGTCAGCTGCCGCTTGCGGTCGACCGGCCGGCGCTCCTGCGGGGTGGGGATGGCCCGGCGGCCCGAGAGGTAGGCGCCGGTCAGCGACTCCTCGTTGGCCAGCAGGCCCTCCATCGAGCCGGAGTGCACGACCTTGCCGCCGTGCTCGCCGGCGCCGGGGCCGATGTCGACCACCCAGTCGGCGGTACGGATGGTGTCCTCGTCGTGCTCGACGACGATCAGGGTGTTGCCCAGGTCGCGCAGCCGGATCAGGGTCTCGATGAGCCGGTGGTTGTCGCGCTGGTGCAGGCCGATGGACGGCTCGTCCAGCACGTAGAGCACGCCGACCAGGCCGGAGCCGATCTGGGTGGCCAGCCGGATGCGCTGGGCCTCGCCGCCGGACAGCGTGCCGGCCGCGCGGTTGAGCGAGAGGTAGTCCAGGCCGACGTCGACCAGGAAGCGCAGCCGCTCGTTGACCTCCTTCAGCACCCGCTCGGCGATGGTCTTCTCGCGGTCCGACAGCTTCAGGGTGCGCAGGAACTCCGCGCAGTCGCTGATCGACATGGCGGAGATGTCGGCGATGGAGCGCTCGGCGACCGTGACGGCCAGCACGATGGGCTTGAGCCGGGTGCCCTCGCAGGTCGGGCAGTGCACCTCGCGCATGTAGCCCTCGAAGCGCTCACGGCTGGAGTCGGACTCCGCCTCGGAGTGCCGGCGCTTGACGAACGGGATCGCGCCCTCGAAGGCCGTGACGTAGGAGCGCTCTCGGCCGTACCGGTTGCGGTAGCTGACCTGGACGCGGGTCTTGTGCCCGTTGAGCAGGGCCTTGCGCGCGCGCAGCGGCAGCCCGGCCCACGGGATGTCGGTGCGGAAGCCGAGCTCGCCGGCCAGCGCGCCGATCAGCCGGCCGAAGTACTCCTTGCTGTGGCCGAGCGACCACGGCGCGATGGCGCCCTCGTCCAGCGACTTCTCCTCGTCGGGGACGATCAGCTCGGCGTCGACCTCCATCCGGGTGCCGATGCCGGTGCACTCCGGGCAGGCGCCGAACGGGGAGTTGAACGAGAACGACCGCGGCTCCAGCTCCTCGAACGACAGATCGTCGTACGGGCAGTAGAGATGCTCGGAGAACATCCGCTCACGCTGCGGGTCGTCCTCGGGCAGGTCGACGAAGTCCAGGATGACCATGCCGCCGGACAGCCCGAGCGCGGTCTCCACCGAGTCGGTGAGCCGGCGCTTGGCGCTCTCCTTGACGGTGAGGCGGTCGATGACCACCTCGATGGTGTGCTTCTCCTGCTTCTTCAGCTTCGGCGGCTCGGCGAGCTGGACGGTGACGCCGTCCACCCGGGCGCGGCTGTAGCCCTTGGTCTGCAGGTCGGAGAAGAGGTCGACGTACTCGCCCTTGCGCTCGCGCACCAGCGGGGAGAGCACCTGGAAGCGGCTGCCCTCCTCCAGCTCCAGCACCCGGTCCACGATGGCCTGCGGGGACTGCCGGGAGATGGGCCGCCGGCACTGCGGGCAGTGCGGCTTGCCGATCCGGGCGAACAGCAGCCGCAGGTAGTCGTAGACCTCGGTGATGGTGCCCACGGTCGAGCGCGGGTTGCGCGAGGTGGACTTCTGGTCGATGGAGACCGCCGGGGACAGTCCCTCGATGAAGTCGACGTCCGGCTTGTCCATCTGGCCGAGGAACTGCCGGGCGTAGGAGGAGAGGGACTCGACATACCGACGCTGTCCCTCGGCGAAGATGGTGTCGAACGCCAGGGACGACTTCCCCGAGCCGGACAGTCCGGTGAAGACGATGAGCGAGTCCCGCGGGAGATCCAGCGAGACGTTCTTCAGATTGTGCTCGCGAGCGCCGCGTACGGTGAGTCGATCGGCCACGCCGTTCTGTGCCTTTCGTAGGACGAAGGGGGTAGCACCCCCGTTCAGCGTAACCGGGGTGCGTTCCCGACCCTCTGGTCGAGCGGTGTCAAGCCTCGTGATGGTGGTCTCAGTGGTCGGCGGGGGCTTCCGACGCTGTGTGCCCACGAGCCTATAGCACGTACATTCGATTCCCGAGCCACGGCAAAAAGGTTCACTCGACCGAGTGAGCCAGGGCGATGTCGGAGATGATCGACGGTGAACGACGATCCGAACGACATCCCGGAGGCGCCCGTGTCCCCTCAACGACCTGACCCCGTCAACGATGCGGCCGCGGTCCGGGAAGCGACCGCCCGGCTGCTGGAGGAGGCCGCCGCGCTCGGCCCGGCGGCGGTCGCGGAACCGTCCCGGCTGCCCGGCTGGACCCGCGGCCACGTCCTGACCCACCTCGCCCGCAACGCGGACGCCCTGGTCAACCTGCTGACGTGGGCCCGCACCGGCGAGGAGACGCCGATGTACGACGACGCCGACGCGCGCGACCGCGAGATCGAGACCGGCGCCGGCCGCCCGCTCGCCGAACAGCTCGCCGACCTGCGCGCCGCCGCGGACCGGTTCGACGCGGCCGCCGGGGCGCTGCCGCCGCAGGCCTGGGCCACGCAGGTGAGCCTGCGCGGCGGCGCGGTCCTGCCGGCCGCCGCGATCCCGGGACGCCGGCTGACCGAGATCCAGCTGCACCGGGTCGATCTGGACGCCGGCTCCGGCTTCGCCGACCTGCCCGCCGAGTGGGTCGACCGCGAACTGGACCACGTCCTGGACCGCCTCACCGGCCAGGAGGGCGTCGCCGCGGTCCGGCTGCACGACACCGGCTCCGGCGAGACGTGGGTGATCGGCGCGGCGGACCGCGCCGAGGTGACGGTGGCGGGCACCGCGGCGGCGCTGCTGGCCTGGGTCACCGGCCGCGGCGACGGGCACGACCTCGTGGCGGATCCGGCCCTGCCGCTGCCGGTCCTGCCGCCACTAGGGTGAAGGCATGTCGTACACCGGAGCAGTGAAGGTCGGCGGACCGCCGGACGTGCACGAACTCGCCGATCTGATGATCACCAAGGTGGCCGTGGGCCCCATGGACAACAACGCGTACCTGCTGCGCTGCCGCGCCACCGGCGAGCAGTTGCTGATCGACGCGGCAGCCGAACCGCGCACCCTGATCGGCCTGATCGGCGACGGCGGCATCGCCTCCGTCGTCACCACGCACCGCCACGAGGACCACTGGTCCGCGCTGGCCGAGGTCGTCGCGGCGACCGGCGCGACGACCTACGCCGGCCGTGAGGACGTCGAGGGCATCCCGGTCGCCACCGACGTCTCCGTCGACGACGGCGGCACGATCACCGTCGGCCGCGTCGAGCTGACCGCCCGCCACCTCGTGGGGCACACCCCCGGCAGCATCGCGCTGGTCTACGACGACCCGCACGGCCACCCGCACGTCTTCACCGGCGACTGCCTCTTCCCCGGCGGCCCCGGGCTCACCACCCGGCCCGAGGAGTTCGCGTCCCTGATGGGCGGCCTGGAGGAGAAGCTCTTCGGCCGCCTGCCCGACGAGGCGTGGGTCTACCCGGGACACGGCAACGACACCACGATCGGCGCCGAGCGTCCGCATCTCGCGGAGTGGCGCGCCCGCGGCTGGTGACCGAAGCCCGCCCGAAGGCCCGCGTCGTCCCGACGCGGGCCTTCGTCGTGCGGGCGGTGATCCGCTGCGCGCGGGGCGGGTGTGTCGTGTACGGCGCGGGGCCGCGGGGCCGCGGGGGGCGTGGGAGGGGCGTGGGGCGGAGGCTGCTGTGTGCGTACGGCGCGTAGGCGCGGTGCGAAGGCCGACGCGTACGTCACGAAGCCGCTGGGGGCGTGGGAGGGACGGGGAGGCCGGGAGGGGCGGCCCGCGTCGCAGAGGGCCGGTGAGCGGGCTGCTGTGCCATGCCGTGCTGGGCTGGACTGCGTCGTGACGTGTTGTGCCGGGTCCTGCCGTGTCGGGTCGCGTCCTGCAGGATCGTGCGCCGGGCGGCGTCATCGCGGGGGGCGCGGGGTCGGCGCCGGGCCGTTCCGAGACCGGCGCGGCCGTTCCGGGACCGGTGCCAGGCAGATGGGGGCGGGGCGGTCGCGGCGTTCCGCCGGGTGGTCGGCGCGGGCGGACGGCGGGCTCGACGGCCCCCGGACGCGGTCGTACGCACGCGCTCTCCCGCGACGAACGGGACACCGGTACCGACTGGTCCGGCGGATCGCGGGCAGTCTCCTCCCACAACCGGGGTCACGTCGACGAAAGGGGCCCGTCATGGGAATCGCGGCGCAGTCGGCCGGGACACACGTGGGCGTCATCATCGTCGCCGCCATCGTGCTGGCCGGCGTTATCGGCATGATCACCACGCACAAGGGCAACAAGACCGGGCGCCGCACCTCGACCAAGCGGCGGTCGGCCCGACGCAGGTAACCGCAGCGGACGCCACGCCCGCGGCCTCGACGCCCCTCCGACCGCACGCACTACTACCGGCGGTTCAGGGTCGCGGCGGGGCCGCACGACGGCCTGCGGTCTCCAGGAGCCTGGCAGCGAACACGCACTATTACCTGCGGCTGCCGGGGTCCTGGCGGGCTGCCGGGGTCCTGGGGGCTTGCGGCTTCGGCTTCGCGCTCGGGCAACACGCTTCAGGTCGCTGCTCGGCCAACACGACGTTTCCAGCGGCACCGTGGGGCGTACGAACGCTGCGGCCCGCGGGATCACCCGGTGCCCCGATGAGTCCTTGGGCGGCGGGAACGCGTCCACTACTGCCCGTTTGGGAGTTCTCCCGGCGGCTCCGGAGGGGCCGGTGTCACGGCGCCGGCGGCCGCGGGATGGTCATATCGGCGTCCCCGCCGCCGCTTACCGTCCGAGCGGGCGGACACCGGCCGGCCCGACGCCTGGGCGGCGCCGGGCACCGGTTCCGTCAGCCACCGCTCTTGCGGCGGAACGAGCGGCGGCCGGCGGCCGGCCCGTGGGCACCGTGGATCTTCGAGCGGTCGCCGCCGGCGCCGCCGGCCGCGTTGGACTGACCGCCGCGCTTGCGCTCCAGCGCCTCACGGAACTTGCGCTTGACCGGGTCCTCGTCCGGGTCGACGACGGCGTCGGCCTCTTCGGCGCCCGGGGCGGCGGCCTGGAGCTCCTCGGGGGAGTCCTGCGGTGTGGGGGCGGCCATGCTGACCTCCTGGTTCGGCGGCGCGGGCGGCGTCGCGTGCGGGGCCAGCCTCCCACGTCCGGCGGTACGGCGCGGCCACATCGGCCCCGGGGGCGGCCCCGGGGCGGCCGGCCGGCCCGTGCCGTCAGCCCCGCCGGGCGCCGCGCCGCATGCGGTCGGCGACCTCGCCGCCCTCCGTCTCCCACCACGGGCGGACCCGGTCGGGCGGCGGAACGGCGGTGCCGGACGCGGCGGTACCGGTCTCGGCGGAGGCCGTCGCGGGTGCCGCGTCCTGGGCGCTCGCGGCGGGGGCAGGGCCGGCGGGCGCAGCGGAGACCGGGACGAGTTCGCGGTCGAGGCGTTCGTCGAGTTCGGCGGTCCTGGAACGTTCCGTACGCCACCAGTCGACGAAGACCGCGAACAGGAAGGGCACACCGACGAGTTCGGCGATGGTGAGCATCAGACCGCCGCCGATCTGCTGGTCGTGGGCGGCGGGCGGCCCCCAGGTGCGCGGGTGGGCGGCGTACCAGTGGCCGGCGACCAGGGTGTTGCTGAACAGCACGACGATGCCCGGGATCGAGTCGAACAGCCCGTCCATGAAGACCAGCAGCGCCCGGATCGGGTGAGTGCACCAACGAGGCAGCAGATCCTGTTTGGTGAGCATCGGCAGGACGAACAGGCAGCCGGTGAACAGCAGTTGGAGGTGCATCAGCTGCCGGACGCCGTAGTGCTCCAGCGAGGTCTGGAAATACGACGTGAAGTAGATCGACATCTCCGAGACCAGCACCAGCACGGTGCTGAGGAACGGGAACGTCAGGAACCGCAC
Source organism: Streptantibioticus silvisoli (assembly GCF_027947535.2). Taxonomy (GTDB): domain Bacteria; phylum Actinomycetota; class Actinomycetes; order Streptomycetales; family Streptomycetaceae; genus Streptantibioticus_C; species Streptantibioticus_C silvisoli. The sequence continues at coordinate 108,704 of NZ_JAAGKO020000011.1, forward strand.
GACGAGGCCGCCGGTCAGCTTCTCCAGCCGCCGGGCGCCACCGGGCGACAGGGCGCGCCCGGCCAGGGTGAGCGGGTCGCCCAGCGCCAGGCCCAGCGGAACGATGAGGTCGAGCATGATGTTCTGCACGGCGGCCGGCCAGAACAGCACGCGGCTGTAGACCATGAACGCCGACATCGTGGCGACGACCAGCGTGCCGAGCCCCAGCACGGCGAACGCCACGGTCCGCGCCGCAGACCACCGCTCGCCGCGCCGCCGCAGCCGGACCACGCCGGCCGTGTAGAGCGCGGCCAGGACCAGCACGACGGCCAGCGCCGCCGGGTCGATCTCCCACGTGGTCAGAAAACGCGAGCCGTCAAGCTCCGGCAGAACCGTCGCCGCCACAGTGCTCACCGGCACCCACCCGCCCTCACATCCGGCACCCTCACACAGCGGCAACCAGGCTAGACCGGCCACGGGACTCCTTGGCGGGCGCCCCTCCGAAGACGTTGCGCGGACGGCGTGGACGGCAGGCAGCGGGGTGCCGTGACGGCCTCAGGAGCCGTCTCAGGGGCCAGCCTCAGGCGCCGGGAGGGGCTGCCGGAGACGCCGGACCGCGCGCTGCCGCGGCGGCCTCATAGGCGCCCTGGGGAACGCGTACGGGTCGCCGGGGAACGCGTGCCGTACCGCCGGGGAGCGCTGCGCGCGTCAGGTGCGGGCGTGCTCGCGTTCGCGCGCGTGTCCGGCGCGGGCCTCGCGGCGGGAGGCCAGCAGGCTGGTGGCGGTCGTGACGGCGAGGACGCCGACGATGACGCCGAGCGAGACCGGCGTGGAGATCTCCGGCACGCCCACCCCGGACTCGTGCAGCGCGTGCAGCACCAGCTTGACGCCGATGAAGCCGAGGATGACCGACAGGCCGTACGACAGGTGCACCAGCCGCTTGAGCAGGCCGCCGAGCAGGAAGTACAGCTGGCGCAGGCCCATCAGCGCGAAGGCGTTGGCGGTGAAGACGATGTACGGGTCCTGGGTCAGCCCGAAGATCGCCGGGATGGAGTCGAGGGCGAACAGCACGTCGGTGGTGCCGATCGCCAGCATCACGATGAGCATCGGCGTCACCAGCCGGCGGCCGTTCACCCTGACGACCAGCCGGGTGCCGTGGTACCGGTCGGTGGCCGCGACCCGCTTCTCGAACGCCTTCAGCAGGCGGTTCTCCTCGTACTCCTCGGGCTCCTCGCGCTCCCGGTCCTCAGCACCCTCGTCGTGATCGTCCTCATCGTGTCCGTCCTCGTCGTGAACGTCGTGACCGTGGTGAACATCGCGATCGTGCCCCTTGTGCGCCGTGCCGGACCGCGCCTCCTGGATGAGCTTCCAGGCGGTCCACACCAGGAACGCGCCGAAGACGTAGAAGATCCAGGAGAAGCTGGCGATCATCGCCGCTCCGGCCGCGATGAAGACCGCACGCAGCACCAGTGCGATGAGCACACCGATGAGCAGGACGCGTTGCTGGTAGATGAGAGGCACCGCGAACTTCGTCATGATCAGGACGAAGACGAAGAGGTTGTCGACGCTGAGGGATTTCTCGGTGATGAACCCGGCCGCGAACTGCCCGGCCGCGCCACCCCCGCCGAAGACCAGCAGCCCTCCGCAGAACAGCGCCGCCAACGCCATCCACACGGCGGTCCAGACAGCCGCCTCCCGGATCGAGACCTCGTGCGGCTTACGGCCGCCGATGAGGAAGTCGACGGCGATGAGGGCGCACAGACCGAGGATGGTCAGTACCCAGAGAGTGAGGGACACGTCCACTCCCGAAACAGTACAGGCGAACCCAATAGCCGGTAAAGCAGTGCCCAAGGCCCCAGGTCACAGGCGCGCGATGCAGCGGTGTGCGCCCCCTTTCACGCCCCTTCGCCAAGTCGCGCGCCCCCGGTGATCACGTCCAGCACCTGGTCCAGCACCCGCCCGGTGTCCGGTGGCAGCGACGGCTCGTAGGTCCAGGCGTGCCCGACCCACGGATCGGCGAGGTGGTCGTCCGGCAGCGGGGACAGCCGCAGCAGCGACCGCCACATCGGATCGAGCACCGGGCCGAACCGCCGGGCGTCCGCCGGGTCCGCGACCACCATCAGGTGCACCCCGGCGGCCGGTCCCTCGTCGGCCAGGTACCGCAGCAGGCTGACCGCCCGGTCGTCGACGTCGTCCGGGATGCCGCCGAGCACCAGCAGCCGCTCCCCCGGTTCGCCCGCGCCGGCCGCCGCCGGGTCCAGTCCCGCGCGCACCGCCATCGCGACCAGGTCGGCGTGCCGGACCATCTCCTCCAGCGCCGCCGGGACGTCCGCCCGTTGCCGCAGCGCCCCGGTGCGCGCCAGCGGTGCGAACGCCGTCGCCAGCGTGCCGCCGGGGTCCGCCAGATGCACCGTGAGCCCGCCGGCCGGGTGGGACGCCAGCAGCCGCACCGCGAGCGCGGCCGCTGTGGCACCCGCCCGGTACAGCGCCGTCCCGGCGTCCTGCGGGGTCAGGCCGGCGTAACCGGTACCGGTGTCGATCCACACCCCGCGCTCCAGCGGCAGCCGGGCCAGCAGCGGCAGCCGCAGTTCCGGCACCTCCGGCAGGTGTACGTCGCCCAGCCGCACCGCCATCGGTACCGCCGGCGGCGACCGGTACCCGTGCCACACCGGGCTCTCCCAGGCGGCGAAGGCCGGCGGCAGCGCCGGCTCGACCACCTCGGACTCGGCCGTCAGCTGCCGCAGGTCGTGGTCCAGCACGGCACGCGCCCGGTCGGCGAGTTCGTCACGCCGCGCCCGGGCCCGTTCCCGCGCCGTGTCGGCGGCCGGCCCGAGACGGGTCGCCGGGTCGGCCAGCACCGCGTCCAGTTCCCGGTCCAGCCGCGCCTGCGCGAAGTCCACCGCCGACCGGTACGCCGCGATCCGCCGCGCCAGGTCCTCCCGCATCGCCGCGACCTGGCCGAACAGCCGCTCCTCCAGCGTCCACCCCGGCGCGTCCCCCGCCACCGGCCCGCCCTGCTCCGGCCGGTCCGCCGCGCCGGCCCGCTGAGCGGGCACCACGGCGCCGGACGGCGCCCTGTGCGGCGCGGCGGCGGACGGTGGGGCCGTCTTGGGATGCGTGGCGAAGGGGGGCGACGGCGCCGCCTTGGGGGCTGCCGGGGCTGCCGGGGTCGCCCGGGGGGTTGCCGGGGCCCGTCGAGGCGCCGGGGCCGCCGGAGGCGTTGCGCGGGCCGTCGGGGCCGTCAGCAGGCGTTCGGCCTGGCGGGCGGGGTCCGGGACACCGTGGTCGGCCAGCATGTGTGCCAACCCGTCCGCGTAGCCCTGCCCGACCGCCCGCAGCCGCCAGGCACCGTTGCGCCGGTAGACCTCCAGGACGGCGACCGCGGTTTCCGGACCGAGCCCGGTCAGCGCGAACGCTCCCACCCGCGAACCGTCCGCACCGGTCACCACCGCGTGCGGCGCCGGCGCGACCGCGCCGAACCGCCCCGCCGACGCCCCGCCCGGCAGCGCGAGCAGGACCGTCAGCGACTGCGGGGGCGCCGGACGGGCGTCCGGCGAGGGGGCGGCGGGGGCGCGGTTCGCGGAGGAGTGGTTCGCGGACGCGCGGCCGGAGGGGTTTTCCGCCGGAGGGGTACCGGTGCCGTTTTCGTCCGCCCGGGTACCGCTGCCGGTGCTGTTGCCGAGCCCTGCGGTGTACGTGACGATTTCCGGCGCCGCAGTACGGGTGCCGTCCTCGGACACCGCGGTACACGTCACGTTTTCCCGTAGCGCGGTATACGTGCCGTCTTCGGAAGCTGCGGTGTACGTGCCGATTTCCGATGCCGCGGTACGGGTGCCGTCTTCCAGCGCCGACGTACACGTCATGTTTTCCGGCGCAGCGGTACACGTACCGTTTTCCGGCGTCCCGGTTCGCGCCACCGCTTCCAGCGCGGCCGGGGCGATGACGACGCGGTGTTCGCCCGGCGTGAGCTGTTCGACGGTCACACCGGGCAGGGGTGGTCCGCCGGACGGGGTGAGCCGGGGCCGGATGCCCGGGCCGGCGATGATGACGGCCACCACGGCCGGGACCGCGCAGGCGATCCGTATCTCGACCGGGGTGTGCGGCAACGGAACGTTCTGGCCTCGCAGCAGTCCGGGCGCCATGCTCGCCACCCGCCTCTCCCTCGTGCGCCGCCGGGTTACAGGGGTCCGGGTCCGCTACAGGTGCGAACCGATGGCGGGCATCAGGTCCTTGAACGTGCGGCCGGCCGCCGGCGCCCCGATCGCGGTCATCGCCCAGCCGTCGCCGGACCGGTGGACCTTCGCCATGATCTGCGCGGTGTAGGGGCCGCCGCCGGTGAGGGTGTGGCGGGCCAGTTCCTGCCCGTTGGTCTCGTCGACCAGGCGGCAGAACGCGTTCTCCACCTCGGCGAACGTCTGGCCGGTGAAGGAGTTGACGGTGAAGACGATCTGGTCGACGTGGACCGGGACGCGTTGCAGGTCGACCAGGATCGACTCGTCGTCGCCGCCCTGTCCCACCCCGCCGACCAGGTTGTCCCCGGTGTGCCGGACCGAGCCGTCGTTGCTGATCAGGTGCTGGAAGAAGACCACGTCGACCAGGTCACCGGCGGCGAACAGCACGGCGGAGGCGTCCAGGTCGATCTCCCGGGTACGGCGGCCGAACAGCCCGCGGCGCGGCGCCGCCTGCCAGCCCAGCCCCATCCGTACGGCGGACAGCGTGCCGCCCCCGGACTTCGTCAGACTGACCTGCTGCCCCTTGGCCAAGTTCACCGTCACCGGACATCCCTCCCACGGCCGTTCCCGCCGCTGTGCCGCTGCGGCGCTGACCTGCAACCCTACGCAGACTTCGGCGCACCGCACCCGTCCGTGAGCGGGTTTGTGGCGGTCCTGATACGCGCGGACCGCGCCGCAGGGGTCGACACGGGCGTGTCCGAGGCCCGTTGGGGACCGCTGCGGCCGGGCCGGAGGGGTCAGGCGATGCCGGCCTCCTTCATCTGCCGCAACTCCTTCTTGAGTTCACCCAGCTCGTCCCGCAGCCGGGCCGCCACCTCGAACTGCAGCTCGGCGGCGGCGGTGTGCATCTGGTCGGTCAACTCCTGGATGAGGTCGACCAGTTCGGCCGCGGGCAGGCTCTTGGCCGTGCTGCGGCCGCCGGACTTGGCCGACAGTCCCGGCACCGGCGCCTTGCCGCGCGACCGCTGGCGCCCGGAGCCGAGCAGTTCCTCGGTGTCCGCGTCCTCGCGGGCGAACGAGTCGAGGATGCCGGCGATCTTCTTGCGCAGCGGCTGCGGGTCGATGCCGTGCTCGGTGTTGTAGGCGATCTGCTTGTCGCGGCGCCGGTTCGTCTCGTCGATGGCACGTTCCATACCCGCGGTGATCCGGTCGGCGTACATGTGCACCTCGCCGGAGACGTTGCGCGCCGCGCGGCCGATGGTCTGGATCAGCGAGGTGCCGGAGCGCAGGAAACCCTCCTTGTCGGCGTCGAGGATCGCCACGAGCGAGACCTCCGGCAGGTCGAGGCCCTCACGCAGCAGGTTGATGCCGACCAGGACGTCGTACTCGCCGGCCCGCAGCTCGCGCAGCAGCTCGATCCGGCGCAGCGTGTCGATGTCGCTGTGCAGGTAGCGCACCTGGATGCCCAGCTCCAGCATGTAGTCGGTGAGGTCCTCCGACATCTTCTTGGTGAGCGTGGTGACCAGCACGCGTTCGTTGCGCTCGGCGCGCACCCGGATCTCGTGCACCAGGTCGTCGATCTGGCCCTCGGTGGGCTTGACGATGACCTGCGGGTCGATCAGGCCGGTGGGGCGGATGACCTGCTCGACGTAGGTGTCGGAGCGGGACAGCTCGTAGGGGCCGGGGGTGGCCGACAGGTAGACGGTCTGGTCGACCCGGCCGAGGAACTCCTCCCACTTCAGCGGCCGGTTGTCCAGCGCGGAGGGCAACCGGAAGCCGTGGTCGATCAGGGTGCGCTTGCGGGAGGCGTCGCCCTCGTACATCGCGCCGATCTGCGGGACGGTCTGGTGGGACTCGTCGATGACCAGGAGAAAGTCCTCCGGGAAGTAGTCGAGCAGCGTGTTGGGCGCGGTGCCCGCCTCGCGGTCGTCGATGTGGCGGGAGTAGTTCTCGATGCCGGCGCAGGAGCCGATCTGCCGCATCATCTCGATGTCGTACGTGGTGCGCATCCGCAGCCGCTGGGCCTCCAGCAGCTTGCCCTGCTTCTCCAGGGTGGCGAGGGTGGTCTCCAGCTCCTTCTCGATGCCGGCGATCGCGCGTTCCATCCGCTCGGGACCGGCGACGTAGTGCGTGGCGGGGAAGACGTACAGCTCGGTGTCGTCGGTGATGACCTCGCCGGTGAGCGGGTGCAGGGTCGACAGCGCCTCGACCTCGTCGCCGAACATCTCGATGCGGACGGCGAGTTCCTCGTAGACCGGGAAGATCTCGATGGTGTCGCCGCGCACCCGGAAGGTGCCGCGGGTGAACGCCACGTCGTTGCGCGCGTACTGGATGTCGACGAAGCGGCGCAGCAGCTGGTCGCGGTCGATCTCGTCGCCGACGCGCAGCCGGACCATGCGGTCCACGTACTCCTGCGGGGTGCCCAGGCCGTAGATGCAGGAGACGGAGGCGACGACGATGACGTCGCGGCGGGTCAGCAGCGAGTTGGTGGCCGAGTGCCGCAGGCGTTCGACCTCCTCGTTGATGGAGGAGTCCTTCTCGATGTAGGTGTCCGTCTGCGGGACGTACGCCTCGGGCTGGAAGTAGTCGTAGTAGGAGACGAAGTACTCGACGGCGTTGTTGGGCAGCAGTTCGCGGAACTCGTTGGCCAGCTGGGCCGCGAGCGTCTTGTTCGGGGCGATGACCAGGGTGGGGCGCTGGAGCTCCTCCACCATCCAGGCGGTGGTGGCGGACTTGCCGGTGCCGGTGGCGCCGAGCAGCACGACGTCCTTCTCGCCGGCCCGGACGCGCCGGGCCAGCTCGGCGATGGCCGTGGGCTGGTCGCCGCTGGGCTGGTAGGCGCTGACGACCTCGAAAGGGGCCACCGTGCGCTCGATGTCTGTTACGGGCCGCATGTCATCACCGTACGACCTGGCACTGACAATCGGCGTCCGACCACCTGCCGGCCACCCCCGGCACCGCCGTGACCTGCGACGACGGTCCCGGATCGGGAATTGTCCGCGGCACCCGCTACGTTGTCGATCACGGGGCCGCACGGCCCCGCCCGGCCGTACCGCACGGAGGACGTCATGCCCATGCCCACTCCCGACTTCGAGTGGATCTTCACCGAGGGCCGGACGTTCACGTTCCCCGAGGACGACCAGGCCGGGGTGATCGGGCTGATGTCCGGTGGGGAGCTGGCGCTGCCGACCGGCCGGGTCGCCGCCTGCGACCCCCTGGTGACGCTGGGCGAGGAGCTGGAGGGGTTCACCGCGACGGTGCCGCCGGGGCGCTATCCGGTGTCGGTGGCCGTGGTGACCATCGGCGATCCGGCGGCCGCGGAACCGCACCAGCGGGTCGCGGCGGCCCGGCTGGTGATCAAGGACGTGCCGCCGGTGAGCTGGGACATGGCCCTCCAGCCGGAGCAGGAGCTGACGGACCTGACCGACGACGAGTTCTACGGCTACGGCGTGGACGCGGGCACCGGCTGCTTCGCGGACGCGAGCGTCGACAGCCGCTTCGCCGGCGGGCAGGGCGCGGAGGACTCGCAGCTCTTCGACGCGATCAACGCGGCCGGCTGGACCGCCCGGCCGATCAACCACACCGACCCCGCCACCGGCCAGCAGGTGGTGGTCTTCTTCAGCGGCTGGGGCGACGGCGCCTACCCGACCTGGGTGGGCCGGGACGCGTCCGGCGAGGTGTGCTGCTTCGTCACGGACTTCTTCGTCGTCCCGCCGGAGGCCATACCGGGCGCTGTCGGCGGCGGAGCCTAGGGTGGGCCGTATGACGACTTCGGCGACCGCGCCGGGCGGCGGGACCCCCGCCGCAGAGCCGCCCGCGCAACGGCAGCCCGCCGGCGGCACCACCGTGCGCTGGACCGTGCTGGACGACATGCCGATCGGGCCCCTGCTGGTGGCGGCGACGCCGCAGGGGCTGGTCAAGGTGGAGTTCCGGGCCGGTGAGCGGGCGGTGCGGTCGGTGCTGGGCCGGCTGGCGGCGCGGTTCGGCACCGAGCCGGTCCGGGACGACGCGCCGGCCCCGGACAGCGTGCTGGGCCGCGCGGCCGCCGAACTGCGGGCCTACTTCGCCGGGACGCTGCGTGACTTCACGGTGCCGCTCGACTGGTCGCTCAGCGGCGGCTTCAACCTCAGGGTGCTGCTGGAACTGGCGGCCTCGGTGCCGTACGGCGGCGTCGTCGGCTACCAGACGCTGGCCGACCGGGTCGGTGAGCCCGGCGCCGCCCGCGCGGTGGGCGTCGCCATGGGCTCCAACCCGCTGCCCGTCGTGGTCGCCTGCCACCGCGTCGTGGAGTCCAACGGCAACCTGGGCGGCTTCGGCGGCGGCCTGCCCATCAAGCGCCAGCTGCTGGCCCTGGAGGGCGTCCTGCCGGAACCGCTGTTCTGACGGGCGCCTTCGTCCGCCCCGCTCACGCCCCGCCCTCCCCGCGGTCCCCCCGGTCCTCGAAGTGGGCGGCGGCGAGGAACTCGGGGTTGGGATCGAGGGCGGCGGCCAGGCGGTAGTGGCGCTGGGCCTCGGTGGGGCGATTGGCGCGGGTGAGGGTGCGGGCCAGGGCGAAGTGGGCGAAGGCGTTGTCGGGCTCGCGCTCGATGACGACCTGGAATTCCAGCTCGGCGGCCCGCAGCTGGGCGCCCAGGAAGAAGGCCCGGGCCCGCAGCAGGCGGGCCGCGGTGTTCTCCGGGTGGGCGGTGATGACGGGGTCGAGCAGCTTGACGGCGCCCCGCGGATCGCGGGCGGCGAGCAGCTGCTCGGCGGCGCGGTAGTCGATGACGTTGGTTTCCGGGCTGCGCTCGGCCACGTATACCTCCTCGCGGCGGCGATCTGTCGCCTTTCAGGAATACCCAACCGGCACCCCGCCAATCGCATTCCCCGGCGCCCGGACGCCGGCGTACCGATGGGCTGCACCCACGTTCGGTGACCCGGATCACGCAACCCGCGTGCCGTCGGCGGACTCCTAGGCAGGGGGGAGTCCAACCGAACGGAGCATCAGATGATCGGGCCGAACCGGCCGCAGTGGTACCGCAGGCACCTGCTGGGGGTGGCCGCCGCGGCGGGGGCCGGGGTGATCACGGGCTGCTCGCCGCAGGCGGCACCGGGCGGCGCGGGCCACACCCCTGCCGCCGGACACGCGGACGGCAGCAACGCGACCGCCCGGGAGAACGCGCGGCCCGGCGACCGGGACTGGCGGCTGCGGCGGCTGGGCGCGGACCGGGCGGTCGAGGGGTACGCCGACCGGGTGAGCGTGCTGCCGGGTGAGGCCTTCCACCTGCACGTGTCCACCACGGCGGCGGCGTTCCGGGCCGAGGCGTTCCGCATGGGGTGGTACGGCGGCGCCGGGGCGCGCAAGGTGTGGCAGTCGCCGCGGGTGACCGGTGCGCGCCGCAGCGTCCCGGGGCCGGCGGGGGCGACCCGGACGGTGACGGCGGGCTGGCAGCCGTCGCTGCGGGTGCCCACGGCGGGCTGGCCGGAGGGGGCGTACCTGATACGTCTGACCGCGGACGGCGGCGCGCAGCGGTACGTGCCGCTCGTCGTGCGGTCGGCGCGGACCGACGGGAAGCTGGTGCTGCTCCACGCGACGGCGACCTGGCAGGCGTACAACACCTGGGGCGGCCACAGCCTGTACCAGGGGCCCGGCGGCAAGGCGGACTACTCCAACCGGTCGCTGGCGGTCAGCTGCGACCGGCCGTTCGACGGCGACGGGGCGAAGCTGTTCCTGACGTACGAGCGGCCCGTGGTGGCGCTGGCGGAGCGGCTGGGGCTGCCGGTGGCGTACGTGACGGGCATGGACGTCGACCGGGAGCCGGGGCTGCTGCGCGGGGCGCGCGCGGTGGTGTCGCTGGGGCACGACGAGTACTGGAGCCCGGCGATGCGCGAGCGGGTGACCGCGGCGCGGGACGCCGGGACGAACGTGGCGTTCCTCGGGGCGAACGCGTGTTTCCGGCGGATACGGCTGGAGGCGGCCGACAGCGGTGACCGGCGGCTGGTGGTCTGTTACAAGACGGACTGGCAGCGGGACCCGCTGTACGGCAAGGACGACGCGGCGGTGACCGCCGACTGGCGCGAGCCGCCGGACGCACGGCCGGAGAGCTCGCTGACCGGGGTGCTGTACGAGTCGAACCCGACGAGCGCCGCCTACGTGGTGGCCGATCCGGGGCACTGGGTGTTCGCGGGGACCGGGGTGCGGCGCGGGACGCGGTTCGCGAACCTGGTGGGCACCGAGTACGACCGGGTGAATTCCGGGCCGCTGACACCGCGTCCGATCCACATCGTCGCGCATTCGCGGCTGGTGTGCCGGGGCGTGCGGACGTTCTCGGACTCGGCGTACTACACGACGCCCGGCGGCGCGGGAGTGTTCGCGACCGGCACCATGCGCTGGGTGGAGTCGATGACCGGCAACGGCGCGCACGGGATCGCGCGGCACACCGCACGATTCACCGGCCGGGTGACGGCGAACGTACTGCGGGTCTTCGCAGCGGGACCGGCCGGGACGCCACACCCGGCGCAGGACAACCTGGCGGACTTCCACCCGTTCGACGGCGACCCGACCTGGGCCCGCAAGGACCTCTGGTAGCGGCTGGCCGCCCCGGACCGGCGGGCCGGTGCCCAGGGCGCAGGTCAGGTGCCCACGGCCCCCGGCCGGCGCTCACGCGCCCACGTACGGCCGTCCTGCGCCCGTGCCGCGGCCAGGGGCCGGACCCCGGCCGCCGACAGCCTCAGTGCCCGGCGCGGGCGCGCAGTTGGTCCCACACGCGCCTGACGCGGGGTTCGAGGGCTTCGAGCGGGCCGTCGTTGGCGATCACGAGGTCGGCGATGGCGAGCCGCTCGTCGCGGCCGGCCTGGGCGTCCATCCGGGCGCGGGCCTGTTCGGGCGTCATGCCGCGGACGGCCACCAGCCGTTCGAGCCGGGTCTCGCGGGACGCGTCGACGACGACCACCAGGTCGTAGTGCGGGGCGAGGCCGCTCTCGGCCAGCAGCGGCACGTCGTGCACGACGACGGCGTCGGGCGCGGCGGCGGCCTCCAGTTCGGCGGCGCGGCGGCGGACCAGCGGGTGGACGATGACATTGAGCGCGGCGAGACGTTCGGGGGCGCCGAAGACGAGTTCGCCGAGCCGGGGGCGGTCGAGGGTGCCGTCCGCGGCGAGCACGCCGGCGCCGAACTCCTCGACGACCGCGGCCAGTCCGGGCGTGCCCGGCTCGACCACCTCCCGGGCGATCCGGTCGGAGTCCACGATGACGGCACCGTAGGACCCCAGCAGCCGGGACACCTCGCTCTTGCCGGCGCCGATCCCGCCGGTCAGGCCCACCTTCAGCATGCGGTCAGCCTACGGCCTGCGGTCATGCCCCGGTCAGCCGCCGTCGCCCTCCCGTTCGGCGAGGAAGCGTTCGAACTCGGCGCCCAGGTCGTCGGCGGACGGCAGGTCGGCGGCCTCGGCGATGAGGCTCTCGCGGCTGCCGGCGCCGGCCAGCGCGTCGTACTGCGCCTCCAGGCCGCGGACGACGGCGACCAGCTCGGCGTCGCCCTCGGAGATCTGCCGTTCGATCTCCACCTGGACGGTCTCGGCCTCGGCGCGCAGGGCCTGGGCGATGTCGGGCAGCACCAGGCCGGTGGCACCGGTGACGGCCTCCAGGACGGTCAGCGCGGCATCCGGGTACGGCGAGCGGGACAGGTAGTGCGGCACGTGGGCTGCGACACCGAGCACGTCGTGGCCGCCCTCGGTCAGGCGCAGCTCCACCAGCCCCTCGGCGCTGCCGGGCACCTGCGCCTCGTCGAACCAGGCGCGGTGGCCGGGCACCAGGTCGGTGCGGTTGCCGTGCGGGGTGAGGCCGACCGGGCGGGTGTGCGGCACGCCCATCGGGATGCCGTGGAAGTTGATCGCCATGCGCACCCCGAACTCCTCCACCAGCTGCTGCACGGCGGTGGCGAAGCGCTCCCACAGCACGTCCGGCTCGGGGCCGGCCAGCAGCAGGAACGGGGTGCCGGTGCTGTCGTGGGTGAGGTACAGCGCCAGCTCGGGCGTCTCGTAGTCGGCCCACCGGTCGCGCCGGAACGTCATCAGCGGCCGTCTGGCCCGGTAGTCCAGCAGGCGGTCCACGTCGAACCGCGCGACCAGCTGGTGGTCCAGCCGGCCGAGGAGCTCGGTGATCAGCTGCTCGCCGGTCTCACCCGCGTCGATGAAGCCGTCCAGGTGGTACAGCAGCACCAGCCCGTCGGCGACCACGGCCTCGACCGCCTCGACCCCGTCCGGCTCGAACTCGTACAGATCCCGCGCTTCCAGCAACGTCAACGCTCCTTCTTCGTCTCCCCCGCGTCAACACGGGCCCCCGCAGGGGAATTCCCCCGCCCGGCCGCTCCGCACACGGCACGTCGACCGGATGACCGGTATGAACGGTCTTGACAGCTGTTGGAATCCCCCGACGGGAAGGTTCGACGCGGCGAACGCTCCCGACCATATATGCGCGATACATCAGCCTTCCCCGTGTCGTCACGAAGGGACCTCAGGCCGTGCCGCACCGATTCGCAGGACGTCCGGCGTCCCGGCGTCTGAGGGCGCCGCTGGCCGCCGCGGCGGCGGTACTCCTGCTCGTCGTGGTGCCGCACCTGCCGGATCGTCCGCCGCGTCCGGTACAGCGGCTCACCGACCTGGTGAACCCGTTCATCGGATCACGCGACGAGGGCAACACCTTCCCGGGCGCGACCGTGCCGTTCGGCATGGTGCAGCTGTCACCGGACACCGGGCATTCGACGGGTTACGACTGGGGGCAGGGCCACATCCGGGGGTTCAGCGCGACGCACCTGTCGGGGGTGGGGTGCCCGGCCGGCGGCGACCTGCCGGTACTGCCGACGACCGGCGCCGTGACGCGTACCGACGACGCGCGGTACGCGGCCGCCTTCCGGCACGCCTCGGAACGGGCGTCGCCGGGGTACTACCGGGTCGGCCTGGAGTCGTACGGCGGTATCACCGCGGAACTGACGGCGACCACCCGGACCGGCTGGCAGCGCTACACCTTCCCCGCCACCGAACGGGCCAACGTGATGCTGGACGCCGGGCAGGCGCTGCACTCCGTGGTCTCCAGCCGGGTCACCGTCCTGGGCGCGCGCACCGTGGCGACCGCGATCACCGGGCGCGGCTTCTGCTGGGGGACCCTGCCGTACACGCTGTACACCGTGACGCGGTTCGACCGGCCGTTCACCGGCTACGGCACCTGGAGCGGCCCGGCGGTGACGCCCGGGGCGCGGAGGTCGGCCGGGCCCGGGCTGCGGGGGGCCTACGCGCGGTTCGACACCCGACGCGGGCGCCGGGTGACAGCGGTGACCGCGCTGTCGTGGGTGAGTACGCGCGGGGCGCTGGCGAACCTGGCGGCGGAGGGCCGCGGCGGCTTCGACGCGACGGCGCGGGCGGCCCGTGACACGTGGCAGCGGCGGCTGTCGGCGGTGCGGGTGACCGGCGGGAGCGACGGACGGCGGCGGGTGTTCTACTCCGCGCTGTACCGGGCGTTCCTGGCGCCCAGCACCGGTACGGACACCGACGGCGCGTACACCGGCTGGGACGGGCGGGCGCACCGGGCGCGGGGGTTCACGTACTACCAGAACTGGTCGCTGTGGGACACCTACCGCACCCAGGCGCAACTGCTGTCGCTGGTGGCGCCGGCCGAGTCGCGGGACATGGCGCTGTCGCTGCTGCGGGTGCGGCGCGACAGCGGGCGGCTGCCCAAATGGGGTTACGCGACGGTGGAGACCAACACGATGACGGGCGATCCCGTCACACCGTTCCTGGTGAACGCCTGGGCGCAGGGCCTGCTCAAGGGGCACGAACGCGAGACGTACGCGGCGCTGACCTCCGAGGCGGGCGAGGCCCCGCCGGCCGACACCGCCTACGAGGGGCGCGGCGCCGACAAGGCGTACCTGTCCGACGGGTACGTGCCGCTCGATCCGTCGGAGGTCGGCGCACCGGGCGACCCGGACACCTCACGGGCGGCGTCGGCGACGCTGGAGTACGCGCTGGGCGACGCCGCGCTGGCCACCATGGCGGACGCCCTGGGCAGGCCGGCGGACGCGGCGCGGCTGCGGGCCCGCGGACAGGACTACCGCAACATCCTCGACCCGCGGACCGGCTGGTTCCGCGCCCGCGGCCCCGGAGGCACGTTCACCGGCCCGGGGGGCCCGTCGGCCGGCACCGGGTTCCACGAGGGGACCGCCGGGCAGTACGCGTGGCTGGTGCCGCAGGACCTGCCGGGCCTGGTCAGCGCGCTGGGCGGCCGGGCGGCGGCACGGCGGCGCCTCGACGCGTTCTTCGCCTACGACCGGTTGCGGGCCGACCCGGCCGGGACCGCGCGGAAGGTCTGGGTCAACGGCCCGTACGCGTACTACGCCCGGACGACGTACAACCCGCAGAACGAGCCCGACCTGACCGCGCCCTACGCGTACCTGAGCACCGGTCAGCCGTGGAAGACGACGGACGTGGTGCACGCGGCGTTGACGCTGTTCACCGACGCGCCGGACGGGGTGACCGGCAACGATGACCTGGGCACGATGTCGTCGTGGGCGGTACTGGCGTCGATCGGGATGTATCCCGTGATGCCGGGGACCGCGATGTGGGGGCTGACGACGCCGGTTTTCTCCCGGGTGGACCTGACGCTGGACCGGCGCTACTACCCGCGCGGCCACTTCACGATCACCGCGCCCGGCATCTCGGACGGCGCGCGGTACGTGCGGTCCCTGTCGGTGGGCGGCACGCCGAGCACCGCCAGCTGGATCGGCACCGAGGACGTGCGGGCCGGCCGCGACCTGGACTTCACCGTGGGCACCGCGCCGTCCGCCTGGGGTACCGGCGCGGCTGACGCGCCGCCGGCCGTGGACGGCGTGCCGGTACCGCAGCGCCGCGCGGCGCTGTCCGTGCTGCCGGGGCGTACCGCGGCGGCCCCCGGGCGTTCGGTGCGGCTGACGGCCGCCGCGGTCTTGACGGCACCGGGAACCGCGGCGGGCACGGTCACCGCCTCGGCGGCCGGCGGCCTGACGACGACGGTCCGCGGCGGCCGGATCGCGGCGTGGTCCGACGACCTGCCGGCCACCACGGTCGTCGCGGTCGACGTCGGCGTCCCGTCCGGCACGGCCGACGGCACGTATCCGGTGACGGTACGACTGGCCGGGCCCGGCGGCACGACCGCGGTGCGTACCGTGCCGGTGACCGTCGGTGGGGGCTTCGCGCCGCCCGGTGGGCCGTAGGAGCGCCTGCGGGGCGGCCCGGGCCCAAGGGGGTCGCCCGCCGGTCCGGAGGGACGCGAGAGGCCGCCTGCGACGCGTTGCGCGGGGAGCGCCCGGGGGAAACGGGATCGGCGCCGGGAAACGGGCGAGGCCCGCCCCCCGAGGGGAGCGGGCCTCACTTGCGTGCTGGGGACCGAGCGTCAGCTCTGGCCGCCCGCCAGCTTCTCGCGGAGCGCGGCGAGCGCCTCGTCCGAAGCGAGCGCACCGGAGTTGTCGGCCGACTCCGAGGAGTACGAACCGCCACCCAGACCGCTGGCCGCCGGCGCGGCGGCGGGGCCACCCTCGGCGGCAGCCTGCTCGTCGGCCTCGCGGGACTTGACGACCTGTGCCTGGTGCTGCTCGAAGCGGGTCTGCGCCTCGGCGTACTGGCGCTCCCACTCCTCGCGCTGCTTCTCGTAACCGGGCAGCCAGTCGTTGGCCTCCGGGTCGAAGCCCTCGGGGTAGATGTAGTTGCCCTGGTCGTCGTAGGACGCGGCCATGCCGTACAGGGTCGGGTCGAACTCGACCGCGGACGGGTCCGCGCCGAAGGCCTCGTTCGCCTGCTTCAGCGAGAGGCTGATGCGGCGGCGCTCCAGGTCGATGTCGATGACCTTGACGAAGATCTCGTCGTTGACCTGGACGACCTGCTCCGGGATCTCCACGTGGCGCTCGGCCAGCTCGGAGATGTGGACCAGGCCCTCGATGCCCTCGTCGACGCGGACGAACGCGCCGAACGGAACGAGCTTGGTGACCTTACCGGGGACGACCTGCCCGATCTGGTGGGTCCGGGCGAACTGCTGCCACGGGTCTTCCTGGGTCGCCTTGAGCGACAGGGAGACGCGCTCGCGGTCCATGTCGACGTCCAGGACCTCGACCGTGACCTCCTGGCCGACCTCGACGACCTCGGAGGGGTGGTCGATGTGCTTCCAGGACAGCTCGGAGACGTGCACCAGGCCGTCCACGCCACCCAGGTCCACGAAGGCACCGAAGTTGACGATGGAGGAGACGACGCCGGAGCGCACCTGACCCTTCTGCAGGGTGGTGAGGAAGGTCTGACGCACCTCGCTCTGGGTCTGCTCCAGCCAGGCACGGCGGGACAGGACCACGTTGTTGCGGTTCTTGTCCAGCTCGATGATCTTGGCCTCGAGCTCCTTGCCGACGTACGGCTGGAGGTCGCGGACGCGGCGCATCTCCACGAGGGAGGCGGGGAGGAAGCCGCGCAGACCGATGTCGAGGATCAGGCCGCCCTTGACGACCTCGATGACGGTACCGGTGACGATGCCGTCCTCGTCCTTGATCTTCTCGATCGTGCCCCAGGCGCGCTCGTACTGAGCACGCTTCTTGGACAGGATGAGGCGACCTTCCTTGTCCTCCTTCTGGAGAACCAGGGCCTCGATCTCGTCACCCACGGCGACGACCTCGTTCGGGTCGACATCGTGCTTGATCGAAAGCTCGCGGGAGGGGATGACGCCTTCGGTCTTGTAACCGATGTCGAGCAGGACCTCGTCCCGGTCGACCTTCACGATGACGCCGTCGACGATGTCGCCGTCGTTGAAGTACTTGATCGTCTCGTCGATCGCGGCGAGGAAAGCTTCCTCGTTACCGATGTCGTTGACCGCCACCTGCGGGGTGGTACGAGGGGCCTCGGTGCTGCTCGTCATTAGGGAAAGGACTCCGGTGCGGACAGTAAGTCGTAGGTACTGCTACGCCGGGAGCCCGTATCGCTTCTGCCGATTCCGGACAGCTTCGAGATGGTGGACCGGAATGAACCGGACACCACGTCAACAACTGAGGGATCTGTGGCAGACGCGAGCGCGACCTGCTCCGTCCGAGGCGCGCAGGCCCGCAGCGCAACTTGTAGCATACGGGGGCGGCCGGAGCGGGTCAATGCACGAAGAGCGCACCTGGGACACCAGCACCCAAAACCGGCACAACCCGCAAGCCACAGGTCGATCAGTAGGGTACGACGAACCCCCCGATGAACCAAGACATTCCCGCCTTCAACGCGCCCGACGACCGGCCGGACCTGCCGGACGACCTCGACGAACCCGAGGCCACCCGCCGCACCGCGGACCCCGGCGAGACCAGCACCGCCAACCGCGGCTGGTGGGACCGCAACGCCGACGAGTACCAGAGCGACCACGGCGCCTTCCTCGGCGACGACCGCTTCGTCTGGGGCCCCGAGGGGCTGGACGAGGCCGACGCCGCCCTGCTGGGCCCGGCCGCCGCCCTGACCGGACAACGCGTACTGGAGATCGGCTGCGGTGCCGCGCAGTGCGCACGCTGGCTGGCGGGGCACGGCGCCCGGCCGGTGGCGCTGGACCTGTCCTACCGCCAGCTCCAGCACGCCCGCCGGATCGGCGAAGGAGCCTGCGACGGTGACGAGGCCGACGCCGGGGCCCCCGGCGGCTTTCCCCTGGTGCAGGCGGACGCCGGCGCCCTGCCGTTCGCCGACGGCTCGTTCGACCTGGCCTGCTCGGCCTACGGCGGCGTGCCGTTCGTCGCCGACTCCGCCCGCGTGATGCGCGAGGTCGCCCGGGTACTGCGCCCCGGCGGCCGCTGGGTGTTCTCCGTGACGCACCCGATCCGCTGGGCCTTCCCCGACGAACCCGGCCCCGAGGGCCTCACCGCTGGCGCCTCCTACTTCGACCGCACGCCCTACGTCGAGCAGGACGACGACGGCCGCGCGGTGTACGTCGAGCACCACCGTACCCTCGGCGACCGGGTGCGGGAGATCGCCGCCGCCGGACTGCGCCTGACCGACCTCGTCGAGCCGGAGTGGCCCTCCTGGAACGACCAGGAATGGGGCGGCTGGTCCCCACTGCGCGGCCGCCTCTTCCCCGGCACGGCGATCTTCGTCTGCGTGAAGGACTGACGTGTAGGGGGGTTTGGGGGTTTAGGGGCTCGGGGGCTCGGGGCTGACGTATTACGTGGGTTCGCGCGGCTGACGTGTACGGGGGATCGGGGGATGCGGGCGGCCGACGTATACGTGGGTCGGGAGACACGGGCGGCCCCGACGTATACGTGGGTCCGCAGGGCTGATGTACACCGGGGCTCAGGGGGTGCGGACGGCCAACGTATACGCGGGTCAGGAGACACGGACGGCCCGACGTATACGTGGGTCCGCGCGACTGACGTACCCGTGCGCTCGGCGACGCTGACCCTATGACGTGCGCCTTCGCGGCCCGACGTACACCGTGGGCTCAGGGACGCGAACGGCCGACATACACGGGCGCCAGCATGGCCGGCGTACACGTGCGCCCAGGAACGCGGCCCGGCCTACGTACACGCGAGCCCGCGCAGCCGACGTACACGCAGCACTCGACGGTGCGAACGGCTGCCGCGCGACGTGACGACACGGTGCGAACGGCTGCCGCACGACGTGACGACCGCCGTAGCGACGTCATAGCGCTCGGCCGCGCGGTCACTACCCTTGCGGCGTGATCCGCGACGAGGCGTTCGAGCTGCCGGTGAGGAGCGCGCTGCCCGCATTGCGGACGGCGCTGGAGACGGGCGGTACCGCGGTGCTGGCGGCGCCGCCCGGTACCGGCAAGACGACGCTGGTACCGCTCGCGCTGGCCGGGCTGGCGGACGGCGGGCCGGTACGGCGGGTGCTGGTCGCCGAGCCGCGGCGGATGGCGGTACGGGCGGCGGCCCGCCGGATGGCCTGGCTGATGGGTGAGGACGTGGGACGCCGGGTCGGGTTCACGGTGCGCGGTGAGCGCCGGGTGTCGGCCGGGACGGTCGTCGAGGTGGTCACGACCGGCGTACTGCTGCGGCGTCTGCTGCGCGATCCGGAACTGCCGGGCGTCGACGCGGTGATCGTCGACGAGTGCCACGAACGCCACCTGGACGCCGACACCGCGATGGCGTTCCTGCTCGACGTCGTCGCGACGCTGCGGCCGGAGCTGGCGCTGATCGCCGCGTCCGCGACCGGCGACACCGCCGCGTGGTCGCGGCTGATGGGCGGCGCGCCGGTGGTGAGCGCGGCGGGGACCGCGCACCCGGTGGAAGTGGTGTGGGCGCCGCCGGCCGCGACGGTGCGGCCCGCGCACGGCACCCGGGTCGATCCGGCCCTGCTGTCCCACGTGGCCGAGGTGGTGCGCCGGGCCCTGCGGGAGCGCGAGGGGGACGTGTTGTGCTTCCTGCCGGGCGTCGGCGAGATCACCCGGGTGGCGGGTCTGCTGGGATCGCCGTCCGGGGTGGACGTCGTGGCGCTGCACGGGCGGATTCCGGCCGCCGCGCAGGACGCCGCGCTGTCGCCCGGTGTCCGGCGCCGCGTGCTGCTCGCGACGTCGGTGGCGGAGTCGAGCCTGACGGTGCCGGGGGTGCGGGTCGTGGTGGACTGCGGGCTGGCCCGGGAGCCGCGTACCGACCACGCGCGGGGTCTGGGGTCGCTGGCCACCGTGCGGGTGTCGCGGGCGGCGGCGACGCAGCGGGCGGGGCGGGCCGGCCGGGAGGCGCCCGGCGCGGTGTACCGGTGCTGGGCGGAGGCGGAGGACGCGCGGGCGCCGCGGTTCCCGTCGCCGGAGATCGCGGTGGGCGACCTGGCGGAGTTCGCGCTGCGCGCCGCCTGCTGGGGTGATCCGGACGCGAGCGGGCTGGCGCTGCCGGACGCTCCGCCGGCGGGCGCGCTGGCGGCGGCTCGGGCGACGCTGCGGGCGGTGGGCGCGGTCGGGGCCGACGGGCGGGT
This sequence comes from Streptantibioticus silvisoli, assembly GCF_027947535.2. GTDB lineage: Bacteria > Actinomycetota > Actinomycetes > Streptomycetales > Streptomycetaceae > Streptantibioticus_C > Streptantibioticus_C silvisoli. The sequence continues at coordinate 128,787 of NZ_JAAGKO020000011.1, forward strand.
GACGGCGCGCGGCACGCGGATGGCGGGGCTCGGTCTGCATCCGCGGCTGGCGCGGGCGCTGCTGGACGGTGCGGAACGGGTCGGGGCGCGGCGGGCGGCCGAGGTCGTCGCGCTGATCGCGGAGGAGCCGCCGCGTGGCCATGGCGACGATCTGGCGGGGGTGTGGCGGGCCGCGCGGCAGGGTGGCGACGGCTACGCGTCCTGCTGGCGGGCGGAGGCCGGGCGGCTGGCGTCCTCGGTGACCGGGCGGTCGGGTTCGGGTGAGGCAGCGGGCCGGGACGTGCTGGGGGACGACGCGGTGGCCGGGCTGATCGCGGCGCTGGCCTTCCCCGAGCGGGTGGCGCGGCGGCGTGGTGGCGCTTATCTGATGGCGTCGGGGTCGGCGGCGGAGCCGGGCGGTGGTACACGGCTGGGCGGCGCGGAGTGGATCGCGGTGGCGGTGGCGGACCGCACGGCGGCGTCGGCGGTGGCACGGGTGCGGTTGGCCGCGGTGATCGACGAGGGCACGGCGCGTTCAGCGGCGGCGTCGATGGTGGAGCGGTGCGAGGAGGTGGCCTGGGACGGCGGTGACGTGGTGGCCCGGCGGGTGGAGCGGCTGGGGGCCATCGAGTTGTCCACGCGGCCGTTGCGGGCCCCGGACCGGGCGGCGGTGCGCGGCGCGCTGGTGGAGGGGCTGCGGGCGGAGGGCACCGGGTTGCTGCGCTGGAACCGGGACGCGCTGGCGGTGCGGGAGCGGATGGCGTTCCTGCACCGCGAGTTGGGGGCACCGTGGCCCGCGGTGGACGAGGCGGCGCTGCTGGAGCGTTCCGCCGAATGGCTCGGGCCGGAGCTGGCGGCGGCGCGGCGGCGGGCGGACCTGGAACGGGTGGACGCGGGCACGGCGCTGGCCCGGCTGCTGCCGTGGTCGACCGGTCAGGCGGCCCGGTTCGGCGAGCTGGCCCCGGAACGGATCGAGGTGCCGAGCGGTTCACGCGTCCGCGTCGACTACGGCGGGCCGCAGCCTGTGCTGGCGGTGAAACTCCAGGAGTTGTTCGGGCTGCGCCGCACGCCGCGGGTCGCGGACGGCCGGGTGCCCGTGCTGGTGCACCTGCTGTCGCCGGCCGGGCGCCCGGCGGCGGTCACCGCGGACCTGGAGTCGTTCTGGCGGGACGGCTACCGCGCGGTGCGGGCGGAGCTGCGCGGCCGCTACCCGCGGCACCCGTGGCCGGAGGATCCGGCGGCCGCCCAGCCCACCCGTCGGACGAACACGCGGCGTTGAGGCGTACCGATGCCTGACGTCGAACGTGAGAACGCCCGGCGTTGAACGTAAGAATGCCCGGTGCCGAGACGTACGGATGCCTGGCGCCGGAGTGTGCCGACGCCAGGCATCGAGGTCGTACGGGCCGGATCAGGAAGCGGACGGGCTGACGCCGCTGGGGCTGACCGAGGGGGTGGTGGTCGGCGTCGGCGAGGGCGACGGGGAGCAGGAACCGCTGGGCGACGGCGAGGCGGTCGGCGGAGCGGACACGGGCGGGGTGGGGGTGGCCGTCGGCGTGCCGGTGGGCGTCGGGCAGCCGGTGGGCGAACCGGTGGGGCTCGGCGAGCCGGTCGGGCTGCCGGTGGGGCCGGTACTCGGCGAACCACTGCCGGTCGGCGTGCCGGAAGGCGTCGTCGAGGCGCTGGGTGACGCGCTCGCCGTGGGCGTGCCGGAAGGGCTGCCGCTGGCGGAGGGGCTGGGGTGCGGGGTGCGGCTCGGCGTGGCGGACGGCGTCGGGCTCGGCGAGCCGCTGGGCGTCGCGGAGCCGGACTGCGAGTCGTCGCCCGGCAGGGTGACGCCGGTGCCGACAGCGCTGTCGGGCACCTCGGAGACGTGGTCGCGGAAGTAGTCCAGCCACGACAGGACCGTACGCAGATACGCGTCGGAGTGGTTGTAGCCGAGGATCGCCCGGTTCACGTTGGCCTGCTGCGACAGGTCGCCGCCGACCGCGCACAGGTAGTCGCCGGCGGCCAGGGCCGCGTCGTACACGTTGTCCGGGTCCTTGACGCCGTCACCGTTGCCGTCGGCGCCCCAGGAGGCCCAGGTGGACGGTATGAACTGCATCGGGCCGACCGCGCGGTCGTGCACCGGGTCGCCGTCCCATCTGCCGCCGTCGGTGTCGGTGATGTCGGCGAACCCGTTGCCGTCGAGGACCGGGCCGAGGATCTTGTGCAGCGTGGTCCCGGCGAGGTTGACGTCGCCGCGCTCCGCCTGGCCGGACTCCACCTGGCCGATGGCCGCGAGGAGTTGCCACGGCAGGTGGCAGCCGGGGCGGGTACCGGCCAGGACGGTCTCGGCGTGCCGGTAGGCGGCGAGCACGGTGGCGGGAATACCCGCGGTGGTCGGCCCGCCGGCCGGGGAACCGGACACGGGGTCGGGGTTCGCCTTGGGGGCGCCCGACGGGGTCGAGGCGGACAGCGGCGGCAGAGTGGTGATGTAGTCCGGCGAACCACCGTCGATCTGCGTGCCGGGCGGCACATCGGGCACCGAGGTCTCATGGGCGGCGCCCATGGCCAGTCCCGGTGCCTGCGAAGCGGTCAGTGCCGCCATCGCGGCCGCGGCCACCGCGGTCCCGGCAGCACCCTTGCGTATCCGTCGGCCGAACCCCACAGCCATGCGCCGATTCCCTCCCGTACCGCGTGATGTCGCCGGTCACCGGACCGCCGCCACGCGTCGTCATCGCCGTCTGCACCGCCACGCTCGTCCGCGTGGCAACAACGGACCCTACGTCAACTCGGTGACGGGATCTACCGTGCGTAGCCCCGTTGGCCGGGAACAAGGCCGTGAACAGTGTGACAACGGGACCATGCGGCACGGGAAGGGCATGATGGTGCCCCCTTGATGACCAGTCGTTCCGTCCCCCGGGACGGTCGGGCGCGGGAACCGTTCCGGCCCGTGGTTCGTCCCATCGTCAGGAGTACGGGATGCCGTTCACGCCAAGCCATGTGGCGGCGGTGCTGCCCGCGCTGCGCGGTTCCGGCTCGGGCGGGGTGCGGGGTCGCGGACCGCTGGTGGCCGCCGCGCTGGTGGCCGGTTCCCTCGCGCCCGACGTGCCGTTCTTCGCCGACTCCGTGCTGCCCGGCTGCCATCGCCTCGGCCGCGTCACGCACGGCACCGCCGGCGTGCTCATCGTCGACCCGCTGCTGGCCGTCGCGTTGACGGTCGGCTGGGCCGCTGTACGCCGCCCGGTCATCGGCCTGCTGCCGGCCGCCACGGCCGGCCGCGTGACCCGCGCCTTCGGCGGCCCACCGCACCACGTGCCGCATCGTGGCGTGTACGGCCTGGCGCGGTTCTGGGCCTCGGCCGCGCTCGGCGCCGGTACGCATGTGGTCTGGGACGCCTTCACGCACGGCGGCCGCTGGGGTGTGCGCCGCTTCCCGGTCCTGGACCACGAGGTGGCCGGCGTACCCCTGCATCACTGGGCGCAGTACGCGAGTTCAGCGGCCGGCCTGGCGCTCGTCGCGACGTGGACCAGCCGCACACTGCACGATGCGGACGAGAAGTTGACGGAGCGGGAGGAACGAGGGGTACGGCGGACGAGGGCGCGGCTGCGGCCGGAGGTGGGAGGGGCTGCGGGGAAGGGGCCGGTGGCGGAGGAGCCGACGGAGGGGCTCGTGGCGGAGGGGCTGGCGGAGGCGAGGCGGACGGCGGCGGAGTGGGCGACGGGGCGGGCGACGGAGCCGGGGCAGGCGACGGAGCGGGAGCAGGCGGCAGAGCCGGAGCGGGCTACGGAGCCGGCTCGGTGGCGGGGGCGAGGGCAGGGGCAGGGGCAGGGGCAGGGGCAGGCGACAATCGGCTCATCCGATCAACGCCCTTCAGTGAGCGTCGTATTGACGTCCCGTCAACGAATCGCCGGGATCACGCTCCTCGCCGGCTGCGCTCTCGCCGGTGCGGTGGCCCGCTGCCGCCGGGACCGGCCGGCGGGGCTGTCCGGGCTGATCGCCTCGGTGTCGTTCGGCGCCGGCGGCTGGCTCCCGGCCGGTGCGGCGGCGCTGGCTCTGGCCACCCGTCGGCGGACTGCGGCAGGGTGACGACAGGCGCCCCGGTGCTGACGGACCGATGCCAGAGCCTGGTGACCGTGAACCGGTGACGGCGGACCGGCGCCTGCGTCCGCCAGCACGGTACGGAGTCCGCCGACGCGCGGTACGGAGGTGACCGCGTCCGCCATCAGGCCGCAGTAGGGAGGCGGCGGCGTCCGCCACTCCCCCGTACCGCGCGGTCGTACAACCGCCGCCGCACACCCCGTACCGCGGGCGCGCGCTCAGTGCGCGGCGGACTCCCAGTCGGCGCCGGCGCCGATGGAGACGTCCAGCGGGGCGAGCAACGGGTAGGCGGTGCTCATCTGTTCGCGGACGACCTCCTCCACCCGGGTGCGCTCGCCGGGGGCGACCTCCAGCACGATTTCGTCGTGCACCTGGAGCAGGGTGCGGGACCGCAGCCCCTCGCCGGTCAGCGCCTGGTCGACACGGAGCATCGCGATTTTGACGATGTCGGCGGCCGAGCCCTGGATGGGGGCGTTCAGCGCCATGCGTTCCGCCATCTCGCGACGCTGCCGGTTGTCACTGGTGAGGTCGGGCAGGTAGCGGCGGCGGCCGAGCAGGGTCTCGGTGTAACCGGTGACGCGGGCCTCCTCGACCGCCCGGTGCAGGTAGTCGCGCACCCCGCCGAAACGTTCGAAATACCCCTCCATCAGGCCCTTGGCCTCGTCCGGGCCGATCCCCAGCTGCTGGGAGAGGCCGAACGCGGACAGGCCGTAGGCCAGCCCGTACGACATGGCCTTGATCTTGCGGCGCATCTCGGCGTCGACGGCGTCCTTGGCCACGTTGAAGACCTGGGAGCCGACCGTGGTGTGCAGGTCCTCGCCGCTGGTGAACGCGGCGATCAGGCCCTCGTCCTGCGACAGGTGGGCCATGACGCGCAGTTCGATCTGGCTGTAGTCGGCGGTGAGCAGCGACTCGAATCCCTCCCCGACCACGAAGCCGCGGCGGATGGCGCGGCCCTCGTCGGTGCGGACCGGGATGTTCTGCAGGTTGGGGTCGGTGGAGGAGAGCCGGCCGGTGGCGGCCACCGTCTGGTTGAACGTGGTGTGGATGCGGCCGTCGGGGGCGACGGTCTTGATCAGCCCCTCCACGGTGGAGCGCAGCCGGGCCTGCTCGCGGTGGCGCAGCATGATGACCGGCAGTTCGTGCTCGGTCTGGCCGGCGAGCCAGGCCAGCGCGTCGGCGTCGGTGGTGTAGCCGGTCTTGGTCTTCTTGGTCTTGGGCAGGCCCAGTTCGTTGAAGAAGACCTCCTGGAGCTGCTTGGGCGAGCCGAGGTTGAACTCGTGGCCCACCGCGCGGTGTGCCTCCTCGACCGCCTGCTGCACGGCACCGGCGAACTGCTGCTCCAGGCTTTCCAGCCACTCGCGGTCGGCGGCGATGCCGTGCCGCTCCATCCGGGCCAGCAGTTCGGAGGTGGGCAGTTCGACGTCGCCCAGCAGTTCGATCGCGCCGACCTCGGCCAGCCGGGTGCCGAACTCCTCGCCGAGGTCGACCACCGCCCGGGCCTGCGCCATCAGCTTGTCGGCCTCGGCGCCCTCCTCGACGCCGAACGCCAGCTGTCCGGTCTCCGCCTCGGCCGGCTCCAGCTCACGGTGCAGGTACTCCACCGACAGCACGTCCAGCGCGAAGGAGCGGCGCCCGGGCTTGATGAGGTAGGCGGCCAGCGCGGTGTCCATCGCCACGCCGCCCACGGTCCAGCCGTGCTCGGCGAAGACCCGCATGACGCTCTTGGCGTCGTGCATCACCTTGGGCCGCGCGGCGTCGGCGAGCCAGCCGGCGAACGCCTTCTCGTCGTCCTCCGCCAGGTGGGCCGGGTCGAACCAGACGGCTGGCCCGTCGGCCGTGGCCAGCGCGATCTCGCTGACCGTGCCGGCGCCCAGCGCCCAGGCGTCGACGGTGGCCACGCCGAGCCGGTCCGTGCCGTGGCCGTCCAGCCAGCCGGGCAGCGTGCCGGCCTCCAGGGCGTGTCCGTCGATCGCGACGCCGGGGTCGACGGGGGCGTCGACGACCTGCTCGGCGCCGGGATCGGCCGCGTAGACCCGGTCGCGGAAGTTGGGGTGGCGGAACTCCAGGACGTCCATCATCACGTCGAGCGTGGCACGGTCGTACGGGCGGCGGTCGAGGTCCTCGGGAACGCTGTCCAGCGCGACGTCGCGCACCATCTCGGTGAGGCGGCGGTTGAGCTTGACGGCGTCGAGGTGGTCGCGCAGATTCTGCCCGGCCTTGCCCTTGACCTCCTCGACGCGGGCCACGAGCTCGTCGAACGACCCGAACTGCGTGATCCACTTGGCGGCGGTCTTCTCCCCGACGCCGGGGATGCCGGGCAGATTGTCCGACGGGTCGCCGCGCAGGGCCGCGAAGTCGGGGTACTGCGCGGGGGTGAGGCCGTAGCGCTCCTCGACCTTCTCCGGGGTGTAGCGCGTCAGCTCCGACACGCCCTTGGTCGGGTAGAGCACGGTGACATGCTCGGTGACCAGTTGGAACGCGTCCCGGTCGCCGGTGACGATCAGCACCTCGAAGCCGGCCGCCTCCGCCTGGGTGGCGAGCGTGGCGATGACGTCGTCCGCCTCGAACCCGTCGACCGCGAACCGCTTGACGCTCATCGCGTCCAGCAGCTCACCGATCAGCTCGACCTGGCTGCGGAACTCGTCCGGAGTGGCCGACCGGGTCGCCTTGTACTCCGGATACTCCGACAAACGCCACGTCTTGCGCGAGACGTCGAACGCCACCGCGAGGTGCGTGGGCTTCTCGTCACGCAGCGTGTTCGCCAGCATGGAGGTGAATCCGTAGATGGCGTTGGTGGTCTGCCCGGTCGTGGTGCTGAAGTTCTCCGCGGGCAGCGCGTAGAACGCCCGGTACGCCAGCGAGTGCCCGTCGAGCAGGAGCAGGCGCGGCCGGTCCGCGCCCCCCGCCGTGGACCCCTTGGCCTGCGGTGCCGCTGTTGCTGTCTTCGTTGCCTTTGCTGCCACGTTCCGATCCTCCCACGGACCACTGACAGCACCCGGCCACCCGCGCGCCCGGCGAAGTGGGAGGATCGGTGACAGAGCGCGCCGAGCCGCCCGACGGCACCGGAAGGTACGAGAAGAGGTCACCATGGCAGGCAAGCCCCCCGCCCACGACCCGGTCCAGGACGCGCCGCGGGTCGGCGCACCGCAGCACGCGGCCGCCGGACTGACGGCGGTGGCGCAGTCACTGCGGATCGCCCAGCGGCAGATGGGCGTGACGCGTACCGCGCTCACCCTGCTCAAGGTCAACCAGGAGGACGGCTTCGACTGCCCGGGATGCGCCTGGCCGGAGCCCGGCAAGCGGCACCGCGCGGAGTTCTGCGAGAACGGCGCGAAGGCGGTGGCGGAGGAGGCGACGCTGCGCCGGGTGACGCCCGAGTTCTTCGCCCGGCACCCGGTCGCCGACCTGGCACGGCGCAGCGGCTACTGGCTGGGGCAGCAGGGACGGCTGACCGAGCCGATGTATCTGCCGCAGGGCGCGGACTCCTACCAGCCGGTGCCGTGGGACCGGGCGTTCGAGATCATCGCCGACGAACTGCGCGCGCTGGACGGCCCCGACGAAGCGGTCTTCTACACCTCGGGCCGCACCAGCAACGAGGCAGCCTTCCTCTACCAGCTGTTCGCCCGCGAATTCGGCACCAACAACCTGCCGGACTGCTCGAACATGTGCCACGAGTCGTCGGGTTCGGCGCTGACCGAGACGCTGGGCGTCGGCAAGGGCAGCGTGCTGTTGGAGGACCTCTACCAGGCCGATCTGATCATCGTCGCGGGGCAGAATCCCGGCACCAATCACCCCCGGATGCTGTCGGCGCTGGAGAAGGCGAAGGAATCCGGCGCACGGATCGTCACCGTCAACCCGCTGCCCGAAGCAGGACTCGAACGGTTCAAGAACCCGCAGAACGCCAAGGGACTGGCGGCCGGCGGCACCGCGTTGTCCGACCTGTTCCTGCACATCCGGCTGGGCGGCGACCAGGCGCTGTTCCGTGCGCTGAACGCCCTGCTGATCGAGGCGGACGACAGCGCGCCGGGTACTGTGCTCGATCGCGACTTCATCGACCGGTATACGCACGGATACGAGGAGTTCGCGGCGGCCGCCCGGGCGGTGGACCGGGAGGAGACCCGCACCGCGACCGGCCTGCCGGACGAGAGCGTGGACGAGCTGCTGCGCATGGTCCTGGAGGCCCGGAGCGTCGTCGTGTGCTGGGCGATGGGCCTGACCCAGCACAAGCACGCGGTTCCCACCATCCGCGAGGTCGTCAACTTCCTGCTGCTGCGCGGAAACGTGGGCCGGCCCGGCGCCGGCGTCTGCCCGGTACGCGGCCACAGCAACGTGCAGGGCGACCGCACCATGGGCATCTTCGAACGTCCGGCGCCCGCCTTCCTCGACGCCCTGGAGCGGGAGTTCGGCTTCGCCCCGCCGCGCGAGCACGGTTACGACGTGGTGCGGGCCATCCGCGCGCTGCGCGACGGCGACGCCAAGGTCTTCCTCGCCATGGGCGGCAACTTCGTGGCCGCCTCCCCCGACACGCTGGTCACCGAGGCGGCGATGCGGCGCGCCCGGCTGACCGTGCACGTCTCGACCAAGCTCAACCGCTCGCACGTCGTCACCGGCGCCCGCGCCCTCATCCTGCCGACGCTGGGGCGCACCGAGAAGGACGTCCAGGCGGGCGGCGCGCAGTTCGTCACCGTCGAGGACTCGATGGGCATGGTGCACGCCTCACGCGGCAGCCTGGCGCTGTCCAGCCCGCACCTGCTGTCGGAGCCGGCCATCGTGTGCCGGCTGGCCCGGGCGGTCCTCGGCCCGGACAGCGTCGTGCCGTGGGAGGCGATGGCGGCCGACTACGACCGGGTACGCGACGCGGTCTCCCGCGTGGTCCCCGGCTTCGAGGACTTCAACACCAAGGTGCGGGCCCCCGGCGGCTTCACCCTGCCGCACGGCCCGCGCGACAGCCGCACCTTCCCCACCGCCACCGGCAAGGCGAACTTCACCGCCGCCCCCATCGAGTACCCCCGGGTACCGCAGGGCCGGCTGCTGTTGCAGACGTTGCGCTCGCACGACCAGTACAACACCACGATCTACGGCCTCGACGACCGCTACCGCGGCATCAAGGACGGGCGACGCGTCGTGCTGATCCACCCCGACGACGGCCGCGACCTGGGGTTCGCCGACGGTACGTACGCCGACCTGGTCGCCGAGTGGACGGACGGCGCAGAACGCCGCGCCGAGGGGTTCCGCGTCGTGCACTATCCGACGGCACGGGGCTGTGCGGCGGCGTACTACCCGGAGACCAATGTTCTGGTGCCGCTCGACCACACCGCCGACACCAGCAACACCCCGGCCTCGAAATCCGTCGTCATCCGCCTGGAACCCACCGCGGTACCCGGCGCCCCGGCCACGCGGCGTCCGTGACGAACGACACCCGGTAACCGCCGTCCCGCCGGTGCGAAGTCCTGATAGGACGGTGCCAGTTCCCGGCCGAGGGGGCGGGCGATCCACGATCGGAGCACGACAGCATGGGCGAGCAGGCCGCAGTGACGTTCCCGCCGGAGGTCATCGAGGAGTACGCGGGTCTCGGAATCGATCTTCCCGCGCTGTTCTCCGCCGGACACCTCGGCACCCGCATGGGCATCGAGGTCGTCGAGGCCTCCGCCGAGCGCGTCGTGGGCACCATGCCGGTGGAGGGCAACACCCAGCCGTACGGCCTGCTGCACGGCGGCGCCTCCGCGGTGCTCGCCGAGACCCTCGGCTCGGTCGGCGCCATGCTGCACGGCGGACCGCACAAGCTCGCCGTCGGCGTCGACCTCAACTGCACCCACCACCGCGGCCTGCGCTCCGGCGTGGTCACCGGCGTCGCCACCCCGGTGCACCGCGGCCGTTCCAGCGCCACCTACGAGGTCGTCATCTCCGACGACCAGGACCGCCGGATCTGCTCCGCCCGCCTGACCTGCATGCTCCGGCCGTCCTCACCCAACGGGCAGACGGCCTGACGGTCATACGGTCCGACGGGGCTTCGGTCCGACCGGCTTACGGTCCGACGGGCCTACAGTCCGGTCGGAATACGGTCCGGTCGGCATACGGGCTTCCAGGCTTCCGGCCCGATGGCTCGACGGCCTGACGGGCTTCCGGAGCCGCAAGGTCGGCCGCGGCAAGCGGAAGACGACGGAACGGGCCGGGCGCTGGTACGCCCGGCCCATTCCGCTTGTCTTCCCTACGATCATCCGATCCGTACGATCATCCAATCCGCGCCGGTCAACTGCCGGAACCACCGACCTCGTCGATGACGGCCTGGGCGACCTGCTGCATGGACATCCGCCGGTCCATCGAGGTCTTCTGGATCCAGCGGAACGCGGCCGGCTCACTGAGTCCGTACTTGGTCTGCAGAGCGCTCTTGGCCCGGTCGACCAGCTTGCGGGTCTCCAGCCGCAGCGACAGGTCGGCGATCTCCGTCTCCAGCGCGCGCAGCTCGGTGAACCGCGAGACGGCCATCTCGATGGCCGGCACCAGATCGCTCTTGCTGAACGGCTTGACCAGGTAGGCCATGGCCCCGGCATCCCGGGCCCGGTCCACCAGTTCGCGCTGGGAGAACGCGGTGAGCATCAGCACCGGGGCGATCCGCTCCTTGGCGATCCGCTCGGCCGCGGAGATACCGTCCAGCACAGGCATCTTCACGTCCAGGATCACCAGATCGGGGTGGTGCTCCTGGGCCAACTCGACGGCGCGCTGCCCGTCACCGGCCTCGCCGACGACGTGGTAGCCCTCCTCTTCCAGCATTTCCTTGAGGTCGAGCCGGATCAGCGCCTCGTCCTCCGCGATCACCACACGCGTGGTGTGCGGCGGTACGTGATCTCCGCCCACGGTGCTTGTGGCGGTCACGTCGTCCACCGTGCTCTTCTCATCAGGGGCGTCAGCGGCGCTCACTGGGCTCCTCGCTTCGGGGTGGGTGCTGCCCTTGAGCCTACCTGGGTGACCAGTGAGCCTCACAGGCTGTACGCTGACGCTTGCGTTCCCCGCCGGGTTGGTGGAATGGCATACACGGATGTCTCAAACACATCTGCCCGAAAGGGCTTGCGGGTTCGAGTCCCGCACCCGGCACCTCAGCACGCTTCACGGGCCCCGCGAATCCGCCGGGCCCCTTTTTCGTTTCCTGCTTCCCGTTTCCCGCACCCGCGCCTTCCCGCCGCCGGGTCGCGTCGCACTCGGCCTCCGGCTTCTCGCCCGTACCTTCCCACCACTGGGTAGCGCTCAGCTTCCGGGCCTTCCCGCCTCGCTCCCCCGGCCTTCTCTCCTTACTCCTGGGCGACTCCGGCCGCCCTCTCCTTGCTTCCGCTTACTTCTGCCCCGCACTGCTGGGCTGCTGGCCGTCGTCTCCATCTTCTGGCCGTTGTCTCCGCCCCTGCTCTCTCCTGACTTGCTGCCTTCTGGCCTTCTGGCCCTCTGGCCCTCTGGCCTTTCGATCTTCTGCCGCGGGACCTTCTGTCCCTCCAACCTTCCCCCCTTATGGGGCGAACGGCTCCGCCTTCCCGTCGCCGGTTCGACGCTTTTGGCCTTGCCACCGATGGAGTCGACGGCCCCCTGCCTCCTCGTCACGGGGTCAAGGCTCTCGCCCCTCTCGGCCTGTCGTCGGCGCTCCCGGCCTCCCCGCCGTGGGGCCGACCATGCCTCTCGGGGTCGTCGATCACTCGTTCGAGCTATTTCGTCCCTGTTCGATAGGCACGGAGTGAGAATTCAGTCACGCTCTGTACATGAACTACTTCACGCAGATGATCAGTACCGTCCGGCGCGCCCTCGCGGCGGCCCGCGCGGTAATCGAGGAAGCACGCGGCGCGGGAGCGGCCAGCGTGGCTCGACATCGGGCTTCCGCAACCGCAGCGCGAGCCGATTACGCGTCCGCTGCCGCACGTTGGACACTCGTCGAATCGGCTGAACCGGACACCGGACATGTGCCACGCCGTACGCGGATTCCCCCGGCGAGCACCGACCCCATGGCAGACGAGAGGTGGGGGCGACGAGCCGTCCGACGGGCCGTCGCCGCGTTCCTGGTTGCTGTCGAAGGGAGAGCGGGCAGGGCGGACGAAGCCGGGGCCGAGGCTGACGGAGCCATGGCTGACGCGGCCGGGGCCGGAGCTGACGGGGCCGGGGCCGGAGCCGCCGAAGCCGGTGCCGGTGCCAGTACCGCGAACAGAGTGGTTGCCGCTACCGCCGCCGGGCGCGAAGCGGCCAGCGCCGAAGGTACCGCCGTCACCGTCACCACCGGCGCCGGCGCCAAGGGCGCAACACCCAGGGCCAACCATGCCAACGCCTGTGCTAGCACCGCTGCCGCTGAAGGTGCCGATGCCAGCACCGCTGTCGCTGCCGATGGCGATGGCGAAGCAATCAGGGCCGGCCATGCCAACGCCGGCACCGCTGCCGCCGACCGCGCCCCCACCGCAGACGGCACCCCCATCAAGCCCGCAGCGGGCAGCGCCGACGACGCCGACGACCGCAAGCCCACCCGCCGCAAGACCAACCCTCGCAAACCCGACCGCCCCAAAACCGCCAGCCGCAAGGTCGACCCCAGCAAGGCCACCCCCCGCAAAACCGCCCGCCGCAAGCCCACCCCCAGCAAAGTCACCCACCCCGGAGCCGAACAACCATCATCCGGCGAAGCCCGAAGCGGAAGCCGTACCTCCCCCATCCCGACGGACGGAGTGCCGGAGCCACGGGGAACGGCGGAAACGGCGGAAACGGTCCACGACACCGGTTCGGCAGGGCGCCGTACGACCACCCCCGACACCCACCCGAAGGCCATCAACCGCCGGCCTGAAGCCAGTTGCCCCGGTGCGAGAACGGTGGCGCGCGGCGGGAGCCGGGGCTCAGCTCAGGTCGTGTTCGCCGACGTGGTGGACCCGGACCATGTTCGTGGTACCGGGGACGCCGGGCGGGGAGCCGGCCGTGATGACGACGACGTCGCCGCGCTGGCAGTGGCCGAGGCTGAGCAGGTGGCGGTCGACCAGTGCGACCAGGTCGTCGGTGGTGCGGGCGACCGGCGCGAGCACCGGTTCGACGCCCCAGGACAGGGTGAGCCGGCAGCGGGTGGACTCCTCCGGAGTGAGCGCCATGACCGGGATCGGCGACCGGTAGCGCGACAACCGGCGGGCGGTGTCGCCGCTCTGGGTGAACGCCACCAGGAAGCGCGCGCCGAGGAAGTCGCCCATCTCGGCGGCGACCCGGGCCACGGATCCGCCCTGGGTGCGCGGCTCGGTGCCCTCCGACAGCGCGGGCAGACCGGCGGCCAGCATGTCGGTCTCGGCGGCCATGACGATCCGGGCCATGGTGCGCACGGTGTGGTCGGGGTACTTGCCCACGCTGGTCTCGCCGGAGAGCATGACCGCGTCGGTGCCGTCCATGACGGCGTTGGCCACGTCGGAGGCTTCGGCGCGGGTCGGGCGGGAGGCGTCGATCATCGAGTCGAGCATCTGGGTGGCCACGATGACCGGCTTGGCGTTGCGCCGGGCCAGGGTGATGGCGCGTTTCTGCACCACCGGGACCTGTTCGAGCGGCATCTCGACGCCGAGGTCGCCGCGGGCGATCATCAACCCGTCGAAGGCGGCGACGATCTCCTCCAGCCGCTCGACCGCCTGCGGCTTCTCGATCTTGGCGATGACCGGGATCTCGCGCCCCTCCTCGGCCATGATCCGCCGCACCGCGTCGGCGTCCCGGCCGCTGCGCACGAACGACAGCGCGATCAGGTCGGCCCCGGCCCGCAGCGCCCAGCGCAGGTCGGCGGTGTCCTTGTCGCTCAGTGCCGGAACGTTGACGGCGGCGCCGGGGAGGTTGATGCCCTTGTGGTCGGAGACCAGGCCGCCCTCGATGACCAGGGTGCGCACCCGGGGGCCGTCGATGCCGGTGACCTCCAGCACGACCCGGCCGTCGTCGACCAGGACGCGCTCCCCCGGGCTGACGTCGGCGGCCAGCCCCGGGTAGGTGGTGCCGCAGTGGTGCAGGTCGCCCTCGACGTCCTCGGTGGTAATGGTGAAGGTGTCGCCGCGTTCAAGGAGTACCGGGCCCTCGCGGAAGCTGCCGAGTCGTATCTTCGGGCCTTGAAGGTCGGCCAGCACGCCGACGCCGCGCCCGGCCTCGTCCGCCGCCTTGCGTACGTGCCGCAGGCGGTCCTCGTGCTCGGTGTGGCTGCCGTGGCTCAGGTTGAGGCGGGCCACGTCCATTCCGGCGTCCACCAGGGCTTTGATCCGGTCGTAGCCGTCGGTGGCGGGGCCCAGGGTGCAGACGATCTTTGCTCGGCGCATAATACGACCATACGACTTACCCGGCAGTAGGGAACCTGGGACAGGCCACGCGCCAACTCCCCTCTCGTCAAGGGTTGTTGACATTCACGGGCGTCAGCCGAGGTCGGGCGGCATGATCGTGAAGTGGGCGGCGGCAAAGGCCCGGACGGTCCGCCGCGCCGGTTCGAGGTCGGGGACCGTCTCGGGTTCCGGGGCCGGGGCGTCGGGCGTGGCGGGGATGGGGCGCCCGGCCCGGCCGACCGGCCAGGGGCGGGGGGCGAGTCCCGGGTGGACCGCGACGCCGTGCGGCGCGCGCGATTACGCCGAAGTGCTCGGCTCCCAGGTCGTCGCCCTGCTGGAGCTCGCCGACCAGGGGGTGCGGGCCGTGCGGCAGGCGGCGGATTCCGGCCACAACGACCAGCAGGGCCCCTTGACCCGGGTGAGGTCCAGCGCGGCCCCCGCCTCCTCCAGTCCTTGAACCGCACCTTCCGGCCTGTCGACCCGGGGGAGGTCCAGCGCGGTGAGCCAGGTGGCCAGGTCGCCGAGCGCGGTGAAGGTGAAAGCGCGTCGTCACGGGTCGCCTGACGGCCCACCCGGCGGTGGTGGGCGGGTACGCGTTCGCCGCAGCCCCTGCCGAGGTCAGGGGTGATGACCAGGGCGCTGGTGTCGAGCTTGTCGACGGCCTCGCCGGAGCCGTTGACCGGCTCGATGGCGCGGTGTTGCGGCGGGCGAGGTCGTCGAGGGCGGCTGGAGCGATCAGTGGCGCGGGCGGTGACGTGATGCCGATGCGGGCGAGTTCCGGTTCGGCCTCCGCGGTGGCCTCGCCGCGCACGGCGAGGTGGGCCTGCGGGTGGCCGCGCGGGGCCGGGGCGTCGGGAGGGGTCAGGTGCCCGCTGTCGCCGCCTGGTTGGCACCGGGGCGTGCAGTCGGCCGGGCGGGGGCGGTCGCGCCGTGGCTCTGGACCGGCAGGCCGGGGTGCCGGGCGGGGTCGAGGCCGAAGGTGGTGAAGGCGGTGCGGCGCGGCAGCCGGTAGGTGTCCGGACGGTACGCGGAGTTGAGGATGACGGCGGACCGCCAGGCGCCCAGGCCCAGGTCGGGGGTGCCGACGCCGTGGCTGTGGTGTTCGGCGTTCTGCAGGTAGATGCCGCCCGAGATCCGCGGGTCGGTGATCACCCGGTGCTGGGCGTCGATCCGGGGGCGGCCGGCCGAGTCGCGGCGCAGGTAGGGCTCCAGCGGGGCGAGCAGCGGTTCCAGCGGGCGGCCGCGGTAGCCGGTGGCGAGGACGACGGCGTGGGTGCGCAGCCGGCTGCTGGTGCCCTGCTGGTGGTGTTCGAGGTGCAGTTCCAGTTCGTCGTTGCCGATACGGCCGCCGGTGCGCACGGTGGTGCCGGGGGTGATGGTGATGTCGGGCCAGTGCGGTTCGGTGTGGTGCGGGGTGAGGGTGCGCTGGTAGAGGGCGTCGTGGATGGCGCCGATGGTGTGCTGGTCGATGGCCTTGTGCAGTTGCCACTGCTGGGGGAACAGGCGGTCGCGGACGCTTTCCGGGAGCTGGTGGTAGTAGCGGGTGTAGTCGGGGGTGAAGTGCTCCAGGCCGAGCTTGCTGTACTCCATGGGCGCGATGGCGTCGGTGCGGGCGATCCAGGTCAGGCCGCCGAGCCCGGCCGGGCGGTGCCGCAGCAGGTCGAGGAAGACCTCGGCGCCGGACTGCCCGGCGCCGACGACGGTGACGTGGTCGGCGGTGAGGAACCGTTCCCGGTGCGGCAGGTAGTCGGCGGAGTGGTGCACCGGTACGGCGGGTGAGTCGGCCAGTGGGCGCAGCGGGCCGGGGACGTGCGGCACGCTGCCGATGCCGAGCACGACGTTGCGGGCCCGGGTGCGGCCGGTGGCGGCCGGTTCACCGTCGGGGGTCAGCCGGGTGTGGTCGATCTCGAACAGTTCCGCCTCCTGGTCCCAGCCGACGGCGTCGACGCGGTGGCCGAAGTGGCAGTTGGGCAGCGAGTCGGCGACCCAGCGGCAGTAGGCGTCGTACTCGGCGCGGGTCGGGTGGAAGCGTTCGGACAGGTAGAACGGGAAGAGCCGCTCGCGGTCGCGCAGGTAGGCGAGGAACGACCAGGGGCTGGTGGGGTCGACCAGGGTGACCAGGTCGGCGAGGAACGGCACCTGGAGGGTGGCGCCGTCGATGAGGATGCCCGGGTGCCAGCGGAAGGCGGCGGCCTGGTCGTAGAAGGCGGTACGCAGCCCGGGGACCGGGGCGGCGAGGGCGGCGAGGCTGAGGTTGAACGGGCCGACGCCGGCGCCGGCCAGGTCGAGCGGCTCGTCGGAGCCCGGGGCAGGGGGGGTGGTGGCCGTCATCGGTCGGGTCCTTCCGGGGTGGCGCGCGCGGCGCGGGTGACGTGGTCGAGCAGGGCGTCGAGCGCCGCGTCGGGGGTGTGCGGGTTGAGCAGGGTGGCCTTGAGCCAGAGCCGGCCGTCGGCGTGGGAGCGGCCCAGGACGGCGGTGCCGGCGGTCAGCAGGGCGCGGCGGATCGCGGCGACCCGCGCGTCGTCGGCGTCGTGCGGGCGGAACAGGACGGTGCTGATGGCCGGGGGTGCGTGCAGGGTGAGGCCGGGGTGCCGGTCGACCCGGTCGGCGAGGCGGCGGGCCTGGTCGCAGACCCGGTCGACGAGGGCGCCCAGGCCGTCGCGGCCGAGCGCGCGCAGGGTGACGGCGATCTTGAGGACGTCGGGGCGGCGGGTGGTGCGCAGCGAGCGGCCGAGCAGGTCGGGCAGGCCGGCTTCGGTGTCGTCGGCGGCGTTGAGGTAGTCGGCGCGGTGGTGCAGCGGGCGCAGCGCGGTGGCGTCGGGGACGGCGAGCAGCCCGGCGGCGACCGGCTGCCAGCCGAGTTTGTGCAGGTCGACGGTGACCGAGGCGGCGGACTGCAGGCCGTCGAGCAGGGCGCGGTGGCGGGCGCTGAACAGCAGGGGGCCGCCGTAGGCGGCGTCGACGTGCAGTTCGGCGCCGTGGGCGGCGGCGGCCTCGGCGAGGGCGGGCAGCGGGTCGACGGCGCCGGTGTCGGTGGTGCCCGCGGTGACGGCGAGCAGGGCCGGGGTGCCGCGCAGCGCGCCGAGGGCGCTGTGGACGTCGACCGGGTCCAGCACTCCGGCGGGGGTGGCCAGCGTGATGGGCGCGGGCAGGCCGAGCAGCCAGGCGGCGCGCTGGACGCTGTGGTGGCCGGCCTGGCCGCGGACCACCTGGACGCCGCGGGCGCCGGCCGCGCGGGCGCGTTCGCGGGCGAGCAGCAGGGCGAGCTGGTTGGACTCGGTGCCGCCGGTGGTGAGCAGGGCGTCGGGCTGCGGCAGGTCGGGGTAGACCAGGGCGGCGAGCCCGGCGGCGGTGTCGGTCTCCAAGGTGGCGGCCGCGGGGGCCTGCTCCCAGGAGTCGAGGGACTGGTTGAGGACGCTGACCGCGAGGTCGGCGGCGGCGGCCACGGCCAGCGGCGGGCAGTGCAGGTGGGCGACGCACTGCGGATCGGCGGGGTCGGCGGCGCCGGCGGCGAGGGCCCGCACCAGGGTGCGCAGGGCCTCGCCGGCTCCGGTGCCGGCGGCGGGCAGGCCGGGCGGGACCGCGGAACGCAGCCGGCGGGCGACGGGGGCCGGGCCGCCGGGCGGCAGCGGACCCTCCCGGTCGGCGGCCCCGTCGGCGAGCGCGGTCAGGACGATGTCGAGCAGGGGCCGCAGGGCTTCGGGCCCGGCGGCGCCACCGGCCAGCGCGCAGCCGTCGGGCAGCGGGATGTCGGGCGGGGCGGGCATCGGCGGCGTTTCCTTCCGGGTCCGGCTCGGTGAGTGCGGGGCACGTCACGCGTGCGTCCGCAGGCTCAACGAGCCGGACCCGGAGGGGGTATCGCCCCGAAGGGGCGGTGGGTCAGCCGGTCCGCCGGACCCGGGCGGCGCGGTGCAGGTCGTCGAGCTTGTCGACGAGCTGGCGGCGGAAGGCGGGCAGCAGGTCGGCGCGGGCCAGGCACGCCTCGCCGGCGGCCAGCACCTCGGGGGTGGGGTGGTGGTCGGGGAAGCCGAACCGGACCAGGGCCTGGGCGATGGCCGGGCCGCGGCGGGCGGCGGTCGCGGCGGCGGCGTCGAACCACGGGACGGCGTAGCCGGCGAGCAGGTCGAGCTGTTCGGGCTGCCAGAAGCCGGACGCGGTCTGGATGGCGAGGTTGTTGGTGAGTGCGTCGTCGTCGAACAGCGCCCGCCAGGCGGCCCGCTTGGCCGGTTCGGTGGGCAGCGCGGCGCGGCAGTGGGCGGCGGACTCGTGGCCGGTGGAGCTGGGGTCGCGGGCGAGTTCGGCGGCGACGGCGGCCTCGTCCACCGCGCCGAGGACGGCGAGCCGGCCCAGGATGCGCCAGCGCAGTTCAGGGTCGGCGGGGGCGCCGCCGGGCAGGGTGCCGGTCTCCAGCCAGTCGGCGAGTTCGCGGGCGGCCGGGCCGGGCGGGGCGCAGTCGATGAGCGCGCGCAGGCCGGCCAGCCGCACGTCGTCGTCGGCGTCGGGGCGGTCCAGCAGGGCGCGGGCGGTGGCCGACAGGGCGGCGAGGGCGTCCTGCTGGCCGGCCGGGTCGAGGTAGCAGCCGGCGACGGTGGTGCGGGCGAAGGTGAGCACGCCGTGGATGACCGAGGGGTCGGACTCGGCGGGCAGGTGGCGGGCGACCAGGGCGATGTGGTCGGCGGGCGGCAGGTCGCCGTCGCGGACCATGTCGCGGGCGGTGTTCCACAGCACGGCGCGCGAGAGCGCGTCGGGGACGCCGGACAGCGAGGTGGTGACGGTCCGCCAGGAGTGCGGGTCGAGCCGGACCTTGGCGTAGGTCAGGTCGCCGTCGTTGGGCAGCAGCAGCGCGGCCCGCGGAGCGGTGAGGGTGGCGGTGGCGTCGCCGGGGACGTTCAGCGGCACCGGGGCGCCGGGGACCAGGGTGCCGGGGCGGTCGGGGTCGGTGTCGTAGCAGCCGATGACCAGCAGGTGCGGGCGGCTGCCGTCGCGCTCCACGGTGACGTCGTAGCCGCCGTCGGTCTCCGGGCCGGTGCGGACGGTCAGGGTGTCGGGGCCGGTGGTGCGCAGCCAGGCGTCGGCCCAGCCGCGCACGTCGCGGTCGGTGGCGGCGCGGGCCAGCGAGTCGGTGAAGTCGGCGAGGGTGGCGTTGCCGAACCGGTGGCGGGTGATGTGGTCGTTGACTCCGGCCAGGAACGTCTTCTCGCCGAGCCAGGCGACGAGTTGGCGGATGGCGGAGGCGCCCTTGGCGTAGGAGATGCCGTCGAAGTTGCTCAGGGCGCCGGAGGTGTCGGCGACGCCGTCGGCGGACGGGGCGACGGGGTGGGTGCTGGGGCGCTGGTCGGCGTCGTAGCCCCAGCTCTTGCGGACCACGGCGAACGAGGTCCAGGGGCCGGCGGCCTGCCAGCCGGTGGTGGCGTCGCGGGTCAGCTCCGACAGCACCTGGTAGCCCATGTACTCGGCGAACGACTCGTTGAGCCAGATGTCGTCCCACCAGCGCAGGGTGACCAGGTCGCCGAACCACATGTGGGCCATCTCGTGGGCGATGACCATGGCGCGGGTCTGGCGTTCGGTGCCGGTGACGGCGGAACGGAAGACGAACTCGTCGCGGAAGGTGACCAGGCCCGGGTTCTCCATGGCGCCGGCGTTGAACTCCGGGACGAACGCCTGGTCGTAGGAGTCGAACGGGTAGGGCTCGTCGAAGATGTCGGCGTAGTGGTCGAAGCAGCGGCGGGAGATGTCGAACAGCTCGTCGGCGTCGGCGTCGAGGTGGGCGGCGAGCGAGCGGCGGCAGTGCAGGCCGAAGGGCAGCCCGGCGTGTTCGGTGCGCACCGAGTGGTACGGGCCGGCGGCGACCGCGAACAGGTAGGTGCTGATGGGCGGGGTGGTGGCGAAGGTCCAGCGGCCGTCGCCGTCGCGGCCGGTGCGGGTGGGCACCGCGTTGCCCAGCACGGTCCAGGCGGGCGGCGCGGTGACGGCCAGGTCGAAGACGGCCTTCAGGTCGGGCTGGTCGAAGCAGGCGTAGACCCGCTGGGCGTCCTCCAGGAAGCCCTGGGAGTAGACGTAGGTCTCGCCGTCGGCGGGGTCGGTGAAGCGGTGCAGTCCCTCGCCGGTGCGGGAGAAGGCCATGTCGGCCTCGACGAGCAGCTCGTTGTCGGCGGCGAGGCCGGTCAGCGGCAGAACGTTGCCGTCGAGGGCGGCGGGGTCGAGGTCGCGGCCGTTGAGGACGGCGCGGCGCAGCGTGGTGGGTTTGACCTGGACGAAGCTGTCGGTGCCGGGTTCGGCGGAGAAGCTGATCCGGGTGACGGAGCCGAACGCCTCGTCGCCCCGGGTCAGGTCGAGGTCGACGGCGTATCGGTGGACGGTGAGCAGCCGGGCGCGGGTCTCGGCCTCGGTGCGGGTCAAAGGCGGCATGGTGCTCATGCTGCCGCAGGGCGGTCCGGCCGGGCCAGCGGGTCACCGGGAACGCGTCGGCGGGGCGCGCGCCGGGGGCGAATCGCACTCCTGGCGCACCGCGGGACCGTAGTCTCGTAGCGGGGTTCCCTGCGGGCGGGAGGCGGCGATGGCGGACGACGGTGCGGCGCCGGGGGTCGGCGAGGTCGAGCGCGGGTTCCCGCACCTGGCGACGGTCCGTACGGCGCTGACCGCGCTGTACAAACGCCTGTCGTACGACACGATCAGCACGTTCGCGGCGAGTGTGCTGCCGGGGCAGGTGGCGATCGGGGCGGGGACGGATCTGCACCTGGGGACGCAGGACGTCGCGCGGGTCATGGTGCGGCACCTGCGGCTGCCGCGGGCCAGGATCGTGGTGTCGTTCCGCGACATGGTGCACGCCGGGCGGGTGGAACTGGCGGCCGGTCCCGAGTACTTCGTGGAGCTGAACTCACGGTTCACCACCGACCGCCGCGACATCGGCGCGTGCCTGGCGCACGAGGTCACCCACGTCTACCTGCACCGGCTGGACCTGTGGTGGCCGGGGACGCGGGACAACGAGATCCTCACCGACACGGCGTCGGTCTTCCTCGGCGCCGGCTGGCTGCTGCTGGACGCGTTCCGGCAGGAGAGCGTCATCCGCGGCGACCGGCTGGTGCGCACGGCCTCCAAGCTCGGCTACCTGACCCCGGAGGAGTTCGGCTACGTGCTGGCGGTACGGGCCCGGGTCTTCCACGAGGACATCGAGCCGTGGCTGTCCAGCGCGCAGGCCAGGGACGCGTACCGGGCCGGCGCCGAGGTGGCGCGCGCGGAGAGCCGGTGTCCGCCGCTGGCCGGGGCGGGCTGGGCGGCGCGCCGGGCCTACGCGGCGCGGCGCCGCCGGGCGGTGGAGGCGTGGCGGCGGCACGGCCGGCTGCCGGCGCGGGCCGCGGAGGCGGACGGCGTGGTGTTCGAGGGCGGCGATCCGCTGCGGGTGTCGTTCCCCTGCCCGACCTGCCATCAGCGGCTGCGGGTGCCGGTACGCGGCCGGCTGCGCGCCCGGTGCGTACTGTGCCGCGCCGAGTGGGACTGCGACACGTGACGGCGGGCGTGGACGGGGTGGCCACGGTCCCGTCCGGGGTCACGGCCGCGGTCCGAGCGCCCGGCACCGTTGGACGGACGGCACCGCCAGCCCCGGCACCGCCAGGACAGACCACCGCCCCGTCAGGACAGGCCCGTCGCCTCGCGGGCGGCGATGTGGGCGGGGACGGGGTGGCCGGGCGGCAGGGCGGGGTCGGGTTCGGGGGCGCCCCAGACGGTGGTGAGCGGCAGGACGCCGGCCCACAGGCCGAGCGCGCCGTCCGGGCTGTCGGCGTCCTCGGGCGGGCCGGTGCGGATCTTGACGGAGGCCTCGGTGAGCGGCAGCGCCAGCAGGGTGGTGGCGGCCAGCTCCTTGGCGTTGGGGCGGCGGGCGTAGTCCCACTGGCCGGGGGCGCTCTGCTCGCTCAGCACCCGCAGCCCGTGCAGGAGTTCGGCAGCGTCGTCGCCGGCGGTGACGCGGCGCGGGACGCCGTAGACCAGGGCGCTGCGGTAGTTGACGCCGTGCTCGAACAGCGAGCGGGACAGCACCAGACCGTCGACGTGCGTGACGGTGACGCACACCACGGCCGCCGGGTCGGCGCGCAGGCTGCGGCTGGCCACCGAACCGTGCAGGTAGAGGGTGTCGCCGTCGGTGCCGTAGACGGTGGGCACGACCATCGGCACCCCGTCGGTGACGACGCCGAGGTGGCAGACGAAGCCGGCGCGCAGGACGGCGTCGAGGTCGGCGCGGGCGGTGCTGCCCTGCTCGCGCAGCCGGCGGTGCCGGGTGCGGTCGGTGACGGTCAGGCGCTGGTCGTCGGACATGTCCGCAGGGTACGCCGGACGCCGTGCGGCGCCCGCCCCCGGTCGGGTGGGGGCGGGCGCCGCGTCCGGTTCCGTACGCCGTTGTACGGACCGTTTGGGGGGCCGGGCCCGGTCGCGCCGCGGTGGCGGCGGGTGCCGGGCGTCCGGGTCAGACCACGAGGGCGCGGTCCGTGGGGCGGATCGGGGCGTGCAGGCTGCTGGTGCCGGTCAGGTAGTGGTCGACCGCGCGGGCCGCGGACCGGCCCTCGGCGATGGCCCACACGATGAGCGACTGGCCGCGGCCGGCGTCACCGGCGACGAAGACCCCGGGGACGTTGGTGGCGAAGTCCTCGTCGCGGGCCACGTTGCCGCGCGGGTCGAGGGCCAGGCCGAGCTGGGCGACCAGGCCGTTGTCCTGGTCGGTGCCGGTGAAGCCCATGGCGAGGGTGACCAGCTGGGCCGGGATGACCCGCTCGGTGCCCTCCTGCGGCTCGAACCTGCCGTCCTTGAAGGCGACCTCGACCAGGTGCAGCTCCTGGACGTTGCCGTCCTCGTCGCCGGTGAACCTGACCGTGTTGACGGCGTAGACCCGTTCGCCGCCCTCCTCGTGGGCGGAGGTGACCTTGTAGGTCATCGGGAAGGTCGGCCACGGCTGGTGGTCCTGCCGCTGCTCGGCCGGGCGCGGCATGATCTCCAGCTGGGTGACGGAGGCCGCGCCCTGCCGGTGGGCGGTGCCGACGCAGTCCGCGCCGGTGTCGCCGCCGCCGATGACCACGACGTGCTTGCCCTCGGCCGAGATCGGGGAGGTGACGTAGTCGCCCTCCTGGACCTTGTTCGACAGCGGCAGGTACTCCATGGCCTGGTGGACGCCGTTCAGCTCCCGGCCGGGGACCGGCAGGTCGCGGGCGGTGGTGGCGCCGGCCGCGATGACCACCGCGTCGTAGCGGCGGCGCAGCCCGGCGGCGTCGAGGTCGCGGCCGATCTCCACGCCGGTGCGGAACTTGGTGCCCTCCGCGCGCATCTGCTCGATGCGGCGGTTGATGTGCCGCTTCTCCATCTTGAACTCGGGGATGCCGTACCGCAGCAGGCCGCCGATCCGGTCGGCGCGCTCGTAGACCGCGACGGTGTGGCCGGCCCGGGTCAGCTGCTGGGCGGCGGCCAGGCCGGAGGGGCCGGAGCCGATGACGGCGACGGTCTTGCCGGACAGCCGCTCGGGCGGCTGCGGGGTGACGTTGCCCTGGTCCCACGCCTTGTCGACGATGGTGACCTCGACGTTCTTGATGGTCACCGGCGTCTGGTTGATGCCGAGCACGCAGGCCGCCTCGCAGGGTGCCGGGCACAGGCGGCCGGTGAACTCCGGGAAGTTGTTGGTCGCGTGCAGGCGGTGGGCGGCGCCCTTCCAGTCCTCGCGGTAGGCGTAGTCGTTCCACTCGGGGATGAGGTTGCCCAGCGGACAGCCGTTGTGGCAGAACGGGATGCCGCAGTCCATGCAGCGGCCGGCCTGCTTGGTGATGATGGGCAGCAGGGAGCCGGGGACGTAGACCTCGTTCCAGTCCTTGACGCGTTCGTGGACCGGGCGGGAGGTGGCGATCTCGCGCCCGGTGGTCAGAAAGCCCTTCGGGTCAGCCATGTGCCGCCTCCATCATCTTGGCCGTCGTCTCCGACTCGGTGAGCCCGGCTTGCTCGGCGGCGACCTTGGCGGCGAGCACCGCCTTGTAGTCCCTCGGCATGATCTTGCCGAAGCGGGTCAAGGTCGTCCCCCAGTCGGCGAGCAGAGCGGTCGCCACCGTGGACCCGGTCTCCTCCTGGTGGCGGCGCACCACGTCGTGCAGCCAGCCGATGTCGTCCGCGTCGAGCGGTTCGATCTCCACCAGGCCGGTGTTGACGTGGCCCGGGTCCAGGTCGAGGACGTACGCGATGCCGCCGGACATGCCGGCGGCGAAGTTGCGGCCGGTCTCGCCGAGCACCACCGCGCGGCCGCCGGTCATGTACTCGCAGCCGTGGTCGCCGACGCCCTCGGCGACCACCGTGGCCCCGGAGTTGCGCACGCAGAAGCGTTCGCCGACCCGGCCGCGCAGGAACAGCTCGCCGCCGGTGGCGCCGTAGGCGAGGGTGTTGCCGGCGATGGTGGAGTACTCCGCCAGGTGGGTCGCGCCGCGGTCCGGGCGCACCACCAGCCGGCCGCCGGACAGGCCCTTGCCGACGTAGTCGTTGGCGTCGCCCTCCAGGCGCAGCGTCACGCCCTTGGGCACGAAGGCGCCGAAGGACTGGCCGGCCGAGCCGGTGAAGGTGATGTCGATGGTGTCGTCGGGCAGGCCCGCGCCGCCGTACCGCCGGGTGACCTGGTGGCCGAGCATGGTGCCGACGGTGCGGTTGATGTTGCGGATGGCGATCCGGGCGCGGACCGGGGCACCGTTGTCGAGGGCGTCGGCGGCCAGCTTGATCAGCTGGTTGTCGAGCGCCTTCTCCAGGCCGTGGTCCTGGGCGACGACCTGGTGGCGGGCGGCGCCCTCCGGCAGGTCGGGCACGAACAGCAGCGGCGCGAGGTCGAGGCCCTGGGCCTTCCAGTGCTGCACCGCGGCGCCGGTGTCGATCAGCTCGGCGTGGCCGACCGCCTCGGCGATGGTGCGGAAGCCCAGTTCGGCGAGGAGTTCGCGGACCTCCTCGGCGATGAACTCGAAGAAGTTGACGACGAACTCCGGCGAGCCGTTGAACCGCTCGCGCAGCACCGGGTTCTGGGTGGCGATGCCCACCGGGCAGGTGTCGAGGTGGCAGACGCGCATCATGACGCAGCCGGAGACGACCAGCGGCGCGGTGGCGAAGCCGAACTCCTCGGCGCCCAGCAGCGCGGCGATCAGCACGTCGCGGCCGGTCTTGAGCTGGCCGTCGGTCTGCACCACGATGCGGTCGCGCAGCCCGTTGAGCAGCAGCGTCTGCTGGGTCTCGGCCAGGCCCAGTTCCCAGGGGCCGCCGGCGTGCTTGAGCGAGGTGAGCGGCGAGGCGCCGGTGCCGCCGTCGTGGCCGGAGATCAGCACCACGTCGGCGTGCGCCTTGGACACCCCGGCCGCGACCGTGCCGACGCCGACCTCGGAGACCAGCTTGACGTGCACGCGGGCCGCCGGGTTGGCGTTCTTCAGGTCGTGGATGAGCTGGGCGAGGTCCTCGATGGAGTAGATGTCGTGGTGCGGCGGCGGGGAGATCAGGCCGACGCCGGGGGTGGAGTGCCGGGTGCGGCCGATCCACGGGTAGACCTTGTGGCCGGGCAGCTGGCCGCCCTCGCCGGGCTTGGCACCCTGGGCCATCTTGATCTGGATGTCGTCGGCGTTGACCAGGTACTCCGAGGTGACGCCGAAGCGGCCGGAGGCGACCTGCTTGATGGCGCTGCGCCGCTGCGGGTCGTGCAGCCGCTCGGGGTCCTCGCCGCCCTCACCGGTGTTGGACTTGCCGCCGATGCGGTTCATGGCGACCGCGAGCGTCTGGTGGGCCTCCAGCGAGATGGAGCCGTAGGACATCGCGCCGGTGGAGAAGCGCCGGACGATGTCGGCGACCGGCTCGACCTCCTCCAGCGGCACCGCCGGGCGTTCGCTCCTCAGGCCGAACAGGCCGCGCAGCGTCATCAGCCGGGTGGACTGCTCGTTGACCCGCTCGGTGTACTTCTTGAAGATGTCGTAGCGCCGGGTGCGGGTGGCGTGCTGGAGCCGGAAGACGGTCTCCGGGTCGAACAGGTGCGGTTCGCCCTCGCGGCGCCACTGGTACTCCCCGCCGATCTCCAGCCGCCGGTGCGCGGCGGAGATGCCGGAGACCGGGTAGGCCTTGGCGTGCCGGGCGGCCACCTCCTGGGCGACGACGTCGACGCCGACGCCGCCGATCTTGGTGGTGGTGCCGCGGAAGTAGGTGTCGGTGAAGCGCGGGTCCAGGCCGACGGCCTCGAAGACCTGCGCGCCGCGGTAGGAGGCGACGGTGGAGATGCCCATCTTGGACATCACCTTCAGCACGCCCTTGCCGAGCGCCTTGATCAGGTTGGCGAGGGCGGCCTCCGGCTCGATGTCCTGGAGGAACGTTCCCGCGCGGACCAGGTCCTCGACCGACTCCATGGCCAGGTACGGGTTGACGGCGGCGGCGCCGTAGCCGACCAGCAGGGCCACGTGGTGGACCTCGCGCACGTCGCCGGCCTCGATGAGCAGGCCGACGTGGGTGCGGGTCTTGGTGCGGATGAGGTGGTGGTGGACCGCAGAGGTCAGCAGCAGCGACGGGATCGGCGCGTGCTCGGCGTCGGAGTGCCGGTCCGACAGCACGATGAGCCGGGCGCCGTCCTCGATGGCGGTGTCGGCCTCGGCGCAGATCTCGGCGAGCCGGGCGGCCAGCGCGTCGCCGCCGCCGGAGACCCGGTACAGGCCAGACAGCGTGGCGGCGCCCAGTCCCGGCAGGTCGCCGTCGGCGTTGATGTGGATGAGCTTGGCCAGCTCGTCGTTGTCGATCACCGGGAACGGCAGCACGACGTTGCGGCAGGAGGCCGGGGTGGGCTCCAGCAGGTTGCCCTGCGGGCCGACCGAGGAGATCAGCGAGGTGACGAGCTCCTCGCGGATGGCGTCCAGCGGCGGGTTGGTGACCTGCGCGAACAGCTGGGTGAAGTAGTCGAACAGCAGCCGCGGGCGGCTGGAGAGCGCGGCGATCGGCGAGTCGGTGCCCATCGAGCCGATCGGCTCGGCGCCGGCCTTGGCCATCGGCGCCAGGATGACCCGCAGCTCCTCCTCGGTGTAGCCGAAGGTCTGCTGGCGGCGGGTGACCGAGGCGTGGGTGTGCACGATGTGCTCGCGCTCGGGCAGCTCGTCGAGGTTGATCAGCCCGGCGTCCAGCCACTCCGCGTACGGGTTGCCGGCCGCGAGTTCGGCCTTGATCTCGTCGTCCTCGATGATCCGGTGGCCCTCGGTGTCGACCAGGAACATCCGGCCGGGCTGGAGGCGGCCCTTGCGGACCACCTTGTCCGGCGCGATGTCGAGCACGCCGACCTCGGAGGACAGCACGACCAGGCCGTCGTCGGTGACCCAGTACCGTCCCGGGCGCAGGCCGTTGCGGTCCAGCACCGCGCCGACCAGGGTGCCGTCGGTGAAGGTGACGCAGGCCGGGCCGTCCCAGGGCTCGATCATCGTCGAGTGGAACTGGTAGAAGGCGCGCCGCTGCGGGTCCATCGTCGCGTGGTTCTCCCACGCCTCCGGGATCATCATCAGCACGCTGTGCGGCAGCGAGCGGCCGCCGAGGTGCAGCATCTCCAGCACCTCGTCGAAGGTGGCCGAGTCCGAGGCGTCCTCGGTGCAGACCGGGAAGATCCGCTCCAGGTCGCCCGGTATCAGGTCACTGGCCAGCTGCGATTCGCGGGCCCGCATCCAGTTGCGGTTGCCCTGCACGGTGTTGATCTCGCCGTTGTGCGCGACGAAGCGGTACGGGTGGGCCAGCGGCCAGCTCGGGAAGGTGTTGGTGGAAAAGCGCGAGTGGACCAGCGCGATGGCGGTGGCGAACCGCCGGTCGGACAGGTCGGGGAAGAACGGCTCCAGCTGCCCGGTGGTCAGCATGCCCTTGTAGACGATGGTCCGCGCGGACAGCGAGGGGAAGTAGACGCCCAGCTCGCGTTCGGCGCGCTTGCGCAGCACGAACGCCGAGCGGTCCAGCTCGATGCCGGTCCGCCCGCCGCGGGCGTCGGCGACGAACAGCTGGGAGAAGTACGGCATGGTCGAGCGGGCGGTGGCGCCCAGCAGCTGCGGGGCGACCGGCACCTCGCGCCAGCCCAGCACCGCCAGGCCCTCGGCGTCGGCGAGCCGCTCGACGTCCTCGACGGCCTTGGCGCGGTCGTCGGTGCCGACCGGCAGGAAGGCGATGCCGACGGCGTAGCCGCCGGGGGCCGGAAGGGTGAACTGCGGGCCGATCGCGTCACGCAGGAAGGCGTCCGGGACCTGGAGCAGGATGCCGGCGCCGTCGCCGGAGTCCGGTTCCGAGCCGGTGGCACCGCGGTGCTCCAGGTTGCGCAGGACGGTCAGCGCCTGCTCCACGAGCTCGTGGCTGGCCTCACCGGTGAGGGTGGCCACGAAGCCGACACCGCAGGCGTCGTGCTCGTTGCGGGGGTCGTACATCCCCTGCGGGGCGGGGCGCCCGTCCAGGTGGGCCCGGCGGCTGTCGCCGGGCTCGGAGTGCGTGGACGCGGAACGCATCGGCTCTCCCGTCGTCGTCGTTGTATTGCCGGAGTGATGTCGCGACACAACAGGGACGGCGCTGGCCCTCTGCGATTTCGTGCAGGTTACATGATGGCTGAGATCTCGAAAAACGGAATCTTGATTCCATTATGTGGACATGAGCCGAGGTGTACGGCATCGGGTATGTGTCGGATTGCGGCCACGGGGGTCCGCATCACACGTCGCGCGGGTAGGGCGGCGTTGCCCCGGCGCTAGAAGCTGATGCCCCGCGGCAAGCGGACCGAAACACGGCAGAAATAACCGGTGTCCGCACAAGTGCCCCGCAGGCCGTTCGTGGCGGGCCCGCCGGCGCGACCGGCGCGGCGCGCGAAGGCCGCCTGCCACCGGCGGTACGGCCGGTGGCAGGGGTGGTACGGCGGTGCCCGGCGGGGCGGGCGCGGCCGCCGCGGGCCGCGGGAGCGGGCGGTGCCGGACGGGCCCCGAACCGGGCCGCCCGGGCCGGGGAGCGCAAGCGGAATCCGCGGCCGCCCCCGGCGGGCGTGCCGTCAGCCGACCGCGGTGCCGAACAGGTGGCCCAGCAGGAAGGTGACGCCGGCTGCCGCGCCGCCCAGCACCAGCTGGCGCAGGCCGCTGTACCACCACGACTTCGCGGTCACCCGGGCCACGACCGCGCCGCAGCCGAACAGGCCGATCAGCGCGAGCACCAGCGACGGCCACAGCGAGGTGGCGCCCAGCAGGTACGGCAGCAGCGGCAGCACCGCGCCGATCGCGAAGGAGGCGAACGAGGAGACCGCGGCCACCGCGGGCGACGGCAGGTCGGAGGGGTCGACGCCGAGTTCCTCGCGGGCGTGTATCTCCAGGGCCTGCTCGGGGTCGCGCGACAGCTGCCGGGCGACCTCGGCGGCCAGTCCCGCCTCCACGCCGCGCGAGACGTACAGCGCGGCCAGCTCGCGCTCCTCGTCCTTCGGGTTGCGGCGCAGCTCCTGGCGTTCGACGTCCAGTTCGGCCTGGACCAGCTCGCGCTGCGAGGCCACCGAGGTGTACTCCCCCGCCGCCATCGAACACGCGCCGGCCACCAGTCCGGCAAGGCCGGTGATCACGATGGTGCGCACCGCGACGTCCCCGCCGGCCACACCGGTCATCAGGGCGAAGTTCGACACCAGGCCGTCCATCGCGCCGAACACGGCGGGACGCAGCCAGCCGCCGTTGACGTCGCGGTGGCTGTGGTGGGTCACGTGGTAACTGTCCGACGGCTGGTCGGCGTTCTCAACAGCGGTGGACATCGGCTCGCTGACTCCTTCCGGGCCGCGGGGGCGGCGCCCTCGACCATACGCACCGCCGGGGGCCCGCTGCCAGCAAGGAAAGGCTGCCCGAACCCCGGTGACCAGCGGGATCACGTGGCGGCGGGGTGCGGGGCGGCGCGGGCCGCTCGGCGGGGGGGAGCCGGTCGGCGGCGCGGGCCGCTCGGCGGAGGGATCGTCCGACGGCGGGGCCGGGCGGCGGAGGGGGCGGTACGCGGCGGGAGCCGTGCGTGGCGGGGCCGGTACGCCGCAGGCCACCCGGTCGTACGGACCGGGTGGCCTGGTGGTGACGCGAGGCGGTCTGCGTCAGGTGGTCTGCGGTGCCTCGGTGACGACCTTCGGCGCCTCGCTGTCCGCCTTGGTCAGGTCGGCCTTGCCGGTGTCCGCACCGGGCTCGGGGGCGTCCTTGCCGGCGGTGTCCTCGGCGGAGGCGACCTCGGCGGCGGAGGCGTCCCGCGCGGTGGTGTGCTCGGCGGAGGCGGAGGCGTCCTCGGCGGTGGGCGCGGGGGCCGCGCCGGGTGCGGGGTCGGCGCCGGAGGGGGTCGCCGCTCCCCCGGGCACCGCGTCCTGCGGCTTCGCGTCCTTGCCGGCACCGTCGACGCCGTCGACCGTAGCGTCGGCGCCGGTGGCCGTATCGTCGGCGCCCGCCGTACCGGCCGTACCGCCGTCACCGTCGATGAGGGGCTCGACCTCGTCCTCGCGGCCGGGGTGGCGCTTGGCGGAGATCAGGAAGCCGGTGACCGCGCCGATGAAGACGATGATCGCGGTCCAGTCGTTGAGACGCAGGCCCAGGATGTGGTGGGCGTAGTCGACCCGCATGTGCTCGATCCAGAAGCGGCCCACCGTGTACGAGGCGACGTACAGGGCGAAGGCCCGGCCGTGGCCGAGGCGCCACTTGCGGTCCGCCCACATCACGAGCAGCGCGACGCCGATGCACCACAGGCACTCGTAGAGGAACGTCGGCTGGTACAGCCCGATGTCGGGGGTGTTCGGCGGCCGGTGCGCGGCGTCGATCTTCAGCGCCCAGGGCAGCTTGGTCGGGCTGCCGTACAGCTCCTGGTTGAACCAGTTGCCCCAGCGGCCGATGGCCTGCGCGAGCGCGACGCCCGGGGCGACCGCGTCGGCCCAGGCCGGCAGCGGGATGCCCCGGCGGCGGCAGCCGATCCAGGCACCCAGCGCGCCGAGCGCGACCGCGCCCCAGATGCCGAGACCGCCGTCCCAGACCTTGAAGGCGCCGACCCAGTCCTTGCCGGGGCCAAAGTAGAGCTCGTAGTCGGTGATGACGTGGTAGAGCCGGCCGCCGACCAGTCCGAAGGGCACCGCCCAGACGGCGATGTCGGCGACGGTGGTCTTCTGGCCACCGCGGGCCGCCCAGCGACGGCCGCCCAGCCACACGGCGACGAACACGCCGATGATGATGCAGAAGGCGTATCCGCGCAGCGGGATCGGGCCGAGGTGAACGACGCCCACCGAGGGGCTGGGAATGTATGCGAGGTCCATGGCGGAACCGACGCTACCTTGCCGGGCCCGGACCGGCGCAACCCGCCCCGCACGGAAATCCGCGCGCCCCCGGCCGTCCACCCGGTCCGCGCAGGTCGGCGCGGTGCGGGCGGATACCGGGGGCGGAGGGTACGGCAGGGATGCGGCGTGGTTACGGCGGGGGCGCGGCGGGGACGGCCGGAGACGTCAGCCGGCGCTCGGGCCGGAGCCGCCCGGGGCGGTGCCAGCGGCGGCGGAACCGCCCGCCGGGGCGGAACCACCCCTGGAGGCGGAACCGCCCGTGGACGCGGAGGTGCCCGCGGTCGCGGAGCTGCCCGCCGGGGCGGAACCGCCCGTGGAGGCGGAGCTGCCCGTGGAGGCGGTCGGGGCGGCGGAACCCAGCGGTTTGCCCTGGTCGGCGGCGTCGACCAGCTGGATCAGCCGGGCCGGGCTCAGCGGGTGGGCGGTGTCGGCGTAGATGTTCTTGCCGTTGAGCAGGACGGTCGGGGTGGAGCCGAAACCCGCACGGGCGAACTGGGCGTTGGCCTTGTTGACCCACGCGTCGTACCGGCCGCTGTCGACGCAGGAGGTGAAGGCGGCGGTCTTCATGCCGGGGACCTTCGCCGCGAGCTGGAGCAGCCGCTTGTTGTCCGCGAAGGAGTCCTCGCGCTCGTCGGGCTGATTGTCGTACAGCAGGTCGTGGTAGGGGCGGAACCTCCCCTCTTCCTGGGCGCAGGCGGCGGCGTTGGCGGCGTGCAGCGAGCCGGTGCCGCCGAGGTTGCCGTCGATGAGCCGCACCAGGTGGTACTCGCCCTTGAGCTTGCCGCTGTCCATCAGGGAGTGGACGGTGGCGCGGAAGCTGCGTTCGAAGCCGTCGCAGGCCGGACAGCGGAAGTCCTCGTAGACCGTCAGGGTCGAGGGGGCGTTCGGGTCGCCGACCGGCACGGCCAGGTCCGCCTTGCCGGTGGCGCCGGAGGGGGCGGCGGCCGGCGCGCCCTGCTGTCCGCCGCCGCGCCCGGCCACCACCACGCCGATCACCGCCGCGATCGCCAGCACGGCGACGATGCCGCCGCCCACCAGCGCTCCCCGCTTGCGCCGGGCCCGGGCCTCGTCGCGCTCGCGCTCCTCCCGCAGCCGCTCGCGGGCGGTGCGCTTTCCGTCACGGTTCTTGTCGCTCACGCCCCTGCTAACGCGCCGGACCTGCCGGGGACGCGCCCTGCCGCCCCACCGGGCCGGCAATTCCCCCGATCGGGCGACAGCGCCGACCGGGGGAAGCGACGGTCAGCCGCGCTTGCGGACGCCCGCGGCCAGCTCGCCGGCCAGGCCGCGCAACGCGTTCAGCCCGGCCTGGAGGTCCTGGCCCGCCTCCCGCGCGTCCAGCAGCCGCTGGACGAACGCGGAGCCGACGATGACGCCGTCCGCGAAGGCGGCGACCTCGGCGGCCTGTTCGGCGTTGGAGACGCCCAGGCCCACGCAGACCGGCAGGCCGGTGGTGGCCCGGGTGCGGCCCACCAGCGCCTCCGCCGACGCGCCGACCGACGCGCGGGTACCGGTGACGCCCATCAGCGAGGCCGCGTAGACGAAGCCGGAGCCGACCGCGGTGATCTTCGCCAGCCGTTCGTCGCGGCTGCTGGGGGCGACGACGAAGACCGTGGCGAGCCCGTGCCGTTCGGCGGCCGCCCGCCACACCGCGGACTCCTCCACCGGCAGGTCGGGCAGGATGCAGCCGGCGCCGCCGACCGCGGCCAGGTCCTCGGCGAACCGTTCGGCGCCGTAGCGGTCGACCGGGTTCCAGTACGTCATGCACAGCACCGGCGCGCCGGTCGCCGCGTGCACCGCGCCGACCGTGCGGATGACGTCGGCGATCCTCACCCCGCCGCGCAGCGCGATGTCGTCGGCGGTCTGGATCACCGGGCCGTCCAGCACCGGGTCGCTGTGCGGCAGGCCGATCTCGACGATGTCGCAGCCGCCCTCGATCATGGCGACGGCCGCGGCGATCCCGTCCTCGACGGTGGGGAAGCCGGCCGGCAGGTAGCCGACCAGCGCGGCGCGGTCCTCGGCCTTCGCGGCGGCCAGGACCCCGGACAGCAGCTCGATGTTCCCGCTCACTTGGTCTCCCCCTGGGCGTCGTTGCCGCCACGGCCGCCGGCGGCCCCGTCGTCGTACAGGCCGAAGTACTTCGCGGCGGTGTCCATGTCCTTGTCGCCGCGACCGGAGAGGTTGACCAGCAGCAGCGCGTCCGGGCCCAGTTCGCGGCCGACGACGAGCGCCCCGGCCAGCGCGTGGGCGGACTCGATGGCCGGGATGATGCCCTCGGTCTGCGACAGCAGCCGCAGCGCCTGCATGGCCTCGTCGTCGGTGACCGGGCGGTACTCCGCGCGGCCGGCGTCCTTGAGGTAGGAGTGCTCGGGGCCGATGCCGGGGTAGTCCAGGCCGGCCGAGATCGAGTACGGCTCGGTGATCTGGCCGTCCTCGTCCTGAAGGACGTAGGACCGCGAACCGTGCAGGATGCCGGGGTCACCGGCGGTCAGCGTGGCGGCGTGCTCACCGGAGTCGACGCCGTGGCCGGCCGCCTCCAGGCCGATGAGCCGCACGCCCGCGTCGGGCAGGAAGGCGTGGAAGAGGCCGATGGCGTTGGATCCGCCGCCGACGCAGGCCAGCGCCGCGTCCGGCAGCCGTCCGGTGCGCTCCAGCAGCTGGCGGCGGGCCTCGACGCCGATGACCCGGTGGAAGTCGCGCACCAGCGCCGGGAAGGGGTGCGGCCCGGCCACCGTGCCGAACAGGTAGTGGGTGCGGTCGACGTTGGCCACCCAGTCGCGGAACGCCTCGTTGATGGCGTCCTTCAGGGTGCGGCTGCCGGACTTCACCGCGATGACCTCGGCGCCGAGCATCCGCATCCGGGCGACGTTGAGCGCCTGGCGCTCGGTGTCGATCTCGCCCATGTAGATGGTGCACTCCAGGCCGAAGAGTGCGCAGGCGGTGGCGGTGGCGACGCCGTGCTGGCCGGCGCCGGTCTCGGCGATGACCCGGGTCTTGCCCATCCGCCGGGTCAGCAGCGCCTGGCCCAGCACGTTGTTGATCTTGTGCGACCCGGTGTGGTTGAGGTCCTCGCGCTTGAGGAAGACCCGCGCGCCGCCGGCGTGCTCGCCGAACCGGGAGACCTCGGTGAGCGCGCTGGGGCGCCCGGTGTAGTTGACCAGCAGGTCGTTCAGCTCGGCGGCGAACGCCGGGTCCGCCTTGGCCTTGTCGTACTCGGCGGCGACCTCGTCCACGGCGGCGACCAGCGCCTCCGGGATGAACTTGCCGCCGAAGTCGCCGAAGTACCCGGCGGCGTTCGGAACCAGACCCTCGGGGTCCGGGATGAAGAAGTCGGTGGTCATACCGATGGCTCCTCGCGGAACGGCCGACAGCCGTTCCGTGCGTGATGACGGCGCCCCCGGCGCGTCGGAACAGCGCGGGGCGCGTGCGGGACGGGGGTACGGGACAGGGATGACGGATCGCGTGCGCGACGGGGGGCGCGGCGGGTTCAGGCCGCCGCGGGGCGCCGCCGTCGCCGGTGTCGACGTGACGGTGCGCACCCAGGTCGCGCCGGCGGCTTCAGGCCGCCGCGGCGCGCCGCCATCGCCGGCCGTTCACCTGGCCCGGCTCGCAGCCGATGACGTAGCGCACCCGTCGTCCCAGCACCCGGCGCGCGGGCGCGCGGCAGCCGCGCGGCTTGCAGCCGCGGGCCAGTCGGGCGGACAACGGCATGGGGTCAGTCCCTGCCCTGCCGCAGCGCCGGGTGGGCGCCGGCCGCCACCAGGTCGGCCACCGCGGACTTCGGGTCGCGGCCGGTGACCAGCGACTCGCCGACCAGCACCGCGTGGGCGCCGTCGTGGGCGTAGGCGATCAGGTCGTGCGGGCCGCGCACGCCGGACTCGGCGATCTTGACCAGGTGGTCGGGGATCTCCGGGGCGACGCGGGCGAACGTGCCGCGGTCGACCTCCAGCGTCTTGAGGTTGCGCGCGTTGACGCCGATGACCCGGGCGCCGGCCGCCAGGGCCCGTTCGGTCTCCTCCTCGTCGTGGACCTCCACGAGCGGGGTCAGGCCGATGGACTCGGCCCGTTCGATGAGGGAGACCAGCGCGTTCTGGTCGAGGGCGGCGACGATCAGCAGGGCCAGGTCGGCGCCGTACGCGCGCGCCTCCCACAGCTGGTAGCTGCTGACGATGAAGTCCTTGCGCAGCACCGGGATGTCGACCCGGGCGCGGACCGCGGCCAGGTCCTCCAGGGAGCCGCCGAACCGGCGCCTCTCGGTGAGCACGCTGATGACGGCGGCACCGCCGGCCTCGTAGTCGGCGGCGAGGCCGGCCGGGTCGGCGATGGCGGCCAGCGCGCCCTTGCTGGGGCTGGACCGCTTGACCTCGCAGATCACCGCGACGCCCTCGCCGCGCAGCGCCGCGAAGCCGTCCTTGGCCGGCCGGGCCTGGGCCGCGCGCTCCTTCAGTTCGTCGAGGGAGACACGGGCCTGCCGTTCGGCGAGGTCCTCGCGGACACCGTCGATGATCTCGTCGAGCACAGTCACGCGAGTGGCCCCCTTCCGGGCTGGTGCGGATTCCCGGCGCACGTCACGCGCGAGTAGTTGCGATGGTATCCGCCACGGGAGCCCGACGAGCCATCCGAGCGCCCCGGCGCAGCCGTCGCGACGCGGGTAGCCCACGCTGAACGCGCAGGTCAGGGAGCCAGCGCGGCACCAAAAGGCAGATTGCGGACAACGCTGAAGACGACCAGCAGACCGCCGAGCGCGTACCAGGCGGCCGGCGTCATCCGCCAGCGCCGGGGCACCACCGGACGGCCGCGGGCCTCACGCAGCGCCCACAGCACCCACAGCACGGCGCACACCGCGTACCCGAGCACCGCCACCGCGTTGTCGTGCAGGGCGCCGCCGAGGTCGCCGTGCACGACCGCGTACGCGCTGCGCAGACCGCCGCAGGCCGGGCAGTACCAGCCGGTCAGCGCCAGGAACGGGCAGACCGGGTAGTGCCCGGGGTGGTTGGGGTCGACGCTGCCGACGTAGGCGAAGGCGGCAGCCACCCCGGCGAGCGCGGCGACCGGCACCACGAGCCGCCGCGCCGCCGGGGCGGGCGCGGGATCCGGTCGCGGGATCGACGGCACCCGGCGATCCTCCCTCGGCACGGCGCGGTCCGCCAGGCCGTTCAGCCGTCAGCCGTCGGCGCTGGTCCTGGCGCCGACGGCGATCTTCTTCTTCTCCGGCAGCGGCATGCCCAGGCCCATCAGACGCATGACCAGGCCGACGACGCCGCCCAGGACGATGATGACGATGCCCACCCAGAAACCGATCGGCTCCGCCAGCACCATGAAGACGCCGCCGACGCAGAACCCGATGAAGATGATGGTCGCACCGGTCCACCCGGCAAGCGTGTG
The DNA here is from genome assembly GCF_027947535.2 of Streptantibioticus silvisoli. Taxonomy (GTDB): domain Bacteria; phylum Actinomycetota; class Actinomycetes; order Streptomycetales; family Streptomycetaceae; genus Streptantibioticus_C; species Streptantibioticus_C silvisoli. The sequence continues at coordinate 165,810 of NZ_JAAGKO020000011.1, forward strand.
ACCGTGGCTGTTGCCCGACATGAATACTCCTCATGTGTTGCGAGCGCGGCACCTCACAGCGCGCTCGCGACCATTGTCCCCCGCCCGGCCCGGTGCTCCCGCACGGGGTCACCCTCGCCTGCGGAGTGTCGCGAGGGTCACCCCGCAGGGGCGCGAGGTGGGCGGAGCGGGGCGCGTGTTGGGCGATGGATGGACGGGGTTACGGGACGGCGGGGTTACGGGGACGGGGCCGGGGGCCGGCCTGCGCGGGCGCGGTTACGTAAGGACGGGGCCGGGGTCTGCGGACGTGGCCCCGCGGGGGCGGAGTTACGGGAGGACCGGCCGGGGTCTGCGGATGCGGCCCCACGCGGGTGCGGTTACGGGAGGACGGGGCCGGGGTCTGCGGACGTGGCCCCGCGGGGGCGGAGTTACGGGAGGACCGGCCGGGGTCTGCGGATGCGGCCCCACGCGGGTGCGGTACCGCTCCGGGGCTCCGGCGTGCCGGGGCGCGGCCGGCACCGGGGAGAGACCTGACCGCTCGGGTCAGAGGTCGGCGGTGGGGTCCTCGCCGCGGTCGAGGGCCTTCCAGATCTCGCCGGGGGCCTCGGGGTCGGGGGCCTTGCGGGGGGCGCGGCGCGGCCGGGGGGTGCCGTCGCGTTCGTAACGGGAGGACATGGCCGGCCAGGAGCCGCCACGGGCCACGGCGATCAGCCCGGAGCACAGCAGCAGCAGGCCGCCGGCCGCAGCGACCCAGGGCCAGCCGCTGTGCGAGGCGTGCTGGACGGTGGTGGCGGTCAGACCGCTGGCCTTGGCCGCCGCGGCGTCCAGCGCGCCGGTGCCGGACGCGCCGGCGACCGCGGTCCACAGCACGCCGGCGCCGCACACCGCCAGCAGGACGGAGACCACGACACGGCCGGTGCGGCGGACCGCGAAGACGGCGACCAGCGCGGCCAGCCCGACCAGCGCCAGCGCGTCCGGGATGCCGGTCACCGCCTTGCCGCTGACGCTCACCGGTTCGTGCGCGCCCGCGACCGGCGCGGAACCGGTCGCCCAGGTCTCACCGGCCGCGAACAGCACGACGGCGGCGCCCACCGCGCCGAGCACCAGCGCCGCCGTGAGACTGCGCCGGCCCGATGACGGTGCCGCGTCCCGCGACACCGTGCCGTCAACCGGCTCGCCGCTCTGCGTCGCCTGGGGTGCGTCCTGCCGCGTTGCCTGGGGTGCGTCACTCACGTCGTCCACTATCGCCTCCACGCTCCGGGCCCCGGCACCCGGGGTGGGTGCGGGGGGATCGGGTGCGGGGTGCGGGGCGGCGTGGTGCGGGGGCGGGGAGCACCGGGGGGCAGGGGCGGTCGACGGAGGCGGGGGCACCGGACATCACAGCCGGTTGACGGAACCGAGGGCACCGGCGGCACAACCGACCGACGGGGAGGGATGCACCGGACGTCACAACCGGCCGACGGAGGCGGGGGCACCGGACGTGACAACCGGCCGACGGAGGCGGGGGCACCCGACGTCACAACCGGCCGACGGAATCGGGGGCACCGGACGGAGACGGACGCCCCGGACGCGTCACAGCCGGTTGGCGGTGGCCACCGCGCGCAGGACGGCGGCCGCCTTGTTGCGGCATTCGGCGTCCTCGGCGGCCGGGTCGGAGTCGGCGACCACTCCGGCGCCCGCCTGGACGTACGCGGTGCCGTCGCGCAGGAGGGCGGTGCGGATGGCGATGGCGGTGTCGGAGTCGCCGGCGAAGTCCAGGTAGCCGACGCAGCCGCCGTACAGGCCGCGCCGGGTGGGTTCGAGTTCGTCGATGATCTGCAGGGCGCGCGGCTTGGGCGCCCCGGACAGCGTGCCGGCCGGGAAGCACGCGGTGAGCACGTCGAAGGCGGTGCGGCCCTCGGCGACCCGGCCGGTGACCGTGGAGACGATGTGCATGACGTGGCTGTAGCGCTCGACGGACATGAAGTCGACCACCTCGACGCTGCCCGGCTCGCAGACCCGGCCCAGGTCGTTGCGGCCGAGGTCGACCAGCATCAGGTGCTCGGCGCGTTCCTTGGGGTCGGCCAGCAGTTCGTCGGCGAGGGCGGCGTCCTCCTGCGGGGTGGTGCCGCGCGGCCGGGTGCCGGCGATCGGGTGGACCATCGCGCGGCCGTCCTCGACCTTGACCAGCGCTTCGGGCGAGGACCCGACGACGTCGAAGCCGTCGAACCGGAACAGGTACATGTACGGGCTCGGGTTAGTGGCCCGCAGCACCCGGTAGACGTCCACCGCGGCGGCCTCGCACGGCGTCTCGAACCGCTGCGACGGCACGACCTGGAACGCCTCACCGGCGCGGATACGCTCCTTGACCTCCTCGACCGCCTCCTGGTACGCCGGACCGCCCCACAGCGCGGTGAACTCCGGCAGCTGCGACGGCGGCAGCTCGCACGGCCGGCTGTCCAGCGGCTGCGCCAGGTCGGCGGCCATCGCCTCCAGCCGCGCCACCGCGTCCGCGTACGCCTCGTCGACGCCGCTGGGACCGCCGTCGAGGTTGATGGCGTTGGCGATCAGCAGCACCGTGCCGTTCCAGTGGTCCAGGACCGCCAGGTCGGAGGTGAGCAGCATCGTCAGCTCGGGCAGCCCGAGGTCGTCCTTGGCGTGCTCGCCGATGTGCTTCTCCAGCCGCCGGACCACGTCGAACGCCAGGTATCCGACCATGCCGCCGTGGAACGGCGGCATGCCCGCGCTGTCGTGCAGGTCGCGCGGGGTGTGCAGGGCCTGGACGGTGGCCCGCAGCGCGGCCAGCGGATCGCCGTCGGTGGGCACGCCGACGGGCGGGTTCCCCAGCCAGTGCGCCTGCCCGTCGCGCTCGGTCAGCGCCGCCTCACTGCGCACCCCGATGAAGGAGTAGCGGGACCACGAGCGGCCGTGCTCGGCGGATTCGAGCAGGAACGTGCCCGGTCGCTCGCCGCTCAGCTTGCGGTAGAGGCCGATCGGCGTGTCGCCGTCCGCGAGCAGCCGCCGGGTGACCGGGATCACCCGGCGGTCCTGCGCGAGCCGACGGAAGGTGTCCAGGTCTGGAGTGAGAGTGGTGTTGCCCGGGGTCATGCGCGAATCCTAGTGGCCCGCGCCCGACCGGACCGGGGGTCACCGGCCTGGCGGGCCGTCACCCGGGGAGCGGCCGTGTTGTGCGGGGCGGGCGATGTCCGGGGTGGGCCGGCGATGTCCGGGGTGGCACCCGTCCGGGGTGGGCCGGGTCCGGAGCGGCCGCGACCCCGGGGCCACGTCCCGTCAGCTCAGCGGGAGTCGGTCCGCGTCGAAGCAGGTGCGGTCGCCGGTGTGGCAGGCGGCACCGACCTGGTCGACCTTGACCAGGAGCGTGTCGCCGTCGCAGTCCAGGGCGACGGACTTGACGTGCTGGACGTGGCCCGAGGTGTCGCCCTTGACCCAGTACTCCTGGCGGCTGCGGCTCCAGTACGTGCAACGGCCGGTGGTCAGCGTGCGGTGCAGCGCCTCGTCGTCCATCCAGCCGAGCATCAACACCTCACCGGTGTCGTACTGCTGGGCGACGGCGGGCACCAGGCCCTGGGAGTCACGCTTGAGGCGCGCGGCGACGGCCGGATCGAGCGGCGATGCGGGTGCTGGCATGCACCCATTGTCGCGCGGACCGGCGCGAACGCGGAATTACAGCGGCGTGGGAGGTGGTG
>NZ_JAAGKO020000110.1 GCF_027947535.2 Streptantibioticus silvisoli
TCATCAGCCTGCACCAGAACATCACCTGGACCCCGGGGGTCAGAACCCCGGGGTCCAGGTGATGTTCTGGTGCAGGCTGATGAGGACGGCGAGCACGCCGACGTCGATCGCGCCCAGCGCCATGCCGAGCGCGGCGCGGCCGCGGCGCCGGGTGCCGCGCACCAGCGCGACGACGCCGAGGACCAGGGCGAGCGGCCCGAAGACGATGTTGAACACCACGGTGCCCAGCAGGCCGATGATGAACGACGCGACCGCGGCGCCGTCGGCGTCCTTGCGGCGGGCGTTCGCGGCGGGCGTGGCGGTGGCCGTGGTCGTGGCGGTGGCGCGGGCGGTGGTGTGGTCGCGGGTGTCCGGGGTCCGGGTGAGGGCGGTGCTCATGGTCGGCTTCCTTCGGTTCGGGTGCGGCGGTCGGTGGCGCGGGGCGGTCAGTTGTGCCGGGCGCGGGAGACGCGCTCGCGCACGGCGAAGACCAGCAGCCAGCCGGCGATCGCGACGGAGGCCGCGATCAGGACCGGGGCGGTCGCGTAGGACGCGGCGCCGAAGAGCGTTCCGAGGACGATGACGATGAGGGCGAGAGCCATGGCGGCCTTCCCGTGGACGGTGATCGGTGGGGGAGTCGGACGGCGGGTGTGCGGACCGTGGTCCGCCCGGCGTGCGGCGGACCGGTGGCCCGGTCGGTGAACAATTGGGATAACAACTGTTCACTGAACTGAGCCTACCCCTGGCACATTTCAGCGAACGACTGTTTACTGGATGATGTGAGTCACATTTCCCGGGATCCGCTCCCCGTCAGCCGCCAGGCCCGCAAGCAGCGCACCCGGCAGGCGCTGATGGACGCGGCGCTGCGGCTGCTGGAGCACCAGAGCCTCAGCAGCCTCGGCCTGCGCGAGATCGCCCGCGAGGTCGGCGTGGCCCCGGCCGCCTTCTACCGGCACTTCCGGGACATGGCCGACCTCGGTGTGGCACTCGTCGAGGAGTCCTTCGGGTCGTTGCGCGCCCTGGTCCGCGCCCTGCGGACCGAGGCGGCCGGCTCCGAGCAGGTCATCGACCGGACCGTGGAGGTCATCGCCGGCCACGTGCGCGAACACCGCGCGCACTTCCGCTTCGTCGCCCGCGAACGGCACGGCGGACTGCCCGCCGTCCGCGCGGCGATCGCCGGCGAACTCGCGCTGTTCGCCGAGGACCTGGCGCACGACCTGGCCCGCCAGCCGGAGTCGGAGGGCTGGAGCGCCGGCGACGTGCTGATGCTCGCCGACCTCTACGTCGACCACATGGTCATGACCGCCACCGCCTTCCTGGAGGTCCCCGAGGGCGACACCGGGGGCGAGGCCGCCATCGCCCGCGCCGCCGGCCGCCAACTGCGCGTCATCCGGCTGGGCCGGATGCACTGGCTGGACACGGAGCCGCCGGCCGCCGGCGCCTGACGCCCGGCCGGCCCCCGACCCCCCGCCGGCGCCCGACGCCGCAGGTGGAGCCGCGTTGACCTGGTGCGACGTCGGCCCGTCAGGGTGGAAACGCTCTCGCATTCGGCCGCATTCGAGCATGTCCCGGGCCGCTCAGGGCAGCCGAGGGGATATCGCGAGGAGACGACGAGCGCGGAGGTGGGCGATGGCGGACGCGGGTGACGGCCGGGGAGGCCAAGGGGGTGCCGGGCGGGACGGCGGCGGGGCGGCGATCACCACGTCGGTGCCGGCGAGACTCGACCGGCTGCCCTGGTCGCGCTGGCACTGGATGATCGTCATCGGCCTGGGCACGGTGTGGATCCTCGACGGCCTGGAAGTCACCGTGGTCGGCAACATCGCCACCCGGCTGTCGCAGGCCGGCAGCGGCCTGCACATCACCGACGCCCAGGTCACCGGCCTGGCCGCCGCGCTCTACGTGGCCGGTTCGTGTTCGGGCGCGCTGTTCTTCGGCTGGCTGACCGACCGGTTCGGCCGCAAGAGGCTGTTCATGGTGACGCTGGTGGTCTACCTGGCGGCGACCGCGCTGACCGCCCTGTCCACCCGCTCGTGGGAGTTCTTCCTCTTCCGCTTCATCACCGGCTTCGGCATCGGTGGTGAGTACGCGGCCATCAACTCCGCGATCGACGAGCTGATCCCCTCCCGGCACCGCGGCCGGGTCGACCTCATCATCAACGGCAGCTTCTGGGTCGGCGCGGTCGGCGGCTCCCTGCTGTCCATCGTCGCGCTCAACACCGCGATCTTCCCGGTCGACCTCGGCTGGCGGCTGACCTTCGCCCTCGGCGTGGTGCTGGGCCTGGTCATCCTGCTGGTGCGCCGCAACGTCCCGGAGTCGCCGCGCTGGATGTTCATCCACGGCCGCGGCGAGGAGGCCGAACGGCTGGTCGCCGACGTCGAACGCCGGATCGGGGATCAGACCGGCCGCGAACTGCCGCCCGCCGAGGGCGAGATCACCATCCACCCGCGCAAGTCCATCGGCTTCGTCACCATCGCCAGGACCGTCTTCACCCGCTACCCGCGCCGCGCGGTGCTGGGCCTGTCGCTCTTCGTCGGGCAGGCGTTCCTCTACAACGCCATCACCTTCGGCTTCGGCTCGATACTCACCAAGTTCTTCAACACCCCCTCGGACGAGACCGGTTACTACTTCGCGGTGATCGCGGCCGGCAACTTCCTCGGCCCGCTGCTGCTCGGCGGGCTGTTCGACAGCCTCGGGCGGCGGCCGATGATCGCCGGCACCTACATCGGCAGCGGCCTGCTGCTGTTCGGCACCGCCTGGCTGTTCAGCGCCGGCCACCTGTCGGCCACCACGCTGACCGCCTGCTGGTGCGTGGTGCTCTTCTTCGCCTCCGCGGGCGCCAGCAGCGCGTACCTGACGGTCAGCGAGATCTTCCCGATGGAGACCCGGGCCATGGCGATCGCGTTCTTCTACGCGGTCGGCACCGCGGCCGGCGGCATCAGCGGCCCGCTGCTGTTCTCCGACCTGACCAGCAGCGGAAAGGTCGGCGACACCGCGCTGGCCTTCGAGATCGGCGCGGCCCTGATGGTGATCGCCGGTATCGTGGCGGCGTTCCTGGCGGTCAAGGCCGAACGCCGGTCGCTGGAGGACATCGCCACCCCGCTGTCCGCCGCGGCCGCCCCCGCGCACACCCCCGCCTGACCGCGCCGGCCGGACCGACACCCGCCCGGTGCCGGTCCGGCGCCCGCGCGGCGGCAGCCGCCGGCCCGGCTGCCGGCCGTCCGCGGCCAGTTGAGGAGCTACGCGTTGTCTCCGCTGCCCGCGATGCCGGGGATGCCCGCGCTGTCCCCGCCGTCGGCGCTGTCCGCGCTGTCCATGCTGTCCGTGCCGTCGGCACTGCCGGCGTCGCCCGTGCCGTCCCCGGTCCGCGGCCGCCGGCCCGCCGCGTCCCGCTCCGGGCGGCCCGGGCCCGCGCGGTCGCTGGCCACCGCCGCGCTGTGCGCGCTGCTGCTGGCCGCCGTACCGCCGCACCACCCCGCGGTGCCGCTCGCGGCGGCGGGCGGCGGATGGTCGGACGCGGCCGCCACCCGGTACTGGACGGCCGACCGGACGGCCGCCGCCCTCGCGCCCACCGCACCGGCCGGCCCCGCGGTCGCCGCGACGCGGGCCGGACCGCGCCGCGCCGCCGCCGGCCCCGCCACCGCGCGCCGCGGCCGGTTCTTCGCCGGACTGCCCACCGTCGGCGTGCTGTTCGCCACCGGACGCGGCGCGCGCGCCCACACCTGCACCGCCAGCGTGGTGCACAGCCCGCACGGCGACGTCGTGCTGACCGCCGCGCACTGCGTCGGCGGCACCCACCGCGCGTTCGTGCCGATGTACGACGGCTCCGGCGGCCGGGTCCGCACCCCCTACGGCGTCTGGGCGGTCGGCGGCACCTGGCACCCGGCGGGCTGGACGGCGCACGGGCCCGGCTCCGACCTCGACGTCGCCTTCCTGCGGCTGCGCCCCGACGCGCACGGCCGCACCGTCGAGCACTACACCGGCGCCAACCGCCTGGTCACCACCGCCTCCTACGTCCACCGCGTCACCGTCGTCGGCTATCCGGCGGCCGGAGCGCACAACCGCGCCGACCGCGCGCTGCGCTGCGCCGGCCCCACCGTCCGGCTGCCCGGCCGCCGCCAGATGCGGTTCGCCTGCCACGGCTTCTACGGCGGCACCTCCGGCGCGCCCTGGCTCACCGGGATCGACGCCCGTACCGGCCGCGGCGACGTCATCGGCGAGATCGGCGGCGAGAACGGCGGCGGCCCGGAGCGCGACAGCGAGCGGGTGTCGTACTCACCGCTGCTGGGGTCCGCGGCCCTCGCCGCCTACCGCGGGGCAGCCCGGACATGACGACGGGCGGCCCGCCGACCGCGGACCGCCCGTCGTGCTGTGCGCGTGCTACGTCAACTGGGCAGCGTCCACTGCTGGTTGGTGGCGCCGGTGCAGTCCCAGATCTGGAGCCGGGTGCCGTCGGCGGAGCTGGGCCCGGTGGCGTCCAGACATCTGCCGGACGCCGGATTGACCAGGGAGCCGTTCGCTCCCGGCTTCCACTGCTGCGCGGCGGTGCCGTTGCAGTCGTACAGCTGGGCCTGCGTGCCGTTGGCGGTGCCGGCCGAGGTGAGGTCCAGGCACTTGCCGAGCGCCTTGATCGTGCCGTCGGTGCCGACGGTCCAGGTCTGCGCGCTGCTGCCGTTGCAGGTGTACAGGTCGACCGCGGTGCCGTTCGCCGTACCGGCGCCGGCCACGTCGGCGCACTTGCCGCCGTAGCCGGTGATCCGGCCGGAGGAGTTCGAGCTGCCGCCGGCCGACTGGGTGCCGGCCCAGGTGAAGGTCGCCGAGGTCGCGGCCGGCACCGAGTAGGTGAACGTCTCGCCACCCCAGTTGACGGTCAGCGGCTGCGCCGAGGAGGTGCCGTTGTAGGCGACGAGCGCCTTGGAGCCGTCCGGGTTCTGCCACGCCACGTTGGGGATCGTGGAGTTGGCGGTGGAGTCGATCCGGTAGGCGCCGGGCTTGACGAACTTCGTCAGCTGGCCCATGTCGTAGTACTCGACGGTGTAGTCCACCTGTCCGCTGCTGGCGTCACCGTTGTGCACGGTGATCAGCCCGGTGCAGGTGCCGCAGCCGGCGTTGTGCGGACCCATGTTCTGGTCCACCGCCAGCGACCACTTGACCACCGACTTACCCCAGTTGCGGGTGTAGTCGATGATGTTGTTCATGTCCTCGTTCTGCTGGTTGGCGATCCAGGTGCCGCCGGAGTGCTCGGTGTCGAAGGCGTCGACGTTCGGGTACTCGTTGTGCACCGTGGTCTGCTCGGCGGCGCTGCCCTCGTCGTAGCCGTGCCAGGCGATGCCGCCGAACAGCGAGTCGTTGCGGATCGCCGAGTCGTCCAGCGTCGGGGCGCCGTAGGAGGCGTAGTTCGACCAGTTCCAGTCCAGCGCGAGCACCTTGGTCGACAGGTTCGCCGCGTGCAGCGCCGGCAGCAGGTCGGTGCCGGTGAAGTAGTCCAGGCCGGTGCCGTTCCACTGCATCGACGGGTAGCCCGAGCAGCAGGTCGGCTCGTTCTGCGGCGAGACGTAGTCGATGTGCACGCCCTGCGCCTGGTACGCCTGGATGTACTTCACGAAGTACTGCGCGTACGCCGCGTAGTACTGCGACTGGAGCCAGCCCTGGTCGTCGGAGTCGCTGTCCTTCATCCACGCGGGCGCGGTCCACGGGGTGGCCATGACCTTCAGGTCCGGGTTCAGCTGCTCGGCCTGCTTGGTGAGCGGCAGCACGTCGGTCAGGTCGTGCCCGATGGAGAAGTTCGCCAGGCTCGCGTCGGTCTGCCCGGCCGGCATGTCGTCGAACGTGTAGTCCGAACGCGCCAGGTCGGAGGCGCCCATCGGGTTGCGCAGGAAGTCCAGGCCGATGCCGTTGGTCGGGTCGAACAGCTTGGTCATCACCTGGCTGCGGGTCGACGCGCTGAGCGCGCCGGAGGAGTTGAGCAGGTATCCGGCGGTGTCGGTCATCGAGGCGCCGCCGCCGGTGAACTGCTGGTACTTGGTGTTCTCGTCCACGTTCACCGTCTGCCCGGTGCTGCCGCTGCCGGGGGCGAACGCGATCGGGGTCTGCTGCTGGAGGCCCCGGGTGACGTTGCGGCCACCGGAGTCGTTGGTCGTCGTCAGCCAGATGTTGACCGGCTCGTTGGCGGCGGGCGACAGCGCGGCCGGCGCCGGGGCGGCCTGCGCGGCGCCCGGTGCGTTGAGCAGCAGTCCGGCCACGGCCAGGGCCGCCGAGGCGAACGCGGCGGCCAGGCGCCGGTGCGAGGTTCTGCGCCGGAGCCGGTGGGGGGAGGATGCCACGGGGTCTCCCTTCCGGGGGAGCGGGGTGACGGAGCGTGCGGGGCGTGGGCACCGGCGACCGTTTTGTCGTGCGCATGCCATGCGAAACGGTGGGGCGAGCCGATCGGCGCCTTAATTCACGCCGTGATTTAACTCGTGAACCAATGGGTCGTCAAGGCATCGCGCAGCGTTCACTTCCCTAACGCGCCGAGCCGTCCGGCCCCCACGCTCCTCACCTGCCCCGCTCACCGGCCCCGCTCGCACCTCACGGCCGCCAGTGCCTCACCGCCCGGACCTCACCGCCGTCGCCGCGCCGCCGTCAGCTCGCCGCCGCCCGCACCTCACCGCCGTCACCCCGGGGCCGCACCCAGCCGCCCGCACCTCATCGCCGTCACCCCGCCGACGTCCAGCCGAGCGTCGACCGGCCGAACCCGCGCGCGGCCACCGTCACCACCGCCAGCAGCACCCCGGCCGCCAGCAGCGTGAACCGGGCGTCCCCGTGCCGTACGACCAGCGCCCCGGCCAGCGCGCCGAGGAACATCGCCGCCGCCGACAGCAGCCGCCGCCCGATCCGGCTGCCCGGGCCGCCGACCGCCCCGCTGTCCGCCGCGATCCCGGTGATCGTCAGCGTCAGCACGGTGGTCGTCAGATCCGGCACCGCGATCCGCCGCGCCGCCGCGTTCTGACCGCCCATCGCCAGCCCCAGCAGCCCGATCAGCGCGTACCGGCCGCCGCCGGAGGACGGGTGGCCCACCAGCCGGGACACCGCGTAGGCGACCAGCGTCAGCACCGTCTGGAGCGCCACCGCGCCCAGCAGCACCCGGCCGCGGTGACCGGCCGCGCCGTGCGCCATCCGGCCGCCGGCCAGCGCGCCGGCCGCGAACGCCGCCAGCGCCACCAGTGAGGCGGCCAGCGAGAAGCCGGGCACGCCGGCCAGTGAGAACGCCATGAAGACGACGTTGCCGGTCATGTTCGCCACGAAGACGTGGCCCAGCGCGAGGTAGCTGAACGCGTTGACCAGACCGGTCACCACGGTCAGCGCCAGCAGCACCGGTGGCAGCGGCCCGTGCCGTTCGTCCCGCCCGGGGAGCAGGACGTCCCGTGCGTCGCGCAGTGCTGTGGCCATGAGGCGCTCTCCCGTACTGTCGGTCGGCTCTCCACCGCCGTACTGTCGGTCGGCTCTCCACCGCCGTACTGTCGGTCGGCTCTCCACCGCGGAGCCTGCTGCCGGGCCGGCGCCCTGTCCACCACGCGCGGGCGGGGCGTGCGTTCGTCCCCACCGGTCGTCGACGCGACGGAGGCCGGGTGCCGCCGGTGGGCGCCGCGGGGGCGGGTGCGGTCGGGGTCGGGGCGGGCGTATCCGGCGGGCCGGCGTCCCCGGGAGGAACGGAGGTGCCGTGGCCCCCCCCCCCCCC
>NZ_JAAGKO020000111.1 GCF_027947535.2 Streptantibioticus silvisoli
TAAGCCTTTCAGCGCCGATGGTACTGCAGGGGGGACCCTGTGGGAGAGTAGGACGCCGCCGAACATTTTTTGGGCCGTTGGCTCCAGCAGATTTGATCTGTTGGAGCCAACGGTCATTTTTGCGTTGCGGTCCGGTCGGCCGCACTGCGACCATTCGGTAATGGAGAGTCAGGCGGAGAACGGATACCGGACGCGGGCCGTGCGGACCGAGGACTGGCGGCAGTTGAAGGCGCTGCGGCTGGAGTCGTTGCGGGACCCGTTGAGCCGGATCGCGTTCGGGTCGACGTACGAGCGGGAAGTCGCGTTCGGGGACGAGGTGTGGCGCGGGCGGGCCGCCCGGGCCGGTGGGTTCGTGGCGCTGGACGGCGACGGGGCGTGGGTGGGCACGGTGACCGTCCTGCTGGAGCCGGGGGAGGCGTGGCTGGTGGGGATGTACGTGCGGCCGGCGCAGCGCGGCAGCGGGGTCGCGGAGCGGTTGGTGCGGGCCGGTGCGGACTGGGCGTGGGAGCGGCCGGACGTGTCGCGGGTGCGGTTGTGGGTCACCGAGGTCAACGACCGGGCGTACGCGCTCTATCGGCGCCTGGGGTTCGTGGCGACCGGGGCCACCGAGCCGCACGAGCCGGTGCCGGGGCTGCTCGCGCACGAACTGGCGCTGTCGCGGCCCTGACGCATTCGTACCCGCCGGGCGACGGGGAGGGCTACAGGTCCACCCGCAGCCCCGCGTCGCGCCACAGGGCGGGGGCCTCCCGGCCGGGCCAGCGGTGCCGGGCCTGTTCCTCCGAGCGCAGCACGGCGAGGGCCGGCAGGCCGAGGGCGGCGCCTTCGCGCATCAGGGCGGGCAGCTGGGGCAGCGGCGCGGTGGTGGCCACGTCGTCGAGGACGAGGGTGACTGGTGGGTCGAGCCGGCCGGGGGATGACTCTGCGGCCATGCGCCGGCCGTGCTCGACCACGCAGGAGACGAGTGCGGTGAGCAGCGGCATCGCACCCGCGTCGGTCCGCGGGTCCTCGCGGCGCGTACCGACTACGTAAAGCGTTCCCCGTTCGGCGACGAACGACTCCAGGTCGAGGCCATCGTTTCGTCCCGGGCTGCAGGCGTCGCGCATGTGGAGGGAGGTGAGGCAGGACAGGGCGCGCTGGATGACGGCCTGGGCGGCGTCGCGGCGTTCGGGGTGGGCGTGCAGGGTGGATTCGAGTTCGCCGCTCCAGCCGGAGGCCGCGCCGCGGGCGGTGCGCAGGATGCGGACCGCGTCGGCGGAGCCCGAGTTGCCTGCCCAGCGGTGGAGTTGACGGAACGGCAGGCCGTCGACCGCGGCGGCGTGCAGCCAGCAGCGCAGCAGGGTGGCGGCGGCGTCGTTGGTGGTGATGTCGTGGGTGCGCAGCGGGGCCAGCAGGGCGGCGGCGCGTTCGCGGGCGGTGCCGGGGTCCTCGCAGCCGGTGTGCGGGGCCCAGCGCAGCCGGGCGGGGGTGTCGACGAGGTGTTCGGGGTCGAAGACGTGCACCGGCCCGAGCTTGCCGCGCACGGCGACGGTCTGCTGCCAGGTGCCGGCGTCGGCGCAGGTGACCAGGACCGCGCCCTCGGCGTCGAGGACGGCCGGCTGGACGACGCGCTTGCCGGTCTCGGCGCGGGCCGGGCCGGCGCCGGTGAACACCACGCAGGACGTGGTGAGTTGGCCCGGGGGCGGTCCGGTGGGCGCGGTGGCGTACGCGGGGGCCGGGGCGGGAACGGCGACGGCCACGGCTTCGGGTTGGGGTTCGGCTTCGGGTTCGCGCTCGGCGGTGACGGCCTCGACCGGCACGGCGGGCACCGGAGTTGGGGCGGTGGCCGGTCGGGCGGGGGCCGGCTCGGGGGCGTACGCCGTTGTGGGGGAGGGCTGTTGGGGGGCGCGGCGGCGGGCGGTGCGGACGGCGCGGTAGCGGGTCAGGGTGCCCACGGCGAAGACCGCGACGACCAGCAGGATCATGATCTGGCTGATGAGGACGCCCCAGAACAGTCCGGGGTGCGGCAGGTCGGCGGCCGGTGTGTCCGGCCACGCGGCGCCCAGGCCGTCGGGCGCGCCGATGAGGTCGCGCATCGCCAGCGGGGTGCGGGTGAAGTGCAGGCCGGCGGGCCAGTGGCCGTGGTTGATCAGGGCGGCCAGGCCGGTGCCGGTCCACACCAGCACGGTGATGCCGAGCAGGAAGCCGATCAGCAGCAGCAACAGGCCGTCGGGCAGGCCGCCTTCACGCCGGGAGGGCTGCGTGCCGCCGTCCTGGGGCCCGCGCGGCCCGTGGGGCTGCCGGGGGCCGCCGGTGGGCGTGCGGGGGCCCTGGCGGCCCGGCGGTGGCGTGGACACCGGTCAGGCCACCGCGTCGTCGGCGAGCTGCTTCTCCAGCGCCAGTTCGGCCTCGGTGGGTTCGACCCGGCCGACGAGTTCGGCGGACGTCTCGGTCATCGCGCGGTCGGTGTAGACCAGCGGCCGTTCGTTCTCGGTGATCAGGTGCTTGACGACCTGGACGTTGCCGTTGACGTCCCAGACGGCGATGCCGGGGGTGAGGGTGGGGATGATCTCCACCGCCCACCGCGGCAGGCCGAGGACCCGGCCGGTGGCGCGGGCCTCGTCGGCCTTCTGGGCGTAGATGGTGCGGGTGGAGGCCATCTTGAGGATGGCGGCGGCCTCCCGGGCGGCCGCGCCGTCGACGACGTCGGACAGGTGGTGGACGACGGCGACGAACGACAGGCCGAGGCGGCGGCCGAACTTCAGCAGGCGCTGGAACAGCTGGGCCACGAACGGGCTGTTGATGATGTGCCAGGCCTCTTCGACCAGGAAGATGCGCTTGACGCGGTCCGGCCTGATCCAGGTGTGTTCCAGCCACACCCCGACGATCGCCATGAGGATGGGCATGGCGATGGAGTTGCGGTCGATGTGGGACAGGTCGAAGACGATGAGCGGCGCGTCGAGGTCGATGCCGGCGGTGGTGGGGCCGTCGAACATGCCGCGCAGGTCGCCGTCGACCAGCCGGTCCAGGACCAGGGCGACGTCCAGGCCCCAGGCGCGGACGTCCTCTATGTCGACGTTCATCGAGTCGGCGGACTCCTCGGCGGGGTGCCGCAGGCGTTCGACGATGTCGGTGAGGATCGGCTGCCGGGTGGTGATGGACTCCACCGCGTGGCTGTGCGCGACCTTCAGCGCGAAGCCGGAGCGTTCGTCGAGGCCGTGCCCGAGGGCGACCTCGATGATGGTGCGCAGCAGCGCGAGCTGGCCGGTGGCGGTGATGGCCGGATCGAGCGGGTTGAGTTTGATGCCGCCCTCCAGGGCGGCCATCGGGTCCAGCCGGATGGGGGTGATCCCCAACTGCTGGGCGATGAGGTTCCATTCGCCGACGCCGTCCTCGCCCTGGGCGTCGAGTACGACGACCTGCCGGTCGCGGAACCGCAGTTGGCGCAGGACGTAGGTCTTCTCCAGCGCCGACTTGCCGTTGCCGGACTCGCCGAGCACCAGCCAGTGCGGGGCGGGCAGTTGCTGGCCGTAGAGCTGGAAGGGGTCGTAGATGTACCCCTTCCCGGAGTACACCTCGCGGCCGATGATGACGCCGGAGTCGCCGAGGCCCGGTGCGGCGGTGGGCAGGTAGACGGCCTGCGCCTGGCCGGTGGAGGTGCGCACCGGCAGTCGGGTGGTCTCCACCTTGCCGAACAGGAAGCTGGTGAAGGCGTCGGTCAGCAGCGAGATCGGGTCCAGCATGGCCATGGTGCGGCCTCCTCAGCGGCGGATGCCGGTAGCGAACGGCAGCGTGTTCACGAACGCCCGGTGGTGTTCGCGGTCGCACCACTCCAGCTTCAGGTACGACTTGCCCGCCGAGGCGCGGATGGTGCGCTTGTCGCGGGCGAGGGCTTCGGGGGAGCGGGAGGAGACCGTGATGTAGCCGACCAGGTTGACGCCGGCCGCGCCGGAGGCGAGGTCCTGGCCGCGCTGGTCGACGCGGGAGGTGTGGTGGATGTCGCGGGGGTCGACCACCCGGTTCATCTTGGCGGCGCGGGACGCCTCGGCGTCGTCGTTGGTCTTCTCGGTGAGCATCCGCTCGATGGCCACCTCGGTGGGTTCCAGGTCCATGGTGACGGCGACGGTGCGGATGACGTCGGGGGTGTGGACCAGCAGCGGGGCGAGGAAGTTGACGCCGACCGGGGTCATCGGCCACTCCTTGACCCAGGCGGTGGAGTGGCACCAGGGGGCGCGGGTGACCGACTCGCGGGTCTTGGCCTGGAGGAACGTCGGGTCGGTGGCGTCGAGTTCGGCCGGCCAGGCGTTGCGCTGGGTCATCGCCTGGATGTGGTCGATGGGGTGGTCCGGGTCGTACATGGAGTGCAGCAGGCTGGACAGCCGTGCCTGGCCCAGGGGTTGGCGTACCCGGATGTCGGCCTCGGCGAGCCGGGCGCAGATGTCGTTCAGCTCGCGGGCCATCACGATGGCGAGGCCCTCGTCGCGGGTGTGGCCGGTGGCGCGGGCCATGGTGTGGGCCTCGGCGGCGAGTTCGCGGTTGTAGTGCATGCAGGCCACGAGGTAGGCGCGGTGCTGCTCGGAGGAGGTGGAGACCATGGACTGCAACTGGTCGTAGGAAGTCTGGAGCCAGGCGGGGGAGTTGACGTCCCCGCGCTGGCTGACGTCCTTGGCGTGCGCGTCGGGGTCGGCCGGCAGGGTGCGGGCGAGCATCTGGATGCGGGTGACGAAGCCGTCGCCGTTGGCCACGTGCTTGAGCAGGGTGCCGAACCGGTCGACGAGGGCTTCCTGGTCCTCGCTGTCGCGCAGGCCGACGCCGGGGCCCTCGATCTCGATGACGGCGGTGGCGGTGCGGCGTTCCAGGTGCAGCAGGACGGCGATCTCGTCGGGGCCGAAGGGCGCGGACAGCCAGGTGAGGCGGCCGATGCCGGGCGGCGGGCCGATCTCGACCTCGCGGCCGTCGAACCCGATGCCGGCCTCGGCGGCGGCCGAGCGGTAGGTGGCGCCGGAGCGCAGGGTGCGGCGGTAGGAGCGGTTGATCTCGAACCACCGGTAGAACGTGCGGTGCCGGTAGGGCATGAAGACGGCGGCGAAGGCGAGCAGCGGGAAGCCGACGAGGCCGGCGATGCGCAGCGGCAGCACCGGGATGAGCAGGCCGCACATCATGCCGAGGGCGGCGCCGGCCACGATGATGCCGATCTCGCCGGTCTCGCGGTTCTTGCCGACGATGGCGTTGGGGCGGGCCTTGCCGATGAGGTAGGTGCGGCGCTGGGCGAACGGCTGGGTCGTCATGGCCGGTCCCCTCCGTTCTTACGGTCTGACATGCGCGGTGCCGGTGCCGAGGGGACGTGGCCGGTGCCGGGTGGCGGGGCGGCGGGGGCGGCGCCGGGGGCCGCGGCGGGCGGTGGGGTGCGGGGTGCGCCGCGGGCGCTGTGGGCGGCGATGCCGCCGCTGACGGCTCCGGCGCCGGCTCCGGCGGGCTGGGCGCCACCGCCGGCCTGCTCGTCGCCGCCGCGGGCGCTGTGGGTGCTGATGCCCTGTTTGACGAAGGCGGCGGCGGAGGTGATGGCGGCGGTGCCGGGTGAGCCGGCGGCGCGGTGGTCGCCGCGGAGCTTGACGACGTCGTCGCCGAAGCCGGGGACGAAGCGGTAGATCATCGCGCTGGCGAAGATGGCCAGGATGATGATCGACAGGCCGGAGACGACCGCGGAGAAGGAGGTGGGTCCCTTGGTGCCGGACAGGGCGCCGGCGAGGACGATGACGATGACGGGTTTCACCAGGATGACGGCGATCATCACACCGGCCCAGCGGCGGACGTGGTGCCACATGTTCTTGTCGACGAGGCCGGCGTAGACGGCGGTGCCGAGCAGGGCGCCGACGTAGAGCAGGGCGGCGCGGATGACCAGCTCGAGCCACAGGACGCCTGCGGCGAGCACGGAGACCATGGCGACGACGATGAGCATGATCGGGCCGCCGCCGATGTCGTCGCCCTTTTTCAGGGCGCTGGCGAACGAGCCGAAGAAGACGTCGGAGTTGCTGGTGGTGCCGCGTCCGATGACGGTGGTGACGGCGTCGACGGCGGAGGTGACGGTGTAGAGCACCAGGGGGGTGAAGGCGGAGGCCAGCACGGTGAGCCAGAGGAATCCGACGGCTTCGCTGAGGGCTTCCGCCAGCGGGACGCCGCGCACCGCGCGCTTGGCGACCGCGAGCAGCCACAGGACGAGCGTGAGGATGGTCGAGGCGGCGAAGACGACGGCGTACTGGCGCAGGAACGTGGTGTTGGTGAAGTCGACGGCGGAGGTGGCGGTCACCGCGTGGCTGAGCTTGTCGATGACGAACGCGGCGGCGTTGGCGCAGCCTTTGGCGAGCGCGGTGAGGGGGTCGAGGGAGGAGCCGAGGGAGGGGGTGGAGGGGGTGGTGCCGGGGGAGCCGCCGCTTTGGCAGTATTGCTTGGCGGGGCCGATCAGCTGGTCGCAGGGACTGCCGCTGCCACTCGGACTCGGCGTCGGGGTCGCTGACGGACCGGCCCACGCTCGGGTGGCCAGCAGGACCAGGAAGACCTGAACGCCTGCCAGAAGGGAAACGCGGGAGGCGTTCCGTCGCCTTGTGCTAGCGGGCATAGGTGAACCCTCCGTACTGCGAGATCGCCTTGGCGATTTCATCTGCACTGGCCGCCCTGTCGTCACCCGGTACAGGTGCCGGGCCGTCCTGCTGTGAGTCCGACGCCACCTTCCAGTCGGAACCGGTCCAGGTCAGGTTGAAGGTCCACGTCATCCAGTCGGTGTGCACCGGGTCCGTGGAGCCCGTGCCCGCTGTTCCGATCAGGCCCAGGTACCAGACTGACACCGTCGCCCGGGTCGTGGTCGCGGATTTGACCGATGTGCCGACGGGGATCGTGCGGGACACGAAGGTCATCCCGGCGGGGGCGTTGCCGTCGGCGTCCAGACCGAGCTTGCCGAGGAGCGTCTTGGTATAGGCCTGATCCTGAGCCGTCTTCACCTTCGCCGCTGCCGCCGGAGCGTAGACCGTGTCGTCGATCTCGTGCCGTCTGCCGACCGTGAACATGCCGTCGCCGCCGAGGGCTACGGCGTAGTTGGCGGCGGCGGATTGGGCGCCCTGGGAGGTGTGGGGGTAGCCGGTGGGGATGCCGGAGGTGGTGCCGGGGACGGGGTGGGTGCCAGCGGGACAC
>NZ_JAAGKO020000112.1 GCF_027947535.2 Streptantibioticus silvisoli
CCACCCCACCCCACCCCACCGGCGAGGAGTCCGGCCCCCGCAGCGCTACCCGTGCGGCGCCGGACGGGTCGGCCACGCCGGCCCGCGCACCGGGCGGGGGCGGGGCTGCGACGCCGGCGGGCCCGGCGGGCGGCAGGCGGGGCGGGCGGCGCAGCGCGGGCGGACGCCGAGCACCGCGTCGATGACGTCGAGCGAGAGCCGGTCACCGTGCAGGGACGCCGCGGCGATCATCAGCTCGCAGCACCACTCGATCTCGGCGAGGGCCGCCGTCTCCCGCTGTTCCGCCAGCGCCGCCGCGTCCGGCTGGACCACGATCCCCACCTCCCCGCCCCCCGAGCCCGGAACGGACGCCCCGGAAACCTGTCCAGCGTAGGGAGCGGGCCCGGTCCGGCGCATGACACGTACGGGCCATTTCGCTCCGCCCCGGCCCGTGAGACAGGCGAAGAAACGTTCCCTCAACGGGCTCTTGGCATATGCCACAGGCACCATCGTGCACCATCCCCGGCGCCGGCGCAGCCCCCGCGCCGCCCTCCCGCGGCCCTCGCGCTGCCCGAATCGCCCGCCAGCTGTGCCCGGTTCGCGGTCCGCGCCGACCGAACCGCGCCGCCCCCTGCCGCAACCCAGGGAACGGCCGGTAGCGTGGTGCCGTGGCCCATGAGCAGGCACAACAGCGGCAGCAACACTCCAACGGCACCGCCCACCGGACCAACACGGTCGAACGCGGTCCCTTCGCGCTCGCCCGGTGCAGTTGCGGCTGGACCGGCCCGGCCCGCAGAGCCCGCGCCCGTGCCCGCCAGGACGCGGCGGGCCACTGCGGCACCGCGTGACAGCACGGCACCATGTGACAGCACGGCACCGGGTGAGAACACGGCACCGTGAGCGCACGGGATCGTGAGCACACGGCACCGTGACAACGCGGCGTCGTGAGCACACGGCACCGTGAACACACAGCACCGTCCGCCGGCACGGCACCGCGTGACAGCACCGCCGCCCCACCCCGCGCACCCCGGCGACCCCGGCCCCGCAAGACCGCCTGCGGGCGGCAGTTGAGGAAAGGCCCCACCCCGATGCCCACCATCGCCATAGCGGGCGAAGCCCTGATCGACCTGGTCCCGCACGGACCCGGCGCGCTCGCCGCGCTCTCCCCGCGTCCCGGCGGCGGCCCCTACAACACCGCCGTCGCCCTCGGCCGGCTCGGCAGCCCGGCCGCCTTCCTCTCCCGGATCTCCGAAGACCCCTACGGCGAGGCGCTGCTCGACGGCCTGCGGCAGGCCGGCGTCGACACCGCCCTCGTCCAGCGCGGCCCGCAGCCCACCACGCTGGCCGCCACCACGATCGCCGACGACGGCTCGGCCCGCTACACCTTCTATGTGGAAGGCACCGCCGACCGGCTCTTCGGCTCCCCCGGCCCGCTGCCCGCCGACATCGCCGCCGTCGCGTTCGGCACCTGCTCGCTGGTGCTGGAACCGGGCGCCGGCGCCTACGAGAAGGTGCTGCGCGCCGCCCACGCCGACGGGCTGCTGACCGCCCTCGACCCCAACATCCGCCCGCCGCTCATCGACGACCACGACGCCTACCGCGCCCGGTTCACCTCCTGGCTGCCGGACGTCGCCCTGCTCAAGCTGTCCACCGAGGACGCCGGCTGGCTGGCCGGCACCGACGACCCGGCCGCCGTGCTCGACGCCTGCCGCGGCCACCTGGACGCCGGCCCGCGCGCCGTGCTGCTCACCGACGGGCCGCGCGGCCTGACCGCGCTGACCCGTGCCCACGGCACCGTCCACGTGCCCTCCGACCTCAGCCGCGGGGTGGCCGACACCATCGGGGCCGGCGACACCGTCAACGCCGCCGTCCTGCACTGGCTGGCCGGCCACGACGCGCTCGGCCCGGACGCCCTCGACCGGCTCACCGCCGACCAGTGGCACGCCGCGCTCGGCTACGCCGCCAGGGCCGCCGCGATCACCTGCTCGCGGCCCGGCGCCGACCCGCCCTGGGCCCGCGAGTTGGCGTAACCGGAATCCGGCCACCCGTACCGGGAACCAGCGGCCGCCCCTCCCGCATCTCCACCCCCGCAGGGACAGGCACACACGTGCGAGCGGGTCGAAGGGGTGCGGGATGGCGGAACGCCGGATGGTGTTGCGGGCCGGGGCGGGGGCCGCCGCCGCGGCGGTACTGGCGGGCTGTTCGCCACGCGGTGCCACCCGCGGCACCGGCGCCGCGGCACCGGTGTCCTCCAGCTCCCCCGTCACGACGGCGAGCGCCTCCCGGTCCGCCGCACCGCCCGGCCCGGCCGACTGGACCGCGCTCGGCCGCGACCTGCACGGCACCCTGGTCCGCCCCGACGACGCCGACTACGCCACCGCCCGGCTGCTGTACAACACCCGCTACGACGGGCTGCGTCCGGCGGCCCTGGCCTACGTCGCCGACACCGCCGACATCGCCGCCTGCCTCGCCTACGCCCGCCGGGCCGGCGTCCCGGTCTCGGTCCGCGGCGGCGGCCACTCCTACGCCGGCTGGTCCTCCGGCAACGGCCGGCTGGTCATCGACGTCTCCCGGCTGTCGCGGGTCACCGCCTCCGGCGCCACGGCCACGGTCGGCGCCGGCGCCCGGCTGATCGACGTCTACGACACGCTCGGCGCGCGCGGCGTGACCATACCGGCGGGCTCCTGCCCCACCGTCGGCGCGGCCGGCCTCACCCTCGGCGGCGGCCACGGAGTCGCCTCCCGCGCCTACGGCCTGACGTGCGACAACCTCACCGGCGCCACCCTGGTCACCGCCGACGGCACCGTCCTGGACGCCGACGCCGGCCGGCACTCCGACCTGTTCTGGGCCCTGCGCGGCGCCGGCAACGGCAACTTCGGCGTCGTGACCGAACTGCGCTACCGCACCCACGCCGCCCCCGCCTGCGTCACCGGCTACCTCACCTGGCCGTGGTCCGCCGCCTCCCGCGTCATCGCCGCCTGGCAGGACTGGGGCCCCGACCAGGCCGACGAGATCTGGTCCTCCCTGCACCTGGACGCCGCACCGGGCGGCGAGGCCAAGGTGTCGATCGCCGCGTTCAGCCTCGGCTCCTACGACGACCTGAGCACCGCGGTCGACCGGCTCGCCGACCACGCCGGCCGCGCCTCCTCCGTCTCACTGCTGCGCCACGCCTCCTACGCGCAGGCCATGAACGCCTACGCCGGCTGCACCGACAGCTCCGAGGCCGCCTGCCACCTGCCCGGCAGCCTCCCCGGCCGCGATCCGCACGGCCGGCTGTCGCGCGACACCTACACGGCCCGCTCCGACTTCTACGACCGCTCCCTGTCGCCGGCCGGGATCGCGGCGCTGATCGGCCACACGGAGAACCTCACCCCGCGCGGCGCCTTCGGCGGCGGCGGCGCGGGCAGCGTGGCGCTCACCGCGCTCGGCGGCGCCGTCAACCGCGTCCCGGTCACCGCGACCGCCTTCACCCACCGCACCTCGCGCTTCCTGGCCCAGTACCTGGCCTCCGGCGCGCTGAGCGGCTCCGGCTGGCTCAACAGCCTCTACACCGCCATGCGCCCGTACGCCTCCGGCGGCGCCTACCAGAACTACGCCGACCCCCAACTGCGCGACTGGCGTTCCGCGTACTACGGCCCCGCCGCGTCCCGGCTGTCCACCGTCAAGCGCACCTACGACCCGCACCGCGTCTTCGACTTCCCCCAGGCGATCTGACGGGGGGTGCGGTCGGCGTCGGGCGTACGGCGTACGGCGTCCGGCGGGCGGTGCGGGGGTGCGGGGTGCGAGGGTGCCCGCTGCCGGGGTCGGCGCGGGTGCGGCCGGTCGACGGCCGGGGGACGTCCGTACGGGGGTCGGACGTCGAGCCGGCCGTCGTACGGGATGGTCGGCGCACGCAACGCCCGCCCGTCCTACGGTATGACCGGTCAGGCGGGCTCAGGCGGGCTCAGGCGGCGAGGTCGTTCTCGCAGGTGTGGTGGGCGGCGGACGGCGGACCGGTATGACCGGTGTCCGGCTGGGTGGTGGCCGACCGGTCGGCGGGCACGGCCACCGGCGTGGGAGGCGACACCGCCCGGACCAGGACGCGCAGCCGGCCGCGGTCCAGCACCCGGGCCAGCGGGACCAGCCCCAACTGCGCCAGCGGCGCCAGCAGCAGCGCGGTCGCGGTGCCGAGGGCGAAGCCGCCGATGACGTCGGTCGGGTAGTTGACGCCCATCCACACCCGGGCGAACCCCTGCGCCACCGCGAGCCCGATCCCCAGCAGCCCCGCCTTGCGGTGCACCAGGAACAGTCCGACGCCGATCGCCATCGCCAGCGTGGAGTGGCCGCTGACGAAGGAGAACTTCGACGTGCCGCGCAGCAGGACGTACAGACCGTCCTGATCGTCCATCGGCCCGGGGCGCTGCACGACGTCGCGGATCGGCATGCTCAGCAGCCAGGCCACCACCGCGGCGGTGCCGGCCCACGCCGCCCCGGCGACCGCGGCCGGCGCGTCCTGCGCGGTGCGCCGGGCCACCCGCCACCAGCACCACACCAGCAGGCCCAGGAGCGCGGCGGTCAGCCCGTACTCGCCGAGGAAGGTCACCACCCGGTCCACCCAGTGCGGCGATCTCGCCGCCAGGTCGTTGATCCTGACGAGCAGACCGACGTCGGGGTTTGAGCCGTCGAACGCGAGCTCATTCATCCTGGGTTCCCCTAACCGGTCGCTTAGTCGGCCCGCGCTACCCCCGCTGTCCGTACGTCACTCCATTGAACGGGGTCAGCGGCACCAGGGGTTCCGCCCTTACCGGAAGATCACCAGGAAGTTATAGAAGGGATACCCCGGGAAGCGTTCATTGGTCATAGCTTTGACACAACGTCACCGAATGCGCCGGATCATCCGTACCCAGCCCGGACAACCGACAACCCTCCCGGTTTCGCACGACGCCGGCCACCGCCCCGAACCGGGACCCGGCACGACACACCCCGACCCCCGGTCCGGTCCCGGCCCGGCGACGGGCCCGGTCGCGAGGCCGTCGCCGGACGGTCACGACGCGGTCGTCGGCAGCGCCTCGGCGCCCGCCTGGGTGACCCGGGTCGCCCCGAAATAGTCCGCCTCGTCGATCGGATCGAAACGGATCACCGCACCGGTGTGCGGAGCGTCGAGCATGTAGCCACCGCCCACGTATATCCCGACGTGGTGAATCGACCGCGGATCACTGAGATCCGTCGCGAAGAACACCAGATCACCCGGCAGCAGTTGATCCCGCGAAGGATGCGGACCCGCGTTCCACTGATCGTTCGCCACCCGCGGCAACTGGATTCCCACCGAGTGGTACGCCGCCTGCGTCAGCCCCGAACAGTCGAAACGCCCGTCCTCCGCCGACGTCCCCGTCCCGCCCCACAGATACGGGGTGCCGAGCTTCGACTGCGCGTAGTAGATCGCGCCCGCCGCCTGCTGCGACGGCGCCACCCGGCCCACCGGCGCCGCGAAACTCACCGCCAGCGCCCGGATGCGCTTCACGTACCCCTGCGTCTCCGCGTAGGGCGGAACACCGCCGTAATGAATAACGGAGTACGGACCCGCGTTGTAGGCGGCCAGCATGTCGTCGACCGCGTCCCCCTGCACCCCGCGCACGTCGTGCGCCAACTGGCAGTCATAGGTGGCGGCCGAGGGTATGGCGTCCGAGGGGTCCCACGGATCGGCCGTGCCGTCCCCGTTCCCGTCCACCCCGTGCGTCGCCCAGGTACCCGGCTCGAACTGCGCGATCCCCTCGGCGCCGGTGGGACTGCGGGCCTGCGGGTTCCAGCCGCTCTCCTGGTACAGCTGCGCCGCCAGCACCGGCGGGGTCAGCGTCGGGCACAACGCCCCCCACTGCTGCACCAGCGGCTGGTACAGCGCCGGCACCGCGTTCGGCGCGAGCCCGACCGCCTGCTGAGCACCCGTCATCGACGCCGCCGCCGAATACGTCCCCACCACCAGCAACGCCAGGAACATCACCCCGGCCCCGAACACCCCGACCCCGCCGATGAGCCAGGTCTTGCGCGAGCCCCCGCCGAAGCCGGCCATCCGTCGCCCTTCCATTCCCCGGATCGTTGCTCTGTGCTAATAGCCGTGATACACACAGTAGGGTGCAGGGCCCCCGTCGGACCCGGTCTGCACACCAGTGTGAACTCCAGAACGCGGATCACACGGGGAATCAGACGAGATTCCCGAGAATGTCACCTCGGATGACGTTCCAAGGCGGCCGCGTCGGCCAATATAGAGTCTGGACCCCCGCGCCTGCGGGGGCCCCAACTGATCATGCGGGGCGGTGAGTTATCCATGTTCCTGGCAGCCTCTAAGGGCGGCATCAACACCATCATCGGTGGGATCGCGCCCAACTGGGGGCCCTTCGGCGACCTGGGAAGCGAAGCAAAGGTGATGGTCGAGGTCGTCATGGCCACCGCCATCCTGCTGTGCCTGGCCATCGCCATCTGGGGCGCCGCGAAACAGCGCATCGGTGCCACGGCCCTGCGCGATACGTTCAGCGCCGAGCAGGGTAAGGGTCTGATCATCGCCGGCCTGACCGGCGTGTTCATCATCGGCTCGCTCGGCACCCTGTTCACCATCGTGTACGGGATGGCCGTGTAACCGCCCCCTCTTGCCCCCGTACGCCCCTCGGGACCCGTCCCAGGCCCCTCATACCCCACCTAGGCTGCGTGCTGATGCCCACTCATCCGAGCCACCACGATCCCGGCAACGGCCCGACCGGCACCACGCGTACCCGTCTCCCCGAAGGCGGCTACGCCACCCCCCGCCGGCCCCCGGCCCGCGTCTCCCGGACCCTGGTGACGGTCGTCGGCATCGTCGTCCTCCTCATCGCCGCGCTCGCCTTCGCCACCCGCGGCACGGGTTCCGGCGGCCCCTCCTCCTCCAGCGGCACGCCCCCCCCCCCCCCCCCCCCCCCCCCCCCCCCCCCCCCCCCCCCCCCCCCCCCCCCCCCCCCCCCCCCCCCCCCCCCCCCCCCCCCCCCCCCCCCCCCCCCC
>NZ_JAAGKO020000113.1 GCF_027947535.2 Streptantibioticus silvisoli
CGTGAATGTCTCCGGGTCATCCCGGTGAACACCACGAGAGCGGCACAACCAGAAGGAATAATCCCGGTCGTGCACAACGTCCTCGCTATGTGTTTTTCTTCAAAGGAACCTCATCCACGAACCGGAAAAACCGATCCGATGGACGGGGTATCAACATATTTGGCGTTGACTTTTAGCACGCTGTTGAGTTCTCAAGGAACGGAAGCTACCTTCGAGACCGTTTCACCGGCCCCTCCGGGCTTTCCCTTCGGTGTTCCACCAGCTTATCAGATCCTTTCGGGCCTGATTCCCGCTGGCGGGGATTTTGCTTTCGCGCCTTGCGGCGTGTCCACTACTTTAGCGGATTCCCTCGCCGACTCCTAATCGAGCGATTCACATCAATTCCGGGCGTGCCGAAATCGACCCCCGCGAGGGGCCGCACTGCAGTGGTTTGCCGTCGGAGCGGCAGGATGGCTGCCGTCAAACCTTCCGGTTCGTGGCAACCCGTGAACAGTACACCGCACGTTTGACGCGTTCAAGCCGGTCCACCGCTGGCACCGGGCGGTCCAAGCTCCGGGGCACGACCTCGTACGCGCTGAGCCGGCGGTGGTGGGCCGCCTGATCGCGGGGACCACGCGCGGTACCGGGCGCGGCGCTTGCGTGGCACCGGACGCGGCGCTTGCGTGGCACCGGGCACAGGGCATGCGTGGCACCGGGCACAGGGCATGCGTGGCACCGGACGCAGGCAGGGCGACCGTTCGCGTATCCGGGACTCCCCGGGGCGCTGCTGAGGCCGACAGCCCCGACCGTGGGAACGGGAGACGGACGAGATGACGAGGCGGACGGGATGACGCGGAGCTTCAGCGGGATCGAGCCGACCGGGCACATGGCCCTCCGCGACTACCTGGGCGCCGTTACCTGGGCGCCATCACCTGGGCGCCTGGAGCAGAGGGTCGGGCCGGGCGGCCGGGCGGCGAGGCGCTGTTCTGCGTGGTGGACGTGTACGTGTCTGTGTAATGGACCTGCACGTGCTGACCGTGGACCACGGGCCGGCGCGCACGCTGCGGCTGAACCGGCAGGCGGCGACGCTGCTGCTGGCGGCCGGTGTCGCCCCGGAACGCCGCACGCTCTTCGCGCAGGGCCACGTCAGCGAGCACACCGGGCTCGCGGACCTGATGGCGTGCGTGGCGAACGACGGCATGGCGTACGTGGCGACCGACGGGGAGATGCGCCGCGTGATCCGGTACACGGCGTGATCCGGTGCGCCGCGTAGTCCGGTACGCGGCGTGATCCGGTACACCGCGTGATCCAGCACAAGGAGAAGGCGCGGCGGGAGCGGGCACGGGAGCGGCCGGCTGTCGCTGCTGGACGTATCCGGCACTGATGGCGGCGGACATCCTGGCGTACCGCACGCAGGAGGTGCGGGGCGGCGAGGACCGGACGCAACACGTGGAAGTCGCCCGGGGACTGGCCGTGCGCTTCAACGCTTCAACCAGCGGTACGGCACGGTCTTCACGACGCCGCGGACACCACGCAAACGGTGGCGGCCCGGGTGATGGGCCCCCGGGACCCTGCGGTGGATCGGTGTCCCGGGGGGATCGGTGCTGCGGTGGTGGTCACGCGGCGGGGCGGGCACCGCGGTCGGGGTGGGCACTGAGGCCGGGGTGGGCACCGCGACCGCGGTCGGGGCGGGCGGCCGCCGACCGCGGTTCAGCGGCGAGGGGCCGGGTCAGCTGTGGCCGGAGGCGAGTTCGCGGCTGCGGTCGCGGGCGGCTTCGAGGGCGGCGAGCAGGGCGGCGCGGACCCCGTGGTTCTCCAGCTCGCGGATGGCGTTGATCGTGGTGCCGGCCGGGGAGGTGACGGCCTCGCGGAGCTTGACGGGGTGCTCGCCGCTGTCGCGGAGCATGACGGCGGCGCCGATGGCGGCCTGGACGATGAGGTTGTGGGCCTGGGCGCGGGGCAGCCCCAGCAGGATGCCGGCGTCGGTCATCGCCTCGACCAGGTAGTAGAAGTACGCCGGGCCGGAGCCGGACAGCGCGGTGGCGGCGTCCTGCTGGGACTCCGGGACGCGCAGCGTCTTGCCGACCGGGTCGAAGATCGCCTCGGTACGGACCAGGTGCGCCTCGGTGGCGTGGCTGCCGGCCGAGATGACGGACATGCCCTCGTCCACCAGGACCGGCGTGTTGGGCATGACGCGGACCACCGCGATGCCCTCGGCGAGGCGCTGCTCAAAGACGGAGGTCGGCACGCCGGCGGCCGCCGTGATGACGAGCTTGTCGGGGGACAGGTGCGGCGCGAGTTCGTCGAGCAACGCCGTCATGTCCTGCGGCTTGACCGCCAGGATGAGGGTGTCGGCGGCCTTCGCGGCCTCGGCGTTGGTGACGGTGGGGACGCCGTAGCGGTCGCGCAGTTCGGCGGCGCGTTCCTCACGACGGGTGGTGACCAGGAGGTCGGCCGGGGTCCAGCCGGCGCGGATCATGCCGGAGAGGAGGGCCTCCCCGATCTTGCCGGTACCGAGGACGGCGACTTTCTGGGTCATGGAACGGCTCACTCCATACGACGGCTCACGATGCTTGCCGGCTCATCCTCGCACCGGCCCGCCCCGGACGCCCCGCCGTCTCAGCCGGTGACCACCGGCGCGCCGCGGCGAGTTCGCTGTGGGCGGCACGTGGTGGGGGGCATCGGGGAGGAGCGTCGGGGCGTCGGCGAGGTGTCGGGGGCGAAGCGGGCGGTACGCGTGAGGCGGGCGGTGTACGAGGGGGCGGGCGGTGTACCAGGGGGCGGGCGGGGAGCAGGCGTGGGTGTACGGGGGTATTCGTGCGGTATACGGAACTATTCGTACGGTATTACGCGGCATCACGCGGTATTACGCAGCATCACGCAGTACTGCGCACGGTATGCGGCATTACGCGGACGTTCAGCGGGTGCGGCGGCGCAGGGTGGCGGCGCCCAGGGCCAGGACGGCCAGCGCGCAGCCGGCGACGACGGCGAGGTCGCGGGCCAGGTCGCCGCTGAATCCGGCGGTGTCGGAGACCCGGGTCATCGCGTCGACCGCGTAGGACATCGGCAGGACGTCGGAGACGTAGGACAGCACCGCCTGCATCCGGTCGCGCGGGACGAAGAGCCCGCACAGCAGCAGTTGCGGGAAGACGAAGGCGGGCATGAACTGCACGGCCTGGAACTCGCTGGCGGCGAAGGCGCTGACGAACAGGCCGAGCGCGGTGCCGAGCAGGGCGTCGAGGACGGCGAACAGCAGCAGGAGCCAGGCGGAACCGGTGAGGTGCAGGCCGAGCAGGCCGACGGCGAGGGCGGTGGCCGCGGCGGCCTGGACGACGGCGAGCAGGCCGAAGGCGAGCGCGTAGCCGAGCAGGAGGTCGGCCTTGGCCAGCGGCATGGCGAGCAGGCGTTCCAGGGTGCCCGAGGTGCGTTCGCGCAAGGTGGCGATCGAGGTGACCAGGAACATCACCGTCATCGGGAAGACGGCCAGCAGGGCCGGGCCCACGTGGTCGAAGACGCCGGGGGTGGCGTGGAAGGCCCAGTACAGCAGGGTCAGCAGGGCGAGCGGGACCACGAGCATGAGCGCGATGGTCCGCGGGTCGTGGCGCAGTTGGAGCAGGACGCGGCGGGCAGTGGCCAGGGTGCGGGTGGGGCTGATCATCGCGTGTACTCCCGGGTGGAACGGTCGGCGTCGGTCCCGGACCGGTCGACGAGACGCAGGAAGGCGTCCTCGACGGTGTCGGCACCGGTTCGGGCGCGCAGGGCGTCGGGGGTGTCGTCCGCGAGCAGGCGGCCGTCGCGCATGAGGAGCAGGCGGTGGCAGCGTTCGGCCTCGTCCATGACGTGGCTGGAGACGAGCAGGGTGGTGCCGCGTTCGGATGCCAGCCGGTGGAAGAGGTCCCACAGGTCGCGGCGCAGGACGGGGTCGAGGCCAACGGTGGGCTCGTCGAGGACGAGCAGGTCGGGGGTGCCGAGCAGGGCGACGGCGAGGGAGACGCGGGAGCGCTGGCCGCCGGACAGGCGACCGGCGAGCCGGTCGGCGTACGCGGTGAGGTCGACGTCGGCGAGGGCGCGTTCGATGCCGGTCCGGCGTTCGGCGGCGGTGGCGCGGGGGTTGAGGACGGTGGCGAAGTAGTCGAGGTTCTGCCGGACCGTCAGGTCGGCGTATACCGACGGCGCCTGGGTCACGTAGCCGACACGGGGGCGCAGCGCGGGGTGGCCGGCCGGGTGGCCGAGGACGACGAGCGTTCCGGTGACCCCGGCCTGCGCGCCGACCAGGGCCCGTATCAGCGTGGACTTGCCGCATCCGCTCGGGCCGAGCAGGCCGGTGATCACACCGGGCGGCACCGTGAAGCCGATCCCGTCCAGCACGGTGCCGCCACCGCGGACGACGGTGAGGCCGTCGGCGTGAACGGCGGCGTGGTCAGGGGAGCCGGCGCCGTGACGTGTGGTGCCGGATTCGGCAGTGCGCCGTGTGGTGCCGGACGTGCTGCCGGCGTGACGTGTGGTGTCGGACGTGCTGTCGGCCGGGCCCCGCGTCGGGGTGTCGGCGGGGGCATCGGGAGCGGTGTCCGCAGCGGCGTCGGGGGTGGCGTCCGCGGCGTCTTCGGGAGCCGGGGATTTATTCATCATGTGTTGAATACTGCTCCGCGCAGGCTGCGGGCGTCAAGCCGGGGCGCCCCGCCGGGGGGTGGGTCCAGCCCCACCCCGTTCCGGGCGGTGAGGTCAGTGCGCGAACGCGGCGCGGCTCGCACACTGGACGCATGAGGGAGCGAGGCGACGCATGAGGCAGCGAGACGCGGAGCGCATGGCCGAGGCCGTGGAGCGCGTTACGGCCCGGTCCGCCGGGCGGCTGACGCGGGCCGAGGAGCACGCGTTGCGGCACCAGGTCAGGGCCCGGGCACGGGCGGAGGCACACCTGCGGCATCACGAGATGCGGGCGCACGCGACGCGGTCGCGGCACGAGGAGCGGGCGGCCCGGCACGCGGCGCGCCACGAGCGGGGGCGCGAACTGCGGCGGTTGCGCGCGGAGGCGTTGCGGCGGGGCGCGCGCTGGGGGCTGGCGGGGCTGCGGACCGGGCCGGCCGCGGCGTTGCTGACGGTGGCCGGGCTGCCGGGGGCCCGCGCGGTGCGGGAACCGGCGCTGCGGTGGACGCGGCGGCTCGCGCGGGACCGGCGGGCGTTGCTGGAGCAGGAGTTCGGCATCGAGGCGGGGCCGCAGGGGCTGCGTGATCCGTGGCCGCGTTGGTCGGATCCGGCGGTACGGCGGGAGGCGCGCTGGCTGTTGTGCGCGCCGTGGATCGGGCTGGTGGCGTTGCTCCCGGCGCTGATGGTGGTCTACGGGCTGGCGGGACAGGTGCTGCCGATGCTGACGCACGGGATGTCGCTGTACCGGCTGTTCCTGGCGTCGGACACCGGTCGGTTGATGGTGGGCGGCCGGCTCGCGCTGTTCGGGCTCGCGGTGGCCGGTTCTGCGGCGGCCCCGGGCGTGGTGGCGGCGACCGGCCGCTGGTCGGCGGAGTTGCTGTCCCCACCGGAGAACGTGCAGCTCCAGGAGCGCGTACAGAAGTTGACCGAGACGCGGGCGGACGCGGTCGACGCGCAGGCGGCTGAACTGCGGCGGATCGAACGTGACCTGCACGACGGGGTGCAGGCGCGCCTGGTGGCGATGGGCCTGAACCTGGGTGCGGCCGAGGCGTTGATGGAACGTGATCCGCAGGCGGCGCGAACGTTGCTGGCGCAGTCGCGGGAGGCGTCGGCGACGGCGTTGCAGGAACTGCGCGGGCTGGTGCGCGGCATCCATCCGCCGGTGCTGGCGGAACGCGGGCTGGCGGACGCGGTACGGGCGCTGGCGCTGGACAGTCCGCTGACGGCGGAGGTGACCGATGACCTGTCGGGGTACCGGGCGGAGGCGGCGGTGGAATCGGCGGTGTACTTCGCGGTGAGCGAACTGCTGACCAACGCGGCCAGGCACGCGCAGGCGGAACGGGTGTGGGTCGACCTGCACCACACCGGTGACGCACTGCGCGTCCAGGTGACGGACGACGGGGCGGGCGGCGCGGACCCGGCGACGGCGACCGGCAGCGGGCTGAGCGGGATCGAACGCCGGCTGGGTACGTTCGACGGTGTCCTGGCCGTCAGCAGTCCGCAGGGCGGGCCGACCATCGTCACCTTGGAGTTGCCGTGCGCGTTGTCCTCGCCGAGGACCTCTACCTCCTCCGGGAAGGCCTGATCCGGCTGCTGGAGGCCCATGGCTTCGAGATCGCGGCGGCGGTGGAGAGCGGTCCCGAACTGCACCGTGCGCTGGTGGACCTGCGGCCGGACGTCGCGGTGGTGGACGTGCGACTGCCGCCGACCTTCACCGACGAGGGACTCCAGGCGGCGCTGGCGGCCCGGCGCACGCTGCCGGGCCTGCCGGTGCTGGTGCTCTCGCAGCACGTCGAGCAGCTCTACGCCCGCGAGTTGCTGGCGGACGGCAGCGGCGGGGTGGGTTACCTGCTGAAGGACCGGGTGTTCAACGCCGAGCAGTTCACCGACGCCGTACGGCGGGTGGCGGGCGGCGGCACCGCGATGGATCCCGACGTCATCGCCCGTCTACTGCGCAGCAACGCCCGCGACGAACCGCTCGCGGCCCTGACCCCGCGCGAGCGCGAAGTGCTGGAACTGATGGCCGAGGGCCGCTCCAACGCCGCTGTCGCGCAACGCCTGTTCGTCAGCGAGGGCGCGGTCGGCAAACACACCACCAGCATCTTCACCAAGCTCGGCCTGACCGCCTCCGACGACGACAACCGCCGGGTGCTGGCGGTGCTGGCGTATTTGAACGGCTCACGGTGAGGGGGTGGGCTTCGCCCGGGGGAGGGGGAATGCGGG
>NZ_JAAGKO020000114.1 GCF_027947535.2 Streptantibioticus silvisoli
GGGGGGGGGTGGGGGCCGGTGGGGGGTGCGGGGGGGTGGTGGCCGGGGCCGGGAGGAGTGGGCGCCGGAGGGGTGGGGGTGCTGGAGGGGTGGGGGTGCTGGAGGAGTGGGGGTGCTGGAGGAGTGGGGGCCCGAGGAGTGGGCGCCGGCCGCGGCGGATCGGTGGAGGCCGGAGAGGTGGGCGGAGCGGTGGCCGAGGGCCGGGAGGAGTGGGGGGAGCGGGGCGACGGCCGGAGTGGGGGCAGGACAGTGAGCGGACGGAGCGGTGGCCGGGGCAAGGCGAAGTGGTCGGCGGGGCAGGTGAGGGCCCTCGCGTCGGGGAGGTAAGCGGACGGAGAAACGGAAAGGGGTCCGGCGTGCGCGCCGGACCCCTTTCATCCCCCCAACCGCTCACCGAAGCCCCCCTCCGAGAACCCGACGTCGTATACGACCCCCCACCGCCGGCGATGGTTGCGCGGGTCTGCGAAGAATTTTCCGCGCTCCGCAGAACGGCCGATCGCAACCCGCCGGAGGCATGGACGGCGGCCGGTTCGTGACATCGGTGGTCGAACAACAACGGCCTTACACACCAGTGAAGTTGCAGCAATCCCAGTAACCGGACGCACGCGTCACAGGACGAACGTACGGAAACGGTCGGCGACTTCGGCCAGAACCTCGCGCCCGTCCCGTTCCCACAACCGCGGGTTGAAGATCTCGACCTCGACGTGTCCGCGGTAACCCGCCGCCTCGACCTTCTCACGCCATCCCCGCAGGTCAACACATCCGTCGCCGAGCTGCCCCCGCCCCAGTAGGACGCCTTCGGGCAACGGGGTCGTCCAGTCGGCGAGTTGGAACGCGGCGATCCGGCCGCCCGCGCCGGCCCGGGCGACCTGGGCGGGCGCTCGATCGTCCCACCACAGGTGGTAGGTGTCGACGACGACCCCGACCTGGTCCGCCGGAAAGCGCTCCGCGAGGTCCAGCGCCTGTTCGAGGGTCGAGATGACGCAACGGTCGCTGGCGAACATCGGGTGCAACGGCTCCAACGCCAGCCTCACCCCGCGCTCGGCCGCGTACGGCGCCAACTCGGCCAACCCGTCCGCGACCCGCTCCCGCGCCCCGGCCAGATCGCGCGCCGGATCGAGCCGGGAGCGGGAGGCCGGATCGGACCGGGAGTCGAAGAAAGGGGAAGGAGAAGTGGGAGGGGATGAGGTGGGGACGGGAGAGGGGAGCGGGCCGGCGCTCGGGGTTGCGGGGTGGGCGCTAGGGGTTGCGGGGTGGGCGCTCGGGGTTGCGGGGTGGGCGCTCGGGGCGGTGGGGTCGGCGTTCTCAGCGGTGGCGGGGGCGGCGTTCTTGGCAGCGGCGGGGTCGGGGCTGGAGTCTGAGGGGCCGGCGCTCGGGCCTGCGGGGTCGACGCCTGGGCCCGCCGGTCCGAACGCGGCGCGGACGTTCCCGCCCGACGCTCCTCCGACCGCGCCCGCCGGGCCGGCGCCCGGCAATCCGCCGCTGACCAGAACGAGCGTCGGGGTACCGAGTGCCGCGGCCTCGTCGATGGCGGCGCGGTTGTCGGCGAGGGCCGCGGCGCGGGCGGTGGGGTCGACCGCGGTGAGGAAGCCGCCGCGGCACAGCGAACTGACGGTGAGGCCGGCGGCGCGCAGGGTTCGGGCGGTGCGCTCCACGCCGAACGCCTGCACGGGCTCCCGCCACAGGCCGACTGCTGTGATGCCCAACTCACCGCAAACTGCCGCCAGTTCAGGCAGGGACAGCTGGCGGACGGTCTGCTGATTGATGCTGAGGCAGGTGAATCCGAGATGAGTTGGTTGACGATGCGCCCCGAAAGAGGCCGGATTGTCAGTGGTCACTGCGAGACTCCGAAGACGGAAAGGAGGGATGCCATTCGAGAGCGCGCGAGCCCCGGATCGGGGAAGAGGCCGAGTCCGTCGGCGAGTTGGTAGGCGCGGGCCAGGTGCGGGAGGGAACGGGCGGATTGCAGGCCGCCGACCATGGTGAAGTGCGACTGGTGACCGGCCAGCCAGGCGAGCAGCACCACTCCCGTCTTGTAGTACCGCGTGGGATCCCGGAACAGGTGCCGGGCCAGCTCAACGGTGGGATCGAGCAGTGCCCGGAAGCCCTCGTGGTCACCGGTGTCGAGGCGGCGTACGCCCTCGGCTGCCAGCGGCGCGAGGGGGTCGAAGACGCCGAGCAGGGCATGGCTGGAGCCGTGGTCGTCGCCGTCGATCAGTTCCGGGTAGTGGAAGTCGTCACCGGTGTAGCACCGCACGCCGTCCGGCAGACGGCGGCGCAGGGCCACCTCGTGGCCGGCGTCGAGGAAGGAGACCTTGACCCCGTCCACTTTCCCGGGGTGGGCCGCGACCAGATCGAGGAAGGTCTCGGTCGCGGCGCCGAGGTCCGCGCTGCCCCAGTAGCCGGTCAGCGCGGGGTCGAACATCGGGCCGAGCCAGTGCAGTACGGCCGGCCGGGCGGACTGGCGCAGCAGGTGTCCGTACACCTGGGCGTAGTCCTCCGGCCCCCTGGCCAGGGCGGCCAGGGCTCGGGAGGCCATCAGCACCGGCTGGGCACCGCTGTCCTCGACGACGGCCAACTGCTCCTCGTAGGCGGCCACGACCTCGGCCAGGTCGCGCGCGGGTGCGGTGAGCTGGTCGGTGCCCGCGCCGCAGACGATGCGGCCGCCGACCGCTCGGGCCTCGGCCGCGGAACGGCCGATGAGTTCGGCGGCGGTGGGCCAGTCCAGGCCCATGCCGCGCTGGGCGGTGTCCATGGCCTCGGCGACCCCGAGTCCGTGGGACCACAGGTGACGGCGGAAGGCGAGGGTGGCGTCCCAGTCGAGTGCGGCGGGGGTGCCGGCGGCGGTGCGGTTCGGGTCGGCCACCACGTGGGCGGCGGCCAGCACGGCCCGGGAGCGCGGCGGCGGTCCCGGGTGGTGCCGGACCGGGTCGGCGCGCGGGTGGTGGTCGTGCAGGGTGCCGTCCTCGCGCGGCAGTCGCAGGACGGGAAGGCGGTGTTCAGGAAGGAGGGGTTCAGCGAGGCGGCTTACGTCCTGACGGTGCTCGGCGCGGCGTTGCCCGGCAGGGCGGCGGTCGCCCGCGGAACGGCCACCGGGGAGGAGACGGCCGTCGGACGAGAGGGGGCCGCCGAAGGGGAGAGCGCCATCGGAGGGGAGGGCACCGTCGGAGGGGAGAGGAGCGTCGGAGGCGGAACTGCTGGCGGAGGAGGAGTCCGGATCGGGAGGGGTCGGGTGGGAGGTGGTCACAGGGTCAGCTCCGGGACGTCGAGCCTGCGGCCCTCGGCCGAGGAACGCAGGCCGAGCTCGGCGAGCTGGACGCCGCGGGCCCCGGCGAGGAGGTCCCATCGCCACGGGGTGTCGAGGGCGACGTGGCGCAGGAAGAGTTCCCACTGCGCTTTGAAGCCGTTGTCGAACTCGGCGTTGTCAGGGACCTGCTGCCACTGCGCACGGAAGGGTTCGGTGGTGGGCAGGTCGGGGTTCCAGACCGGTTTGGGGGTCACGGAACGGTGCTGTACGCGGCAGTCGCGCAGGCCGGCGACGGCCGAGCCGTGGGTGCCGTCGATCTGGAACTCGACGAGTTCGTCGCGGGCGACGCGGACCGCCCAGGAGGAGTTGATCTGGGCGACGGTGCCGTCGGCGAGTTGGAAGACGGCGTAGACGGAGTCGTCGGCGGTGGCGCGGTACGGGGCGCCGGATTCGTCGACGCGGGTCGGGATGTGGGTGGCCGTGAGGGCCTGGACGGAGGTGATGGGTGAAAGGAGTTCGCGCAGGACGTACTCCCAGTGCGGGAGCATGTCGGCGGTGATGCCACCGCCGTCCTCGGCGCGGTAGTTCCACGAGGGGCGTTGGGCGCTCTGCCAGTCGCCCTCGAAGACCCAGTAGCCGAATTCGCCGCGAACGGACAGGACGCGGCCGAAGAAGCCGCTGTCGACGAGGCGTTTGAGCTTGAGCAGGCCCGGCAGGAAGATCTTGTCCTGCACGACCCCGGAGCGGACGCCGGCGTCGCGGGCGAGCCGGGCCAGGTCGAGGGCGTCGGTGAGGGAGGTCGCGGTGGGCTTCTCGCAGTAGACGTGCTTGCCGGCGGCGATGGCGCGGCGCAGGGCGTCGGGGCGGGCGGCGGTGACCTGGGCGTCGAAGTAGACCGTGACGGTGTCGTCGGCGAGGACGGCGTCGAGGTCGGTGGTCCAGTGGGCCAGGCCGTGGCGGTCGGCGATGGCGCGCAGCGCGTCGGCGCGCCGTCCGACGAGGACGGGTTCGGGCCAGAGGGTGTCGCCGTCGCCGAGGTCGAGGCCGCCCTGGTCACGGATGGCGAGGACGGACCGGACGAGGTGCTGCCGGTAGCCCATCCGGCCGGTGACGCCGTTCATCGCGATGCGCACGGTCCTGCGGGTCACGTCGGTCCTCTCGGTCGGCCGCCGGGCAAGCACTGTCCGCCCCGGTCTGTCTACCCGCGCCGGGCCGGGGCATCACGCGCCCCGCGTACCGTTGTCACAGTCAACGACCAGTCAACGATTCCTTGAGGTGGAACATGCCCGACCCGACGAACTCGCCCATCCCGGCGGACTCCGGCGACACCGCCGGTGCCGGTTCGCCCTCGCTGCGGCCGACGGTGAACGCGGTGCTGGAGTTCAACCGGTTCCACAGCACGCTGCTCGGGGCGCTGGACCAGGCGGGTCGGCGGGGGACGCCGTACTCGCCGGCGGAGGCCCGGGTACTGGAGGAGCTGAAGGAGGCTACGGCGGTGCCGGTGGCGCGGCTGCGGGAGACGTTGCGGATGGACCGCGGGCAGTTGAGCAGGGTGCTGGCGCGGCTGGAGGAGGCCGGGCTGGTGGTGCGGGAGCCGCATCCGGTGGACCGGCGGGCGCAGTCGGCAGCGCTGACGGACGGCGGGCGGGAGGCGGCGCGGTTGCTGGACAGCCGGTCGTACGAGGCGGTCGGCGACGTGGTGAACCGGCTGGCGGAGGGGCAGCGGTATCGGCTGGTGGAGGCGTTGCGGACCGCGCGGGAGACGTTGACCGGGCCGATGGTCGGCGTGGTGACGCTGCGGGGGCCGGAGCCGGGCGACCTGGGCTGGGTGATCGAGCGGAACGCGGCGGTGTACGCGGCGGAGTTCGGCTGGAACGGGGAGTACGAGGCGCTGGTGGCGCGGATCGTGGCGGACTTCGCGAGCGGTCATGACGAACGGCGGGAGGCGCTGTGGATCGCGGAGCTGGACGGGCGGCCGGCGGGATGCGTGTTCTGCGTGCGGGACGAGGCGCCGGGGACGGCGAGGTTGCGGTTGCTGCTGGTGGATCCGCGGGCGCGGGGGCATCGGATCGGGCAGCGGCTGGTGCGGCGGTGCGTGGAGTTCGCCCGGACGGCGGGGTACCGGGAGCTGGTGCTGTGGACCAACGACGTTCTGGGAGCGGCGCGCCGGATCTACCAGGAGGCCGGGTTCGAACTGGTGGCGGAGAGGCCGCACCACAGCTTCGGCCAGGACCTGGTCGGCCAGGACTGGCGGCTGATGCTGCACGAGGATCGCTGAATGCGGGGCGCTGAATGCCGGGGCGCCGAATGCCGGGCCGCTGAATGCCGGGGCGCCGAATGCCGGGGCGCCGAATGCCGGGCGCCGAATGCCGGGCCGTTGAATGCGCGGTGGCGGTGGGGCGCGGCGGCGGGGAGTCGGCGGGCGGGTGCCGGGTAGGGTCCGACGATGAAGCTGGCGTTCTCGACACTCGGGGTTCCAGGGCTGGCGGTGGACCAGGTGGTCCGCCTGGCCGCCGATCACGGCTATCACGGCGTGGAGTTGCGCGCGTGCGCCGGTGAGGAGCCGGTGCACACCGGACTCACCGGTGCCGAACGGGCCGCTGTCGCCGGGCGGTTCGAGGGGGCCGGGGTCGAAGTGGTGAGCGTGGCCGGGTACGCGCGGGTGGCGCGGGGCGGTCCGGACGAGCCGGTGCTGGCGGACTTGCGCGAGCAGGTCGGGCTGGCGGCCGATCTGGGGGCCGGGTTCGTCCGGGTCTTCCCCGGTGGCGGCGAGGGGGCCGGGCCGGAGGCGGACGCGGTGGCGGCGCGGCGGCTGGCGGCGGTGGCGCCGTACGCGGAGGAACGCGGGGTGCGGCTGGCGCTGGAGACGCACGACTCGCACCCGGGCGGGACCGACGTGGCGCGGGTGATGGGGCTGGTGGGGCACCGGGCGGTGGGCGCGGTGTGGGACCTGATGAGTACCTGGCGGGCCGGCGAGGAGCCGTTCGTGACGTATCCGGTGCTGTCGCCGCACCTGGGCTACGTGCAGGTCAAGGACATCGCGTCGCGGGAGGCGACGACGCCGCTGCCGCTGGGTGAGGGTGTGCTGCCGCTGGCGGACTGCGTGGAGCTGCTGAGCCGGGACGGGTGGGACGGCTGGCTGAGCTGGGAGTACGAGAAGCGCTGGTATCCGCAGGCGGCGGAGCTGCCGGAGTTGCTGGCGGCGGGCCGGCGGGTGCTCGGGCGGTTGCTGGACGAGTCGGCCTGAGGGCCGGGGGCGACCGCCGCCTGAGAGCGGGGAGGACCGCCACCTCAGGGCCGGGTCGGCCGCAGCGTCAGGACCGGGCAGACCGCCGCCTCAGGGTCGGCGGCCGCCGCCCAGGGACGGGTCGGCCGCGGTTCCCGGTGGGCGAGGCCGCGGTTCCCGGTGGGCGGCGCCGCCGCCCCCCGGGGGGGGGGGGGGGGGGGGGGGCGGGGGGGGGGGGGGGGGGGGGGGGGGGGGGGGGGGGGGGGGGGGGGGGGGGGGCGGGGGGGGGG
>NZ_JAAGKO020000115.1 GCF_027947535.2 Streptantibioticus silvisoli
CCTTCGCCGACCTTCGCCGACCTTCGCCGACCTTCGCCGACCTTCGCCGACCTTCGCCGACCTTCGCCGACCTTCGCCGACCTTCGCCGACCTTCGCCGACCTTCGCCGACCTTCGCCGACCTTCGCTGCCAGCCCCGGCCCGCACCCCCGGCCCCGGTCCCGGTCCGCACCCCCGGCCCCGGTCCGCACCGCCGGCCCCGGTCCGCACCGGCACCCCGGTAGGCATCCGGCGTCAGTCCGCGGCAACCGCCGAGGGCACCCGCCCCGACGTCACCCCGCCGCAACCGCCGGAGGCAACTCCTCCGGAGCCAAGCCCGCCCCCGCCCCCGCAGCCGCCCCCGACCCCGGGGAACGCCCCTCCGGGGAACGCCCCTCCGGTGAACGCCCCTCCGGGGAACGCCCCTCCGGGGAACGCCCCTCCGGGGAACGCCCCTCCGGGGCCGCGCCCGCGAGCAGTTCGCGTACCTGGCGGGCCGGTTCGCTGTCGGGGTCGGACAGCAGGCTGAGCGCGTTGTGCCAGCAGGCGCGGGCCCGGTCGGCCTGGCCGATGCGGTGCAGTGCGGTGCCGAGGGTGACCAGGACCTCCGGCTTCTGCCACTGAACGTCGCCGTCGCCGACGACGGCCAGCGACTGTTCGGCGAGGGAGGCGGCCTGCCGCAGCCGGCCGGAGGCGAGTTGGGTCTGGGCCATCCGGCGGAGCGTCGCGCCCTCCCACACCGTCTGCCGCGACTCGCGGAAGATCGCCAGCGCCTCGGTGAACCGGGCCAGCGCGCCGTCCTGGTCACCGCCGGCGGCCATGGTGAAGCCGAGTTGGTAGAGGCCGGAACCCAGGCGGAAGCCGGAGTTGAGCTTGCGCAGGACGGTGACCGACTCCTGGGCGTTGGCCAGCGCCGAGGTCAGCTGGCCGAGTTCGACGTAGGTGATGGCCAGGTTGCCGAGGGCGGCGGCCACCCCGTGCTGGTTGCCGTCGGCACGGAACGCGGCCAGCCCGGCGCGGTAGCAGCCCGCCGCGTCGGCGTAACGGCCCTGGTCCTTGGCGATCATGCCGCGCAGGTTGGGCGCGTAACTGGAGGTCAGCGGGTCGCTCGCGCTCTCGCCGAGCAGTTGCGAGCGGCGGGCCTCGGTGTCGGCGTCGGCGTGCCGGTCGGTGGCCCAGCTGAGCATCCGGCTCAGCAGGACCCGGCCGCGCCCCTCCACCAGCGGGTTCGCGGTGCGTACCGCCGCGGCGACGACCGCGCGGGTGCAGCGTTCGTAGGGGCCCACGTGGCCGCCGGCCTCCAGCAGGTCCTGGCTGGCCCACAGCAGGTCGACCGCGTGCCGCAGTCCGGCGGTCCCCGAGGCGGAGCCCGCCTGCCGGGCGACCTCGGCCAGCAGTCCGGGGGCTTCGGCGTGCAGCCAGTCCAGGCTCTCGTGGCGGGAGGCGAACTCCAGCCCCGGGCGGCCGGCGGCCAGCAGGTGGTCCAGCACCCGGTCGCCGGGGTTCTCCAGCGCGTAGACGGCGGTGGCGGTGGCCAGGTAGAAGTCCATCAGCCGGATCAGCGCCGCCTGCCGGTCCGCGGCGGTCTCGTCGCGTTCGGCGCAGTCACGCGCGTAGAGCCGCAGCAGGTCGTGGAAGCGGTAGCGGGCCGGGGCGCTGGACTCCAGCAGGCTTATGTCGACCAGCGACTCGATGAGTTCCTCGGCCTGGTAGGGGTCGAGGTCGAGGACCGCGGCGGCGGCGTGCAGCGACAGGTCACGGCTGTGCGGCAGCGCCAACAGCCGGAAGGCGCGGGCCTGTTCGGGGCTCAGCTGGCCGTAGCCGAGTTCGAACGTGGCCTTCACGGCCAGGTCGCCGGCCTTCAACTCGTCCAGCCGGTGCCGTTCGTCGGCCAGTTTGCGGGCCAGCACCGACACCGTCCAGCCGCGCCGGTTGGCCAGCCGGGACGCCGCGATCCGGATCGCCAGCGGCAGGTAACCGCAGGCGGCGACGACCTCCAGCGCCATCTGCCGTTCCGCCAGCACGCGTTCGTCGCCGACGATGCGGGTGAACAGCTCCAGCGCCTCCAGCGGCGTCAGCACGTCCACGTCCAGCAGCCGGGCGCCGGCCAGGCCGACCATCCGCACCCGCGAGGTGATCAGCGCGGCGCTGCCCTGGGTGCCCGGCAGCAGCGGCCGCACCTGGGCCGCGTCGCGGGCGTTGTCCAGCAGCGTCAGCACACGGCGGCCGTCCAGCACCGACCGGTACAGCGCGGCGCGGTCCGCGAGACCGTCCGGGATCGCGCCGGCCGGCACGCCCAGCGCCCGCAGGAACGAGGCGAGGACCGTCTCCGGTTCGGCGGCCTGGCTGTTCTGGCCTTGTAGGTCGACGTACAACTGGCCGTCGGGGAACGCGTCCTTGACGGCGTGCGCCACGTGCACCGCCAGCGTGGTCTTGCCCACCCCGCCGATGCCGGCCACCGCGGACAGCGCCATCACGCCGGACTCGGCGGTGAGCAGTTCGCCGACGAGTTCGGTGACGAACGCCGAGCGGCCGGTGAAGTCCGGCACGCTGGCGGGCAGTTGGGCGGGCCGGACGATGGCGGCGTGCCCGCGCGGGTCGTCGGGCAGGGCCGGCGGGGCGAGTTCGGGGTCGGCGCACAGGATGCGCTGGTGCAGTTCGGCCAACTCCGCGCAGGGATCGACGCCGAGTTCGTCGGCGAGCAGCCGGCGCGTGTCGGCGTAGACGCCGAGCGCCTCCGCCTGCCGTCCGCCGCGGTACAGCGCGAGCATCAGCAACGCCCGCAGCCGCTCGCGCAGCGGGTGTTCGGCGGTCAGCGCGGTCAACTCCGAGACGGCCTCGGCGTGTTCGCCCAGCTCCAGATCGAGTTCCAGCCGGCTCTCCAGCAGCCGCAGCCGCAACTCCGCCAGCCGGGCGCGCTGGTTGTCCGCATACGGCCCCGGCAGCCCGGCCAGCGGCTCGCCCGACCACAACTCCAGTGCCGAAGACAGCAGTTCGCGGGCCCCGGCCGGGTCGCCCGCCGCCCGGGCGCGGTCGGCGGCCGCCGTGTGCCGTTCCGCCACGCAGACGTCCAGCCCGTCCGGCGTGGTGCGCAGCGCGTAGCCGCCGGAGACCGAGGTGAGGGTGTCGGCGCCCAGGGTCTTGCGCAGCCGGAAGGCGTAGGTGCGCAACGCGGCCAGCGCGCTGTCCGGCGGCTGTTCGCCCCACAGCGCGCCGATCAGCTCGTCGGCGGTGGCGGACCGGCCCCCGCGCAGCAACAGGGCGGCGAGCAGAGCGCGTTGCTGCGGCGAGCCGGGGGTGACTGGTTTGCCGGCCCGCCAGACGCGTACCGGGCCGAGCAGCGCGAAGCGCAGGTCCGGGTCCGGTTCCGCATCCATCACAGGCTCCATTTCCGCCGCGGCCTCGATCGCCCCTGCCCGCCGCGGTGCGGGCGCCGGCTCGGTCCGTATATCGATC
This sequence comes from Streptantibioticus silvisoli, assembly GCF_027947535.2. Lineage (GTDB taxonomy): Bacteria > Actinomycetota > Actinomycetes > Streptomycetales > Streptomycetaceae > Streptantibioticus_C > Streptantibioticus_C silvisoli. The sequence continues at coordinate 3,435 of NZ_JAAGKO020000115.1, forward strand.
GTTCATCGCGTGGCAGGAGCATCTTCTCCGGTGAAGGCCCGCCTTCGTCGGCGGTCAGTCTGCCTTGTACAACCCCGGGCGGTCACGCCCCGGTCGGTGGTTGTGGACGAATCCGCACCAAGTCATCGGAATGCGATGTTCCGTCTGTGTTGCCCGTGAGGGAGAGGAGTGTCGGACCTGTCATGTGCTCATGGTGTTCACGGCACGGTGAAGCGTCGTCGTCGGTCCCAAGCGCCGGGGGAACGGCCTGCGTCGGGACGGCCGTTGCCATGACGCCGGGTCGCACGCTCCGATCGTACGCGGACCGGACGCCGCACGCGGTGCCGTACGACGTGCTGCCGGGCGCGCCGCTCGCGTCGACCGCCGGACTGTCCTACGCCGAACTCGACCGCCGCGCACGGGCGGTGGCCGGCCGGCTGGGCGCCCTGCTGCCGCCGGGCAGCCCGGTGCTGCTGGTCTACCGGCAGGGCGCGGACTTCGCCGGCGCGTTCTTCGGCTGCCTGTACGCCGGCATGATCGCGGTGCCGTTCCCGCTGGGGGAGCCGGGCGGCGGCGCGGTGAGCCGGGAGGGACTGGCGGTCGCGATCCGGCGGGTCGGCCCGGCCGCGGTGCTGACCGCCGGCGACGGCTGGTCGGCGCTGCCGGTGGACCACGGCCAGGTCTCGGTGCTGGAGGCCGACGGGGTTCGGGTCGGCGGCCTGCCGGTGCTCCAACTCGCCGACCGCTGGCGCCCGGTGGGGGTGCTCTCCGGCGTCGGCGCCTACCGCCAGTACGTGCCCGGCCGCCCCGGCGACGACCAGGGCGGCCGGCTGGAGCCCGTCTTCAGCCACGCCGACCTCGCGCACGTGCTGGGCGAACTGCACGACGCCTGCCGGTTGGGCGCCGCCGAGGACGAACTCGGCTGGATCGCCTCGGTGCAGGGACTGGAGGACGCGGTCTGGCGACTGCTGCTGCCGGTGCACGAGGGCCGCGCCGTCTGGGAGACCGGCCCGCTCGGCCCGCAGCCGTAATCGGCCCACAGCCGTAATCGGCCCACAGCCGTAATCGGGGAAGCCGGTGACAGCGGCCCGTGGCCGAGGACCGCGGGGGAGCGGCGCGGCCGGTGGCCGGTGGCCGGTGATCATTGGCCGGTGACGGGGGAGAACGACACAGCCGGTGACCGGCCGCCAAGGGGGCGGCCGGTCACCGGCTGTTGGTCGTACGTCGGACGATCGGATCAGCTGACCGGTCGTACGGATCAGATCGGTCGGACCAATCCGATCGTCAGACCGGCCGGACCGATCAGACGATCAGGCAACGGTCAGGCAGCGGTCAGACGGTCAGGCAACGGTCAGGCAGCGGTCAGACGGTCAGACGATCAGGCGGTCCACTGGGACCAGCTGAGGTTGTAGTCCGCGTAACCATTGTCGGGCGCGGCGTCCTGCGGTTCACCCTTGACGGTGACCGGGTCGCCCTCCTTGACGAAGGAGTAGAACCAGTGCGCGTTCGACTTCGACAGGTGGATGCAGCCGTGCGAGTCGTTGTCCTCGCCGGGCTGGACGTCACCCGAGGAGTAGTGCACATAGGTGCCCGAGTCGGTCAGGTGGACGTCCCAGGGCAGTTCCATGTCGTAGAAGTTCGGGCTGCTCGGGTCGCAGGCGATGCCGACGCTGCACGAGGTCATCCGCACCTCGGTCTGCTTGTCGATGACCGCCATCGTGCCGCCCCAGGTGGAGAACCCGGCCTTGCCCGCGTCGGCCGGCAGCGCCCGGACCAGCTTGCCGTCCTTGTAGACGTTCAGCCGGTGGTCGGCGACGTCGGCGACCGCCTCGACGTCGGTGCCGATGGTGAACGCGTGCTGGTAGTCCCGCACGCCGTACCGGCCGTAGCCGTCGTTGACGCCGTTGAGGTCGGCGTCCACGGTGACGTGCGTGCCGGACGTCCAGAACTTCTGCGGACGCCAGTCGGCCCGGCGGTCGCCGAACCAGTGCCAGGCGCCGGCCACCACCGGGCTGGTGGTCACCTTCAACTGCTTTTCCACCGTGGCGCGCGCCGAGGCGGCGACCGGGTGGGAGAAGACCACCGAGACCGGCATGGCCACGCCGACGACCGCGCCCTTGGCCGGGGTGATCGAGTCGAGCAGCATGCTCTTGGACTCGGCCGGCGACTCCACGGTGAAGCTGGTCTGCTGCGTGTTCGGCTTGGCACCGGTGTGGCCGGACGCGGTCGCGGTCGCCCGCAGCGTGTAGTTCTGGCCCACGCCGAACGGCGACGACGGCGTCCACACGCCGGTCGAGGCGGCCAGGCTGCCCGCGATGGGGTCACCCTTGGAGTCGGCGACCGTCACCGAGGCGAGCGCGCCGTGCGTGACCGAGATCTTGACCGGCTTGTCCGGAACCACGTCACCGGAGGGGTTCTTCGTCAGGGTGACGCTGATCTTCGCCGGGTTCTTCGGCGCCGCCGCCTTGTCCGACGTGTCGGTGCCCGACCCGGAACAGGCGCTCACCCCGAGGGCCAGCACCGACAGCCACGCTCCGGCGACCGCCGCCCGCCTGCCGCGGCTCTTCGCCCCGACCGGTCCTCCACCTGTCCGTATCAACGCATGCTCCTCGATCACACCGCGTTCCGTTCGACAACAGCGGGGACGTCCGGCACATCCCATGCGGTTCCGGGCAGGCCGGCCCCGCCGTGGCGTGCCCGCGAAACCCTGCCGGATCAACGGTACTCGGCTTGGCTGTGACGGTGTTTCGCCCAATAATCGGATACGTGTGCATCCCCTGCTCCTGACGCGGGGTCACACCCCGCCGACCAGGCCCGCCCCGGGACGACCCGGTCGGCGCGCACTGCCGCAGGGCCGCCCGACATCACCCTCGAAGGCGACGGCGGCGGTCACAGAAGCGTACGACGAGATCACCCCCGGTACGAACCGTCGCCGCGCCGACCGCCACCCGCACGGGCGCATTCACGCCACCCGGACGTCACTTCCGGCCAGCCGGCGTTCGACACGGACCCCGCCACAGCCGCCGGCCCCGGACCCGCCGCCCCCGCCTC
>NZ_JAAGKO020000116.1 GCF_027947535.2 Streptantibioticus silvisoli
GTGCCGCGGATCACGGGAACCCGCCCCGCCGCCGCGGAGAGGTAACGGTGTGAAGCACACCGAAGAAGGAGACGGACTGCGGCGCCGCGTCAGGGCGGGGGAGCGGGCGGCGTTCGCCGAGCTGTACGAGGCGTACGCGCGCGTCGTCTACAACCACGCGCGGCGGCTGACCGGCGACTGGTCCACGGCCGAGGAGGTCATGTCCGAGACGTTCCTCGCCGCCTGGCGCACCCGCGAACGGGTGGAGCCGGACGGCGGTTCGCTCAAACCGTGGCTGCTGGGTATCGCGACGCACAAGGCGCACAACGCCAACCGCGGCAGGCGGCGGCGCCTCGCCTTCCTGAGCCGGCACCCCGGCCCGCCGGTGGTCGCCGACTTCGCGCAGGAGACGGCCGGACGGCTCGACGACGCCCGCCGACTGGCCGCGGTCCAGGCCGCGTTGGGCCGGCTGCGCCGCCAGGAGCGGGAGGTCCTCGTGCTGTGCGTGTGGTCGGGGCTGGACTACCAGCAGGCCGCCGAGGCCCTCGGGGTCCCGGTCGGCACCGTGCGGTCGCGCCTGTCGCGCGCCCGGGCCAGGCTCCGGCGGCTCAGCGCGAACCAGGCGGAACCGCGGCCCGCCCGCGGAGCGGTACGAAACGAGGCCGTGTTCGCGGCCCTGCCCGTCCGGGAGGAAACCCCATGAACGACACCACCGCGTCCAGCCCCGGACCGTACCCGGCCGAGGTGCGGGAGCTGGCACTCCTCCTGCCGCCCCCGGCCGAACGGGACCTCCCGCCCGGGCGCCACCTCCACCACAAGGACGTCCTGATGCGACGCGTCGACCACGACACCACCCCCGCCCCGCCGTCCCGGCGCAGGCTGCTGCGCCCCGCCGTCCTGGCGCCGGTCACCGCCCTCGCGCTGGCCGGCGCGCTGGCCGTGAGCCTCCACCCGGGCGGCCACGGCGCCGCGCGGGAGACGGCGCACGGTGCCGCGGGCACCCGGCAGGCCACCGTGCTGCTCGGCCGGATCTCCGACGTGGCCCTGGCCACCGACGCCGTCCCGGTCGGGGACAGCCAGTTCGTCTACGTGCGCAGCGAGGTCCGGGGGGCGGACGAGACGAGCGGGAAGGCCGTGACCGGGCCGCTGACGGAGCGCGAGGTGTGGTTGTCGCAGGTGCCGGGCCCGGTGCGGCGGCTCGGCCTGATCCGCCAGGACGGCGCCACCGAGCCGATCAACCCGGAGCTGGGGGACACCCACGGGACCGCCGCGGGCCTGGACCGGCCCACCTACCGCTGGCTCGCCTCACTGCCCACCGACCCCGGCGCGCTGCTGAGGTACCTGTACGCCAGGACCCCGGCGGCGTACGGACTGGAGCGCGACCAGGCGGTGTTCGACCAGATCGGCGACCTCATCTCCGAGCAGGTCATGCCGCCGGCGAACGCCGCAGCCCTGTACCGGGCGGCCGCCCGCATCCCCGGGGTCACCGCCGCACCGCGGGCGACCGACGCCCTGGGCCGCCACGGTGTCGGCATCGCCCGCGACGACAGCGCGCACGGGGAACGGTCGGAGTGGGTCTTCGACGCCCGCGACCTGTCCTTCCTGGGGTCACGCACCTACCTCACCGAGGACAGCACGCTCGGCAGGGCCGGCACCCTGCTCTCCAGCGACGCGGTGCAGCAGCGCGCGGTGGTGGACCGGGCCGGCGAACGCCCCGCCCCCGCCCGGCCCTCGGCGGCACCGTCGACCACGGCACGGCCGCGTGGCTGACGGGATCGCGTCGTCGACCGCGGTGCGCTCGCGTGCTTGACGGGACCGGGTCGCCGATCGCGGCGCCCCCGCCCGGCTGACGGCACCGCGCCCGCGGGCCGGCCGCACCCCGGGCCTCCCGGCGGGGCCGGCCCGCTGGCGGTGTCCGCGCGCGGGGTCGGATGATGGCTGTCCCGGCCGGCGCCGCGCGGACGGGGACGGGGACGTCACCTCGCGCGCGGGGCGCCGGCCACCCGTCCGGTCACCCACCGGGGGGCGGCGGCGCGCCGTCCCCCCCGCGTGCGGGAGCCGGCCGGTGCGTGACCCCGGGGCCGGCCCGTCCGCGGCGCCGGGCCCGACCGGCTCCCGCGTGGCGGGGGCCCAGCCGTACGAACAGCGCGGGACCGCGATCCGGTCGCGTGCGTCAGGAGGAACCACCGATGCAGAGCCTGACCGGCAGGACCGCACTCGTCACCGGCGGCAGCCGCGGTATCGGCGCCGCCGTCGTGCGCCGGCTGGCCGCCGACGGCGCCGCGGTCATGGTCAACTACCGTTCCGACGAGGCCGCGGCGCGTTCGCTGGCCGACGAGCTGACCGCGTCCGGCGCCCGGGTCGCGCTGGCGCGCGCCGACGTGAGCGAACCGGGCGCGCCCCAGCGGCTGGTGGCCGAGACCGTCGCCGCCTTCGGACGGCTCGACATCGCCGTCAGCAACGCGGGCATCGAGCACTTCGGCGCGCTGGAGACGCTGACCGAGCAGGACTTCCAGCGGGTGTTCTCCGTCAACGTGGCCGGCCAGCTGTTCACCGCCCAGGCCGCCGCCGCGGTGATGGAGGCGGGCGGCCGGATCGTGCTCACCTCTTCGGTCAGCGCCCGGATCGGGGTGCGCCACCACGCGCTGTACGCCGCGAGCAAGGCCGCGGTCCGCGCGCTGGCGCTCAACCTCGCCCCGGAGCTGGGGGAGCGCGGCATCACCATCAACGCCATCGCGCCGGGCGGTACCCGCACCGACATGGCGGCCGAGCATGCCGCGCGCTATACGCCCGCGTCCCTGGCGGACGTGGCCCCCGGCGACATCGTGCGCGGCATGACCTCGGCGGGGCGCTGGGCCGAGCCCGAGGAGGTGGCCGCGGCGGTGCGCTTCCTGGTCTCCGGCGACGCCTCGTACGTCTCCGGCAGCACGTTGGCCGTCGACGGCGGCTGGATGTAGCCGCGCGGCCGGACGCGTCGGGCGCCGCCGGTGACCGCGGCCGGCGGTGCCCCGCGTGCCGCGTCCGCCCGCCCGCCCGGGTCGGGCAACGGCCTGCGGAACAGGGGCTCGGTGCGACATCATGCAGGTCATCGCATACTGTGATGACCTGATGGCGCGGGGTCATGCGGTGAAACGCGCCCTGGAACGTTGAGGTGACACCGGGTGACGGGGGAAACCGGGGAGCGCACGAACGCGTGGGCGACAAGTCCGCGGCGTGCGATAGGTGGGATTGTGCGACAGTATGTCCCAGACATGTCTATTGCATCCTTTGCGCTGGACCATGCCGGGCGCATCAGCGCGTGGAGTGCTGACGCCCGCTCCTGGTTCGGCCACTCGTCGGCCGAGGCGCTGGGGCGGCACTACGACCTCCTGATCGCGGAGGCCCCGCCGGGCGCACCGGCCGCCGCGCTCGGCGCGGTCGCCTCGGGCGACGGACGTGTCATGTCGGTGACACTGCGGGACGGCAGCCGGCGGGACGCGCTGCTGACCTGCTCACCGCTGGCCGAGCCCGGCGGCACCACCGGACTGCTGTGCCAGATCGGCGAGATGGGGCGGTCCCCGCGCAGCGAGGTGCAGAGCGCCTTCGCCGACGCCCTGATGCGCACCTCCCCGTTCGGCCTGGGAGTGCTCGACAACGAGCTGCGGTACGTGATGGTCAACGACGCCCTCGCCGAGTTCAACGGCATGTCCGTGGGCGACCACCTCGGCTCGCGGGTCGGCGAGGTGGTGCGGGCCGCGGACGGCGGCGAGTACGAGAAGCACCTGCGCGGGGTGCTGGAGACCGGCGAGCCCCTGCACAACGTGGTGCTCGCCACCCGCAGCCAGGGCCGGCGCGACCGGGACAAGGCGTGGTCGGTGAGCTTCTTCCGGCTGACCGGCCGGGAGGGCCAGGTCCTGGGGCTGGGCGGCCTGATCGTCGACGTGACGCAGAAGGAGACCGCCCTGCTCGACGCCTCCGCCGTCCGCCAGCGGCTCGCCCTGGTCAACCAGGCCGGCAGCAAGGTGGGCACCACGCTGGAGCTGGCGGAGACCGCGCGCGAGCTGACCGCGTTCGCGGTGCCGGAGTTCGCCGACGCCGCCTCGGTGGAGGTCCGCGAGGACTTCCTCGGCGGCGGCAGGTTCCGTTCCACCGACCGCCCGGTCTCCACCGTCCGGCTGGCCGGCCGCAGCGTACTGGAGGACGCGGCCGACCGGGCGCTGTTCGCCGACGACCGCAGCGAGCACCTCTACCCGGTGGGATCGCGCACCCACGACACGGTGCGCACCGGCCGGCCCTGGCTCAGCGACGACGTCGACGCGGCCGACCTCGCCGACCTCGACGACCCCGGCGCCCCCGCCCGGCCGCCGGGCCGCAACGGGCTGGGGTCGCTGATCACCGCGCCGCTGCTGGCCCGCGGCCGCTGCCTCGGCCTGGTGCGCTTCGGCCGCTCCAGCCACCGCGACCCGCTCGACGCGGACGACCTCAAGCTCGCCGAGGAGCTCGCCACCCGTACGGCCCTGAGCCTGGACAACGCGCGGATGTACGAGGAGGAGCGGCGGATAGCCGTGGCGCTCCAGCGCGACATGCTGCCGGGCGAGCACGAGATCACCGGGCGCCCCGGACTGGAGGTCGCCTCCCACTACCGGTCCACCAGCCGCTCGGCCAAGGTCGGCGGCGACTGGTTCGACGTCATCCCGCTGTCCGGCCACCGCGTCGCCCTCGTCGTCGGCGACATGATGGGCCACGACATCCAGGCCGCCGCCGGCATGGGCCAGCTGCGCACCGCGATGCACACCCTGGCCAGGCTCGACCTGGAACCGGTCGACCTGCTCACCCGGCTCGACGACATCGTGCAGAACAGCCCCGCCATGCAGCACGCCACGTGCGTCTACGCCGTGTACAACACGGTGACCCGCGCCTGCGGCATCGTCAACGCCGGCCACCCGCCGCCCGTGCTGCGCCACCGGGACGGCTCCACCGAGATCGTGGCGGTCGACCCGGGGGTGCCGCTCGGCATCGGGCTCGGCGGAACGGAGTTCGCGGTCGTCGACATCGAACTGCCCGAGGACAGCACGCTGGTGCTCTACACCGACGGCCTGATCGAGCGCCGCGGCGAGGACATCGAGGTGGGCATCGAGTCGCTGCGCTCGGCGCTCGGCGGTCCGGCACCGGCCGGGGAGGCGTTGCAGGAGCTGTGCGACGGGCTGGTCACCGCGCTCGTCGACCTCGGCGGCGACGACGACCTCGCGGTGCTCATGGCCCGGGCGCCGAGCACGCCCGAGCACTGCTGGATCCGCTGCAAGCTGCCCCCGGAACCCCGCTCGGTGCCGCTGGTGCGCGACCTGGTCCGGCGCACCCTGCACGACTGGGACCTGGACGCCCTGCGGGACACCGTGGAGCTGCTGATGAGCGAACTGGTCACCAACTCCGTCCGGCACGCGCGCGGGCAGGTCGAGATCCAGATGGCCCGGGGCGAGACCCTGGTCGTGGAGGTGGCCGACGACGACGAACGCCTGCCGCACCTGACCCGGGCGGCCGACGACGACGAACGGGGCCGGGGCCTGACCCTGGTCGGCGACATCGCCGCGCAGTGGGGCGCGCGGTCCATCGACTCGGGGAAGGTGGTGTGGTTCGAGCTGCCGCTGCCCGCACCGGACGGCGGCGGACCGCCCGTCACACCGTCCGGCGGCCGGTCCCCGGCACCGGCGCCCGCGGCGTTCCCGGAGACCGGACAGGGCCCGCTCGGAGCCGGATGACGCGGCGGGCGACCGACTTCACCCGCCGGAAGCCGAAAGGTACGATGCTGCTGATGTGGAGCGTGAGTGTGGCAACTCGTGCGAGGTCTCCGCGAAGACGCGGCAGGCTACCGGCTCCCCGGCGCGGCCGGACACCCTGCTGCGCCGCTTCGACCTGATGGCCGGCCTCGACCCCTCCGCGACCGCGGTGCGCGCCGGGACGTCGGCCCTGAGCTACCAGGCGCTGGCGGACGCCTCCCGCGCGCTGGCCGCCCGGCTGGCCCCCGTCCTCGACGGCCGTCCCGGACCGGTCGCCGTCCTGCTCGAACCCGGCCCCGGCCAGCTGACCGCCGCCCTGGCCGCCCTGCGCTGCGGCAAGCCCTACCTGCCGATCGACCCGGCCTACCCGCCGCACCGCGTCGACCGCATCCTCGCCGACGCCGCCCCCGCCGCCCTCATCGCCCCCGGCGGCGAACCGCCCCCCCCGCCCGCCCCCCCACCGTCCGCCGCCGCGCCCCCCCCCCCCCCCCCCGGTGGGACCGCCTCCCGGGGGACCCCCTCCCCGGCGACCCCCCC
>NZ_JAAGKO020000117.1 GCF_027947535.2 Streptantibioticus silvisoli
CCGCCGGACCGCCCCCCCGTCCGCCTACGCCGCCGGCCCCTCCACCGGCCCCGCCCGACCGGCGGACACCGACCGCCCGCAGACCTACGGCCCCGGCCCCAAGGCGTACGCCCCCGGCCAATCGGCCTCCGGTGCGGGCCAACAGGCGTACGGCGCCGACCCATCGGCCTCCGGTGCGGGCCAACAGGCGTACGGCGCCGACCGATCGGCCTCCGCCCCCGCCCCACAGCCCCACGACACCGGCCAACAGCCCTCCGCCCCCGGTCAGCAACCCTCCGCCGCCGCCCAGCCGGCCTCCGGTGCCGCGTCGTCGGCCTATGAGGGGCAACAGGCTTACCCGAGCGGCGGGTTCACCGGCCTGGAGCAGCCGCAGGGCCGGCACGCGCGGGCCCGGGCGGCCGAGTCGGCGCGGGCCGCCGGGAGCGGTACCGACCCGGCGCCGGCCTCGCTGGGCGCGCTCGGCTTTCACGGTTCCGGCGCCGGCTGGGACACCCCGGCCTTCCGCCCGGACCACGACCGCGACCGGGATCTCGACCGGGACCGGGACCGTGACCGGGACGGCGGCCCGGGCGGGCGGCGCGGTCCGCGGCGGCTCGGGCTGCTGCTGCTCGTGGTGATCCTGCTCGCCCTGGCGGGGCTGGTGGCCTACGCGATGGCCTTCGGCAAGAAGCCGGCGAGCGGCCCGGACCGCTCGCTGCCCGCCCAGGTCTCCACCGGCGGCTCACCCGCCACCCCGTCCGCGAGCTCGAAGCCGGCGGCCCCCACCACCACCGCGCCCGCCGCGCGCACGACTGCCCCGGAACCGCAGTTGGCCACCGGCTTCAGCATGCGGCACGACCCGTCCGGCTTCACCCTCGCGGTGCACGACGGCTGGAGCCGCTCCGCCGGACCGGACCACGAGGTCGGCTACGCCAGCGGCGGCGACACCTTCCGGCTGACCGTCGTGCGCGGCCGGGACGCGGCGTCGGCCTCCGGCGGCGACCCGATCACCTACGAGACGCAGAAGGAGCCGGAGCTGGCCGCCTTCCGGGCCAGCACCTGGTCGTCCTCCTCCGACCTGAAGGACCTCCAGGTCAACGGACTTCCCGCCGCCGAGGGCCAGTTCAGCTGGCGTGACCCGCACACCGGCGTCGAGCTGTACGGGCTCAACCTGGCGATCCTGCGCGACGGCCACTTCGACGTCGTACTGCTCACCGGTCCCGACGACCAACGGCAGCTGGTGACCGACTACTTCAACCAGTCCGCGCAGACCTTCCGCGCCGAGTAGTCCGGGGCCGGCCCACGGTGGGGCCGTCGCATCAGCGTGAACGCCCGGACGTCGCACGCGCGATGGTGAACGTGAAGACGTCGCACGCACGCGACGGTCGCGCGACGGTGGTGTGAACGCCCGGACGTCGCACGCGCGCGGCGGTTCGGCCATGATGTTCCCATGGCACGCCAGGGGGACACGGTGGCCGGCCGCTACCTCCTGGGGGAGCGGATCGGGTACGGCGGGATGGGCACGGTGTGGCGGGCGACCGACCGGACGCTCAACCGCCAGGTGGCCGTCAAGGAACTGCGCGTCACCGACGAGCCGTCCGAGGACGACCGCCGCGTGCAGGCCGACCGGGCGCTGCGCGAGGCGCGTTCGGCCGCCCGGATCAAGCACCCCAACGTCGTCACCCTGCACGACGTCATCGTCGGTCCCGACGAACGCCCGTGGCTGGTCATGGAGTTGGTCGAGGGCCGCTCGCTGGGCCAACTGCTGTCCGCCGACGGGCCGTTGCCGCCGCGGGAGGCCGCCCGGGTCGGCGCCGCCCTGGCCTCGGCGCTCGGCGCGGCCCACGCGCGCGGCGTGCTGCACCGCGACGTCAAGCCGGCCAACGTGCTGCTGGAACGCGGCACCGGCCGGGTCGTGCTGACCGACTTCGGCATCGCCCAACTGCCGGACGGCACGGCGCTGACCGTGGCCGGGGAGTTCGTCGGCTCCCCGGAGTACACCGCGCCGGAGCGCATGACCGGCGAACCCGCCACCCCCGCCTGCGACATGTGGTCGCTCGGCGTCCTGCTGTACGCCGCCGTCACCGGCCGTTCCCCGTTCCGCCGCGACGCGATCGCCGCAGTGCTGCACGCGGTGCTGCACGCCCCCGTCACCCCGCCGCCCGGCACCGGGCGGCTCGGGCCGGTCATCGGCCGGCTGCTGGAACGCGACGCCGCCGCGCGGCCGGCCGCACCGCAGGCGGCCCGCCTGCTGGCGTCCGCCGCGTCGGCGCCGGAGCCGGAACCCGAGCGGCCCGCGCCCGCGGCCCCGGACGGCCCGCCCGCCCCGCCGACCGCCGAGGCCGCCGCCGCCTCCCGCACGGTCTCCACCCCGTCCCGCCCGAACACCGTGCCCAGGCCGGCGGCGCCACGGGCCGACACCCCGTCCCCTGACCCGACCCCGTCCCCTGCACCGGCTCCTTCACCGTCCCCAGTCCCTTCGCCGTCCCCGGCCCCCTCGCCATCCCTGTCATCGACGTCCTCGACGCCGCCGCCCACGCCTGCGCCCGCCACCCCCGCCCCGACTCCGCCCCCGTCATCGGCCCCGACTCCGCCCCCGACTCCGCCCCCGGTCCCGCGCCGCGGCTCCCGGGTGGCCGGGGCGGTGGCCGCCGCGGTCGTCCTGCTGGCGGCCGGCGGTACGGCCGGGGTGCTGGCGGCCTGGCACGGCGGCGGTGGCGACCGGGCGCGGGGCACGCCGTCGGACGCGGCGCACCCGCCGGGCTCCGGTACCGCGCCGGCCGGGTTCCGTTACGTCCACGACGCGGCCGGCTTCGCGCTCGACGTGCCGGACGGCTTCACCCGCAGCCCGCAGCCGCCACGGGTCTTCTACCTCTCCGCCGGCCAGGCCTTCCGGCTCGGCATCCGCCGCCAGAAGCCGGACGCGTCGGGGCCGTACGGGGTGATGACCGCCGAGGCGGACGCCGCCGCGCACCCGTCCGGCACGCCGCCGTACCCCGGGTACCGCGACGGTTCGGTGACGCGGACCACGCACGCCGGACAGGCCGCTGCGCAGTGGGAGTTCACCTGGAACGGCTTCGGCGACGGCCCCCGCCGCACGTACGACCTGTGCTGGAACCGCGACGGCGTCATGTGGGACGTCTGGGTCTCCGCCCCGCTGGACCGGCTCGACGACGGCCTGCGGTACTTCGACGCCGCCACCGGCAGCTTCACGTCGAACGGCTGACCCGGACGCCGGGCCGGCGGCGGTGCCGGCGGGGGCGGTGACGCCGGCCCCGGCACGGTGACGCCCGCCCCCTGACGCCGGCCCGGACCCGTGACGCCGACCGCGGACCCGTGACGCCGGCCCCGGCACGGTGACGCCCGCCTCCGACGCCGACCGCGGACCGCGGACCCGTGACGCCACCCCCGCACCCCCGCCGCCACCCTCCCCTCCGTGGCGGGCGGGTCCCGTATGAGGCGCGTAGCGTGGGGTACGGGACAGCGCGACGTGAGGGAGGACGCCATGGCTGCGGTCCCGGTGGACCACGCGGATGTGATCGTCGTCGGGCTCGGCCCGGGCGGTGAGGACGCGGCGGGGCGACTCGCCGAGGCGGGGCTGGACGTGGTGGGGGTCGACGACCGCCTGGTCGGCGGCGAATGCCCGTACTACGGCTGCATCCCGTCGAAGATCATGGTCAGGTCGGCCGGCCTGCTGGCCGAGGGGCGGCGCATCCCCGGCCACGCCGGCACCGCGATGGTGCATCCGGACTGGCGCCCGGTGGCCCGTACCGTGCGGTCGGCCACCGCCGACTGGGACGACAAGGCCGCCGTCGACCGGCTCACCGGCCGGGGCGCGCGCTTCGTGCGCGGCACCGGACGCCTGACCGGCCGCGACGTCGTGTCGGTCACCGACGCGGACGGCGAGGAGACGGAGATCCGCGCCCGGCAGGCCATCGTGCTGGCCACCGGCACCCGGCCCGCCGTGCCGCCGATCCCGGGACTGGCCCGCACCCCGTACTGGACGAACCGCGACGCGGTCGCCGCCGAGGTCGCGCCGCGGTCGCTCGTGGTGCTGGGCGGCGGCGCGATCGGGCTCGAACTCGGCCAGGCCTTCGCCCGGTTCGGCACCGCGGTCACCGTCGTGGAGGGCGCGCCGCGGCTGCTGGCGCGTGAAGAGCCGGAGGCCCACGAGCTGTTGCTGCGCTCGCTGACCGAGGACGGCCTCGGCGTGCACACCGGCACGCAGGCGGAGTCGGTCGAATACGGTGACCACGGCTTCACGTTGCGCTGCGCGCGCGGTGATCGCTTCACCGCCGAGCGGCTGCTGGTGGCCACCGGCCGCCGCGTCGACCTCGCGCGGCTCGGCGTCGGCGCCATCGGCCTCGACCAGGACGCACCGGTGCTGCCGGTCGACGAACGGCTGCGCGTCATGCCGCCGGACAACGGCCGCCCCGGCATCTGGGCGCTGGGCGACATCACGGGCAAGGGCGCGTTCACCCACATGTCGATGTACCAGGCGGGGATCGTGGTGCGCGGCATCCTCGGCGAGGGCGGCCCGCCCGCCGCCTACCACGCGGTGCCGCGGGTGACGTTCACCGATCCGGAGGTCGGCGCGGTCGGCCTCACCGAGGAGCAGGCCCGCGAGCGCGGCGTGCCGGTGGCCACCGGGTACACCGATCTGGCGGACAGCAGCCGCGGCTACGTCCACCAGGTGGGCAACGCCGGGTTCGTCAAGGTCGTCGCCGACACCCGGTCCGGTGTCCTGGTCGGCGCCACCGCGGCCGGCCCCTACGGCGGCGAGATCCTCGGCGCGCTCTCCGTCGCCGTCCACGCCCGGGTGCCGCTGGCCGTGCTGCGCGAGCAGATCTGGGCCTACCCGACGTTCCACCGGGCCATCGGCGAGGCGCTGGCCGACCTGGCCGCGTGACGGCTTTCGGGGCGTTGTCCGAGGTCGGTGGCAGACTGCGCCGCATGGACGACAACGACCTCAAGGACCACCTGCGGCGCTACCTCCAGGCGGCGCGCGACGTGCTGCTGCTGAAGCTGGACGGGGTCTCGGAGTACGACGCGCGGCGGCCGCTGACGCCCACCGGGACGAATCTGCTGGGCCTGGTCAAGCACATGGCCGGCGTCGAACTGAGCTACTTCGGGCCGACGTTCGGCCGTCCGGTGGACGTGTGGCGGCCGTGGTTCGACGAGGGCGCCGAGCCCAACGCGGACCTGTGGGTGACACCGCAGGAGTCCCGCGAGGACATCGTCGGGCTGTACCGGCACGCCTGGGCCGTCGCCGACGCCACCATCGACGAGCTGCCGCTGGAGGAGACCGGCACCGTCGCGTGGTGGCCGCCGGAGCACGCCGAGGCCCCGCTGCACCGGATCGTGGTCCACGTGATCGCCGAGACCCAGCGGCACGCCGGGCACGCCGACATCGTGCGCGAGCTGATCGACGGCGTCGCCGGCCTGACCACCCCCGGGGACAACCTGCCGGAGCAGTCCCCCGAGTGGTGGGCGGACCACCACGCCCGGGTGGAGGGCGCCGCCCGTGCCGCGTACCAGGGCTGACCGCCGGCCGACGGGATTGCGCCAGTGATCGCTGGCGCATTTGTAACGGACCGGTGAAACCCGGTTACCGCCGGGTACCCAAACGCGGCGGGCGGTCGTACTCTCGCGCCATGACGGACGCGCAGGTCACTCCCAGCGGCACCCCCGGCGAACCCAGCGGCACCGCCGAACCGAGCGGCACCCCCGGCGAACCACGGCAGCCCGCGCCCGCCCCGGCCGCGCCCGGTCAGGACGCCGCAGGTCAGGACATCGCCGGTCAGGACGCCGCCGGTCAGGACATCGTCGGTCAGGACGCCGCCGGTCAGGACGCTCCCGGTCAGGACGGCGCCGCTGCTCGGGACACCGCCGGGGAGGCCGCCCCCGCCCGGACGTCGGACCGTACTTCTACGAGCCGACCGTGCTGGACGGCGTCGACCCCTCGATGGCGGTCTGCGGCGACGAGACGTTCGGCCCGGTGGTCTCCGTCTAC
>NZ_JAAGKO020000118.1 GCF_027947535.2 Streptantibioticus silvisoli
AACGGTGGAGCCGTCCCCCGACGACGCGCGGGGTCGGGCCACGGCGGGGTGGAAGGTCCGGCCGCGCCGGGGTGGTGGGGCCGGCGCGGTACCGGGCCTTCCGGCCTGTGGGGGGCGGGCCCTCGCCGGGGTCACGCTGTCCCGGCTTCTCCGAGGAAAGCCGCCCGGCGCGCCCGGTGCGATCCGAACAAATCGCCGAAGCTCACCCGGACGTCGTAACGCCGGTACCGACCGGGACGGCGTTCCCGCAGGTCGGAGCGGGATCGGCCGGACGCAACAAACGTCCGGGGCCCGCCAGCCGTTCGGGTGGCGGGCCCCGGACATGGGGAGTGGTGCGGTGTTCAGTTGCTCTGCGCGTCCTTGTCGGCCGCGTCGGCGGCGCTCTGTGCCGCGTCGACCTTCTTCTGCATCTGCTGGAGCTGGTCGGCCGACGAGCCGGACGAGCTCGACGAGCCCGAGCCGGAACCGCCCGACCCGGCCGCCGGCGAGGCCGACGAGGCGGGCGCGGAGGCCGGTGCGGAAGCGGGCGCGGAGGCGGTGGAGTGCGAGGAGCAGCCCGCGGTGGCCAGGATCGGCAGCGCCAGGACCGCCGCCACGGTCACCGACAGCCGGTGGCGCCGGGTCACGACGCGCTGGAGCTGGTCGAGGAACCGGTGCCGGAGCCGGAGTTGGTGCTGTTCCGGGTGGTCAGGCACCAGTCGGCGACCGACTTCAGGTCGGTCTGGCGCTGCTTGAGGTTCGGCAGCAGGGACTTGCGGTAGGTCAGCCGGTCGCCGAGGAGCTTGGCGACGGCGGTGTGACCCTCACTGGTGGCGTTGTTCACCCGGTCCTGGAGCCGGGCGATCGACCCGGGGGTGCCCGCGCCGGCGTCCAGCCGGGTGACCGCCTTGTTGACCCGGCGCTCCAGCTTCGGGACCCGGCGGCACAGCGCCTTGGCCCCGTCGGTCTTCGGCGCGGACCTGGTCGCCTTGGCGGAGGAGGCGTGGGCGGTCGAGGCGTAGCTGGGCGCCACGCCGATCGCGAGCGAGCCAGTGAGGACGAGTCCTGCGACGGTCGCGGTCATCGCCGCTGTACGACGCTGCATGATGGCTGTCTCCACTTCATCAGGTGCGTTTCGTGGGGGCGCGGTCCGTCCTGCCGTCGAGCTGGACCGGCCGCGTGAGGAAGACCCTAGGGATGCTTCTTGTGGTTTCCTTGTGGCCTTCCCCAGAACGCACCGCGCCCGCCCGGCACCCCGGTCAGACCCGCAGCCGCGGCAGCGAACCGGTCAACCAGTCGCGGTGGAGCGGCAGTTGAAGGGTGGCGCTGGTCTCGCCGGTGAGCGGCAGGCAGACCTCGAAACGGGTGCCGATCCGGCCGTCGGCCCGGTCGGTGATCCGGATCGTGCCGCGGTGCAGCGCGACCTGCTGGGCGACCAGCGTGAGCCCCAGCCCGGTTCCGGGGCTGTCGGCGCCGCGCCGGAACCGTTGGAAGACCTGCTCGCGCGCGTTCGGCGGGATGCCGGGGCCGTGGTCGTCCACCGTCAGCAGCGCGCCGCCGGGCCCGGCGGCCAGCGTGACCTCGACGGTGGTGACGCCGGTGCGCGGGGAGCGGCCGTGCACCAGGGCGTTGGTCAGCAGGTTGTCGGCGACCATCCGCAGCCCCGGCTCCCAGCCGCTGGTCCGCAGGCCGCCGGCGGCCACGACGGTGATCCGGTCACGGGGGTGGCGGCGGGCGGCGTCGGCGGCGGACGCCTCCAGCAACTCGCCCAGGTCGACCGGCGTGAAGGAGTCCGCCTCCACCAGGTCGCCCTGCGCCAGCGCCCGCAGCGTCACCAACAGGCCCTGGAGACGGGCGTGTTCGGCCCGCAGGTCGGCGACCACCTCGGCGCGTTCCCCGGCGTCCAGATCGGGGTGGCCGGCCAGGATCTCCAGGTTGGTCTGCATGCTCATCAGCGGCGTGCGCAACTCGTGGGAGGCGGCGGCCGAGAAGGACCGCGCCGTCTCCAGCGCCTCCCCGGTCCGGGCCGCCTGCTCGTCGTAGCGGGCCAGGATGGTCTGCAGGGTGTTGGCCAGGTCGTCGACCTCGGTGACCCGCGAGACGGTGTGCTCCAGCCGGGCGCTGCTGACCCGCGGGTCGAGGCCGCCGGCCCGGCGCTGGAGCCGGCGCAGCGGCAGGGTGGCCCGTTCGGCGATCGCCAGCGCCAGCAGCGCGGAGACCGGCGCGGCGAACAACGCGATCAGCAGGATCCGGCGCCGCACCGCGCCGGCGCCGTCGGCGTCGACCGCGGACTTCGGCGAGAAGACCCACACCGTGTCGCCGGCCTGCCCACCCTGCACCGGCAGCGCCAGCGCCCGCCAGCTGTCGCCGCCGGCGGCCACCGTCACCGGGTTCCGCGCCCGCGCCACCGCCGGCAGCGGCACGGTGTCGGACGGCTGCGGGCCGCCCTCGGCGACGACCGAGCCGCCGGTGCCGGACACCACCCGGACCCCGACGTCCAGCGCCACCGAGAACAGCCGGTGCTCCCGGTTCTGCTCCACGCCCTCGCGGCCGGTGCGCTCGCCCCGCAGGACGGTACGGGCCAGCGGCATCACGACCGCCGCCCGCGCCTGGAGGTGGGCGTCCACCTCGGAGCGGGCGTCCTTGGTCACCAGCCGCAGCAGCAGCGCGCCGGAGGCCAGCACCAGCAGCGGCACGGTGATCCCCACCGCGATGGCTATCCGGGTCGACAGTCTCATGACGCCTCCGGCCGCAGCACGAAGCCCACACCGCGCACCGTCTGTATCAGCCGGGGCCGCCCGCCCGCCTCCAGCTTGCGCCGCAGGTAGCTGACGAACGTGTCCACCGCGTCGGTGCGCACCTCGAAGTCGTAGCCCCACACCCGGTCCAGCAACTGGTCGCGGGTGAGCACCACTCCGGCGTTGCGGGCCAGCACCTCCAGCAGCTCGAACTCGCGCCGGGTCAGCCGGACCGGCGCGCCGCGGTAGGTCACCTCGCGGGAGAGCGGGTCGAGTTCCAGGTCACCGGCCCGTACGGTCCCGGCGGGCGCGGCCGGCCGGCGGCGCAGCAGTGCCTGGAGCCGCAGCAGCAGCTCCTGGAGCGCGAACGGCTTGACCAGGTAGTCGTCGGCACCCGCCTGGAGCCCGGCGACCCGGTCGGCCACCTCGTCCAGCGCCGACAGCATCAGCACCGGGATGTCGTCGCCGGCCGCCCGCAGCCGCCGGCACACGTCCGTGCCGCTCAGCCCCGGCATCGACACGTCGAGCACGACGACGTCGACGGGCTGTTCGGCCAGCCGGTCCAGCGCGTCCTGCCCGTCGCCGGCCAGCGACACCGTGTAGCCGTTGAGCCGCAGGCCCCGGCCGAGCGACCGCAGGATGGCCGCGTCGTCGTCGACCACCAGGACGCGGCCGGTCCCTTCGGCGGTGGACGCCGGCCAGGACGGCGGCGGAGAGGCGTTCATGCGGGCGGCTCCTCGGGGTGGGGGCACCGGGACCGGCCCAGCATCGCACGGCCGCCGGTCCGCCCGGCCGGCCGCGCGAGCCCCTGCCGCCGGCGCCGGCCACGGCCGTGGAGCCCGGTCTCCGCCGGCTTCTCGGCCCGGTGCCGCCGTCGCGGACCCGCGCCGTCCGGCCGCATCACCACCGCCGACTTCCCGTCCCCGGCCGGGCACCGCCGCCTGGCCACCGCTGTCGGCCCGGCGCCCGCCGTCGCGGACCCACGCCGCCTTCGCAGACCTACGCCGCCCTCGCAGACCTACGCGCTCGGCCAGGCCCTCGCCGTCGCGGACGTACCCCGCCGTCGCCGACTCGCACCGCCGACCCGGGCGCCGCCACCCCGCCGGAGGCGCCCGGGTCAGTCCAGCATCGACAGCAGCCGGCCGCGGTACGCCGGGTCGAGGTCGGCCAGGGTGGCGGGGGACCAGCGGGGGGTGCGGTCCTTGTCGACCAGCGCGGCGCGCACGCCCTCGGCGAAGTCGGGCGTGGTGGCCAGGCGTTCGGCCAGCAGCAGGTCCCGGGCGAAGCACTCGCGCAGCGTGGAGCGGGCGCCGCGCCGCAGCAGTTCGAAGGTCAGCACCAGGCACGACGGCGACATCCGCTCCAGCACCGCCAGCGTCTCGGCGGCCCACTCGCCGCCCTCGCCCCCTTCGGCGCCGAGCCGTTCCAGCACCCCGTCCAGCGAGGGCCCGCCGAAGCACCGGTCGATCGCCGGGCGCAGCCCGTGCAGTTCCGAGGCGGGGGGAGTGACCGCGTACCGGGTCAGCACCTCGCCGGTGGAACGGCCGCCGTCGCGCAGGAGGTCCGCGGTGAGGGCGGGCAGGTCGGCGGAGTCGACGTAGTGCGTGGCCAGGCCGCACTCGACCGCCGCGGCGCCGGAGACCCGGGTGCCGGTCAGGCCCAGGTACATGCCGGTCGCGCCGGGCAGCCCGGACAGGAAGTGGCCGGCGCCGACGTCCGGGAAGAAGCCGATCCCGGTCTCCGGCATCGCCAGCGCGGCCCGCTCGGTCACCACGCGGTAGCGGCCGTGCACCGAGATGCCCAGGCCGCCGCCGAGCGCGTAGCCGTCGATCAGGCTGACGTACGGCTTGGGGAAGTCGGCGACGGCGGCGTCGAGGGCGTACTCGGCGACGAAGTAGCGGCGCACCGTGTCCGGGTCGAGGTCCAGGGCGGCCCGCCGCACCGCGCGGATGTCGCCGCCGGCGCAGAACGCCTTGGGCGAGGAACTGGTGACCAGCACCGCGCGCACCGCGTCGTCGTCCCGCCACGCGTCCAGCGCGCCGGACATCCGCGCGATCATCTCCAGGTCCAGCGCGTTCAGCGCCTCGGGCCGGTCCAGCACCAGCTGTCCGACGCCGTCGCTGACGGAGGTCTGCACGGGACGCGGCATCGCTTCGCTCACTCCTCGGTGGGCCGTCGGGCCCTCGGTGGTCCTGGGACCGTCAACTCTACGGTCGCCCCGCGGGAGCACTGCCGCGCCGGCCGCACCGCGGGGTACGTGCGCCGCGCCGTGCGGTATACGTGCCGGCCGGCCGGTCCAGGTCGTGATTGGGTAAAATCATCACGTTTCACCCATACCGAACCGTGACCGCCTCGTTGACAGGTCGGGTGCCATCCGTGCACCCCTGCAACCCTGTTGGAGGCACAACCCATGAAGTTCCTTTCCGCCTCTGCGGTCTCCACCGGTATCAAGGCGCTCACCGGTGCCGTCGCCGCTGTCATGCTGGCCGCCGGCGGCGCGTCGGCCGCCACCACGGAACACTCCGGTCAGCACGGTTCGGACGGCGGTCACGGCCAGCGCGGCCACCACCGTCAGATCCACCACCAGCACGGCTGGGTCCACCACCGTCACTCCACCCACCACGTCGGCCACTGGCGTCACCACACGCGCTGACCCTCCCCAGGTCACGCGCTGAACGGCCGCGCGGCACCTGCCGGGTGCCGCCCGGCCGTGCGGTGATACGAATCCGCGGACCCCGCGAGTCATGCCGGGGTCCGCGGTCCTGTCACGCACCGTGCGTGAGGCGTCCGTGCGGTGTTACGGGCCGGGTCGTCCGTGCGGTGTACGTGCTGGCCTGTTCGTGTGGTGTACGTGCCGGGTTGTTCGTGTGGTGTACGGGTCGGCCTGTTCGTGTGGTGTACGTGCCGACTCGTTCGTGCGGTGTACGTGCCGACCCGTTCGTGCCGTGTACGTGTCCGGTCGTTCATGCGGTGTTGCGCGCCTGACGTCGGCGTACGATGCCGCTGGTCACGGGGGGTGCCGACGGTGGCGGCCCGGCGCGCTGTCGTCCGGAACGGACTGCGCCGGCCGGTTGCCCCTGACGGCCCGCGCCCCCGTGGCGGTCGCCCGCACCGCCGCCCTCGCCGCCCCGGGCGGAGCCGCCCCCACCGTCGGCACCCCCCGTGACC
>NZ_JAAGKO020000119.1 GCF_027947535.2 Streptantibioticus silvisoli
GAAAAACCGCCCCCGCCCCCCAAACCCCTACCGCAGCACCGGCGTCCCCGTCAGCTCCACTCCCGCCCGGCGCAGTTGTTCCAGCGCGCGGTCGGTGGAGGCGGCGGCGACGCCCGCGGTCAGGTCGAGCAGGACGCGGGTGGTGAAGCCCTCGCGGGCGGCGTCGACGGCGGTGGCGCGCACGCAGTGGTCGGTGGCGATGCCGACGACGTCGACCTCGGTGACGCCGCGGGCGCGCAGCCACACCGCCAGCTCGTCACCGTTGGCGTCGCGGCCCTCGAAACCGCTGTAGGCGGCCTCGTGGGCGCCCTTGTCGAAGACCGCCTCGATCGCGCCGGAGGCCAGGGCGGGGCCCAGGTGGGGGTGGAAGCCGACGCCCTCGGTGCCGGCCACGCAGTGCGGCGGCCAGCTGTCGGTGAAGTCCGGCGTGTCGGAGAAGTGGTCGCCGGGCGCCACGTGCCGGTCCCGGGTGGCCACCACGTGCCGGTAGCCAGCGGTGGCCTGGCCGATCAGGTCGGTGATGGCGGCCGCCACGTCCGCGCCGCCGGCCACCGCCAGACTGCCTCCCTCGCAGAAGTCGTTCTGCACGTCCACCACGATCAGTGCCCGCCGCATGCCCGCCACCCCTTCGCCGGCTCCCGCGGGAGCCCCTGGAAAAACGTACCCAACGGTTGGTTCACGCGAACTCGGTCGGGATGACCGGCTCGCCGCGCGACAGCTGCGTCGCCGACAGCGGCAGCCCGGCGCGGGCCTCGATGTGCCGGGTGCGGGCGGTGTCCAGCGACTCGCGGCCGACGACCTCGCCGCCGCGCACCAGCTCGACCAGCAGCTGACGGCCGGCCAGCTCCGGCGGGATCTCGCCGGTGCCCAGCACCTCCGCCTCGGCCACCCCGTCGGCGTCCAGCCGCCGGGCCGCCCACTTGCGGCCGCCGACCGAGGACTTGGCGCCCATCGACTTCTTCGCCACCGCCACCAGCTCGCCGTCGTCGGCGCCGTCGTCCGCGCCGGCCCGGGCGACCAGCTTGTAGACCATCGAGCACGTCGGGTGCCCGCTGCCGGTCACCAGCGAGGTGCCCACCCCGTAGGCGTCGACCGGCGCCGCCGCCAGCGAGGCGATGGCGTACTCGTCCAGGTCGGAGGTGACCACGATCCGGGTGCCGTGGGCGCCGAGGTCGTCCAGTTGCTGGCGGACCCGGTGCGCCAGCAGCAGCAGGTCGCCGGAGTCGATGCGGACCGCGCCCAGCTTCGGCCCGGCCACCTCGACCGCGGTGCGCACCGCGGTCGTCACGTCGTAGGTGTCGACCAGCAGCGTGGTGTCGGCGCCCATCGACTGCACCTGCGCGGTGAACGCGTCCCGCTCGGTGTCGTGCAGCAGGGTGAAGGCGTGCGCGCTGGTGCCGACGGTGGGGATGTTGTAGCGGAAGCCGGCCGCCAGGTCGGAGGTGGTGCTGAAGCCGCCGACGTACGCCGCGCGGGCCGCCGCCACCGCCGCCAGCTCGTGCGCGCGGCGGGCGCCCATCTCGATCAGCGGCCGGCCGCCGGCCGCCACCGCCATCCGGGAGGCGGCCGCCGCGATCGCCGAGTCGTGGTTGAGGATCGACAGCACCACCGTCTCCAGCAGCACCGCCTCGGCGAACGTGCCCTCCACCCGCAGGATCGGCGAGCCGGGGAAGTACACCTCGCCCTCCGGGTAGCCGAGGATGTCGCCGCGGAAGCGGAAGTCCGCCAGCCACTGGAGGGTCTCGCGGTCCACCACCTTCTCGCGTTCCATGAAGCTCAGCACGTCGTCGTCGAACCGGAAGTTCTCCACCGCGTCGAGCACCCGGCCGGTGCCGGCCACCACGCCGTAGCGGCGGCCCTCCGGCAGCCGGCGGGTGAAGACCTCGAACACCGAACGGCGGTGCGCGGCGCCGCTGTGCAGCGCGGCCTGAAGCATCGTCAGTTCGTAGCGGTCGGTGAACAACGCGGTGGACGGCACGGCCACCGGCAACCCGAGTGCCGACCCGGCGAGCCGGTCCGGACGGTGCGTCGCGTGTGAGTTCATGGCTGGAATCCTACCCCTACTAGTCGTCAATCTGACGATATCAAATGAGGGGCGTCGCGGCCCGGCCCGGACCGAGATCGCTTCACCGGCCCGCAAGTGGCAGCATGGGGGGCGTGAGTGTCGCACCCATGGAGACCGAGCAGACCGAGTCGAGCGAGGCGCCCTTCGAGGCCCCGGCCCCCGACATCCCCTGGGTCACCCTGGTCCACAACGACCCGGTCAACCTCATGAGCTACGTCACCTACGTCTTCCAGGCCTACTTCGGCTACTCGAAGGACAAGGCGAAGGCGCTCATGCTCGACGTGCACCACAAGGGCCGCGCGGCCGTCTCCAGCGGTTCCCGCGAGGAGATGGAACGCGACGTACAGGCCCTGCACGGCTACGGGCTGTGGGCCACGCTCACCCAGGACCGCTGACCCGACCCAGCTGGGAGACGTACGGGCCTCATGGCCGGATACTTCAAAGCCGCCTCCGACGGCGCCGCCGTCGTGACGCTCGACGAGGTGGACACCTCGATCCTGCGCACCCTCACCGTCCAGCTCCTGGAGCTGATCGGCCCCGGCCCGCAGGGCGCCGACGCCGACGCGCCGGACGCCGACCCGCTCGCCGCGCTGTTCACCGACGGCCCCACCACGCCGCCCGACGACCCCGCCCTCGCCCGGCTCTTCCCCAACGCGTACCACGACCCCGAGCGGGCGGCCGACGACAAGGCCGACGAGGCCAGCGCCGAGTTCCGCCGCTACACCGAGAACGACCTGCGGGCCGGCAAGCGCGCCGACGCGCTGTCCGTCGTGCACGACCTCGACCACCTCACCCCGCGCCGCAACGGCAGCGCCCGCCTCACCCTCAGCCGCGAACAGGTCCCGCGCTGGCTGCGCACCCTCAACGACCTGCGCCTGACCATCGGCACCGTCCTCGACGTCGACGACGACCCCGACAGCGCCCTGTACCACCTCGACGACGACGACCCCCGCAAGCCCTACGTCATCGCCTACATGTGGCTCGGCGCCCTGCAGGAAACCCTCGTCGAGACCCAGCTGCGGTAACGCGCGCCGGCCACGCCGGGCACCGACCGCCGTGGCCGGCACCGCCGTTCACCACCCGCCGCCCGCGGGAACCCCCGCTGCCCACCGCCCGCCGGGCCACCCGCTTCGTACACTTCCCGCATGCTCACCCTCAGCCAGGACCTGCACGACGCCATCGTCGCCCACGCCCGCGCCGACCACCCCGACGAGGCCTGCGGCGTCGTCGCCGGCCCGGCCGGCAGCGACCGGCCCGAACGCTTCATCCCCATGCTCAACGCCGCCAGGTCGCCCACGTTCTACGAATTCGACTCCACCGACCTGCTCAAGCTCTACCGCGACATGGACGACCGCGACGAGGAACCCGTCATCGTCTACCACTCGCACACCGCCACCGAGGCCTACCCCTCGCGCACCGACATCAGCTACGCCAACGAACCCGGCGCCCACTACGTCCTGGTCTCCACCGCCGACACCGACGACGCCGGACCCTTCCAGTTCCGCTCCTACCGCATCGTCGACGGCCAGGTCACCGAGGAGGAGGTCCGGCTGCTGCCCGCCCGCTGACCGGCACCGCCCCCTGGCAGCCCCCCGGGGAATCGATACGATGCGCGCATGGTTCTTCACGACGTGAGCACGAAGACGCCGGGCATCCTGCTCGTGGCGCGGCTGCACGTCGATCTGTGCCGCCTCGCCAGCGCGGCATGACCACGCGCCCGACCGCATCGCGCCGCAGCACCGCCGCACCATCGACGTGACCACCCCCGCACTCACCCGGAGCGCCCGCATGGCCATCGAGGTCCGCATCCCGACCATCCTCCGCACCTACACCGACGGCAAGAAGTCGGTCGAGGGCAGCGGCGCCACCCTCGACGAGCTGTTCAGCGACCTCGACAGCCGCCACAGCGGCCTGCGCGGCCGCGTCGTCGACAACGGCGAACTGCGCCGCTTCGTCAACGTCTACCTCAACGACGAGGACGTCCGCTTCCTCGACGGCATCACCACGCAGCTCGCCGACGGCGACAGCGTCACCATCCTCCCGGCCGTGGCCGGCGGCGCCCGCTGATGCGGTACGACAGCCCGCTCGCGGCAGTCGGCAACACCCCCCTGGTGCGGCTGCCGCGGCTGTCCCCCTCCGGCGAGGTCTCGCTCTGGGCCAAGCTGGAGGACCGCAACCCCACCGGCTCGATCAAGGACCGCCCCGCGCTCCACATGATCGAACTGGCCGAACGCGACGGCAGGTTGACCCCCGGCTGCACCATCCTGGAGCCCACCTCCGGCAACACCGGGATCTCCCTCGCCATGGCCGCCCGCCTCAAGGGCTACCGCATCGTCTGCGTCCTGCCGGAGAACACCTCCAGCGAACGCCGCGAACTGCTCGCCATGTGGGGCGCCGAGATCATCCCCTCACCCGCGGCCGGCGGCTCCAACACCGCGGTGCGGGTCGCCAGGGAACTGAGCGCCGAACACCCCGACTGGGTGATGCTCTACCAGTACGGCAACCCCGGCAACACCGCCGCCCACTACACCACCACCGGCCCGGAGATCCTCGCCGACCTGCCCACCATCACGCACTTCGTGGCCGGCCTGGGCACCACCGGCACCCTGATGGGCGTCGGCCGCTACCTGCGCGAGAAGGTCCCCGGCGTCACCATCGTCGCCGCCGAACCCCGCTACGACGACGTCGTCTACGGGCTGCGCAACCTCGACGAGGGCTTCGTCCCCGAGCTGTACGACCAGAGCGTGCTGTCCACCCGCTACTCCGTCGGCAGCGAGGACGCCGTCCGCCGCACCCGCGAACTCCTGCGCGAGGAAGGCATCTTCGCCGGCGTCTCCACCGGCGCCGCCCTGCACGCCGCGCTCGGCGTCGCCCGCAAGGCCGACCGCGCCGGCGACCGCGCCGACATCGTCTTCGTCGTCGCCGACGGCGGCTGGAAGTACCTGTCCACCGGCATCTACACCGCCGAGACCACCGAGGACGCCGTCGAAGCACTCCACGGCCAGCTCTGGGCCTGACCCGGCCCCCGCCCGTATCCGTTCCGCACCCGGCCCCGCCCGTATCCGTTCCGCACCCGACCGCACCCGGACCCGGCCCCCGCACCCCGGACCCCGCCCCCGCGGTCCCGCCGGCCGCCCGGCGCCGCGACCGGCACCGTCGCCGGTCCGCCGCGGGGTGGCGG
>NZ_JAAGKO020000012.1 GCF_027947535.2 Streptantibioticus silvisoli
CCGTCCCACCCCGGCCGGCGCCGGGCCCCGCCCCCGTTCGTCCCGGGCCGGAACCCCCGTCGTCCCGAACCGGACCCGCCCCCGCCCCGAACCGATCCCGGCCAACCCCTGGCCCCCTGTATCGTTGGAACGGTACCGTTACGCCGTACCGCTACCGTACCGCCCGGTGACCCGGCGGCTCAGGGCGGCATGCCATGATGATCGAGGCCCGAGAACGCGGTGAACCCGCGATGGAAGCCTCCTGACCGGCATCCGATAACCTCTGCCGTCGAGCCCGTCCGGGACACCGCGGGGACGCGGTCGCCGCGCCGTGCCCGCAGCGGGCGCGCGACGCATCCGGAGGGCACGCGGGCCCGTCACACCGGACCACCGAGCACGGTGGCCGAGCCGCCGCCATGCCTCATCAGGGAGTGAGTTCACCTGTCGACCGCCATCCTCACCGGCACCCCGGCCGCGGGCTCGCCCCTGGAGGACGACCTGCGCGGCCTCGGGTTCGACGTCACCGTGGCGGACGGACCCGACGACCTGGCCGTCCGGCTGGCCGCCGTGCCGCCCGCCGTCCGCGTCGCCCTGGTGCACCCCCGCTTCACCGGCCACCGCCACGCGCTGCGCCTGGCGCTGACCGACCCGCGCTTCCCGGCCGGCGCGGTCCCCGGCGCGCTGGCGGTCGACGCCACCGCCCGCGCCGAACTGGCCGCCGCCGTCAAGGAACTGGGCGCCACCGCGGCACCCGACGCCGTCGCGGAGGCCATCGAGACCTCCGGCACCGCGGTCCACCGCCCCGAACTCGGCGTGCTGACCGCCTCGGTGCCGTCCGACGACGCCGAACTCGCCGCCGCCCGCGCCGCGACCGCCGCCGTCGACGACGAACGGGTCCGGCTGCGATCCGCCGTCAAGTCGCGCGACGGCTTCTTCACCACGTACTGCGTCAGCACCTACTCCCGCTACATCGCCCGCTGGTGCGCCCGGCGCGGCCTGACGCCCAACCAGGTCACCACCGCCTCCCTGGTCGTCGCGCTCATCGCCGCCGCCTGCGCCGCCACCGGTACCCGTACCGGATACGTCGCGGCCGGCGTGCTGCTGCTGGCGTCCTTCGTACTGGACTGCACCGACGGCCAGTTGGCCCGCTACTCCCTGCAGTACTCCACGCTCGGCGCCTGGCTGGACGCCACCTTCGACCGGGCCAAGGAGTACGCGTACTACGCCGGACTCGCGCTCGGCGCCGCCCGCAACCACGACGACGTGTGGGCGCTGGCGCTCGGCGCGATGGTGCTCCAGAGCTGCCGTCACATCGTGGACTTCTCCTTCAACGAGTCCAACCACGACGCCACCGCCAACACCTCGCCCACCGCCGCGCTGTCGGACAAGCTCGACAGCGTCGGCTGGACGGTGTGGGTGCGCCGGATGATCGTGCTGCCCATCGGCGAGCGCTGGGCCCTGATCGCCGTACTGACCGCCGCCACCACCCCGCGCGTCGTCTTCGTGGTGCTGCTGATCGGCTGCGCGCTGGCCGCCTGCTACACCACCGCCGGCCGGGTCCTGCGCTCGCTGACCCGCCGCGCCCGGCGCACCGACCGCGCCGCGCAGGCGCTGGGCGAACTCGCCGACACCGGTCCGCTGGCCGAGGTGGTCGCCCGGTTCGCCGGCCGCGGCGTGCCCGGCCTCGCCGCGCCGGCCCTCGCGCTGCTCGGCGGCGCCGCGGTGGTCGCCACCGCCTGGCTCACCCCGTACGGCAGCTGGTGGCCGCTGGTGGCCGCCGCCGTCTACACCCTCACCTCCGGCGTCGCGGTCGCCGGCCCGCTCAAGGGCTCACTGGACTGGCTGATCCCGCCGTTCTTCCGGGCCGCCGAATATGTCACGGTGCTGGCCCTGGCCGCGCGTTCCGGCGTGCACGGCGCGCTTCCGGCGGCGTTCGGGCTGGTGGCGGCGGTCGCCTACCATCACTACGACACGGTCTACCGCATCCGCGGCGGCACCGGGGCGCCACCGCGCGGCCTGGTCCGCGCGACCGGCGGCCACGAGGGCAGGCTGCTCGTGGTCACCGCGCTCGCCGCCCTGCTCGCGACCCGCCCGACGTATCCCACGGCGCTGGCGGTCCTCGCCGGGGTCCTGGCGCTGATGGTGCTCATCGAGTCCATCCGCTTCTGGGTCTCCGCCGGAGCCCCCGCGGTCCACGACGAAACAGGAGAACCCTCATGATCGGCCTCGTGCTGGCGGCCGGCGCCGGACGGCGTCTTCGCCCCTACACCGACACCCTGCCGAAGGCCCTGGTCCCGGTGGACCCCGCCGGCGAGGGCACCACGACCGTCCTCGACCTGACCCTGGGCAACTTCGCCGAGGTCGGCCTGACCGACGCGGCGATCGTGATCGGCTACCGCGGCGAGGCCGTCGTGGAGCGCAAGGCGGCGCTGGAGAAGAAGTACGGCGTCAAGCTGCACCTCGTCGAGAACGACAAGGCGGAGGAGTGGAACAACGCCTACTCCCTGTGGTGCGCGCGTGACGTCATCAAGGAAGGCGTCATCCTCGCCAACGGCGACACCGTCCACCCGGTCTCCGTCGAGCACACCCTGCTCGCCGCCCGTGGCGACGGCAAGAAGATCGTGCTGGCCCTCGACACGGTCAAGAAGCTGGCCGACGAGGAGATGAAGGTCGTCGTCGACCCGGCCACGGGCGTGCGGCGCATCACCAAGCTGATGGAGCCCGCCGAGGCCACCGGCGAGTACATCGGCGTCACCCTCATCGAGGCCGAGGCCGCCGAGCAGCTCGCCGACGCGCTGAAGGCCACCTACGAGCGCGACCCGCAGCTGTACTACGAGGACGGCTACCAGGAGCTGGTCAACCGCGGCTTCCAGGTCGACGTCGCCCCGATCGGCGAGGTCTCCTGGGTCGAGATCGACAACCACGACGACCTCGAGCGGGCCCGGGGGATCGCGTGCCTGTACTGACCCGGCTGATCCCCTCGCCGGTCGTCGTCGACATCCGCGGCGGCGCCCTGGGCGACCTGGCCGCGCTCCTGGCCGACCAGCGGATCTCCACCTCGGGCAAGCTGGCCGTGGCCATCAGCAAGGGCTCCGGCGCCGCGCTGCGCGAGCGGCTGGCGCCGGCCCTGCCGGACGCCGACTGGTTCACCGTCGGCGGCGGCACCATCGACGCCGCGGTGAAGCTGGCCGACGCCATGCGCGGCAAGCGCTACGACGCGGTGGTGGCACTCGGCGGCGGCAAGATCATCGACGCCTCCAAGTACGCCGCCGCCCGCGTCGGCCTGCCGCTGGTCGCGGTCGCCACCAACCTGGCGCACGACGGCATCTGCTCGCCGGTCGCCACGCTGGACAACGACAACGGCCGCGGCTCCTACGGCGTGCCCAGCCCGGTCGCCATGGTCATCGACCTCGACGTCATCCGGGCCGCTCCGGCGCGCTACGTGCGGGCCGGCATCGGCGACGCCATCTCCAACCTGTCGGCGATCGCCGACTGGGAGCTGTCGCACCGCGAGAACGGCGAGCGCATCGACGGCCTGGCCGCCGCCATGGCCCGCAGCGCCGGCGAGTCGGTGCTGCGCCACCCGGGCACCATCGCCGACGACGGGTTCGTCACCACCCTCGCCGAGGGCCTGGTCCTGACCGGCATCGCCATGTCGATCAGCGGGGACTCCCGCCCGTCGTCCGGCGCCTGCCACGAGATCAGCCACGCCTTCGACCTGCTGTACCCGCAGCGGGCCGCCTCGCACGGCGAGCAGTGCGGCATCGGCGCCGCCTTCGCCATGCACCTGCGCGGCGCGGCCGGTGAGGCCGGTCACATGGTCGAGGTCCTGCGGCGGCACGGGCTGCCGGTGCTGCCGGGCGAGATCGGCTTCTCCGACGAGGAGTTCGTGACGGCCGTGGAGTACGCGCCGCAGACCCGCCCGGGGCGGTACACGATCCTCGAACACCTCAACCTGGACACCGACGCGATCAGGGATGCGTACGCGGACTATGCCAAAGCCATCAGTAGCTGAACTGCGCCCGGTCGTCCATCCGGCCGGCGTCAAGGACCGGCGCAGTGGTGAGCACTGGGGCGGGCGCCTGTACATGCGGGAGATCTCGCTGCGGATCGACCGGCACCTGGTCGGCACCCGGGTCACGCCCAACCAGCTGACCTACCTGATGACCTTCTTCGCCGTGCTGGCCGCGCCGGCCCTGCTGGTGCCCGGCATCGCCGGCGCCGTGCTCGGCGTGCTGATGGTCCAGCTCTACCTGCTGCTCGACTGCGTCGACGGTGAGGTCGCCCGCTGGAAGAAGCAGTTCTCGCTCGCCGGGGTGTACATGGACCGGGTCGCCGCCTACGTGTGCGACGCCGCGGTCCTGGTCGGCTTCGGCCTGCGCGCCGCCGACCTGTGGGGCTCGGGGCGGATCGACTGGCTGTGGGCCTTCCTGGGCACCCTCGCCGCCCTCGGCGCCATCCTGATCAAGGCCGAGACCGACCTGGTCGGCGTCGCCCGCCACCAGGGCGGTCTGCCGCCGGTGAAGGAGGCGGCGTCCGAGCCGCGTTCGTCCGGCATGGCGCTGGCCCGCCGCGCGGCCGGGGCGCTGAAGTTCCACCGGCTGGTGCTGGGGATCGAGGCGTCGCTGCTGATCCTGCTGCTGGCCGTCGTGGACACCGTCCGCGGCGGGCTGTTCTTCGAGCGGCTGGGCGTCGCCGTGCTGGCCGCCGTCGCGGTGCTCCAGTCGCTGCTGCACCTGGTGTCCGTCCTCGCCTCCAGCAGGCTGCGATGACGGCCGCGATGAAGCTCGGCGCGGTCGTGCTCACCATGGGCAACCGCCCCGTGGAACTGCTCGCGCTGCTGGACTCCGTGGCCCGGCAGAAGGGCGACCCGGTCGAGGTCGTCGTGGTCGGCAACGGCGCCCCGCTGCCGTCCCTGCCCCCCGGGGTGCGCACCGTCGAGCTGCCGGAGAACGTCGGCATCCCCGCCGGGCGCAACGTCGGCATCGAGGCGTTCGGAGCGAACGGCACCGAGGTGGACGCCCTGCTGTTCCTGGACGACGACGGCCTGCTGCCCCGTGAGGACACTGCGGAACTGGTCCGTGAGGCGTTCGCGGCCGACCGGGAGCTGGGCATCATCAGCTTCCGGATCGCCGACCCGGAGACCGGCGGGACCCAGCGCCGGCACGTGCCGCGGCTGCGGGCCGCCGACCCGATGCGCTCCTCGCGCGTCACCACCTTCCTCGGTGGCGCCAACGCGGCGCGCACCGCGGTCTTCGCGCAGGTGGGCGGCCTGCCGGACGTCTTTTTCTACGCCCACGAGGAGACCGATCTCGCCTGGCGGGCGCTGAACGCCGGGTGGATGATCGACTACCGTGCCGACATGGTGCTGGAGCACCCGAAGACGGCGCCCAGCCGGCACGCGGTCTACCACCGGATGGTGGCCCGCAACCGGGTGTGGCTGGCCCGGCGCAACCTCCCCGCACTCCTGGTCCCGCTCTACCTGGGGACCTGGATTCTGCTCACCCTGGCCAGACGCCCGTCCGGACCGGCGCTGCGCGCCTGGCTCGGCGGCTTCCGGGAAGGCTGGTCCACTCCCTGCGGACCACGCCGGCCCATGAAGTGGCGTACGGTATGGCGGCTGACCCGACTGGGACGACCGCCCGTCATCTGACAGTCTCGGATGACAAGCTCGGTTCGAAAGGCATCGGACGCGACCCGGGACCCCGCCCCGGCGCGCACCACCAGGACGAAAGTGTCAATTGTGAGCGATACCACGCACAACGGCGCGGTCGCCGTGAGCGCTCCGGAGAACGCCCCCCGGGTGCCGTCGGTGGACGGCGGTCTGTCCCTGCCCGAGCTGGCGACCAAGTACGGTCTGACGGTCAGCGGCGCCCGGCCGGGTCTGCTGGACTACGTCCGGCAGCTGTGGGGCCGCAGGCATTTCATCGCGGCCTACTCCATCGCCCGGCTCAGCGCCCAGTACACCAAGGCGCGGCTGGGCCAGCTGTGGAACGTCATGACCCCGCTGCTGAACGCGGCGGTCTACTACCTGATCTTCGGCGTGCTGCTCCAGACCAACCGGGGCATCGACAACTTCATCGCCTACCTGGTCACCGGCGTCTTCGTGTTCAACTTCACGCAGGCGTCGATCCTGGCCGGCACCCGCGGCATCTCCGACAACCTCGGCCTGATCCGCGCCCTGCACTTCCCCCGGGCGTCGCTGCCGATCTCGGTCACGCTCATCCAGCTCCAGCAGCTGCTGTACTCGATGATCGTCCTGGTCGCGATCGTGCTGATGACCGGTGAACTCCCGGACTTCTCCTGGTTCCTGATCATCCCCACGCTGGTGCTCCAGGCGATCTTCAACATCGGGGTGGCGCTGATCGTCGCCCGGCTGGGCGCCGAGGTCACCGACCTCGCCCAGCTGATGCCGTTCCTGCTGCGCACCTGGATGTACGTCTCCGGCGTCTTCTACAGCATCGCCAACGTGGTCAAGCACCTGCCGACCTGGGTCGGCTGGATGCTGGACCTGAACCCGGCGGCGGTCTACATCGACCTCATCCGGTTCTCGCTGATCGACAGCTTCACCCCCGCTCAGCTGCCGCACCACGTGTGGCTCGCGGCGGTCGCCTGGGCCGTGATCGCGGGCGTGGGCGGTTTCGTGTTCTTCTGGAAGGCCGAGGAGAGTTACGGTCGTGGCTGACATCCAACGCGGCGAAGACCGCAACAAGGAACTGGACGACCCGCGCGGCGACGGCCGCGTGCCCACCGTCATCTGCGACAACGTGCACATCGTCTACCGGGTGCACGGCGCGGGCAGCGGCAAGGGCAGCGCCACCGCGGCACTCAGCCGCATCGTCACCCGCAAGGCGTCGCCGAACGTCCGCGAGGTGCACGCGGTGCGCGGCGTCAGCTTCGTCGCCTACAAGGGCGAGGCCGTCGGCCTGATCGGCTCCAACGGCTCCGGCAAGTCGACCATCCTGCGCTCCATCGCCGGCCTGCTGCCGCCGGAGTCCGGCCGGGTCTACACCGACGGACAGCCCTCCCTGCTCGGCGTGAACGCCGCCCTCATGAACGACCTCACCGGCGAGCGGAATGTCATCCTCGGCGGCCTGGCGATGGGCATGGGCAAGGACGAGGTGCGCGAGAAGTACGAGTCCATCGTGGACTTCTCCGGTATTCAGGAGAAGGGCGACTTCATTTCGCTCCCGATGCGCACCTATTCGTCGGGTATGGCGGCCCGTCTGAAGTTCTCCATCGCCGCCGCCAAGAAGCACGACGTCCTCATGATCGACGAGGCGCTGGCCACCGGTGACCGCCGATTCCAGCGCCGGTCCGAGGAGCGAATCCGGGAACTGCGCAAGGAGGCCGGCACGGTCTTCCTGGTCAGCCACAACAACAATTCGATCCGGGACACCTGCGACCGGGTGCTGTGGCTGGAGAAGGGCGTCCTGCTGATGGACGGCCCGACCGAAGAGGTCCTGGAAGCCTACGAGGAGTTCACCGGCGGAAAGTGACGAACCGACCGTAAGGTGCGCGACGGCCCCCGCCGACTTCGGCGGGGGCCGTACGTGTGAAGGGAAAGCAACGGACCGGGGAACCGGGAAGTTTCATCAGCCAACGTTTGTTGACAGTTCGCAGCGGGTGCCACCCCGCCGTCGAGCAGTTCCTTGTACGGCGTACGCTAACGAAGTCCCGCCGCCGTCCCGCCGAAGACCGGGCATTACCGTCCGGGGCGCGGCACGGACAGCGCGGACCGAATGGGAGGGTGGCATTGGGTGCGGCGTGTCCGAAATGGGAAGTGCCTGAGGATCAGTGTAGAACGGGGGATGTGGCGGCCATGACGACGGGAACCAACCGGCTCCGGGGCACGTCCGCCGCTCACACCTGGGACCCCTCATGGTGACCGCGGGGGACAGTGCGCGGACCGGCTCCGCCGAGCCCAAGAACGTTGCGCCCGGCGGCGATCCGGCCGCGGCGCAGTCCCGCGCCGTGCTGGACAAGGCCGCCCGGGAGAACTTCCCCGTGGCGCCGTTCTTCCTGCCGCGCGCCTGGCGCCGCGACCTGATGGCCGTCTACGGATACGCCCGCCTGGTCGACGACATCGGCGACGGCGACCTGCCGCCCGGCCGCGACGACGCCGCCTGGCTCGGCGTCGAACCCGCGCTGAGCGACGACCGGCTCGCCATGCTCGACGCCTTCGAGGCCGACCTGACCCGGGTCTTCGGCACCGGCGCCGAGCAGCCCGGCCACCCGATCCTGCGCGCCCTGGTGCCCACCGTGCGCCGCCACCGGCTCACCCCGGAACCGTTCCTCGGCCTGATCGGCGCCAACCGGCAGGACCAGCGGGTGCGTCGCTACGCCAGCTGGGAGGAACTGCTCGCCTACTGCGAGCTGTCGGCCAATCCCGTCGGCCGCCTGGTGCTGTCCATCACCGGCACCAGCACCCCCGAACGCGTCCGGCACTCCGACGCGGTGTGCACCGCGCTCCAGGTCGTCGAGCACCTCCAGGACGTCGCCGAGGACCTGGCCCGCGACCGGATCTACCTCCCCCAGGACGACATGGCCCGCTTCGGCGTGTCCGAATCCGACCTGGCGGCACCCACCGGGGGCGCGTCGGTGCGGGACCTGGTGAAATACGAGGCGGAACGCGCCCGCGATCTGTTGAATGAAGGCACCCCGCTGGTGGGTAGCGTCCACGGCAGGCTCAAACTGCTGCTCGCCGGATTCGTGGCCGGAGGACGGTCCGCGCTGACCGCGGTGGCGGCGGCACGCTACGACGTACTGGCGGGGGCGCCGAAGGCGACGAAGACGGGACTGCTGCGCGAGGTGGGGTCCACATTGCGACGGAAGGGGTGAGCCGGACAGTGGACGGCATGGCGCACATGTCCGCGCCGGTGCTCGCGGCGTACCGGTACTGCGAGACCGTGACGAGCCGGCAGGCCCGCAACTTCGCCTACGGGATCCGCCTGCTGCCCGGCGAGAAGCGGCAGGCCATGTCGGCCCTGTACGCCTTCTCCCGCCGGGTGGACGACATCGGCGACGGCGAACTCGACCTGGCCACCAAGCGGGTCCGGCTGGAGGAGACCCGGGCGGTACTGGAACGGGTCAGGACCGAGGCGGTCGCCGAGGACGACGTCGACCCGGTCGCGGTCGCCCTGGCCGACGCCGCACGGCGCTTCCCGCTGCCGCTCGGCGGACTCGACGAACTCATCGACGGCGTGTGGATGGACCTCACCGGCGAGACCTACGAGACCTGGGACGACCTGAAGGTCTACTGCCGCTGCGTGGCCGGCGCCATCGGCCGGCTGTCGCTGGCGGTCTTCGGCACGGTGCCCGGCGCCCGCGACGCCGAGCGGGCCGCCGCCTACGCCGACACCCTCGGGCTGGGTCTGCAACTGACCAACATCCTGCGCGACATCGTGGAGGACGCGGACAACGGGCGCACCTATCTGCCCGCCGACGACCTGGCCAAGTTCGGCTGCGCGGCCGGGTTCTCCGGCACCCGGCCGCCCGAGGGCTCGGACTTCGAGGGCCTGGTGCACCACGAAGTGCGCCGCGCCCGCGCCCTGTTCGACGAGGGCTACCGGCTGCTGCCGATGCTCGACCGCCGCAGCGGCGCCTGCGTCGCCGCCATGGCCGGCATCTACCGCCGCCTGCTGGAGCGCATCGCGGCCGACCCGCGGGCCGTGCTGCGCGGCCGGGTCTCGCTGCCGGGGCGTCAGAAGGCGTACGTGGCGCTGCGCGGCCTCGCCGGACTCGACGCCCGCCAGGCCGCGCGGGGGCGCAGTTGACGCCCGTCCCGCCGGCCGGGCCGGGCGGTCGCCGGAACAACCCGCGGTGCCGCTCAACCCCGCGGGCCGCCAGCGCGTCCATGATCACGTCGTCACGTCCCGGCCCGGCCCGGGACGGCGGAAGGAGGAGTTCGTGAGCCAGGGCCCGACACCGCGGCCGGACGACGCGGGCCGCGCGACGGCCGTTGTGGTCGGCGGCGGCCTGGCCGGCGTCACCGCCGCGCTCACCCTCGCCGACTCCGGCGTCCGGGTCACCCTCGTCGAGGGCCGGCCCCGGCTGGGCGGCCTGGCGTTCTCCTTCCGCCGCGACAGCGAGGTCGGCGAACTGAGCGTCGACAACGGCCAGCACGTCTTCCTGCGCTGCTGCACCGCCTACCGCTGGTTCCTCGACCGGATCGGTGCGGCGGACCTGGTCACCCTCCAGGACCGGCTCGACGTTCCCGTGCTGGACGCCGACCGCCAGCGGCTGGGCCGGCTGCGCCGTACCGCGCTGCCGGTGCCGCTGCACCTGGCCGCCTCGCTGGCCACCTATCCGCACCTGTCGCTCACCGAACGGGCCACGGTCGGCCGGGCGGCCCTCGCGCTGCGCGGCCTGGACCCCGACGACCCGGCGCTGGACGCCACCGACTTCGGCAGCTGGCTGCGCGCCCGCGGCC
This sequence comes from Streptantibioticus silvisoli, assembly GCF_027947535.2. Classification (GTDB taxonomy): domain Bacteria; phylum Actinomycetota; class Actinomycetes; order Streptomycetales; family Streptomycetaceae; genus Streptantibioticus_C; species Streptantibioticus_C silvisoli. The sequence continues at coordinate 10,412 of NZ_JAAGKO020000012.1, forward strand.
AGTCGGCCCGTACCGTCGAGGCGCTGTGGGACCTGGTCGGCGTCGCCACCCTCAACGCCACCGCCGACCACGCCTCGCTGGGCCTGGCCGCCAAGGTGTTCAGGACCGGCCTGCTGTCCGAACCCGGCGCCGCCGACATCGGCTGGGCCGCCGCGCCGCTCGGCGACCTGCACCACGACCGCGCCCGCGCCGCCCTGGAGGCGGCCGGCGTCGAGGTGGTGCTGCGCGCCCGCGCCGCCACCCCGGTGCGCGGCGCCGACGGCCGCTGGCTGGTCCCGGTCGCCGAAGGGCCCGGCGCCGCCCGCGAACTGGCCGCCGACCACGTGGTGCTGGCGGTACCGCAGCGCGAGACGCACGCTCTGCTGCCGCCCGGCGCGCTGAGCGACCCGGACGCGCTGCTGGCCATCGGCACCGCCCCGATCCTCAACGTCCACGTCGTCTACGACCGCGTGGTCCTGCGTGAACGGTTCCTCGCCGCCATCAACAGCCCCGTGCAGTGGGTCTTCGACCGCACGCAGTCCTCCGGGCTCGCCGCGCTGCCCGGTGCGGCCGGTTCGCAGTACATCGCGCTGTCGCAGTCCGCCGCGCAGGACGAGATCGACCTGCCGGTCGCCGAACTGCGGGCCCGTTACCTCCCCGAACTCGAGCGCGTGCTGCCGGCGGCCCGCGGCGCCGGGGTCCGGGACTTCTTCGTCACCCGGGAACGCACCGCCACCTTCGCCCCGGTACCGGGCGTCGGACGGCTGCGGCCCGCGGCGGCCACCCGTGAGCCCGGCCTCCACCTGGCCGGCGCCTGGACCGCCACCGGATGGCCCGCGACCATGGAGTCCGCCGTCCGCAGCGGCGCCCTGGCCGCCGGCCACGCCTTGACGGAACTCGGCCGCCCGGCTCCGCGCGGGGCCCTGGAAGCCGTTTGAGCACCCATGCCGTATGAGCACCCATCAGGAAGCAGAGGAGAGCCCGTGATCCCGGCCCACGAGCAGGTAGCAGCGCCCGATACGCGCGAGGGCGTGACCGCGCTGCTGGAGCGCGGGCGGACCCTGTCCACCCCCGTGCTGCGCGCGGCGGTCGACCGGCTCGCGTCCCCGATGGACACCGTCGCCGCGTACCACTTCGGCTGGATCGACGCCGAGGGCAACCCGGTGGACGGCGACAGCGGGAAGGCGGTCCGCCCGGCGCTCGCGCTGCTGTCCGCCGAGGCGGCCGGCGCCGCCCCGCAGGTCGGCGTGCCCGGCGCGGTCGCCGTCGAACTGGTCCACAACTTCTCGCTGCTGCACGACGACCTGATGGACGGTGACGAGCAGCGCCGGCACCGCGACACCGTGTGGAAGGTGCACGGCCCGGCGCAGGCCATCCTGGTCGGCGACGCGCTGTTCGCGCTGGCCAACGAGATCCTGCTGGAGCACGGCACCGTCGAGGCGGGCCGGGCCACCCGGCGCCTGACGGTGGCCACCCGCAAGCTGATCGACGGTCAGGCCCAGGACATCTCCTTCGAGCACCGCGAACGGGTCACCGTGGCGGAGTGCCTGGAGATGGAGGGCAACAAGACCGGCGCCCTGCTGGCCTGCGCCAGCTCCATCGGCGCGGTGCTGGGCGGCGCGGACGACGTCACCGCCGACGCGCTGGAGTCCTACGGCTACCACCTCGGCCTGGCCTTCCAGGCGATCGACGACCTGCTCGGCATCTGGGGCGAGCCCGCGGTGACCGGCAAGCAGACCTGGAGCGACCTGCGGCAGCGCAAGAAGTCGCTGCCGGTCGTGGCGGCGCTGGCTGCCGAGGGGTCGGCTGCCGGGCGACTGGGTGAACTCCTGGCCGCTGACGCCAAAAACCCTGAGATCGGGGAGTTCAGCGAGGAAGAATTCGCCATCCGCGCCGCGTTGATCGAGGAGGCGGGCGGCCGTGAGTGGACCTCCCAGGAGGCCCGCCGTCAGCACGCCACCGCCCTCGACGCGTTGAACGGAGTGGAAATGCCGGAAGACACCCGGCGCAACCTTCTCGCGCTCGCCGACTTCGTTGTGGTACGAGAAAGATGATAACTGCAACTGCCTAATCGCGGTCGCCGACCGGACGTTGCACCGTGACGACGGCCGACGGAAGCCCCACAGGCGCAGTTCTGCACTGTAGAAGGGGAAGCCATGACAGCGACGACCGATGGAAGCGCGGGACCTCGGCGGTCCCGCGCCACCTCGGCCAGTGAATCGACCGATCCGACTCCCGTCGCCTTCGACCCGAATCATCCTGCCGCAGACGCCAGCCCGCCCACTTCGACCACCGCCCCGAAGGAGCGGACCGCGCCGCCCGGGGGACCGCTGCTCGACGGCCCCCTGCTCGACGGCGCCACGTTCGACGCCCTGCTGTCCGACGCTCCCGCGCCCGCCGGACCCGCCCCCGAGGCTCCCGCGCCCGACGGCGCGGAACCGCTGGAGCGGGTGGCCGCCCGCATCACCGAGCGCGCCACCGCCCGCCTGCTCGCCTCGCAGGACGAGGAGGGCTGGTGGAAGGGCGACCTGGAGACCAACGTCACCATGGACGCCGAGGACCTGATGCTCCGGGAGTTCCTCGGCATCTCCGACAGCGCCATTCTGGAGGCGGCCGCCCGCTGGATCCGCGCCCAGCAGCGCGAGGACGGCACCTGGGCCACCTTCCACGGCGGACCCGGAGAGCTGTCCACCACCGTCGAGGCCTACGTGGCGCTCCGGCTGGCCGGCGACACGCCCGAGGCGCCGCACATGGCGTCCGCCGCGGCCTGGGTGCGCGACCACGGGGGCATCGCCGCCACCCGGGTCTTCACCCGCATCTGGCTGGCCCTGTTCGGCTGGTGGAGATGGGAGGACCTGCCGGAACTGCCCCCCGAGGTCATCTACCTGCCCCGCTGGTTCCCGCTGAACATCTACTCCTTCGGCCAGTGGGCCCGGCAGACCATCGTGCCGCTCACCGTGGTCGGCGCCCACCGCCCGGTGCGCCCGGCCGCGTTCCGCCTCGACGAGCTGCACACCGACCCCGCGGTGCCCAACCCGCCCCGGCCGCCCGCCCCGCTGGCCAGCTGGGAGGGGTTCTTCCAGCGGCTGGACAAGGCCCTGCACGTCTACCGCAGGTTCAGCATCCGCACCGTGCGCCGCACCGCGCTGGGCCTGTGCGCCCGCTGGATCATCGAGCGCCAGGAGAACGACGGCTGCTGGGGCGGCATCCAGCCGCCGGCCGTCTACTCGGTCATCGCCCTGCACCTGCTCGGCTACGACATCGACCACCCGGTGATGCGGGCGGGCCTGAAGTCGCTCGACCAGTTCGCCATCTGGCACGAGGACGGCAGCCGGATGATCGAGGCATGCCAGTCCCCGGTCTGGGACACCTGCCTGGCCGCCATCGCGCTCGCCGACGCCGGCCTGCCCGCCGACCACCCGGCCCTGGTGAAGGCGGCCGACTGGATGCTCGGCGAGCAGGTGCTGCGGCGCGGCGACTGGTCGGTGCGCCGGCCCGAACTGCCCTCCGGAGGCTGGGCGTTCGAGTTCCACAACACCAACTACCCGGACATCGACGACACCGCCGAGGTGGTGCTGGCGCTGGCCCGGGTGGACCACCCCGACCCGCAGCGGATGCGTACCGCGATCGAGCGCGGCGTGGTGTGGAACCTGGGCATGCAGTCCAAGAACGGTGCCTGGGGCGCGTTCGACGTGGACAACACCAGCCGCTTCCCCAACCTGCTGCCGTTCTGCGACTTCGGCGAGGTCATCGACCCGCCGTCGGCCGACGTGACGGCGCACGTGGTGGAGATGCTGGCCGCCGTCGGCATGGAGCACGACCCGCGCACCCGGCGCGGCGTCAGCTGGCTGCTGGCCGAACAGGAGGCCAACGGCGCCTGGTTCGGGCGCTGGGGCGTCAACTACGTCTACGGCACCGGCTCGGTGGTGCCCGCGCTGGTGGCGGCCGGGGTGCCGGCCTCCCATCCGGCGATCCGCCGCTCGGTGCGCTGGCTGGCCGACGTGCAGAACGCGGACGGCGGCTGGGGCGAGGACCTGCGCTCCTACCCCGAGCAGGAACTGGCCGGGCGCGGCGAATCCACCGCCTCGCAGACCGCCTGGGCGCTGCTGGCGCTGCTGGCGGCCGGTGAGCGCGACGGCGACGCGGTGGCCCGCGGCATCCGCTGGCTGGCCGACACCCAGTTGGAGGACGGCTCCTGGGACGAGCCGTACTTCACCGGCACCGGTTTCCCGTGGGACTTCTCCATCAACTACCACCTGTACCGGATGGTGTTCCCGCTGACCGCGCTGGGCCGCTACCTCCACGGTGAGGCACCGATGCGGGTGCCGGCACCGCTGGTCGAGGCGGCGTGATGGACCCGTCACCGGGCACGGCGCCCCGGACCCGTCCGGCGGAGCACGCCGGCGCCGCGGCCGCCCCGGGGCCGCTGCTGGTGGTCTGCGCCCTCGGGGTCGAGCGGTACGCGCTGCGTGCCGCCGACCGCGCGGGCCCGGCGGTCGCGCTGCTGCGGGCCGGCATGGGACCGCGGCGCGCCGGTGACGCCGTCACCGGCGCGCTGGTGCGCGACGGCCGGCCGGCCGCCGCGGTGCTGGTCACCGGGTTCTGCGCCGGCCTCGCCCCGGGCGTGCTGCCCGGTGACGTGGTGGTCGACGACCGTTCCGACGCCGCCGCGGTCCTCGCCGCGGCGGCGCGGCACGCCGTCACCCCGGTGGCCGCCCGCCGCCCGGTGACCGTGCACACCGGCCGCGTCGCCGGCGCCGACCACGTCGTGCGCGGTGCCGAACGGGCCGCGCTGGCCGCGAGCGGCGCGCTGGCCGTCGACATGGAGTCCGAGGCCGTACGGCTCGCCGCGCTGGCGGTCGGCGACCGGCCGGTGGCCGCCGTCCGCGTGGTGGTCGACACCCCGCAGTACGAACTCCTGCGCCCCGCCACCCTCCGCAACGGATACACCGCGTACCGGGTACTGCGCTCCCTGGTGCCGGCCTTCCTCGACTGGCACCGTTCTTCCCAGCTCCCCTGGAGGTGAGCCAGATGGCCATGCCGCTTCGCCGGACCGTCCGGGCCGGCGGCTGTCTCCCCGGGCAGCGCGTGCTCGGGCGCCGGGAGAGGCTCCCGCACCCGGCAGTCGACGGGATCGTCCGCCGGCCGGCCGGGCGCGAGAAGTACGTTCCCCTCTGCACCGACGCCGTGCTGCTGCGCCGGGAACTCGACACGTTCACGCCTTCGAGGTATTCCGCCTTGGCCGTCCCCATCGACGGCCCGCGCGAGCGTCACGATGAGTCGGTCGCCGAGGAAGGCGTGTCCGACGAGACGGTCGCGGCGATCAAGGAGGCGAAGGCGCGCGCTTTCCGGGTGACCACCCCTTCCCTCTCCTCCACCACCGACACCCCGCCGGCCGTCCTCGACGACGTCGACGTTGCCGATCTCCTCACCGACGACCCGGCGGTGGGCGAGCCGCTGAACCCGCCCGCCCACGCCCACGAGACGGCACCCGGCCAGGAACACCTCCGCCGGGCCCGGCAGACCCGCGACCCGTCCAAGAAGGCGGTCGCGGGCGGCAACCGCAAGAAGTGGCGCCTGAACCACAGCCCGCTCCTCCCGGACTTCCCGGAGGGCAGGGCGGATCTCCCGCGCACCGCGCGGGCGGTCCCGAACCACTCGCTGCTCGGCTGGCAGCGCCCGTGCTATCTGATGAGCGACGGCCACGTGGCCACGTACCGCGAACTCCTGGAGAAGACCGACGGGGAATCCCCCGGCTGCGGCAAGGACCCGCACTGCGCCAATCGCATGGCGCACCGCGGGGACGAGCCGACCGCCGTGCCGGCGCCCACGGGGTCCGGCAAGGAGACGCTGCGCGCGGCCCGCGAGACCGTTGTCTCGAATCGAGGCTGAGAACACATGAGTACGACGGAGCCTGTTTCACTCGGTATGCCCGCTGTTCCGCTGAAGCTGGCCGAGCGCCGGCGGTCGCGTCAGATCCAGGTGGGGTCGGTGGCGGTGGGTGGGGACGCGCCGGTGTCGGTGCAGTCGATGACGACGACGGTGACGGCGGACATCGGTGCGACGTTGCAGCAGATCGCGGAGTTGACGGCGTCGGGTTGTCAGATCGTGCGGGTGGCGTGTCCGTCGCAGGATGACGCGGATGCGTTGGCGACGATTGCGCGGAAGTCGCAGATTCCGGTGATCGCGGATATTCATTTTCAGCCGAAGTACGTGTTCGCGGCGATTGACGCGGGGTGTGCGGCGGTGCGGGTGAATCCGGGGAACATCCGGCAGTTCGACGACAAGGTGAAGGAGATCGCGCGGGCGGCGTCGGCGGCGGGGACGCCGATCCGGATCGGGGTGAACGCGGGGTCGCTGGACAGGCGGTTGCTGGAGAAGTACGGGAAGGCGACTCCTGAGGCGTTGGTGGAGTCGGCGTTGTGGGAGTGCTCGCTGTTCGAGGAGCACGGGTTCCGGGACATCAAGATCTCGGTGAAGCACAACGATCCGGTGGTGATGGTGAATGCCTATCGGTTGTTGGCGCAGAGGTGTGATTACCCGTTGCATCTGGGGGTGACGGAGGCGGGGCCGGCGTTCCAGGGGACGATCAAGTCGGCGGTGGCGTTCGGTGCGCTGCTGGCGGAGGGGATCGGGGACACGATCCGGGTGTCGTTGTCGGCGCCTCCGGCGGAGGAGGTGAAGGTGGGCATTCAGATTCTGGAGTCGTTGAATCTGCGGCAGCGGCGGTTGGAGATCGTGTCGTGTCCGTCGTGCGGTCGGGCGCAGGTGGATGTGTACAAGCTGGCGGATCAGGTGTCGGCGGGGCTGGACGGTCTGGAGGTTCCGTTGCGGGTGGCGGTGATGGGGTGTGTGGTCAACGGTCCGGGTGAGGCGCGTGAGGCGGATCTGGGGGTGGCCTCGGGCAACGGCAAGGGGCAGATCTTCGTCAAGGGCGAGGTGATCAAGACGGTGCCGGAGTCGAAGATCGTGGAGACCCTCATCGAGGAGGCGATGAAGATCGCCGAGCGGATGGAGGCAGCGGGACAGGGCACGGATGACGCGGGGGGAGGGCCGACGGTGACCGTCGCCTGACCCGCGCGCCGCACGTCGCACCACCGGACGGGGACAACCAACGAAAGGAAGCCTCACATGTCGTTGTTGGAGAGCATCCGGGGCCCGCAGGACCTCAAGGCGCTCGCCCCGGAACGGCTGGAGGAACTCGCCGAGGAGATCCGCACGTTCCTCATCGACTCCGTGGCCAGGACCGGCGGCCACCTCGGACCCAACCTGGGCGTGGTCGAGCTGACCATCGCCCTGCACCGGGTCTTCGACTCGCCGAAGGACCGGGTGCTGTTCGACACCGGTCACCAGTCCTACGTCCACAAGATCCTGACGGGCCGTCAGGACTTCTCCAAGCTCCGGGTCAAGGGCGGCCTGTCCGGCTACCCCTCGCGCGCGGAGTCCGAGCACGACGTCATCGAGAACAGCCACGCCTCCACGGTGCTCGGCTGGGCCGACGGGCTGGCCAAGGCCAACGAGGTCCTCGGCCGGGACGACCACGTGGTCGCGGTCATCGGCGACGGCGCGCTGACCGGCGGCATGGCCTGGGAGGCGCTGAACAACATCGCCGCCGCCCGCGACCGGCCGCTGATCATCGTCGTCAACGACAACGAACGCTCCTACGCGCCCACCATCGGCGGCCTCGCCAGCCACCTGGCCACCCTGCGCACCACCAACGAGTACGAACGCGTGCTGTCGTGGGGCAAGGAGCTCATCCAGCGCACCCCGGTCGTCGGCCAGCAGCTGTACGAGTCGCTGCACGGCGCCAAGAAGGGGTTCAAGGACGCCTTCGCCCCGCAGGGCATGTTCGAGGACCTGGGCCTGAAGTACGTGGGCCCGATCGACGGCCACGACACGGCGGCGGTGGAGGGCGCGCTGCGCGGCGCCAAGCGGTTCCGCGGCCCGGTCCTGGTGCACTGCCTGACGGTCAAGGGCCGCGGGTACGCCGCCGCCGAGCAGGACGAGGCCGACCGCTTCCACTCGGTCGGCGCCATCGACCCGCTCACCGGCGTCGCGCTGGCCCGGCCGGCGGGCAAGTCGTGGACCTCGGTCTTCGGCGACGCCATGGTGGAGATCGGCCGCGAGCGTGACGACGTCGTCGCCATCACCGCCGCCATGCTCCAGCCGGTCGGCCTCGGCCCGTTCGCCGCCGAGTTCCCCCAGCGGGTCTACGACGTGGGCATCGCCGAGCAGCACGCCGCCACCTCCGCGGCCGGCCTGGCCACCGGCGGCCTGCACCCGGTGGTCGCGGTCTACGCCACCTTCCTCAACCGCGCCTTCGACCAGGTCCTGATGGACGTCGCGCTGCACCGCTGCGGCGTCACCTTCGTGCTGGACCGGGCCGGCATCACCGGCACCGACGGCGCGTCGCACAACGGCATGTGGGACATGTCGATCCTCCAGGTCGTCCCCGGCCTGCGGATCGCCGCCCCGCGCGACGCCGACCAGCTGCGCGACCAGCTGCGCGAGGCGGTCGAGGTCGACGACGCGCCCACCGTCGTGCGGTTCCCCAAGGAGACCGTCGGCGAGCCGCTGCCCGCGATCGACCGGGTCGGCGGCATGGACGTGCTGCACCGCGGCGACCACCCCGACGTGCTGCTGGTCGCCGTCGGCGTGCTCGCGCCGACCTGCCTGACGGTGGCGGAGCTGCTGCGCGACCGCGGCATCGGCACCACCGTCGTCGACCCGCGCTGGGTCAAGCCGGTCGACCCGGCGCTGCCGGAGCTGGCCGCCGGCCACCGGGTGGTCGCCGTCGTCGAGGACAACGGCCGGGTCGGCGGGGTCGGCGCCGCCGTCGCCCAGGCGCTGCGCGACGCCGAAGTCGACGTCCCCGTGCGGGACTTCGGCATCCCGCCGCGTTTCCTGCCGCACGCCAAGCGCGCCGAGGTACTGGCCGACCTCGGCCTGACCCCCGCCGAGATCGCCGCCCGGATCGCCGCCACCGTGCACCGCACCGCCGGCGCGCACCACACCGCCGCGGACCCCGCCGCGCCGCCCACGGTGCCGGCCCCCGCCGCCCGCCGGGGCCGCGCTCCCGCGACGGGAACGGCGACGCGGACGGTGACGAAGACAGCCGCGAAGTCAGCGGCCAGGACGGCGACGAAGACAGCGGCGAAGTCAGCGGGCAAAACGGTGCCGAAGACAGCGCCTGTGCCCACCGCGAAGCCCGCGGCGGACGCCGGGACGCCCACCGCGCCCGCCGGGCCCGCGACCGCGAAGCCCGCGCCCGCCGAGCCCGCCACCGCGAAGCCCGCGACCCCTGCCAAGCCCGCAACCACCACCAAGCCCGTGACGAAGAAGGAGACATCCGATGGCCGACGAGCCTGAGGTCGGCAGCCCGGTCAAGGGGTTCGACCTCGCGAGACTGCTGGCCGAACGCGGCGCCGAGCGCTACGAGTTGCACGCCAAGCACCTCAACCACCAGCTGCCGCGCATGCTGCACACCATCGGCTTCGACAAGGTCTACGAGCGGGCCGAGGGCGCCTACTTCTGGGACGCCGACGGTGACGACTACCTCGACATGCTCGCCGGCTTCGGCGTCATGGGCCTGGGCCGCCACCACCCGGTGATCCGCAAGGCGCTGCACGACGTGCTCGACGCCGGGCTGGCCGACCTCACCCGCTTCGACTGCCCGCCGCTGCCCGGCCTGCTGGCCGAGAAACTGCTGGCCCACGCCCCGCACCTGGACCGGGTCTTCTTCGGCAGCAGCGGCACCGAGGCGGTGGAGACCGCGCTGAAGTTCGCCCGGTACGCCACCGGCAAGCAGCGCATCCTGTACTGCACGCACGCCTTCCACGGCCTGACCACCGGTTCGCTGTCGGTCAACGGCGAGGCCGGATTCCGCGACGGCTTCGCACCGCTGCTGCCGGACACCGCCATCGAGATGGGCGATCTGGCAGCGCTGGCACGGGAGTTGAAGCGCGGCGACGTGGCCGGCTTTGTGGTCGAGCCGATCCAGGGCAAGGGCGTCCACCTGACGCCGCCCGGATTCCTGCTCGCCGCCCAGGAGTTGCTGCACAAGCACAAGGCGCTGCTGATCGCCGACGAGGTGCAGACCGGCGTCGGCCGCACCGGCCGGTTCTTCGCCTACGACTGGGAGCCGGGCGTCGAACCCGACCTGGTCTGCGTGGCCAAGGCGTTGTCCGGCGGCTACGTGCCGATCTCCGCGACGCTCGGCAAGGACTGGATCTTCAAGAAGGTCTACTCCTCGATGGACCGCGTCCTGGTGCACTCCGCCAGCTTCGGCTCCAACGCCCAGGCGATGGCCGCCGGCCTGGCCACCCTCACGGTGATGGAGGACGAGCGGATCACGGAGAACGCCCGGGTCACCGGCGACCTGCTGCGCACCCGGCTCGCCGCGCTGACCGAACGCTACGAGCTGCTGTACGACGTGCGGGGCCGCGGCCTGATGATCGGCATCGAGTTCGGCCGGCCCAAGTCCCTGAAGCTGCGCGGCAATTGGACCATGCTCCAGGCCGCCCGCAAGGGGTTGTTCGCCCAGATGGTGGTGGTCCCGCTGCTCCAGCGGCACCGCATCCTCACCCAGGTCTCCGGCGACCACCTCGAAGTCATCAAGCTCATCCCGCCGTTGACCATCGGGGAGAAGGAGGTCGACCGCTTCGTCGACGCGTTCACCGACGTGATGGACGACGCCCACCGCGGCGGCGGCCTGATGTGGGACTTCGGCCGGACCCTGATCAAGCAGGCGGTCGCCAACAAGTGACGACCGCCCGCGCGACCAGGGGTGGTTGACGGTGTGTCAGGTCAGGAGTCCGCGGCGGGCCAGCAACGGCTCGATCCGCGGGTCCTGGCCGACCACCGCGCGGTAGGCGTCCATCATGTCGACGCTGCCGCCGCGCGACAGCAGCCCCTCGCGGAACAGCTCACCGCTCTCGCGCACCGTGCGGCCGTTGCCCTCGAACCACTCGACCATGTCGGCGTCCAGCACCTCGCTCCAGATGTAGGAGTAGTACCCCGCGCTGTAGGCGCCGGCGAAGACGTGCGCGAAGTACGTCGTGCGGTAGCGCGGCGGGATCAGCTCCAGCGCCAGCCCGGCCGACTCCAGCGCCGCCGCCTCGAACGCCAGCGGGTCGCCCGGGTCGGTGTCCGCGCCGATGCTGTGCCACGCCCAGTCCAGCAGGGTGGCCGCCAGGTACTCCACCGTCCGGAAGCCCTCGCCGGACCGCCGCGCGCGCATCAGCCGTTCCACCACCTCGGCCGCCAGCGGCTCCCCGGTGACGTGGTGCACCGCGTACCGCGACAGGATCTCCGGCCGCGCCAGCCACATCTCGTTGACCTGGGACGGGAACTCGACCACGTCCTGCATCACCGAGGTGCCGGAGAACGACGGGTAGCGCACGTCGGACAGCAGCCCGTGCAGCGCGTGCCCGAACTCGTGGAAGAGGGTGCGCACCTCGTCGATGGTCAGCAGCGTCGGCTCACCGGCGGGCGGCTTGGCGATGTTGAGGTTGTTGACCACCACCGGACGCTCGTCGAACAGGTGGGACTGGTCGACCAGCGAGTTCATCCAGGCGCCGCCGCGCTTGCTGGCGCGCGCGTAGTAGTCGCCGAGGAACAGCCCGACCGGCGTGCCGTCCTCCTGGCGGACCTCGAAGACCCGCGCGTCCGGGTGGTACGCGGTCAGGTCCTCGCGTTCGGTGATCCGCAGCCCGTACACCTCGCCGGCCGCGTGGAAGACGCCGTCGCGCAGCACCCGTTCCAGCTCGAAGTACGGGCGCAGCGCCGCCTCGTCGATGTCGTGCTCGGCGGCCCGGACCTTCTCCGCGTAGAACTTCCAGTCCCACGGCGCCAGTTCACCGCCGTCCTCGACCGCGGCCTTCAGCTGCTCGGCCTCCGCGCGGGCGCTGGCCACCGCGAGCGGCACCAGGCGGCCGAGGAAGTCCTCGACGGCCCCGGTGGTGCCGGCGGTGCGGTTCTGCAGCACGTAGGCGGCGTGGCTGGGCAGGCCCAGCAGCGCGGCGCGCTCGGCGCGGGCGGTGGCGATCCGCACCACCAGGTCCCGGTTGACGTCCTCGCCGCGGCCCAGGGAGGCGGTCAGCAGCCGTTCGCGCACCGAGCGGTCGGTCAGCCACGCCAGTTCGCTCTGGTTGGAGAACAGCTTCAGGCTCAGCACCCAGCGCCCGTCGTACCCCAGCGTCCTGGCGTTCTCCGCGGCGGCGGCGATCGCGTCGGGCGACAGCCCGGCCAGCTCCTCGGCGGAGTCCAGCACCAGCGCCCGCGCCCGGGTGTCGGCCATCAGGTTCTGCTCGAACGAGGTCTCCAGGGTGGCGAGTTCGGCGTTGAACTCGCGCAGCCGCCGCTGCTCGTCCGGGCTCAGCCGGGCGCCGGCGCGCGTGAAGTCGGTGTGCACCCGTTCCAGCAGCCGCAGCGATTCCGGGTCCAGCCCGAGGTCGGCGCGGTCCGCGTACAGCGCGTCGATCCGCGCGAACAGCTCGCGGTCCAGCAGGATCGCGTCCTCGTGCGCGGCGAATCTCGGCTGGTACTCGGCGTCGAGTTCCTCGGTGCGGGGGCTGGAGTCGGCGGAGGTCTGGTTGGCGAAGACCACCCGGGCCCGCTCCAGCAGCCGCCCCGAACGCTCCAGGGCGACCACCGTGTTGTCGAACGTGGGCGCCTCGCCGCAGCCGGTGATCGCGGCGATCTCGGCGAGCTGCTCCGCCATGCCCCGGTCGAACGCCGGGGCGTAGTGCTCGGGGCGGATGGCGGCGAAGTCCGGCAGCCGGAAGGGCAGGGTGCTCGGGGCGAAGAACGGATTGGTCGAGGTCATCCAAGCGACCCTAGCGGTTGTCCTCCTCCAGCAGCAGGGTCCGCAGCCGCTCGCGCCGCTCGCCGGTCAGCCCGAGTCCGTCGGCCAGGTAGCGGTCGGCCGACCCCCAGCCCTCCTCGATGGCGTCGAACGCGCCGCGCAGGTACTGCGCCCGCGCCTCGAACAGCGGGCTGAGCAGCTCGTTGACCTCGGCGTTGGTGACCGGTTCGGCGTTCTTGCCGCGCTGGATCCGGTAGCGGCGGTGCGGGTCGTTGCTCAGCAGGTAGTCGGTGGTGATCTCCTCCTGGCGCACCCCCAGGGCCAGCAGCACGATGGCGATCGAGGTGCCCGCCCGGTCCTTGCCCGCCGCGCAGTGCACCAGCGCGGGCACCTCGCCGTCGACCAGCAGGTCCAGCAGCCGGGCGTGTTCCGCCGTGCGGTCGCGGATCAAGGTGGCGTAGGAGCGGGTCATCGCGGCGGCCGCCCTGCCGTCGCCCAGCGCCTCCCGCAGCGTGTCCACGTCGCCGTTGCGCACCATGCGCCAGAAGCCGTCCCCGGCCCGCGGGTCGCTCAGCGGCATGTTGACGTTGCGCACCCCGGGCAGTTCGACGTCCTGGCCCTCCAGGGCCATGTCGGAGGCGTTGCGGAAGTCGATGACGGTCCGCAGGCCCAAGGAGGCCAGGAACGCGGTGTCCGCCGGTGTGGCGTGCGCGAGGTGCCCGCTGCGGAAGAGCCGGCCCGCGCGCACCCGGCGGCCGTCGCCGGTCCTGAGGCCGCCCACGTCACGGAAGTTGCGCACCCCGGTCAGCTCGGGCTCCGGCGGGCGGGCGGCGGTCCTCGGCGTGGGCTGGTTCACCGGGTCTCCTTCTGGCGGGTCGGTCGTGCGCGCACGGGGTTTCGTGCACGCGGAATCGTTCGGGGTGAAGCCGACCCGACGACAGTAGTCCGGCCGCGTACCGCACGGTATGTGGCAGGTGCAGCCGCCCGCCATACCGGGCGGTCGGACCGTATTTCGATATTCCCGCGCGGGGGTCGGATATCACGTGGGATGAATCACGTCGCGTAAACCCGTGGTTACGGTGGCGTAGGTAGTTGTATGAGGTGAACCATGTACACGTGGCTGAAGTGAACGTTCAAGACCTGCCCGACCGGGCCGTCGTGGCCATCGGTTCGTACGCCGCGATCGGCGACAGTTTCACCGAGGGGGTGGGCGACCCCGGCCCCGACGGGAGCTGCGTCGGCTGGGCCGACCGGCTCGCCGTCCTGCTCGACCAGGGGCGCCCACCGGGCGAGTTCCGGTACGCCAACCTCGCGGTACGCGGCCGGCTGCTCGACCGGATCGTCGAGGAGCAGGTGCCGCGCGCGGTTCGACTCGCCCCCGACCTGGTCACCTTCGCGGCCGGCGGCAATGACATACTGCGCCCCGGCACCGACCCCGACGAGGTCGCCGACCGCTTCGAGAAGGCCGTCGTCGCGCTCACCGCCGCGGCCGGCACCGTGGTGGTGGCCACCGGCTTCGACACCCGCGGTGTGCCGGTGCTGCGCCACCTGCGCGGCCGGATCGCCACCTACAACGGCCACCTGCGGGCCATCGCCGACCGCCACGGCTGCCCGGTGCTCGACCTGTGGTCCCTGCGGGCGCTGCGCGACCAGCGGGCCTGGAGCGAGGACCGGCTGCACCTGTCGAGCGAGGGCCACGCCCGGGTCGCCCGGCTGGCCGCCCGGGTGCTCGGCGCCGACGTCACCCCCGACCCCGACCAGCCCTGGCCGCTGACCATCCCGGTCGCCCCGGCCGACGTGCGCCGGGAGAACATCCGCTGGGCCAAGGAGTACTTCGTGCCCTGGATCGGCCGCCGCCTGCGCGGTGAGTCCAGCGGTGACAACGCCGAGGCCAAGCGCCCGGAACTGCTGCCGCTGTGAGGCGGTCGGCGCGGTGAGCCGCTGGGAGGCGGGCGGCACCGCGAGTTGCTGGGAGGCAGGCCGCACCGCGAGCCGCTATGAAGCCGCCGGCGCGGTGGGTCGCTGGGAGGCGGGCGACACGGTGAGGTGAACGACCGCAGCCGTGGGCCCGGCCCACCCCCGCGGGGTCAGGCCCACGGCGTGGTCGCGGGGCGCAACGCGGTCGGCGTGCGCTACGCCCCGCCGCGGTGCCGCAGCACCGCCCAGACCAGACGGCCCCTGCCGTCCGGACAGGCCTGAACGCCCCATGCGAGGGCGACGGCGTTCACCAGTTGTAGGCCCCGGCCGCACTCCTCGTCGACGCCGGGTTCTCGCGACTGGGGCTCCGTCAGGCCGCATCCCTGGTCGGCGACCTCCAGGCGCAGCAGGTTGCCGGTGACCCGGACCGCGCAGGATATGCGCTCGCTGTCGCTGTGGCGGATCGCGTTGGTGAACAGTTCCGAGATCACCAGGCCCGCGTCGTCGCGGGCCTCGCCGTCCACGTTCTGTTCGACCAGCAGCGCCCGAAGACGCCTCCTGGCCTCGCCGACGCAGGCCCCGAGCGCGGGCAGGTGGAACACGTCCGTCCGGGACGTGCACCGCCGCCGCAGGGCGTCAGGAGCTGCCGGGCGCTCCAGGCGGAGAGCGTCATGGGAGGAAGGCACTGAGCCACTATGCGCGCAGCGCGCGACAGATGGCAAGATGCGTTCTGTAATTTGCAGAACTGGAATACCAAACCGCTGTCATATGCCTGACGGCGTGACACACTGCTTTTCCGGATGGGTAGTTGACCGGATCGCGGGTCGAAGGGAGCCACAGTGCCGGAAGCGCGCCCCCCGGCCGCACCCACTGTCCTGCGGGTGGTGCTGGGCAAGCGTCTCGCCGATCTGCGGGAGAAGGCCGCCATCGGGTACGAGCAGGCGGCGCGGGCGCTGGACGTCACCCACGCCACCATCCGCCGGATGGAGAAGGCGGAGGTCGGGCTCAAGCTTCCCTACGTCGAGAAGCTGCTGACCACCTACGGGGTGACCGACCCCGACGAGGTCGAGGGCTTCCTCACCCTGGCCCGGGAGGCCAACCGCCCCGGCTGGTGGCACCGTTACCGCGACGTGCTGCCCGAGTGGTTCAGCGCCTTCGTCAGCCTGGAGGGCGAGGCGAGGGTCATCCGCGCCTACGAACCGCACTACGTACCGGGGCTGTTGCAGACCGAGGACTACGCCCGCGCGGTGCTGCGGGCCGGTTCGCCCAACGCCCCGGCGGAAGCGGTCGAACGCGGCCTGTCCCTGCGGCTGGAACGCCAGGCGTTGCTGACCCGCGAGAACCCGCCCCTGCTGTGGGTCGTCGTCGACGAGACCGTGCTGCGGCGTCCCATCGGCGGCCCGGACGTCATGCGCGCCCAGGTCGACCGGCTGATCGAGGCGTGCGCGATGCCCAACGTCCGGCTCCAGATCATGCCGTTCTCGGCCGGCCCGCACTCCGCGATGTACGGACCGTTCCACATCTTCCGGTTCGAGATCCAGGAACTGCCGGACATGGTGTGCGCGGAGAGTCTGGTGGGCGCCGTCTACTTCGACGAGCGCGACGACGTGTCCACCTTCCTGGAGGCGTTGGACCGCATGAGCGCGCAGGCCGCGCCGGCTCACAGCACCGAGGCATTCCTCGGTCGCGTTCGCAAGGAGATCTGAACCGATGGACCGCAGGCAGAACGGGGAAGCCCACCTCCTCCACGGGAAGCACCAGTACGGGGAACGCATCTACAACGGCATGCCGGCCAACGAGCTGGGCACCGAGGGCTGGCACAAACCGTGGAGCGGTGGCAACGGCGGCAGTTGCGTCGAGGCCATGAAGCTGTGCGACGGCCGGGTCGCCATCCGGCAGTCCACTGACCCGGACGGCCCGGCGCTGATCTACACCCTCCACGAGATCCAGAGCTTCATCCAGGGCGCGAAGGCCGGCGACGCCGACTTCCTGCTCGCCTCGCCCACGCTGCGGACCGATTGGAAGACGGCATGACCGATGACGGTTCCGGCGACCAGGGCTTCGCCGCCGACCGGATCGACACCAGCAGGCCGCACCCCGCCCGGATCTACGACTACCTGCTGGGCGGCTGGGACAACTACGAGGTCGACCAGCTGGCCGGCCGCCGCGTCATCGAGCTCGCCCCCGACGCCCGGGTCTCCGTGCACGCCAACCGCGACTTCCTGCACCGCGCCGTCCGCGGGGTCGTCGGTGACGGCATCCGGCAGATCCTCGACATCGGCACCGGCATCCCCACCTCTCCCAACACCCACGAGACGGCCCAGGCGGCCGCCCCGGACACCCGCGTCGTCTACGTGGACAACGACCCCATCGTCGCCACCCACGCCGGCGCCAAGCTCACCAGCGCCGACCGCACCGGCTTCGTCCTCGCCGACGTCCGCGACCCCGGCTCGGTCATCGACCACCCCCGGGTCAAGCAGCTGATCGACTTCGACCGGCCGGTCGCCGTCCTGCTCGTCGCCGTCCTGCACTTCATCGAGGACAGCGAGGACCCGGCCGGCATCGTCCGCGCCCTGGCCGAACGCCTGGTCCCCGGCAGCCGGCTGGTCCTCACCCACTGCACCGTGGACTTCCACCACGGCACCGGCGACGCCACCGAGGTCTACAACGACGCCACGGCCCACCTGGCCGTGCGCACCTACGACGAGATACTCCCGTTCTTCGACGGCTTCGAACTTCTCGACCCCGGCCTGGTCCAGGTCCCCCTGTGGCACCCGGACGGCCCGCTCCCCGACGCCGACGAACTGCGCCGCATCGCGGTATACGGCGGCGTCGGCGTCAAGGAGTAACAGCGCGGGGGTGCGGGCCGGGTCGGGGGTGCGTGCCGCATCGGGGGTGGGCGCTCGTGCTTCGGCGATCGGGCGGGGACGCGGGTGCGGGGGTGCGGGGGGTGCCGGACGGGTCCGGCGCGGGTGCGGGCGCTCGTGCTTCGGCGATCGGGCGGGGGCGCGGTCTCAGTGCCCCTGGCGCGCGCCGAGGGCGAAGAGCAGGTAGAGGAACCCGGCGAACAGGTGGGCCCCCGCGGTGTACGCCAGCACCCGGATCGTCAGGCCGCGGCTGATCCACGCGGTGTTCAGCGACGGGACACGGGACTGCTCCGGCGCCTGCGGGCGCGGCGGCTGTTCGGCGGCGGGAGCGGTGGTTTCGGACAGGGTTTCGGGCATCGTTTCGGACATGGCGAGGCTACCTCCGGGACGGGAAGGGGGAACCGGGGTTTCGGGGGAACGGGGAGAGCGGGTTCGGGGGGCGGAGCTGGCGGCCGTGGGCGTCAGCGGGTGTCAGTGGGCGTCAGTGGGTCGTCAGTACTGGCGGCCGGGTGGTCCGACGCACAGCTCGCCGACCGGGCTCTGCATGAGGGTGTGGACGAAGAGCAGGTCGACTCCCCGCGGCGAGTCGGCCGCCAGCCGGTGCGGTGTCAGCGAGTCGAAGTGCGCCGAGTCGCCGGCGTCCAGCAGGTGGACCGCCCGGCCCAGACCGAGCCGCAGGCGGCCGCTGAGCACGTAGAGCCACTCCTCGCCCGGGTGCACGCGGACGACCGCGTCCTGGACGGCCGGCGGGATGTGCAGCCGCAGCGGCTGCATCGCCCGGTCCGGCACACCGGCCTGCCGGTAGCTCCAGCCGCCGGCCCGGCCGGGTTCCATGGCGCCGGCCCGGATCACCGGGTCGTGCCCGCCGCTCTGCTCACCCAGCAGGTCCGCGACCGTCGTCAGGTAGGCCCGCGACAGGCCGAGCAGCACCGGCAGCGACGGCTGGCGCCGGCCGGTCTCCAGCCGGGACAGATAGGCGGGCGACAGGCTCACCCGGGCCGCGGCGGCCTCCAGGGTCAGGCCACTGCGCCGGCGGCGTTCGCGGAGTCTGGCGCCCAGGCCGGCCATCTCGGATACCGTTGGCTCGGCGGTGCCGTGCGTTTCGCCGGCCTCCGGCCCGGCCGGGGCCTCGGCGGGGGAGTGGTCCGAAGGGCTCATGGTCCCCAGTGGACACCCCCACCTGCCTCGGCGGCAAACCCTTTGCCTCTCAGGCAAAATTCCAGGTCAGGACCGGTTGGCCGGGTCCTGGGTCACCGCGTCCTGGTACAGCGTCGCCACGGCGTCGCCGAAGACCGCGCTGTAGGACACGTCCGGCGTGTCGCCGCCCTGCTCGTAGCCGCCGATCACGCCCATCACGGTGTTCTGCCGGGTCACCCACGGACTGCCGCTGGTGCCGCCGCTGTACGCGGCGCAGACGATCCGCAGCTGGGTGGCCGAGTACGCCGTGATCCGGTTGACGCAGGTCAGCGGCGCGTCCGCGTCCGAGGGATACCCGGTGAGCCGGATCGTCGCGGACGGCGCGTGGTCCGTCTCCAGGCCGAAGCCGCCGACCACGTCCTGGAGCCGCCGCCCGCCGAGCGGCAGCACGGTGGCGAACGCGACGTCCGCGTCCGGGTCCTGGTCCCTGGTCCACCGCGGGTCCAGCGTGACGTCGCCCAGCCGCCACACCCCGTAGGGCGCCCGGCCGTCGTGGTACCCGGGGACGAACGACAGCCCCGCGGTGCTGCCGCTCAGGCAGTGCGCCGCGGTCACGATCATGTCGCCCTGCGGGCTGTCCACCACGCCGGCGCTGCAGAAATGGTCGCCCGACGAGGACACCGTGCCGTGGAAGATCGCGCCCACCGCCGAGGTCGCCCGGGTGTCGTGCACGGCGTGCGAGCCGCCCAGTGCCGTACCGCCGCCGGTCAGCCCGCTCGCGCTCGCGGTGCTGCCGATCGCCAGCACGGCCAGCCACGAGACCGTCAGCACCGTGTTGCGCCCCAGGCGTCCGGGCACGGCGCGCGTCCGGACGGCGCGCAGGTACCGGGACGGCCTGAACGACATGCGGGGAGCCTTCCTGCCGAGGAGGTTCTCGCTTCGGAAGAAGATCCTTGCCAACGTCGATGAGAATCCGCTGTGAGGGACTTGAGAGCCCGGTGATTCCCGGCCCGCCATCCGGCTGACCTGGCACGCGAGGGGCGTGCGGGCCGTCGTCCGGAACGCCGCCGGGTCGTTGCGGACGGCCGCACTCCCGGACGGCGCGGGCCCGGGACCGGGGCCCGGTTGCTGTCGTTGGTTGGTGGTTACCGGCCGGCTGTTGGCAGTTCGCTGTTCGCCGGTCACTGGTCTTCGTCGGCTGTGGGGGTGACGGCCGGGGGCTGCGCCGGCCGGTGCCGGTCGCCGCCCGGGCCGGCGTGTTCGCTGATCGCGGGTATCGGACGAGGGGATGAAGTCGTCTTCGCAGCAGTATCACCCGATTACCCGCACACGTCCCGTTCGGTGACGCTGTGTATCCGAAAACGGTACGTATTGCGCGTAGAGTGCCGCCATGGCTACGCAACGTATCGCGCACACGGTCTGGGAAGGCAGCCTCGGCGAAGGCCGCGGCACCATCACCTTCGGTTCCTCCGGCATCCCCGACCAGCCCGTCACCTGGGCCTCCCGCGCGGAGAAGGCCGAGGGGCGCACCAGCCCCGAGGAGCTGATCGCCGCCGCCCACTCCAGCTGCTTCTCCATGGCGCTGTCCCACG
Organism: Streptantibioticus silvisoli; assembly: GCF_027947535.2. Lineage (GTDB taxonomy): Bacteria > Actinomycetota > Actinomycetes > Streptomycetales > Streptomycetaceae > Streptantibioticus_C > Streptantibioticus_C silvisoli. Next base: position 30,709 of record NZ_JAAGKO020000012.1, read on the forward strand.
CCCTCTCCGAGGCCGGCACGCCCCCGGCCCGGCTGACCACCGCCGCCGAGGTCGCGTTCCAGCCCGGTACCGGGATCACCGGCATCCACCTCAGCGTCGAGGGCGACGTCCCCGGCCTGGACGCCGACCGCTTCCAGGCCGCCGCCGAGGACGCCAAGGCCAACTGCCCGGTCAGCCAGGCGCTCACCGGTACGACGATCACCTTGACCGCTACGTACGTGTGAAGCTGCTGCGTATGCGTGGACGGCTGCGTACGTGTGGACCGCGGCGTACGCGTGGACGGGTACGTACGTGTGACCGCTGCATACGGGTGGACGGGTACGTACGTGTGAAACGGCTGCATACGTCTGGGCCGCTGTATACGTGGGAAACGGTTGCGTACGTGGAACCGTCCGGGGCGACGTGGCCGCCCCGGGCGCTGACGGCGTCGTGTCCGGTGTGCGGGGCGACGTGCGACCCGCCGGCCGCACGGGCCCGGCCGTCGCCGTCGCGCCGGTCGGGCCCGCCGTTTCCGGTCGGCGTGGCGGGAACCAAGCGGAGGCCGGCCGCGTTCTCACTGGCAGCGGATGATGGACTCCGCGGTACCGCGGCTGACGCCGTGGACGGAGGACGAAATGTCAAAGGGTGCATCGATCACCGTCGGTGGCGTGGCGGTCGGCATCGTGCTGCTGGTGCTCGGCCTGCCGCTGTGGGCGGTACTGCTGATCATCGTCGGGGTGCCGGTGGCCGGCTACCTCATGCTGGACAAGTCCCAGCGGTCCCGGCTGCGCGGAGTCTCCCGCAAGCGCCTCGGACGCTGACCCGCCGGCGTTCCTGCCCGGCCCCGCTCGACCGGGGCCGCGGCGGCCTGACGCCGATCCCGCGTTTCCTGGGCCCCCGCGATCGCCGCGGCCCCGCTGAGGCCGACGCCGGTCCCGGGGCGGTCCGGGCCGCTCAGCCCAGCGTGAAGTACGCCAGGCTCCCCAGCCCCGCCAGCGTGCAGTAGATGGCGAACGGCGTCAGCGTGCGCGTCTCGAAGTACTTCGTGAGGTACTTGACGGCCACATAACCGGCCACGAACGACGCCGCGGCGCCCGCCAGCACCTGGCCGCGTATCCCGTCGCCGGCCGGCCCCAGCAGGGACGGCACCTTCAGCAGCGCCGCCGCGCCGATCACCGGCGTCGCCAGCAGGAAGGCGAACCGTGCCGAGTCCTCGTGGTTCATGCCCTTGAAGACGCCGGCGCTGATCGTCGAACCGGAACGGCTGATCCCCGGGCACAGCGCCAGGATCTGCGCCGCGCCGATCACCATCGCCGTCCTGAACGTCAGTCCCGCGATCCGCCGGTCCGACAACTCCTGCGGGTCCAGGTGTTCCTCGCCCGGCGCCACCGACGCCCCCGCCCGCCGCCGCCCGGTCCCGCCGCGCCGCAGCCGTTCGGTCAGGTACAGCACGACGCCGTTCAGCGACAGGAACACCGCCGTCGGCACCGGCCTGCCCAGGGTGCTGCGGAACACGCTGTCCAGCGCCAGCCCCGCGATCCCCACCGGGATGGTCGCCGCGACCAGCAGCCACGCCAGCCGCTGCTCCACCGTCTCGATCCGCCGCTCGCGCACCGAGCTGACCAGCCCGCGCAGTACCCGCGCCCAGTCCCGCCGGAAGAACACCACCAGCGCCAGCGCGGTCGCCAGATGCAGCCCGATCAGCACGTTCAGATACGGCGAACTCTCGGCGGAGACGTTCAGGTCACGCTGCCAGTGGCCGCCGAGCAGCGCCGGGACCAGGATGCTGTGGCCCAGGCTGGAGACCGGAAACAGCTCGGTGACACCTTGCAGGAGCCCGACGCCGACGGCCTCCGGGTAGGTCAGGACGGACATCGGCAGCTTTCGACGCGGGTCGCGGAGGCCGGCCGGCTCCCGTGGCGCGCACCGTACGGCCCCAAGATGACCGGCCCGCCAACGGAGGGTGACCCGCACGGAGACGACCGGACGCCAGGCTTCGCCATGGACGGGCGCCTGCCGCGGACGGGGATGCCGTACGCGGACGCGCGTGGGACGCCTGACGTGTACGGGTCGCGGGGTGCTTGTCGTGGACGTGGGATGCCGGGGGCGCTGGGTGCTTGTCATGGACGGGTCGCACGCACCGGACCGCGAGGCGCCTGACGTGTACGGGTCGCGGGCACCGGACCGCGAGGCGCCTGACGTGTACGGGCTGCGGGCACCGGACCGCGAGGCGCCTGACGTGTACGGGCCGCGGGCACCGGACCGCTGGACGCCTGACGTATACGGGCCGCGCGAAACCGGACCGCCGCGCGTTCCTACGATGAACCGGTGAGCGACGAGCTGTTCCCCCGGGAGCGCGCCGAGATCGCCCCGGGCGCGGTCCACCTTCCCGACTGGCTCGCCCCGGACGCCCAGCGGCGCCTGGTGGCCGCCTGCCGTGCCTGGGCCGCGCCCCCGGCCGGGATGCGGACCGTCGGCATGCCGGGCGGCGGGCGGATGTCGGTGCGTACCGTCGGCCTCGGCTGGCACTGGTATCCCTACGGCTACGCGCGCACCGTGGTGGACGGCGGCGGCGAACCCGTCAAGCCCTTCCCCGACGTCCTCGGCCGGCTGGCCCACGACGCGGTCACCGCCGCGTTCGGCGCCCCCGCGGGGGAGCGTTACGACATCGCGCTGGTCAACCACTACGGGCCCGGCGCCTCGATGGGCCTGCACCGCGACGCCGACGAACGCTCCGCCGCGCCGGTGGTCTCCCTCAGCCTCGGTGACACCTGCGTCTTCCGGTTCGGCAACACCGCCACCCGGACCCGCCCGTGGACCGACGTCGAGCTGCGCAGCGGTGACCTGTTCGTCTTCGGCGGCCCCGCCCGCCTCGCGTACCACGGCGTACCGCGGACCCGCCCCGGCACCGCCCCGCCGGACCTCGGCCTCACCGGGCGGCTCAACATCACGCTGCGGGTCAGCGGCCTGACCGGCTGACCGGACAGGGTGAACCGCGTCTCGTGCTGGAACACCCGGTCGAAGCCGAACGTTCACGAACACATGACGGCAAAAGACGAGAGACACGACGGGCTGCTGAAGCTGCTCACGGAAGTGGACGGCGGTGTACTGGCCACCGTGAAACGGGACGGGCGACCCCAGTTGTCCAATGTCAACCACGCCTACGACCCGGCCGCCCGGATCATCCGCGTCTCGATCACCGACGACCGCGCCAAGACCCGCAACGTGCGGCGCGACGCCCGCGTCAGCTACCACGTGACGAGCGCCGACCGGTGGGCCTACACCGTCGTCGAGGGCACCGCCCAGCTGTCCGGTGTCGCCGCCGACCCGCACGACGCCGCCGTCGAGGAACTGATCGACCTGTTCCGCGCCGTCCGGGGCGAACACCCCGACTGGGACGAGTACCGCGCGGCGATGGTCGCCGACCGCCGCCTGGTGCTGCGCATCCCGGTCGACCACGTCTACGGAGTGAGGCAGCGCCCATGAGCACCCTGCGTCCGGTCGCCTTCGGCGCCGACCCGACCGGCGAACGCATGGCGCGCATCCGCCGCTCGCCGCACTTCGCCGACGGCGTGTTCGTCAACCCCACCGGCCCCTCGCAGCCGCCGCGCGGGCCCAGCATCGCCCTGATCCGCACCCTGCTCGACAAGGCCGAACGCGTGCGCCGGCGCCCGGTGGGCTCGGTGCCGGTCCACCCGTTCACCATCGCCGACCTGGCCAAGCCGCCGGTCACCGGACTGCGGCTGACCTGGATGGGCCACTCCAGCGTCCTCGCCGAGATCGACGGCCGCCGGGTGCTGTTCGACCCGGTCTGGTCCGACCGCTGCTCCCCGTTCGACTTCATCGGCCCCCGCCGGGTGCATCCGGTACCGGTGCCGCTCAAGGAGCTCGGCCACCTGGACGCCGTGGTCATCTCCCACGACCACTACGACCACCTTGACCTGCCCACCATCCGTCAACTGGTGCGCGGCGGGACGAAGTTCGCGATACCCCTGGGTGTCGGCGCCCACCTGGAACGCTGGGGCGTCCCCGCCGACCGGATGGCCGAACTGGACTGGAACGAGTCCGCCGCCATCGCCGGCCTCACGTTCACCGCCACCCCGGCCCGCCACTTCTGCGGCCGCGGCCTGCGCAACACCCAGCACACCCTGTGGGCCTCCTGGGTCGTCAAGGGCCCCGAACACCGCGTTTACCACAGCGGCGACACCGGTTACTTCTCCGGCTTCGCCGACATCGGCGCCGAACACGGCCCGTTCGACGCCACGATGATCCAGATCGGTGCGTACTCCGACTTCTGGCCGGATATCCACATGACCCCGGAGGAGGGCCTGCGCACCCACCTCGACCTGGGCGGCGGCTCACCGGCCAGCGCCCTGCTGCCCATCCACTGGGGCACGTTCAACCTGGCCCCCCACCCGTGGGACGAACCGGCGGAACGCACCCTGGCCGCCGCCCGCGCGGCCGGCGCCCCGGTGGCCATCCCGCCGCCCGGTAAGCCCTTCGAACCGGCCGGCGAACTGCCCACCGACCCCTGGTGGCGCCCGATAGCCCGCCCGGCCGCGCTCACCCCCGCTCTGAACCCGGCCTCGGCGCGACAGGACGGCGTCCCGGCCTGAGGGGCTCGGGTTACGGCGGGGGCGCCGTGCGGGCGTCGTGGGGACGGGGCTTGCGAGGTGTGGTTGACGGGCGGTGGCTGACGGGGTTGCCGTGCGGGCGTCCGGTGGCTGACGCAAGCGTGATGCGGGTTGCCGTGCGGGCGGGGCTGACGGGTTGCCGGGCGCTGACGTCCCTGCGTCCCCCGGCCGCCCCGCCCTCCGCTGCCCGATCCTCCGCCCGCCTCCTACGCCTCGCCGTAGGAGGACGAAATCCGGTGCGGTACCACCCGGTCCGGCTCGCCGTCGACCGTGACGTGTACCGCGTCCTTCGTCACCGCCACCCGGAAGCCGGTCCGCAGCCGCGCGACGCCCGCCGCGTCGAGCGCCTCACCGGTGAGGACGACCAGCGTCACCCACACCCGCGCGGCCCCCGCCCCGACCGGCGCCGTCACGTACGGCACGGCGGCGTGGGGGCCGAACGCGTGGGCGTCCTCGGCCCGTTCCACCCCGGCCGAACGCCAGCCGTGCAGTCCCACGACCACCGACGTCAGCCCGTCGTCACGCTGCGACAGCGCCCAGTCCGCGCCGCCGAGCACCTCGGGCGCCCGCGACCCGGCGACCGCGTGGCCGCCGTCCCGGACCGTCACACCCTCCGCCACGCCTTCGGGCGCGTCGACCTCGCTGACCCGCACCTCGCAGGCGCCGTACGGCAACGATGTCGTCGTGACGTGGTACGTCCGTTCGTCACCCGGCAGTCGGGCCTCGTACCACGACGACGCCCGGTCGTCCCGCACGGCCAGCGGACGCACGACGGTACGGCGCGACGCGGTGCCGTCCGGGGCCAGCAGGGCGACGTGGGCGTCCAGATGGCGGTCCCGGACGTGTACGCCGGTCAGCGGTGCGCAGCGTGAGGTATACGTCAGCTTCGTGTAGTGCGGCTCGTCCCGCGACCAATCGGTGTGCGGCGCGTAGTGGTCGGTGCCGTGGTTCAGCAGCCGCACGATCCCGTCCGCCCGGGTGCCGTGCAGCAGCCAGCCGGGAGCGGTGATCACCCGCCTGGTGTCCGACTCCTCGATGGGGAGCGGGAGTTCGGCCGCCGTCCACACCGGGTCCCCGGGCGGTAGCAACAGCCCCAGGAACCCCTTGCTCGCCCAGTACGGCGACGCCGGCCCCGAGTAGGACTGCGTCACCGGCGCGTACGGCCCGTACCACCCCGGTCGCAGCAGTCCCGCACCGTCGGGCGCCCCGCGTTCCGCGAAATGCCTCAGCGCGCCCGACGCCAGCCGGCGCGTCAGCCCCGGCGGCAGCGGACTCGCCCCGGCCAGCGCGCCCATCCACACCGGCGCCACCGCCGCGAACCGGTACGTCAGCGACCGCCCCTGGTGCACCGGCGCGCCGTCCGCGCCGAAGAAGTGGACGTAATCGTCGAGGAAACGGCTCAGCCGCGCCCGGTACGCCGCCACCCGGCCCCCGTCCGCGCTCCCGCCGCCCGCCCCGGCGATCCGCGCCCACAGCAGCGGGTAGAAGTGCATCGCCCAGCCGACGTAGTAGTCGAAGTTGCGCCCGTCCCCGTCGCGGTACCAGCCGTCGCCGTCGTACCAGTCCTCGATCCGGTCCAGCCCGGCGTCGATCTCCGACTGCCGGTACGTGCCGCCGACCGACGCGAGGAACTGCTCGGTGACGACCTGGAAGAGCCGCCAGTTGTTGTCCACCGGGTGCTTGCCCACGAAGCCGGCCAGCCAGTCGGCGACCTGCTGCCGGGTGCGGTCCGGCAACCGGTCCCACAGCCACGGCCGGGTCTCGTGCAGCCCGATGGCGATCGACGCGGCCTCCACCATCGGCTGCGACCGCTCGGTGATCGGCGGCCAGGCGTCCGGCGAGTCCGGATCGGTGCCCGTTGTCAGACCCCGGGCGTAGCGTTGAGTCAGTGAGTCGATCCGTTCGGTGACCGCCGGGGGGAGCGGCCCGGTCGCGCCCGCGTGCGCGCCCGCGATACGGAAGGAGGCCAGCAGGAATGTCCGCGCGAAACCCTCAAGACCGTCGGAGTGCTCCCCCGACCAGCTCGCCCGGCCCGGCAGCCGATACTGCGCGAAGCCCGGCGAGGCGTACGGCACCAGTGCGTCCAGCAACCGGTCGGCCACCGCCTCCCAGTGCGCCCGCGTCCACCCGGTCCGCGGCGACAGCACGTGATCCGGCGGCGGGAGCACCAAGCCCGGCGCGGGCGGCTGCCACTCCTGCGGCGGAAGGGGCGAGTTCGCTGCGGGCATCCGGAACTCCCTGGCGTGAGGCGACCGGCCGCCCCCATCCTCCGGCCGCCGTGCCACCCCCGGCAAGACGCCCTCCCGGCCACGGACCCGCCCCACCCGTTCGGCCGGCCGGGTGCGTCGGGGTGGCGGGTGCGTCGGGGCGGGTGGGCGCTGCGACGCGGGCCGGGGGAACGGCGACGTTCCGCCGACCTCTGGGCTGGGCGAGGTCCGGGAACGGCGTCACCGTCCGGGAACGGCTCCGCGTTCCGCGAGTTGGCGAAGGGCGCCGCTGTCCGGGAGCGGCCCGGCGATCCGTCAACAACGCACGGTCCACGATCGGCGCCGCGGTCCGCCATCCGCCGACCCCTCGGCGATCCGCCGCGGCCGTGATCGGTTCGGCGGACCGGTCAGGAGACGATGTCCTTCGTCCGGAAACGGCGGAACGCCAGCGCCAGGAAGACGATGGCGAACGACACCGCCACCGACGTGCCCTTGAGCATGCCCGACCACTCCGCACCCGGCTGGAGCAGATCGGCCCAGGCGAACTGCCAGTGCGTCGGCAGCACTTGACGCACCGGGCCGAGTGCCGTGATGGCGTCCAGGATGTTCGACAGGATCGCCGCGCCCACCGCGCCGCCCACCGCCCCCAGCGGTGCGTCGGTCACCGTCGACAGCCAGAACGCCAGCCCGGCCACGGCGAGTTGGCTGACGAAGACGTAGACCACGATCACCGCGAAGCGGGCCGCCGCCGATCCGGCCGGCAGCGAACCGCCCGTCGGCAGATCCAGCCCGCCCCAGCCGTACGCCGCCGTACCCACCGCGAGGGCCACCGCGGGCAGCGCCAGCACCGCCAGCGCGCTGAACACGAAGGCCACCACCGCCTTGCTCACCAGCAGCCGGGCCCGCGGTACCGGCGCCGCCAGCAGATAACGCAGCGAGGACCAGCCCGCCTCCGAGGCGACCGTGTCCCCGAAGAACAACGCCACCGGGAGGGTCAGCAGGAAACCACTGGAGACGAACACCACCGCCAGCGCGAAGTTCAGCCCCGAGGAGGTCGCCACGTCCACCAGCGTCGGGACGTCGCCGCGGTCCCGGGGCCGTCCGCCGATCGCGAACGCCGCCCACACCACGATCGGCAGCGCCACCACGACCGCGAACGCCACCAGCGTCCGGCGCCGCCGCAACTGCCGCACCGCCTCCACCCGCAACGGCAGCGTGCGCCGCGCGTGGTAACCGGCGGCGCCCGCCGCGTCGCCCGCGTGTGCCGTACCGCCGCGCACCGCGGTCGCTCCGGTGCCGGGCAGTCCCGCGCCCGGTGTTCCGTCACCCTGCTCGCTCACGCCTGGCCTCCGATCAGGGTCAAGAACGCGTCCTCGAGCCGCTGGTGCCGGCCGACCCGTTCCACCGGCACGTCCAGCCGCAGCAGTTCGGCCAGCAGCCCCGGCACGCCGAGCCCGTCGAGCCGCACCACCAGGCCGTCCTCGGCCGGCTCCGCGCCCGACACGCCGGGCAGCTCCGCCAGCTCGGCGGCCACCCGCTCCAACTGCGGCGCGGTCGCGCCCGGCGCGCCGACGAACAGCGCGTCGCTCCCACCGATGATCTCGTCCACCGGCCCGGCCGCCATCAGCCGGCCCTTGTCCATGACCACCAGGTGGGTGCAGCTCTGCTCCACCTCCGACAGCAGGTGGCTGGAGACGATGACGGTCCGGCCGCCGGCGGCGTACCGGCCGATCACCGACCGCATCTCGCGGATCTGCGGCGGGTCGAGCCCGTTGGTCGGCTCGTCGAGGATGAGCAGGTCGGGCAGGCCGAGCATGGCCTGCGCGATGGCCAGCCGCTGCCGCATGCCCTGCGAGTAGGTGCGCACCGCCCGGTCCAGCGCCTCGCCGAGGTCGGCGATCTCCAGCGCCTGTTCGACCTGCGCGTCGGCCGCCGGACGACCGGTGGCCCGCCAGTACAGGTCGAGGTTGGCCCGCCCGGTCAGGTGCGGCAGGAACCCCGCGCCCTCGACGAACGCCCCGACCCGCGACAGCACCGGGGCGCCGGCGCTGATGGGCTGCCCGAAGACCGTGATCCCACCCGCGTCGGGGGTGATCAGCCCCATCAGCATCCGCATGGTCGTCGTCTTGCCCGCGCCGTTCGGCCCCAACAGGCCCAGGACCTGGCCGCGTTCCACCCGGAACGACAACTCCCGCACCGCGTAACGGTCCTGCGAGCCCCGGTAACGCTTCGACAGGCCGGAGATCTCCAGGGGGACGGATTCGTCCGGCGCGTTGCGGCCTGCCGGGCTGCCGCTTGCCGGGTTGTCGGCTGCCGGGCTATCGCCTGCCGGACGTTCACGGGGGGAGTGCCCGCGCCGACCTTGCGGGCCCGCGCCCGTCAAGTCCGCGCCGCCGGGATCCGTACCGTCGGAGTCCGTGCCCCCGGAGCCGGCGGCGTCGGGACCCGGGGCGGTCGTGCCACCGGCGTCAGCGGTCCGGCGGCGCCGTCCGGTGAGCAGCAGTGCGGCGGCCACCGCCAGCGCCACCAGCGGCAGGACCCACACCCACGCGGCCGTCGTGGCCCCGGCCGTCCGCAGCGTCGGAACCGTCGGCACGGTGAGTGCCGAACCGGCCGCCGCCACGCGGTAGTCGGCGGGCGCGGACGGCGAGGAGTAGCCGAGGTCGGTCGCCGAGAGCACCAGGCGCATCCGGTGCCCGGCGGCGAACTCGTGGTCGACCACCGGCAGCGTCACCGTCACGGTCCGCCCGCCGCTGCCCGCACCGGTGACCCGCAGCGGTGCCACCAGTTGGTGCGGCAGCGTCTGGCTCCCGTCCGGGCCCACGTCGTAGACCTTGGCGAACAGCACCGCGTCGCCGTCCGCGGCGTCCGACGACACCCGCACCCGCACCCGCGGCGCGCCGGTCACCGTCAACGGTTTCGTCAACGGCGCGGAATCGAAGGCCGCGAACTGGCCCGGGAAGTCCAAGGACAGGCTCTGCCCGAGCGACGACAACTGGCTCAGCGCGCCCAGCCCCGGCACGCCCGACACCGAGGGCGGCGAGCCGCCGGCCGGGTTGCGCACCGTCTGCGGGCCGCCGGACAGCCGTACCGTGACCTGCGAGGTGCCGTTCAGCCCCGGGTACCGGTCGGCGGTCGCGCCGCGCTGCACCGCCTCGCCGGTCGTGGTGTCCACTCCGCCCGATCGGGTGACGCGGAACGCTGGGCCGGTGTTCACCCGTTCGTGCTTGAGGTACGTGTCGAACCAGGTCTGCACCCGTCCGTCGACCCGGGCGGTCTCCTGGTCACCGCCGTCGTGCCCGCCCGACGACCAGTCGACGGAGACCGGCGCGCCGTTGGACGCGATGGTCCGCGCCATCGCGTCCGCCTGGTCCAGCGGGAACAGCGAGTCGTTCTGCCCCTGCACGATCAGCGTCGGCACCTTGATCCGCGAACCGACCGACGACGGGCTCGACCGCTCCAGCAGCGCGATCGCCGCCGGGTCGGCCCGTCCGGTCACCGCGGCCTGCCGGTAGACGGCGCACAGCGCGGCGGTGAAACGGCACCCGCCCGGCGCCGGAGCGGCGGCCGCCTGCCCGCCCGCGGTCTTCCCACTGCCGCCCGTCCGCCCCGCGGCCCGGCCCGTACTGGCCGCCCGCGGTCCGTTCGACCCCGCTCCGGACGCCGTTCCCGAACCCGTTCCGGAAGCCGTTCCTGATGACCCCGACCCGGAGCCCGTACCGGAAGCCGGACCCGCGCCGCCGGTACCGCCGCCCGGCGCGCCGCCGGTACCGGGCAGCGCGGGGGAGGAGCCGGAGGGGGTGCCCGTCGAGCCGGTGGTGAAGAAGATCCCGGCCCACAGCTTCTTGAACACGCCGGAATCGGCCGGCTCCCCCTGCGCGTTCTGCGGGAAGAGCGCCTGCGGGAGGTTCCACCAGGTGATCTGCGGCGCGATGGCGTCGATCCGCTTGTCGTACCCGGCGGCCAGCAACGAGATCGCGCCGCCGTAGGAAGCGCCGGTCACCCCGACCCGCGGATCGTCCGGCCCGTCCTGCACCACGTCCGAACGGTGTCCCAGCCAGTCCACCAGCCGTTCCACGTCGGCCACCTCGCGGTCCGGCGCGTCCAGCCCGATCGCGCCGGTCGACCGGCCGAAGCCGCGCGCCGACCAGGTCAGCACCGCGTAACCGTCCCGGGCCAGCGTAGTGGCCTGGCCCGTCATGTCGTCCTTGCTGCCACCGAACCCGTGCGCCAGCAGGATCGCCGGATGCCGCCCACCGCCGGCCGGTGTGAAGAACGACGTGTCGATCCGCACGGTCTGCTTGCTGCCCGGCGTCTCCGGCATCGTCATGAACGCGTTCGTCCGGTGCACCGCCGCCGGCGCGTCGTCGACCGCGACGGCCACCGACGCGACCCCCGCGCCCAGCAGCGCCGCCACCGCCACCGCTCCCGCGACGATCCGCCGCCGCGCGGCACGGCCGCGGGTCCGCCAGGGCCTGATGCGGGCCAGATGCATACGCCATCCTCGAAAGGTCGCGTTCCGGCCGGTATCCCGGCCGCCGGACGAAAGGCCCAGTCTGCCCTGCGGTGATCATCGGGGACGCGGCCGGGGTCCCGCCCGGGGCGGTGGCACCGGCGGGCCGCCGAAGTCACCGCCGCTCGCCCGGCCACTCGCCGCAGCGGTCTCGCCCGGCGTCGTCGGTTCCACCGCCGGACAGCGGAAGCGCCGGTCGGCGGGCGAGCCGGCCCCTCGGGGCGAGGCCGTCCACCGTCTCCATGTCAGTGGTGCGTATTACGGTCGTCGTGAACAGTCCGCTCAGGGACCGCACGCCCTGACCCGGAGGAACGGAGGAAGCCGCCATGCCCGAGACCGACGACGTCCGCGCCCTGGGGTTGCCCCTGCCGACCTCCGCCGAGAAGCCAACCCGGGACGAGCGCGCCTGGGCGAAGCCCGGTGGGGGCAAGTCCGGCTTCCGGGTGCGCGGCGAGGTCTTCGCCGCGCACTGCGTCAACGATGCGGTGATCAGCGTCAAGCGCCCGGTGTGCGTACGGGACGCAGTGATCCCCGCCGACTCCGGAACGTTCCGCATACGCGCCGATCACGACGTACGCGCCGGCCACGACATACGCGCCGACCCCGGTGGCGACTGATGTCGGCTGCGGGTACGCCTCGCCGCGGTGCTCGACGACGCCGCTGGGCTCGATGACCCCGCTGAGCACGAGACCGCTGCTGCGGGAGGTTGCTGGGGGAGGGGGCGGCACCGGTGACGCAGGACCGTCGGCACCGTCGGCACCGGTGACGTCGCTGGCCGGGCACCGGTGCGGGGGTCCCGACGGCACCGGTGCGGCAGCGCGCCCAGCACGGCCGCGGCGGGCTGCCTCGCACCGTCGCGGCAGCCCGCCCAGCACCGCCGCCGCCCGGCGCTCCGCACCGTCGAGGCCGCCGCCGCCCGGCCATGACGGCCGCCGCGGAGGGGGGGTCGCGTCGGCGTGCGTTCGCCCCGGCGCGCTCCGACCTGCGCGGCGCGATCGAACAACGGGACCGTCCGCTCTCGATTCCGTGCCCGGCCGCCCGCTACGCTCGCCCGGTGACCGATGACCCCGACCTCGAAGGCCAGGACCAGCCGGTGTTCGAACGCGGCACCGACGGACCGAAGGTGATCGTCGCCGGCATCGACGGTTCCGAGTCCTCCTGGCGTGCCGCGGCCTACGCCGCCGGACTCGCCCGGCGGCAGCGGTCCCTGCTCGCGCTGGTCTACGTCCAGCCGCTCTCGCTGGCCGGTACGGCCGGGCTCAGCGTGCCGATGGCGGAGGCCACGTCGCAGATAGCGGAGGAGATCGTCGACCAGATCCGGCTGTCGACCGAACGGCTGGGCGACGACTTCGTGCTGCGCTGGGAGTTCCACACCTTCCCCGGCGACCCGTTCAGCGGCCTGGCCCGGGCCGCCGACGACCTGCGCGCCGACGCGGTCGTCGTCGGCGCCTCCGAACAGGCCGGCCACCGCATCGTCGGCTCCCTGGCCGTCCGCCTGGTGAAGGCGGCCCGCTGGCCGGTGACGGTGGTCCCGTAGAACGGGGTGGTCCCGTGGAACGGGGTGGTCCCACAGAACGGAAGGGCGCGGGCCGGGCGTCCGGCCGGCGGGCGTTGCCGGGCGTCCGATCGGCGGGCGTTGCCGGGGCCGGCCGGTCAGCGCAGGAAGCCCGCGAGACGTTTGCGCAGGCCGGCCGCGTCCAGACCGTGGGCGGCGACGTGCTCCTGCCACGTCCCGTACCGCCGCAGCTCCTCGCGGCCCGTCCCCACCCCCAGCACGCGGTGCGGGACGTCGCACAGCGCCTCGGCCACGTACGGCACCGACGTCCCGGCCAGGTACGGCTCGACCAGGACCACGTCCGACCGCGCCGCGTTCCGCACCTCGGCCCGCAGTGTGGGGGCGTCGAACGGCCGCACCGTCGAGGCGTACAGCACCGTGACGTCCAGCCCCTCGACGGCCTCCAACGTCGCGTCCAGCAGCGGGCCCACGGCCACCACGACGCCGCCGGCACCGGACCGCAGCCGCTGGAAACCCTCCGGTCGCACCGGCAGGGCCGCCCGGTTCGCCTGCTCGCTCAGCCGGATGTAGACACGGCTGTCCCCGTCGGCCACCGCGTGCCGCAGCAGCGCCTCCGCCTCGTCCGGGTGCCCGGGAACGTGCACGGTCCAGCCGTCCAGCGTGTCCAGCAGCGCGATATCGCCCGGAGCCTGGTGCGTACGGCCGCCCGAAGCCATGTCGTACGAGCCGCCGGCGCTGACCAGCACCGCGCCGACGCCCTGGTGGTCGAGGTCGAGCTTCACCTGCTCGAAGGGGCGTTCCACCAGGAAGGACGCGAAGGTGTGCGCGATCGGCCGCAGCCCGGCCAGCGCCAGCCCGCCGCTCACCCCGATCAGCAACTGCTCGCGGATGCCGACGTCGATGACGCGGTCGGGATGGGCCTTCTTCGCCTCGGTGAACCGGTCCGACGAGATGACCGCGAGCACCACCGCCACGCGGGGGTCCTCGTCGAGCAGTTGTGACGCGGTCGCGGTGAATCGTTCACGCATGGATTCCATCGGGGAGTCGTCCTTCCGGGGACGGGTGGTTGACGGGGAGAGGCTCGCGAGGACGCTGTCCGGGGGCAGCGGGGGCGTTCATCACACCGGGGTGGGCTGTTCCGGACCGGCCGGTCAATCGGTCTTGCGCTCGACGTGCGCGACGACGGCGTGCGGCCGGTCCGGGTGCGGCGCGGTGAACGCCGCGAAGAGCGCCTCGTGGTCGCGGCCGTCCACATGCGCCGTCGACCAGCCCTCGTTGGCGAACCCGGCCTCCAGGCGCCCGGGCCGCCCGTAACGGGCCGACCGGTTGTCCACGACGACGACGTTCAGCCCGGCCAGCCCGACCGCTCCCGCGTAGGCGACGGCCTCGTGGTTGCTGCCCTCGTCCAGCTCGGCGTCGCCCACCAGAACCCAGGTGTTCGCCCCGCTCCCGCGCGCCTTCAGCCCGAGCGCGGTGCCGACCGCGAGGGGCAGCCCGTGGCCCAGCGACCCGGACCCGATCTCCACCCCCGGCACGAGCGTGCGGTCCGGGTGGAATCCCAGCGGCGAGTCGAACGTCCCGAAGCCGCTCAGCCACGCACGCGGCACGAAGCCCTTCCGGGCCAGCACCGCGTAGTACGCCATCGGTCCGTGCCCCTTCGACAGCAGGAACCGGTCGCGATCCGGATCCGCCACGGTGTGCGGCGAGACCCGCAGCACCCGGTCGTAGAGCACCCACAGCACGTCCAGCGTCGACGTCGCGGCCGGCCCGTGCTTCTCGTCGCCGGTCATCAGCGACATCAGCCCGTCCAGGTCCGCGTACTCACGGTTGTCTGTCATGCCACAGAGCGTGCAACTTCAAGCGCCCTTGAAGTCAAGTCGTACAGTATTCCCATGACCGGGCCCGTTCTTCTGACCATCGGCGAGCTCGCCGACCGCAGCGGCCTCGCCACGTCGGCGCTGCGTTACTACGAGGAGCTGGGCCTGATCCACGCGGAACGCACCGCCGGCGGCCAGCGCCGGTTCGCACGCTCCACCCTGCGCCGGGTCGCCTTCGTGCGCGCCGCCCAGCAGGTCGGCCTCACCCTCGAAGAAGCCGGCGCGGCCCTCGCCGGACTCCCCGCCGACCGAACGCCCAACGCCGCCGAATGGGCCGACGTCGCCACCACCTGGCAGGCCCGCGTCGACGCCCGCATCGCCGAACTCCAGCAACTGCGCGCCCGCCTCACCGGCTGCATCGGCTGCGGCTGCCTCTCCCTCACCCACTGCGCGCTCTACAACCCCCAGGACACCGCGGCGTCCGCCGGCCCCGGCGCCCGCTACCTCCTCCCCGGCACGCCCCCACCACCCCGGATTCCCCCCACCTGACCCCCTCCCCACCGCGCGCACCCAGCCTCCCGCATGCGGTATGGTTCTCGTGCGAGGTCAGCCAGGGGAAACCCCAGCTGAAACCGGCACCGGGACGTGGCGCAGCTTGGTAGCGCACTTGACTGGGGGTCAAGGGGTCGCAGGTTCAAATCCTGTCGTCCCGACCAGCGTTTACGCAGGTCGGAGGCCGTTTTCGCCGAAAGGCGGAGGCGGCCTTTTTGGTGTCCATTTCATGTGTGGTCGCATTGTGGTCGCGCTCTTTTGATCTTGTCGCTGTTGGGATGGGGAAGTCGGAGCGGGCCGGACATGCTTGATCAGGGTCAGCTGGTTGTGGTCCTGCGGGATGTGGTCGCCCTGTGGTCGCGGCTGCTCCTGCGATCGTGGTCAGGGTTCGGCGGCGTGCTCGCGCTGAGGGCGTGGTCGATGGTGTCGACGGCTTGGTGGGCGGCTTGGGCGGTCAGGTGGCTGTAGAGGTTCGCGGTGGTGGACAGAGTCGAATGGCGCAGGGTCTTGGAGACGACGGTGAGGGGTACGCCGGCCGTGATGGAGATCGTTGCGGTCAGGTGCCGAAGATCGTGGACCGTGGCGCGGGAGACACCGGCCTCGGCGGCGAGGTCGTGGAAGTGGTTCAGGACGTATTGGGGGTGGGGCGGTCGGCCGTCGGATCGGTGGAACACGTAGCCCTCGGTTGGTTGCTGAATTGAGGTGCTGGCTGTGTTGTGGGAACGGTTGCGGAGTGCGGTTTCGACGCGTGGTGATAGCGCCACCCAGTCCCTGCTGCTGTGGGTCTTGGGTGTGGTGAGGATCAGCTTGTTGTTGTCGATGGCGGAGAGGGTGTGGCGGACGTAGAGGACGTGCTGGTCGAGGTGGACGTCGTTCCAGTGCAGTGCGAGTGCTTCGCCTTTGCGCAGGCCGGTGCCGATGAGGACTTCGACGAGGTCGGCGAAGAGCGGGTCGGCTGTGTGGCTGTAGCGCAGGAAGCGGGCTGCTTCGGCAGGTGTCCAGATGTGGCGTTCGGCTGCTGCGGGCCGGGGGATGATGGTAGGCCGTGCAGGGTTGGCCGAGAGTCGGTGGTGGCGGACGGCGTCGCCGAGTGCGCTGGAGAGCGTGGCCACGAGGCGGTGGACGGTGACCTTGCCCCGTCCTTCGGCGAGTTGGGTTTGGACAAAGGCCGCGATGTGGGGGTAGCCGAGATCGTCCAAGCGGATGTCGCCGAGGGCGGGGATGAGGTCGTTGGTGACGTAGTCGCGGTAGCGGGCCATGGTGGTGGGTTTCAGCACCAGGTCCTTCGCTTCAAGCCAGGCGGTGAGGTATTCGGCGACGGTCTGGTTGGGGTCGGCGGTGAAGCCGGCGGCCTGTCCCTCAAGTATCCGCCGTAGTGCTGCGTGGGCTGATTCTCGGGTGGGGTAGCCGCCTCGGCGGACGGTGTGCCGTCCTGGCGCGGGTGAAGGAAGATCGACGGCGAAGTTCCAAGTGCCGTGGGTTGGGTCCTCGGCGAGCAGCGGGCAACGGGCTCCGAGCTGGCGGTGGTGCTGGTCGCGGCACCCGCACCTGCGGTACACCCGGCCGTGTTCTTTGGCGGTTCGCATCGTGATCGCCTCCCGAAGTGAGCAGGACGCGATGCACTTCCAGTGTCCACCGCGGCGACCTGCAAGCGGCGACCACAGTGCGACCACACTAGGCGGCGCAGGGCTCCTGATCTGCGGCGATCCCTTGTCATGGCGACAAGTGCACCGGGATGGATGCTGCGGACCGGAACTCCGCCCCGGAACCGGTAGCTTCCACCCCACCGCGGCAGGCCAGGCAGCGTACGTTCAGCTCGTCGACGGCTATGTGACGGGATAGGTGATCATGCGGGACGAGCGTTCGCCGACGGCGGCGCAGGGTACGAAACGGACGAGCGGAGCCCTCTTCGGTCTCCTCCTGTTACAGGCCGTTTGCACCGTGACTGCGCTCGGCATCCTGGGCGTGGCCCTTGTTGCGGGGACGTGGTTCGGTCAAACGGTCACATGTGCACAGCGTCTGACGGTATGGCATGACGTCGCCGTGTTCGTGGCGTGCGTGACCGTCCTGCCAGCGGGGGCGCTCTGCCGCGACCAGCGCGCCCTGCGGATCGAGGGCACCGTGGCAGCTGTGCTGGTGCTGGTGCTGGCGGTAGCCCACGAGGTGGCTGGACGCCACACCTGAACGCCACGCCGTCCTCGTGGGCTGTCGCCGTCCGCCTGAGCCGTCCGGAGGAACTTCCTTCCGGACGGCTCTAACCTTGGCGTTTCGCTTCGGATGGCTGGGCCGGACTGTTCGCGTTGGACCAGTGATTCCGGTTGCTGACCTGCCAGTTGGCATGGCGGGGGCCGGCGCAGTGATCGGGTTTTCCGCGGTCCTTCGAGTCGTGGGCCGTCAGGGGTGGCTGTTGGTCAGCTGGCCGGGCGGGGATGTGCGGCGAGGCGGTGGAAGGCTGTGGCCAGCTCGTGTCTCCATGGCCAGGTCGCCGAGGTCCGCATGCGCAGGCGTCGGCCGCCGCGGGTGAGGCGAGCGGCGACGTTGCGCCTGCCGAAAACCCCATCCATGCTGGTCAAGCGGCGTGTCGGTACTCGTGGAGTATGCCGGCGAGCCGGTCGTGCCGGTGTATGTCGAGGCGGGTGATTCGTCTGCTTTCGGTGATTGGATGGGGGAGTGCCCGAAGTGGAGTAGCCTGACCGGCGGCTGCCGGCGGCCTGCCCGCCGAGACCGTCACCACCGGGTACGACAGCCAGGACGAACCCACCTCCCTCACGGGGAACGGCACCAGCACCTGGGGCTACGTCACCGCGCTGGGCTACGACCCCCTGGGCGACCCCCTCCAGTACACCTTCGGCCCGTCCACCAGCGCCGTCTACCTCACCGAGCAGTACGACGAGCAGACGCAGGCGCTGACCGACGCCAAGACGCAGGACACCAGCCAGGCCGTCATCGACGACACCAGCTACACCTACGGCGGCACCGGCAGCGTGTCGCAGGGCACGGGCCTTCTGACGTCCACGACCGACAAGCAGAGTGCCGGCACGGTCACCGACACCCAGTGCTTCACCTACGACTACGCGGAGCGGGTCTCCGCCGCCTGGACCGCCACCGACAGCTGCGCGGCCACCCCGGCCACGGGCAGCAGCGCCTCCGTCGGCGGTCCGAACCCCTACTGGCAGAGCTGGACCTACGACGCCGCCGGTGACCGGCTGTCGCAGACCGACCACGACCCCAGCGGGAACACTCCTGCGGACACCACCACCGACTACGCCTACCCGACCGCCGGTTCGGCGACCGATCAGCCCCACACGCTGAGCTCGACCACCGCCACCGGACCGGGCGCCACCGCCGACACCGCGAGCTACGGCTACGACGCGGCTGGCAACACCACCTCCATAAGTGGCGGCGCCGCCGGTGCCCAGACCCTCACCTGGGACGACCAGGGAGACCTGGCCACCGACACGAGCGTCAGCGGCAGCTCCACCTATCTCTACGACGCCGACGACAACCTCGCCCTGCGCACCGACCCCGGTAAGGCGACGCTCTTCCTCGGCGACGAGCAGCTGGTCGAGGACACCGGGTCGGGAACGGTGACCGGAACGCGGTACTACACCATCGGCGGCGCAACCGTCGCCGACCGCTCCAGCACCGGGGACATCCAGTACCTCATCCCGGACCGCCAGGGCACCGACACCCTCGCCGTCGACGCGGCCACCGGCCACAACGCCGCCCGGCGTCAGTACACCCCGTTCGGCCAGACCCGCGGCACCGCCCCGGCCACTTGGCCGGCGGTGACACCGGCTACGTGGGCGGCACCCCCGACGCCACCACCAATCTGGAGAACCTCGGCGCCCGCGAATACGACCCGGCCGACGGCCGGTTCATCTCCGCGGACCCCGTCTTCGAGTCCGCCGACCCCAACCAGCTGGGCGGCTACGACTACGCCGGCAACGACCCCGTCACCGGTAGCGACCCCAGCGGTCAGATCTACCTCACCAACGGCAGCGGCGACCCCGTCGCCGAGGCGTCCGCCTACGGCGCGGTCAGCCTGAACGGCAGTTCGGGCACATCGGCGGGGCAGTACATCACCAGGTTCTCTGCCGCGGTCGTCCACCGGCAGTACCTCTTCGACACCGCGGCCCCCGTCGCCAAGCGCCCGGACCGCTCATCGGTCGCGGAGTACCTCAAGGACTCCGAGAAGTTCGGCGAGGGCCTGCTGGAGGGGCTCATCGGCCCGTCCATCACCATGATGCCCGACGGCCACGGTGGACACACCCCGAGTCTCGACGACCCCGACATCGCGTCCGGCCCGTCCGGGGCCGGTGACCTGATCGGGGAGATCCTGGACTCGCTGGACGACCCCTTCGCCGGGGTCAGCGAGTGCTACAGCTTCGCGCCCACGACTCCCGTGCTCCTGTCCGACGGCAGGACGAAGCCCATCGGCAAGGTGAAGGCGGGTGACAGCGTCAAGACCGGTGACTACCTCACCGGCAAGCCCAAGGGGTCGCAACAGGTCACCGCCGTCCACATCAACGACGACACCGACCTGCTCGACCTGACGGTCCGCACGGGCGACGGGCACTTGTCGACCGTCCACACCACCGGCAACCACCCCGTCTGGGACGTCACCCGCCACCTGTGGGTGCCCGCCGGACAGCTCAAGCCCGGCGAACGCCTGGGCACGACGACCCACACTGTCGTCCGCGTCGCAGCGGTCCACCGCGTGGCCGGCACGGCACACCGCTGGAACCTCACCGTGGCGGACCTGCACACGTATTACGTGATGGCGGGGGTCACGCCCGTCCTCGTTCACAACTGCAACACGACAGTATATCGATTTCAGACAGATCACCCAGACAGTCAGCGCTTGTCGGTCGATGCCCATGGGGACATCTCGATCAGTGGTGACGGAATGCTTCACCTGAACATGAGCGGGAACATTGCGCACACGGAGCAATTCCGCGGTTCAGGTGGTCAAATAATCGCTTTCGATGTTCCGAGTTCGTATGTGGCTAAGGTTCGCTCAGCTGCAATCGACCAGCGCCGTCCATCTGGTATGAGCAGGCGACAGTGGAACATCTTCTCGTCTGGGCGTCCACAGATTGACGACCCAGCCAAGGGGCCAGATTTGTACGGGCTTCCGTCGGAGATGTTCCCCGGGCTCCTGCGTGCGATAATTCCAGGATCGGGTAGAGTGCTGTGATCGACTTCTGGAACGGATCGCAGGTGATGGAGAGATGACGGGAAACGTTGAAAATGAGCCTGGTCGGCTATGGGTTCGTCCCATGGCGCCGCCCTCTGGTCCGCTGGCAGTGTTTTATGTGGAAGTCGGGCGGTGGGAAGAGGTGGAATTCTTTGCCCGTCGCGTTCGAGGGCTCGTCGCTGCCGGAGTAGAGATTTCCCGGCACGGAGACTTCGACTTGGATCAACTTCCAGAAGATGTCCTTCCGACATGGGTTGGAGGCGGTGATTCCTCTGAGGAGCAAAGAGACGCCCGCCTCCGGTATTCCCTGCACCGTGGGGAAGAGGAGTGGACGGCGCAGGATCTTCTGTTTTCCTTTGAGCCGAAGCAGAGGCGTTGGAAGTGGTGGGATGTGACTCTGCTCGGCGGGAATTTGCTCCAGGTATGGGTGGATTCCCTGGGGGAGCCAGTCTTCGCCTGTGACGAGTTGAGATGGATTCTCTATCTCAGTGGTGCTCATGCCGTCGTTGGGCCGTCGCTATCGTCGCCTGATCTTTGGGGTCAGGAGCGGTCGGTTGGCGTCGACGTAGGGTCCGCGAGCTCAGGTTGATCTGGTTTGGCATCCCTCATGCAAGTCGAAGCCCCGTCAGGCGCGTCCTGGCGGGGCTTCTGCGTGGGTGACGGCAGTAGTTGACGGCAACATCGGTGGCCGGTGGTTCCGCACAGCGGCGGGTCGTCGCTGTCGTCGCGGGTCGCCTTGTTGCTGGCGGGACCGTCAAGGGGGGTGTTGACGGTGCCGATGGTGTCGCGCTGGAGGCAGTTTCTCCACGTGTTCGTGCCAGTAAAGAGCGTTATCAGAGCGGGAGATGCTGCACGACTACTGAATTTCAACGACGCCCGGTGCAACTGTCGACTGCGGGCGTGCCGTTCTCCATGGAGGGTTACATGGTTTCCTGGATGAGCGGCGGGGGTAGCGACGCCTCTGTTCTCAGGTGATGAGGGGGCCTGCCCCTCGGGATCTCGCTCGACGCAGGCGGCCACTCGGGCTGGCTGGGCCGCATGGTCGAGCCGCGGGGGCGGCGAGTGCAAAGGACGTGCCCGGAGCGGGTGGGTGCGGGCCTCCGGGTGGTGACAGTACTCTGAGGGCCCCGCGCCCGGCGGCACGGCAGGGCTTTCACGTTCAGCAGGCCGCCCGTGGGGACGACGTCCCAACGGGCAGGGTGCGCCGAGGGACTTCCGCCTCTCACACGCTTCTCACGGACTGGGGTCACGAGACCACACGCGGCAGCACATCGCCAGGACGAAGCAGGCCCTGACCTGGGCACATTGGATAGAACAGCACCACCCGTCACCCCCTTCCGAACTGGGGGTCAAGGGGTCGCAGGTTCAAATCCTGTCGTCCCGACGGTGTTTTCGCAGGTCAGAGCCTGTCTCCACGATGTGGGGGCGGGCTTTTGGCGTGCGTATTGTCCGTTTCGGATGTGAGAAGTTGTGAGAGGCACCTGAGGGGGTCGTTATATCCGCAGGTCAGCGCATCGGGTGGACGCGAGTCACGTGACCTGCTGGCCTCGGCCCGGACCCCACCACCAAGAGGAGTACCGCAGACCGTGTGGAGACTCCCTGACTCCATCGCCCGCAACCTCCCGCTCGTCGCCCGCCCCCGCCCCGACTGCCTCCCGCTGCCCCAGCGCGTACAGGCCCTGACCGAACTCGCCGGCACCGCGGCAGAGCGGAACGACCCGAGCACGGCCTGCACGCTCTGCTACCAGGCCGCCCTGATCGCCTCCGACGTCGGCGTCCCGGCCACCGCCCTCGCGATGTGCCACCAACTCGCCGCCGCCTGCCTGCACGCCGCCCCCTTGAACTCCCGGGCTGCGATCCGCGCCCTCGAACCCGTCGTCAACCTCACCCGCCTGCGAATTCGCGCCGGGAAGGCCGACGACGGGTACCAGCACCTCTTGACGCTGTCCAACGCCGTCACCGCCGGCACCCCCATCCAGGTCGAGGACATCTCTGTGCCCGCGGACCTCGTGGTGAACGCCGCGCCGACCGCCAGGTGGTCCGTACCTGGCTGTGGGGCGTCCTCCTCGCCGACGGCACACGCGCCCCGACCACGGCCGGCCGCTGGGCCGAAGCACTCGTCCACGCCGAGACGCACCGCGGCGTCGGCCAACGGATGCTCGACGGCCGCCAAGTCGCCGTCTCGCAGCCCTCGCGAGCGGAAAGCACCTCGAAGCCAGCGGTCTCCTGGCCGGGAGGTACAGGACCACCGCACCCTCGTTCACGCCTGTTCACTCGGAGCTGGAGCGCTACCGACTGGACTGGACGACCAACTCACGGCAGCACTCCGCACGATCGATGGCGTCATTCGACGCGGCGTCTCCCCTCCAGAGCCGGCCTTCCACACCAGAGCCTTCTCCACCAAAGGCGTTGCCGCGACCCCTTCGGCGTCAACCTCCTGCTGACCGGTACCCGGGGTCGGGGCGGGCCGAGGTGGGCCCGGTGGCGTCCGTGCGGACCGCGCAACGTGGCCGGGATGCGCCTGTCCGGTTGCCGGGGCGGCTCGTACTCTCGCGGCACGGGGGGCAGTCCGGCCGCCCGGGCCCGTCCCTGTCCCGGAATCGAGGAAACGCATGCCCGTCAGAACGCGTCATCTGGCCGCCGCCGCGGGGGCCGCGGCGCTGCTCGCGGTCGCCGGCGCCGCGACGCCCGCGTCCGCCGCGGTCCAGTCGAACTCCACCTCCACCGGGTACGCCGCCGTCACCGGCACCTACACCTCCGTCTCCTCCTCCTGGACCCAGCCGACCGTCACGTGCGGGAGTCAGACCTCCTACACCACGTACTGGGTCGGCCTCGACGGCTACAACGACTCCGCGATGGAGCAGACCGGCACGGAGGCCGACTGCATCAGCGGCCGGGCCGTCTACGGCGCCTGGTGGGAGGTGCTGCCCGCCTCGCAGAGCGCGTACTCCAGCGTCACGGTCAAGGGCGGCGACCACCTGACCGCGACGGTGACCTACATCGGCAGCAGCAATTTCACGATGACGTTGTTCGACTCCACCCAGGACTGGACCAAGACCACCACCCACAAGGGCTCCTCCGGCTTCCAGAACACCTCCGCCGAGGTCATCACCGAAAGCACCGACGCCAGCGGCAGCATCGGCGCGACCGGAGGCGGCTCGGTCACCTTCACCGGCTCCACGGTCAACGGCGGCACGCTGGCCGCCGCCGATCCCGTACCGATCACCACCGACGACTCGACCGTCACGCCCATCACCGGCGGCGGGACGTTCACCGCCAAGTGGGGAACCGGCGGCGGCGTCGGTCCCCTCCTGCCCGGCCGCGCCGAACACTGACCGGACGGAACCGGGACAGGCGGGGCGGCTCGTCCCCCGTTTCACCGCTGCCAGGGGTACCGCCGTCCCGATGGGCCGCCACACCGGCGGCCGGGTGGTCCGGCTCCTGCCCCACCACACCTGTGTCTGCCTTCGGCATGGCACCTGGATCGGCCCGCCAGACGTCGACCACCCAGCCGCCGACCTCACCAGGTTCCCGGACGCCATCGACGCCCAGCGCCGACGTCTCCTCGTCCCGCGCCGCTACGGTTGGGCGGCCACCTACGACGCGGTACTGACCGCCCTCATGCGGGCCCTCGCCGACGCCCGGCGCCCACCCGGCCAGCCCCTGACCACCTACCCACCCGGCCTGGTCCGCCGCACCCTTCCCGGCATCGCCGCGAACCGGCTCGCCCGACACGGGAAGAGCGCGCTCCGGTTCAGCCGAAGCCGCCGCAGCCAGGGTTTGACTCTCCTGTTCCACGGCCACCTCAAACCCGTCCTCCTCCGGGACAGAGCCGCACGACGAGCCCGTCATCAACGCCGTCCGGCAACTCGCCGAAATCCGCGACATGACCATGGCCCAAGTCGCCGTCGCATGGGTCCTGCGCGACCCGCTCGTCTCCGCCCCCCATCGTCGGCGCAACCAAGCCCACCACCTCCAACAGGCCGCCGAAGCCCGTCGTTTCCGTCTGACAGACGAGGAAGCCGCCACGCTGGAAGCGTCCTACGCCAACGCCGGCCCGTCCTGGTTCTGAGCCCGACGCCCGCTCACCGACAAGGCTCCACGGATACTCCCCGCGGTGGTCCGGACGTAGGCCCGCCCGCCAAAAGGGAACCGCGAGATCGAACTGCCAACAGCGTTCCCGTACCGTGCAATCCGACCGTTCGGGCTCCAGGTGGACAACGGCATGCCCCGCGGAGTTGCTCCGCGACGGACACTCAAGGCTGTTGCCGGGCGGCTCGCGCTCGGCTGTCGGCGGCTGGTGCTTTTCTTGGCAGCAGTGGCGTCGAGGAAAGCAGGCGTCAACCGACGCGAGGAGGTGGTCCGTGACACCTGAGTCCGTTTCCCCTCGGGCTGAGATCCCCTGGGGCCCTGGCGGCCAGGGGTCGGGGTGACCCGCACCGGGACCGCTGTCGTCCTCACGGTGGCGGCGCTCGGCATTACCTCGCCGACGCTGTTGCGCGGATTGGCCCGGCAGCCGACGTGTCGTGCGGGGCCGGCCGGTGGTGTGCAGGCGCCCGTCCGGCCCCACGTGACCGGTGCCGGTGCGCGGTCCCGCGCTCACGGCGACCGCCGTGCCGTCCGCGAGGAGGAACTCCAGGAGGTCGGCCATGCGGTGCCTGCCCTTCGCTGCGGGCGCCGGTCAGGGCGCGACGGAGCACATCACGTGCGCCGGTACGGGGGAGTTGCCGGTCTTGTCCTCGACTTTGTCGAGCCCCGGGAGGAGCCTCGACAGCGTTCCGGGGTCGTGCACGTACTGCGGACCGCCCGGCACGCCCCGGCTCCCACCGTGCCGTAGCCGCCCGACACGGCTACCGTCGGAAGGGGCAGCCGCCTCCCTCGGAAGCCCACCGCCCGTGGCGTGTGCGAGGCAGGAGGTGCACTGGTGACTGTTCTGGCCATAGCGGACCGTGAAATGGACGACCTCGGCCTTCTTGCCGAGTGCTTCGAGACGCACGGTCTCGGCGAGACGGATGTGTGGCATCGCGAGCGGACCGACACATGGCCCGAGGCGCAGAACTACGACCTGGTCGTGTCGCTCGGGTCCGTATCCTCCGTGCTGGACAGCGAGACCGAGGCGGCGCGGAACAGGGAGCAGGACGTCTACCGGCGCGCGGTGGAGAACCGGGTGCCCGTGCTGGGCATCTG
Source organism: Streptantibioticus silvisoli (assembly GCF_027947535.2). Classification (GTDB taxonomy): domain Bacteria; phylum Actinomycetota; class Actinomycetes; order Streptomycetales; family Streptomycetaceae; genus Streptantibioticus_C; species Streptantibioticus_C silvisoli. The sequence continues at coordinate 56,314 of NZ_JAAGKO020000012.1, forward strand.
CTACGGCGCCCAAGTGCTCGGTCTGGCGCTCGGAGCGCCGGCGCGGCGGTCGCCGAAGCCCGAGATCGTCTGGCTCGAGGTGGACAGTACCCGCCCGGACGTCGTCCCGGCCGGCCCGTGGCTGGACTGGCACATGGACCTGCTGACCGTACCGGCGGGAGCCACTGTCCTGGCGAGGACGGATACCGCTCCACAGGCATACGTGTACGACCGCTGCCTGGCGGTGCAGTTCCATCCCGAGATGACGCCGCAGGAGCTGGCCCGGCGAGTGGACGCCTACCGCGGCACCCTGGAGGAGGCCGGCGCCGACACCACGAAGCTCCTGACACAGGCGCATCGGCAGGCCGACGAGTCACGCCGTCTCACCCGCGCCCTGTTCACAGGCTTCTGGTCGCAGATCGCTCAGGCGGACTGACCGTCCGCCGCCCCGGAAGGTGGTTTCATGCGTCTGGGAGAACTGCTGGTGGCCCCCCTCGTCGACGGGCACGCGGTCATGGAACCGGAGGGGATCTTCCTCGACGCGCCGGCGGACGGGCTGCGCCAGGAGGGACTTCTGGGCTCGGGCGGCCTGCTGGAGTTCCCCTACGGCAGTTTCCTCGTGCGGGGACCGGCCGGGGAAGTCGTCCTGTTCGACCTCGGCGCCGGACCGGACCCCGGCTTCTTTCCCTTCGCCGCCCCCCGCCACGGCCTGCTGCCCTCCGCACTCGCCTCGCACGGCGTCGGGGAGGCCGACGTGACGGACGTGGTGCTGAGCCACCTGCACGCCGACCACATGGGCTGGGCCACGGTGGACGGGCAGGTCCGGTTCACCTCCGCCCGTCACCACGTGCACGCCGCCGATTGGCAGCACTTCGCGGAGAGCGACGCCTCACCGCACATCCGTGCGCGTCTCGCCCCGCTGCTCCCCCGTGTGCACCTGTGGTCGGCTCCGAGCGTGGAGCTCTTCCCCTGGCTCACCGTGACCGTGGCTCCCGGGCACACCCCCGGGTCTGCGGTGGCGGAACTGGAGTCGGGCACCGACCGGCTGGCGCTGGTCGGGGACCTCATGCACGATCCGGCCCTGATCCGTCACCCCGGCTGGGCCGGAGCCTCCGACTGGGACGCCGGTCTGGCCATTGCGGAGCGGCGGGCCTGGACGGCGCGCTGCCGGGCGCGGAACACGCCCATCGTTGGAGCCCACTTCCCCGCCATGCTCCCCGTCGCAGTCGACGGGGAGCATGGCGGGGACCGCGTCTGACAGCGTCGCCCGCTCGGCTCACCTGCTCGCTGCGACCGTCCGGGCCACCGTCCGAGCGAGCAGGTCCGCAGCGGTGGGCGAGAAGTTGAGGAAGAGGAAGGGCTCGGTCAGCTCGACCTCGGCCAGCAGCGGTCTTCCAGCGGCGTCGGGTATCAGGTCGATCCGTGCATAGGTGAGGTCGGCGGCACCCCGGATCGCGGCCAGTGCGGCTTCGGCCACTTCGCGCTGGCCCTCCGACGGTTCGTGGGTGTCGACCCGCCCGGCCTCAGCCTCACCGGGGACGAGCAGGCCAGGCACCGGGACACCGGGAGCGAGGTAGGAATGGCTGCGCCGCACGGCATGGCTGTAGGCACCGCCGATGTAGACGAGGGAGGTCTCCCCCTCGCCGTCCACGGCCGCCAGGTACGGCTGGATGAGGACGTGAGCCCCCCGGCGTGCCAGCTGGGCCGCGTACGTCCAGGCGCGCTCGCGGTCGCCGGTGAGCAGACAGTGCCTGCCGCCCGCGCCGACCGACGGCTTCACCACGAGGTCCTGCCAGCCGTGCGGGACGGCGGCGGCGGCATCGGCGGCGGTCACGTCCGGACCGGCGGCCAGCCATCCGGTCGGCACCACGGGCACCCCCCGGCTCCCGAGGACGCGCAGATAACGTTTGTCGGTATTCCATTCCAGAACGGAAAGCGGATTAAGAAGGAGTGACTGCTGGTCGGCCTTGCGCATACGCTCCAGGAAATCCTCCCGGAAAGCCGGATAGTCCCACGCGCTGCGCACGAGTACGACGCGGAAACCCGCCCAGTCCGTTCCGTCGTCCGACCAGCGAACAGTACTCGCCGTCAGACCCTGACGGCCGAGGGCCGCCATGACGGCCGGCCGGTCGCCGTCCTTCCCCTCGTAGGTCACGTACGCGACGTCGTAGGTACGGGTATCCATGCGCTTCCCTGCCTTCCGCGACGGCTGGGCGCTAGACGAAGTCCACCGGAATCGATTCGAGTCCGGGAATAGGGACGTAGCAGTATCGCGCATCCTCGACGGAGACGAGAGGAAGGTTCTCACGTTTGGCCAGCAGCGCAGCGTGACAGGAACTCAGCACCTCGGAACCCACGACATGCTGCTCCGCGCACCGTCCGTACAGCGTGCCCGCCTGGAGCGCGAACCCGATCGACGGCTGCACTATCTCGAACCCGTGGCGGTCGTGGAAGGCGTGCAGGCCCAGTTGCGGGTCCGCGACGTGCTCCCTCGAGCAATCGGCTTCCCAGCACATCCGCATGCCGCAGCAGTTCGAGAACGCCACCATGGGCGTGATGAGCCGGAGTGCTCCGGAAAGCGACGTGTCATTCAGTCGCGCACCCTCAGGCGTATGGGAATTGGCGACACTGTAAAGGGCGCCGGAGTCCAGTACTGCCGCGCCCTCGAAGCACATGGCTCTATTCATCATCCTTCTGCTCCAGTCGGCGTGGGGCATAGACCGCATCACGCCTTCCCCGCAAGCATCACCCTGTTCGGCCTCTCCGGCAACTCGTACGGCCTGGATCGTAGAATTGGATGTTTGCGCATTCCTGGCGGTCGTGTTCCACTCGAAGCCGCAGGTTGATAAGGCAAATCCAATCTGGAGTCCTGGCATGCCTGTGCCGATACCTCCACACACCCCTCTCCCCACCACCGACGTCGGCGACGTACGTGTGCAGACCTACGAGACCACGGGCGGGGCCTTCGTCCTGGCGGTCGACAATTCCCACGGTTGGGCCGGCCCCGCCCACGGCGGGGTACGGGTGGAGCCGGCGCTCGACGTCGTCAGGGCGCGGGAAACCTCCCTGCGGCTGGCCATGCAGGCTGCCGCCAAACACGCAGTCCACCGCACCGGCTTCCGGGGAGCAGCACTCGTCGTGCTCGGCGACCCGCCCCGCGAGCCTCTGTGGACAGCGGTGGCCGCCGAACTCAACCGGCAGACCGGTGATCTTCTCGTCGCGGCGGACCTGCGCGTCGGTGAGCGCGACATGCAGTACCTGCACGGGCTCACTCCGTACCTGCTCAGCGCCCTGTCCCACTCGGGCGTCAACGCGTCGGCTGCGACTGCGGCGGGCGTGCTGGGCGCGGTGGACAGCGTCGCACGGCGGCTCGGCAGGACCACGAGCAGTCTGAGGGTCCTGGTGCACGGGGTCGGCAAGGTGGGCCGGCCGGTCGCGCGGGCCCTGTCCGCGGCCGGCGCGACGGTGTTCACGCATGATCTGCGCCCGCACGCCGCCGAACTGCCAGGATGTGTCGCGGTCACCATGTGGATGCGTGAGGAGGTGGATGTCCTCATCCCCTGCTCCGTCGGCGACGTCATCGAACTGGGGGACGTGAGTCAGCTGCGCTGCCGTGCCATCGTGGGCTCCGCGGCCAGCCTGTTCGCCGAGGACCAGCGGGGCACCCTCGCCGCACTGCACGACCACGGCATCGTGTACGTCCCCGCCGCGGTCAGTGCCGGCGGGGCGGTGATCTGCAGCTCCGTCGAGCACTACGCTCCGAAGGTCTTCGACGCAGCCGCGCCCGACCAGCTGTACACCTTCGTCGGGGGCGAGATCCGCGATCACACCGACTCCTTGCTGGACGACGCCGTCTCACACGGGCTCACACCCGGCGGGATGGTCGCAGCCACGCGCCCCGGCGCAGTCGGGGCCGAAGGAGGGGACTGCGGTCGTCGTTTCCGCACGTTCCTCGACCGCGGGCAGACAGGGACCTCCAGAAGGTAGGCCGGGGCATCCGGGCGCAGGAGCGCAGGACAGCGGCTCGCGTCCTCAGAAGAACTCGAAGTACTCGCGCATCTCCCAGTCCGCCGTCGCCTTCTCCACGTCTCCCGGGGACTCCTGCACGGCTTCCGCCCGGCGGGTGATCTCCGCGCGCTTCAACTTGACGAAGTAGTCGGTGAAGACGTCCCCGAACTCGGCCCTGTACAGGGCGGACCGCTCCAACCGCGCCACGGCCTCGGACAGATCGGCAGGCAGCGGGAGTCCGTCGGCCCCGTACGGGTCCGTGACCGCCGGCGGTGGCGGCCGCAGCTGCCTGGTCATGCCGTCCCGGCCCGCCGCGATGTCGGCCGCCATGTAGAGGTAGGGGTTCGCGCAGGGCTCGCCCAGACGGTTCTCCAGGTGGGATCCCGGATCACCGGCCCCGCCCACCACCCGGATCAGGGCCCCGCGGTTGTCCACGGACCAGCCGGTTCGCGCCGGCGCGAACGAGTAGGGGCGGTAGCGGCGGTAACCGTTCAGTGTCGGCGTGGCGAAGGCCGCCATGGCCCCGGCGTGTTCCAGTTGCCCGGCCAGGTAGTGCAGCGCGGTCCCGGACGGAATGCGGGTCTCGTCCGCGAACAGGTTGCGTCCTCGGCCGTCGACGAGTGAGGAGTGCAGGTGCCAGCCGGAGGGGAAAGCGTGCGGCAGGGTCGGCACACTCATGAACGAGGCGATCATTCCCCTGCGCGCACACACCTGCTTGACGGTCGAACGGAACAGGATCATGGCGTCGGCCGCGTCGAGACCTTCCATGGGGGCGAAGGTGAACTCGAACTGGCCAGGTCCCCACTCGTTCTCCATCGTGCGGGGACGGAGCCCCACCTCCCACAGCGCGTCCCGCAACGGCTCCACCACCTCATGAGCGCCGTCGAGACGGTTCTCGGAGAGGAACTGGTAACCGCACTCCACCGCCGACGCCCCGGGCACGGGGGGCGGATGCCCGAGCTCTGCGAAGGCGAGCTGCGAAGAGGCACGGCGGACGACCAGGAACTCCACCTCCAGCCCGGCGACATAGCGCATGCCGTCCTGGGCGAGCTGCGCCAACTGCTGGCGGAGCAGACCGCGCCCGCACAGGGGGTTCCGCCGGCCGGACCCGAGATAGGTGTCGCACAGCATCCACCCGGATCGATCCGTCCAGGGGAGGACCCGGAACGTCTCCGGATCGGGGACAGCCATCACGTCGGGGAACCCGGTCAGTTCCGGCAGATCGATCCCGCTGTCCTCCTCGAAACCGGCGGTGAACACGTTGTTCCCGGTATCCATCTGGTATATGGCGCTGGAGAAGTTCACGCCGTGGGAGAACGCGCTGATCGCTGCTTCGGCGGACAGGAACTTGGTGCGGGAGACCCCGTGCTGGTCGACCACGACGGCGCGGACAGTGCGCAGCCCGAGCTCTGTGATCTGCGCCGACACCTGCTGGACAGCCTCCTGGCGTTCCGCGCTGTCGAGGTCATGCCGACACACGAAGCCGCGCCGCCCCACCGCGGGCTCGCCGGGTTTCGATCCGGGAAGGCCGATCTCCATGCGGGCTCCTGACGTGGGGCGTCTTCACCGAAAGTCTCTCCCGGAAAGGCCCGGCCCGCACGCGCGCATCCTGCGAGAAGTGCGCACCGACCCCATTGAGACCGTGGCCGTTGCCACTCGCTCACGGGCAGGTGATAGGGGGCCTTCGACGTAGGCGGTCCCAGCGGCGCCCAGCAAAACCGCACCGACCGGAATGCCAGCCCCGATCGGTACAGCAGCCCGCCGCGCCGGCGCAGTATCCGTTTCAGGTCGGCCGTTCGAGTGGCTCGTCGGACAGGGTGTGAATGGCGCAAGGCAGGGATGGTCCGGGCGTTTGTATGGCATGAGCATACGGCCGGTGGGGGCCACCCCTGCGGGTGCGGGGACCACCAACCGGGGCGGGGGCCTGCCGGGTGGGCATGGGGCTACCCCCGCGCGCGCAGGGGCCACGTGAGGACAGCGCGGTCCCCGTCCAGTTGCACGCTCTGCTCATGGTGCTGACATCGCCGCTCAGGGGCGTTGTCCGTCGTGCCCGGGTCTGCGAAGTCCGCGTGCAGTTGGTTCTGCTCGGCAGCCTTGCTTGAACCGGCGCCACCCCTTCCTGGCTCGTGCGTGCGCTGGCGAGGCGTGCCGCGTCGCCGCCGACCCCCCTTCGGTCGCTCAAGTTGGTTTCCGAAGCGGCAGAGAGAGCCGAGGCGTGACCTTCACTCCGTCTGCCGAGTTGATTCAGAAGTCCACGTAGCAGCAGATCGGAGCGCTCATGACCATCAGCCCACTACTGGTGCCCCCGGCGAACCCGTCGCCCGAAGTCTCCCGTACCTGGGTGCGGCGCATTCTCAAGGGTGGCCAGATCACGGAGACCTGCCCCGACTGGTGCACTGCAAAGCACTTGAACGACGACAACAGTGTCGGGCTCGACGATTTGAGTCACTGCGCAGATGGGCCCCGCATTGAGCTGCCGTGCTTCGACCGCTACGAAGACGGCCGGCCGGTCCACGTCTCGACCTACGTGCTCAGGGCCGACATCTTCGTCAGCCCGTATAGCGAGGACTCGGCCCAGCGGGTGCCGCACATCCAGTTCGAGCCGTTCCAGGACGAGTTTCTGCCACCGCTCAACCCCAACGAGTTCGAGGACGTCATCCGGCAGATCGAGGCCCACACCATCCGTCTGCGCGAAGTACATCAACAGCTTGTCTCTCTCCGCACCGAGGGGCAGGAGGGAGGCTAAGTGACCGATGCTACGAAAGCCCTGTCGTAACGCCTTCCCTTTCGGGTAGCCGTACGTCGCCTGTCACGCCAGCGGCTATCAGGCACCAGGTGGTGTGCTGTTCCTCGCCGACGGGTCGCCCATCAAATGGCGAGCTTGCCCGATCGACCTGGTTGCCCAGCTCGTCTATCTATTCAGGCCCCGTTTCCATGGTGTCAGCGGCCACGGCCAACGCACTCACTACCTGTGTCGCCGCCTCGCACACGCCTCTCACGGACTACGAGTCGCAAGACCACATGCGGCAGCACAACGCTCGGATGAACCAGGCCCTGACCTGGTAACTCTGGACCGAACAGCGCCGCCAGTAACCTCTCCCCGAACGCTGGGGGTTAAGGGGTCGCAGGTTCAAATCCTGTCGTCCCGACGGTGTTTTCGCGGGTCAGGCCCGTCTCCATCTCGTGGGGGCGGGCTTTCGGCATGCGTATTGTCCGTTTCCAACGTGAGAGCCTGTGAGAGGCATCCGCAGGCGTCGGTATTTCCGCAGGTCAGCGGATTGGATCGGCGTGAATCGTGTGAACACGCGTCATTGAGCGATGACCGTTCTCGACCTACGGTCGGCGTCTGCTCACTGCTGGCCGGTGCCGAGCTCGTGGACGGAATCGCCTTCAAGCTGATCCCGCATCACACGATCGGCTTTGAAGAGGATCTCTAGGACTGTCGTCCGTTTCCCGTGGTGGTGGAGACGAGTTGTCCTGTCGCGGTCAGGGCGAGGCGCGAGAAGAGCGTGCCGGAGAATCCGAAGAGCAGGGCGATGGCGAGAGCGATGGGCTGGGCGGGGGCGTTCCAGGAGTTGTCGAGGAAGACGTGCCCGAGGAGGTTGAGCTCGGGGTCGGCGAGCATGCGGACCAGGAGCAGGCCGCCGACGGCGGCGAGTGCTCCGCCGACCGGGGCGAGGACCAGAACGCCCCAGGAGGTGGGGCGCTGGGAGCGCAGCACTCCGATCACCGGTGACAGGAATCCCCCCAGAGCGCCGAGCATCATCGTCAGCCGGTGGTCGAGCACGATGCCGGTCAGCAGGATGGCGCCGAGGCCGGTCGTCGCCAGCCACAGAGCTGTGCGCTGCTGCTCGTATTCACGTTCGGCCTCGGTGTCCTCCCGGTCGTGCAGGTACTCGGTGGCGGCCGCCACGAGCGTGGCTGTCTCGGGCCCGGTGCCGGGATGTGCGGCCAGTTCGGCGGCGAGTTCCGCGTCGCCGGGCAGCCCGGAGGTGGTGAGCCGTATCCGCAGCGACCGCAGTTGTGCGGCGTTCTCGGCAGGTGGCTGGAGATGAATGAGTTGTCGCTCGGCGGTGTGCAGGATGCGCCAGGCGGCGGCCAGTTTGGACAGCGGGATGGCTATGACCCATAAGGACGCTGTCCGGTGTTCGTCACGTTGACCGGACGCCGTCGCGGGATGCTCAGCTGTGGTGCTGTCGGGGGTGGTCTTCGCTGTTCGGGGGCGGGCCGCCCATCATGCGGAGCATGGCGGCTCCGCCGGTGCGCCGGAAGCGGGCGGTGAGGGCGACGGCCAGCAGGAGGAAGGCGATGTTGAGCCAGGTGGTGTAGTTCCAGGTCACGCCTTCTTGCGGCAGGCGGGCGGTGGCCTTGTCGGGGACGAGTCCGGCCGCGCCGAAGGAGAACTCCACCGCGTACCCGGCGGCGACCGCGGCCAGGTAGAACGTGCCCAGCAGGAAGAAGGCCATCCTGGCGCCGTAGTACTTCCGGTAGATGTTCAGGATGGGCAGGATCAGCAGGTCGGCGAAGATGAAGGCCACTACTCCGCCGAAACTGATGCCGCCCTTCCACAGCACCACGGCGAGCGGGACGTTGCCGATGGAACAGACGAACGAGACGATCGCCACGAAGGGGCCGATGACGGGGCCCCACAGTTCGGCCGCCAGCGGGTGGCCGGTGAAGAAGAAGGCCTGCCAGAAGGAATCCGGCACCCAGGCCGCGACCGCACCCGCGATCAGCAGGCCGATCACCAGATCGCGCAGGATCGCGGCCCATTCCATGACGAACACGTGCGCGGTGGAGGTGTAGCCCTCCGGCGACAGCAGTCTGCGGGCGAAGGTGCCCGCACGCCGGACGGACATGTCCATCGCGGCGTGGCCCTCCATCGCCCCGGCCAGTCCCCGTTCGGCCTGGGCGTGCGCCCGACGCCGTAGCGGTTCGCGGAGCAGAAGCCGGAAGAGGAACGCCAGGACCAGGATCATCAGCGGTCCGCCGACGAACTCCGCTGCGGTGAACTGCCAGCCCATCAGCAACGCCATGATGACGCCGAGTTCGACCACCAGGTTGGTCGAGGCGATCTCGAAGGCCATCGCGGCGGTGAAGTCCGCGCCCTTGACGAACAGGGAGCGCGCCAGGGCCACCGCGGCGTAGGAGCACGACGACGAGGCCGCACCGAGGCCGGCGGCCAGAGCGAGGGTGCGGGGACGGTCGTCCCCGAGCAGTGAAACCACCGTGGACCTGCGCACCACGGCTTGGATCACGGCGGACAGGGCGAAGCCGAGGATCAGGGCCCAGGTGATCTCCCAGGCCATGGAACCGGCGATGGTCAGTGCGTGTACGACGGCGTGGAGCATTCCGGAAGCCTTCCCCCGCGGCGGGGTGACGCACCGAGTTCACCCGGGCCGCAGACCGCACTGCCCTCCTGGGCGCCCCGCGGCGCAGGATCAGGAAACGTGCGGGGTCACCGCGGCGGTGTACGGTTTCCGGCGGTCCGGAAACGGGAGGAACGGCCGTCGGCCGTGGGCAGGCCCGCGCTGAAGGACGGCGTCGGCCCTCGGTACCCACGACATCGCCCCGATCGTGAGCCGCTCCACGCCTGGGTTCAGACAAGGGAAAAAAAGTGGGCGCCGCACGGGGAGGTCCGCAGCCCGCCACACCTGGGCGGAAGCGGTGCGCATGCGACGGGAGACGCCGCGCGGTGCGATCGCGCAAGCAGTAATCCTGCCGCCCCACTGCCCGGGACCACGTGGCTCGGGCGGCCCCGCGGTGGCCTGCTGCGGCTGGAGGTGGTCACTGGCTCGACGGGTTCCACGAGCTGCACTTGTGTTGCGTCGTGGAGCACATGAACGAATGCCCGGTCCCGTGCACGGTGGGCGAGTTGTCGATGGGTGTGCCCCACGTGTCGACATTTCCGCCACAGCCGACGTGCACGGTGTAGTTCTCGTCCGAGGGGAGAGTGTAGGAGTAGGACGAGGATCCGGCGGCGTCGCCGGTCGGGCGGATGTAGGCGAAGTCGCTGTCCGGACTGCTGCCGTCCCCGACGAACACGTACACACCCGTCACCGGCTCCTTCGGTCGACAGGCGACCTCGCCGGCGATGTCCACGGCGCCGGTGGGCCGGGTGGGCGCGGGCGTGGCGCCCACCCACGGTGTGCAGGAGCCGTACCCCGGCGTGTCCGGCACGTCGTCGCACCGGAGGGAGTTGTCGGTGCCGGACATCAAGCGGGTATCGGCGATGCTGGCCCCCCATCCCCATCCCCCGCCCGCGCTGATGCCGCAGCCGACCTTGACCCGGTACTTGTCCGCCGTCGGCAGGACGAGGCGGTAGGACGACGAACCCGACCCGCGCTGCTTGTCCAGGCGGACGGAGGCGAAGGAGGTCCACTTGGACTCGGTGGCCACCCACGCGCCCGACACCCCCTGCCCCGACTGGCAGACCAGGTGGCCCGTGACCGTCACCGGGCCGCTCGCCCGCACGGGCGGCGCGCCGCCACCGGGCCGGGTGAACGCGTACACCAGCCCGCCCGCCACCAGGAGCAGCGCCGTCGCGGCGGAGAGCAGCACCGGCCGCCGGCCGGGCCGCCGCCGTGGTGCCCGGGCTCCGAAGCTCCCGCCGCCGGAGGAGCCGTAGCCGCCGGACGGCGGGGGCGTGGCGTACCCGCCGTGCGGGAACGGCGAGTACCCGCCCTGCGGTGAGGGGGCCGGGTTCCCGCCCTGCGGCGACGCCGCCGCGTACCCGCCCGATGGGGGCGGGGTCGCGTAGCCGCCGGCCGGGGCCGGGACCGCGTAGCCGCCGGGTGGGGACGGGGCCGCGTAGCCGCCGGGTGGGGACGGGGCCGCGTACCCGTCCGACGGGACGCGGGGTGCGGCCGGCCAGGACGGGTGCTGCTGGAGGCCGGGGACACTGTGGCCGCTCCAGGGGGCGGGCGGGTCGGACCGCTGCGGCGGGGGCTGGAGCCGTTCGCCGATCATGTCGGCGATGTTGGGTGGCAGCCACCCGTCGTGCCCGCCGGTGGCGGGGACGGCGAGTTGGTGCAGCACCGAATTCAGGCTGGGCCGGTAGGACGGGTCCTTGGTCAGGCAGGCCGCGACCAGCGGGACGAGTGCCGGCGGCAGATGGCCGAGGTCGGGTTCCCGGGACATGATCCGGTAGGTGATGCCCTGGTGCGGTCCGGAGCCGAACGGTCCGGTGCCCGTGGCGGCGTAGGCCAGCACCGTGCCCAGGGAGAAGATGTCGCTGGCGGGGCTGATCGTGCGGCCCTCGATCTGCTCCGGCGACATGAAGGCGGGGGTGCCGATTCCCCGGGTGACCGGCGTGCTGGTCTCCAGCGCGTAGGCGATGCCGAAGTCGATGACGCGGGGACCGTCGGTGGCGAGCAGCACGTTGCTCGGCTTGAGGTCGCGGTGGACGATGCCGCACCGGTGGATCGCGGCGAGTCCCTCCGCGAGGCCGGCGCCCAGCACTCTGACGGTCTGCTCGGGGAGGTACCCGCACCGCTGGACCGCCTGTTCGAGCGAGGGCCCCGGGACGTAGGCGGTGACCAGCCACGGCTGGGCCGCGTCCGGGTCGGCGTCGACGACCTGCGCGGTGTAGAAGCCGCCGACCTTGCGCGCGGTGACCACCTCGCGGGCGAAGCGGCGGCGGAAGTCGGCGTCGTCGGCCAGCTCCGGGCGCACCAGTTTCACCGCGACGGGTCGGCCGCCCGGGGAGTGGCCCAGGAACACCTGGCCCATCCCTCCGCTGCCGAGCCGGCTGTGCAGGCGGTAGGGACCCACCTGCCGGGGATCGCCCTCAACGAGCGGCAGCATCAGGGCCTCGCTTCCCTCCACGGAGATTCGTCCGCACCCGAAATCCCATCGTGTCAGATATCTGAGGCGTCATCAGATATTTTCGGACAGTCGTCCACGCCCGTTCCCGGCTCGTACTGTCCCGCTCGCCGGGCTCTCCGGTGAGCGCGGGGGGCGCGGTCGGGCCGTCTCAAGATCCGGTTCGCTGGCCAAAAAGGGCGATATCGTCGCTGAATGAACAGATGATCCGATCGGGTCCGGGAACCGCCACCGCTCCGCACGGTGCGGGCAGTCGCACCACGGCCGCGTCTGCCGGCGCCGCGGGGTCCCACACGCGCACGGTGTGGTCGGCGGACCCGGTGACGACGAGGGGCCGGGTGCCCGCGGTCGCGCAGGCCACCGCGGACACGGTGTCGGTGTGGCCGGTCAGCGGCCGACCGTGCGGCTGGCCGGTGGTGAGGTCCCACAGCCGGACGGTGCGGTCGGCGGAGCCGGTGACGGCGACGGGGCGTCCGTTCAGCACGGTGCAGGCGACGGCGTCTACGGCGCGGGTGTGGCCGGTCAGCGGCTGACCGTGCGGCTGGCCGGTGGTGAGGTCCCACAGCCGGACGGTGCGGTCGGCGGAGCCGGTGACGGCGACGGGGCGTCCGTCGAGCGTGGTGCAGGCCACGGCCCGGACCCACTGGGTATGGCCGGTCAGCGGCCGGCCGTGCGGCTGCCCGGTGGCCAAGTCCCACATACGGACGGTGTGGTCCGCCGAACCCGTGACCGCCACGGGGCGCCCGTACAGCACGGTGCACGCCACCGCCCACACCGGACCGCGGTGGCCGGTCATGGGCCGGCCCAGGGCCAGTCCACCGGCCAGGTCCCACAGGCGCACGGTGTGGTCGGCGGAACCGGTGACGGCCACCGGGCGCCCGTCCAGCAGCCCGCAGGCCACCGCGTGCACCGGCTCCTCGTGTCCGGTCAGCGGGCGGTCGTGGGGCCGCCCCCTGTCCAGGTCCCACACCCGGACGCTGCGGTCGGCGGACGCGGTGACGGCGACCGGCCGCCCGTGCACGGTGGTGCAGGCCACCGCGCACACGGTGTCCGTGTGGCCGGTCAGGGGGTGGCCCGGCGGCTGGGCGGCCGCGAGGTCCCAGGTCCGGAGGGTGCGGTCCGCGGAGCCGGTGACGGCGACCGGCCGGCCGCGCACCGTGGTGCAGGCCACCGCCCGAACCGTGGCGGTATGACCGGCCAGCGGGCGGCCGTGCGGTCGGCCGGTCGCCAGGTCCCACACCCGCGCGGTCCCGTCCTCCGGGCCGGTGACGGCCACGGGGCGCCCCTCCAGCACCGTGCAGGCGACGGCGTGGACCGCGTGGGTGTGGCCGGTGAGGGGCTGCCCGTACGGCTGGCCGGTGGTGAGGTCCCACAGCCGGACGGTGTGGTCGGCGGAGCCGGAGACCGCCACGGGGCGTCCGTTCAGCACGGTGCAGGCGACGGCGTAGACGGCGCGGGTGTGGCCGGTGAGGGGCCGTCCGCAGAGTTGACCGGTGGTGAGGTCCCACAGCCTGACGGTGCCGTCGGCGGAGCCGGTGACGGCCATCTGCCGTCCGTCCAGCTCGGTGCACGCCACCGCCCACACCGGGCCGTCGTGACCGGTGAACGGCTGCCCGTGGGGCCGCCCGCCGGTCAGGTCCCACATCCGCACGGTGTGATCGGCGGAGCCGGTGACGGCGACCGGCCGGTCGCGCACGGTGGTGCAGGCTGCCGCGCACACGGTGTCGGTGTGGCCGGTGAGGGGCTGCCCGTACGGCTGGCCGGTGGTGAGGTCCCACAGCCGGACGGTGCCGTCGGCGGAGCCGGTGACGGCCACCGGGCGCCCGTCCAGCTCGGTGCACGCCACCGCCCGCACCGCGCCGTCGTGACCGGCGAGCGGCCGGCCGCGGGGCCGCCCGCTCCTGAGGTCCCACACCCGTGCCGTGCGGTCGGGGGAGGCCGTGACCGCCACCGTGCATCCCTCGACGGTGGAACAGGCCACCGCCGTGATCGCGTCGGCGTGCCCTGCGAGGGTGTCGAGTGCGGCGGGGGAGACGGTCGAACCCGTGGCGCGCAGCGGGATCCAACACCCCGCGGGGGAACGGCCGGTGAGCGCGTCCCGCAGGGCATCGCCGTTGTAACGGGCCGCGTCCAGGGCGAGGATGCCCCGCCGGTCCGCCGCGGTCGCCGTGCGGTGCGTGCCGATGGAGCAGCGGTAGACCGCGGTGCACAGCCGCGAGGTCTGCACGCGTGCGGTGTGCAGGTGCGGTGTGAGGCTGTCGGGGTCGGCGTGCACCAGGTACTCGGGGTCGGCCAGGACGTCGTCGAGGACCCCGCCCGCGGCGGCGTGCGCCGCCAGATGGCGCAGCGTGTAGGGGTGGGCACGCAGCCAGTCCCGCCCACCGCCGGCCGCGGCCGGCACCCGGCCGGCCAGGGCCCGCGCGAACGCGGCGTGCGCGGCGGTGTCGTCGCAGTCCCGGGTCAGGAGTTCGGCCAGCGCCCGGTGGAAGAGGCGGTACGTCGAGCGGTCGTCCTCGACCGACTCCACGACGTACGAACCGGCCCGCTCCCGCAGCCGGGCGATGTCGGCGTCCGTGTACTGCTGGCCGCTGATCCCGCTCGCCACCGCCGTCCACAGGTCCTCCCAGGGCAGGCCCTGTCCCTGCGCGTAGGCCAGCGGGCGCAGCAGGTCCGTCGCACGACCGACCTCGGCGCCCAGCCGCAGCGCCAGGTCGTCGGCCATGGCGTGCTCGGCGTGCCGGGGCAAGCCCGCGCGCCAGGCGGGGTCCGCCGGGTCCGGGACGCTGGGACGGGCGGCGAGGGTGCCGGCCACGAGGCGGGCGATCAGGAAGGACCGCCCGGCCGCGTCGGCGACCGCCCCGGCCACCGCCTGCACGACGTGCTCGGGGCAGGAGCGGTAGGGCGAACCGGGGTGGGCGGACAGTAGGTTGTGCAGGGTGTAGGCCAGGACCGCCGCGGGGTCCGTGTAGCGGTCGGCGTCGAGGTCCACCTGTCGCTCGCGTGCGAGGCCGAGGCGCCGTAGGAGGTGCGGGCGGGTGCCCAGCAGCAGCCTGATGCGCCCCTCGCCGTGCTCGGCGACCGGTCGCAGGACGTCGTCGCACAGGGTCTCGGGGGTGGCGGCCTCGTCGACGCCGTCGACCAGGACCGTGACCGGATGAGGGCGGGACCGGACCGCCGCCAGCAGGTCGGCGGTGGTGGCGGCCTCCACCCGGGCGGCGGCCGCCAGCGCCTCCAACACCTGGTGGTCGGTCAGGTTCTGTGCGTGGACTGCGACGTCCACCCGCCGCGCCGCCTCGCGCAGCCCGTCCGGCAGATGGAGAGAGGGCCCGGGCACGGAGCTGCCGAGCTGTGGGTGGGCGAGGGCGGCGACGATGCCCAGGACCGCGGTCTTGCCCGAGCCGGGACCGGCGGTGACTGCCAGCACGGGTATCGACGGCGGGCCACCGTCCTCCGCGAGCCAGCGGGTGACGTCGGTCAGCGCGGTGCGGCGGCCCGCGAACCACCAGCCCGACTCCTCGGCTGTACCGTGCGAGCCCTGCGCGCCGACCAGCAGACGGGTGCCGAACTCGACGGCGCGCCGGTCGGCCTGAGCCTGCCGGGCCCGGTCCTGCGGCAGGCCCAGGCGGACGCCGGTCGCCCGCGGGTCGTGGCGCGGATTGGGCAGGAAGGCCGGCACCTCACCGGTGAGCCCTGCCTGGGTCAGGCCGACGCGCTGCGGTCCGGCGGTCTCGTTCATCCGCCGGACCACGGAGTCGAGGGCGAGGGCGACCGGGTGCCGGCCGGCGAGCGCCTCGTCGTCGACCGCGCGGCGCAACAGCGCGGGGAAGGCGCCGGTCACGGCCTGTTCGAGGGCCTGGGCGGAGGACAGGACGACCAGCCCGGCACCGGGGGCCGCCCCCCAGCGGCGGCTCATGCGCTCCAACGCGGCCGCGGTCAGCTCGTTGCCGCCCTGGCCCGAGTAGCAGGTGTCGAGCATCAGCAGCAGGCGGCGCACCCGCGTGCCCGAGAGGATCTTGCGGGCCAGCGTCTCGGTGGGCAGGGCGTCGGCGAGGTCCCCGGGGTCGGTGTCGTGCGTCAGCAGCACGTGGCCGCCCCCCTGGTCCTCGTCCAGGACCTCGCCGTGCCCGGCGACGTACACGGCGACCAGGTCGTCGTCCCGGCGTTCCGGAGAGGTGCAGAACGCTCGCAACCGCCCGGTGAGATGGTGCTGCGTCGGGTCCAGCCCGGGGTCGTCGACGTGCCGGTAGCCGAAGACCCCGGTGAACAGATCGATGATCTCCCGGCGAGCCTCGATCAGGCCGGGGCGGTCCCAGGCCGGTGCGCTGCGGTAGTGGGCGACGGCGGTGGCGATGAGGAACCGCCGCGGCGCCCGCTCAACCCCCGGCATCCAGACCTTCCGCGACAGCCGCCCCGGTCGGCTCGGCGGTCAGGTACGGGCAGGCGTCGTGCGCGTGGGAGCCGTTGGCCACCACCACGGGGCGCACCCGCGGCCCGTACCGGGGGCGCAGGTCCTTCTCCAGCGCCACCACGTCCCCGTGGTCCACCACGTTCGTCCACACCAGCGCCCCGCCCCCGGGCCAGTCGCCGGGCTCGGGGCGCATGCGCCGGCAGACCATCGACACGCCCAGCGGCGACCCGAGGGTCACCAGGGCGCGCACCCGGTGGCCCGGCAGCGCGCACAGGGCCTGGTAGGCGACGACGGAACCCAGCGAATGACCGACCACGACCCGGGTGTCCGGTCCGATCCGTGCCGTGACCCGGTCGATCGCCGCCTGCCGCAGCGCGTCGTCCGTCAGGTAACGGCTGACCTGCTTGAGGTCGAACACCAGCGCGCGCAGGGCGAGGTCGGCGAAGAAGCCGCAGTTCCCCAGGGCGCGCAGCGCGGCCTGCACGGACCGGGGCGTTCGCGCGAGGGTGTCCGCCCCGGGCGCCACAACGCGCTCGTCCACCGCGGCGGCCGCCCGCCACCACGCCAGCAGGAGGTCTTTCTCGAAGCCCTCCTCCACGTCCTCGGCCGTGTACCGCGGATCGCCGACGGCGAGCGTGCTCCCCGGGGGCCGGAACAGGTCCCCGTAGAAGCCCATCGCCACGGCTTGCCGGGCCGGCGGCGCTCCACCCGCGCGGCGTATCCCGTCACACAGTGCCGGGTACCAGTCCTTCAGCAGGCTGTCCTCGCCCAGGGTCTGCTTGCCGACGCCGTGAACCGCCACCACTGCCGCCACAGTCGACCACCCCCTGCCGCGAGTGTACGGCGGGCACCACCCGATCCCGGCTGATTCCGGACATCTCGGGGATGAGCCGGATGACCCCGGTCCGGCGTCGAGGCGGTCGCGGACGAGGCCGGCGCAGTCAGCTGTGTGCTTCCCTCCGCGATCCGAACACGGCGGCCACGCCCGTTCGGCGTGGTCCGGCCCGTACCGCGGTGGTGTGCGGCCCGTCTCAGCCCTCGTGCGGCGTCTTCCTGAGCGCGGCGACGGCGTACGTCGACCTCGGCGACATGGACCGCGAGCGGTGTCCGACGCGCGCCGTCGGCCGCAGCCCGGAGGAGAACGCTCGCCGACTCCTGAAGATGCCCAACGACGCGGTGGAGATCCCCCGGGCCGGCCTGACGCCGGAGGGGACGAGGGAGGCTCGAAGGGGAGTAAGCGCCGTGCCCCCACGAGGTGAACCCCCGCCCCGAACGCCCGCGGCCCGGCGTCCGGGGCCGCTTCGCCGCTCGAACCCGCCGACATCCCGGCCGCCCTGGAGCTGCTCCGCCTCCCCGCCGTCCGCCTCGTCCGGGCCGCGCTGCCGCGCCTTCGTGCCAGCTCGGCGGGACGGATACCGGCGGTCACCGCGAGCGGGGTGAAGGAGCCGGTACCGGGGATCGCGGCACCCAACGCGATCCGGCCGGCATCACCATCACGGTGAACTGCATCGCTCCCGGCCGCATACCGACCGACCGGACGCGCCAGATGTACCCCGAGGGACCGCCGCCCGGCCGACTCGACGAGATCCCGCCGCACCGCTACCGGGAGCCCCGACGACGTCGGCGCGACGGCGGCGTTCCGCGCTTCCGAACGCGCCGCCCACCTCACCGGGGTGACGGTCGACGTCGACGGCGGCCTGGCCGGAACGTTCTTCTGACCCCGATACCGACCTGACCACCCGCCACCGCGTCCGGCCCGGCAGCAGCCCCGCTCCCGCCCCGGACGCCTTACCGTCCGATCAGTGCGGGATGCCCTCGATGATGTCGCGGGCTCCCTGGCGCAGCAGGTCGGCCGCGGCGCGGGCGCCCATGGCCGCCGGGTCGTTGTCGCGCCCGCCGCGGACGTGGGCGTGCACGAGCCGGGAGCCGTCGGGTGAGAAGACCATCCCCCGCAGGCTGAGCTGCCCGTCAGGGTCGGTGACGCAGTGGCCCGCGATCGGGCTGTTGCAGTGTCCCCGCAGGTCGTGGAGCATGACCCGCTCGGCGGTGGCCTCGGTCATGGTCCTGTCGTGGTTGAGCCGACCCACCAGGCGGGCGACCGGTTCGTCGTCCTGCCGGCACTCCAGCCCGAGGACGCCGGCCCCGACGGCGGGCAGCATGGCGTCCGCCTCGAAGACCTGGCGACCCCGGTGGCTCAGGCCGATGCGCCGCAGGCCGGCCACGGCGACGACCATCGCGTCGAGCGGGGTGTCGGTCTTCCGCCTGCCGTCCAGCTTCTCCAGCCGGGTACCGACCGTGCCCCGCAGGTGTACGACGTTCAGGTCCGGCCGGACCCGGTTGATCTGCGCCTTCCGGCGGACCGCCGAGCTGCCCACCTGGGCGCCGGGCGGGAGGTCGTCGAGCGTCCGGTGGTCGCTGCCCTCGGGGAACACCAGTACGTCGCGTGCGTCGTCGCGCTCCAGGTGGGCCGCGAAGACCAGGCCCTGCGGCATCGGCACGTCGCCCGGCACGTCCTTGAGGCAGTGGACGGCCATGTCCACTTCGCCGTGCCGCACCATCTGGTCGATCTGCTTGACGAACGAGCCCTTGCCGCCCAACTCGGCGAGACTTCCGTGCCACTTGTCGGCCTCGGTGGTGACCGGCACCACCTCGATGCCGAGTTCGGGTTCGTGCTTGCGCAGCAGGGCCGAAACCTGGTCCACCTGGGCGAGCGCCATGGGTGAGGAACGGGTGCCGATGCGCAACGTCCGGACCGGGAAGTCGTTCATGTTGTCCTCTCCGCGTTACGGGTCACAAGATACCGGGCGGCGTTGGTGAGCTGGAACGGAATCGCGATGCGCCGGCTGACCGCGCGGTGAGGCATCCACCCGCACGTTGCTACGGGCTCGCCCACGTGTGGGTCGGCTGCGGGGAGAAGGCAGCCGCCCCGGGCCAACCGCCTCCGCCAAGACAGGAGACCCGCACCCCACCTGCGGCAACCCGATGCCCACGATCGCACCGCTCCGGTGACGCGGATGTCGCATGATGGATTCGTGACGAGACCCTTCTTACCGCAGGGCCGGCCCGATCCGTCGCACGGCGGGCCTGTCTGGCCCCAACTCCCGCCGCCCGAGCGGGATCTGCTCGACCGGCTGCTGCTGTTCGCCGGGCCGACGGGCGCGGCGCCGCGTGCGGAGGTGCTCCGGGAGACCCGCACCGCGGCCGCGCGGACGGCGTTGGCCGCGGAGTGCGGCAACGGGCGCTGGAGCGACATCGTCAGCGTGCATCTGCTCGGCCTGCTCGCCTGGACGCTCTGGCTGGTCACCGGCGACGAACGGGAACTCGCGGTCGCGGCGGACTGGTTGGTCATCGTCCGCCGGGCCGACCCGGTCCTGCTGCCGGAGCCGCTGCGCTCCGCCGGCCGGGAGCGGTTCACCGCGGCCGGACTGTCCGGCCTGGTCGACGCCGCCGGCGGCAGGGAGTACGCGCTGACCCTCGCGGCGCGGTTCATCGGCAGCGGGTTGGGCTGGGCGGCGACCCCCGGGGAGACCGAGGCCGTCGCGACCTACGTTCGCGCCCGCAACCTCCTGCGCGACGACGCTCCGGCGGCGGACGAGGAGGTGCGGCAGGCGCTGTCGCTGCTCCCGGCCGGGCGGCACTGGCTCACGCCGTTCGCCCTCGACCTGGCGGCCTGCGCCTGCGGCCTGCGCACCATGGCGGAGGGGGGACTGGCCTCCGAGGACGCGGTACGCCTCGCGCAGCGGGCGGTCGACATCGTCCCCGCCGACCATCCCCTGCTGCCAAAAACCCTCACCTATCTCCATACCCTTCGCGTGGGTCTCCTCGCGCGTCAACTGCGGCCCACCACGCCGGCCCTCGAACCGTCGGCGGCCGCCCGCTGCCGGGAAGTGGTGGAACTGGGCCGCCGGGCGCTGGCGGTGAGGGAGGAGGACGACGAGAAGATCGCTGTCACCCTCAGGACGCAGACCGCTGCACTCTTCCTGCTGCTCAGCTGTGATCCCCGCGATCCGGTGCTGCGGGCGGAGATGACGCGGCACGGCCGGCTCGCCGCCGGGCGGTTGAGCGGCTCGCCGGCCGACGAGGCGGCCGTGTGGCTGGACATGGGCGACCGCCTCAAGCTGCTCTTCCTCTGGACGACCGAACCGGAGCGGCTGGCGGAGATGACCGAAGTGCTCGAAACCGCCTGCCGGGTCGCGCCGGCCGGGTCGGTCCTCGAAGCGAGGGCCGTCTGCGCACTCGGCTGGGCCGAGTTCATCCGGGCGGGGGCGCGCGGCGACCTGACCGGCCTGAACGCGGCGGCGGAGCACCACCTCCGCGTCATCGACCTGCTCGGCCTGCCGGTGCCCGAGGACTCCCCGGACGAGGCGGCGCAACGCGCCCTGGAGCGTACTCGCGCGCTCGCCCAGTTCCAGCAGCTGCTGACGACGCGCGCCGAGCTCATCGGCGACCGCGACTCCCGGATGGAGGTGTTGGCGCCGCAGACCGGTCCGCTGCCCGAGGTGGTCACCGGCACCGGAGACTTCTTCGACCTGCAGATCAGGCGGCAGTTGGCGCAGCAGCGCTTCGCCCAGGCCCAGCAGCTGTTCGTCGCGACCTGTGCCCAGGCCTTCGAGGACCTCAGACCACAGGCCCTCCGCAGGGCGTGCGAGACGCTGCGCGGGGCGGCGGACGAGTACGCCGCAGCCGTACCGGACCAGCGCCACCTGGCCGACGGCGCCCACACGTGGACCGGACACGTCGCCCGTCAGGCGGATGCCATGGAGGCCGAGGCGATCGAGCCGCCCGAGGCGATCGACGAACTGGTGGCCACGTTGGTGGGGGAGGGCGCCCCGGAACTGCTGTTGGACGACGCCCTGTTCGGCCGGGTGAGCGGCGGGCAGCCGGGAAGGGGCGCGCCGGCGGAGGCGGCGGCGGGGCCGGCTGCGGGCGGGACTGCGGACGCCACCCGAGCGCTGCCGTTCCTCAAGGGGCACGAGGTCGCCCGCCTCCGCCTGTCGGTGGCCCTGGGGCAGGCCCGGCAGGCGCTCGGCGCGCGCCGGCGGGGGGAGCCGCACACCGCGGCGTGGTCCCGGGCTCTGGTGTTCAGCGAGCGGGGCTACGCCGATCCGGCCGTTTCACCCCTCAACCTCGTACCGCACGCATGGTTCATGGCCAGGATCGCCGCCCGGCTGGACGACCTGCCGGCGGTGGCGCCGCTGCTGGCCACCGCCGTCCGCGCGACCGCGTCGCTGGCCTCGCCCCGGTTCCGCCGCGCCGACCAGGAGGCGATGCTCACGCTGTACGCCAACGGACTCGGTGACCAGGCGTGCGCCGCCGCGCTCCTGGCCGGCGAACCCGCCGAACGGGCGCTGGCCGTCCTGGAGACGGCCCGCGGCCTGCTGGCCGCCGCCCGGCTGAACTCCATGTCCGACCTCGGCACCCTGCGCCGCGCCTGCCCGGAGGCCGCGTCCCGCTTCGAGGCGGCCACGGCCGAACTCACGGCGGCCCAGGAGGAGACCCCCGCGCCGCGTCTGGCGGCGATGACCCGCCGGCACCGGGCGGCGGACCGGTGGGAGGGCGAACTCGACCGGATCAGGGGTCTGCCCGGCTTCGGGGACTTCCTCCGGCCGCTCGACGCGGCGACGGTACGTTCCCTCGCCGACCACGGACCCGTGGTCCACCTGACGCTGCATTCCGTCCGCTCCCACGCCCTTTTGCTCACCGCCGACGGGGTGGAGGCACTGCCGCTGCCCGGTGCCTCCCCGAGCCGGGCGCAGGAGTGGACGGGCCGCTTGGAGCAGGCGCGAGGGGAGCCGGGCACGACCGGCGCGCAGCAGGTCCGGGCCGTTCTGGGCGAACTGTGGGACGCGGTGGCGAAGCCGGTGCTCGACGCGCTCGGTCTGCGTACCCCGCCCGGAGGACCGGCGGATCGGCCGCGCCTGTGGTGGATACCGTCCGGACAGGCGGTCCTCCTGCCCCTGCACGCGGCGGGCCGCTTCATCCCGCAAGCGGCCTCCCCGGGAACCGTGCCGTGCCAAGCCCCCGGCGACAACGTGCTCGACCGGGTGATCTCCTCGTACGCGCCGACGCTGCGCGCATTGCGCCACGCCCGGCTGCGGGTCGCCCCCGCCGGCCGGCCGGGAGTGCTGGCGATCGCCGTCCCGGGCGGCACTCACGAGCCCGGTTCGCTGCGCTGGGCCGGCCTCGAAGCCCAGGACGTGCTGGCCGAGGTCGGCGCCGGCCGGTACCTGGAACAGGGGGAGGCGACCCTGGCGGCCGTCGGGCGAGCCCTGCGTGAACACCCCTGGCTGCACTTCGCCGGTCACGCCGCGAGCCCGCAGGACGGTCCCCGCGCCGGAACGTCCGGCGGCCTGCTGCTCGGCGACACACTGCTGACGCCGCAGATCGTCGACCGCCTGGCGCTGCCCTCGGCGGAACTGGCCTTCCTGTCCGGCTGCGGCACCGCCAGGGGCACCTCGGCCCTGGCCGACGAATCCCTCCACGTCGCGTCCGCGCTGCACCTGGCGGGCTACCGCGACGTGGTCGGCACGCTGTGGCCGGTCCGGGACCGGGCGGCGGCACTGATCGCCGAGCGGTTCTACGGCGGACTGCGCGCGGGAGCGGTCCGCGGCGGCGCGGCCCCGGCACTCGACGCCGCGGTCCGCGCGACCCGGCAGGAGCAGCCCGCACGGCCCGACCTGTGGGCCGCTCACCTGCACATCGGCCCTTGACCGCCCATGGCCGAACCCCGGCCCCGGACCCCGGTTCCCGGACCAGCGCGCGCCGCGCGGACACGTGCCCCGACGAGACGAGCCCACCGAGATGACCACGCACACGGACGAGTTGCGCCGGCGCTACCGCGCCTTCTTGGCCCCTCAGGACGAACCCGACCAGGTGCCGGCGGGCGCGGAGGCCGCCACGCTCGCCGTTCCCGCGGAGTCCCCGCCCTCGCGCACGGGCCTGCTGGCCGAACTCATCGACCTCTTCAGGCAACGACCCGGCCTCCGCTCCGTCGTCCTGACGGTGGGTGGCGACACGATCGGCGTCGCCCACCGGAGCACGCTGGAACTGTTCGACCCGGACGCGCTCCGCGGGGACTGCCTGTCCGGCCCGATGCCGGGCCCGCCCGTGCGATTCACCGCGCTGTACTTCCGCTGCCCGCACCCGCCGTGCCCGAACCAGAAGATCCTGCTGTTCGTCGACGGAGCGCCGCCGGAATGCGACCGGCACGGCCCGATGATCCAGGAGGCGTGATGGGACCGCGCACCGGCCGGTCTCCGGCTCGCGACCGGACAACGGGGAAGGCGGTTTCGCGGTGAACCTGTCGGCCCTCGCCCAACCCGCCGGATCGGCCGTCTCCGGCAGGTTCTTCCTGGTCTCGACCCTGCCCACCACCCTCGCGGTGACGTACCTGCTCGTCCTGGTGTGGGCGGGCGCGCCCGGCCCGGTGCGGTTCGCGCACGCCTGGCGGACCGCCGCCGGCCTGGGCACCGGGCAGATCCTGCTGCTGCTCCTGGTGATCACCTCGGTCGGCGTGGTCACCATGCCCCTGCAACTGCCGCTGGTCCGCTGGCTCGAAGGCTACTGGCCGGACCGCCTGGAGCCGCTCGCCGGCTTCTGCCGAACACGCCAGGGGAAGCGGCGCGACACCTTGGTCACGGAACTGGTGCCCGGAGCGGACCTCCAGCGTGCGGGCGAAACGGGCCACCGGCAGCGGACCCGCTACCCGGTCGAGCCGCACCGCCTCCGCCCCACCGCCCTCGGCAACGCGCTCACCGCCGCGGAGACACGGGCGGGGCGGGCGTACGGCCTCGACGCCCCGGTCGTCTGGCTCCGCCTGGAGCCGCTGCTGGGCGACCGCATCCGCACCGCGGTGGCCGACCGGCGCGACGCGATGGACGCCGCGACCCGGATGAGCGTCACCGTCGGGCTCTGCGTCCCGCCGACCGTCTGGCTGTTGTGGCGATCGGGCTGGTGGCTGGCGCTGGCCGCGCTGCTCGCCGCGGTCTCCCGACTCGGCTACGTCGCCGCCGTGCACGCCGCCGTCGCCTACGGGCAGTACGTCGAAGCAGCCTTCGACCTGCACCGCTTCGACCTCCTCACCGCCCTCCACCTGCCCCTTCCCGAGGACCGGACGCAGGAACTGGCGACCGGCGCGGCACTCAGCACCCTGTGGCGGCAGGGACACGCCGGACCCCCGCTGTTCCGCTACGACCACGGACCCGGCGACCGGCCGCCCCCGCAGGCATGACCGAAGCGCCGGGACCACGTCGCCGCGTGGATCCACCGCCGGTGCGCGCCGAGGACCCGGCGCCGCGTACCGCGAAAAGGTACGCGGCGTCGGCGCCGGCTCCGTCGGCGACTGGTGCGTGGGCAGGCCGTCAGCGCACGAGTCGGAAGAAGCCGCGGATCTGCTCGACCAGCGAATCCGGCTGTTCCAGTGCGGCGAAGTGGCCCCCGTGCGGCAGTTCCTCGAACCAGCGCAGGTCGGTGAAGCGCAGTTCGGCCTCGCGCCGGGACGGGCGGGTGATCTCGCGCGGGTACACCGAGATTCCCGACGGCGCGGTGACCTTCTCGCCGAAGCGGCCCTCCCAGTACAGCCGTGCCGACGACGTGGCCGACGCGGTGAACCAGTAGACCGAGACGGCGTCGAGGATCTGCTGCCGTGACAGCGCGTCCTCGGGGTGGCCGTCGTTGTCGGTCCAGGCCCAGAACTTCTCGGCGATCCACGCGGCCTGGCCGGCCGGTGAGTCGGTGAGGCCGTAGCCCAGCGTCTGCGGCCGGGTGGACTGCTGGCCGGAGTAGCCGCGGCCGGTGCGCCGGAACTCCTCGGTGGCCTCGCGCGCGGCCCGTTCCTGCGGCGTCGGGTCGTCGAAGGCGCCCAGCGGCGCACTCGCCAGGTTCACGTGCAGACCGGCGACCCGTTCCGGGGCCACCTCACCGAGCGCGCCGGACACCGCCGAACCCCAGTCGCCGCCCTGCGCGCCGTAGCGCCCGTAGCCCAACGAGACCATGAGCCGGTCCCACGCCCGCGCCGTGCGCTCGATGCCCCAGCCGGTGGCCGACGGCTTGTCGCTCCACCCGTACCCCGGCAGCGACGGGGCCACGACGTGGAACGCGTCGGCCGGGTCACCGCCGTGGGCGCGCGGGTCGGTCAACGGCCCCAGGACGTCCAGGAATTCGAGCACCGACCCCGGCCACCCGTGCGTGACCACCAGCGGAAACGCGTCGGGCTCCGGTGAACGGACGTGCAGGAAGTGGATCCCCAGCCCGTCAACGGTGTCGCGGTACTGCGGGAACGCGTTGAGCCGGTCCGCGAACCCGAAGTCGTACTCCTCGGCCCAACTGCGGCACAGCTCCCGCGCGTAGGCCAGCGGCACCCCCTGCGACCAGTCCGCCACCGTCTCCGCCTCCGGCCACCGGGTGCGGCGCAGGCGTTCCCGCAGGTCCGCGATGTCGGCTTCGGTGACGCTGACTTCGAACGGCTCGGCTGTCATGCCGGCTCCTTTCGTCGGTGTGGACGACGTCCCGGTGCGGACGACACCGCGGTACGGACGACGTCCCGGTGCGGACGGCATCCCGGTACGGACGCATCCGCGACGCCTGCCCGGGCGATCCCGTACCCGCGCCCCGCGCTCACCAGGTGACGGGGAGTTCGTGCACCCCGTACACGAGCATGTCGTGCTTGAACCTGACGTCGGACAGCGGTTCCGCCAGCGCGAGCGTGGGGATGCGGCGGTACAAGGTGCTGTAGACCACCTGGAGTTCGACCCGGGCGAGCGGCTGGCCGAGGCACTGGTGGATGCCGAAGCCGAAGGCGACGTGGTGGCGTGCCTTGCGGCGGACGTCGAGGTCGTCGGCGTCGGGGAAGTGGGCCTCGTCGCGGTTGGCGACGGACAGGGCGGCGACGATGCCCTCGCCCTCGCGTATCGTCCGCCCGCCGATCTCGATGTCCGCCAGCGCGACCCGGCGCAGACCGGCATGCACGATGTTGAGGTAACGCAGCAGTTCCTCGACGGCGTTGGCGACCAGGGCGGGGTCGTCGCCGTCGCGGATCTGCGCCAGCTGGTCCGGGCGCTCCAGCAGCGCGACCGTGCCCAGGGCGATCATGTTGGCGGTCGTCTCGTGGCCGGCGATGAGCAGCAACTGCCCCATGCCGGCGATCTGCCGGGCGGTCATCGCACCGGTACGCATCTGCTCGACGACGAGTTGGCTGAGCAGGTCGTCGCCGGGGTCGCTGTTCTTCTGCTCGGCGAGGTCGCCCAGGTAGCCGAGCATCTCCTCGGTGGCCGACACCGCTTCGGCCGGAGTGGAGTCGCGCGCGATGATCGTCCTGCTGATGCGGTGGAAGAGGTCACGGTCGGCGTAGGGCACGCCCAGCAGTTCGCAGATGACCAGCGACGGCACCGGCAGCGCGAACGCCGCGACGAGGTCCGCGGGCTTCGGCCCGGCGAGCAGGTCGTCGATCAGCTCGTCCACGATCCGCTGGACGCGCGGCCGCAGTGCCTCCATCTTCTTGATCATGAAGTTCGAGGTCAGCAGGCGGCGCTGGGCGGAGTGCTCCGGGTCGTCCATGTTGATGAACGCTCTGGAGACCTTGCTCCGGGCGGCCGTCGCCGCCGTGGCGTGCGGGTACCCCGGCAGGCTGTTGTCGACGCTCACCCGCGGGTCGCCGAGTGCGGCCCGGATGTCCTCGTAGCGGGTGAGCAGCCACGGGGTGCTGCCGTCCCACAGCTCCACGCGCGAGATCGGCTCGTTCTGCTGGAGGCCGCCCAGCGCGGGCGGCGGGTCGAACGGGCAGCGGTCGGCACGGGGCATGGGGAAGGCGGGTGCACCGGACAGGGTCTCCGTCATGACATCTCCAAACGTCACTGTCAGCTACCAAACGATTGTTCACACACTTGGCGAACAAATGTTAGGTCGTTCGATGACCAGGTGTCAGGAGGGCGTGGCCGGATCGAGCCACGACAGGTCCTGAGAACGGCGGCCGCAACGTGCCCTCGCCACACGGGAGTTCACCGGAGCGACGGTGCGGGCCCGCCGGCTGCTCCAGGCCCCGGGGGCCAGCGTCCCGGGCCCGCGAGTCCCCGCCGCGTGCCGATCCGGCGGGCCGGTGCGTTGCGGGCCGCGTCGCGGGCGTGGTTGGGGGCGGCCCGGGCTTTCGCCGCCGGGCCGGGAGGACATCACTCAGGTGGTGGGGCTCAGACGAAGACCAGTGCGATGAGGTCGTCGACGAACGCCTTGATGTTCTGGGCGCCGGTCCTGCTCGGCAGGCTGTGCACCAGCGCGACGTGCCCGTGCGCGCCGACGAAGACGATCTCCGCGGCCCGCCGGCCGGGCACGCGCAGCTCGTGGCCGGCTTCGGCGCAGCGCGTGAAGGCGGCGACGAGGGTCTCGACCACCTCCATCAGCGGACCCTCGGGGCGCTCCTCGGGCCCGGGGCGGCTGGCGCCGTTGCTGAGCATCAGCCGGTAGTGGCCGGGGTGGGCGACGGCGAACGCGCAGTAGGCGTGCATCTGCGCGCGCACCCGCCCGACGACGTCCTCGGGGTCGCAGTGCTCGTCGGCGGTCAGCATCAGCGACCGCAGGCGGGCGAACTCGTGCTCCAGGAGCCCGCGCACCAGCGCGGCGCGGTCGGTGAAGTGCCGGTAGATGCTGGCCGGTGCGATGCCCACGCCCCGGGCGACCCCGCGGATGGTCAGCCCGTCCGCGGCGCCGAGCTCGGACAGCAACTGGCTCGCCGCGTCGAGGATCTCGACCCGCAGCCGCTCACCCTCGCCCCAGCGGTTGCGGGTGCGCTGGGGAGCGATGTCTACCTCGTCTGGCACGGGTCCATTCTTACCGGCCCGCGGCCTCCTGCCCAGGAGATGCGCCGGGTGGGTCCCGGCATCGGCATCGGCCCCGGCACCGCGGAGGGTGACGCGGCTCCGGGGATGACGCACCGCGGGGGGTGACGCACCGCGGGGGGACGATGCACCGCAGGGGGTGACGCACCGCGGGGGACGACGCACCGTGAGGTGACGCTCCGTCGGCCACCGGGCGACCCCGCCACCGGCCGCGCCGTTCACGGGCGCCTACGCGTCATCCGCGTCACGTTCGCCGGCACGGCATCCGCGTCACTCGCCGGGCCGCCGCCGGCGCGGAGCTCTTCGCCGGTGCCGGACCGAGCCGGTGCCGGACCAACACCCCGCGTTCACAGGCTGCATGGCCGGGATTACGATTTCTCCACACCTATCGTATTCCCGGGGGGGAACTCATGCGGCGAAGACCGCTCATGCTCGCTGTCGCCACACTCGCGCTCGGGCCCGCGCTGGCCACGTTGCCGGCCGCGCAGGCCCAGGCGGCCACCGGGTCGCTGACGGTGACGACGATCGGGCGGAACGGCGCGAAGGTCAAGGCCGACGTGCAGTTGTACAACACGCGCAGCCAGGCCGTGAAGACGGTCAAGAGCGGCGTGAAGACGTCGCTGCCGACCGGGACGTACATCGTGACGGCGGACATCGAGACGCCGGACAGCGCGCCGGGTGTCATGGGGATGACGGACACGCTGGCGGGGCGGCAGATCACCGTGGCGTCGGGGACGACGCTGACGTTCGACGCGCGCCAGGGCAAGCAGGTCAAGGCGTCGCTGAGCGGCGAGGCGGGGAGCGCCTCGGACTACCAGGGGCAGATCCTGGCCGGGGTGTGCGCCAAGGACGACACCTTGGAGGAGGCGCTCGCCATCAACACGCCGCAGGGGATGTACGAGATCCCCAACTCCTCCAACGCGCTCCAGTTCGCCTGGATGGCGACCTACCTGGACCAGCCGGCGGCCGGCACGGGCGCGGAGTACTACCTGAGCGGGCAGACGACCGGAATGCCGGCCAGTGTGTCGTACGCCTACAGCAGGGCGAAACTCGCGCACGTCAGCGTGATGGTCCGCAGCGGTGAGTCGGTCGGCGGGCAGACGTCGTTCGAGTTCCAGCCGACGCCGCCCGGCAACCTCAGCTGCGAGACCGACATGTGGGGTCCGGCCTACGAGGAGGACGCGCCGGGCTACGCCGTGGACGCCTACGTCTCGCCCGGTACGTGGGAGGCGCGCACCGACGAGTTCAGCGGCAGCGACGACGTGGGAGGCGCGTTCACCGGCGACCACGTGTACGCGGGCGGCAGGACGTACGACGAGACGTTCCAGCGCGCGGTGTTCGGCCCGACCGAGGGTCTGCCGTACGTCGAGGGCCGAGCGGTCACCTACACGCCGTACAACACGATCGCGGACGCGGTCGGCGGCACCGGCGAGTCCCCGTCGACGTACGACACGGTGACGCTGAGCCGCGACGGCAGGACACTCAAGACGCAGAAGCTCACCACGGGGAGCGAGGCGTACCCGACCTTCTCCGAGCACATCACGGCGACGGGCTGGTACGTGCTGAAGGTGGTGGCCACCCGGGTCCGCGCCGCCAACCTGTCCAGCACGGTCTCGCTCGACTGGCACTTCTACGCCAACCCCGCCCACCACCAGGTGGAGCAGGGGTACATCACCCGGCTCTACCCGACCGGGCTGGACCGCCACAACGCCGCGTCGCCCGGCACCACCACACCGGTCACGGTCTACCTGACCCGCAAGGACGGCTACGGCGAGAAGTACGCCGCCGAGACGGCCAAGTCCGTCGCGGTGTACGCCTCGTTCGACAGCGGCAAAACGTGGCACGCCGTGTCGGCGCGCAGGAGCGGCGCCCACTGGCTGGCCGACGTGAAGGAGCCGTCCGCCGCCGGGGCGGTCGCGCTGCGCACGGTGGTCACGGACACCAAGGGCGTGGCCTCCACACAGACGATCTACCGCGCGTACACCGTGAGTTGACCACCCCCATGCAGAACGGCTCCGGCCCGCGCGGACACTCCGCGCGGGCCGGAGCCGGTGGCGTTCATGGGCCGGATGCGGCCGCTCGTACGCGGGGGAAGGTGGTCGAGATCTTCGCCGGGCAGAGCAGCAGGATCGTCAGGGAGTCGAGCGGCGTCCGCCGGACCTCGGGGAACTGTCCGACCGCCATGGTCTCCGCGATCGGGGTGCGTTGCGTTTTCGATCCGGGCATCACCCGCCCGTGTGCCTTCCTTGCCTTCAACAGGCCATGAAACGCTGCTACTTGGCAGGGTCGTTCCGGCGGCGTCCCAGCATTGGATCGACGCGGCCGACGTCATGGGCGGCACGGCAACCCCGGAAACGGCGACGTCGATGTCGGGGGCAACGGGGCCCCCGTAGTGGCGTACAACCGGCGCCCGTCATTCTCCTGGCAAGGAGACGATTCATGCTCCTGCCGCTTGCCGCACCGGTTCATTCTGGGGGAGTCGGATGGGGTGCTGTGCTGGGGTACACCTGCGTACTGGCCTACACGGTTCTGATGTTCGAGCGGGCCAGGGGCTCGGCCGGCTGGGGAACTACGCTGTGAAGTTCGGGTAGTTGTGCGGCGGGAGGGTCTTGCGGATGGCCGTCGACGGGCTGGGTGTGGTGCTGGTCCACGGGTTCAGATCCGGGCCGGAGACGTGGCAGCACGTGCGGGACCGGATCGGCGAGGACGATGAGCTGAAGTTCGTCACGACGCTGCCGTTCTCGTATGCGACCGGTCTTACGCGGTACCACCCGCTGAGGACGTGGACGAGCATCAGTGCCGCGGCGGACAGCCTGCGGGAGTTCCTGCGGACCGAGGCCGGCGGCTTCCCCCGGGTGGTGCTGGTCTCGCACAGCATGGGCGGGCTGATCGTGCAGCGCCACTTGGCGCGGATGCTCTCCGACGGCAACGGGCGGGAGCTGGCCCGGATCGGCCGGGTGGTGATGCTGGCCTGCCCCAACGACGGCTCGCAGCTGTTCCTGTCGCTGCGCCAGGGCATATTCGGGCGGCGGCATCCGCAGGAGAGCGAGCTGCGGCCACTGAACGAGCAGGTCACCGAGACCCGGCGCAGGGTGCTGCACGATGTCGTCCACGCCGCCCGGGTCACCGACCGCACGTGTCCGATCCCGTTCTCCGTCTATGCCGGTGACAGCGACGGTGTGGTCCCGATGGCCTCCGCCCAGTCGGTGTTCCGCGACACCGCGGCACTGCCCGGCGACCACTTCGGCATCCTTCGGGCGGTCGGCGCGGAGCACCGCACCTTCACCACGCTGCGCCGCCTGCTGCGCGAGACCGCCGCGGCACCGGACCCGCCCGGCACCGCAGAGACCTCGGAGGTCTGCGGTGGCTTACCGGCCGGCGCTGTCGGGTCCCGGCCCGCGCCCGGGGCGCCGCAGCCGCCGGTGACGGTGGGCAACGCGATCAGCGGCGGCCGGCAGCACGCCCCCGTCATCCAGGGCCACACGGTGAACGTCACGTTCCGCTCCGAACCGTCGACCGGAACCTCCGGGGCCGACGGCCGCGATGCCGGGCACCGACCGCCGGCCGGACCGGCCGCGTCCTCGCCCGTGCAGGGTGCGGCGGGGCTGCCGGTGCGTTCGGCGACGTTCACCGGCCGCGAGGACGACGTCCGCGCCCTCCTGGACGACCTGGCCCCCCGCACCCGCACCGACGCCGGCGCGACCGGTACTCCGCGGGTCCCCGTGCTGGTGCAGGCGGTGGCCGGGATGGGCGGGGTCGGCAAGACCGAGCTGGCCCTGCAAACCGCGGAGCGCGCCCTGGCCCGGCCCGGCTGGTTTCCCGGCGGGGTCCTGTTCGCCGACCTCAACGGCTACGACCCCACCCCCGAGCGCCGCACCAGCGCCGAAGCCGTCCTGGACACCTTCCTGCGCGCCCTGGGCACACCGCCCGAGGAGATACCGGCCGACGCCCCCGCCCGCTCGGCTCTGTTGCGCACGGTCCTGGCCGACCGCGCCGCACACGGCCGACGCACCCTGCTGGTGATCGACAATGCCGGCAGCGAAGAGCAGGTCCGCCCCCTGCTGCCCGGCGACGACGCCACCGCGGTTCTGGTCACCTCCCGGCACTCCCTCGACATCGGCGCCCGCCTGCACACCCTCGACACCCTCGACGCGCACGCCTCGGTCGACCTCATCCGCCAGGAACTCCACCGGGCCCGCACCGGCGACACCCGCGTCGACGACGACCCCGACGCCGCCGCCCGCATCGCCGACCTGTGCGGCCACCTCCCCCTCGCCCTCCACGTCATCGCCGCCCTCCTCGCCGACACCCCGCAACGCCCCCTGGCCTCCATGGCGGACGCCCTGGCCGACGGACACACCCGCCTGCAACTCCTGACCCGCGCCGACCGCGCCGTACAGGCCGCATTCGACCTGTCCTACGCCAACCTCACCCCCGACCAGGCCAGACTCTTCCGCCTCCTCCCGCTCAACCCCGGCCCGGACCTGTCCACCGAGACCGCCGCCCACCTCCTGGACGCCGACCAGGCCACGGTCGAGGTACTGCTGACCGATCTGGCCCGCGCCCACCTGGTCGAGCCCGGGGTATGGCCACGGTGGCGCATGCACGACCTGCTGCGCCTCCACGCGGACCACCACGGCCGCACCCAAGCCGACGAAGACCACCGCGACACCGCACACACCCGCCTGCTGGACCACTACCTGGCCACCGCCGAAGCGGCCGACACCCACCTGTCCCGCCTGCCGCAGACACCGCGCTCACCGGCATTCACCGACCGCCGGCGGGCACTGGAGTGGCTGGACGCCGAACACGCCAACCTCACCGCAGCCGCCACCACCGCCCCCCACAACCACCCCGCCCACACCGACATGACCTTCGCCCTGTACCAGTACTTCGACCTCCGACGCCGCTTCGACGACATCATCACCCTCGCCAACCAAACCCGCACCGCCCACCGCGAGACCGGCGACCGGCACCGCGAAGGCATGGCGTGGGGCAACCTTGGCCTCGCCCTGCGGGAGGTGCGCCGGTTCGACGAGGCCATCGACGCCCACCAACAGGACCTGGACATCTGCCGCGAGACCGGCGACCGACACGGCGAAGGCAGGGCGTGGAACAACCTCGGCCTCGCCCTGCGGAAGGTGGGCCGGTTCGACGAGGCCATCACCGCCCACCAACAGGACCTGGACATCTGCCGCGAGACCGGCGACCGACACGGCGAAGGCACGGCGTGGAACAACCTCGGCCTCGCCCTGCGGGAGGTGGGCCGGTTTGACGATGCCATCACCGCCTGCACCCACGCCCGCGACATCTTCCGCGAGACCGGCGACCGGCACGGCGAGGGCAGTGCGTGGAACAACCTCGGCCTCGCCCTGCGGAAGGTGGGCCGGTTCGACGATGCCATCACCGCCCACACCCACGCCCGTGACATGCACCGCGAGACCGGCGACCGGCACGGCGAGGGCAGTGCGTGGAACAACCTCGGCAACGCCCTGCAGGAGGTGGGCCGGTTTGACGACGCCATCACCGCCCACACCCACGCCCGTGACATGCACCGCGAGACCGGCGACCGGCACGGCGAGGGCAGGGCGTGGAACAACCTCGGCAACGCCCTGCAGGAGGTGCGCCGGTTCGACGACGCCATCACTGCCCACCAACAGGACCTGGACATCTGCCGCGAGACCGGCGACCGACACGGCGAAGGCAGGGCGTGGAACAACCTCGGCCTCGCCCTGCGGAAGGTGGGCCGGTTCGACGAGGCCATCACCGCCCACCAACAGGACCTGGACATCTGCCGCGAGACCGGCGACCGGCACGGCGAGGGCAGTGCGTGGGGCAACCTCGGCCTCGCCTTGCAGGAGGTGGGCCGGTTTGACGACGCCATCACCGCCCACACCCGCGCCCGCGACATCTGCCGCGAGACCGGCGACCAGCACAGTGAGGGCATCGCCAGGGCGAATCTGGAGGAGGTGCGGGGCCGTGCCACCGGCGGGTGAGTGCAGCATGCGGTTGCCGGCGGCGGGCCGTGCCGAAGCCGCGGTGGCCGAGCCCGACGAGCCCGTCGACGTATGGCCCGGCCCAGCCGCCTTCCAGCGCGGCCCCTTGCCCGACGACGCCGACGGGGCCACACTCACGGCCGGCGTCTCCCGGACGTCACCCACCTGGTGGTGGCGCAGCACCGGGCGGGCCATCCAGCGCCAGAGCAACCTCCCGCCGGACGCCGGGGTGTGAACCTCCGGATCACGTGCCCGGCCGCTTGCACAGGCGGGGGTCGGTGCGGCGGCGAGCTGGTCAAGCCGCACACCGACCTGCCGGGGCCAACGCCAGCGCCCGGCGTCG
Source organism: Streptantibioticus silvisoli (assembly GCF_027947535.2). GTDB lineage: Bacteria > Actinomycetota > Actinomycetes > Streptomycetales > Streptomycetaceae > Streptantibioticus_C > Streptantibioticus_C silvisoli. The sequence continues at coordinate 90,697 of NZ_JAAGKO020000012.1, forward strand.
GCATCACCCTCGACTTCGCATCGCCGATGAACCCGCCGCCCACGGTGCCGAAGCACCCACGACGCGGAAGCTCCCTCGGCGTCGTGCTACTCCTCCGCGCGCTCGCCCCGACCGCCTCCCGGACTTCGCAGACGCGGCGACGGTTCCGCTCGGCGGCCGGCTCCGTTCCCGACGGCTGCCGCGCCGTCCTGGAGCGGACGCCCCCGCCGCGCCCTCACACCCTCACGGCCCCGCCGGCGCCTCCGCCGTGTCGTGGGCGTCGGAGGTCAGGCGGTCCAGGAACCCCTCCACGGTCGCCACCGGGGTCTGCCAGCCCAGGCGGCGGCCCAGCCGGGTCAGCTGGGGGAGTTCGAACGCGTGGCCGGTGGGCCGGGACGCCCGGGCCAGCCAGTGCTCGACGGGGCCGTCCGCGACGATGCGGCCGTCCTCCAGGGCGATCACCCGGTCGAAGTGCTCCGCGCAGAAGTCCATGTCGTGGGTGACGGCGAGCACGGTCCGGCCCTCGGCGGCCAGTTCGTCGACCAGGTTCCCCAGCAGCGCGACCGACCGGTGGTCCTGGCCGGTGGTCGGCTCGTCGAGCACCACGACCGGCGTGTCCATGGCCAGTACGGATGCCAGCGCGACGCGTTTGCGTTCGCCGAGCGACAGGTGGTGCGGGTGGGCGTCGACGAGGTCCGTCAGCCCGGTCCTGCGCAGCGCGGACTCCACCAGCTCCTTGCGGCGGTCGGGCGCGAAGCGCAGGTTGCGCGGCCCGAACCCCACCTCCTTGGCGACGCTGGACGCGTGCAGCTGGTCGTCCGGGTTCTGGAAGACGAAGCCCACCGTGCGGGCGAGTTCGGCGATGGCGAGCCCGTCGGTCCGCCGGCCGTCGATCTCGATGGTGCCGGACGCCGGGCGCTCGATGCCGATGAGATGACGCGCCAGCGTGCTCTTGCCCGCGCCGTTGGGGCCGACGAGCGCCACCCGTTCGCCCGCCTCGACGCCGAAGGACACGCCGTCCAGGGCCGTGGTGCCGTTGGGGTAGCGGAATGTCAGGGAGTCGATGCGCAGGATCATCGCGGGCCTCCGCCGTCGAAGGATTCCACCGTTCCGCCGAACCCTTCGACGGCGGCGTCGAGCGTGACCGGCAGCGGCTTTCCGGCCGGCCAGAGCTGTCGTGCCGCGGCCCGGCGTGCGGCCACGGTGTAACGCAGGGGCGCGACACCCCACTTCTCCAGCCGCTCGTCGGCCAGCACCTCGCCGGGCGTGCCGTCCGCCACGATCGTCCCGTGTTCGAGTACGAGGACGCGGTCGGCCTCGCGCGCCAGGCGCTCCATGCGGTGTTCGATCAACAAGGTGGTGATCCCCTGCTCCTTGAGGGTGTCCAGCGCCGCGAAGACCAGGTCGCAGCCGGCCGAGTCCAGCTGCGAGGTGGGTTCGTCCAGCACCATGACGCCGGGGCGCATGACCAGCACGGATCCGATGGCCAGCAACTGCTGCTGGCCGCCCGACAGTTCGTACGGCGACCGGTCGCGCACCTTGGCGAGTCCGAGCTCCCGCATGACGGTGTCGACCCGTTCGGCCATCTCGTCGCGGGGAACGCCTAGGTTCTCCAGGCCGAAGGCCAGTTCCTCGCGCACGGAGAAGCGGGCGCCGGAGATCTGGTTGAACGGGTTCTGCATGACCAGGCCGACCTCGCCCACCAGGCCCGACAGCGGGGCGTCGGCGAGGGTCCTGCCGTTGACCCGGACCGAGCCCTCGACGTCACCACCGGTGAGATGGGGAACGGTGCCGCTCACCACGCCCGCCAGCGTGCTCTTGCCCGCTCCGTCGCCGCCCACCACCGCGCACAGTTCGGCGGGCCGGACGGCGAAGCTGACGTCGACGAGCGCCGGCCGGGAACCGGTGGGGTAGCTGAAGGAAAGCTTCTCGACCTCGATCACCGCACGACCCCCCAGACGTTGACGACGATCGAGACGAGCGCGCAGAGCAACATGGCCGCGCGCAGGCCCCGTTGGGCCCCGCTATCGGCGACCACGGTGAGATTCGTGGGCCGCCGGGTGGCGCCGAAGCCGCGGGTCTCCATGGCGGCGGCGCGTTCCCCCACGTCGATGAAGGCGCTCAGCACCAGCGGGCCCATCAGCGGCGCCAGGGCCCGCATCCGCCCCCGCAGGCCGTGGATCGTCTGGCCGCGTGCCTGCTGCGCGTGCAGGATGCTGGTGGCCCGGCGGTTGAACGTCGGCACGATCTGCACGGCGGCCGAGACGATGTAGATGACGTTCGGCGACACCTTGCGCTCGCTCAGCGCACTCATCAGGGCGCTGGCGTGCGTGGTGAGCAGAAGGAGGAAGAAGCCGCCCATCAGGACCAGGATGTGCAGGGCCGTCTGGACGGCGAAGGAGACGCCTTCCGACGACAGTTTCAGCGGGCCGAGCCGGGCGATCACGTCGTGGGCCCCGGGGAAGAAGAATCCCTGGACGAGCAGGACGGCCACGGCCACCGGGGCCCACAGCGCCGCGAGCATGAGCAGGAAACGCCGCACCACCCCGGCGGCGATCGCGGCGGGGAGGACGACCACACAGAAGAGCAGCAGGGGCCAGCGGTAATCCACCATGGCGAAAGCGCAGACGGTCACGGCGACCGCGAACGTGAGCTTGGTGACCGGGTTGAGCCGGTGAATGCGCGACGTGCCGGACGCATGAACTGTTTCTCGCATCGAGTTCACCCCGCCTTCACGACCGTGGACGCCTTCGCGGTCCTGACGGTATTGGCCCGCGGTGACAGGACGCGGTGGTCCCGGACGAAGGGGAAGCGGTGGGTGAAGCCCGGTGGCAGGCCCTTCAGGATGGCCATCGCGAGGATCACCGTCAAAACCTTGTCCAGCGGGTCCGCCACCAGCCCTTGCAGGGTGGCCGCCTTGAGCATCCCGTTCCCGAACGCCTGGAACGTGGCGAGCACGGCGGACTCGCCGACCGATCCGCTGGCGTTCCCGAAGACGAACGCGGTGATGGGGGCGGAGACGACGCCGGCCACCACACCGATCACGAGGCCGGCGAGCACCGCCGTGGGCAGCCGCCGGAACAGCCCCAGGCGCGCCAGCATGCCCGCCGTGAAGCCGATCACGGCCGCCGTCACCGCGTAGGGCAGCGCCCCGGGCGTGATCGTCATGCCCACGATGACGTTGGCGAGGGCCCCGGTCGCGGCTCCGGCGGCCGGTCCCGCGACCACTCCCACCAGCACGGTGCCGATCGAGTCGAGCTGAAGCGGAAGTCCGCTGAAGTAGACGATCTTGCCCATCACGATGTCCACCGTGATGGCCACCGGCAGGAGGGCCACGGTCGTGGGAGGCAGGCGGTCGACGGCGCCGGAGACGATGAGCATGGCGCCCACCGTGTAGCCCAGCAGGGCCAGCAACGCCACCGGTCCTCCCACGCCGCCGTGCGCCGACGTGGGCCGGGCGGCGATGAGTCCCGCATAGGTCACGAACACCAGGCCGGTGCCCCATCCGATGCGCCATCGCTCATTCATCCACGGAGGAGTGGAGCGCCTGGAATAAGCCATCTTTAGTCTCATTCTCCTGGCGGTGAGGTGGTATATGGAAAATTCCTGGGCACAGTAGCAGGGCGGATCCGGCGCATGTCAACAGTATTGATTAATTCCCTGTTCCCGTGGGGACGTGGACCGGAAAGCGGGCGTCCGTCAAATAGCTCGTGTTATGAGCCTGTTGGCGGCGGTTCGTATCGCGCGAGAAACCGGCCGATGGGGATGGGATGCTTGTCCGAATTGACGCGCGGGAAACTTTCGCCACTCGGCGGGCAATCGTCGGAATCGAGATGCGGTGCGGTCGCTTTCCGCTGTTTCGCCAATTGCGACGCGGCGGGGGCTTTCTGGGTGAGGGCGGCCATTTCGGGGTGGGCGGTGCAGGGGCTTGTTCTTTCGGTGCGGGCGGTGCAGGCGGTGCGGGGGCGGCTTGTCCTCCCTGAGCCGTCCCCGGGCCCCGCCTTACCCGCGAGACCCGCGAGGTCACTCGAAGGTGAAGGTGAACGCGGCTTCGACCCGGCGTGCCACCTCGCTGAGCCCTTCGACGCTGTCGGCGGTGATGAGCGTCTCGGTGAAGAAGTTCTCCTGGTCCATCGAGGTCACCCGGAAGTTCTCGAACTGGTAGCCGTCCACCACCCCGGGAATGCGCTTGAGTTCGTCCAGGGGCGTGGCGCTGACCAGGACCCCCGTCCGGTCCGCCTCGAAGGGCAGGAGTGCGAGCAACTCGTCACTCCGGGTGCGGTCCGCGAGACCGGCCGCGCCGTCCATGGGCTCGTCCACTCCGAGGGCCATCAGCACCGAGGCGTGGATGGGATCGACTCCGCAGGTGCGGATGGTCGCGGCGCGGTGGAGCCCGCCGCCCGGCCGCGGGTTGATCTCGATGAGTTCGACGGACCCGTCACGGGCCGCTCGCCCCTCGACGTGGAGCCACCCGCTGGTGATCTCCGACCCGCCGCACAGCGCGGTGATCCTGCCCGCCAGCTCCTGGGCACCGCGGCGGACGTGCTCCGACGGCGGCGGCGTGATCCGCAGGCCGGCATCGTGGTGGCGGCGTTCGTCGTGCTCCGTCTTCTCCACGACGAGCAGGGCGTGGAACCGGCCGGCCGTCACCGGACCGTCCATGGAGAACTCCGTTCCCTCCACGTACTGCTCCACGATGACGTGGAGCCCGGCGCCGGCGGACTCGCCGATCTCCCGCAGGTGCGCGTCGAGTTGCGCGGCGTCGTCGGCCCGACGTACCAGCCGGGACGATCCGGAGTCCTGGGCCGGCTTGACGATGACGGGGTAGCCGGTGACGCACCGCGCGTCCAGGGACCCCACCGGCCCGGCGGCGAACCGTACGCCGGAAAGGCCGAGGCGGCGCATCTCCTCGCGCACCTTCGCCTTGCTCAACAGGATTTCCCTGCCCGCTTCCCCGCCGGGCAGCCCGTAGTGCCGCGTCACCCGGATCTGCCAACCGATCAGCGGCTCGACGAAGTTGACGACCGCGCTCGGGACCACCCCCGCCGCGTCCACCGCCTTCACGAGCTGTTCGAGGTCGTCGGCGTCCCAGTCCACCACGATGTGGGCGGCACACGCGTCCCGATTGACGTCCGCCGGCTCGTCCGACACCAGGACGGGACGCCTGCCGGACTCCGTGAGGATCTGCGCCACGGTACGGACTCCTCCGATGAACCGCTTGGAGAAGATCAGCACATCCGTTGACGGGGTCATCGATCGTTCCTTTGTTCAGCCTTCGGGGCCCAGCTGGCCCGGGGACGGAACCATGCCATGCGCGCGGGAGGCACGGCGACCAGAAGCCGCGATCAGGACGCTGAGGTCCGGCTCGGCTCGGGCGCCGGCTCACGGGGGCCGGCCGGACGGCCGAGCTCCTGGGCCTCCTCCAGCGTGCGTGCCGTCCGGAGCGGGGAGAACATCAGCCAGAAGGAGACGACGAGGTAGGACAGGCCGACCGCCCAGATCGCCCCGCGGGGCGAGATGAGGTCGCACAGTACGCCGCCGAGCAGGGCGCCGAGCGGCAGCGTCCCGAGCGCGATCAGCCGGTAGCTCGCGGTCACCGCTCCCAGTTGGCTCTCCTGGGGGATGGCCTGGCGCAGGCTCACCGCGAACACGTTGAACAGGGCCACCCCGAAGCCGTTCACCACGGTGGCGACGGAGGCGAGTACGACGACGTAGATCCCGATCTGCGCGACGACCGGGACGAGGAGCAGGCCGGCGGCGGCGAGGACGACCCCCAGGGTCAGCATGAAGCCCACGGTCGAACGGGCGGCCAGCCGCGATGCGAGGAGGGAGCCGGCCAGGGCACCCGCGCTTCCGATGCCGACGATCACACCCACGGTGGCGCCGCTCATGTGCAGGTCGCGGACCGCGAACACCAGGAAGACGGTGAGGAACGCCTGCTCGTGCAGGTTCGACAGGCCGGCCTGGACGCACAGGTCCCGGATCGGGCGCAGCGACCAGGTGTAGCGCAGACCGGAACGGATGGTCCGCAGCGCCGACTCGCGCGGCTGCGGGGGTGCCTCGACGCCGCGCAGGAACGCTCCGCTGATCGCGGCGCCCACGAAGAGGGCGGCGGTCACCGCGAGGGCGGACGACAGCCCCAGCCTGCCGATGAGGAAGCCGGCCGCCGAGGGCCCGGCCAGGGTGCTGATCGAATACGTGGCCTGGTGGAGGCCGTTGGCCGTGGTGATGGAGCCGACCGGCACGATCTTGGGGAGGGTCGACTGGTAGGCCACCTCGTAGAAGACGGTGGCGGTTCCGATGACGGCCGCGGCGATCACCAGTTGTGTGAAGGTCAGGCCGCCGGCGGCCTGGAAGACGCCGAGCAGGGCGAGCGCTCCGCCCCGGGCGAGGCAGCTGATGACCAGGGTGCGGCGCGGCGGGTGGCGGTCGACCATCACCCCGGCGAGCAGCGACAGGACGACGATGGGCACGAACTGGACCGCGGACAGCAGTCCGACGCCCGTTCCGTCCACCGCGAGATGGGTGACCGCGATCAGCGGCAGCAGGAAGTTCGTCAGCTGGGCGCCGAAGTGCGCCGCCGTCTCCCCGATCCAGACGTTGCGAAAGTTCGCATTGCCCTTCAGCAGATCACGGACTTCTCCGTCGAATGCTTCCACTGCCGCCCCCCGGCCGGTATCTCGTGAATAGAATGCGTAGGACCCTAGCACGTCATGACATACGCCGCCAACGCGTTTCCGTGACCGCTCGGCGGCCTTTACGGAACGGTCAGCGGTGGCAGAGCGATAACGGCTCCGGAACGATGGACGTTTTCAAAGCGATAAACGATGGACGTCTTCGATGCGATAGAGGCGGCGGGCGATCCGTCCTGCGGAACCCATCGCCGGGGAGGTCGGTATTTTTCCCCAGTGGGCCGGTGAACTGCGGGAACGGCCCGCGCGTCCCGGCCGGCCGGACCCGGGCCCGCGATGTCTCCGGCGCACCGGCGATGGCCTTCGCCGGATATTCACCCCGCGGCATGTCGATACGCTGTTCCGGCCGACCGGATTGTCGGACGGCAAGCTGACGGCGTTCATTCCCTCCCGCGCCGCACCGGTGTTTCGGGCACCCATGGGGCGGTGAACGGAAATCCGCTGCCGGACCGCTGCGCACCGGAAGTCCGCCCGGTGCTGTACGCGCCCCCTACAGTGGTCCGATCGACGCCAGATCCCACTCCTCGGGGTCCGTGCCGCCGCCGGCCTCGGTCATCAGCGCGTCGGCCAGCTTCCGGTCCGCCGCCACGTCGCGCCGCAGCCCGGCGTTCGCGGTGAGCGGGAGCGGTACGACGGCGGCCCAGAGCGGGCACACCGACGCCCCGCGGCGCACCTTCGCCTCCAGGGCGGAGAGCCCCAGGTGCAAGGAGGTCATCCCCGCGCCCTCCATGTGCCGCAACGGGGCGTAGTACACGGCGTTGAAGTACTCGAAGGCGTTACGGGTCCGCGTGTAGTCGAAGCCGGCCACCCGCGCGTAGAACGTGTCGCGCCAGGCGAAGCAGAGGTTGCCGCCGACCAGCCGCCCCTCTTCGTCGACGCAGCGGAACACCGTGCTCAGGCCGTCCAGGCAACGCGCCTGCACGCTGAGGAAGGCGTGGATCTCCGCGGGGTCGAGGGAGGCGCTGTAGCGGTCCATGGTCTGACCCACCAGCGGCGCGAACTCGTCGACGCACTCGGAGAGCGGCGCCGTCTCCATCCGCAGCCCGGAGTTCTCGAACCGGCGTATCTCGTAGTCGCGCTTGACGGCGTTGCGGCCGAGCATCCCCCGGTACGACGCGAAGGTGCCGCCGTCGTTGCGCAACACGGCCTCGGCGGCGCGCAGTTGGGCCTGCACCGGATACAGCCCCGCCAGCCGGCGGAGGCTGTCGGTGGTGAGGCAGTCGAAGAGCAGCGCGTCGCACCCCAGGTCCGCGGCCTTCTCCGCGACCCCGGCGACCAGGTCGCCGAGCAACTCCCGGGCCTTCTCCGGGTCTTCCGACACGCGTCCGGGGTTTTCCGACTCGCGTCCGGGGTTTTCCGACACGAGGAACTCGTTGTGGTTTCCGGTGCGGGTGCCCACTCTGAGCACCCGGTACCCCTGGGCGACGTCGGGCAGCGGCGGGGCGGTCCGCGCCGGGAAGTCGTAGTAGGGGGTCGCGGCGGCGAGAGCGCCGTCGTTCATGACCGTGACGTAGCCGGCGGTGGCGAAGTCGGGCCGTTCCTGTCCCCGCAGCCAGGCGTGGCTCTGGTAGAAGCGGCTGCCCGGCACCAGTCCGTCCCAGGCGTTCTGGCCGATGTCGTCGATCGACTCCAGGTGTTTCACATCTGACATGGTCCGTTCCGTTCCTCGCTCGTTCCACTCCTGCAACGGTGCGCCGTCCCCGACGACGAACGCCGGTGGCGCCGGGCCGCGTTGTGATCCCGTGGGAAGTCCGGCACCGCACGCCGGGGGCGACAGCCACGCGCAACGGGTCATCGCGAGCCGCACACAGTAGCCGTTCCGGGCAGGCCGTCGAGCCTGCTGCGCGTCAACGGCACGTCACGCGCGGATTCCGGTGCACGCGCGGGCACTTGTGCGACGTGTTCGCCCCGGTAGCCGTGCGCACGAGTGCCCCGGCGGTCGTGCGCACGAGGATGCGGCCCCCACGCATCCAGCGGATCGTTCCACCCTAGCGGCGTCCGACACGGTACCCCGCGGCGTCGCCGGTCCGCCTCCGGGAATCCGGCGGCCGGGACGCGGTGGCGGGGCGTCGCGGGACACGGGACGCGTCGGCGGGGCGTTGTGCGCCGCGCAGGTGAGGGGGCGCGGCCGGGCAGCGGAAGCGCCGCTGGGTGCCGGGGCGGCGGACCCGGTCGATGCTGTTCGGGGTAGACGTGGGTGAGGGCTTTGGCGTAGGTGTTATCGACTCAGAACGGTTGCTTCTGGACGCCGTTGGACGGAGGGACGTCCTCCGGGGGAGGGGGCGGACGGGGTGACGTTCTGTTGGCGTCGCTCCGGCTGGGGGCGCTGTTGTTGCCGGTGATCGGGGTCGGGCCCATGCGGACCCGTCGTCCGCGGCGGTCCCGCCGCAGCCGTGCGACGGACCCGCGCCAGCGATTCAGCGGTACCGGCCGCCGTCCGGCTCGTCGTCGGTCAGCAGGGCGTAGGCGGCGGCCACGAAGCCGTCGCCGCGCCGGAAGCGCCGGGTGGCGACGGCGACGACCGCGGTGCCGGTGCCCGGCCGGAAGCCCAGGAACGCCTGCTGGCCACTGGTCGCTCCGGCGTGGAAGTAGGCCGGACCGCTCCCGGTGGGATGGACGAACCAGCCCAGGCTGTGGGTGTGCCGGTGCCCGTGCCCGCGGCGCAGCACCGGACGGCGCATCAGGGTCAGCGCCTGCCGCGTCAGGGCGTCCGGCACCCGTTCCGGTTCCAGGTGGGCCTCCAGGAACGTCAGCAGGTCGTGCGGCGTGGCGCGGATCGCGCCGGCCGCCAGGAAGCCCCCGACGTCCAGTGGGGGAGTCGGGGTGACCCCGTCCTTGCGGTGGCCGGCCGCGTCGGCACCGGGCGTCGCCAGCGTCGAGGTGTGCGCCAGCCCCAGCGGTCCCAGCAGCCGGCGCGTCATCAGCTCCTGCCAGGGCGCCCCGGCCGCCGCTGACAGCGCGTGGCCGAGCACCGAGACCCCGAAGTTGGAGTACCGCCAGTGACCGCCCGGCCGGTGCCGGGGCCGGGCCCGCAGGAAGGCGGCCACCACGCGGTCCGGGCCGTAGCGCTGGAAGGGGTTGCTGGACCACCGCGGCACCGCCCGCGGGTAGAGGTCGGCGGGCAGCGCGGGCAGGCCGGAGGTGTGCGTCATCAGATGGACCAGCCGCACCGGGCCGCCGCCGGCCGGCCGGCCCGGCGCCAGGTGGGCCAGTGCCGGATCGCGCCCGTGGACCACCCCGGCCGCCGACAGCGAGGTCAGCAGCAAGGCGGTGAAGGACTTCGAGGCCGACCCCGCCTCGTACCGCAGTTCGTCGCGCGGCACGCACGGCGCCGGACCCGACCCGCCGCAGCGCACCGAGCGCCGGCCGTCGCGGGACAGCGCGAAGACCACGTCCGGCGCGTCGACCGCGGCGACCGCCTCAGCCAGCCGGTCGCCGGTCACGCGCGTTCCGGGGCCAGACCGGACATCGCCCGCGAAGTGGCCAGCGCCGAGGCGAACGCGGCGACCAGCGTCGGATGGTAGAGCAGGTCGAACGCCTCGTTGCCTCCGTCGCTCCCGCCGGCCGCTTCGCCGTCGGCGCCGGAGACCGGCATGGAGCCGTCCGGCGACTGGGCACCGGCGAGCGCGGTCCAGGCCGCCTCGTCCAGTGACGGGTACGGCAGGCAGGCGTCGACCACGAGCAGTTCGCCCAGCAGGTCCCAGCGGCGCAGGTCGGTCCAGTCGTCCAGCCACACCGGCAGCCACAGCGCCAGGTAGTCCGCGACCTCGTCCGGTAGCCCCCGCGGGCTTTCGCCCCAGTCGGTGAGGTGGAAGACGGTGTGCGTGATGTCGTAGCCGATGTGGCCCTCGACGGTCCACGGTTCGGGGGTACGGGCCAGCCAGGTGCGGGCTGCGGCCTCCGGCAGCGGGGTGGACGGCGTCATGCCGTAGCGGCGCTCGAAGGTGCACACGCCCAGCCGGCGCACCGGCGACACCTCCAGCGCCGCCCAGCTGCCCAGACGGTGGTTGATCCGAATGGCCCGCTCCAACTCCGGTTCGCCGTAGCCCAGTTCCCGGAACGGCACGTACGTCTCGAACGGCACCGGCGACAGCGGTTCGCGGCGCTGGCCGACCACCAGGGCCCGCCCGCCGTCCAGCACCTCGCGCCAGGCGTGGTCCAGCAACTGCCGGGCCAGCTCGGCCTGCCGGGAGCCGGCCACCCCCTCGCGGAACAACACCTTGCAGATCAGGGCGAGTTCACCGACCGGCTTGAAGCGTTCCAGGAACGAGCCGCCCGCCTCGGCCGCCGGCTCCAGCCGGAAGCCGTCGCGGTGCGCGTGCAGCCAGGTCAGCGCCTTCAGCCCCACGTCGTGGGTGAGTCGAACGTCCCTCATACCGGTTCTCCGATCGTGTCGCCGCCCGCCGGCACCGGCCGCGAGCCGCCGCCGGCCGCAGGCGGTGCGCACTCCGCGAGCCGGAAGGTGGCCAGGGTGGCGGCGAACGCGGCGACCAGGGTGGAGTGGTAGCAGTTCCAGAACGTGCGGCCGTCCGCCATGGCCGGGGCGGTCGCACCGGCCTCCGGCACGGCGCCGTCCGGGCGCTGCACCGCCGCGATCCGCTCCCACGCCGCCCGCGAGGCGTCCCGCGGCCCCGGACCGGGCACGCTGGCGGCCACCGCCAGCAGTTCGCAGGCCAGATCCCACTGCTCCTGCTCCAGACAGCCGTCCAGCCAGGCGGGCAGCCACACCGTCAGGTACCGCGCCAGGTCCGGCGGCACCCGCTGCGGCGCCCGGCCCCAGTCGGTCAGGTGGAAGACGGTGTGGGTCAGCGCGTAACCCGAGGCGTGTTCGAACGTCCACGGCTCCGGCAGTCCGCCGAGCCAGGTGCGGCGCAGCACGACCGGTGCGGCGTCGTGCGGCACGAACCCGGTGCGCGCCTCGCAGTTGAGCACCCCCAGCCGCCGGTTGGGGGGCTGTTCCAGCAGCCGCCAGCCGCGGGTGCGGGTCATCGTCGCGCAGAAGTCCTGTACCCGCGGATGGCACAGGCCGACCGCGGCGAACGCGGCGTAGATCTCCAGCGGGTAGGTGGCGAACGGCTCGCAGCGCAGCAGGTCGGCGAAGAGCGCGCCGCGCGCGGTCTGCTCCCATGCCCAGTCCACCGACTCCCGGGCCAGCCGGTGCCGTTCGTCGTCCGGCGCGGTGTGCCGCAGGATCGAACCGCTCAACTGGGCCAGCTCGCCGAGGGGTTTGAGCGTGCGGTTGACGTCGGTGTCCGGCGCGAGGATGTCGGGCGGCAACGCGAAGTCGTCCCGTCTGGCCGCCGTCCAGCGCAGTGCCGCCGTGGCCACTTCCCGCTCCGGGCCGCCCGTCATCGCGGGTCTCCGGCCCGCAGCAGCTGCGCGGCCGACACGTGCAGCGCGACCCGCGGGTCGGCGCCGTCCATGTGCTGGATGAACTCCAGACCGGTGTCGAGTCCCAGGGACGGCGGCACGTCGTCGAGGACCGCGAGCCAGCGGCCCGCGCCGGCCGCCTGGAGCCAGTCGCGCCGGCGAACGGCCCGCACGAAGCCGCGCGCCACATCGTGCGGACGGCGGGTCAGCGCCCGCAGCACCCCGCAGTCGCCCCCCGGTACGGCCAGCGCCGCGAGCAGCGAGACCTGGTGGGTCAGCGCCTGCCAGGGCGCGGTGTCCAGCCACGAGGCGTCCGGCTCGTCGTCGGCGGGGTGCGGCACCGGTGGGTCCAGGGCGCGCAGGCTGCGGGCCATCGCCCAGTGGCTCCACGCGGTGGCCCGCGAGGCGTCCGCGCCCGGCGGGAAGGCGGTCAGCGCCTGGCGGAGGATCCGCACGTCCAGTCCCTCCGGCCGGCGCCGGCTCATGATGCTCGGCAGCAGCACGTCGGCGCCCAGTACGCGCACCGCCGCGATGCCCAGCTTGTCGTCCTCCACGATGCCCGCGGGCGCGCAGACCACGCCGGGGTGGTCCCCGCCCCGCAGGGCGGAGACCACCTCCGATGCCAGGTCGCGCACCGCGCCCGCGAGGCGGGTGGATGCGGATGGCTGCTCCATGCAGTCCGACCTCAGCTCTTCTTCGGGCGCGGGGTGGGGGGCGAGAGCAGGAGGGTGGCGGTTCCGCTCAGCAGGGCGAGTGCGGCGCACTCACGCGTGTCGTGGAACGTTCCCTCCATCTCGGCCGGATTCAGCGCGTTCTCGACATCGATGTCGAGAACCATCGTCGGGTTCATGGTCGTGTGCTCAGTAGTCATGTGATCGTTCCCTAGGAATGAGGGGATTCACTTGCTCCTCCAGTGGAACTCGCCCGGCCGGGGCCCGCAAACGCATGGCCCGTTCGCAGGGAAAAATCGCTCCGACTTGCGGAAATCGCCATCGGGGTATCGGAATCCCGGCCGCCGCCCGTCGCACCGGAAAATCCGGCCCCGCACCGGAAGAGTCGCCCCCGCACCGGAAAATCCGGCCCCGCACCGGAAAATCCGGCCCCGCACCGGAAGAGTCGCCCCCGCACCGGAGAATCCGCCTCCGCTCCCGAAAGCCGCCGCTGCTCCCGGAAAGCCGTCGCCGGACAGGTCGGATGCCGTCAGGGCACGGGCGAACCCGGTGAGCACGTCGGTCCCCAGCGCCGCCGAATCTTTTCCGGTCCGGCCGCGGGACACACGTCACGCGGTTCCCGTACCGGCTGGCAGGCTCAACCCCGGCCCGATTTCCTCGCCTTCACCGGTCCGGCTGGATCAGCGGCAACGACGACGGACTTCAGAAATCCTGATACGCGATCAACCGGCATATCCACCAGGGTTCCACGGGGGGCGCGGATTCCGCGGCCGCGTAACCAGGAGATGCCTCGGGAACTTCTGTGACATCAATGAGGTGAGGTGAGGTGCGGTGCGGGTGGGTGATGAGGCGGTCGGCGGATTCGGGGGAAGGCCTCAAGAGCGCCCGCTGGTCGGATGAGGCTTCGTCGGCGTCGGGATCCCGGTTCGCGGGACCGGTCCCCGTCGCCGGCCGCCACGGCCGGCGGTGGCCAGGGTGCCCCGGAGCATCGCCGCGCGCCCTGAGGTGGGGCCGCCGTCGGGGGAGGGGAACGCGGCGCGTGCGGCAGGGCGACCCTCCGCCCGACGAGCACCCCCGCCGCGCCGGGGCGTGCGGTGCCGGTGCCCGCCGTGCGCGTCACTCCGCGCGCCCTGTCGTCGGCCTGCCCGCGCCCCCTCGTCGTACGGGACGCTCGGGGCGACGGGGTAGCCGACACCCGGCCGGATGCCCCGCACCCATCAGGAACAGGTCCCAGGCCGTTCCGAGAAGGACGTCATGAGTCACCACGTCCCCCGTCGGCGGGAACATCCCCGACAACTGCGCCGGCAGCTCCCCGTCCGTGCCCGGATGTGTCGGCTGACGGTCCGTGCCCCCGGGGCCGTGACCCGGGTGACCCCGACGGAGACGCACGTCGCAGGCAAAACGGCGGCTCCGCGGACACCCGGCCCCCGGAGCCGACCCGGCGTCAGCCGGCCGTCGGCGCCCCAGGAAGCGCGTGGTCCGCGGCTACCGGGCTCCGGCATCGCGACGGCGCTGACCGACAGCGGGACGGCATACGGACGGAGCGGCTCAGGGGCCCCGCCACCACGGCGCAACCCGTCAGGCGGGGCCACCGGGTGAACGGAGCGCTCCTGCCGGCCCGGTGAGCGCGGCGGCCTCGGCCCGGAAAAGGAGGGTGCGCGGCGACACCGGACACACCATCAGGCTGAATCACGGGGCACAGCCGTCGGCGCAGGGCAAAACGGCGCCGCGGTGGATAGCCTCCCCTTCGAGGTCATTTCCGGCATATCACAAGGAGTGGGTCATGGGTCTCCCCGTCGTCGGCGGTTTGATCGACAGCGTTATCGGCATTGTCCTGGGCGCGGCGTACGGCATCGTGCCTCAGCTCGGCGCCCTCTTGAGCGGCCTGGGTCTGCCGGTGTGAGTGCTCCGGCACTGAGGCGGCCTCCTGGCCCCGGCGTCGCCGGAGCCGGGAGGCCGGCCGCTCCCCGTCGCTCACCACCCGTCAGGGGCCGGTGGCCGCACGGGGCGCCGCCCGGGGAACGCGCTCGTCACCTCCGGGTCCCTCCCGGGCCGAGGGATCGGGAAGCGGTCCGGGCTCCCCGCCCGGTGCGCCGCTCAGCAGGGGAGAGTGGTGCGGCCGGCCGCACCCGTGGCGCCGGTGACGCCGTCCGCGGTGGACGTGGCGTCGGTACCGTCGCCGCCGGGCTTGCCGGGGCACAACGGACTGGCGGCGCCGCCGGCCCCGCCGGTGCCGCCCTTGTGGCCGCCGCCGGCCGTGGAGGCGCCGCCGTTGCCGCCGTTTCCGCCGGGAACCCCGACGCCGGCGTTGCCGACACCGCCCACGCCGCCTTTGCCGCCGGTGCCGCCGAGCGCCGCGGCGCCCCCGTGGCCGCCGGTGCCGCCGTTGCCGTTGGCGCCGCCCGCACCCCCGGCGCCACCCGCGCCGCCGGTGCTCCCGCTGTCGGTGGCGTCCCCGCCGTCACCGCCGTTGCCGCCGATGCCGTTGGCACCGGAAGCGCCGCCGGTGCCGCCGAGGCCACCGAGACCGCCGCTGGTCCCCACACCGTTGAGGCCGTTGACGCCGCGGAGGCCCATGTTGACGTAGGGCGTGGCGCCGGTCGGGTCGGCCGGGGACGCCGCGAGGGCGAGGGTGGGGGTGAGGGCGAAGGCGGCTGCGGCGGTAGCGGCGATCAGAAGGGGCCGGCGGCTGGCGATGGTGCGCGACAAGCGCATGGGTGAGCCTTTCGGTCGTGCGGCCGGAGACAATCCCCGGCCGGTAAATGACCAAGTTATGCGCAAAGAGGACGTTTTGTGCTGCGCGGATCGCGGTGGTCGCGGGCGGGCGCGGTTGTTCGACGAGTTGGCCGTTCGCGGATCGGGCTCTGAGGGTGCCGGAAGCTCATCCCCGCAGGCCGGATGGCTTGCGAGCTTCCCGTGGGGAGTCGGCCGCTGGTTCCTGATCGACGCGCGGACGAGCGGGCCGGGGCCCGGGGTTGTGCGCTCCGCGCCGAGGGCGTGTGCTGTCCGGTCCCGCGCCGGCTCGGCTGCACCGTCGTCCGGGGCCGCCGCTCACCCCGTGCCGTCAGCCGTACGGCAGGATGGGGGCATGAGCGTAGTCAAGATCAACGTACTGAACGTCCCCGCCGAGCAGCGGGAGGTGCTGGAGAAGCGGTTCGCCTCCCGTGCGCACGCCGTTGAGGGTTCCGACGGGTTCGAGTGGTTCGAGCTGCTCCGGCCGGTCGAGGGCACCGATGATTACCTCGTCTACACCCGGTGGCGTGACGAGGAGTCCTTCCAGGCCTGGATGGAGGGCCCCATGAAGGCGGCCCACCAGGGCGGTGGCGCCGAGGGCGCGGAGCGTCCCAAGCCGGCGGCGAGCGGGTCCACGCTGTGGTCCTTCGAGGTCGTGCAGCAAGCGGCGCCGAAGAGCGCGTAAGCAGGTCGTCGTCAACGATTGACCTCTGCCGACGCCCCGGCGGACGCGAGGCTCCCGGCTCGTTACGGACCCGGCTCCCGGCTCGTTACGGGCCCCGGGCCGGGCGCCGCCCGACCGGGCGCGCGGACCGGGCCGGCGCCCGCGTCGGGGCCGGGGCCGCCGCCCGGGGGTGCTGTTCGGGGTGGACGGGGGACCGGGGGGCCGCCCCTGCACGCGGCCGGCCCCCGGTTCATCGGTCAACGGGGCATCCCGCCCGGCGGACCGCCTCCCGCACCGCCCGGCAGCTCGACGGGTTCGGGCGCGGGCGCGGCCGGCACGCCCGCCGCCGCGCCCGAGGAGAAGACGTCACCCCGTCCCCTCCTCACCCCCCAGTTGGGCCGAAAGCTCACTCAGCGTCGTCCGGCTCAGGATCTTGCCGATCGGGAGCAGGACGCCGTGCGAGCGTTGCACCTCCTGCCGGAGTTGGGCCGCCATCAGGGAGTCGAGTCCCTGGCTGGTGAGGTCCCGGTCCGGGTCGAGGTGGTCGGAGCCGACCCGCAGGATGGCTGCGACCTTGGCCAGGAACAGCTCCTCCGGATCGGCGACCGGCTCCGCCGGCCTCGTCTCCGGCTTCGTCTCCGGCCTCGTCCCCGTCGGCGCCTCCGGTGCCGCCGAAACGGCCGGCGACACCTGCGGCCCCGGCACCCGCGCCCCCCGCGAGGCCCCCGTCACCCCGGCCGCCCCCGACGCTGAAGGCTCCGGCCGCCGAACGGCCCCCGAAGGCTCCCACCGTGACGTGAGGTCCAACCGATCCGGTGCGGTCCTCGACACGGCCGCCGCGGTCCTCACCGGAGCCGCCGCCGACCTCACCGGAGCCGACCTCACCGGAGCCGCCGAACCCCCCACCGGAGCCGACCTCACCGGAGCCGCCGAACCCGCCGGAGCCGCCGAACCCCCCACCGGTGCCGTCCTCGACGGAGCAACCAGACCCGCCGGAGCCGCCGAACCCCCCACCGGAGCCGCCGCATCGCGTCCCACCGGCGTGCCGTCGACGACTTCCCGCAGCAACGGGGAAGCGGCCGCGACCGGGTAGGCGGCCCGCCACTGCTCCCAGTCCACCGGCATGACCACCGTGTCGCCGGCGTCCGTGGCCAGCAGGTGGTCCAGCACGGCGAGTCCCGCCGTGGGGGTGAAACCGGTCATCCCCCGCGGGATCAGGCTGCGTCCGAGTTCGGCGCCGGCCTTGGCCGCCATGCCCTTGCCGGTCCAGAAGCCCCAGTTCACCGAGAGCGCCGCGCGGCCCCGGCGGCGACGGCCCCGGGCGATCGCGTCGAGGCCCGCGTTGGCGGCGGCGGCCGCCGCGACCTGGGGCGAGGCCAGTAGGGCGTTACCCGAGGAGAACAGCACGAAGTGGTCGAGGTCGTCGTCGAAGAGGCGGTCGAGAACGCGGCCGCCCTCCAGCTTCGGCCGCAGTACGGTGTCGAGGTCCCGCAGGGTGGTCTCGCCGATCGCCCTGTACCAGAAGACGCCGGCGGTGTGGAAGACACCGCGCACCGGCGGACGTCCCGCGGTGCGGCGGTACTCGATCAACCGGCGCATCGACTGCTCGTCCGACGCGTCCACCGGGGCGTACTGCACCTCGACGCCCCGGCCGCGCAGCTCGTCCATCAGGGCCGCGGCGTCCTGCCAGGACGGCGCGTCCGGGTCGGGTACGGAACGGCCGGTGAGCAGCAGGTGCCGGGCGCCGCGGGCGACGAGCCAGCGGGCGAGTTCGGAGCCGAGGCCGCCGGCGCCGCCGGTCACCAGGTAGGTGGCGTCCGGCCGCATCCGGGTCGGCTCGGCCGGCGGCGCGCTCGCCCGGGTGGTGCGCAGGTCGATCAGCACCTTGCCGATGTGCCGGGCGGCGATCATGTCGCCGAACGCCGAGCCGGCGTCCTGGATCGGGTAGACCTCGGCCGGCAGGGGCGCCAGTTCGCCGGCCGCGATCAGCCGCAGGACGCGGCCGAGCAGCGCGCCGGCCCGTTCCTGGTGGTCGCGGCACAGGGCGGCGACGTCCAGGAGCTGGAAGGAGCCGTTGCGCGGCAGGCCGGCCGGTCCGGTCGGGTGCCCGTCCGCCGGGTCCTGCCCGGCCAGTTCGACGTAGCGGCCGTAGGGGGCCAGCATGCTCAGGTTCTGGTCGACGGCCG
Source organism: Streptantibioticus silvisoli (assembly GCF_027947535.2). Taxonomy (GTDB): domain Bacteria; phylum Actinomycetota; class Actinomycetes; order Streptomycetales; family Streptomycetaceae; genus Streptantibioticus_C; species Streptantibioticus_C silvisoli. The sequence goes on from NZ_JAAGKO020000012.1 coordinate 108,992, forward strand.
TGCCGGTCAGCGAGTTGAGGATGACGTCCATCCCCGCGCCCCGGGTCGCGTCCAGCAGCGGGCCGGCGAAGTCGCCCCGGGAGTCGGCGACATGGGTGACGCCCATCGTCCGCAGGATCGCCCGCCGTTTCTCGCTGCCGGCGGTGGCGTAGATCTCGGCCCCCTGCCGGCGGGCCACCTGGATCGCGGCGAGTCCCACCCCGCCGGTGGCCGAGTGGATGAGTACCTTCTCACCCTCCCGCAGCGCGGCCAGCTCCATGAGGCCGTACCAGGCGGTCAGGTACGCGACCGGCACGGTGGCGGCGTCGGCGAGGCCGAGCCCGTCGGGGAGGCGGTGGGTCAGGTGGCGGTTCGCCAGGACCTCGGTGGCCAGTCCCGGACGGGCCAGGGCGACCACGCGGTCACCCACCTGAAGCCCCCGCACGCCGGCGCCGGTGGCCGTCACCACGCCGGCGGTCTCCCGGCCCAGCAGTCCGTCGTCGTCCGGGTCCGGGTCCGCGCCGGCGGCCTGGAGCACGTCGCGGAAGGTGACCCCGCCGTAGGCCGCGGCGATCCGTACCTCGTCGTCGGCCAACGGACGTGCCGGCACCACCTGGTGCGCCGGGGCGGTGGCGCGGTCGCCGGCCGGGACGATCTCGATGACGTCGTCGGCCCGGGGCGCCGCCCCCGGACGCCGCAACCGCAGGACGTAACGGTCGCCGGCCCGCAACGCGATCTGGTCCTCCGCCGGATCGGCGACGGCGATCTCGTGCGCCAGCGCCCGCACCTGCGCGGTGTCGTGGCCCGCGTCCAGGTCGACGAGGGTGTGCCGGAAGGCGGACAGCTCGCTGGCGGCCGTGCGTCCGAAGCCCCACACGGCGTACTGGTCGGGGTCCGGCGCCGGGTCCGCGGCCGTGACCGTCTCGGCCCCGCGGGTGACCAGCACGAGCCGCGGGTTGGGACGGTCCGACCGCATGGCGGACAGTGCCTGGCACAGCAGCAGCGCGCTGCCGAGCCCCAGCGGTACCCGCGCCGCCGGCCGGGGCGCCCGCATGCCCCACAGGTGGACCACGGCGCCGATGCCGTCGGGGTGGTCGCGGCCGGCCTCGTGCAGCAGCCGGGCGTAGTCGTCGAGGCGGGACGGATCGATGCGGTAGCCGCCGTCGCCGGTGCGCTCGTACCGGTCGCCGGGCCGCACCGCGATCCGTGCGCCGTGCGCCGGTGCCAGGCGCGGGCCGAACTCCTCGTCCTCGAACACCAGCCAGGCCCCGGCGGCGGGTCGCGGCGGCGCCGCGGGTGCGGCGGCCGGCGTCCAGTGCGTCCGGTACAGCCAGTCGGTCAGCCGGCCGGGCTGTTCCTGGCGCAGCAGCCAGCGGATCCGCAGGCCGCGGAACTCGGCCAGCAGCACGCCCCGGTCGTCGCGGACGGTGATGTCGCCGCTGAACGACTCGGCCGTCAGGTCGCGTTGCACCACGTGGTTGTGCAGGGTCCCGGTCAGCGGCGCGTGCAGGCGGAAGGCGTCGATGGAGCCCAGGATGAAGGCGTGCTGCTCGCCGGGGACGGCCGAGTCGGGGAGCGTGGCGGCGAGCACCTGGCCGCAGGCGTCGAGCACCGCCGGGTGGACGTGGTACTGCTCGTGGCCGTCGAGGCCGGCCGGGACCACGACCTCGGACAGCGCCTCGTCGTCACCGCGCCACACCTGCCGGATGCCCTGGAAGACGCCGTACCAGTCGTTGCCGCGGGCGGCGAACCGGCGGTAGAACTCGGCGCCGGTGAGGTGTTCGGAGACGCGGTCGGTGATCTGCCGGGCGCTCTCCTCGGGGCCGTCGAGGATGCGTACGCCGGCGGGCGCCTCCTCGACCACGCCGTGGGCGTGCCCGGTCCAGTCCGTGCCGTCGGCGGTGGCGACCTCGAAGGTCCAGCGCCGCCCGGCCGGCCGCAGCGTCACCCGCAGCAGAGGCGGGGCGTCGGCGGTGAAGAACAGCGCCTTGTCGTAGCGGATGTCGCCGACGCTGACGTCGGTGCCGATCGTCTCGGCGGCGGCGGCCACCGCCAGTTCCACGTAGGCGGTGCCGGGCAGGATGACCTGGCCCTGCACCTGGTGGTCCAGCAGGTAGGCGTTGCGCTCCAGGTCGACGGGGCCCTCCCACCGGTGGGCGCCGTCGTCCAGCGCGACGTGCGCGCCGAGCAGCGGGTGCCCGCCGCGGCCGGCCCCCGCGGTCGCCGGGCCGCTCGCCGCGGTGGCCGTCGCGGTGGCCGGCTCGGGCCAGAAGTCGGTGCGCTGCCAGGGATAGGCGGGCAGCCGTACGTAGGCGGCCGGTTCGTCGAACAGGGCGGCCGGCCGGATCGGGTACCCGGCCTGGTGCAGTTGCCCGACGGAGGTCAGCATGACGGTCAGGTCGTCGGTGTCGCGCAGCAGCGACGGGACCACCTGGTCGCCGGTGCGCCGGTCGGGGAAGCACTCCTTCACCGCCGCGCCGAGGATGGGGTGCGGGCTGATCTCGACGAAGGCCGCCGCCGCGCTGCCGGCGATCTCGGCGTCGACGGCGGCGTGGAAGAGCACCTCGTCGCGCAGGTTGCGCACCCAGTAGCCGGCGTCCAGCTCCTCGCCGGTCAGCAGCTCCCCGGTCACCGTCGAACGCAGCGGCACCTGGCCCTTGCGGGGCCGGACCGACGCCAGTTCGGTGCGCAACGCCGCCAGCAGGGAGTCGACCTGGCTGCTGTGCGAGGCGACGTCCACCTTGACGGTCTTGGCGAAGACCTCACGTTCGGCCAGGCCGGCGAGTACCTTCTCCACCGCCTGCGTGCGGCCGGAGATGATGGTGCGCCGCGGGCCGTTGCTCACCGCGACGTCGACGTCCGGTACGTCGGCCAGTTCCCGCCGCAGGTCGTCGGCGGGCAGGTCGACCGCGGCCATGGACCCGGTGCCGGCGATGCCCCGCAGCAGGGCGCTGCGGCGGCAGATCACCGCCGCGCCGTCGGCCAGCGTGAGGGCGCCCGCGGTGCAGGCGGCCGCCACCTCGCCCATGCTGTGGCCGATCACCACCTCGGGGGTGACGCCCCACGACTGCCACAGCGCGGCCAGCCCGACCTCGACCGCCCACAGCAGCGGCTGCACGACGTCGATCGGCCGGACCGCCACGTCGTCGCTGTTGAGCTCGTCGATCACCGACCAGCCCCGCTCGGCGCGGACGTGCCGGTCGCACTCCTCGATCGTCTCGCGGAAGACCGTGGAGGTGCGCAGCAGTTGCCGCCCCATGCCGGCCCACTGCGAGCCCTGGCCGGGGAAGACGAAGACGGTCTTCCACCCGGTCCCGGGCCTGGCGGCGACGATCGGCCGCCCCTTGCGCAACTGCTGGGCGGCCTGGTCGTGTTCCAGGGCGAGTACGGTCATGCGGTGCCGGTGATGGGTGCTGCGGGTCAGCGTGCTGAAGCTGATGTCGCGCAGTTCGTCCCGGTGCCCCTGCCCGTCGGGCCCGAGGTGGTCCGCGTACGCCTCGGCGAGCTCCCGCAGCGCCGCGGGGGTCTGCGCCGACAGGGTGAGCAGGTACGGCCGCGGCTCGGCCGGGGGCGGCGGCACGGGGGCCGGGCGGTGCTCGCCGAGGACGACGTGGGCGTTGGTGCCGGAGATGCCGAACGAACTGATGGCGGCGTACCGGGGTTTGCCGTCCCGGCCCCACTCGCGGGCGGTCTGCGGGATCTCCAGCGCCGTACGGTCCCAGGCCACCGCGTCGGTCAGCCGGCCGCTGTGCAGGCTGGGCGGGACGACGCCGTGCGCGACGCACAGCGCCGTTTTGATGACCGCCGCGATACCGGCCGCCGCCTCGGTGTGCCCGATGTTCGTCTTCACCGAGCCGACCAGCAGCGGCTCCGCCACGGGCCGGCCCGCGCCGGTGCCGTAGACCGCGTCCAGGCTGCGCAGTTCGATCGGGTCGCCGGTGGAGGTACCGGTGCCGTGCGCCTCCACGAAGCCGACGTCGCGGGGGTCGACGCCGGCCCGCAGGCAGGCGTGCCGCATGGTGTCGATCTGGCCGGTCTCCGAAGGGGTCATCAGGTAACCGCTGCTGCGGCCCTCGTTCTCCACCGCCGAGCCGTGGATGACCGCGTAGATGTGGTCGCCGTCCGCCTCGGCCTGCGCCAGCGGCTTGAGGACGACGGCGCCGACCCCGTCGCTGCGCACGAAGCCGTCGGCGTTGTGGGCGCCGAACTTGCAGCGGCCGTCGGCGGAGAGCATGTCCGCCTGGGAGAACGTGATGCTCTCCTCCGGCGTCAGCACCAGGTTGACGCCGGCGGCCAGCGCCAGGGTGGCCTCCCCGCTGCGCAGCGCGCCGCAGGCCTGGTGCACGGCCACCAGCGACGACGAGCACGCGGTGTCGACGGACGTGCTCGGACCCCGCAGGTCGAAGAAGTACGACAGACGGCCGGACAGCACGCTGCGCGCGGTTCCGGTGTTGGCGTAGATGTCGAGCGCTCCGGCGGCGCGCAGCACGTCCCAGTAGTCGACGGTCCGCTGCCCGACGATGACGGCGGACGGGCTGCCGGCGAGTTGCCGCGGGGTCAGGCCGGCGTCCTGCACGGCGGTGGCGGCGGTTTGCAGGAGCAGACGCTGCTGCGGGTCCATGTGGCTGGCCTCGCGGCCGGATATGCCGAAGTAGTGGGCGTCGAAACCCCGGATGTCCGGCAGGAAGCCGCCGCGGCGGCTGACGATCCGCCCGGGGGTGCGCGGGCGCGGGTCGTAGTACTCGTCGACGGAGAACCGGTCGCCCGGCAGGTCCCCGGTGGCGTCGACCCCGTCGAGTTGCAGCTTCCAGAACGCCGAAACGCTGTCCGCGCCCGGGAAGACGCACGCCATACCCACGATGGCGATCGGTTGGCCGGGAACCATGTTCTGCTCCTGCGTCGTCAACGCGGGCTCCTCATGTCGGATTCGTCGATTGACCTGGGCCTGTCCGGCGGGTCAGGGCGGGACGGGAAGCGGCGCCCGCTGCCGCGCGAAGCGGTGCCCGCCGGCCGCGGGGCGGGGGAACCGGGCGCCGGAGCGGCCCGGCAGCCGGTGGCGTCGGGGCGTTCCGGCAGCGCCGTCCCGCGCCCCCGGCCGCCGGCCGCGGGCGCCCGCGGGCCGGGCGTCGCGGGGCCGCCGTCCGCCGGACACGCCTCAGGCCCAGGCCGGCAGTTCGGTGATGGTGAGGACCACGGCCACGGCCGACCAGCCCGGAGCCCCGCCGAAGAGCAGGACGTGGTCGCCCGCCGCGAGTTGGCCGGTGCGCAGCAGGTGGTCGAGCGCGATGAACTGGTCGCTGGCCGAGGCGTGCCCGATCCCGCAGCCGAACTCCCACTGCGACCGGGAGACGTCCAGGCCCAGCGGCTCCATGACGCAGTTGCGGGTGGTCGCCTCGTCGCCGTTGGGCACCAGGACCCAGCGCAGGTCGGACACCTCGATCCCGGCCTCGCCCACGGCGGCGCGCGCCGTCTCGGTGCAGGCGATCGCGATGCCGTCGCCGACGCTCACCCCGTCGATCTCCTTGACCCGCTCGTTGAACTGCTGGGCGCGGCCCACGACGTCGATCCGCCGGCCGGAGGACCCGGTGGGCGGGAACAGCGGCTCGTCGCCGCGCGCCATCGCCTCGAACTCCGGGTAGACCCTGGAGACGACCGCGTCGACGCGGGCGAACCCGCCGGTCGCGCTGAGCACCACGGAGCTGGCCGCGTCGGCGGCGATCACGCCCATCGGCCCGCTGTCCCACCGGTTGATCAACGGCGAGTTGAAGTTGTCGGCGGTGGTCAGCAGGATGTCCGGCCGGTCGTCCGACTGGTGCGACAGCAGGCCGGCCCCCAGCTCGACGGCGGTGAGCATGCCGTTGCACCCGTTGCGTATCTCGGTGCCGCCGGCCCCCCGGATGCCCAGCTCCCGCATGATGTACGCCGACGGCGACCACATCTCGGGGCCCTGGTAGAAGGTCGAGGCGTGCAGCACCGTCCCGATCGAGGCGGCGCCGCCGGGGGACCGGTCGAGCGCCACCCGGGCGGCCTCGACGGCCATGTCGGGCGCCGGTTCCGTGCCGGCGACCAGGACACCGCGCAGCGCGCTCTCGGCGAAGACCGCGGGGTCGTACAGGCCCGCGGCGACGGCCTCGGACGCGGCGAAGGCGGACGGCAGCCGGCAACCCAGACCGGCGAGGAACACGTTCGCCGGCTTCATGCTCGCGCCCGGACGGGACTCATGATTGTCATGCCTTGTTCGACGCATGACGGCCGGTGTCTGTTCACGCCGGCCCGCGACTTTCTCCGGACCCCGCGGGAAGGCCACGGCCGGCGAACGGGTCCGAATCGGCTCCGCGGGAACCGGCTGACGACGGCACGCCGGTGCGGCCGACCGACCGCGCCGGGCCGTGCGGTGCGCCGGGCCGTGCGATCCGTGTGCCGGGCCGGTCCGATGAGCACACCGGCCCCGCCGTTCAGTGCGCGGGACCGGTCCGATGAGTACACCGGCCGCACCGTCCAATGCACCGCTTCGATCCGATGAGCGCACCGGCCGCACCGTTCAGTGCACCGGGCCCAGGAGTTCGGCCAGCGACCTCAGCGCGTAGAAGCGCCGCGACCGCACCGTGCCTTCCGGCACCCCCAGCCGGGTGGCCAGCTCGCGGGGCGTGACGTCGCGGTAGTACAACTCGACGAGCACCTCGCGCTGCACCTCCTTCAGCCGCGCCAGGGCGGACCGGACGGTGTGCACGTCCACCACCCGCTGCGCGTGATCCGGCGTGTCGATGTGCACCGGCGCCTCGACCACGGCACGCCGCTCGGCGCGTATCTTCCGTTTGCGGGTCGCGTCGATGAACGCGTGCCGGGCGACCGTGAACAGCCAGGGCTGGCACAGCTCCGGGCCGGCCGGCAGCGCGTCGACGTTGCGCCACGCCCGCAGCAGCGTCTCCTGGAGCAGGTCCTCGGCGAATTCGCGTTCCCCCGCCGTCAGCCGCAGCAGGAACCGGCGCAACGCCCCGGCGTGGGTATCGTGGACGTCCCACATCCGGCGCAGGTCGTCGGACACGGCCCCCGGCGTGCGGGCCGCACCGGGACGCGCGAGTACCGGTTCGCCGTCGGGCCGGACGCCGCAGTACCCGCCGCGGACGTCCTGCCCGGCCTGCGCGCGGTCGTCGGCGGTGCCGTCGGCGGCGGCGAGGGAACCGGTGCCGGAGGCGGCACCGGGCTCGGCGAGTGGGGTGGAGAACGCGACGGGGACGCGTTCGGCACGTCGGGTGGGGGACATTCGCGGTCCTTGGTTCGGTCGGCGTCGTCGGGCGAGCCCGGTCCGTCACACGGTCGGGACGGCCGCTCCCCGATTGCGGGAGCGTGTGGTGCCCGCGTCAACCAGGCGGGCGAGCCGTTCAACGGTCAGTTCGGACAGGCCGGGTACGCACAGGGCCACCGGTTCCCGTGTCGGCGCGACCGAGACCGGCACGCACCCCGCGGCGATGCCTGACCGGATTCCGGTGGACGAGTCCTCGACGACCACGCAGCGCCCGGGGGCGACCCCGAGCCTGGCCGCGGCGGTGCGGTAGGACTCGGGGTCGGGTTTCGGGCGGTCCACCTCGTCGCCCGCCACGGTCACGGCGAACTCCGCCCGGCCGAGCGAGGGCAGCACGGCGTCCACCATCGCCCGGTACGAGGACGTGACCAGCGCGCACGGCACCCCGGCCCGCCGCAGCGCCCGCAGCAGGCCGACGGCTCCGGGCAGCGGGGTGATCCCGTCACGCAACCGGGCGAGTACCCGGTCGTTGACGTGTGCGTACAGCTCCTGCGTGCTCATCGGCGACCGCAGCAGGCCGCTCAGCCGGGTCAGGTTCTCCGCGACACTGCGCCCCCGCAGTTCCTCCGGCCGAACCGCCGAGGCCGGCACGCCCCGGTCGACGAGCACCGCCAGCAGGGCGCCGAGCAGGATCGGTTCGGTGTCGACCAGGGTGCCGTCCAGGTCGAACAGCACCGCCCACGGCGCGGTCAGAAGAGGGCCTTGGACGCGAGGGAGACCTTCATCTTTCCCAGCAGCGGGTGCCAGAGGTGGTCGGGATTCTCCTCGACGGTGGTGACGAACTCCCGCATCGCCGTCAGGGCGGCCGGCTCCTGGTCGTCGTAGACGTCCCCCTGAAGCAGTTTCAGTACGTCGATACGGTAACGGGGGTCCTGGACGAAGGCGGTGAACAGGATGTTGAGGCGGTAGTAGATGGAGATGAACTCGTACCAGGTGGACACCCCGCGCCGCAGCTTCGTCACGTAGGTCTCGAACCGGTCGGCGCTGAAGTCGTCGGCCGCCGCGGCGGCGATGATGTCGGCGCAGGCCAGCCGGGCGCTGTTCATCGCGACACTGACACCGCTGGAGAAGATCGGGTCGACGAACCGGGCGGCGTCGCCGATCATGACCATCGCGTCACCGCTGACCTTGCGCATGCCGTAGCTGTAGTCGCCCTCGGCCTTGAAGGGGCGTACCCGCTCGGCCTTCTTCAGCGCGTCGTGCAGCAGCGGCCTGCTGCCGACCGACTCCCAGAAGAAGCCTTCGAGATCGTCCTTGCTCTCCTTGAACCGCGCCTTCTGGGTGACGACCCCGATCGAGGTGATCGTGTCGGTGATCGGGATCTGCCACACCCAGGTGTCGCTGAGCGGCAGGAAGTGGATGAATATGTACCCGGCCTGGTTCTCGTCGTTGGCCAGTGCCTGCCGGTCGAGCCCTTCGAACCAGCTGTGCACGGCGTACTGGTTGAACACCGGGTCGGGGACCTTGACCTTGAGCTGCCGCCCCAGGAGCGTGCCGCGCCCGCTGGCGTCGACGACCATCCGCACCGTGACGTCCGCGGTCGGCCCGCCGAGTCCGACCCGCAGCACGGGACGGCGGGGATCGGCGAAGTCCACGTCCCGCACCCGCACCCCGCAGAACACCTTCGCCCCGAGGCTTTCCGCGTGCTTGAGCAGGATCAGGTCGAACTCGCCGCGGTCGACGTGGAAGGTGTAGTCGCGGTCGACGCCGAGCTGGTCGCGTTCGTTGAACAGCACGTCGGCCGCGCCGAGGCCGTGGTCGTGGACCTGGAAGCCGAGCGGGTCCACCCCGTCCGCGTTGGCCGACGTCCACGCGGCGCCGTACTTGCGGGGGAAGCCGGCCGCTTCGATCTTGTCCATGACGCCGATGTCGAGCAGGACCGGCGTGGTGGCCGGCACCAGCGACTCACCCACGTGTTCCCGGGGGAACAGCTCACTTTCGAACACCGCGACCGAGAGGCCGGCCTTGGCCAGGTAGGACGCGGCGGTGGAGCCGGCCGGACCGCCGCCGATGATGCCGATGTCGTAGTCGTACGTCATCTGTCGCCCCGTCAGATAGAGGCGGTCTGGGAACGGAGGAGCAATATCAGGTCGGTGATCGTCTCCAGCGTGCGGAAGTGCTCACCGGTCATGTACAGCGGCGGAATCCGGGTGCCGTACTCGGAGCGGATGTGCGCCAGCAACCGTGCGGTGCGCACCGAATCCAGCACGCCCAGTTCCAGCAACTGGCTGTCGGCGGTGATCAGTTCGGGATCCACGCCGCCGGCGAGCTCGTCCTTCACGTAGCGCAGCAACTGGTCCAGCAGCGTCGCGCGATCGAGGTCCGTCATGGTTTCTCCTTGCATCGGTGAGGGGGCTGCGGCAGGGCATCAGTGCGGGGCGGCGGCGCGTGCGACGAGGTAACTCGTCGGCAGCTCGAGCGGTCGCCCGTCGGAGGTGTTCTCCGTGGTGTGCAGGGCGATCTCGCCGTCGGCGACGACGTCGAACCCGTTTCTTTCGAACAGCAGCCTCAGCTGTCCCTCGTGCGCGGGGGCGACGCGGGCGCCGAAGTCGAAGTGGGCGGCCAGCCCGGCGGTCTTCGGCAGTGGCTGGCCGCTGGCGAGCAGCTCGGAGACGTACCAGCCGGTGCGCTCGGTCAGCTCCTGGGCGAACAGGCGGCCGGAGTCGCCGAGCAGCAGGGCGAGGGTTCCCAGCATCGTGCGGCGCTCGTCCGGGACGAGTTGGTGCAGGACGCCGCGCATGTAGACGTTGACGTCGCCGAGTTCGGTGTGCAGGGCCGCCGCGGCGTGCTCGTCGAGCAGATCGGCGCAGCGGTAGGTGACGTTGGGTGCCGGATGCGACTCGGTGGCCAACTCCACCGCGGCCTCGGCGATGTCGAGGCCGATGACCCGCGGGAAGTGCCGCGCCAGCCACTGCGTCTGCCGTCCGTTGCCGCAACCGATGTCGACCAGCGGCAGGAGCGGGTCGACGTGGTCACGGAACAGCGGAAGGTGCTGCGCCGCGGTCAGCTGGGGCGACGAGTCCCACAGGGCGGCCCCGGGTTCGGCCGGCAGCATGGTCCAGAACGCGTTCCAGGCGGTGCTCGTCATGCGTCGGCTCCTTGCGCCACCAGGCCGCTGAGCGCGGCGCGATCGACTTTCCCGTTCCGGGTGAGAGGAAATCCGCCGATCGTGTGCGACGCGTCGATGTTCATGTACGCGGGCAGACGGCCGGCGCAGTGCCGTCGCAGCTCGACGTGCTCGGGTGCGGTGTCCGTCTCGGGGACCACGAAGGCGTGCAGTCGCGCGTCAAGACCGGTCCCGACGACGAGCACCACCGCGTCGCGCACCGCTTCGTGCGTGACGAGCGCGCTCTCCACCTCGGCCGGCTCGATCCGGTAGCCGCGGACCTTGGCCATGTTGTCGACCCGGCCCCGGTATTCGAGCAGGCCGTCGGGACCGTACCTGCCGAGGTCGCCGGTGCGGTACGGACCGGCCTGGGGCGGCGCACCCCAGTAGCCGAGCATGACGGTCGGGCCGCCGACCACGATTTCGCCGTCGTCGAGGGAGACGGTGTCCCCGGCGACGGGCGCCCCGATCGGAACGGCCGTGGTGCGGTCGAGGTCGGCGGCGGTCACCTCGTAGGAGGTGCAGACGTTGGTCTCGGTCGGGCCGTACCAGTTGAGCATCCGGATGCCGGGCCAGCCGCGGCGCAGATCCTTCAGCTGCTTCAACGGAAAGGGCTCGCCGGCGAACACGCACGCGCGGAGCGCTCCCGGTCCGCGCTCCAGCAGTTCGCCGTACTCGGCCATGAGGATCAGCGCGGACGGCACCGAGTACCAGACCGTGATGGCGCGGTCGAGCAGGAAGTCGACCAGCGGATCGGCGGCCTGGGCGAGGGTCTCGCCGATCAGGTGCACCGACGCGCCGGCCCGGAAGGCCCCGTAGAGGTCGAAGACCGACAGGTCGAAGCCGAACGAGGCGTGGTTCGCGAGCCGGTCGGACGCGGTGAGGTCCAACTCCCGGCAGGCCCAGTCGACGAACGCGATCGCGTTGCCGTGGCTCAGGCAGACGCCCTTCGGCGTGCCCGTCGATCCCGAGGTGTACAGGATGTACGCGGGGTCGGCCGGCCGGACCGGGCAGTGCGCCGCGGCGGAACCGCGCGTCACTCCCTTGACGAGGTCCTCGCAGTGCACCGAGACGGTGTCGCGGACGTGATCACCGTGGTCCGTGATGATCAGCGCCGGGCGGGCGTCCGCGACGATCCGGGCGACCCGCTCGCGGGGATTGCCCCGGGGGACCGGGACGTGGATCGCGCCGGCGCGTAACACCGCCTGGGCGATCGCCACGGCCTCGGTCGTCTTGTCCGTCCACACCAGTACGCGGTCGCCCGGCCGGACACCGCGGCCGTGCAGGGCGGCCAGGTACTCGTCCGCGCGCGCGTCCAGTTCGCGGTAGCTGAGACCGGTGAACAGGTCGTGGACCGCGAGAGCGTCCGGTGTCCGCGCGGCCGCGTCGACCACGAAGCTGTAGAGGCTCAAAGTCCCATCCCCCGGGCGATCAGCTGACGCTGGATGTCGGAGGTGCCGGAGAAGGTCGTGGCCGGAAGGGCGTCGCGCAACTGCTCTTCGATCCCGTACTCCTTGAGGTAGCCGCGGCCGCCGAAGATCCGGGTGGCGTCGAGCGCGGTAGCGACCGCCGCCTCGGAGACGGCGAGTTTCGCCAGGGAGATCCACAGGGAGGGGTCCTGACCGCTGTCGATCTCGGCGCAGGCGCGGTACAGCAGGAGCCGGCCGCTCTCCAGCCGCAGTCGCATCTCCGCCAGCCGATCCGCGACCGGCTGGATGTCGGCCAGCCGCTTCCCGAACTGCCGTCGCTCCCGCACGTGTTGAACGCACTGACCGATGAGCCGTTCTTGCTGGCCCAGGTAGATCGCGAACAGGCAGCAGCGTTCCCACTGCATCGACGTCTGGAAGACCAACTGCCCCTGCCCCGGACTGGCGATGACCCGGTCGTCCGGCACGAAACACCGGGTGAACACCACCTGGCTCGACTGGCAGGTCGTCAGCCCGGACTTCTCCATCGGGGGGCCCGCGACAAGACCGGGTGAGTCCTTGTCCACGGCGAACGCGGTCGTGTTGAAGTACGCGCCCTGCGGATCCGTCGTGGCATACGTGACGTAGAGATCGGCGACCGGCCCGTTGCTGACAAAGCTCTTGACCCCGTCGAGCAGGTACCCGCCGTCGACCTTGGTGGCCCGGGTGGCCAGCCGGGAGACGTCCGAGCCCGACTCCGGCTCGGTCATGGCGTTACCGGCGATCCATTCACCGGAACACAGCGCGGGCAGCAGCGCCTTGCGGATCCCCTCGGACGCGAACTCCACCAGCGGGCGGACGCAGGCGAAAAGATGTGCCGCGGCGGCGAAGAGCAGCCCGTTGTCGGCACACCCCTCACCCGCGGCCTCGAAGAGCAGGGCCGTGTCGAGGGCGCCGAACCCCGAACCGCCGTACTCCTGCGGGACCGCCGCACCGAGCAGTCCCATCGCCGCCAGGCCCGTCCAGTCGCGCCGGCGAAATCCCGCGGCGGAGGAACCCGCGGACAGGTCCCGCGCGGCGCTCTTCACCCGCGCGTACCGCTGCTGTTGTTCGGCACTCCGACTGAAGTCCATGAGATTCCTTCAGGAGGCGGTGGCGGGGGAAGCGGCGGCCCGGGCGGCGGTGGACCAGTGCGGGGTCCCGGTGATCTCGATCACGGCGCACGCGATGTTCAGCCCGGGGCCCACCCCGAGCATCAGGAAATGGTCGCCCTGCCGCAGCGAACCGTCGAGCAGGAGCTGCTCCAGAGCCACCACCTGGTCACTGGCGCCGATATGGCCGACGGTCCGTCCCTGCTCCCATGTCGACAGGGACATCGGCAGGCCGAGCGGCACCATCGCGCGGTCCTCGACCCGTTCCCGCGACCCGTTGGCGTAGGCGACGCGGGAGACGTCGTCCAGCGTGATCCCGGCCTCGTCGAGCGTGCGGCTCACCAGTTCGTCCTGGGCGGCGACGAGTTTCAACGGGCCGACCGGGTCGCGATCCGGGCCTTCCAGCCACCGGTGCTTGGAGTTGCCGAAGTCGAGCTTGCCCGGCAGCGTGGCCCCCGGCGGGTACAGCGGTTCCGGCCCACGATGCATGGCTTCGTACTCGGGGAGCGTGACCGAGTTGATGGACTTGAGCCGGGCGAACCCCTCCCGCCTGCTGAGGACGACGGCGGAACCGGCGTCCCCCATGACGAAATGCGGACTGAAACGCCAGCGCTCCAGCAGGGGCGAGGTGAAGTTGTCCCCGGAGGTGACCAGCGCCGCCTCGTGGTCGTCCGAGGCCATGAGGTGGGTCGCCGCCAGTTCCAGCGCGGAGAACATCCCCATGCAGCCCTGCCGGATCTCAGCGGCGGTCGCCCGGCCCGCGCCCGTGTGCCGCTGGACGTAGTACTGCGGGCACCAGCCGTGCGGGCCCTGGTACCACACGCTGACGTACAGCAGGAGGCTCAGCGACTCGGCTTTCTGCCCGGCCCGTTCGAGAGCCTGCCGGCACGCCCGCACCGCCATCTCCGGCGCCGGTATTTCGCCCGCGACGGTGACACTGGTGATCCCGTATTCCTCCGCCGCGGTCCGATCGATCAGTTCCCGCTCCACCGCCCACTCAATGGGGACCTGATCGGGCAGAAAGGAGCCCAGGCCGCTGATCAGCACATCGGACGCCTTCATTGACTGCCCCAGATTCTCTTGGCCGCGAAATTATTCGGTGTACCGGCAGACGGGTGAGGGAGTTCCGTTCCGCCCCGGCACGCCGGTTGCCGGCGGCACCGGCCGAGTCGGAACAGGGGGTGGTGGGCAACGGGGCCCGCACGACGATGCGGCCGACAACAAGGCGGCAGCGATGGTGTGTTGGGCGACGGGGTCCGGGCAACGCTACGGTCAGTAACGGTGTCCCCGGGACGGTGTGCCGGGCAACGTTGTCGCCCCGGCCGCGACGGCCGTGGCGGAGCGGAGTGCCAAGTCGGGCACGCGGAGCGAAAGGCCCATATTCAGAACGATCGGCTCTGTCGGGCCTTCGGCGTTGAGCACCATATTGTCCGGAGAGGGCATGCCGCCACTACCAGGTACTGACATGCTGCGCTAGCCTCCGGAACAAGTTCGACCCGACGGCGAATTGCCGTTGCCGAACCGTTATATTACCTTCCGTGTCACCTTGCGTCAAGAGTCGAGTCAAGTTCAGGCGGATATGCATAAGTAAAGGGAATTCCCGCTCGCGAGGGGACTACTCTTCCCGGTTTGCGGGAACGGAGTCGTTTTGCCCTGCTCGGCCGAAGCGGGATGCGTGCACCCGCCCGCGATGCCCCCGCGGTGCCGGCCGTGTTGTCGGCGGCACGCGCCGGTGCGCGTCGCCGGCGGGTGGCCTGACGGCGACTCACGGCGCCTCTCACGGCGCCTCTCACGGCGCCTCTCACGGCGCCTCTCACGGCGCCTCTCACGGCGCCTCTCACGGCGCCGCACGGTCGCTCGCGAAGGGTGAGATGTGTACGTCGTGCGGTGGGCCCGGCTCCCGTTGGCCGGGCGGAGTCGCGTCCCGCCCTGCTCGCCCGGCCGCCCGCGCGCCACGCAAGCCGGTGCCGGCGATCCGGGTCCGCACGACGGTGCCGGGTGCGGCGGCGGTGAGGTGAGGCCGGCCTCCGGGAGTTGGAAGGTGCCGCACCCGGTGATCCGGCCGGGGACGGTCACGACGATGTCGCTGCCGACGACCGCGATGCAAGCGCCGGGGACGCCCGAGCCGCCGGGGCGTCCCGATATTGTTGGCGGTGCTGGTGCTGGTGCTGGTGCTGGTGTCTTCGTCGGTGTTGCCCCCGCGCTGCGCCGCCGGGGCCCGCGGGCGGCGGCCGCCGGGTGCATGTCTCGCCGATGCGGGTCGCGTTGTTGGGCCGGTTCGCTCGGCACCTACGACGAGGCCTACGCCCCCGAGGCCGCGCGAACCGGTGCGGAACATGCCCCTCTCGACCCGGAGACCTCCATCGCCGACACACCGCCCGGCCGGTACCGGGACGTCATGGACGGGTTCCGGTCGTCCGTCGCACCGGGGCGTTCGCCGCACCGGAGCGTCATGGACCGCACCGGATGTCCGTCGCTCCCGGTGGCCCGCCGACTGGCCGGCAGACGTGCCACCCTCGGCGACACGCCGAGGGGGGCGTGCCGCCGCCCGCCGCGCGGGCAGCACACTGACGGGGTCCGGGCGCAGGTCCGGGCCGCTCAGGACGTCGGGCGGGTGCGGGGTCCGCGCCCCGCGCGGCGAGCCGCCGGCGACCGTTTTCCTCTCCCGACCACCCCTTCTCCCTCACCGCCCGGGGCCCGGCGAACGCCGCCCCCCACCATCCGTCTGGAGCACCGCATGTCGCACGACCCGTCCGAGACCCCAGCCGAGATCGTCACCCGGCTGCGTGCCACCTTCGACGCCGGACGTTCCGCGCCGCTCGCCTGGCGCATCGCGCAACTGCGGGCGCTGCGCACGCTGTTGACCGAGGAGGGCGAGACCCTGGCGGCGGCGCTGCGCGAGGACCTCGGCAAGGGGCGCGAGGAGGCGTACCGCACCGAGATCGACTTCACCGTCCGCGAGATCGACCACACCCTGGAGCACCTGGCCGACTGGCTGCGGCCGCAGCCCGCGCCGGTTCCGGAGCGGTTGAGCCCGGCCAAGGCCGACACCGTCCTCGACCCGCTCGGCGTGGTCCTGGTCATCGCCCCCTGGAACTACCCGGTGCAGCTGCTGCTGGCCCCGGTCGTGGGAGCGCTGGCCGCCGGCAACTGCGTGGTGGCCAAGCCCAGCGAGCTGGCCCCCGCGACCTCGCGCGCGCTGGCCCGGCTGCTGCCCCTGCACCTGGACACCGACGCGGTCGCCGTGGTGGAGGGCGCCGTGCCGGAGACCACGGCCCTGCTGGCGCAGCGGTTCGACCACATCTTCTACACCGGCAACGGCACCGTCGGCCGGATCGTGCTGCGCGCCGCCGCCGAGTACCTGACCCCGGTCACCCTCGAACTGGGCGGCAAGTCACCGGTGTTCGTCGACCGGGGGACCGACCTGGCGACGGTCGCCGCCCGGCTGGTGTCGACCAAGTTCATGAACGCGGGACAGACCTGCGTCGCCCCCGACTACGTGCTGACCGACCCGGAGACCGCCCGCGCCCTGGAGGAGCGGCTCGCCGAGGCGGTCCGCGAGCGGTACGGCGACGACCCGGCGACCGCCGAGGACTACGGCCGGATCGTCAACGAGCGCCACTTCGACCGGCTGTCCGGCCTGCTGGACTCGGGCCGCACGGTCACCGGCGGCGTGGGCGACCGGGAGCGGCGCTACCTCGCCCCGACCGTGCTGGCGCAGGTCGAGCCGGACGCGCCGGTGATGCGCGAGGAGATCTTCGGGCCGATCCTGCCGCTGGTCGAGGTGGCCGGCCTGGACGAGGCCATCGCCTTCATCCGGGACCGCGACAAGCCGCTGGCCCTGTACGCCTTCACCGACTCCGACACCACGCGTGAGCGCCTGATCCGCGAGACCTCCTCGGGCGGCATCACCTTCAACCAGCCGGTGGTTCACCTGACCGTCTCCGACCTGCCGTTCGGCGGCGTGGGCGAGAGCGGGATGGGCAACTACCACGGCCGGTACTCGCTGGAGACCTTCAGCCACCGCAAGGCGGTCCTGGACCGGCGCGGCTGACCGTACCGGGGCCGGACGCCGCGCGGGCCGCGCGGGCCGGACGACCGGTGGGCGGGCCCGTACGCCCACCGGTCGGTCCTGCCGGTCCGCGTACCGCGGCCCGCGTTCCGGCGCCTGCACGCGGGCGCGGCGTTCCGGCCCGCGGCACGCCCCCGCACGCGCCCTCCGCACGCCCCCCGCACGCCCCCTGCCGTCACCAGGTCAGCGCGTCGGCCATGGACTGCTCCCAGTACGTGGTCCTGAGCGAGTCGTCGATGTGGACGCCCTGCGCGGGCAGCGACGGGTGGGCGCCGGTGCCGACGCTCCTGGTGCCGGTGCCGGAGCGGCCGTAGAAGTAGACGGTCAGTGACTTCACGGTGCGACCGTTCGTGCCGCTGCCGTCGCCGGCGGACAGGCTGACGGAGGCGTAGCCGGACTCGCCCGGGTCGAGGGTGACCACGGCCTGCGGGTGGGAGGCCGCGACGACCGGCGGCACGGCCTGGGCGTCGCTGAAGCGCAGCGCCGGGTAGTCGTAGAGGTAGCACGTGCGGCTGCCGGTGTTGGTGACCGTGAGCAGCATGTGGTTCACCGGACGCTGCAACAGGGCGGCCACCATCCTGGTGTTGGAGCCCTCACAGGTGACCGGCGGGCCGGCGGAGGCCGGGGCCTTGGTGGCGATGGAGTGGTGTGCCGGCTTCGCGCCGGCGGGCGGCGCGGCGGCGGGTGACGCGCCGGAGGACGACCCGCCGGAGGACGACGAGGCCGTGCCGGCGGTGGACGTCCTGGCCGCAGGGGTGGCCGTGGAGGTCGGCGCGGAGGTGAAGGCGCTCGCCGAGGCTCCCTCGTCCTTGACGCCTGTTCCGTTGCCGCACGCGGTCAGGGAGAGCGCGGCGAGTACGACAGCCGCGGCTGCGCCGATGAGACCGGTTCGGGGGTTTCGCACGCTGGACATGTGGTGGTGCCTCTTTCGCTGTTCGGCCGGATGCGATGCTTGGATGACCGGAGCTTGCGGGGCGATCCGTCCCAGCCGCCAGGTACGGCGGAAAGCTGGGACGCGGGAACGCCGAAACCCGCTCCGAGCAGGGGAAACGGACCGCCCCTGGGACGCGCCAACGGGACGCTGTGGGATGGAGGAACGGGTGTCGGAGCCGGCAGGGGCCCGGGAGAACGCGGAGTTCGCGAGGCTGCTGCGGGAGCTCAAGGACCGCTCGGGGCTGAGTTACGGGGTATTGGCCAAGCGGCTGCACACGAGCACGTCGACACTCCACCGCTACTGCAACGGCACCGTGATCCCGGGCGACTACGCACCGGTGGAGCGCCTCGCGCGCGTCTGCCGGGCGACACCGAAGGAACTGGTGGACCTGCACCGGCGCTGGGTCCTGGCGGACGCGGTCCGCGGTCTCAGGGAGGACCCCGCCACGGTCAAGCCGACCGGTGCGGCCGGCGCGGGTGCCGCCACCGCGGAACCGGCCGCGGCGAAGCATTCGCCCCGGGAGGGTGATCCGGTCGATCCGGCCGCACCGGGTGAGCCGGCCGATCCGGCCGGGTCGGCCGCCGAGACAGAAGCGGCAGGAGCAGCAGACGCGGCAGGCACGCCGCAGCGGGCGGATGCCGAGTCGGCGGCCGGGTCCGCTCGTACTGCGGCATCCGGACCGGCGGCCGACGTTGCCGGCGCCACCGCGTCCGACGGAGGCGACGACGCCAGCGGCACGGGTGAGCCGCGTGAGCCCGGTGAGCCGTTCGGCGCCGGCGTGGTGTCGGAACCCGGGGCGCGGCGTCGGCGTCGTACCGCGCTGATCGCCTCCGTCGCGGTGGCCGCCGTGCTGGGGGCGTTGGTGCTCGTCGCGTCCTCGCCGTGGGGCGCCGGTCGGAGCGACGCGCGGGACCAGCGGACGGTCGGTGCCACCGCGAGCAGCGGCACGGCCGGGGCCGGGCAGCCGTCCGCCGTTCCGTCCCCGGGCCGGCGGTCCCGCACACCGTCCGCCTCGGCCTCCGTCGGCAGGCCCGGCACGGGCGGCGGTGCCGGCGCCTCGCGGAGCAGCGCCAGGCAGGGGACGACGACCGGGCCCGCCGGCGGCAGCGGCACCAGCGCCGCCCCGCCCAGCGTCGAGATCCGCCCGTACGTCTACGACAGCCCGTGCAGTCAGCACTTCCTCGTCGACCAGGCACCCGGGAAGGTCGGCCCGCCCGCGGACGAGCAGGACGCGCCGCGCTGGGCCGCCGCGTACGGCGCGGTCTCCTCGGGCGAACAGGAGGTCGCCCTCACCGTCCAGGGCGCCGGCGCGAACACCGTCGTCCTGGAGGCGTTGCACGTACGCGTCCTCGCCCTGGCCGCGCCGCTGGCCTGGAACGACTACTCGATGGGCGTCGGCTGCGGCGGCAACGTCGCCACCAAGTCGTTCGCCGTCGACCTGGACGAGGGAAGCCCCATGGTCACCGTGCAGGGCGGCCAGCGCGACTTCCCGTACTCGGTCAGCGAGTCCGACCCGGAGGTCTTCTACGTCGTCGCCCGCACCACGGCGCACGACGTCCGCTGGGATCTCAGCCTGGACTGGTCCAGCGGCAGCCGCCACGGCACCGTGCTCATCGACGACCACGGCACCCCGTTCCGCACCAGCGCCGACGCCGGCCGCCCCGGCTACGACTACCCGCTGGGCGGCGACGACTGGATCAAACGCGTGGACTGACGGGTCCGGCCCCTTCCCGTCGGCGGCCGGCCTGGCCCGAGGCGGACGACGCTCACGGTGGGACCGCGCCGGCCGGTCCGCCTGCCGAAAGGCCCCTGGCGGGGGCGCCCTTGACGGAGAATCGCTCCCACGTGACACTGTGTAACGCCGGAGAGCGCTCTCCGGTCCTTTTCGGAAGCTTTCTCCGTCCCGCCTTCCGCGTTCTGGTTCCGAGCCCGACCCGCGCCCGGCGTCGCCGTACCGCCGGTCGCGGCCACCGATTCAGTTCCTGCCCCCGCACCGACCGGGTGAGCCGTCCGGTCGGGCAGAAGCACACCGGATAGGGAGTCTCCATGACGAAGGCACGCCGCCTGCCCAGATCGGGACGGACCCGGATGCTCGCCGCCGCGGCCGTCACACTGAGCGTGGTGCTGGGACCTCTCGCGGCCGCCGGGCCCGCCCAGGCCGACCCGGCGGACGGGGTGTCGATCGATCTGGGCGGTGCCGGAGGCGGCGGCTTCACCGCGGACACGTACGGTACGGGTGGCAGCGCCGACACCCTGCCCGCGGGAGCGGCCACCTTCCCCAACTGGGGGCCCACGGTGGCCCATCCGATTCCCGCCGCCGTCTGGAACACCTCGCGGGTGGGGGAGTCCCACTACTCCGTTCCCGGGCTCACCCCCGGTAGCGAGTACCAGGCCCGGCTGTATTTCATGGACTGGTACTTCTCCCACCCCGGCCAGCGGGAGTTCGACGTCGCCATCGACGGCACCCAGGTGCTCAGCGACTTCGACATCATCAACACGGCCGTCACCAAGGGCGCGGACGGGCAGGAGGCCTTCGGCGTCGAAGAGGACTTCCCCGTCACCGTCGGCCCCTCCGGCACCGTCACCCTCGACTTCACCCGCGGCGCCGCCGACCAGCCCCAAGTCAACGCCATCGTGCTGAGCCCGGTCAGCTGACGGGCTCTCATGGACTGTCGAGCACAAGTGAGTTGAGGACTCACGGGGCGTCCTCGCGTTCGGTCGAGGGCGAGGACGCCCGGCCTTCGGGGCAACTGCCGTACACCGCGACCGCGTTACGGGCCGGTCTGGACAGCAGGTGAGCGGCACTGCAAGCTGCTCGATATGACAACCACAAACCACGTGCCGGTGTTGGCCGACGCCCGCGTCCGGGTGGTGGGCACCGGACAGGTGGGGCTCGCCGCCGAGCGGAAGGTGCTTGCGGCCGACGCCGGCGTCACCTTATCCAGACGTTCACCACACCGTCGCGTGGCCGCACCGCACCGACGTATGGCCGCCGCCAACGCCATCACCAGCGCCACCGGCACCACCACCCCCGCCGGCACCACCACCGTCACCATCAACGCCGGCGCGATCCTTGGCGGCCTCGCATGAGCGACGCCACCGTGACGCCATCGCGCCGGCCGGGCCTGGCACTCGGGGTGCTCGCCGGGGCGCTCGCGCTGGACGTGAGCGGCCTCGGGGTGCTGAACGCCGCCCTGCCGTCCATCGGAACCCGTTTTGGCCTGAACGACGCCACGCTCCAGTGGGTCATGACCGCCTACGCCGTCACGTTCGCCGGCTGCCTGCTGGTGGGCGGACGCCTGGCCGATGTCTTCGGCCGGCGGCGGGTGTTCGCCGTCGGGGTCGCCCTGTTCGCGGTATCCGCGGCGGTCGGGGCCCTGGCGCCGGACACCGTGGTGCTGTTCGGCGCGCGGGCGGTCCAGGGCATCGGAGCGGCCCTGTCGGGTCCGGCCGCGCTGGCCCTGATGGCCGAGGTGTTCCCGGCCGGCGCCGCGCGCAACCGGGCGTTCAGTGTGTACGCGGCGATCGGCGGCGCGAGCTTCAGCGGCGGGGTGCTGCTGGGCGGCGTACTGACCCAGTTCCTCGGCTGGCGGTCCGTGCTGTGGTTCTCGGCGGTGCTGGGACTGGCCGTGCTCGCCGCGACGCGTGCCGGGCTGCCCCACAGTGCCGGGCGCGGCGGCCGGCTGGACCTGCCCGGCGCGGTGTCGGGCACGCTCGGCCTCACCCTGCTGATCGTCGGCGTGAGCAGTCACGGCGCGTGGGCCTGGAGCGCGCTCGGCGCCGCGGTCGTCCTCCTGGTGCTCTTCATCGTGCGCGAACAGCGCACCGCCGACCCGGTGCTTCCGCTCGGCCTCTTCCGCAGCGCGTCGGTACGCTTCGCCAGCCTGGCGGCGTTCCTCCAGTTCACGGGCTCGGTCGGGCTGCTGTTCTTCGCGCCGCTGTACCTCCAGGGGATGCTGCACTACTCCCCGGCCGAGTCCGGTCTCGCACTGGTGCCGATGTCGGCGGCCGTCTTCCTCACCGCCAACTTCGCCACCGGACGGCTGCTGGCCCGGCACGCCCCGCGAACGCTGATGGCCGTCGGGCTCGTGCTGATCGGCGGCGGAACGGCGTTGTGGCTGGGCACCGCGCACCACGGCAGCTACGTGGAGCACGTGCTGCCCGGCCTGGTGCTGAGCGGCATCGGCCAGGGACTGAACTTCCCCTCGATGACGACCGCCGCGCTCACCGACGTCCCGCCGGACCGACACGCCGTCGCCGGGGCGGTCAACGTCGTGGCACAGCAGATCGGCGCCAGCGCCGGTGTGGCGGCCATGGTCCTGGTCGCGTCGACCGGCGACAACCTGCTCACCGGCTACCACCTCGCCTACCTGACCGCCGCCGTCGCCTGCGCGCTCGGCGCGGCAGCCATCGCCGTGGTGCCGTGGCGGGCCCGACAGGCAGCGGCGTAGCCCGCGCCGCGGGGTTGTCGCGACGAGCGCGGCCAGCGCGATCAGCGCGGCCCGCGGGTCCTCCCCATGGAGCGGAGCCGCCCGGCACGCGTTCGTTGCCGGCCGTCGACCACCTTCCCGGGCGATCCGGGGAGGTGGTCGACGGTCCCGGCCTCCCCCGGCCGGGTACCTGCCGCACGTCGGTCCGCCGGAACGGGGAAAGCCCGCGCCGGCGGACCGGAAGGCGTGACCGACGGCCTTCCGCGCGAAGTGCCCGGGCCCGCGCGACGCACAACTGCGGTGCGGCGATGAGGACTTCGGCGGACAGAACCGTCCTCGGCGATTCGCCGTACCTTCGAGTTCTGCCGGTCGGCCACTGAACAGGGCCTGGACGAGGCGGAAATCAACGGCATCTCCGACAACTCGGCTTCTGCCGACGGCGATCCGCCGGGATTTTGGGCAAGGGATGCCGTTCCGGCCGAGGAACTCCCGGAAGACGATCGCCGGGGGCGCATTCTCTGGCGGATGGCGTCTGTCGAGCCCCGCCGGCGCCGGCCGCAGCAGCCGCGCCGGCCGTGGCGGACGACCCGCACAGGCGACGGGAGCGTCAGGATTGATCCACGTATGAGAAGGATGTTCACTCTGGCCGTACAACGTCCCAACTGCCTCGCGATCATCGCCCGGAAGGAGAGGAATCGGACACTTCGGGGACCAAAACGAGCCACCTCACCTTCCGGCTCGCGGAGCACACTTGTCTCACCATCCACAGGGTGGCATTCTGACGTTTGCCGGTCTGGCGAGAGCCTCGTAATCCGGTCCGTATCGGTCCGCAGATTGTTGCCCCGGGCAAGTGGACCTTGAGGCTCGTCGGCAATGGTCATGCAGCTGAAAATGTTCGCGTGCACGTTCCCCAAAGTCACCTGACGGGAGTAGGGTCGCGATGCGCGTACCGGGTTTTTCGGCAGCCCTGCTTTCATGTCCGCTGTGAGACAGCCTGTCCAGCGTCATACGGATCAATTCCCAAGATCGTCATCGGTTGAAACGACCAACGCGGCGATTCTCCTCGGCATCCAGGTGCGGACCGGGGTAACGGCATTTCGTGGGCCCACTCCGATTCCGGAGACCGCCGAATATCCGCACTGCTGACCCAGGGCGTGGATTCCCCGCGCTCTGTGGGCAAGAACCTCGCGAGCCGCTGGTGCCACCTGCGGAACGGTCCGAGGGATTGCCCGGCCGGCGCGTATTGACCGCCCTCGTTCGATGACGCCGGCGCGGTTCCGGGAGACCCGCGACCCTTCCATCGCCGAACCACGACGACCCACGTGCCAACGATTCACGTGCCAACGATCCCTCTGTCAACGATCCTTGTGCCAACGTGCCAACGTGCCAACGTGCCAACGTGCCAACGCGACACCGCGGGTAGCGCCTCCCACCTGGGCCGGACCGGTGATCAGTAGGTCCTTCCGGGGTGGAGACGCGGCCAGGGCGAGCTACGCCACCACGTAGCACGGCGTCGCGCGAAAACCGCGTTGCGCGGTCCGATGATTTCCGCTCGCCCGAACGTTGATGCCGGGTACACCGATCCCGTACGCCCCTTTCCGTCGGCTCCGGCGGAACCCGGCACGGCGGAGCCGATCCTTCGTGCCCTCCGACATCTCCGCGGCCGCATTCGGGCACCGCCCGCCCCGGTCGAGAACCGCCGACGCCGGCCGCGTGCACCAAACGGGCACCAAAATTGCCGCAAGCGCGCCACCCGCACCTCGCCGTATGTATGCCGTACGCATCTCGCCGCATACGCGCCACCCGCACCTCGTCGCACGTACGCCGCACGCACGTCCACCGCACTGCTGTCGCATCGTTGACGGATTGCTGAGCCCTCGCCGGTCGGCCGCAGGTTCCACCAGTCCATTCCATCTGTTCCGCTGAGGAGCCGAAATGCCCCAAGAGCGCGCGGCACGGGATTTGCACGCCGTGACGGAGTTTCTGCTTTCTCGCGTTGCCGAGGTGCTGGACGTGGCCAAGGATTCGGTGGATCGCTGGGCGCCGATGCACCGGTACGGCCTGGACTCGCTGAAGTCCGCGACGCTCGCCGCCGAGTTGTCCGAATTCCTCGGCTGGAAAGTCCCGGTCACCTGGATGTGGCAGTACCCGACCGTCGACGAGCTGTCCCGCGCGCTGGTCGACGGTCCGCGTGCCGCGCAGGCCGCCCCCGCCGACGACCGCCGGGTGGCGTCCCACGAGCCCGTCGCGATCGTGGGCATCGGCTGCCGGTTCCCCGGCGGACCGGACCCGTCCGCGTTCTGGCAGCTGCTGGTGGAGGGCGGCGACGCCGTCGGACCGGTGCCGGCCGCGCGGCGCGAGATGCTGAACGGCAGGGCGCGCTGGGGCGGGTTCATCGACGGCATCGACCAGTTCGATCCGCTGTTCTTCGGCATCTCACCGCGCGAAGCCGTCCAGATGGACCCGCAGCAACGCCTGGTGCTGGAGCTGTGCTGGGAGGCGCTGGAGGACGCGGGGGTCGCGCCGCTCAGCCTGGTCGGCACCGAGACCGGCGTGTTCATGGCGTCCTGCTGGGGCGACTACGCGGCGCTGGCGCACTATCGCGGTCCCGACAGCCGGATCACCCCGCACACCGCGACCGGCATGCACGACGGCATCATCGCCAACCGGGTCTCCTACGTCCTCGGCCTGCAAGGGCCGAGCATGGCGATCGACGCCGCCTGCGCCGGATCGCTGGTCTCGGTGCACCTGGGCTGCCAGTCGATCTGGATGGGCGAGAGCGAACTGGTGCTGGCCGGGGGCGTGAACCTGAGCTTCGTCTCCGACTACTACGCCGCCATGGAGGCGATGGGCGCGCTCGCCCCGGACGGCCGCTGCAAGACCTTCGACGCCCGCGCCGACGGCTACGTCCGCGGTGAGGGCGCCGGGGTCGTCGTGCTGGCGCCGTTGAGCGTGGCGCTGGAGCGCGAACTGCCGGTGTACTGCGTGATCAAGGGCAGCTCGGCCAACAACGACGGTCTGAGCAACGGCATGACCGCGCCGAACCCGCAGGCGCAGGAGCTGATGCTCCGCAACGCCTACCGGCGGGCCGGCATCAAGCCGTCGCTGGTGGACTACGTCGAGTGCCACGGCTCCGCGACGCCGCTCGGCGACCCCATCGAGGTCAACGCCATCGGCGCGGTCCTGGGCGGCAACCGGGGAGAGGCGCTGCGACTCGGCTCGGTCAAGTCCAACGTCGGGCACCTGGAGGCGGCGGCCGGCATCGTCGGCCTGGTCAAACTCGCCCTGTCCATCCGCAACGGCGTACTGCCGCCGAGCCTGCACTACCTCAGTCCGAACCCGCAGATCCTGTTCGACGAGTACAACCTCACCGTCCAGGACCGGTTGACGGCGTGGCCGCGGCGGTCCGACGCGCGCCGGGCGGGCGTCAGCTCGTTCGGCTTCGGCGGCGCGATCTGCCACGTCGCCGTCGAGGAACTGCCGCGTCCCGAGGGCGCGTTGCTGCTGCTGGCCGCCGACTCCCGGGAGGCGCTGGCCGAGCGGGCCGCGGCGCTGCGGGACGGCAACGACCTGCGGGCGGTCTGCGGGCGCCCCCCTGGCGACGGCGCGTTCCGGCTCGCGGCCGCCGCGCGCGACATGACCGAACTGCGCGCGCAGCTGGACGCCTTCGCCGCCGGCACACCGGCCGCCGGGTTGAGCGTGGGGGAGAAGGCCGGACGCCGGCCGCGGGTGGCGTTCCTGTTCTCCGGCAACGGGTCGCAGTGGGTGGGCATGGGCCGCCAACTGCTCGCCGGCATGCCGGTGTTCCGGCGGTCCATGATGCGCTGCGACCGGCGGATGCGGGACCTGCTGGGCTTCTCGCTCGTCGACCAGCTGCTGGCGGCCGACGGCCGCATCGACGACATGGACGTCTTCCAGCCCCTGCTGTTCTCCCTCCAGGTCTCGCTGGCCGACGCCTGGCGCTCGCTGGGGGTGGAGCCGGACGTCGTCGTGGGACAGAGCGTCGGTGAGTTCGCCGCCTCCCACATCGCCGGCGCGCTCGACTTCGACGACGCCTCCCGCCTGGCCGCCGGCCACGGCCGCCTCCTCCAGCAGTTGGCTGTCGGCCGCGGCGACGGCATCGTGGCCACCACCGGCGCCGACGCCGTCCGGCCGTACCTGAGCGGCCAGTTGACGGTTTCCGGCTTCAACGGCCCGGCCTCCACCCTGGTCACCGGCACCCCGCAGGAGATCGACGCACTGGTGCGGCGGCTGACCGAGGACGGTGTCACGAGCCACCGGGTGCGGATGGGCCACGCGCCGCACTCGCCGCTGGTCGACCACGTCCTCGCCCCGCTGAAGGTCGAACTCGCCGGCCTCGAACCGCGCACCACCCGCATCCCGATGATCTCGACCGTCACCGGCGAACCGGTCGACGGCGCCGAACTCGGGGCGGACTACTGGGCGGACAACCTGCGCCGGGAGATCCGGGTGGTCGAGGCCCTGACGACGCTGCGCGGCCACGACGTCGACGCGGTGATCGAGATCAGTCCGCATCCGGTGCTGCTCAAGTCGGTGTCGGAGCTCCTGACGGCGACCACCCTGCCCTCGCTGCGGCGCGGCGCCGACGAGGCGTGGACCCTGCTGGGCTCGCTCGGCGCGCTGTACGCCGCGGGGCACCCCGTGACGGCCGCACCGCTCCTGGCGGGGGACCGGGGACGGCACGTCGCGCCGAGCCCGGGCGGCGTCGCGGTGGACGAAGCGGTGCACCTGGTACCCGTCACGGCGCACTCGGCGCAGGCGCTGGCCGACCTGTGCCGTGAGCTGTCCAACCAGGTCGAACGGGACGCCAACCTGCGGATCAGCGACCTCGCCTACACGCTCGCCACCAGGCGCACCCCGCACAACCACCGCGTGGCGCTGTTCGCCGGCAACCGCCAGCAGGTCCTGGACGGGCTCGCCCGCGCCGCCGCCGGTCAGCCGCACCCCGACGTCGTCACGGGCACGGTCGCCGGCAACAGCGACCGGCGGGTGGCGCTGGTGTTCTCCGGCGGCGGAACGCAGTGGGTCGGCATGGGCCGGGAACTCCTGCGCTCGCACGCCGGCTTCCGCGCCTGGATGCACGCCTGCGACGCCGCGGTGCGCGCGGCCGGCGGCTGCTCGGTGCTCGAACAGCTCGCCGCCCCGGCCGACCGGGCCCGGTTCGAGGAGATGGACTTCCAGCAGCCCGTGCTGTTCGCCCTCCAGGTCTCGCTGGCGAAGGCCTGGGCCGGACTCGGCGTCGAACCGGCCGCCGTCGTCGGGCACAGCCTGGGCGAGGTCGCCGCCGCGTGCGTCGCCGGCCTGCTCTCGCTGGACGACGCCGCCCGCGTGGTGGTCGCCCGCTCGTACCTGCTCGAACGCGCGGCGGCCCCCGGCGCCATGATCTCGGTCGACCTGCCGGAGCAGGAGCTGTTGCCGTGGGTCGCCCGGTACGCCGACCACGCGGCCGTCGCCGTGGTGAACAGCCCCACCAGCGCGGCGGTCTCCGGCTCGCCCGACGCCGTCCGCGCCCTGGAGGCCGACCTGCGGCGGGCCGGGATCTCCACCAGGAACATCCGGGTCGAACGGCCGGTGCACAGCCCCGGCATGGACCCGCTGATCCAGCCGCTGCGCGAACTCATCGACGGCATCACCCCGTTGACCGGCACCACCGCCTTCCACTCCACGGCACTCGCCGACACGGTGAACCCGGTCGCCGACGTCGACTACTGGGCGCACAACCTGCGCAACCAGGTCCGGTTCGCCGAGACGATCGGCGCGCTGGTCGACGACGGAATCGCGACCTTCGTCGAGATCGGCCCGCACGAGACGCTGCGCGGCGCGGTCGAGGAGATCGCGCTGACCCGGGGGGCCCGGGTGCACGCGATCAACTCCCTGCGGCGCGACGAAAGCGACGTCCGCTGCCTGCTGGGAGCCGCCGCGTCGTTGTACGTCAGGGGCATTCCGCTGACCTTCGACCCGTTGTTCGCCGACGACGTCGAGGTCGTGCGGACCCCGCTTGTGCAGTGGCAGAAGGAGCGCTACTGGCTGGACACCGAGCCGCGCGTCCACGCGGCGCCGGCCCCGGTCGCCGGGGCAACGGCCGCGACCCCGGCCGAAAGCGCGAACGGGACCGGGAACACGAGCGGGACCGGGAACGCGGCCGGGGTCGCCGCCGGGGAGAGCAGGTCGGTGGAGCAGATCGTCCTGGGGGAGATCTCCGACGCGGTGGGCGTGCCGGCGGCCAGGTTCCACGAGGGCGCCAGCCTGCGGGAGTTCGGCCTCGACTCGATGCTGGCGATCCGGCTGGTCAACAGGTTGCAGTCGCTGTTCGGGCAGCGGGTCTCACCGGTGGTGTTCCTCGACGGCCGGACCATCCCCGAGCTGGTCGGCCACATCGTCGAGACCATCGGCCGGCCGGCCGCGCCCACGGCGGCCGAACCGCCACCGGCCGCGCTGCCGCAGCAGCCCCGCACGCCGCAACCGCAGCTCCAACCACCCCTCCAGCCGCAGGCGTTGACCGAACCTGCGCCGGCGCCGAAGCCCGCGCCCGCCCCGGCGTTCCTCGACGACCTGTCCGAACTGGACGCCGAGGAGCTGGTGGACGAGCTGGCCGCGCGCGGGTTGCTGGAGCCCACCGGCGCACCGGCGCTCGACCAGCTGCGGGCCGACGATCCCGGTTTCGCACTGGCGCCGGCCTCGCACGGCCAGGGCTCGCTGTGGTTCATGCAGCAGGTCGATCCGGACGCGGTGCCCTACAACTTCATGGTGGCCGCCCGGATCCGTACCGCGGTCGACGAACGGGCGCTCGACGGCGCCGTGCGGGCCGTGATCGAGCGGCACCCCGCGCTGCGCACGCTCTTCGTCGAGGCCGGCGGCAGCCCGCGCCAGGTCATCCTGGACGAGCCGGTGTACGAGTTCCTCGTCGTGGACAGCACCGAGCTGGACGACGAGCAGGCCCGCGAGGAACTCGCCGCCTACGGGCACCTGCCGCTGGACCTGGACAACGGGCCCTTGGTGCGCGTGGTGCTGATGACGCGCGGACCGGCCGACCACTACCTGCTGGTGCTGGTGCACCACATCGCCTCGGACGCGGCGTCGGCCGACGTGATGATCCGCGAACTCCAGCAGTTCTACCAGGGGTCCGACCCGGCCGGCGGTGAACCGGCCGCGTCCTACACGGAGTTCGTCGAGTGGGAGCGGCGGTGGCTGGCCGGACCGGCCGCCGACGCGGCCCTGGAGTGGTGGTCGCAGCGACTGGCCGACCCGCCCGCCCACGTCGACCTGTCCACCCGGCGGCGACCGCCCGGCGTCACCTACGAGGGCCGCGACCTGACGTTCCGCTGGAGCGCGGAAGAGTCCCGCCGGCTGCGGGAGTTCGCGGTGCGCGAGGGGGTCTCGGTGAGCACCGTCGTGCTGGCCGGCTTCTTCGCCACCCTCAACCGCGCGGCCGGCGTGCGGGACTCCGTACTGGCCACCGCCATCGCCCAACGCGCCGAGCCCGGTTGGGAATCCGCCATCGGCTACTACCTGAACACGGTGCTGGTACGGGCGAAACCCGCCGGCGACCGCAGCTTCCGGGACCTGCTGAGCGAGGTCCACGCCTTCGCGCTCGGCCTGCTGGAGCACATGAACTACCCCCTCGACCTGCTGGCGTCCACCCTGAAACCGCCCAGGGCCGAGGGCCGTTCCCCGTGGTTCGACGTGGTGGTGAACTGGCTGTCCTCGGAGGCGTTCCCCCGGTCCGTGAAGCTCTTCCACGGCATCGGCGACACCATCGCGCCCGACAGCGCCCTGCCGCTCGAACCGCTGCCGGTGCGCAGGCACCTCGCCAAGTTCGACCTGGAGATCTCGATGGCCGACATCGGCGGCGAGGTGGTCGGCCACGTCCAGTACAAACCCAGCTACCTGGAGAGGGAGACCGTGACGGCACTGCTCACGCTCTACCGCGCTGTGCTCTTCGACTCGATCGCCCACCCCGACCTGGTACTCGACGACATCACCGCCGGCGGCCGTCCCGAGGGGACGCACCGGTGACCGGGACCCTGCACGCCGAGTTCCTCGAACAGGCGGCCAAGAACCCCGGCGCCACCGCGCTCTACAGCGACGCCGGCGTCCTGACCTACCGCGACCTCGACGAGCGCTCCCGCGTGCTGGCCGAACGGCTCGCCGCCGACGGCGCCGGACCCGGCGTGCCGGTCGGCGTCTGCGTCGAGCGCACGCCCGACCTGCTCGTCGGCATCCTGGCCGTGCTGCGCGCCGGCTCCTGCTACGTGCCGCTGGACCCGAAGTACCCGGCCGACCGACTGGACTTCATGGTCCGCGACAGCGGGACCCGCCTGCTGCTGACCACGCCGGCGTCCCGGGCCGCGTGCCCGGCCGGACCCACCGTCGTCGTGCTGGGCGCGACCGTGGTGACCGAACCCGGCGAGCGGCCGGTGCCGGTCGTGCCCGGCGACACCGCGTACGTGATCTACACCTCGGGATCCACCGGCCGGCCCAAGGGCGTGGCCGTCCGGCACAGCGGCTGCGTGGCCATGCTGTCCGAGCTGGACCGGATTCTCGCCGACTGCGACCTGAGCGGCGTCTCCGCGGCCAGCTCGGTCTGCTTCGACATGTCCGTGATGGAGATCTTCGGCGCGCTGAGCCGCGGCGGCGCCGTCGTCCTGGTGGAAAGCGCCGTGCACCTGCCGGAGAGCCGGTACGTCGAGCGGATCACCCACCTCAACGTCGTCCCGTCGGTGATGAACAGCCTGCTCGACGCCGGCGGCCTGCCGCCGAACCTGCGCTCGGTGGTGTTCGGCGGCGAGCCCCTGCGGCGCAAGCTGGTGGACCGGGCGTACCGGGAGACCGGCGCCGACCGGGTCTTCAACGCCTACGGCCCCACCGAGGGAACCGTCTTCTGCGCGTTCAAGCTGGTGCCGCGCGACGGGACCGACGAGCCCACCGTCGGCACCCCGTCGGCCTGCGCCCGGGTCCACGTGCTCGACGAGAACCTCCAGCGGGTGCCGGCCGGCGTGCCCGGTGAGCTGTACCTCGGCGGCGTCGGCCTCGCCCACGGCTACGTCGACCGGCCGCTCACCACCGCGGAACGGTTCGTGCCGGACCCGTTCCTGCCCGGCGAACGCATGTACCGCACCGGTGACGTCGTCAGGCTGACCGACGACGGTGAGCTGGCGTTCGTCGGCCGCACCGACCACCAGGTCAAGATGCGCGGCTACCGCATCGAACTGGGGGAGATCGAGGCCCGGTTGACCGGCTGCCCCGAGGTGCGCGAGGCCGCGGCCGTGGTACACGGTGCCCGGCTGGTCGGCTACGTCGTGCCCGCGGGCGGGACCGGCGACGGCGTCCGGCTGGACGCCGCGCTCCAGAGCGCCATCACCGGCAGGCTCGCCGCCGAACTGCCCGACTACATGGTGCCCGCCACGGTCGTGTTCCTCGACGCGCTTCCGCTGACACCGGGCGGCAAGCTCGACCGTGCCGCGCTGCCCGAGCCGCCCGCCGCCACGACCGGCGGGCCGGTGACGGCCGCCGGCACGCCGACCGAGGTGGCGCTGTCGCAGATCTGGGGCGAGCTGCTCTCCCTCGACCCGGCGGGCATCGACGTCAGGGCCGCCTTCTACGACCTCGGCGGCGACTCGCTGCTGCTCGTGCGGCTGGCCCGGCTGATGACCCGGCGGTTCGACCGCCGCGTGCGGGTGCCCGACCTGTTCAGCTTCCGCGACATCTTCTCCCTCGGCCGCTGGCTCGACGACGACAGCGGTGAGACCTCCGAGGTGGTCCAGTCGGCCCGTCGCCGCGCCACCGCCCGCCGCGCCGTGCTGCGCGGCCGTGCCACCCCCAGCGGCACCTGAGCCACCACCGTCCCCACCCGAGGCAGGAGCCTTCCATGTCCGACAGCCCTGAGCAGGAGTACGACCCGGGCGACGTGGCCGTCATCGGCATGTCGTGCCGGGCGCCCGGCGCCCGCACCAAGGAACAGTTCTGGGACAACCTCGTGCACGGCAGGGAGTCGGTGTCGTTCCTGGAGAAGGACGAGATCGAGGCCGACGACACCTTGATCCACAACCCGTTCTACGTGCGGGCCTGCGGGGTGCTGGACGGCTACGACGAGTTCGACCCGTCGGTGTTCGGCATCGGCGACCGGATGGCGGCCGCGACGACCCCGGAGAACCGGCTGTTCATCGAAAGCGCATGGGAGGCGCTGGAGGACGGCGGCTACGACCCGGACCGGATCACCGGCGAGGTGGGCATCTACGGCGCCAACAACCCACAGACCGCCGCGCTCTACAGCTCCCCGCCGGACCGGGTCTCCGTCGGCCCCGAGGCGATCGAGCGCAGCCTGGCCTGGTCGCCGGACACCATGACGTCCAACGCGCTGTACTACCTGGGGCTGACCGGTGAGGCCGTCACCATCGCCACCGCCTGCGCCGGCTTCCACTACGCGGTGCACCTGGCCTGCCAGTCGCTGCTGCTCGGCCAGACCGACATGGCGATCGCCGGCGGCGTGATGGTCCGGCTGCCGCACCCGCGCGGCCACCTGTGGGAGGAGGGCCGCATCCTGTCCAAGGACGGCCACTGCCGCCCGTTCGACGCCAACGGCACCGGCACCTCGCTGTCCAGCGGTGTCGTCACGGTGCTGCTCAAGCCGCTGGCGGAGGCGGTGGCCGACCGCGACCACGTCTACGCCGTGGTCAAGGGGACCGCCATCAACAACAACGGGGTCAGCGCGGTGGCCTACGGCATGGCGCAGCCCGAACGGCTGGGCGCGTGCATCGCCAACGCCATGCAGGTCGGCGGCGTCGACCCGGACACCGTGTCGCTGTACGAGGCCAACGGCTTCGGGCTGCCGATCACCGACGAGCTCGAAGTGCACGCGGTCAGCCTGGCGTTCGGCAAGCAGACCGGCACCTGCTCGATCGGCGCCATCAAGGGCAACGTCGGCCACGGCGGGGTGGTCTCCGGCGGCTTCGGCGCGATGAAGTCCGCGATGTCCCTCTACCACAAGACGCTGGTGCCGACGATCAACCTGACGGAGGTCAACCAGGAGATCGACTTCCCCACCACCGCGTTCGTACCGCAGCGGGAACTGGCCGCCTGGGAGCCGGAGGCCGGCATCCGCCGCGCCGGCATCACCTCGATCGGCGGCGGCGGCTTCAACGCACACCTGGTGCTGGAGGAGCCGCCGGCCCTCGCCGGGCGCGCCCCGGAGGCCGCCGGCCGGCCGCGGCTGGCCACCTTGTCCGCGCTGGACGACGCCGCGCTGGCCCGGCAGCGCGCCAAGCTGAAGGACCGGCTGGCGGCCGACCCCGGCCTGCGCCTGGACGACATCTGCTTCAGCCTCAACCTGGGCCGCAAGGTGATGCCGCGGCGCTGGGCGGCCGTGGTCCGCAGCCGTGCGGAGCTGATCGAGGCGCTGTCCGCCGACGCCCCGCGCGGCCTGACCGCCGCCACCGGCAGCGCGCCGCGCACGGACGCGGACGCCTTCCGCCGCAACGGCGAGGGGATCGTGCCGTCCGGCACGGACGCGCAGGCGCTGTTCGAGCTGGCCGCCGCCTGGGTGAACGGGCAGCGGGCGGACTTCGCCTCCCTGCACGCGGGGGAGGCCAGCCACCGCGTGCCGCTGCCCACCTACCCGTTCCAGCCGCGCCGGTTCTGGCGCAAGGACTGGTGACCGTGAGCACACCGGCACTCGGCACCGTGGACCTGGGCGACCCCGACACGTTCGCCGACCACGAACTCGGCGCGTTCTGGCGCACCTTGCGCGACACCGCCCCGGTGCACTGGAACCCGCCGGTCGACGGCCGCCGGGGGTTCTGGGCGCTCTCCCGCCACGACGACATCATGGCCGTCTACCGCGACGACGTGAACTTCACGTCCGAGCGCGGCAACGTGCTCGTCACGCTGCTGGGCGGCGGTGACGCCGGCGCCGGCCGGATGCTGGCCGTCACCGACGGGTACCGGCACCACGAGCTGCGCAAGATCCTCCAGCGGGTGCTGTCACCCAGAGTGCTCAGCGAGGTCGCGGCGGCGGTGCGGGCCAACACCCGGCAGCTGGTCCGCGAGGCGGTCGGGGCCGGCGGCTGCGACTTCGCCGAGGAGATCGCCAGCCGGATACCGATGACCACGATCTCCAACCTGCTCGGCGTGCCCGAGCAGGACCGCGACTACCTGCTCGCCCAGACCAGGGCCGCACTGTCCACCGACGACGAGGACGTCGACGAACTGGACTCGGAGATGGCCCGCAACGAGATCCTGATGTACTTCATGGACCTGGTCGAGGAGCGCCGCGAGGCGCCGGGCGACGACGTGATCAGCATGCTGGTCGGCAGTTCCATCGACGGCGTGCCGCTGTCCGACGAGGACGTCGTCCTCAACTGCTACAGCCTGATCATCGGCGGCGACGAGACCAGCCGGCTGACGATGATCGACAGCGTCCACACGCTCGCCGCCCGGCCCGGGCAGTACCGGCGGCTCAAGGACGGCGAGGTCGCGATCGACACCGCCGTGGACGAGGTGCTGCGCTGGGCGTCACCCACCATGCACTTCGGGCGCAGCGTCGTGCGCGAGACCGAACTGCACGGCGTACGGCTGCGGCCCGGCGAGATCGTCACGCTGTGGCACGCCTCCGGCAACCGCGACGAGCGGGTCTTCGACCGGCCCGCCGAGTTCGACCTCGGCCGCACCCCCAACCGGCACATGGCCTTCGGCTACGGCCCGCACTTCTGCGTCGGCTCCTACCTGGCCAAGGTGGAGATCGCCGAACTCCTCATGGCGCTGCGGGACTTCACCACCGGAGTCGAGCGCACCGGCGAGGCGCTGCCCATCCGGTCCAACTTCCTGACCGGGTTCTCCGCGCTGCCGGTGCGGTTGCTGCCCGACCCGCGCGGGCTGAAGGAGGCCGACCGATGAGAGGCGACCCCTCCGACGGTGGCGGGGGCGCCGCCCGGACCGGGCGGGAGCGCACCGGTGCCCGGCGCCGGGACTGCCGCCGGGATCACCGCCGGGACCGCCGCCGGCCGGTCCGCTGCCCGGTGGAGCGCTGCTACCCGAACTGAACCCACACCCGTCCAGCGACCGCCGGGAGCACGAGTGAACATCTACATCTCAGGACGCGGGGCATTCGCGGTGCAGGTCGCGGACGCCCTGCTGGAGGAAGGGCACCCGATCACGGGAGTGGCCGCCCCCCGGCTGCGCCAGGGGCGTTCCGACGACGGCGACGCGTCGTCCTGGGACCGCCTGCGCTCGTGGGCGTACCCCAGGAGCATCCCGTGGACGGACTCCGCCGAGCTGCGCGCGACGCATGTCCCGGACGGGGTGGATCTCATCGTCGCCGCGCACTCGCACGCCTTCATCGGCCGCCGCACGCGTGCCAGGGCCGCCGTCGCCACCATCGGCTACCACCCCAGCCTGCTGCCGGTGCACCGCGGCCGGGACGCCGTGCGGTGGACGATCCGCGACGGCGACAAGGTGACGGGCGGCAGCGTCTACCACCTCACCGAACGCACGGACGGCGGCCCGCTCGCCGCCCAGGAGCACGTGTTCGTCCCCCCGGGCTCGACCGCGCAGAGCCTGTGGCGCGAGCACCTGGCCCCGCTCGGGGTGCGGCTGCTGCTGAGGGTGGTCACCGACCTCACCGAGGGCCGGCGGATCGAGGTCCCGCAGGACGAGAAGGTGGCGACCTGGGAACCGGCGATGGACGCGCCCCCGCTGTTCAAGCCCGAACTCATCGCGCTGCCCGGAACGACGTTCGTCGACGGCAGCAGGTGGGCGCTGCACGCGCGGTGAGGGCCGGCGGTGACCAACTGGGGCCGTGACGGCGGGGGCCGACCGCGCCGAACGCCGACGTGCCGGAGCGCCGGTCGGCGGGGGTGCCGAAGCGGTCCGGCTCCGTCGCCCGGCCCGAAGCGCTCGCGGCCCCAGGACCGCGCGGCGGCATCGAAGGTCCAACGCGGCCCGGCCCTGCGCGCGTTGGACCGGAGCGGCGCCAGCCGACACGCCCACGGCCGCGCGAGACCCCCGCCCGGCCGTGGGCGCGTTGGAGCCGGCGGCATCAACTCCCCCCGCACCGGGGCCGCCCACCGGTGAACGGGCGGTCCCGGTGCGGCCGGAGCCGTCAGCCGGTCACCGCGTGCCGGGCGGCGGTCAGGGCGATGGCGACCGCCGCGGGGGTGGGGGAGGGCAGCAGGGTGTGGAGGTGGCCGTCGGGGCGGACGAGGGCGGCGGCGGGGCGGGGGCCGAGGGCGGTCAGGAGGGGGCCGCGCACCCGGCTGGGGGCCTCGACGACCTCGGTCTCGGCGCCGACCACGGCGCGGATCGCGGCGCAGGTGCGCTGCCAGTCGGCCGGCCGGGCCCGGCCCGGGTGGAGCAGCACGGCGTAGTCGCGGCCGGAGATCGCCGCCCACGACGGACCGGCGACGGCGGCCCCCTCGCCCAGCAGCACCGGCAGGCGGTCGCCGGGGGCGGCGGCGCCGGGCCGGCCGAGCGGCCGGCCGGTGCGGTAGGTGGCGTCCAACTGCCCGATCTTCGGCGCCAGTTGCCACTGGAGCAGCCCGGTGCGCCCGGCGGCCCGCACCAGGGCGTCGCGTACGGCCAGCTGGGACGGCTTGGTCAGCGCGCCCCAGCGGGTCTGTAGCGAGGTGGAGCGGGTCACCGCGTGGACGGCGGCGCGGCGTTCGGTGTCGTAGGTGTCCAGCACGGACGGGTCGAGCGTGCCGCGCAGGACACCGCCGAGCTTCCAGCCGAGGTTGGAGGCGTCGAGCAGGCCGGTGTTCATGCCCTGGCCGCCGGCCGGGCTCATCAGGTGCGCGGCGTCGCCGGCCAGGAAGGCCCGGCCGGAGCTGAAGCGCTGGGCGGTGCGCACGTGCACCTTGAAGACGGTGCTGAACTCCAGCTCGCCCAACCGCACCCCGCCCGGGCCCCGTTCCTCCACGATCCGCTGGAAGAACGCGCGGGAGGGCGTCTCGTCGGCCAGCTGCGGCGGAACGCTGACCGCGATCCGGTGCCGGGTGGGGGAGATCGGGGCGAGGCCCAGGCCGCCCTGGGCGGTGTAGCAGTAGCTGACCAGGTCGGGAGCGATGTCGCCGGTGAGTTCGGCGTCGGTGATGGCGAAGTTGATGGGCAGCCGGGAGCCGTCGAAGGCGATGCCCAGCTGCTTGCGCACGGTGCTGTGCGCGCCGTCGGCGCCGATCACCCAGGGGGCCTCGACCTCCTCGGTGCCGCCGTCCGCCAGGGCGAACCGCAGCCGGGCGCGCGGCCCGGAGGCGTCCAGCCACTCCAGCCGCACCCCGCGCTCGACCTTGCCGCCCAGCTCCACCAGCCGTTGCAGCAGCAGCGCCTCGGTGCGGTGCTGCGACAGGCCGATGGCGAACGGGTACGGGGTGTCGCCCAGCCGGTCCAGCCAGGCGGTGGCGAGCGGCTTGTGGTCGGAGAAGTAGGCGACGCCCTGCACCCGGTGGCCCTCCTCGACCAGCCGGTCGGCGACACCGATGCGCCGCAGCAGCTCCAGCGGGCGCGGCCAGATGCTGGTGGCCCGCGAGTGCGCGGAATGCTCGCGCACCGCGTCGACGATGCGCACGGCAACGCCCTGGCCCAGCAGTTCGCAGCCGATCACCAGACCGATGGGACCGGCGCCCACCACCACGACGGGATTGTCCATGGAAAATCGTCTCCCCTGATAGGGCGAAATCGGGGCGGCCGCTGCGACCGCGTACCAGCCGAGGCTAGGCAGGCCGCCGGAAAGCCGGTACCGCCTTTCCCCGAAAGTGCGATCCGCCTTTTCCCAAAGTGGTGTTACGGCCCCTCCCCCGGGGGATGTTCCGATCGGCACCCCGGGTGTTCCCTCCGAGGGGAGAACCGGACGGCGACACCTCCGGCGTGCTGAAGTGGTGTTCGGCGGCCGGTGCGTCCCGACGGGTCGTCACGGTTGTGGTCCGGCCCTCAACGCCCCTGTGGCGTCAGCGGGTTGGCGGCGTGCCTCCAACCGCCGTGCCGGGCAGGGCGGTTGATGTCTCTGACGGGACATCAGTGCCTCCAAAGAGACATCTCCATGGACCCGAAGCGGAATTCCGGTGGGCCGGTATCGCTCCTAGCATGGTGGGGACGAGATCCAGAAGCTTTCCCAAAGGACGTCCCGACTGGAGGGACGGCCGCGTCGGCGGCCTTTCACCGGACGTAGTTCTTCATTCGGAGTTCCTTCGCCCTCGACCGGGATCGCCTCCTCACCCTCCGACGCCCCCCGCGGTTCCCCACGAAGCCTTCTTGGCGAATGACAAGGACGATGATGACGAAAGACACCCAGAATGCGACCCGCCGTCCGGCGATCAGCCTGATCACCGTCGTACTCGCGTCACTGCTGCTGCCGATCTCGCTGACGGGCTCCTCGGTGGCGATGCCGGGAGTGGCCAACTCCTTCCACAACACCCTGGCGTCCGGCCAGTGGATCGTGAACGGCTACGACCTGACGTTCGCCAGCTTCATGCTGGCGTGCGGCGCGTTCGCCGACCGGTTCGGCCGCCGCAAGGTCTTCGCGATCGGCACCGCGGTGTTCGCGCTGTGCACCCTGGTGTCGGCGGTCTCCAACGGCATCGTCCTGCTGGACGCGGCGCGGGCGGTGGCCGGTATCGGCGCCGGCGCGATGCTGACCGCGGGCAGCGCGACGCTGGCCCAGGTCTTCGACGGCCCGGCGCGCGCCAAGGCGTTCGGCGTCTTCGGCACCGCGGTCGGCGTCGGCATGGCCTTCGGCCCGTTCATCGCCGGCTCGCTGTCGACCTCGTTCGGCTGGCGGTCCATCTTCTACGTGCCGGCCATCGCCGGCGCCGTGGTGCTGCTGCTGGTGCCGTTCCTGCCCGAGACCCGGGACCCGGACGCCAAGAAGGTGGACTGGGCCGGCACCATCAGCTTCTCCGGCGCGCTCGCGGCGCTGATCGCGGCGCTCATCGAGGGCTCGCAGCTCGGCTGGGCCTCCGGCTTCGACATCGCGATGTACGCGGTGTTCGCGGTGCTGATCACGGTGTTCGTCCGGGTCGAACTGGCCCAGGAACGCCCGATGTTCGACCTGTCGCTGTTCAAGCAGCCGCAGTTCCTGTCGCTGTGCGTCGCGGTCGTGGCGCTGGTGGTGGCCTTCACCCCGCTGCTGGTCTACCTGCCCAGCTACCTCAGCTCGGTCAACGGCGCGACGCTGCGGCACGCCGGCGTCGACATGCTGATGCTGACCGTGCCGACGATCTTCTTCCCGCTGATCGCCGGTTACGTGATGCGCTGGATCCCGATCCGGCACCTGGTGACCGCCTCGGTCGGCTTCACCGCGATCGGCACCGGCTGGCTGACCGTGCTGCACCCGGGCGTCGGCAACTGGGAGGCGCTCGGCCCGTACGCGATCATCGGCATCGGCATCGGTGTGTCGTTCGGCGTGATGGACGGCGCCGCCGTCTCCAGCGTCGACCCGGCGCGGGCCGGCATGGCCGCGGGCATGTTCAACACGATGCGCCTCACCGGTGAGGCGATCGGCATCGCGGTGGTCGGCGCGCTGATGGTGTCCTTCACCCGCAGCCGGCTCGGCAGCCAGCTGAACACCTTCACCGGCGCCTACGGGCACCAGCCGGGCAGGCTCGCCAACACGCTGAACCAGGGCCGGCTCGCCGACGCGCAGGCCACGGTTCCGCAGTCCGCCCGCAGCGCGTTCCACTCCGTCGCCACCCACGCCTACACCGGCGGCCTGCACACCTCGATGTGGGTCATGGCGATCTTCTGCGCCGCGGCCACCGTGCTGGTCGCCGTCGTCGGCGCCCGCTCCGCGCACCCCGCCCCGCAGAGCGCCGGCGACGCCGCTCCCGCCACCGAGCCCGCCCGGGTCTGACCGCTCCCCGGCACCACCCGCCGGGCGGCGCCGCGGCACCCGCCGCGCCGCCGCCCGGGGGCCGGGGCGGCGCCCGCCGCCCCACCGAACTCCCCCCGGCACACCGTTCCCGTCCCGGGGGCACCGCTTTGTTCCGGAAAGGACGATCCACCATGAGCGAACTGACGGTCGAGCGCGTCGGTGAGGCATTCGCCGCCCTGGGGTCCGGGGACCGCGAGAAGATGCTCCAGTACTGGGAC
The DNA here is from genome assembly GCF_027947535.2 of Streptantibioticus silvisoli. Classification (GTDB taxonomy): domain Bacteria; phylum Actinomycetota; class Actinomycetes; order Streptomycetales; family Streptomycetaceae; genus Streptantibioticus_C; species Streptantibioticus_C silvisoli. Next base: position 149,469 of record NZ_JAAGKO020000012.1, read on the forward strand.
GAGAACGTGCGCTTCGAGATCCCCGGCAACCACGCCTACGCCGGCTGGTACGAGGGGCTCGACAGCTTCCTGGGATTCCTCAAGACGGTCGGCGAGATGTCCGGCGGCTCCTACCTGGCCGAGAACATCACGGTCATGGTGAACGCCGAGGACGGCTGGTCGGTGGACGTCAACCGCGACTACGCCCGGCGGGCCGGCGTGCCCGAGGGCGAGACGTCCCCGTACCTGCTCATGGACGTCGAGGCGATGCACCTGCTGCGCTGGCGCGACGGCCGTGTCGTCGAGGGCCGCGGCACCATCCTGGGCGACGGCCTGACCACCTCCTCGCTGTGGTGGTCCCCGATCGCCGCGGACGGCACCCGTACCGCCTGAGCGGCCGCGGAACCCGTCCGGCTCAGGCCCCCGTGCCCCCCGGCGAACACCCCCGGGGCCGGCCCGGGCGCCGGGGCGGCGGCCGCCCCCCGTCGGCCCCGCCCCGGCCATCACTCCCGCTCCACGAGTACGTCGCGCTCCGGCCCGGGTACGTCGTCGTACGGCCCGGATAGGCCGGCGTCCGGTACGGATAGGCCGGCGTCCGGTACGGGTAGGCCGGCGTCCGGTACGGGGAGGTTGCCGCACCGCAGGCGTCGCACCGTTACGCATCCCACCGCACCGGATCGGGCCGCCGGGGCCGCCGTGCCGGGGGCCTGGGGGCCGGCGCCGGTCATGGCTCCGGCCCCGGCTCCGGTGGGCCGCTCCGGGACGCACTTCTGCCTGACGTCGGTCGCACCCCCCGGCGCCGAAGTCCCCTTGTCCGCACAGCCGTTGGGCGAACCGCACCGCTGTTGGGCCAGCCGTACCACCGTCCCGTGAACCGCACTCTCCGTCCCGTGAACCGCACTCTCCGTCCCGTGATCCGCGCCCCCGTCCCGCGTACCGCGCCGCGGTCCCGGCCCGGCGGTGCGGCTCGTACGGCGGACCATCCGGCCTCCGAGGTCCTGATCCGCCGGCACCCACGCCTCCCACGGGTCGACGCCCGGCCGCCGGCCGCCCCCCTTCCCGGGCCGGCGGCCGGGGCCGCGCCGCGACCCGCCGCTCTCCCGCACATCCCGCACATCCCGCCCGGCCGGTCAGCCCGGCCGGCTCCCGATTGACGAGGTCACCATGCGCGCAGCCCGATTCGCCGCCTTCGGCGGGCCCGACGTCCTCACCGTCGACACCGATGTCCCGGCGCCCGCCGACGAGGCCGGCCGGGTGGTCATCGAGGTGTCCCATGCCGGCGTGAACTTCGCCGAAGTCATGTTCCGCCGCGGCCAGTTCCCGGTGGGGCTGCCGCACGTGCCCGGCCTGGAGGCGGTCGGCACGGTCCGCTCGGTCGGCGAGGGCGTCACCGGCCTGGTCCCCGGGCAGCGGGTGGCCGCCCTGGTGATGGAGGGCGGCGGCAATGCCGAACTCGTCAGCGCCCGGGCCGACCTGACCGTCCCGCTGGAGGGGCCGCTGGCCGCCCTGGACTCCGCGACCGCAGCCGCCGTGCCGTGCAACGTCACCACCGCGATCGGCGTGGTGGAGTCGGCCGGCCGGGTGGCGCGGGGCGACAAGGTCCTCGTGCTGGCCGCCGGCGGCGGCGTCGGCAGCGCGGCCGCCCAGCTGGCCCGGGCGGCCGGTGCCGCGCTGGTGGTCGGCGCGGTGAGCACGGCCGCGAAGGCCGAGGCCGCCCTCGCGTTCGGCTACGACGCGGTCGTCACCTACGACGAACTGGCCGACGGGGTCCGCGCGGCCACCGGCGGCACCGGCGTCGACGTCGTCCTCGACTCCGTCGGCGGCCCGGTCCGCAAGGCCGCCAACGACCTGCTGGAGCCGCTGGGCCGGCACGTCGTCTTCGGCGACGCGGCCCAGCAGGACACCGAATTCCCGGCCAACCACGTCTGGTTCACCGCGACCGGCTTCGCCGGCTACAACCTCGGCGGCCTCGCCGGCGCCCGCCCGCTCGTGCTGCGCGAGCACTTCGAGCGGGCCCTGCACGCCGTCGCCTCCGGCGCGGTGCGCGTCGCCGTCACCGAACTCGCCCTCGACGAGGTCGCCAAGGCCCACGAACTGCTGGAATCCCGTTCCTCCACCGGCAAGTTCGTCGTCCGCACCGGCGTCTGACCGCACCGGGACCCCGCCGGGACCGCACCGCCCCCCGCGGTGCGGTCCCGGTCGCGTGAGCCGGTCCACCGTGCCGCAGCCGCTCCCCGCGCGGCTGCGGCACGTCTCGGTTCCACGGCTGGCCGCGGGGGCCGGCGTACGGTTCCGGTGACCACGGAAGCCCCGCACCGGCCGCCGTCGCACGCGGTCCGCCCGCGCGTCCGCGCCCCGGACCGCAGGACGGCGGCAGCCCGCCTCACGGCAGATCCGCGCCTGCCGAACCGCACGGCAACCGGTCCGGCGCCGGCGCGGTCGGCGTGTGCGGCCGCAACGACGACGTCTCCCGCCCCGTCGTGGTCGACGGGGGCGGGAGACGCGGGCGTGGTTGTCAGGAGGCGGTCGTCGCGGAGTGGTCCACGGTGAGGACCGCGTTGCCGATGACGCGGCGGTCGCGCAGGTCGGACAGGACCTCGGCGGTGCGCCGCCAGTCCTCCCGGCGGCCGATGACCGGGTGCAGCAGGCCGCCGGCGGTCAGCCGGACCAGGGTCGCCAGGTCGTCGCCGAAGCCCTCGTCGGAGTGCTCGTAGTGGAAGTGCCGGACGGTGCCCGAGCGCGGGCCCTTGAAGAACTCGAAGAAGCTCAGCTGCGCGGGCTCGCGGGACGCCTGGCCGAACCAGACCATCTGCCCGCGCGGGCGCAGCAGGGACAGCGCCTTCGGGGTGGAGGCGCCGCCGACGGACTCCAGGACGATGTCGAACGTGCCCTCGACGTCGTCCAGGTCGTGCACGACCTCGGCGCCGAACTCCTCCAGTACCTTGCCGCGTTCGGGCGTGGCGGTCACGGCGGTGACGTGCGCGCCGGAGTTGACGGCGAGTTCGGTGGTGTAGTGGCCGACGCCGCCGGAGGCGCCGGTGAGCAGGACGCGCCGGCCGGCCAGCGGGCCAGCCGCACGCAGCAGCCGCAGGGCGGTCAGGCCGGCCAGCGGAAGGGCGGCGGCCTGCTCGAAGGAGACGTCGGCCGGCAGCACCGCGAGGGAGGCGGTGGGCACCGCGACCCGCTGCGCCCAGCCGTTGGCCGGCGGGTGGCCGACGACCCGGCTGCCGGCGGCGGGGCCGGAACCGTCGGCGGCGGCCCGGACCACGACGCCGGCCACGTCCTTGCCGGGCCGGCCGACGCGCTTGATGGGGCCGTGGAGCTGGAAGACCTCGCCGCGGTTGACGGAGAAGACCGCCACCTCGACGACGGCCTCGTTCGCGGCGGGCGACGGCTCGTCGGCCTCTCCGAGTTCGACCATCTCCTCCGGGCGGCCGGTGGGCAGCATCGCCTTCATCGACATCGGGCACTCCTGTGTTCTCGGGTTCACGTCGAATTCGCGCGCTTTCGGCCCGCCGGATTCCGGGATGTCGCGGGTGGGGATTTCCGCCGGCGTGCGGTGGGGGACGCCCTTCACGCGCGTCACCACGCTAGGCGGGAATGCTCCGGCTCCCGCGCCGAATGCCCCGGAGGAGATCGCCGGATGTCCCGAAGGGAACACGGCGGGCGGCCGGCGGGCGTTGCGCCGGGGTGCCCCGGGCAAGGGACCGGGGGAGTACTGCGGGCGATGACCGCGTTCAACGCGCCTGCGGCGAAAGCGGGTTCGGCCCGGTGTGTCCGGCAAGGCGTCGGCCGGAACGCCTGCGGTCCCGGTGGTGGTGGCCGCCGGGACCAGGTCGTGACGGCGTACTTTCGGTGGCCGGGAACGATACGGTGCGTCACACCGGCCGACGGGGGACAATGGCGAGAGGAATCCGGCCCGCAGGACGATGCCGGGTAATCCTTCGGCGCATTCCGGTGTTTCTTCCGGGTGCCGCGCGGGACATGGGCGAACCCCGGAAGTGCCATCGCCGGGATTTTTGGTCCACGCGCCATGCCACTACCGGTGAATTACCGTCGCCGTGCCGTCAAATCGGAGATACGTTCGGGCCGTCCATTCGAAGGAGGAGCCGGCACCCGACCCTTTCTCCGTCCCTGGAGGCAGCTGTGGATACGAAGAGAGCGGCAGCGATGTCTGACGACCACCCGATGTCGTCGCTGTCCCAGCAGAGGGTGGTCGTGGTGGCGGACTCGTTCCCCGTGCCGCGCGGGGCCGTCGCCGCGTTGCTGCGGCACTCGGGGGCGGCGGACGCCACCCACGAGGCCGGCACGGTGGAGGCCGCGCTCGACGCACTGCGCCGGGCGGACGCCGGCATGCTCGTCACCGAGGTCGACCTGGCCGGCCGCGGCGACGGCGTCCACCTGTGCCGCGAGGTCAAGCGGCTGCCCCGGCCGCCGCGGGTGCTGATGTTCACCGGGGCGGAGGACCCGGCCGTGGTCGCCGCCTGCCTGGCCGGCGGCGCCGACGGCTTCGTGCACCGCACGGCCACCCCGGAACGCCTGGTCCGCGCCGTCGAGACGCTCGCCGCCGGCCGCCCGGTGTGGTACCTGCGCGAGCACTGCGGCATCACCGAACTGATCCCCCGCACCCTGCGGGTGCACGGCATGACCGAACGCGAACAGGAGGTGCTCGGCATGCTCCTCGCGCGGTACTCCAACGACGAGATAGCGGCGCAGCTCCACCTGGCCCGGCAGACCGTGAAGAACCACGTGAGCAGCGTCCTGCGCAAACTCGGGGTCACCAACCGGCGCGAACTGCTGACGGCGCAGGGCCCGTCGTGGCCCCGGGGCGGCTGATGACCCGGGCCCGCCACGCGCCGCGGGTCCGCGAACCCCGCGCCGCGTACCGCCGCCGCATTCACGTCCCGGGACACCGGGATACCGGGGCACCGGGGCACCGGGACACCGGGACACCGGGATACCGGGACCGACTGATCAGGGGCCTCACGAACGCGCCGCGATCCGTTGGCCAGGAACCGGGGCTGATGCCTCGGAGGAGATACCGGCGGCGCCCGGAAGCGGGACGCGCGGTTCGTCCGACGGGAAAGGGCCCCGGCCCGCAAGGGATTCACACCGCTGACGGGACGGCCGAAGGCCTTTCCCCCGGCCCACCCGCAATTCCCCCGCCCGCGAGGACGGATCGGCTCCGCCGGGTTACGCGGTCGCCGTGGCGGGTTCTGCCAACGCACCGCTTCGCACCGCCCAGCGCCGACCCGTATCGCACCGCCTCGCTCGCACCGCACGCCCTGCTCCGTCCAGCACCGCACCGCCGGGCCGCGCCGCCCTTGCGCCGACCCGGGCCGCGTCGACCCACACCGCGCCGCCCGGCACCGCACCGGACCGCGCCGCCCAGCACCGCACCGCGCCCCGCCGCACCGCTCCGTCTCGCCCCGATCCGCCCCACCCCCCTCACCCCACTCCACCCCGACCCCGCCGTCCCCGACCGCCTTCGCGGCCGGTGGGCGGCTCACTCCCGGAGGACTGCAACCGTGAGCACAGCTCCCGCGACCGCCCGTTTCCAGGGACGCGTCGCCCTCATCACCGGTGCCAGCCGGGGCATCGGACTCGCCGTGGCCGAGCGGCTGGTCGCCGAAGGCGCGCGGGTCTGCGTCACCGCCCGGTCCGCCGGACCGCTGGACGACGCGGTGCGTGCCCTCGGCGGCGAGCGGCACGCCATCGCGGTCGCCGGACGCGGTGACTCCGCCGAGCACCGCCGCGAGGCGGTGGCCCGCACCCTGGAGGCGTTCGGGCGGCTGGACGTGCTGGTCAACAACACCGGGATCAACCCGGTGTTCGGCCCGGTGCTGGACCTGGAGGACGCCACCGTCCGCAAGGTCTTCGAGGTCAACGTCCTGGCCGCGCTGGGCTGGCTGCGCGAGGCGCACGCGGCGTGGATGGGCGAGCACGGCGGCGCGGTGGTCAACATGACCGCGGTCGCCGGGCTGCGGCCGGCCGCCGGCATCGGCCTGTACGGCGCGAGCAAGGCCGCCCTGATCCACCTGACCGCGCAGCTCGGGCAGGAACTCGGCCCCGGCATCCGGGTCAACGCGATCGCCCCCGCGGTCGTCAAGACCCGGTTCGCGGCGAAGCTGTACGAGGAGCGGGAGAAGGAGATCGCCGCCGGCTACGCCCTCGACCGGCTCGGCACCCCCGAGGACATCGCCGCGGCGGTGGCGTACCTGGCGTCCGACGACGCCTCCTGGGTCACCGGCCAGACCCTCGCCGTCGACGGCGGCCTGGTCGGCGCGGGCGGCGGAGTCTGACCGGCCGGCGGTCACCCCGGCGCCGCAGCCTCCGCGAGGCGACCCGCCGCCGACGCTGAGGTCTTCGCCGTGGGCCCCTTCGGCGTGGGCCCCGTCGGCGTGGGCCTCCGAAGCATGGGCCCCTCCGGCGCCCGACCCCGACAGCGCCGGTCCCCTCACCGTGTGCCCCCTCAGCGCCGACCCCAACAGCACCGACCGCCCCGCCCCCGTAGGCCCACTCCCACTCCCCGGCCCCCGGCGACCGCATGGTCACCGGGGGCCGGGGCGCGTGGCGGGCGGTTCGCGGGAAAGCCGGGAGCCGGTCCGGACGGGCCGGCGGCAGGGCCGGTGAGCGGTGTGACCGGTGTGACCGGCCAGGAGAACCACGGGAATGCCGAAGGCCGTTTCGAACGAGCCGTCCCCCGCCCGGAAAGGCAAGTGGGAAAGCGCGCAAGGAATACGGATTCCGGTGTGCCCAAGGAAACACGCGGTAGGCGCGTGAAGTGACATCGGGGCGAAGCGCCGCCGCGCGAAAGCGGCGGGTGAATCGGCCGGGTGTTCCTTTGGGGGCAAGGACGCCCGCCCTTGGGCGCATTCTGCTTGAGGCGGTCCGCGGGCGGCGCATAACGTCGTTGATGTGCCGGGCCGTCGCTGGAAAGACGGCCCGGGGTTTCGTTCCCGAGGAGGACTCATGCCCGTCGTCACCATTCTTCAGGGCCCGCGTGACGTGGAGCTCAAGCGCGACCTGGTCGCCCGCATCACCGACGCCTTTGTCGACGCGTACAAGATCCCGGCCGAGACCGTCCAGGTCTGGATCACCGAGACCCCGGCCGACAGCTGGGCCGCCGCGGGCAAGCTCATCGCCGACAGCTGAGCGTCCCGCACGCCACACCACGGTCCCGGCCGCCGCGCTGACGGCGGCCGGGACCGTGGTGTTGGCGGGCAGCGTCCCGCGTTCCCGGTCCCGTCCGCCGCCGAACCGTGCAAGGAGCACCCGTGCCGCAGACCATGAGCACCAAGGGCTTGAAGCCTCACCGCGTGCGCCCGCCGTGGCAGGCCCGACCGGCGGTGCCGCGATGAGCGGCCCGCTGCCCGGCGTCCGGCCCGCCACACCGGCCGGGATCGACCCGGACCGCCTGGCGTCCTGGCTGGCCGGGCACCTGCCGTGGCCCGGACCGCTGGGCGCGGTCACCCTGCTGGCCGGCGGCCGGTCCAACCTGACCTACCGGGTCGAGTGGGGCGACCGGCCGCTCGTGCTGCGCCGCCCGCCGCTGGGCCACGTACTGGCCACCGCGCACGACATGGCCCGCGAGCACCGGGTGCTGACCGCGCTCGGCCCGACCCCGGTGCCCGTGCCGCGCACCGGGGGACTGTGCGAGGACCCCGGCGTGCTGGGCGCGCCGTTCTACGTGATGGAACTGGCCGACGGCATCGCCCTGCGCGGCGACGCGGACCTCGCGCCGTTCGGGCCGCGGGCGGCCGGGCGCATCGCGTACGCGCTCGTCGACACCCTCGCCACGCTGCACGCGGTGGACGCCGAGGCGTGCGGGCTGGGCGGCTTCGGCCGGCCGGAGGGGTTCATGGCCCGCCAGGTGCGCCGCTGGCGCCGCCAGTGGGACGACTCGCGGACCCGCGAGGTGCCCGGCGCCGACCGGCTCAACGACCGGCTCGCCGCCGGCTGCCCGCCCTCGGTCCCCGGCCGGCTGGTGCACGGCGACTTCAAGCTCGACAACGTCCTGCTCGATTCGGCCGACCCCGGCCGGGTGACCGCCGTCCTGGACTGGGAGATGGCCACCCTCGGCGACCCGCTCGCCGACCTGGGCATGTTCTGCATGTACTGGGACGGCTTCGGCGGCCTGGACCGCTCCCCGGTGGCCTCGCCCGGCGCGCTGCCCGGCTGGCCGCGGACCGCCGACCTCGTGCGGCGGTACGCCCGCCACCACGGCGACGGCCTCGAACACCTCGACTGGTACGTCGCGTTCGCCTTCTACAAGATCGCGGCGATCCTGGAGGGCATCCACTGCCGCGCCGCGGCCGGCCTGACCGTCGGCGACGAGTCCGCCGACGTCGCCGACGCCGTGCCGGTGCTGGTCGAACGCGGTCACGCCGTGCTCGACGGCCTCCGCTGAGCCGCCCCGCCCGCACCGTTCGCCGTTCCCCTTGCCCCTGCCCGTTCCCGTTGCCCCGTTCCCGTTGCCCCGGCTGGAGATCCCGATGGAATTCGCCTACGACGCGACCACCGAAGAACTGCGCGCCCGGCTGTCCGCCTTCCTCGACGAGCACGTCCTGCCCGCGGAGCCGGTCTTCGCCGCCGAGTACGCCGCCGGCGAGCCGTGGCACCGGCCGCCGGTGCTGGCCCGGCTGAAGACCGAGGCCCGGCGGCAGGGCCTGTGGAACCTGTTCCTGCCCGGCACGCGCTACGGCGCCGGGCTGACCAACCTCCAGTACGCGCCGCTGGCGGAACTCACCGGGCGCAGCCCGTTCCTGGCGCCGGAGGCGGTCAACTGCGCCGCGCCGGACACCGGGAACATGGAACTGCTGACCGCCTTCGGCACCCCCGCCCAGCAGGACCGCTGGCTCAAGCCGCTGCTGGACGGCTCGATCCGTTCCGCGTTCTGCATGACCGAGCCCGAGGTCGCCTCGTGCGACGCGGCCAACATCGCCACCCGCATCGTGCGCGACGGCGACGAGTACGTCGTCAACGGGCGCAAGTGGTGGTCGTCCGGTGCGATGGCCCCGGACTGCGAGCTGTTCGTGGTGATGGGCAAGACCGACCCGGACGGCCCGCGGCACCGCCAGCAGTCGATGGTCCTGGTGCCGCGCGACACCCCCGGTGTGGACGTCAGGCGCGGGGTGACCGTCTTCGGCTACACCGACGGGCCGCACGGCGGGCACGGCGAGATCGTCTTCACCGACGTGCGGGTGCCGGCCGAGAACCTGGTCGGCGGCGAGGGCGACGGGTTCGCCATCGCGCAGGCGCGGCTCGGGCCGGGCCGTATCCACCACTGCATGCGGCTGATCGGCATGGCCGAGCGGGCCTTCGACCTGATGTGCCGACGGGTGGGCGCGCGCACCGCGTTCGGCCGCCCGCTGGCCGAGCAGGGCGTGATCCGCGAGTGGATCGCGGAGTCCCGGGTGCGCATCGAGATGGCGCGGCTGCTGGTGCTCAAGACCGCGTGGCTGATGGACACCGTGGGCAACAAGGGCGCCCACACCGAGATCCAGTCCATCAAGATCGCGGTCCCGGCGATGGCCGAATGGGTCCTGGACAAGGCGATCCAGGCGCACGGCGGCGGCGGGGTCTCCCAGGACTTCCCGCTCGCCCAGCTGTGGGCGCACGCGCGCACCCTGCGGCTGGCCGACGGCCCCGACGAGGTGCACCGCGCCTCCCTCGCCCGCCGCGAACTGCGCCGCTACGAGGCCGACTAGCCACCCCGCGTCCTTCCCCCGCCGGCCGCCGCCGTTCCGCTTCCCGGGACGGCGGCGGCCGTTCGCGTCCCCGGACCGCGCGCCGCCGCCGACCGGGAACCTCCCGCGGAGCGGCGGCCCTCGCGGCACCGGAAATCCGATCATGTAATTCGATCATGGAATGCGGCGGCGGACATCCGGGGGCGGGCCCGGCGCGGTCCGCCAATGGATCATGAGGTGGCCGGCCCGGGTAATTCGGTGGATCATCGAATTCCGCATGCGCGGTACTCCCTTGGTGGAAGTCGGCCTCGGCCGGTGGTACCCGCGGTACCGGTCGTCCCGGCGATCCAGTACCCGGCGGCCCATGGAATCCGCGAAGTCCCCGAATAGAGTTTTGGCCATGACGAACAAGGAATTCGAGCACCACAATGCCGAAAGTTCCCCGCCGACGTCATTCCTCGCCTCGTGTGACGAAGGCATCGTGATCACCGGTATCGGCGTGGTCCTGCCCAACACGCGGACGGTCGACCAATTCTGGACCAACATCTCCCAGGGCCGCTCCCAGATCGGCCGGCTCACCCGGTTCGACGGTGAGGCGGCCGGCCTGCCGGTCCACGCGGCGGCCGAGATCAACGGCTTCGACCACCACGCCTTCCTCCCCGAGCTCACCGACGGCCACGCGGCGAAGTACTCGCGGGAGATCCTGATCACCATGTCCGCGGTCGCCGAGGCCCGCCGCGACGCCGGACTGCCGATCGACGGCATCGACCCGCGCCGGCTGGGCATCGTGATGTCCTCCTCGCGCGGCCCGCTGGCGTGGTGGCGCGACGTGCTGACCGGCGCCGACCCCGCCGCGTTCGGCGACAAGGGCGCGATGTTCCGCGGCATGGCCGGCTGCCCCGCCACGCTGTCGGCCATCTACAACAACGCCCAGGGCCTGGTCACCACCATCAGCAACGCCTGCGTGGGCGGCCACCAGGCCATCGGGCTGGCGCTGCGCGAACTGCGCTCCGGCGCGGCCGACGCGATGCTGGTCGGCGGCCACGAGTTCCCGATCATGCCGGAGGTCGTCTCCTGCTACCGGGCGGCCGGCAAGGGCGTGATGTCCACCGAGCGCGACGACCCGTCCCGCGCCGTGCGCCCCTACAGCGCCGACCGCGAGGGCTTCGCGCTCGGTGAGGGCTCGGTCGTGCTGTGCCTGGAACGCGAGTCCACCGCCAAGGCCCGCGGCGCGCGGATCTACTCCGAGGTGCTGTCCGCGGCGAGCCTCAACGAGGCCGCGCACCCCACCACCATGGACCTCACCGGCAAGGTCACCGCCTCCCTCATCGAGGACGCCCTCGCCGACGCCGGCCGCTCCGCCGCCGACGTCGACTACTTCTGCGCCCACGGCACCGCCACCCGCTACAACGACATCGCCGAGACCCGCGCGCTGCGCGCCCTCTACCCCGAGGCGAGCGCCGCGCAGCTGCCGCCGATCAGCTCCAACAAGCCGATCTACGGCCACACGTTCGGCATGGCGGGCATCATCAACGTCGCCGCGACCAGTCTGATGGTCCACCACCAGGCGATCGCGCCGACCATCAACCTCACCACCCGCGACCCCGAGTGCGACCACGACCACGTCTTCGAGGGCCTGCGCCCCGCGCGCCTGGACCTGGCGGTGTCGATGTCGTTCGCGTTCGGCAGCCAGACCTCCGTGGTCACCGTGGGGGCGCCGTCATGAGCCGGCCGCTGATCGCCGCGGACGTCGACGACCTGGTGCGCCGCCTGATCGGCCCCGGCGACCACGTCCACCTGGCCGGCACCCCGTCCCGGCCGAACGCCCTGACGTACGCGCTGTGCCGGGTGCTGGGCGCCGAAGGACACCTGACCGTCAGCACCACCGCCGTGCACTCCTCGGCGCACGCCCTGGCCCTGTCCGGGGTGGCCGACAAGGTCATCGCCGGGTTCGCCGGCGACACCTACCCCTCGCCGCGCCCCAACCCGCTGTACGCGGGGCTGACGCGGGGCGAGCCGTTCACCTTCGAGGCCTGGTCGCTGCTCAGCTACCTCCAGCGGCTGATGGCCGGCGCGCAGGGCGCCCCCTACGCCGTCACCGGGTCGCTGGACGGCACCGACCTGGCCGAGGGCAAGCCCGGCGTACTGCACCGGATGCCCGACCCGGCCGACCCGGAGCGGCGGATCACCCTGCTGGCACCGCTGCGCCCGGACGTCACCCTGGTGCACGCGGTCGCCGCGGACGAGGACGGCAACATCGCGATGGTCCCGCCGCTCGGGGAGGGCGCCTGGGCCGCGTACGCCGCCAAGCGGGGTGTCATCGCCTCGGTGGAACGCATCGTCGGCCGCGAGGAGTTGCGCGCCATCGCCGACCGGGTCGTCATCCCCGGCCAGCGGGTGCTCGGGCTGTGCGAGGCGCCGCTGGGCGCCCACCCGCAGTCGCTGCGCACCGGCGGACTGGCCGGCATTCCCGGCTACCTCGACGACTACGCGTTCCTGGAGGAGATCGTCGAGTCCTGCCACGGCCCGGAACGCGGCACCGACTGGTACCGCGACTGGGTGGCCGGCCCCGGCTCGCACGCCGGCTACCTGGAACGGCTCGGCCGCGCCAGGACCGCCGCGCTCGCCGAACCGCTGGCCGCGCCGCGCGAGGACTGGGCGGCGGAGACCGAACTGCTCCAGGAGATCACCCGCGCCGAGCAGCACACCGTCGCACGGGCCCGTCCCGCCGGCACACCACCCGCCGCCCGCACCGCCGGCGTCCGCACCCCGGGCCCGCCACCGCCCGCGACGGCGCCGGCCACCGCGCAGGAACGGCTGATCGTGCTGGGCGCCCGCGCGGTGGCCGACCAGGTGCGGCTCCACGGCTACGACACGCTGCTCGCCGGCATCGGCACCTCGCACATGGCCGCCTGGCTCGCCGCCGAACGGCTGCGGTCCGGCGGGCACGAGGTCAAGGTCGTCGCCGAGCTCGGGGCGTACGGCTTCACCCCGCAGCCGGGCGACGTCTACCTGTTCAGCCTGCTGCACGCGGCACGCAGCGAGATGCTCGCCGGCATCCCGGAGATCCTCGGCGGCATGGTCGCCGCCAACCCCCGGGCGCTCGGCGTGCTGGCGGCCGCCGAGATCGACCGCACCGGCACCATCAACACCAGCGTGGGCGCGGACGGCCGCTGGCTGACCGGTTCCGGCGGCGCCAACGACATCGCATCCTCGACCGACTGCGTGGTCATCGCACCGTCCTCGCGGCGGCGTTACGTCGAGACGGTCGGCTACCGCACCAGCCCCGGTGACCGGGTCCGCGAGGTGGTCAGCGACTTCGGCCGCTTCCGCCGCGCCACCGGCGACGAACCGTTCCGGCTGGCGACCTGGCTGGCGCCCGACGAGAAGCCCGCCGGCGACCGGACCCGCACCGAGGAACTGGCCGCGGCGGCCGTCGCGGCACGCACCCGGTGGGCCTCGGACGTCGCCGGCGTCGTGGACGAGAAGCCCGTCGCCGACGAGGAACTCGCCGTCCTGCGCGCCCTGGACCCGGCCGGCCGCTACCGCTGACCCCCGCCGCGCCGGAACGCCGGCCCCGGAACGCCGGCCCCGGAACGTCGGCGCCGCGCGCCCGTACGCCTTCTCGTCCCACCGTGAGCACACCGCACCCCGCTCCACGGCATCCGCGTGCCCGCACGTCTTCCCATCCCACCGCGAGGAGACCGACCATGCATGTCCGCACCGAAGGCCGAACCTGGACCGGAACCGGCCTGCGCTTCAGCGGCCTCGGCCACTACTTCCCCCGCAACCGCCGGTTCCACGACGGCGAGGTGACGGTGGGGGGCCGCACCTACCCGCCCGGCGCGGCCGACGAGCTGGGCGTGCGCAGCCTGCACGTGGCCGACGAGGACGAGACGCTGGAGTTCATGGCGGTCCAGGCCGCCCGCGCCGCCCTGGAGGACGCCGGCCACGACGCGTCCGACGCCGACCTGGTGGTGCTGGCCAACTGGACCGACCGGCAGTGGATCCCGGAGATCGCCCCCGGCGTCGCCACCGCGCTCGGCGCGCACGGCGCCCTCGCGTTCGACGTCTGCGGCGCCTGCACCGGCTTCGTCCACGGCGTGCAGACCGCCGCCGCGATGCTCAACGGCCACCCCGGCTGGCGGCGCGCGGTCGTGGTGGCCGCCGACCGCTTCACCCGGCGGGCCAGACCCGGCACCCGCGGCCAGCTGGTCTTCGGCGACGCCGCCGGCGCGGTCGTACTGGAGAAGGGCGACCCGGACGACCCCAGCGGCCTGCTCGACTCCGTCCTGGACTGCGACTCCACCGAGGCCGACACCGTCGCCGCCCGGCCGCCGGAGGGCTGGCTGCGCCCCAAGCCCGAGCTGATCGACCTCGCGGTCCGCTCCAGCCTGAAGGTGGCCGACAACGTCCTGACCCGCAACGGCCTGAAGACCTCCGACATCGACTGGCTGGTGCCGCACCCCGGCAACAACGCCATCCACGCCGGCGTCCGCGACGGCCTCGACCTGCCGCGGGAGAAGTTCCTCACCAACTTCGCCGACCGCGGCAACACCGGCTGCGCCTCCATCCCGATCGCGCTGTCGGAGTTCTCCCGCAGCGGTGTGCTGTCCCCGGGCGACCTGGTGCTGTCCACCGCCGTCGGTTCCGGCTGGTACTACGGCGGCCTGCTGTACCGCCTGTGACCCGCGACGTGCCGTACGCCTGCGGCCGGCCCGCGGCGCCCGGCGCCCGATCCACCGCGCGCGTGATCCCCGCGGCACCCCGCCCCTGATCCACCGCGCGCCCCGCCGTACCGCCACGCCGGCCGGCCCCGCGGCACCGCCGCGGCGTCCCGCCCGACCCGTCCATCCCGCCATCGCGAAGGACCCGCCATGACCCACGCTCCTCGCCCGCTCGCCGTCTGGACCGACTTCGGCGGCGTGCTCACCCCGCCGGTCGACGTCACGTTCCGGGAGTTCAGCACCCGGGCCAACGTTCCGCTGCACGCCCTGAAGGAGGCCATGCGGCTCGTCGGCGAGGCCCACGGGACCGACTCGATGGGGGTGCTCGACACCCCGATGCTGGACGAGGAGTCCTGGTCGCGGGAGGTCGAGGCGGCGCTGGCCGGCACCTTCGGCGTCGACGCGGACCTGAGCCGGTTCGGCGAACGCTGGTTCGCCGGCCGCCCGGCCAACGCCGACTGGAAGGCGCGGCTGGAGGGCTTCCGCGCCGCCGGCGCCTTCATCGGCCTGCTGTCCAACCTGCCGCCGTCCTGGGAACGGCACCGCCGCTTCATGATCGACGACTCGCACTTCGACGACATCGTCTGCTCGTACGCGGTCGGCTGCCGCAAGCCCGAACCGGAGATCTTCCGGATCGCCGCCGCCCGCGCCGGCCGCGCCCCGCACGAATGCGTCCTGGTGGACGACGTGGAGAAGAACGTCGTCGGCGCCGCGGCGGCCGGCTGGCACGCGGTCCTCTTCCACGACGCCGCCCAGGCCGCCGGCCAGGTCGCCGCCCTGCTGGAATCCGCGGCCCCGGTCCCGGCCC
The DNA here is from genome assembly GCF_027947535.2 of Streptantibioticus silvisoli. Taxonomy (GTDB): domain Bacteria; phylum Actinomycetota; class Actinomycetes; order Streptomycetales; family Streptomycetaceae; genus Streptantibioticus_C; species Streptantibioticus_C silvisoli. Next base: position 164,672 of record NZ_JAAGKO020000012.1, read on the forward strand.
GGTCGGCGTGAGGCCGTGAGGGCGTGACGGCCGAGGGCGTGAGGGCATGACGGCCAACGGCTTGATGGCCGGCCGCTGACCGCCGACCGTCGCCCCCCAACACCGCCCCCCAACAC
>NZ_JAAGKO020000120.1 GCF_027947535.2 Streptantibioticus silvisoli
AGTGGACGCGAGCAACTGAGGACAAGCCCTCGGCCTATTAGTACCGGTCAACTCCACACCTTGCAGTGCTTCCATTTCCGGCCTATCAACCCAGTCGTCTACTGGGAGCCTTAACCCCTCAAAGGGGGTGGGAGTTCTCATCTCGAAGCAGGCTTCCCGCTTAGATGCTTTCAGCGGTTATCCCTCCCGAACGTAGCCAACCAGCCATGCCCTTGGCAGAACAACTGGCACACCAGAGGTCCGTCCGTCCCGGTCCTCTCGTACTAGGGACAGCCCTTCTCAAAACTCCTACGCGCGCAGCGGATAGGGACCGAACTGTCTCACGACGTTCTAAACCCAGCTCGCGTACCGCTTTAATGGGCGAACAGCCCAACCCTTGGGACCGACTCCAGCCCCAGGATGCGACGAGCCGACATCGAGGTGCCAAACCATCCCGTCGATATGGACTCTTGGGGAAGATCAGCCTGTTATCCCCGGGGTACCTTTTATCCGTTGAGCGACGGCGCTTCCACAAGCCACCGCCGGATCACTAGTCCCAGCTTTCGCTCCTGCTCGACCCGTCAGTCTCACAGTCAAGCTCCCTTGTGCACTTACACTCAACACCTGATTGCCAACCAGGCTGAGGGAACCTTTGGGCGCCTCCGTTACTCTTTAGGAGGCAACCGCCCCAGTTAAACTACCCATCAGACACTGTCCCTGATCCGGATCACGGACCCAGGTTAGACATCCAGCACGACCAGAGTGGTATTTCAACAATGACTCCACCACGGCTGGCGCCGTGACTTCACAGTCTCCCACCTATCCTACACAAGCCGAACCGAACACCAATATCAAACTATAGTAAAGGTCCCGGGGTCTTTCCGTCCTGCTGCGCGAAACGAGCATCTTTACTCGTAATGCAATTTCACCGGGCCTATGGTTGAGACAGTCGAGAAGTCGTTACGCCATTCGTGCAGGTCGGAACTTACCCGACAAGGAATTTCGCTACCTTAGGATGGTTATAGTTACCACCGCCGTTTACTGGCGCTTAAGTTCTCAGCTTCGCCACAACGAATTATGACTAACCGGTCCCCTTAACGTTCCAGCACCGGGCAGGCGTCAGTCCGTATACATCGCCTTACGGCTTCGCACGGACCTGTGTTTTTAGTAAACAGTCGCTTCTCGCTGGTCTCTGCGGCCACCCCCAGCTCAGACCGTAAAGATCATCACCAGGAATGGCCCCCCTTCTCCCGAAGTTACGGGGGCATTTTGCCGAGTTCCTTAACCATAGTTCACCCGAACGCCTCGGTATTCTCTACCTGACCACCTGAGTCGGTTTAGGGTACGGGCCGCCGTAAAACTCGCTAGAGGCTTTTCTCGACAGCATAGGATCATCCACTTCACCACAATCGGCTCGGCATCAGGTCTCAGCATTAATATGTGACGGATTTGCCTATCACACTGCCTACACCCTTACCCCGGGACTACCACCGCCCGGGATGGACTACCTTCCTGCGTCACCCCATCACTCACCTACTACCACCTTGGTTCAGCGGCTCCACCACTCCCACCTTGTCCGAAGACTCAGCAGGCGGCTTCACGGCCTTAGCATCAGAGGATTCAATGTTTGACGCTTCACAGCGGGTACCGGAATATCAACCGGTTATCCATCGACTACGCCTGTCGGCCTCGCCTTAGGTCCCGACTTACCCTGGGCAGATCAGCTTGACCCAGGAACCCTTAGTCAATCGGCGCACACGTTTCCCACGTGTGAATCGCTACTCATGCCTGCATTCTCACTCGTGAACCGTCCACAACTGCCTTCCGGCGCTGCTTCACCCGGCACACGACGCTCCCCTACCCATCACAGCCCCCGTTGGGGGTATGTGCTGCAATGACACGACTTCGGCGGTATACTTGAGCCCCGCTACATTGTCGGCGCGGAATCACTTGACCAGTGAGCTATTACGCACTCTTTCAAGGGTGGCTGCTTCTAAGCCAACCTCCTGGTTGTCTGTGCGACTCCACATCCTTTCCCACTTAGCATACGCTTAGGGGCCTTAGTCGATGCTCTGGGCTGTTTCCCTCTCGACCATGGAGCTTATCCCCCACAGTCTCACTGCCGCGCTCTCACTTACCGGCATTCGGAGTTTGGCTAAGGTCAGTAACCCGGTAGGGCCCATCGCCTATCCAGTGCTCTACCTCCGGCAAGAAACACACGACGCTGCACCTAAATGCATTTCGGGGAGAACCAGCTATCACGGAGTTTGATTGGCCTTTCACCCCTAACCACAGGTCATCCCCCAGGTTTTCAACCCTGGTGGGTTCGGGCCTCCACGAAGTCTTACCTCCGCTTCACCCTGCCCATGGCTAGATCACTCCGCTTCGGGTCTTGAGCGTGCTACTCAGACGCCCTATTCGGACTCGCTTTCGCTACGGCTACCCCACACGGGTTAACCTCGCAACACACCGCAAACTCGCAGGCTCATTCTTCAAAAGGCACGCAGTCACGAGAACAAGAACAAGTCTCATTCCGACGCTCCCACGGCTTGTAGGCACACGGTTTCAGGTACTATTTCACTCCGCTCCCGCGGTACTTTTCACCATTCCCTCACGGTACTATCCGCTATCGGTCACCAGGGAATATTTAGGCTTAGCGGGTGGTCCCGCCAGATTCACACGGGATTTCTCGGGCCCCGTGCTACTTGGGAAATACACAAGCAAGCCGTCAATGTTTCAGCTACGGGGGTCTTACCCTCTACGCCGGGCCTTTCGCATGCCCTTCGCCTACATCAACGGTTTCTGACTCGCCGACCAGCCGGCAGACTGATCAAGTGCACTCCCACGACCCCGTATGCGCAACCCCTGCCGGGTATCACACACATACGGTTTAGCCTCATCCGGTTTCGCTCGCCACTACTCCCGGAATCACGGTTGTTTTCTCTTCCTGCGGGTACTGAGATGTTTCACTTCCCCGCGTTCCCTCCACATGCCCTATGTGTTCAGGCATGGGTGACAGCCCATGACGACTGCCGGGTTTCCCCATTCGGACACCCCCGGATCACAGCTCGGTTGACAGCTCCCCGGGGCCTATCGCGGCCTCCCACGTCCTTCATCGGTTCCTGGTGCCAAGGCATCCACCGTGCGCCCTTAAAAACTTGGCCACAGATGCTCGCGTCCACTATGCAGTTCTCAAACAACGACCCATCCCCCACCGCAAGCACTCGAAAGCACTCTTAGTGAGGCTGGTCACCAACAGAGGAAACTCTCATTCCCTCAGGACCCAACAGCGTGCCCAGCACCACCCGATCCACCAGCTTTCCACTCCCCTTGCAGGGTTGTACTTGCCGGCCTCACAAGCCGTACTGAATAGTCAACGTTCCACCCATGAGCAACCGTGCGAGACACTCGCTCGCATCCGGCCATGTGCTCCTTAGAAAGGAGGTGATCCAGCCGCACCTTCCGGTACGGCTACCTTGTTACGACTTCGTCCCAATCGCCAGTCCCACCTTCGACGACTCCCTCCCACAAGGGGTTGGGCCACCGGCTTCGGGTGTTACCGACTTTCGTGACGTGACGGGCGGTGTGTACAAGGCCCGGGAACGTATTCACCGCAGCAATGCTGATCTGCGATTACTAGAGACTCCGACTTCATGGGGTCGAGTTGCAGACCCCAATCCGAACTGAGACCGGCTTTTTGAGATTCGCTCCACCTCGCGGTATCGCAGCTCATTGTACCGGCCATTGTAGCACGTGTGCAGCCCAAGACATAAGGGGCATGATGACTTGACGTCGTCCCCACCTTCCTCCGAGTTGACCCCGGCAGTCTCCCGTGAGTCCCCATCACCCCGAAGGGC
>NZ_JAAGKO020000121.1 GCF_027947535.2 Streptantibioticus silvisoli
GCCATGCCGGAAATGCGCGCCGCCGGACTGCTCCATCCCACCAACCATCGCGGCGCGGCCTCCACCGGGTGTGGGCAACGGGGTCGGGCGGCACCGCGCCCAGCCGCTCCCTGGGGGGCACAGGCTGGCTGGGAGCGGGGCTGGACGGGGGGTACGGGGGCGGGGTGTGGGGGGGGGGGTGGGGGGGGGGGTGGCGGGGGGGGGGTGGCGGGTGATGGGTGGTGGGTGGGGGTCGGCGGTGGCCGGTGGCCGGCGGACGGGGGTCGAGGCGGGGCGTTGGGGGTGTGCGGGTTCGGGTGGGCGGTGCGGTCCGGGTGGGTGGTGCCCACGTCCGCGGACGTCGCCCACCCCACCGGGCGCCGCCTGCCCGTACGGAGGTTGCCCACGCGTGCGGATGTTGCGCGGCTACGTGGATGTTGCGTACCCGTGCGGATGTCACGCGTTACGTGGACGTGGCCCACCCGTACGCATGTTGCGCGGCTCCGCAGACGTTGCGTACCCGTGCGGACGTTGCGCGTCCACCTCAACGCCGCCCACCCATGCGGACGTTGCGTACCCATGCGGACGTTGCGCGCCCCCGCTGCCGTCACCCACCCCCATGGCCCGCCGCCCGCCACAACCGCCGACCGTTCAGTCGTTCACGCGTACGGGGGAGTGGTAGGCGGACACCGCTCCGGCGTACTGGGCGAGGGTCAGGCCGCCGCGGGCGGCGAGCAGGTCGGGTTCGTCCATCCACATCATCCCGGCCAGCCGCAGGGCGCGTACCCGGCTCAGGCAGATCCGCAGGGCCGTCCTCGCCTGTGTCCCGGTGCCCTTCAACCGGGTGTTCTCACCGGCGACCGGGAGCTTTTCGGGTGCCGCGAGGGAGGCCAGGTACTGCACGGGACTGACCAGTTGGGGAGTCGAGCCGCCGGATGCCGCGTCGAGCCACGTCGTGTACGCCACCGCCCGGGACCGGGCCACCTCCAGCGCGGGGACCTGCTGGGCCCAGTCCAGGCCGGAGGCCAGCATGCCTCCCTGCTCCGCGCGGCTGCGTCCGTCGAGCCCGTCGGCCACCGCCTGCCCGACCTGACCCGGGCGCAGCCCCCAGCCGGGCAGGAGCACGTCGAGCCGGCCGTTGGGGAAGGCACCGGCGGTGGCGCGCAGCAGCCAGCGTTCGTAGCCGGTGAGCGCGCCGAGGTAGGCGTCGACGGACCGCGCGGTGTCCGCCCGGCTGCCCCCGCCCGGCCGCCAGCCGGGCACCGGTGCCGAGACCCGGGCGGAGGCGTCGAAGTACCAGAGGGCGTCGTGGTGCCCGGCGCCGTCGTCGGCGGGCGGGTACCGCAGTTCGCCGCTGAGCAGGCCGCCCACCCGGATGCCGGCGAAGCTTCCGCCGCCGAGGTCGGCGGCCACCCGCCGCAGGTAGCCGGCCTCGGCCGCGCGCACGTGCGGGTCGAAGACCGCGTCGGCCACCGCGGTTCCGTCGGCGGCGGAACCGTTCCACACCACGCCGTACTGGTCGCGGAACCGCGTGCCGCCGGGCAGGCCGAAGACCCACGGTGGCGGGTGCTGGAGTCCCGGGTCGAGCACGACTCCGACGCCCTGCGACCTCAGCTGTGCGACGAGCGTGGCGATCCCCGCGACGTAGCCGGGGTCGGTCCGGCCGGGCGCGGGTTCGTACCGGTTCCAGTCCAGGCTGACCACGGCCCGGTCCAGTCCGGTGCCGGCCAGCCGTTCCGCCTGGGCCCGGGTGGAGACCCGCAGCACCCCGAACCACGGTCCCGGCCGCGAGGACGGCGATCCCGTTCCGCCCGACTCCCGCACGATCCCGGCGATCACCAGTCCCACCACGACGACCACCAGCGCGCGGACCGCCCACCCTCTGCCCCGCCCGGCACGCGGGGACGGCAGGAGGCCACGGGACGGACGACCGAACATGCGGAACGGACCTTCGCTGGGAACCGGGATGTCCCCGAGTGTGCCCACGGATTCCCGGACAACGCCTCCCGGGACGGGGAGATGCGGAGGTGGCGTCCCGCGGTGCCGCCCGGACGCGGTCGCCGGGCGGCCGTACCGGCGGGACCGCCCGCCGTACCGCAGTGTCAGCCCGCGGTGACCGGGCCGCTGGTCGACGTGCAGTGGATGTCGCTCGCGTTGACGTTGTAGCAGCCGGAGCTCAGCGTCGTGGTGTACCCGGCCGGCGGGAAGATGTCGACGTTGTTGTTGACGCCCCACTGGCCGGTGTGGATGCCGTAGACGGCGCCGGTGCTCTGGTTGGAGGTGGCGGTGTTGTTGTAGCTCGAACCGAACGCGTAGGCGTTGCTGCTGCCCCACTGGTAGAACGCCGTCGTGCCCTGCATGTGCAGGGCGACGCTGCAACTGACCGCCGCGGACCAGCTGAACTCACCGTTGGAGAACGTGTCGGTGACCTCGGGATACGTCACCGAACAGCCGAACGTCACCTTCGGGGACCGGGCGGTGGCCGCTCTGGTGAAGGTCACCAGCAGGTGCGAGCCGCCGGTCGTGGTGGCGGAGGCGGCGCTGTGCGCGGGCGCGGGGGCGGCGAGCGCCTGGCCGGAGCCGGTGAGGACGAGCGCGGCGCCGAGTCCGAGGGCGCCGAGTGCGCCGGTCAGCCGGGTGGAGAGAGCCATGCCGTTCCTTTCGCAGGCCGGACGCCCGCGTGGCGTCCGGCGGTGAGTGGACGGGCGGTCGTCCCGTTGACGTGCCGGACCGACCGGACGCGCGAAAAGCAGCATCATCTGACCGCGGCCCCTCAGAGGTGTCAACGGTGCTTTTCGGGACAGGCCGGGGTACGCGAACCGGCCGTTACGGGGTGGGGGAGCGGCCGGTTCGGGCTCCGGGGAGGGGCGCCGCCGAGCACGCCAGGGGTGCCCGAGCGGCCGCCACCGGGTGGGCCCCCGGCCGCCGTCGCCGGAGATCGCGCCTCGCAGGCCCCCGCCCGCCGACCGCGCCTTCACCGGTCCGCGGCGCCCCCGGTGACCGGTGGCGGGAAAAAGACAGAACTCGCACCCATCCGCGAGCGGCGTGACTCCGAATGACGATCGACAACACCGTTTGAAGGAGACCTGAGATGACGTCATCCCGCACCGCGCGTGTCGCGCTCGCCGTTGCCGCCGCCGCGACGCTGGCGGTGACCGCTTCCGCGTGCCAGTCGAACTCGGACTCCAAGAGCAGCGCCTCGTCGAGCCCCACGACGGCCTCGACCCCGTCGAGCCCCGCAGCGGCGATGCCGTCGGCCGACAAGCCGTTCGGCCCGGCGTGTTCGACGATCCCGAAGACCGGCAAGGGCAGCTTCAACGGGATGGCGACGGACCCGGTCGCCACCGCCGCGTCGAACAACCCGGCGCTGTCGACCCTGGTGACCGCCGTGAAGAAGGCCGGCCTGGTCGACACCTTGAACTCGGCGCAGAACATCACCGTCTTCGCGCCCGACAACGCCGCCTTCGCCAAGCTGCCGAAGGCCACCCTCGCCAAGGTCCTCGCCAACAAGGCGATGCTGACCAAGATCCTCACCTACCACGTCGTCGGCAAGCAGCTCGCCGTCTCCGACCTGGCGAGCGGCACCTACCCGACGCTGGAGAAGCAGAACCTGATGACCTCCGGCTCCGGCATGT
>NZ_JAAGKO020000122.1 GCF_027947535.2 Streptantibioticus silvisoli
TCCGGACCCGCGGTGCGGTCGGCGGCCGTCTCCCAGCCCTGTGTGCGGTCGGGGGTGGTCTCCCGGTCCCGCGTGCCGTCCGCCCCGGTCTCCCTCTCCGGTGCCACGTCGGCCGACGTGGCCGGTGCCTGGGAGACCGTCGTGTCCGGCGCCTCGGCGCCCGTGCTGTCCGGCTCCGGCGCGCGGTCGGCCGAGGCGGCCTCGGGGGCGGAGAAGCCGCTGGGGACCGCGGCGGCGGTGTCGGCCGGGGCGTCGGGGGTCAGGGGGCGGTTGGGGCCGTTGAACTTCTCCCGCGGCGCGGCGGGGCGTTCCCCGCCGTCGGTGCGGTTCTGGCGGTCCTGGTCGTACGGCATGGCTCCTCCGGTGGGTCCGTCGGGCAGTTCGGTCCGTGCGGTGCGCCGCGGCGTCAGGCGTGCCGGTGCCGGGGGGCGCCGGCCTGCCGGGTGCGGCGGTTGCCGGAGCCGGCCCCGGCGGCCGGGTCGCCGTCGCGGTGGCCGGTGCCGACCAGCTCGTCGAACAGCTCCCGGGTGCGCAGCAGTGCCTCGCGCGACTCCTCGGTGTCCACCGCGTGCGGACCGGTGCCGGTGCGGGCGGCCAGGACGTGGGAGTCGCGGTAGTGCTGGACGTGGTGCGGGTGGTCCACCGAGACGGCGTCGGTCAGGGCGTCGAAGTCGCCGTCGGGGTAGCCGCGGTCCCGCAGCAGGCTGGCGACGAGTTCGTCGGCCTCGGAGATCGCGCGGGCCGGGTCGTCGACGAAGCGCTCCTGGACACCGGCCCACCACGCCTCGTAGCGCTCACGCTGCCCGTCGTCGAGGTCGCGGGTGGTGAGTGCGGCGTGCCGTTCCAGCCGGCCGGTCAGCTCCTCGCGGGTCGCCGCCTCGTCGCCGTCGTGCCGGGCGAGGACCCGGTCGTACTCCGGGCCGAAACGGGTGCGCAGGCGGCCGGTGCCTCCGCTTCCCCGGGTGCGGGCGGCGAAGCCGATGATCGCCGCCACGATGACGCATGCGATGACGATGCCGATGATCGCCGCTGTCGACATGGAGCCTCCTCGAATCGGTGTGCGGTTTACGCCTTGCCGCCCATCTCGTCCGCAAACACCGGTCCGCCTCCGGGCCGTTTCGGAAGCGGTGCCCGGGGCCCGTCGCGCGGCGTGCGGTTCGGGGCCGACTCCCTTGCGGGGCAACGGTTTCGGGCGCGCCGGACCGGCCGTCGCCGGCGTGGTCGACCGCCGCGATTCCGGTTCGGCTCAGCCGGTCACGTCCATGCGCTGCGTGCCGATGACCGACAGCAGCCGCAGCGCCTCCTCCGACGGTGAGCCGGGGGTGGCGGTGTAGATCACCACCCGCTGGTCGAGGTCGGTGATGTCGAGGGCGTCGCAGTTGACGGTGACCGGGCCGACCAGCGGGTGCTGGAAGGTCTTGCGCAAGGTGCGCTGGGTGCTCACGTCGTGCGACTCCCACAGCCGGGTGAACTCCTCGCTGCCGGCGAGGAGTTCACTCACCAGCCCGGCCACCTCCGGGTCGTCGGGGTAGCGGGCGGCGGTGGCGCGCAGGTCCTTGGCGGCGGTCCGCGCGAACGTGTCGTCGCCCGCGACCCCGTACAGCCGCCGCCCGTGCGGGTGCGGCCCGAGGAAGACCCGGCGCACCAGGTTGCGGTCGCGCCGCGACAGGGCGGAGAAGTCCTCCATGAGGGCCGCCGCCAGGTCGTTCCAGGCGATCACCTCGTACGTCGCGGACGTCACGAAGGCGGCGGCCTGCGGCAGCCGGCGCAGCAGGTCGAGGATGCTCTGCCGCACCTCGCGCGAGGGTCCGGGCGGCGGTCCGGGGGGCGCGCCGGCGAGGTGGTGGAGGTGGTCGCGTTCGACGTCGGACAGGCGCAGCGCGCGGGCCAGGCCGGCCAGTACCTCGCGCGACGGGCGCGGGCCGCGGGCCTGCTCGAGGCGGGTGTAGTACTCGGCGGAGATGAACGCCAGCTGCGCCGCCTCCTCGCGGCGCAGCCCGGGGGTGCGCCGGCGCGGCCCGGCGGGCAACCCGACCTCGGCGGGGGTGATCCGCTCGCGCCGGCTGCGCAGGAACGCGGCCAGTTCTTGTTTGTCCACCCGTCCAGTGTCGTGGCCGGCGCGGTACGCATCCAGGTACCGCCGGTGCCTGGATGCGTCGTGCGGGCCGGCGCAGGCTCGTCGGCATGAACACCACACCGACCACCGACACATCCGCCGACGCCGCGCCGGGCCTGCTGGCCGGCAAGGTCGCCTTCGTCACCGGTGCCGGCCGCGGCATCGGCGCCGCGGCGGCCCGGCTGTTCGCCCGGGAGGGGGCCCGCGTGCTGCTCGCGGCCCGCACCCGGGACCAGCTGGCGGCGGTGACCGGGCAGATCCGGGCGGCGGGCGGCACCGCGGACCACGTGGTGTGCGACCTGGCCGACCCGGCCTCGGTGCGCGCGGCCGTCGACCGGGCGGTGGACCTGTTCGGCCGGCTCGACGTCGCCTTCAACAACGGCGCGACGATCGTGCCACCCGGCCCGCTGGACCGGGTGAGCGAGGCCGACTTCGACCGCGTCTACGCCGTCAACCTCAAGGGCCCGTGGCTGGCCATGGTCGCCGAGGTCGCCGCCATCCGGGCCACCGCCGGGCGCGGGGCCATCGTCAACAACTCCAGCGTCGGCAGCCTGATGGGCAACGCCGAACTGCCCGCCTACGGTGCGATGAAGCGGGCGGTCAACAGCCTCACCGAGTCCGCCGCCCTCACCTACGGCCCGGAGGGCATCCGCGTCAACGCGATCGCCCCCGGCCTCACCCTGACCGAGATGATCCGCACCTGGGAGGCCGACTCTCCCGGCCTCGTCGAGCGGCTCACCGCGCAGAACCCGATGCGCCGCGCGGCCGCCCCGGAGGAGATCGCCGAGGCCGCCGCCTGGCTCCTCAGCGACCGCTCCTCCTACGTCACCGGCACGGTCCTGCGGGTCGACGGCGGAGCGCGGGCCTGAACGGGGTGCGGGGGCGGGGTGCGGGCCTGACCGGGGTGCGGGCGGTGCGGGGGGCGGGGTGCGGGCCTGAACGGGGGACGCGGGCGGTGCGGGGGTGCGGGCCCGATCGGGGTGCGCGGGCGGCGTCGGCCGCGCCCCGGCACACCGGCCGGCCGCCCCGCACCCCGGCACTCCTCCCGCACCCCGCACCGCCCCCGGCCCGCGGCGCCCCCG
>NZ_JAAGKO020000123.1 GCF_027947535.2 Streptantibioticus silvisoli
GGGTCCACCGTCTGACCCGGAGGAGCGGGCGCGGGCGATCTGCCTGCGGCTGCTCACCGGTACCCCCCGTACCCGCAAGCAACTCGCCGACGCCCTGCGCCGGGCTGGAGGGGCGGTAGGGATCAGGCGGCGGGAGGTGTCACGGGGAGGCCCGCTTCCCGCCAGGCCTGGAAGCCGCCGGTGAGGTCGGTGGCTCGGGGGAGGCCGAGGTCCTGAAGGGTGGTGGCGGCGAGGCTGGAGGCGTAGCCCTCGTTGCAGATGACGACGACGTGCAGGTCGGGGCCGGTGGCCTCGGGGAGGCGGTGATCGCAGAGCGGATCGAGGCGCCATTCGAGTTCGTTGCGTTCGACGACGAGGGCGCCGGGGATGGTGCCGTCGCGATCGCGCAGGGCGGCGTAGCGGATGTCGACGAGAACGGTGTCTTCGCTGGTCGCGGCGGCGTGGGCCTGGGCCGGGGTGAGGCGGTTCAGGCGTGAGCGGGCGGTGGCGAGCAGGGCGTCGATGCCGCGCGGGGAGATGTGGTCGGTGGTGGTCACCATGCCTCCGGGCGTTCGACGAGTTCGAGACGAAGGGTCTGGCCGCGGCGGCTGTAGCGGCGCATGAGCGGCAGCGGCGGGTAGTAGGCGTGGACGGAGACCGCGTGCCGTTCCTCGGAGGCGTTGACGACCTGGTGGACGTGGTGGGTGCCGAAGGCGCGGCTCCGGCCGGCGGGGAGGTGGCGGGTGCGGTCGACGTCTGTGGCCAGCTCCAGGGACTGCCATCCGGAGGTGGGGAGGGGGACGGCGACGGATTCCTCACGCAGTTCGCCGGCGGCGGTGGCGAAGGCTCCGTGCGAACCGCCGTGATCATGCCAGCCGGTCTCCGCGCCGGGTGGCCAGCCGATCAGCCACGCCTCGCTGCCGCCGGGGCCCTCAAGCCTGATCCAGGTGCGGCCCTCCGGATCGAGCGGTAGCCGTCCGACCAGTTCGGGGTCGGCGGCGGTGCGTCGGACGAAGGCCAGCAGCTGTTCGGGGGTCGGCGGCGCGACGGTTGTGACGGGTGTCCGCGCCGGGGCGGCCGCGTTCCGGAGTGGCGGCACGGAGACGGCGGGAGCGGGAGTGGGCAGGGAGACAGACATCGAAAACCGTCCCGGTGATCGCGAGGGCAGCACGCGGTCGGCGTGCTGGGGGAGAGGCGAATCAACAGGAAGGTCGACACAGGCAGCCCGCGTAGCGGAGGAAGTCCAGATGGACTCTCCGCACCAGACGCAGGCCGGTATAGGTCACGTTACGGAGTGAACCACGCCGTTCGACGGAGGGTCAAGACGCCCTGTCCGACATCCCGCATGGCGGACGGATTTCGTTATCGCCGCAGGTCAGATGGGATGTTGACGGTATCGCGGCGAGGGCGCGCTCCGCTGGGCGGGGCGGCGGTGAGTGGTCGCCGGTGCGAGCGTGGGCATGACAGTAGGCCGAGCTGCGGCCCTACAACAGTCCGAGCTGCGGCTACGCGCACCACGGGGGTGGGCGTCCGCCGTTCCGCCGGACGTCGCCAACGCGCGTCAGGGGGCTGTTGCTTGTCTGCTGCCGCGCCGTACGTCAGCGTTCGCAGGGGCTGCCGGCCTTGGTGTCGTGCGTCAGCGATCTTGTGGCGGCCCGCTATCGCGCCGGAGCGGCGCTGGCCGTCTTGGCGCGCCGCCCGCCATCGCATCACGCGGTCAGTTTTCGCAACGTGCTGTCCGGCGTCGCCCCGGGGGCGGACGCCGTCGTTTGTCTGCCGGTGCGCCGTCAGGCGTTGCAACGTGCGGTCAGCCACCGCATCGTGCTGCGCTGCCTGTGCCGCGCTGTGGTCAGCCACTCCGCGGTTCGCCGACCACTACGCCGTTGGGGTAGCCCCCGCACCGGTTGTCAGTCCTGCCGCCGAGCGGCAGCGATCTTGCTGGCGTCGGCCACCGCACCGCGCTGCCCGCGCCGCGCCATGCGCCGGCCACTCCGTCGTTCGCCGACCACCGCGCCGTGGCCACGGCCTCCGCACCGGCCGTCGGCCCCGGCGCCGCGCGGCAAGGCTTGCTGGCGTCAACCGCTGCACCGGACCGCCTGCCGCCGCGCCGCGCTGCCCACGTCGCGCCACGCATGCTGCCGCCCCGTCGGACCGCCTACCATCGCGCCCCGCATGCCGCCGCCGCGCCGAGCTGCTCGGTCCCACGTCGTCCGCCATCGCGCCGTCCGCCATCGCGCGGCCCGGCCACCCCCGCAGCCCGCCCCTGCTCCAACACCCCCTCGCTCCAACATCCCCCGCTCCAACGCCCCCCGCTGCGACAACCCTCCCCCGAACAACCCCTCACCGTCTGCGGGATCCCCCGGGTTCCTGTTCGGCGTGCGGGGGTGGGGTGTTCGGGGTGGTGCTGAAGCCTTCAGGGGCGGTGGGGGCCGGGGCGGGGTCGTACGGTTCGGGGGCGGTGGCGTACTGGTCAGGGG
>NZ_JAAGKO020000124.1 GCF_027947535.2 Streptantibioticus silvisoli
GGGGGGGCGGGGGACGGGCGCGGCGCCGGTGCGGTGAGGGTCGTCTTCGCTGGTGACGGCGTTGTCGGCGTTCCTGCCGGTGACCGCCGCGACGACGCTGCCCGTGACAGTGGTGAACGCGGTGACAGTGGTGAACGCCGTGACAGCGGTGAACGCGGTGACAGTGGTGAACGCAGTGGCCACGGTGACGTTCCGGACATCGGGCGTGGGGGCGTTCTCGCGGGGAGTCGGTACGCGGGGAAGCCGGACGCTGGAACGGCTGGCGGGCCGCGTTCGATCGCTGGACGGGTGAAGAGCGCCGCCGGGCGCGAGGCGTCCACGATGGGACGGGGAGCGTGGGCCGTGCAGTCGGCGGCGCGTGGTGCGGAACGGGCGCCGGTGCCGTCGGCGGGAACGCGGCGGGCGGCCTCCAGGGCGCTGGTCTCCGAGGCGGTCAGGTCGGTCGCCGACCAGGCGGCGCACGGGCTTCCGGCGCCATGGGCGCTCGCCGTGCACGACGCCGCGCGCCGGGGCGCACGCGGGCTCGCGGAGGTGCTGGACGAGGCGGTGGCCCAGGCCGACGGCGTTCGCGTCGACCGGCCGCGCTGGTGGTCGGCGGCCGCGGCGGCCCAGTGGCTGCTGATGGTGCTGTCGGCCGTCGGCGCGGTGGGTCTGGTCGCGATCGCGGTCCGGGCGCTGCCGGTGCCGGTGTGGCTGGCGGCGCTGGTGTTCGGCGTCGGAACGCTCGGCGGCCCCGCGCTGGCCTGGGCCTGCCGCGCTGGCGGCCGCGGCCCCGCCCGCCGCCACGGCCAGACGGCGGACCGCCTGCTGCGCGACACCGCCGCCCACTGCGGCCGCGCCCGCGTCCTCGAACCCGTCGCCGCGGAACTCCTGCGCTACGCCGAGGTACGCGAACAGTTCGGCGTGGCGACGGGAGCGGTGATCCCGGAGGGACGCAGCGCCGGGCGGGGGTGAGTGCGGTGGGTGGGGTCGGGCTGGGCGGGGTGGGGTTGGCGTCGGCAGTGTTGGCGTCAGCAGTGTCGGCGTTCGGTGCGGTGGCTTGGGTCAGAGGAGGTGGCGTTCGGCGCGGTGGTCGAGGTCAGAGGGTGGGGCGTCCGGTGGGGTGGCTGGGGTCAGAGGGTGCGGCGTTCGGTGCGGTGGCTGACGTTGGCTCGGCTCCTGTGCCCGAGGCTCAACGCGGCGTTCAGCCAACCTGCCACCGCCGTCTGATCGACATCAACCACCCTTCCGTAAACCACCCTTCCGTATGACCGAGTTATCCCCAGCCCGATCGTGGTCCACAGATTTCCGACCGGCTCACCACGAACTTCCTTTTCGGTGCAATCTGTTCTTGCCGGGCCATTCCGGGTCGGTGAGAACGAGAGGTGTGCCCGTCGCTCCGCACGCGTGGCGGATCGCGGGCGCCCGGATGAGGAGGAGAGTGTCATGAGCGAGACCTTGGTGACGGTGACCGGAAACGTGGCGACGTCGCCGGAGTTGCGGACGACATCGGCGGGTGTGCCGGTCGCGAGGTTCCGGGTGGCCACGACGGAACGGCGTTACGACCGGTCGGCGGAACGCTGGACCGACGGACACACCAACTTCTTCACGGTGTGGGCCTGGCGGTCCCTCGGCGAGAACGTCTCCGCGTCGCTGGGGATCGGTGAGCCGGTGATCGTCCAGGGCCGGCTGCGGGTGACCGAGCGCGAGGAGAAGGGGCAGACGTACTTCTCCGCCAGCGTCGACGCGGTCGCAGTCGGCCACGACCTCAATCGCGGTACGGCCGCTTTCCGCCGGGTGGCCAAGAACCGCGCCGACTGGGCGTCCGACCCCTTCGCGACGCCGCTCGACCCGACGGCGCCCGACGAACCGTCCCGGCCGCCGACTTCGGCCCCACGGGCCACGCCGGTCGAGGTTGCCGCAGCGGTACGGCCCGACCCGGCGCCCCCGTCCGCCGCTCCGGCCCGTTCAACGGCGAGGAAACGCGCCGCCGCCCCCGCCCGGTCCGCGGACCCCGTCTTCGACCCCGGACTGGTCCCGTCCTGACCCCGTTGCGGCACCGCTCCGGCACTGCTCCGGCACCGCTGTGGCACGCCGTTCCGGCGCCCCGCCCCCGCTCCGGTGCCCCGTCTCGCCCCCGCTCCGGCGCCCGGATCCCGCTCCGGTCCCGCCCGGGCGCCCGGCGCCTGGCCCACCCCGGCCTGCCCGGCCCCACCCCGGCCGGCCCCGGTCCCGCGCGTGCCCGGCCCCCGTCCGGGGCCCCCCCCCCCCCGCT
>NZ_JAAGKO020000125.1 GCF_027947535.2 Streptantibioticus silvisoli
GGCGGGGGGCTGTCCGGCCCCGCCCCGGGCGGGACCGCGCCGGTCAGATCCCCAGCTCCAGCCCCGACACCTTCGACACCGCCGCCTGCTCGCCCTCGGTCGCCACCTCCGCCGCCGCCTGCCGCCCGAACGCGAACAGCGTCAGCTCGGCCGGCTCGCCGGTCACCGTCACCACCGGCGTCCCCCGGTGCGCCACCGCGGTCTGCCCGTCCGGCCGCCGCAGCACCAGACCCACCGGCGACTTGCGCCCCAGCAACCGCGCCCCGCGCTCCAGCCGCCGCCACAGCAGGTCCCCGAAGACCGGATCGATCGTCCGCCGCGTCCAGTCCGGCTGCGCCCGGCGCACGTCCTCGGCGTGCACGAAGAACTCCACGCTGTTGGCCGCCTCGTCGATCTGCTTCAGCGCGTACGGCGACAGGCGCGGCGGGCCGGTCCGGATCAGCTGGATCAGCTCCTCGTAGGGCTTCTCGGCGAACTCCCGCCGGATCCGCTCCATCCGGTCCGCCAGCTGAGGGATGATCAGCCCCGCCGCCGCGTCGGTACGGCGTTCGCGCACCACGATGTGGGCGGCGAGATCGCGCGTCGTCCACCCCTCGCAGAGCGTCGGCGCGCCGGGGCCGGCGGCCTCCAGCAGATCGGCCAGGACCAGACGTTCCCGCTGCGCATGAGTCGACATGCGAGAAGCCTACGTCGCCACCTCCCGCCGGAGCCGGACCGCGCGAGGTTTCCGGCCGCCGCCGCCCCTGGTCTTTCCCTGAGAGCGACCCTGACAGGGATGAGGGGGACGGAAGCCGTGCGGCGGTCACCGCGGCAGGGGCGGCCCGGGCTACGGCAGCGGGGCGTCCATCAGGGCGCCGCCCTGGTGGTTGCTGAGGGTCAGGGCGCAGGAGACGGTGTTCTCCCCCTTGATCTCATAGGTGGTCAGATTCGGGTAGAGCGCGTAGTTGTAGTACATCTTGCCGTCGTCCGCGAACGACTTCAGGCGGCGTTCGGCGTCCGGCTTGCACAGCGCGAGCGCCTTCGTCTGCACGGCCGTCTCGTCGGTCAGGGTGCCGGTCAGCCGCTCGTCGGCGATGACCTCGCCGTCGTGCGGGCTGTGACAGCTGATCCTGGTGACGAGGTTGATGTCGGCGTCCAGCCCCGGCGAGTCGAAGCAGGTGCCGGGGGAGAGCTTGACGTACGGGGTGTAGGCCGCGCTCGGGCTCGGGTCGGACGGGTCGTCGGATATCGCGGCACCCGGTGAGGTGTCGCCGGACGAACCGCCGGAACCGCCCCCGCTGCCCGCCGCGGGCGACGGCGCGGCGCCACCGGCCGGCGCCGTTCCCCGCGCCTGCGACCCCTGGTCGTCGTAGCCGCTGCCCAGCCAGACGATGCCGCCGATCACCAGGGCGGCGAGCAGCACCAGGCCGACCACCACCCCCGCGATCCGCGCGCCCTTGCCCCGCTTCGGCGGCGGGGGCGGATACGGGCCGTAGCCACCGGGACCGCCGGGGCCGGGAGGCGGGGGCGATCCGTAGCCGCCGGGGGCGCCGGGGCCGGGCGGACCGTAACCGCCGTACCCCCCGTAGCCGCCCTGCGCGGGCGGCTGCTGTCCGTACCCCCCGCCGGGCGGGGGAGGAGGGCCGAAGCCCTGCGGCGGGCCGAAGCCGCCCCCTGACCCGGGGGGTGGGGCGTCGTTCGGCGGCGGAGGGAAACTCATGCCCGAAGCATGCCCCACCGGACCGACAACGGGGGCGCCGGACCGGAAAGTTGTGGAGAAGCTCCAGCCTGTGGACAACTCGACCACCCGCGCCGCCCCCGCGGGGGTGCGTCCGCTTCGCGGGGACCGGTGCGGGTGCCGGGGCCGGGGCTGGTGTCGGCGCCGGTGCGGGTGCGGGTGCCGTTGCCCCGGCGAAGCGGCGGCCTCCGCCGCACCGTTGCTCCGTCGCACCGTTGCTCCGCCGCGTCGCCGCGGCCTCCGCGCCGTTACTCCGCCGGGATCGCCGCGCCGCCGCGGCCTCCGCGCCGTTACTCCGCCGGGATCGTCACTCCGCCGGGGCCCGCCGCACCGCCCCCGCCCCCGCACCGTCATCCCC
>NZ_JAAGKO020000126.1 GCF_027947535.2 Streptantibioticus silvisoli
CCCCCAAATCCCCCGCCCCGCAGGGAAATTCGCTGGTCGTGCGGTGTCGCGGAGGTCAGACTCGGACGCGTGTTCCTCACCATCAGCACGACAGGCGGGGCGGCCGGTCCGGCCACCGACCTGGGGTATCTGCTGCACAAGCACCCGGACCGGGCGCAGGAGTTCGCGACGTCCTACGGCACCGCGCACGTCTTCTATCCCGAGGCCTCCGACGAGGTGTGCACCGCGGCGCTGCTGCTGGAGGTCGATCCGGTGGCGCTGGTGTGGCGCGGGCGGGGCAAGGGGCGCGGCGGGGCGCCGGACAGCGCGCTGGCGCAGTACGTCAACGACCGGCCTTATGCGGCGAGTTCGCTGCTGGCGACGGCGCTGAGCGGTGTCTTCTCCAGCGCGATGAAGGGCGTGTGCCGCAGTCGTCCGGAGCGGGCGGCGGCCGTGATGCCGTTGCGGATCGTGGTGCCGGCGGTGCCCGCGCGCGGCGGGGCTGAGCTGACCCGGGCGCTGTTCGAGCCGCTGGGGTGGACGGTTGCCGCCGAACCGGTGGCGCTGGACGAGCAGTTCCCCGAATGGGGTGAATCGCGTTACGTCAGCTTGACGTTGGAGGGCGAGACGCGGCTGAGTGACGCGTTGCGTCAGCTCTACGTCCTGCTGCCGGTGCTCGACGACGCGAAGCACTACTGGTCGGCGCCCGACGAGGTGGACAAGCTGCTGCGTGCCGGTGAGGGCTGGCTCGCCACCCATCCGGAACGCCGCCTGATCACCGCGCGCTACCTGTCGCGCCGCTGGTCGCTCGCCCGGCAGGCGGTCGAACGCCTGGAACTCGCCCGCCTCGCCGAGAGCGACGACACCGAGGCCGACGACCTGGACAACGCCGTTGAGGCCGACGACCTCGACAGCGCCGTTCAGGAGATCGCACCGGACGAGGCGACCCCGGACCCGTCCACGCCGGACGCCCGGACCGAGGACACCGACCCGGTCGACGCCGACCTCACCGGTGCCCGAGCCGAGGACGCCGATCCGGTCGACGCCAGCCTGATCGACGCCAGCCTGATCGACGCCAGCCTGATCGACGCCGACCCCGTCGGCCCCGACCTCGCCGGCCTCGACCCCACCGGTCCCAAGCCCACCGGCCCCGGCGGAGCCCACCCCGCAGGCCGTACGCCGCTCGCCGTTCACCGGCAGCGTGCCGTGCTGGACGTGCTGCGGGACAGCGGTGCGGCCCGGGTGCTGGACCTGGGGTGTGGTGAGGGGCGGCTGGTGCGGGAGTTGCTGAAGGACGCCCGGTACGCCGAGGTCGTCGGGATGGACGTCTCCGTGCGGGCGCTGGCGATCGCGGCGCGGCGGCTGGGCGTCGAACGGATGCCGGAGCGGCAGTCCGGGCGGCTGAAGCTGCTGCACGGTTCGCTGACGTACACCGACCGCCGGCTGAAGGGGTACGACGCGGCCGTGCTGAGCGAGGTTGTCGAACACCTCGACGCGCCGCGGCTGCCCGCGCTGGAGTACGCGGTCTTCGGCGCCGCCCGGCCCGGCACCGTCGTGGTCACCACGCCCAACGCCGAGTACAACGTGCGCTGGGAGACGCTGCCGGCCGGTCACGTGCGCCACCACGACCACCGGTTCGAGTGGGACCGGCGGGAGTTCCGCGACTGGGCGTGGCGGATCGCCGGACGGTACGGCTACACGGTCACGTTCGCCCCGGTCGGGGACGACGACCCCGAGGTCGGCCCGCCCACCCAGATGGCCGTCTTCCACCTGACCGACCCCACCCCCGACCCGCCGCCCGCCCCAGGGCC
>NZ_JAAGKO020000127.1 GCF_027947535.2 Streptantibioticus silvisoli
GTTTGCGGTTGGAGGGTGATGCGCCGTTGAGTGTGGTGGTTCCTGCGTTGTCGGCGTGGCGTCGTCGGCGGCGTGCGGAGTCGGTGGTTGATGGTTGGTGTTATCGGGTGGTGTGGGAGCCGCTGTCGGGTCCGGGGTCGGGTGTGGGCCAGGGGTCGGGTGTGGGGTCGTTGGTGGGGCGTTGGTTGGTGGTGTCGTCGGTTGCTGGTGGGGATGGTGGTGTGGTGGGTGCGTTGCGGGGTGCGGGTGTTGAGGTGGTGGAGTTGGTTTTGGGTGATGACGTGGATCGGGTTGGGTTGGTGGAGCGGTTGGGTGGGGTGGGTGAGGTTGCTGGTGTGGTGTCGTTGTTGGGGATGGGTGGGTTGGATGTAGGGGCTGCTGGGGTTGCTGGTGTTGATGGTGTTGTTGGGTTGGAGGGTGTGGGTGGTGGGGTTGATGGTGTGGGTGGGTTGGTGGTGTTGGTTCAGGGGTTGGTGGATGTGGGGTGGGGTGTTCCGTTGTGGTGTGTGACGCGGGGTGGGGTGTCGGTGGGTCGTTCTGATGGTGTGGTGGGTGCGGTGGGTGCTGGGGTGTGGGGTTTGGGTCGGGTGGTGGGGTTGGAGTTTCCGGGTTGGTGGGGTGGTTTGGTGGATGTGCCGGGGGTGTTGGATGGGCGTGCGGTGGGTCGTTTGGTGTCGGTGTTGTCGGGTGTGTGGGGTGAGGATCAGGTTGCGGTGCGGGGGTCCGGTGTGTTTGGGCGTCGTTTGGTGCGTGGGGTGTTGGGTGGGGTGAGTGGTGAGGGGAGTCGTGGCGGTAGCGGTAGCGGTGACGGTGTTGGTGGTGTTGGTGGTTGGTGTCCGCGGGGGACGGTGTTGGTGACGGGTGGTACGGGTGCGTTGGGTGGTGCGGTGGCGCGGTGGTTGGCGGGTCGTGGTGTGGAGCGTTTCGTTCTGACGAGTCGTCGTGGTCTGGGGGCTCCGGGTGCTGTGGAGTTGCGGGATGAGTTGGTGGGTTTGGGTGTGGTGGTGGATGTGGTGGCGTGTGATGTGGCGGATCGGGGTGCGTTGGCGGGGGTGTTGGGGGGTATTTCGGGTGATTGTCCGTTGACGGGTGTGGTGCATGCGGCGGGGGTGGATCGTGCGGTGGGGTTGGGTGAGGTGGGTTCGGTGGATGTGGGTGAGGTGTGGGGTGCGAAGGTGGTGGGTGCGGTGAATTTGGATGTGTTGACGGCTGGTGTGGAGTTGGATGCGTTTGTGGTGTTTTCGTCGATTGCTGGGGTGTGGGGGAGTGCGGGGCAGGGGGTGTATTCGGCGGCGAATGCGTTTGTGGATGGGTTGGTGGAGGGTCGTCGGGGTCGTGGGTTGGTGGGGACGTCGGTGGCGTGGGGTCCGTGGGCTGGTGGGGGGATGGTGGTTGATTCGGTGGAGGCTGAGGGGTATTTGCGGCGTCGTGGGTTGGTGTCGATGGATATGGGGTTGGCGGTGGGTGCGTTGGGGCGTGCGGTGGATGGGGGTGAGGTGTGTGTGACGGTGGCTGATGTGGAGTGGGATCGTTTTGGTGCGACGTTCACGTCGGG
>NZ_JAAGKO020000128.1 GCF_027947535.2 Streptantibioticus silvisoli
CCGGCCGGCCTCCCCGCCCGGACCGTCGCCGAACGCGTCGCCCGCCACCTCACCGCCCCCCCCGAAGGCACCCCCACCCCCGCAACGTCCACCCCCGAAGACCCCCCCGCCCCCGAAAACCTCCCCCACCCCGCCATCGAACGCCTCGACATCGCCGGGCCCGGGTTCCTCAACATCACCCTCGCCGCGACCGCCCACGCCGACCTCGTGCGGGTGGTCCGGGCCGCCGGGGCGCGGTACGGGCACGGTGACGTGCTCGCCGCCGCGCCGCTCGTGCCGCCGGCGCCGTCCGGTGACGACCCGCGGTCGGCGGCCGTCGTCCGGGTCCTGCGGGCCTGCGGGGCACCGGTCGGACCGTGCGCCGCCGCCGTCCGGCACCCGGCGTACGCCACGCTCGGCGCCGACGCGGCGAACTGGGCGCTGGTACGGCCCCCGGCCGGCGACCCGCCGGACCTCGCGCCGGCCACGCACCTGCCGCAGCGCACCGCCAACCCGCTCTTCCGCATCCGCTACGCCCACGCCCGCACCCGGGCGCTGACCCGCAACGCCGCCGACCTCGGCTTCGCGGCGGGGGAGTTCACCCCCGCCGCCGCGGACGAGCCGGCGCAGGCCGCGCTGCTCGGCGCGATCGGCGACTACCCGCGCGTCGTGGAATCCGCCGCCCGGCACCGGGCACCGGACCGGGTCGCGCGGGCGCTGGAAGGCGTGGCGGACGCGTTCCTCGACTACCACGACAGCGTCGCGCTGCTGCCGTCCGGCGACGGGAAACCCTCGGCCGCCCACCGTTCCCGGCTGGCGCTCGCCGACGCCGCCGGTACGGTGCTGGCCGGCGGCCTGTCCCTGCTCGGCATCAGCGCACCCGCACACCTGTAAGGAGAAATGGCCGATGCCACAGCCGCCCCACCGCCCGCC
>NZ_JAAGKO020000129.1 GCF_027947535.2 Streptantibioticus silvisoli
GAGGTGTTTGCTGAGGTGTGTTTGCCGGAGGGTGAGTGGGGTCGGGCGGGTCGTTTTGGGTTGCATCCGGGGTTGTTGGATGGTGCGTTGCAGGCTGCGGCGGCGGGTGTGGTGGTGGGTGGTTCGGGTGATGGTTCGGGCGGGGATGGTGTTGGTGGTTTTGGTGGTGTGGGGTTGCCGTTTTCGTGGTCGGGGGTGTCGTTGTGGGCGTCGGGTGCGTCGGTGTTGCGGGTGCGGTTGTCGCCGGTGGGTGTGGGTGGTTTTTCGGTGGTGGCGGTGGATGGTGAGGGTGTTCCGGTGGTGTCGGTGGAGCGGCTTGCGGTGCGTCCGGTGGTGGCGGGGCAGTTGGAGCGGGCCGGAGCGGCTGCTGGGGTGGGGGACGTTTACCGGCTGGAGTGGATGAGGTTCCCGGTGTCCGGGACGGTGCCGGAACTCGGCGCGGTGGCGCTGCTGGGCGCTGACCTGCTCGGGGCCGGAAGGGGACTGGCGGCGGCGGGCGTCGAGGTCGCTCCGGTGGGCGACCGCGCGGACCTTCCCGGCGTGGTGGTGCTTCCGGTCGGTGCGGCGGCGTCTGCGGACGGGGCCGTCTGTCCGGACGGGTCGGTGGTGCGGGACGCGGTGGTGGACGTACTGGATGAGGTGCGGCGTTGGGTGGGGGATGAGGGGTGTGGTGGGTCGCGTTTGGTGGTGGTGACGTGTGGTGCGGTGGGTGATGTGGTGTCGGATGTGGCGGGTGCGGGTGTGTGGGGGTTGGTGCGGTCGGTGCAGTTGGA
>NZ_JAAGKO020000013.1 GCF_027947535.2 Streptantibioticus silvisoli
CACCGCACCCCCGCCCGCCACGCCAGCCTCCGCAGCGCCGACGTCCCCCACTCCGCCCACCGCAACACCAACCCCACCCCCCGCACCCCCGCCCCGACGCGGCCGCGGTCCGTCGCGGCCGCCCGCTGACGTGCCGCAGGCGTCCGGCGGTGCCGACCGGCAGGCCGTGGAGTTCGAGGGGCGGCGGCTGGTGCTGTCCCACCTGTCCAAGGTGCTGTTTCCGGCCACCGGGCTGACCAAGGCCGCCGCGCTCGACTACTACGCGCGGATCGCGCCGGTCCTGCTGCCGCACACCGCCGGGCGGCCCGCGTCGTTCGTCCGGGCGCCCGAGGGGCCGGGCGGCCAGCGCTGGTACGCCAAGAACCCGCCGCCCGGTATGCCCGAGTGGGTGCCGGTGGCCGAGATCGCCTCCAGCGAGGGCCCGGCGCCGCACGTGATGGTCGACGACGCGGCGACCCTGCTGGCCATGGCCAACCTCGGCGCCTGGGAGGTCCACGTGCCGCAGTGGACGGTCGCCGCCGGTCCGCAGGCCCACGACCGGCTGGTCCTCGACCTCGACCCCGGACCGGGCGCCGGCCTGCCCGAGTGCTGCCGGATCGCCGAGGCGCTGCGCGAGGAGCTGGCCGCCGACGGCCTGACCGCCCAGCCGGTGGTCTCCGGCTCCAAGGGGATGCACCTGTACGTCCGGCTGGTCCCGGCCGGCGAGGAGGCGGTGCGCGGGTACGCCCGCCGGCTGGCCGGCCGCCTGGAGTCGCGCCACCCGCGCCGGGCCACCGCCACCATGGCCAAGGCCGCCCGCAGCGGCAAGGTCTTCATCGACTGGTCGCAGAACGCCTCCGCCAAGACCACCGCCGCGCCCTACACCCTGCGGCTTCTCGACGCGCCCCGCGTCGCCGCACCGGTGACGTGGGAGGAGGTGGCCGGCTGCCGGGACGCGCGGGCGCTGTGGTTCACCCCGGCGCAGGTGCTGGACCGGGTCGCGCGCGGCGGTGATCCGCTGGAGGTCCCCGCCGAGCCGGCGGCCCTGCCGTAATGGCCGGTCGTGCGCTATTCTAACGTTGTAAACGAACACTGGGGCCGGACCGGGCGCGTGACGGACACCGGCCGCCGCCCCCACCCGGTCCGGGCGGCGCCGCCCGGTGGCTGGAAGGCGGATGCGGGTGGCGATGGCAGGACGCCCGGGCGGGGCTCCCGCGCCGCGGCTCAAGGACGTCGCTCAGGCGGCGGGCGTGTCGGTGAAGACCGTCTCCAACGTGGTCAACGGCTTCGAGCACGTCGCCGACGACACCCGGCAGCGCGTGCAGCGGGCCATCGACGCCCTCGGATACCAGCCCAACATGATGGCCCGCCGGCTGCGTTCCGGCCGCAGCGGCGTCATCGCGCTGGCGTTTCCCGAACTGCCGTCGCCGTACTTCGCCGAACTGGCCGTCGAGGTCATCCAGGCCGCCCGCCGGCACGGCTGCACGGTGCTGATGGACGACACCGCCGGGGACCCCGGTGCCGAACTGCGCATCGCCTCCGGACTCGGCGACCCGCTCATCGACGGCGTCATCCTCAGCCCGCTCGGCCTGGACCAGGCCGAACTGGCCGCCCGCAGCCGCCCGATCCCGCTGGTGCTGCTCGGTGAGGCCGACTTCGGACTGGTCTGCGACCACGTGCACATCGACAACGTCGCCGCCGCCCGGACCGCCACCCGCCACCTGATCGACCAGGGCCGCCGGCGCATCGCCGCCGTCGGCTGGCAGGACCCGGCCCCGCGGGCCACCGCCCAGCAGCGGCTGCTGGGGTACTCCCAGGCGCTGCGGGCCGCCGGGCTGCCGGTCGACCCGGCGCTCTTCCCGCCGGTCGGCGCCTACTTCCGGCCGGACGGCGCCCGGGCGATGCGCGAACTGCTGGCGTTGCCCGAACCGCCCGACGCGGTCTTCTGCTTCAACGACCTGATGGCGCTCGGCGCCCTGCGCGCGCTGCACGAGGCCGGGGTACGGGTGCCGGACGACATCGCGCTGGCCGGCTTCGACGACACCGAGGAGGCCGAGTACGCGGTCCCCTCGCTCACCACGGTCGCCCCGGACAAGGCCGGCATAGCGGAGGCCGCCGTCGAGGCGCTGCTCGACCGGATCGCCAACGGCGACGACGCCCCGCGCCGGCTGGTCCAGCCCGGTTTCCGCCTGGTGGAACGCGAAAGCAGCCGCCGGGGGTGATCCCCCGGCGGCCGCCGGCGACGCGTGCGCCCCCACGTCACTCCACGTGCCGCGCCCGTCCCAGCAGCGTCTGCGACAGCACCACCAGGGCCAGGAACGCGCCGTTGACCGCGTCGGTGAACGCCGAGCCGTACGACGAGAAGTAGTGGTCGATCAGGTTGTGCAGCACCGCCAGCAGCAGCACACCGCAGACCGTGCCGCCCACCGTGCCGTAACCGCCGGTCAGCAGGGTGCCGCCGATGACCACCGAGGCGATCGCGGTCAGCTCGTAGCCGACGCCGATCGTGGTGACCCCGGAGCCGAGCCGCAGGCCGCCCAGCGCGCCGGCCAGGCCCGCCAGCGAGCCGGACAGCACGTAGACGTAGACCTTGGCGCGGGCCACCGGCAGCCCCATCAGCACCGCCGCGTTCTCGTTGCCGCCGATCGCGGTGAGGGTGGCGCCGAACCGGGTGCGGGTCAGCAGCAGCCCGCCCAGCACGAACAGCGCCGCCACGATCAGCACCGGGGTCCAGGTGCCCTCGCCCAGCTTGCGGGCCCAGGAGCCGGCCGGCACCAGATACGTGGTCGACCCCTCGTTGGTGATCGCCTGGAGCACCCCGCGCACGCCCAGCAGGCCGGCCAGGCTCACGATGAACGGTGCCATCCTGGCCCGGGCCACCAGCATGCCCTGGACCGTGCCCCAGGCCGCGCCGACCGCCAGCGGCAGCAGGACCGCCGCCCAGGAGCCGGCCCGCGACCCGTCGGCCGCCAGCACCCCGCCCAGCGCGTACATCGAACCCACCGACAGGTCGATGCCGCCGGTGGTGATCACGAACGTCATGCCCAGCGCCAGCAGCCACACGAACGCGTTGCCGCCCAGCACCCCGCTGACGTTGGCCCAGTCGGCGAAGCCGGGGGAGGCGATGGAGGCCACCACGACGACCACCAGCAGCACGATGGGTGCGCCGCGCTTCTGGACCAGGGCCGCCAGCCGTTCGCCCCGGCCGGTGCCGTCGGGACCGGGCGTCTTCGGGCCCGCCTGGTCGCGTACCGCGGTGGAACTCATCGGCTACCACGCTCCCGGGAGACGTACACGGCGCCGCAGATGATGGCCGCCTCGATGATCTGGGTGTAGGAGGTGTGGACGTCGTGCTGGGTCAGGACGGCGCTGATGAGCTGCATGAACAGCGCGCCGGCCACCGTGCCCAGCACCCGCACCCGGCCGCCGCTCAGCGGGGTGCCGCCGACCACGACCGCGGTGATGGCGTCCAGTTCCATGTTCAGGCCCTGGTTGGCCGGGTCGGCCTCGGCGCCGTGCCCGACGACCAGCACGCCGGCCAGCGCGGCCAGGATGCCGGAGATCACGTAGACGGTGACCAGCACCCGGCGCACCGGCAGGCCGGCCAGCCGGGCCGCCTGCCGGTTGTCGCCGATGGCGACCAGCTGGCGGCCGAAGGTGGTGCGCCGCATGACCACCGCGACCACCGCGGCGGCCACGATCGCCACCCACGCCATCCACGGCACCCCGGCCGCGCTGTTGCCGCCGAGCGACAGCAGGGACTGGGCGGTCACCGGCTTGGCCGCGTCACCGTTGATCAGCTCGGCCACCCCGCGCAGTCCGATCATCAGCGACAGCGTCGCCACGATCGGCTGGACCCGGGCGAACGCCACCATGGAGCCGCCGATCGCGCCGGCCACCGCGCCGATCAGCAGCGCCAGCGCCAGCGCGGCGCCCAGGCCGTAGCCCAGGTACAGCGGCAGCACGGCCGCCGACAGTGCGATGGTGGCGCCCACCGACAGGTCGATGCCCTCGGTGCCGATGACCAGGGCCATGCCGAGGGCCACCAGCAGCGTGGGCGACAGCTGGAACAGCTGGACGCGCAGGTTGCTCGCCGACAGGAACGAGGTGTTGAGCGCGACCGCGACGACGATCAGCACCACCAGCGCCAGGTAGACGCCGTAGTTCTGGATGTCCTTCAGCACGCGGGCCTTCTGCGGCAGCCGGCCGCTCACCGTGGTGGCGCTCATCGCGTCTCCTCCGCCCGGGAGGCGTCGCCGTCGGCACCGGACACATCGCCGTCGGCGCCCGGCACATCGCCGTCGGCACCGTCCGCACCGGAGCTGGCCAGCGCCGCCAGCAGCGCCTGCTCGGTCACCCCGTCGCCCTCCAGATGGCCGACGACCGCGCCGTCCTTGAGCACCACGACCCGGTCCGACCCCTCGATCAGCTCCTCCAACTCCGAGGAGATCAGCAGCACGCCCAGTCCTTCCCGCGCCAACTCGTCCACCAGCGACTGCACTTCGGCCTTGGCCCCGACGTCGATGCCGCGGGTCGGCTCGTCCAGCAGCAGCACCTTGGGGTTCATGCACAGCCAGCGGGCCAGCAGGACCTTCTGCTGGTTGCCGCCGGACAGGTCGCTGACCCGCTGTTCCGGGCCGGACGCCTTGATGCCCAGCCGCTCCATGAAGTACGTGACGACCTCGTCCTGCCGCGCGGTGGAGACGATCCCGCCCCGCGACAGCCGCGGCAGCGCCGCCAGCACGATGTTCTCCCGCACCGACAGGCTCGGGATGATGCCCTCCGCCTTGCGGTCCTCGGCCAGCATCACCACCCCGGCGCGGATCGCGGCGGCCGGCGAGCGACGGGTCATGGCGGTGCCCGCCACCGACACCGTGCCGCCCTCGGTGGCGATCGCGCCGACCACCGCCTTGGCCGTCTCGCTGCGCCCGGAGCCCAACAGGCCGCCCAGGCCCACTACTTCACCGGGCCGGATCGACAGCGAGACACCGTTGAC
Organism: Streptantibioticus silvisoli; assembly: GCF_027947535.2. Lineage (GTDB taxonomy): Bacteria > Actinomycetota > Actinomycetes > Streptomycetales > Streptomycetaceae > Streptantibioticus_C > Streptantibioticus_C silvisoli. Next base: position 4,976 of record NZ_JAAGKO020000013.1, read on the forward strand.
CTTGTGACGTACCGCCAGATCCCGTGCTTCCAGGATCGGTTGGTCCTCCTGCCGGTCGTGGCCGTCGGCGGCGAACGCGGTGGCGCCCTCCCGCCGGACCTCCGACATCTCGCGGCCCAGCATCAGCGAGATCAGCTTCAGCCGTTCCAGGCCCGCGAGTTCACCGGTGTGCACCACCGCGCCGTCCCGCATCACGGTCACCCGGTCGCAGATCGCGTACAGCTCGTCGAGCCGGTGGCTGACGTAGACCACCGCGACGCCCTTGGAGCGCAGGTCGCGGATGACGGAGAACAGCGTCTCGACCTCGCGCGGCTCCAGCGACGAGGTCGGCTCGTCCATGATGACCACCCGCGCGTCGATCCGCACCGCCCGGGCCAGCGCCACCATCTGCTGCGCGCCCAGCCCCAGCGTGTGCAGCGGCCGGCTGACGTCGGACTCGACGCCGTAGCCGCGCAGGATCTGCGCCGCCTGCCGGTTCATCGCGCGGGTGTCGACCACGCCGAAGCGGCGCGGCTCGCGGCCCAGGAAGAGGTTGCGGGCCACCGACATCAGCGGGATGAGGTTGACCTCCTGGTAGATCGTGGAGATCCCGGCGGCCTGCGCCTCCAGCGGGGTGGTGAACGCCACCGTCCGGCCGGCCAGCGTCACCGTGCCGGTGTCCGGCCGGTGCACCCCGGTCATCACCTTGATCAGCGTGGACTTGCCCGCGCCGTTCTCGCCGATGAGCGCGTGCACCTCACCGGGCCGCAGGCTCAGGCTCACGTCCCGCAGGGCGTGCACCCCCGCGAACGTCTTGCCGGCCCCGACGACCTCCAGGACGGGCTCGCCGTCCGGGGCCGGGGCCTGAGTGGGGATCACGTGCTGCCTCCTTCGCACACCGCCCGGACACCCCGCGAAAGGGTGTCCGGGCGGTCCGTCTTCCGCGCGGTCAGTACACCAGGCCCTGCGACAGCGCCTGCTTGGCGTTGGCGCTGGTGAAGTGCGAGTCCTTGATGATCACGTCGGAGGACACGCCCTTGGTGGAGTAGAAGTTCTCCAGCGACTGGAAGGCCAGCGGCCCGAAGCGCGGGTTGGTCTCCACGTCGGCCACCACCTGGCCGTCGGCGACGCCCTGCACGACCTGCTGGGTGCCGTCGATCGAGACGACCTTGATGTCCTTGCCCGGGGTCTTGCCCGCCGAGCGGATCGCCTGGAGCGCGCCGAGCGCCATCTCGTCGTTCTCCGCGTAGACCGCGGTGATGTCCGGGTGGCTCTGGAGCAGCTGCTCCATGACCTTCTGGCCGTCGGTCTGGTCGAAGTTGGCGGTCTGCGAGGCGATCACCTTCAGCTTCGGGTACTTCGCCTTGATCCGGTCGTTGAAGCCCTTCGTGCGGTCGGTGGAGACGTCGTTGCCCGGCGTACCGGTCAGCACCGCCACCTTGGCCGAACCACCGGTGGCGCCCGCCAGGTCGTCGGCGGCTATCTGCGCCTGACCGTAGAAGTTCGAGCCGATGAAGGAGATGAAGTCGGTGCACGCCTTGCCGACCGCGGTGCGGTCGATGGTCAGCACCGGGATCTTCTTGGCCTTCGCCTCGCTCAGCGCCGGGCCCAGGCCGGCGGAGTCCTCCGGCGCCACGATCAGCACCTTGGCACCCTGCGCGATCATGTCCTGGATCTGCGAGTTCTGCGCGTTGACGTCCGCGTTGGCGTTGCGCTGGATCAGCTTGATGCCCAGCCGCTTGGCCTCGTCCGCGATGGTCTTGGTCTCGGTCGCCCGGAACGGGTTGCTGGTCGACTCCGACTGCGAGAAGCCGACGATCGTCTTGCCGTCGGTCAGGTTCAGCTTGGGCACGCCGCCCGCGTAGGAGCTGTACGTGCACGCCGGGCCCGAGGACCCGGACGAGGCGACCTGCTGGGCCGCCGCGGAGTTGGTCGCGGTGGGCGACGGGCTCGAACTGGCGCTGTCGGTCTTGGTGCACGCCGTCGCGCCCAGGCACACAGCAGCGGCCAGGACCGCGGCGGGAAGGGCTCTGGTCCGGATAACCGCGTTCATGTGCCGATCACGTCCTCACGATGCCAAGGGGTAAGAAATTCCAACGATGGAACGGGGACATTCAGGCAGCATCCGAACGGGCGTGTCAAGACATGCGAGGGGACAGCTTCCACATCGTTCGCGAGCTGAAACGATGCCGGCCGCATCGACCGGACGATCGGTTCCGGGTCGCCCGGCCGGCCCCCGGGGTCGCGATGACCGGCTGGCCCGCAGCCCCTTGACGGTCGGCCCCACCGGTGCCTCAATGACCATTACAACGTTGTTAACGGCTCCGTCCGCGGCACCCCGGGGTGACTTCACGCCGCCGGGCCGGCCCGACGCGTCCGCACGCACCCCGCGTCCTTTCTCCTTGCGCCTCCCCACCGGAAGGAACCTCCCGTGCCTCCTCACGCTGACCGCGAACGGCCCGCGGCCCCCGTCTCCCGGCGCGACCTGCTGCGCTGGGGCGGTGTCGCCACCGCCGCGGCCGCCACCTCCGGCTGGCTGACCTCCGGTGCCGCCTTCGCCGCCTCCCGGCCCGGCGCGGTGCCCGCCGCCTCCACCTTCAGCCCGCTGCGCCCGCCGGCCACCCCGCTGTCGGTCCGCTCGATGTACCTGTCGACCTATCTGCCCGGCGACAACCTGGCCGGCAGCTGGCCCGCGTTCTGGAACGGCCGCACCACCGCGCTGTGCGGCCTGGCCCGCATCGACGGCACGCCGTACCTGTTCGCCGGGGCGCCCTCGCTGCCCGGCGGACCGGCGCTGACCACGATGACGCAGACCGCGCTGAAGATCACCGCCACCCAGTCGACGTACACCCTCACCGGCGGCGGCGTCACCCTCACCGTCTCCTTCCTGTCCCCGGTCGACCCCGGCAACCTCCAGCGCCAGTCGGTCCCGATGAGCTACGTGACGGTCACCGCGGCGGCCAACGACGGCAAGAACCACACGGTCGCCGTCTACCTCGACGCCTCCGCGGAGTGGGTGCACGGCGACAGCAGCACCCAGGTGACCTGGAGCCAGCAGACGACCGGCAGCATGACCGCCCTCAGCTGCCAGCCGGCCACCCCCGGCGTGCTCCAGGAGAACGGCGACCAGGCGTCCTGGGGTTCGCTGGTCCTCGCCGCCCCCACCGCCACCGGCGTCAGCTGGCAGACCGGCCAGGACACCGTGGTGCGCACCGCGTTCGCCACCAACGGCGCGCTGGCCGGCACCAACGACACCGCCCAGCCGCGCGCCATCAACAACAACTGGCCGGTTTTCGCCCTTTCGCAGAACCTCGGCACCGTGACCTCGTCGGCCTCCGCCGCCTTCCGGGTCACCATCGGCCACGTGCGCACCCCGGCCGTCAGCTACCTCGGCGCCGACCTCAACCCCTGGTGGACCACGTACTGGAGCACCTGGCCGGCGATGCTCGACTGGTTCAACTCCGACTTCGCCTCGGCGCTGTCGGCCGCCAACGCCCTGGACGCCAAGATCGCCTCCGACGCCTCCAACGCGGTCGGCGGCGGCACCACCGGCGACCACTACGCCGCGGTGTGCGCGCTCGCGCTGCGCCAGGCGGTCGGCGGCACCGAACTGGTCGACCACTCCGGCACGGCCTGGGCGTTCTTGAAGGAGATCTCCTCCGACGGCAACGTCTCCACCATCGACGTCACCTACCCCGGCTTCCCCGCCTACCTCTACCTGGCCCCCAGCTACCTGCAACTGCTGCTGGAGCCGATGCTGGCCTACGCGGAGACCGGCGGCTGGCCCAAGACGTTCGCCGAGCACGACCTGGGGTCCAGCTACCCCAACGCCGCCGGCCACAACGACGGCAACGAGGAGGACATGCCGGTCGAGGAGTCGGCCAACATGCTGATCATGACGGCGGCCGTCGTCCAGCGGCTGTCCGCCTCGGCCGGGTCGTCGTTCGCCACCGCGCACTACACGATCCTCAAGCAGTGGGCGGACTACCTGGTCGGCAACGCCCTCGACCCCGGCCTGCAGAACCAGACCGACGACTTCACCGGCTTCATCGCGCACAGCGTCAACCTCGCGCTCAAGGGCATCATCGGCATCGGCGCGATGAGCCTGGTCGCCGCGGCGGCCGGCAACACCGCCGACGCCGCCCACTACCTGGGGGTCGCCCGCGGCTACATCAGCCAGTGGGTCACCAAGGGCCTGGACTCCACCGGCCAGCACATGAAGCTCGCCTACGACCAGGACGGCACCTGGAGCCTGAAGTACAACGGCTTCCCCGACCGGCTGCTGGGCCTGGGCCTGGTGCCGCTGGGCGTGGCGTACATGGAGGCCAACTGGTACCAGTCGCAGGCCGGCACCTACGGCGTGCTGCTCGACCCGCGCAACGACTACACCAAGGCCGACTGGGAGATGTGGACCGCCGCCTGGCTCGCCGACCAGCCCACCACCCGCGACACCCTGGTCAACGGCGTCTACGGCTTCGCCAACACCACCCCGCAGCGGGTGCCGTTCTCCGACTGGTACGTCGTCGCCTCCGGCGCCCAGCAGGGCTTCACCAACCGCCCGGTCATCGGCGGCATGTTCTCCCTGCTGCTGCCGGCCGCCGCCCAGTCCGCCGCCTGGAAGAAGATCCAGAACCAGAACTCCGGCAAGGTCCTGGCCGTCTCCAACCAGTCGATCGCCGACAGCGCCAACGTCACCCAGTACACCGACAACGGCACCAACGACCACCTGTGGACCGTGGTCGACAACGGTGACGGCACCGTCAAGATCTACAACCGCAACTCCGGCAAGCTGCTCGCCGTCAACAACCAGTCCACCGCCGACGGTGCCGCCGTCCAGCAGTACAACGACAACGGCTCCGCGGACCACCTGTGGACCCTGGTCGACGCCGGCGGCGGCTGGACCAAGATCGTCAACAAGAACTCCGGCAAGGTCCTGGCGGTCTCGGGCATGTCCACCGCGGACAGCGCCCAGGTCACCCAGTACACCGACAACGGCAGCGCCGACCACCTGTGGAAGCTGGTCTGACGCCGCCCCCGATCCCGGTCCGATCCCCGTCCGATCCATGACCGGACGTTCACCCCGGTCCGTGCCCGCACGCGGTACGGACCGGGGTGAACGGGTACCGGTAGGGGATGACGCGATCAGCAGCGACCCCCGCCCGGCGGGACGAGACCGGCTCCGACGGCAACAGCGAGTACGGCCGCAAGGGCTTCCAGCGCTCCCGCAGCCACTTCGCCGACCGGATCACCGCCGACGGCCGTGACGGCTGGCCGGTGGAGGCCGGCCGCTACCGGCTGGTCGTCTCCCGCGCCTGCCCGTGGGCCAGCCGCGCCCTGGTCTCGCGCCGCCTGCTCGGCCTGGAGGACGCCCTGTCGCTGGCCGTCGCCGACCCCATCCAGGACGACCGCAGCTGGCGGTTCACCCTCGACCCCGGCGACCGCGACCCGGTGCTCGGCATCCACCACCTGTCCGAGGCGTACGACGCCCGGCAGAGCGGCTACCCCGGCGGCGTCAGCGTGCCCGCCGTCGTCGACGTGCCCAGCGGGCAGCTGGTCACCAACGACTACCAGCGCCTCACCCTCGACCTCGCCACCGAGTGGACCGCGCTGCACCGCCCCGGCGCCCCCGACCTGTACCCGGAGCCGTTGCGCGACGAGATCGACGAGGTCATCGACGGCGTCTACCGGCAGCTGAACAACGGCGTCTACCGGGCCGGCTTCGCCACCACCCAGCAGGACTACGAGGACGCCTACCGCGACGTCTTCCACCGCATGGACCTGATGTCCGCCCGGCTCGCCGACCGGCGCTACCTGGTGGGGGAGACCATCACCGAGGCCGACATCCGGGCCTTCACCACCCTCGTGCGGTTCGACGCGGTCTACCACGGCCACTTCAAGTGCAACCGCAACAAGCTCACCGAGGACCCGGTGCTGTGGGCCTACGCCCGCGACCTCTACCAGACCCCGGGCTTCGGCGACACGGTCGACTTCGACCACATCAAGCGGCACTACTACCTGGTCCACACCGGCATCAACCCCACCGGCATCCTGCCCGCCGGCCCGGACCTGTCCGGCTGGCTGACCCCGCACGGCCGCGAGGACCTCGGCGGGCGCCCGTTCGGTGACGGCACCGCGCCGGGACCGGTGCCGGCCGCCGAGCGGATCGCGGCCGCCGGACAGCCCTGACCCCGGCCGTCACCGCAGGTCACGGCGGCCGGGTGTTAGCCACCGTGCCGTGCGGGCACCCGGAACGGCAGGAGGGGCTTCGGCGACCGAGGGAGCGACAACATGGCGGACGAACTGCTGACCACCGGCGAGATCGACGCGGCGATGGCCGATCTGCCGGACTGGCACCGCGCCGGCGGTGCCCTGACCAGGACCATGGACACCTACGACTTCCGCACCGCGGCACGCATCGTCGACAAGGTGGTCACCGAGGCGCAGAAGCTCGACCACCATCCCGACGTGGACATCCGGTACGGAAAGCTGACCTTCGCGCTCTCCACCCACTCGGCCGGCGGCATCACCTCACGCGACGTCGCCCTGGCCCACCGGGTGGAGGAGGCGGCCGGCCACTTCATCCGGTCCCACGACTGACCTGATCCGCCGTGCGCGCGTCCTGGGCGGACGGGCACAGCTGCCCCGGCGCCTGTGCCCGGCCGCCCGGTGCCATGACCTGGCGCCACGAACCGCCCGGTGCCGGTGTCTCCACCGATCGGTGCCCCGCCGCCCGGGCCGCCTTCGGGCGCGTCCCGCGCGGCGCGGCCTCCGGGCACCTCCCGCGCGGTCTTCGGGCGCGTCCTACGCCGGCGGGCAGCCCGCGCCCAGCAGGTCCAGCAGCCCGGCCCGTCCGCCGGCCGCGAACGCCGCGCGCTGCTGGTGGGCGCCGGTGCCCTCCCGCAGCAGGCGGTCGACGCCCTCGGTGACGCGGTCCAGGTCCCCGGTGGTCTTCAGGGCCGGCGTGACGTGGTCGACCAGCGCGATGACCACCTCGGCGGCCGGTCGCAGGGTGCCGTCGAGCGGACTGACCAGGGTGCCGCCGAGGCCGTGGCGGGCGGCACGCCAGTTCGCGGCGGTCAGCAGTTCGCCCGGCACGTCGGCGCCGGGGACGCCCGCGCGCGCGTCGGTCAGCGCGGCGACGACCAGGGCGCGGACCAGGCCGGCGAAGGTCACCGCCTCGCGCGGGCACAGCTGCACGTCCAGCGCCCGCACCTCCAGCGTCGGATACCGCTGCGACAGCCGCGCCTGCCAGTAGATCTGGCCCAGGTCCCGTATGACGCCGGTGGCCAGCAGCCGCCCGGTGCGCTCGGCGTAGTCGCGGGCACCGGCGAAGACCGGCGGCGGCCCGCTGACCGGCCAGCGGCCGAAGACCACGGTGCGCCAGCTGGCGAACCCGGTGTCGCGCCCGTCCCAGAACGGGGAGTTGGCGGCCATCGCCACCAGGACCGGCAGCCACGGCCGCAGCCGGTTGAGCGCGGCGACCGCGCTGTCCGGGTCCGGCACGGCCACGTGCACGTGCATGCCGTTGATCAGCTGCTCGACCACGAGCTGCGGCGCGTCGGCCCACATGGCCAGGTAGCGCGGTTCGGCGGTGACGTGCGACTGGCCCAGCCGCGGGGCGGTGCCGCTGGCCGCGATCCGGCAGCCGGCGCCGGCCACCGCCTCGCCGAGCGCCGCGCGCAGCCGCCGCAGGTGGGCGTCGACCTCGGCGAGGGCGCCGCAGACCGGGGTGGCGACCTCCAGCTGGGCCTGGAGCAGCTCGGCGTCGACCTCGCCGCACCGGACCATCGGCGCCAGCGCCGGCAGACCGCGCACGTGCGCGCCGCGCGACACCGGCGATCCGGTGTCGGCGTCCAGCAGCAGGTACTCCTCCTCCACGCCCACCGTCACCATGTCCCCTGTGTACCCTTTTCGCCCATCGCCAAGCCGGGTCGGCGCGCGGTGAGCCCTCGCCGGTACGCCGGGTGGCGCGGTGGACGCGGGGTGGCGGCCGCCCCTCCCGGAGCCCCGGCGGGGGAGCCGGGGCCGGGCGGGGGCGTCAGCGGTAGGCGGAGATGCCGGTGAGGGCCTGGCCGATCGCGAGCTGGTGGACCTCGCTGGTGCCCTCGTAGGTCAGGACCGACTCCAGGTTGTTGGCGTGCCGCAGCACCGGGTAGTCCAAGGTGATGCCGGCGCCGCCGAGGATCGTGCGGCAGGTGCGGGCGATCTCCATGGCCTCGCGGACGTTGTTCAGCTTGCCGACGCTGACCTGCTCGGGGCGCAGCCGGCCGGCGTCCTTCAGGCGGCCGAGGTGCAGGGCGAGCAGCAGGCCCTTGGACAGCTCGACGGACATGTCGGCCAGCTTGGCCTGGGTCAGCTGGAAGCCGGCGATGGGCCGGTCGAACTGGGTGCGGGCGCCGGCGTAGGCCAGCGTGGCGTCCAGGCAGTCGCGGGCGGCGCCCATCGCGCCGAAGACGATGCCGAACCGCGCCTCGTTCAGGCAGCCCAGCGGCCCGGACAGCCCGCGGGCCTGCGGCAGCATCGCGGAGGACGGCAGCCGGACGCCGTCCAGGGTGAGCTCGGAGGTGGTCGAGGCCCGCAGTGACAGCTTGCGGTGCACGTCGGAGGTGGTGAAGCCGGCGGTGCCGCGCGGCACCAGGAAGCCGCGGATGCCGTCCTCGGTACGGGCCCACACCGTGGCGATGTCGGCGGCGCTGCCGTTGGTGATCCACATCTTGTTGCCGGTCAGCACCCAGTCGTCGCCGTCGCGCTCGGCGCGGGTGCGCATGCCGGCCGGGTTGGAACCGAAGTCCGGCTCGGTCAGCCCGAAGCAGCCGATCGCCTCGCCGGCCGCCATCCGCGGCAGCCACTCCTGCTTCTGCTCCTCGGAGCCGTACTTCCAGATCGAGTACATCGCCAGTGACCCCTGCACCGACACCAGGCTGCGCAGCCCGCTGTCGCCGGCCTCCAGCTCCAGGCAGGCCAGACCGTAGGCGACGGCGGACGAACCGGTGCAGCCGTAGCCGGTCAGGTGCATGCCGAGCAGGCCCAACCGGCCGAGTTCCGGGGCGAGTTCACGTGGCGAGGTGCCCGCTTCGAACCACTCCGCGATGTGCGGGCGCACCTTGTCGTCGACGAAGTCGCGGACGGTGGAACGGATGAGGCGTTCCTCGTCGTCCAGCAGCGAGTCGAAGTCGATGAGGGAGGTCACGTCGGTGACGGGCATGGCGGGCGGGCTCCTCGCTGGGGGCGCCGGACGCAGGACGCCGCTGTCGCCGTTCGCGGGTCCGCGTCGTCCGCCGTGCCGCGCCGGGCCCCTGATCGGGCAGGTCGGGTCGGGGAAGATCGTAGGTCGCCGGGGTGAGGCGGGCAAGGACGGCCCGCGGGGAGCGGGTGGCGGAACGCGGGGGAGCGGGTGGCGGAGCCGGCGGGGGAGCCGGTGGCGGAAGGGGGTGCCGCGCCGCTCGGGGGCATGCCGGGGAGGGGTGGCGGTGCCGCGGGGGCGACCCCGGCGGGGGCCGGCGGACACGGGCGCGGACGCGAGCACTCGGCGCCGGAGGCCGGGTCCCGCGCCGGGCGGACCGGCGGCACGGCGTCGCCCGCCCTCCGTCGCCGGTGTCCACGTGCTCGCGTCCGGCACCCGTCCCCCGGGTGCGTCACCCACCGTCCGGCGCCCCGCCTCGCTCTCCGCACTCATCGGCCCGTTCGGCGATGACCTGGTCGGGAAAAGGTCATCGGGCGGTCAACTCGGCCCGGGCGGGCGGGTGTCCGTTCGTCGCCATGGCGGAAAGTTTCCGCCGCCGGGAGCCGGATCGCGCTGTTGGGGGGCCGACGACAGTGGTGTAGACCAACGGCGGCGGCCGGGGCTCTTCCGGGACGCCGATACTCACCGTTAGGTTGCTGGAGCGCCCCGTTGACGTGCCAATATGACATGGCCGCGTCAAATTGGCGTCCAGAGATCCCCCCACGCCCTGGAGTCCGCCATGTCCACCACTCGCGAAATCGCCCGCGAAACCGCCCGGCACAGATCCCGTACGGCCCGCCTCGCCACCGCCGCCGGCGCCCTGCTCGCCGTCGCGTCGGCCGTCCTCGCGCTGCCCGGCACCGCGAGCGCCGCCCCGGCCGCGCTCCCCACCGCGCATCCGGTGACGCACCCGGCCGGGCAGACCGCCGCCCAGGCCGCCGCTGCCGCCAAGGTCACCCACCCGGAGCTGGACTGGCTCGGCTCCACGGTGCCGGCGCACGACCCCGGTGCCGCCCTGCGCCCCGCGGCGGCCGTCAAGCCGCTCGACGCCACCGTCTCCGGCATGGACGTCAGCGCCTACCAGGGCGCCGTCGACTGGGCCACCGCCGCCGCCAACGGCGGGCAGTTCGCCTACGTCAAGGCCACCGAGGGCACCTCGTACACCAACCCGGACTTCAGCCAGCAGTACAACGGGTCCTACAACGCCGGCATGATCCGCGGCGCCTACCACTTCGCGACGCCCAACACCTCCGGCGGCGCCGCCCAGGCCGACTACTTCGTCAGCAACGGCGGCGGCTGGTCCGCGGACGGCAAGACGCTGCCGCCCATGCTGGACATCGAGTACAACCCGTACGGCGACGAGTGCTACGACCTCAGCCAGGCCGACATGGTCAGCTGGATCGCCGCCTTCAGCAACGAGGTCCTCGCCCGCACCGGGCGGTACCCCACGATCTACTCCACCACCGACTGGTGGACCACCTGCACCGGCAACAGCTCGGCCTTCTCCGCCACCAACCCGCTGTTCGTCGCCGACTACAACGGCACGGTCGGCACGCTGCCGGCCGGCTGGGCCGCCTGGACCTTCTGGCAGTACGCCGACTCCGGCACCTTCCCCGGTGACCAGGACTACTTCGACGGCGCCATCGACCGCCTCCAGGCCCTCGCCCTCAACCAGTAACCGCGCGCACCGCGCACCGCGGCCCCCGTCCGGCGTCCACCGCCGGGCGGGGGCCGCGGCGTTCGCGGGGGCGTTCGCGGGGCGGGGGCGGCGGGGCCGGCCGAGGCGACAGGCTGCGGTGGCCGACTGCGGTGGCCGACCGCGGTGGCCGGTCGGGATGGCCGACGAGCTTGCGGTCAAAGGTGAGCCGAAACGGTCAGAAGTTGGCAGGGAAGTGATCGTAAAGCGACAGTCGGTAGCCATCCTGGGTCTGTCAGGCCCCCTCTCGGCCCTCCGGGGACGTCGGCCCCGCGCGGATACTTGAGGAGTGGACGATCTTGAGGCGAACCGCCCCGGCGGGACGTCGCCCGGTCGCCCGCGGGCCGTCCGGCAGCCGCCGGGGCCGTCACCGCAGAAGCCGTCCCGCTGAAGGAGACGTTCCCACGATGAGCATCACCGACGTCGTCGCCTACGCCGCGCCCAAGCCGAAGGCCCCGCTGGAGCGGACCACCGTGCCGCGCCGCCCGGTCGGCGAGCACGACGTGCTGATCGAGATCAAGTACGCCGGCATCTGCCACTCCGACATCCACCAGGCCCGCGACGAGTGGTTCGAGGGCACCTTCCCGATGGTCCCCGGCCACGAGATCGCCGGCGTCATCACCGAGGTCGGCTCCGGCGTCACGAAGTTCGCCGTCGGCGACCGGGCCGGCGTCGGCTGCTTCGTCGACTCCTGCCGCGAGTGCGCCCACTGCCTGGCCGGCGAGGAGCAGTACTGCCTCAAGGGCGGGGTCTCCACGTACAACGGCACCGGCAAGGACGGGCAGCCCACCTACGGCGGCTACAGCACCCACATAGTCGTCGACGAGAACTACACGCTGCGCATCCCCGAGGGCCTGTCGCTGGACGTCGCCGCCCCGCTGCTGTGCGCCGGCATCACGCTCTACTCGCCGCTCAAGCACTGGAACGCCGGTCCCGGCAAGCGCGTCGCCATCGTCGGCATGGGCGGCCTGGGCCACATGGGCGTCAAGATCGCGCACGCCCTCGGCGCCGAGACCACCGTGCTCAGCCAGACCCTGAACAAGAAGGAGGACGGCCTGCGCCTGGGCGCTGACCACTTCCACGCCACCAGCGACCCGGCGACCTTCACCGAACTGGCCGGCACCTTCGACCTGATCGTCAACACCGTCTCGGCCAACCTCGACGTGGACGCCTACCTTGGCCTGCTCGGCCTGGACGGCACCATGGTCAACGTCGGCGCCCCGGAGGCCCCCGGTACCTTCGGGTACTTCTCCCTGCTCCGCCTGCGCCGCAGCCTCGCCGGCTCCAGCATCGGCGGCATCCGGCAGACCCAGGAGATGCTCGACTTCTGCGCCGAGCACGGCTTCGGCGCCGAGATCGAGGTCATCGCCGCCGACGGGATCAACGAGGCGTACGAGCGCGTTATGGCCAGTGACGTGCGGTACCGCTTCGTCATCGACATCTCCACCCTGCACGAGAACGCCTGACCGGAAGCTGGAAGAGTCCATGGACTATGTGAAGCTGGGCCGGACCGGCCTGGACGTGTCGCGGATCTGCCTGGGGTGCATGAGCTACGGCCTCAAGTCCCGCGGCAACCACCCGTGGTCGCTGGAGGAGGAGGAAAGCCGCCCCTTCATCCGGCGTGCCCTGGAGGCGGGCGTCAACTTCTTCGACACCGCCAACGTCTACTCGGACGGCACCAGCGAGGAGATCGTCGGCCGCGCCCTGGCCGACTACGCCCGCCGTGACGAGATCGTGCTCGCCACCAAGGTCCACAGCCGCATGCGGCCCGGTCCCAACGGCGCCGGCCTGTCCCGCAAGGCGATCATGGCCGAGATCGACAACAGCCTGCGCCGCCTCGGCACCGACTACGTGGACCTCTACCAGATCCACCGCTGGGACGACAACGTCCCCGTCGAGGAGACGATGGAGGCGCTGCACGACGTCGTCAAGGCCGGCAAGGCCCGCTACCTCGGCGCCAGTTCGATGTACGCCTGGCAGTTCTCCAAGGCGCAGTACACCGCCGAGGCGCACGGCTGGACGAAGTTCGTCACCATGCAGAACCACTACAACCTCCTCTACCGCGAGGAGGAGCGCGAGATGCTGCCGCTCTGCCGGGACCAGGGCGTCGGCGTCATCCCGTGGAGCCCGCTGGCCCGCGGCCGGCTCACCCGCGACTGGGACGCCACCAGCGCCCGCAGCGAGACGGACGAGTTCGGCAAGTCGCTCTACCAGGAACGTGACCGGCACATCGTCGACGCGGTCACCGCCGTCGCCGAGGCCCGCGGCGTCTCCCGCGCCCAGGTCGCGCTGGCCTGGCTGCTGGGCCGTCCCGGGGTGAGCGCGCCCATCGTCGGCGCCACCAAGCAGCAACACCTCGACGACGCGGTCGCCTCCGTCGGCCTCACCCTCACCGCCGAGGAGACCGCCCAGCTGGAGGAGCACTACACCCCGCGCGGCATCGCCGGTTTCCGGTAACCGGCCGCGGGCGCCTGCGGGGGCGCGGCGCGGTGGTGGCACGGTGATCGCATGACCGCCTGATCACCTGACGCCTGCGTGGCCCGGTCGCGTGGGTTCCGCCACGGTGACGGCGTGGGTTCTGTTACGGCGACGGCGTGGCTTCGGAGCGGGTCTCCGGGGCCGCGCCGTCGGCGTTTCCAGCGAGCCGGAGCGGACGCGGAAGCCGGCGTCGTAGCCCAAACCGAGGCCGAGGCGGAAGCCGGTGTCGAAGCAGCCCGAGCCGAAGCCGAGGCCGAGGACGAAGCCGAGGCCGGGGGTGCGGAATCGCCGGGGGCGCGGGGTTGCGGCCGAAGGCGGCGTGGTGGCCGACGGGGCGCAGCCGAAGCCGGGGCCCGGGTGGTGAGATTGCGGTCGAAGTGGGCGTTCTCGGGTCCGTGTTGACGGGCTTTCGGTCGCGTTCGCCGGAGAAATCTCGGTAAGCATGCGGTAAAGAGCCCTTCTCTGGGCAGGCGAACCCTCATGCCCGGCGCCCGGCCGGCCGCCGGGTCCTGCGAAAGGGGCGCGTTCCCGTGATGCTGGCAGAACGCTACCGACTCGACGCACCCCTGGGACGCGGCGGCATGGGCGAGGTCTGGCGGGCCTGGGACGAGCGGCTGGGCCGGCCGGTGGCGGTCAAGCTGATGGTGCCCGGCGCCGGCCGGGAGGACCTGGACAGCCGCTTCGACGCCGAGGCCCGCATAGCCGCCCGGCTGAGCGATCCGCACGTGGTCTCGGTCTTCGACGCCGGCGTCTGCGACGACGAGTGCTTCCTGGTGATGGAACTCGTCGAGGGCCGCAGCCTGGCGGAGGCGCTGCACGAGGACGGGCCGCTCACGCCGGACCGGGCCGCCTCGGTGGCCCGCCAGACCGCGGCCGGACTGGACGCCGCCCACCGGCACGGCGTCGTGCACCGCGACATCAAGCCGGCCAACCTGCTGCTGGCCCCCGACGGCACCGTGAAGATCGCCGACTTCGGCATCGCGCGCTGCCCGTCCGGCGACACCACCGGCCAGGTCACCGCGATCAGCGGTACCAGCCTCTACCTCGCGCCGGAGAATGCCCTCGGCCGGCCCGCCGAACCCCCGGCCGACGTCTACTCGTTGGGCTGCACGCTGTACGAACTGCTCACCGGGCGGCCCCCGTTCGAGGGCGAACACGCGCTGGCGGTGCTCTGCCGGCACGTCGAGGACACCCCCGCCTCGCCGTGCACGCTGCGGCCCGAGATCCCCGGCGCCTTCGCCGCGTACGTGCTGCGCATGCTCGCCAAGGACCCCGCGGAACGGCCGGCCGCCCGTGAGGTCGCCGACTGGTTCGACGGCGGCACCTGGCGGCGCGGGGCCCCCGATCTGCCGCCGGCCCCCGCGGCCGTCCCGCCGCGCCCGGCCCGTTGCTCGCGCCGCCGCCGGATTCCGGCGGTCGCGGCCGCCGTGGGCACCGCGCTCACCGTGACCGCGCTGGCGTTCATCTCACCGCTCGCCCAGGGCGGCGACCCCGGCCGGGCCGACGTACCGCCCGTCACCGGGCCGCCCTCCGTGCTCCGGGCCACCCCGGCCGCCGACACCAGCGACCTCCCCGCCCGCCGGCCCGCCTCGGCCCGGCACGCCGCCCGCCCGTTCGGCCCCGCCGCGGGCCCCGCGGCCGCCACCCGGCACGCCCGGCGGGACGGCGGCGGGCGGCCGGACGCTCACGGCCGGTGACCGGTTCCCCCGCAGGACGCGGGGATGGCGGCTCGGGCTTACCGTAAAGGGATAAGTGCGACATTCCGCGCGGACGCTGAGGGGTGACATGGCGGACGACACCCGGACCGACGAGCGTGAAGAGCCCGAGGACATCCAGGACGTCGAGTACACGGACGACGACGGCGCCGAGGACGCCGACGACGCCGGTGAACCGGAGGATTCCGGCGCCGACGACGACATGGACGACGAGGACGCCGACGAGGACGAGGGCGAGGACGAGGACGACGGTTACGAGTCCTACGACTCGGACGGGTCCGAGGATTCCGGCGGGTCCGACGAGGACGGCTACGACGACGAGGTCGCCGAGGGGGAGATCGTCGAGGCCGGCACCGGCAAGGGGGCGGGTGGCGGTGAGCCGGACGTGCTGCTGGACGTTCCCACGCTGCACATCGGCAAGATCGAGCTGGAGGTGGAGGACCTGCACGCCCGGGTCTCCCTCCAGGCAGAGGTCCTCGACCTGCTCAAGCTCAACGTGGGGGCCGACGTCGACCTCGGGCGGGTGACGCTGGACATCGAGGACGTCGACGTCCAGGCCCTGCTGAAGGTCCGGCTCGACAACGTCGCGGCCATCCTCGGCCGCGTCCTCACCACGATCGACCGCAATCCGCAGATCCTGGAGAACCTCACCCGTTCCGCCGGCAAGGCCGTGGAACAGGTCGGCAGCGGCGCGGGCCGCGCCGTCGGCGAGATCGGCGAGGGCGCCCGCGGAGCCGTCGAGGACGTCGGCAAGGGCGCGGGCGGCGCGGTCGAGGACGTGGGCAAGGGTGCCGGCGGTGCCGTGCAGGACGTCGGCAAGGGCGCGGGCGGTGCCGTGGAGAACGTCGGCGAGGGTGCCGGCGACGCGGTGGAGAACGTCGGCGAGGGTGCCGGCGACGCGGTGGAAAACGTCGGCGAGGGCGCCGGGGAAGCCACCAAGGACGTCGGCGAGGGCGCGGGCCAGGCGGCCGGTGAGGTCGGCAAGGGTGCGGGAGAGGCCGCCGGGGAGGCCGGCAAGGGGGCCGGGAAGGCCGCCGGTGACGTCGGCGACGGGGCGGGGGAGGCCGCGAAGGGCGCCGGGGACGCGGCGCAGGACGTGGCCGGCGATGCCGGTGAGGCCGCCAAGGGCGCCGGTGAGCAGGCCGGGGACGCGGCGGGCGAGGCCGTCGGAAAGGCCGGCGACGCGGCCGAGGGGGCCGGCAGCACGGCGAAGAAGGGGGCCGGTGCCGCGGGCGAGAAGGCGCGGTCGGCGGGCCGGAAGGCGGACTCCGCGCGGGGCAGGGCCACCGGACGGGTTCCGAGGGAACACCGGTCGTCCTCCGACGGCGAGCGCGAGACGCGGCGCTCCCCGTCACGGCGCTCCTCCGCCGAACCGACACGGGCCCGCGAGGCCCGGCGGCCGGCCGGCACCCGCAAGCGCCCGCCGTGAAAGGCGAAGGTGGAGGACCGGGTGACGTCGCACTGGACGAGCCTGCGCTCCCGACTGCCGCTCGTCGCCCGGGACTTGTGGCCCGCCGACGCGGTACTCACCCGGGCCCGCGCGTTCCGCCCGGCCGGCCACGGCTCCAGTGGGCATGGTCGCTTCACGGATGACGGCGGCTCCACGGATGACGGTGCGGGCCGTCGGTAGGCGCCGGTGACCGGCGGGGGTCGGGCGCCCGCCCTCTCCGTGCGCGGTGAACGCACCCCGGGGCGTAAGACCTTGCGCCGGTGCCGCTGAACTCCGTTGCCCGTGTGGTGACTTCACCGGAGGCGTGGGGCCTCGCGCCCGAGCCGTGCGCCTCCCGCTGGTGCCGCCGAACTCCCCTCCCCGTGCGGCGACTTCACCTTGAGCCGTGCGCCCTCGGCCCCCGCGCCCTCGGCCCGTCGGCCCAACTCCGCCCGCGCGACCCGGCCCGACCCACGCGCCGCAACCCCGCACCGCCCGGCGCGGGTCAGTCCGGGCCGGCCGGAGTGCGGATCGCCACTGCGGCGCAGTGGCCTTCGGGGACCAGGACGTCGGTGAGGGTCCAGCCGTCCGGGGCGGTCGGGACCGGGCCGGAACCGACGTAGTCGGCGGCCGGGTTGTCGGACAGGCCGACCCCGCAGCCCTTGAGGTACGCCTCCTTGCGGGTCCACACCCGGGTGAACGCGGGCGGGCGTTCGGCCGGGGACAGCAGTGCGAGTTCGGCGGCCTCGCGCGGGTGCAGCACGTCGGCGGTCTCCGCGATGGTGCGCGGCTCCGGCACCGACTCCACGTCCACCCCCACCGGTGTGGTGGCGAACGCCAGCAGGCTCAGCCCCGCGCAGTGCGACAGCGAGAAGTGCAGCGTGTCGCCCGGCAGGACGGGACGGCCGTGCGGGCCGCCGCAGTGGGCGCAGGGTGCCCGGGAGACGGCCACCGAACGGGGCGGCATCCGCAGGTAGGCGCCCAGCAGCCGCCGCAGCGCCACGTGGGCGCAGACGTAGGAGTCCCGGTCGTCGTCGTAGCGGAACTGCGCGGCGCGGGTCAGCTCCTCGGCGTCGAGCGTGGCGGGCGCGTACCGTCCGGCGACGGCGCGGTGGACACCGGCGTCCACCAGCCACAGCTGCGGTGCGCCGGTCGCGGGGGTGACCGGCGGCGGTACGTCGTAGACCGTGCCGAGGACGGCCGGGACGAGGAGCGTGCCGACCGGTGGCGGGGCGGTGGCGGACGGGGACAGCGGTTGCCTCATGGCTTCCTCACACGGACGCGGGGAGGGGGTCCGGGACGTCGGTCCGGACGGTCGCGGGGACGGTGGCGGCGACCGGGGGCAGGTCGTGGCCGGCGGCCGGGACCACCGCCGCCGCCTCGGTGGCCGGGGCCAGCGCCGCCCCGGTGGACGGCTCCTCCGGACGAACCGGCTCGTCCGGACGCGCGGCCTCCGCCGGTACCGGCTGGCGCAGCGCCAGAGCGGCGGCGAACGGCGAGAACAGCGCGACGGTGCCGCAGATCAGCCAGGTGTGCTGGACGCCGAGGACGATGGCCAGCGAGCTGAAGATCGCGATGGAGATCGGGCCCACGCCGATGCCGGACAGCGACAGCGTCGACATCGCGGCGCCCATCCGGGACTCGGGGGCGGACTCCTGGTAGACGGTGACGATGGCCGGGCCGTTCAGCCCGGACAGCAGGCCGACCAGGCAGGCGGTGACGCTCAGCGACAGCACCGACGGCATCAGGGCCATCACCAGGATGCCGACCGCCAGGCCGCTGCCGGTGACCACCAGGCGGACGAACAGGCTGATGCGGTTGCCGAGCAGGGCGCCGAGCGCGCTGGAGCCCAGGGCGCCGGCGCTGAACGCGGCCAGCACCACGCCCACCGCGCTCACCCCCCAGCCGCGCTGGTGGACCAGTGAGGGCAGTGCGACGTCGGCCGGCCAGCCGAACGCCAGGTCCAGGCAGAAGGAGGCGACGAACATCCAGCGCAGCCGCTTGTGGTCGATCAGCAGCCGGAAGCCGTCGGCGGACCGCTTGAACAGCGAGACGCCGGGTTCGCGGGCCGGGCGCTGGAAGCCGCGGGTGATGTAGATCAGGCAGGCCAGCCACACCACGCCGGTGGCGGCCGCCGCCAGCAGGGCCTGCGAGATGTGGCCGACGCTGATCAGCCAGGCGCCGATCGGCGCGCCGAGGATCGGGGCGACCCGCAGCACCATCGCGTACAGCGAGTTGACCCGGGTCAGCTGCTGCCGTTTGGCGAGCGCCGGCATCAGCACCCCGGAGGCGGGCGCGGCCAGGCCGAGCAGGATGCCCTCGGTCAGGCCGACCACGATCAGCGGCCACAACTCCCGGGACGACGCGGTGATCAGCGCGCCGGCGATCAGCACCACGGCCCGGGCGGCGGTGGTGCGCAGCAGCACGAATCGCGGGCCGAGCAGGTCGCTGACCGCGCCGCCGAAGATCAGCATCAGCGCGCGGGGGATCGTCGAGGCCAGCATCAGCATGCTGACCGCGTCGGTGCCGCCGATCTTCACCGCCGTCCAGTTCATGGCGATCAGCAGCGCGTAACTGCCGCCCTGGACCACCGCCTGGCCGCTGACCAGCGCGCCGACCTTGCCCCAGTCGATGTCCGCCGGCCCTCTCCGGGTACCCGGGGGCGCACTGGGGGGCGTTGTCGTTTCCATGCGATCACCTGTTCTCGGTAAGGGAGTCGGGCGGTGTGTCACGGCGTTGCGAGCGGGCAGCCGGTGCCGCGGACGCGCACCCGGGCGGTGCCGGGGCCGCCGCGCAGTGCGGAGGTCACGGCGAGGGCGGCGGCGCGGCGCTGGGCGGCGGCGACCGAGCGGGTCTGGGCGGCGGTGCGCGGCGGGACGCCGGAGGTCGTCAGCGTGAGCCGGCCGCCGGCGTACCCGCGCCCGGCCGAGGCCAGCGAGCGCAGGACGGCCGTGGCGGCGCCGTCCGCGCCGGCCGGCCGCACGCGTACCTCCGGCAGGTCGCCCAGGACGAACCGGGCGCGGACCGTACGTCCGCCGGGTCCGGTGCCGTGCCCGGGCGGCCCGGGACGGGGCGCGGGGCGGACGCCGGGGAGCGGCCCGCCGCGGGCGGTGCGGCCGGGCCGCCGGCCGCCGCGACGGCTTACGGCGTGCCGGGTTACGGCGTGCCGGCTTCCGGTGCCGCGGGCGGTTCGGCCGAGGTGGCCGGCGCCGCGGGAGCGGGCCGGGGCGCCGGGGGCGTGCGTGCCGCGCGGCCGGGCGCCGGGCGGGGTCATGACGGGGTGCCGGTCTGCGTGGGCGCGGGCGCGTCCCGGACGGCCGGGTCGCCGTCCCACCAGACGTCCTCCGGGCCGAGCGCGCCGACCCGGTACTTGCCGAGCGCGCTGATCAGCAGCCGGCTCTCCAGGGCCAGGCTCTCCACCAGCCGCACCAGGCCGTCGCGCGGGTCCTCGTCGACGGCGACCAGCGCGGCCCGGCCCAGGCCGACGGCGGTGGCGCCGAGCGCGAGCGCCCGTACCGCGCGGCCGCCCTCCCACATCCGGCCGGTGGCCAGCAGGCAGCCGGCCGGACGGCCGATGCGGCGCAGGCACTCGGCGAGCGGCAGGCCCACCTGGTCGAGGAAGACCCGCGGCGCCCACCCCGAACCGCCCTCGGCGCCGTCCACGGTGACCGCGTCCGCGCCGGCCCGCCACGCGGTCGCCGCCGCGTCCGCGATGTCGCGGCCCGGGTGGAACTTCACCCAGGTCCTGGCCCGCGGGAAGTTGTTGCGCATGAACCGCAGCTGCTGGCGGACGATCTCCTCGGTGTACGTGCCGGGGCTGGCGCAGCGCAACTGCTGCCCGCCGTCCGGCCCGAGGACGTCGCGGACCGCGAACCGCCCGGCCAGCCGGGCCGCCTCGTCCGCGCCGACCACCGTCATGCCGCCCAGGCCCGGCTTGGCGCCCTGGCCGATCTTCAGCTCGAAGCCGAGCCGGCCGGACTCCAGCAGCGGCCGGGTGCCGGGGTCGCTGTAGAGCAGGTTCCACACCTCGGAGTCGGCGTCCTCGGTGGACTGCTGCACCACCACGCCGCCCACGCCGTCCGGGACCTGCTCGACGTACGCGGCGATCCGGTCCGGCAGCGCCGACCGGGCCAGGCCGCCGGCCCGCCGGTAGCCGTGCACCGGGACCATGTTCTCGCCGATGACCATCGGGATGCCCAGCCGGGCCGCCTGCCCGCTGGCGGCCACCGCGAGGTCGCCGCTGCCGGCCCGCGTCGAGCCGAACGCCGACAGGTACAGCGGCAGGGTGGCGGCGAAGCCGCCGACCGCGGTGCTCAGGTCCACGTCGTCGTAGAGCGGTTCGCTGCCCAGCTCGATCAGCTTCTCCAGCCGCTGCGGCATGAAGACCGGCGGGACCAGCCGGGCCCGGTCCAGCTCGTCCGGACTCCCGGACGCGGGCCGTTCGTGGTCCTGGTGGCCCTCGCCGAACAGTTCGTCGCCGTAGGAGTCGGCCGGCGGGAAGACCTCGGCCGTGCCGTTGCGGGCCCGGGCGCGTACCTCGCGCTCCGGGAAGCCCGCGGCGCGCAGCCCGCTCACGGCGCCACCACCCCGGGCAGCTTCGGGTAGGCGCTGACCTGCCACAGGGCGTCGAGGCCGGTGAGGAAGCGCACCAGGCGCTGGAGGCCCATGCCGAAGCCGGCGCTGGCCGGGATGCCCTCGCGGGCCAGGTCCAGGTACCAGCGGTACTTCGCCGGGTTCTCCCCGCTCTCGCGCATCCGGGTCACGATCGTCGCGTAGTCCGACTCGCGCTCGCTGCCGCTGACCAGTTCGCCGTAGCCGCCGTGCGCGATCAGGTCGAAGTTGCGCAGTACGCCGGGCCGTTCGTGGTCCTCGCGGTCGTAGAAGCCGCGCGAGCCTTTGGGGTAGTCGTTGATGAAGAACGGCCGGTCGGCCTGGCGGGACAGCACCGCCTCGCCGGCCCAGTCGATCTCCGCGTCCGGGCTCTGCGCGTGCCCCAGTTCCGCCAGCCGCTCGACGGCGCCGGCGTGCGTGACGGTCCCGAAGTCGCCGGCCAGCAGGGCGGCGAAGTCGGCGCGGTCGCGGCCCAGGGCGGTCAGCTCCTCCGGCACCGTCCGCCACACGTGGGCGACGACGTGGGTGAGCAGGCCGGCGGCGATCTCCTGGATCGTGTCGCGGTCCGCGCCGGCCATCTCCACGTCGATCTGGTGGAACTCCACGAGGTGGCGGCCGGTCCCGGCGGTCTCCGGCGGCTCGACCCGCACGTTCGGCGCGATGTAGAACAGCTTGCCGAAGCCGCGCAGCGACGCCTGCTTGTACAGGATCGCGCTGGTCATCAGCTTGTACGGCTCACCGTAGTAGTCCACGTCGAGCGCCTTGGCGCCGCGGCCGCCCGGGTCGGTGACCGGGCCCACCAGCGGCGGCAGCAGTTCGGTGAAGCCCCGCGAGCGCAGGAACTCCCGGGCCGCCCACAGGGTTTCCTGCTGGACGAGCATCGCCGACCGCAGCGCGGGCGAGGCCAGGTGCTCGCCCAGCGGCGGCGGCATCGGCACCGTGCCGTCCGTGTTCGGGCCGGCCGTACCGTCCTGCGCCGCGGCCGTGCCGGCCTCGGCGGTGACTGTCTGCTGCATGTCGACTCCCGGAGTCAGGGGTTCAAGGGACGTTTCGGACACGTCGGTCGACGTGCCGCCGGACCGGCCGCGCGGCCGGGTGACGCGCCGTCAGGCCACGTGGTCGTACCGCCGGGCGACGGCGTGCACCGCGGCGAGCAGTCCGTCGGCCGTCAGTTCCGGCACCCGGCCGGACCGGCGCACCGGGGCCAGCGGCATCGACCCGGTCCGCGACCAGCGCAGCCGGCCGGTGGGGTCGATGACGCTGCGCGAGCGCCCGGCGTTGTCCGGGTGCAGGCAGTACGGCACGTCCAGCCAGCCGCGGGCGAACGCGGTGCGCAGCGCCGTGCCGACCGGCCCCCCGCCGTCCAGCACCGCGCCGACGAAGGCCCGCGCCTCGAGGTAGACCTCGCTGTCGGCCGACTCGTCGCCGGCGGCGGGAGGTTCGGTCAGCGCGGCGGCCGCCGCGGCGATCTCCAGCGCCCGCACGTTCTCCGCCACGGTGGGGATGCGGTGCGCCTCGGCCGCCGTCTTCACGATCAGCCGCCGCGCGCCGGACCGCACCGCCAGCCGCGCGGACGCCTCCAGCAGCCGGTCGGCGCCGGCCCGGGTGCCGGGGTAGACGCCCATGTAGGTGTAGAGCACCACGTGCCACTCCACCCGCGGCGGCAGCAGTTCCGCCGCCAGCCGCCGCAACGCCCGTACGGCCTCGGCGTCCTGGCCGGCGTCGGTCTGCTGCGCGTAGCTCAGCGACAGCTCGCCGATGCCGTGCTCGGCGAAGAACAGCCCCTCCAGCACGCTGAGCGCCACCAGCAGTCCCGGCGGGCACAGCTGGCCCAGCATGCAGCCGCCGAAGGTCTCCAGGTGCGGGGTGCGCGGCGCCGGCACCAGCTCGGCCAGCAGTTCGCAGCCGCGCGCCCAGTTGTCCACCGACTCGCGCAGCGGCGTACGCCCGTAGGGCAGGCAGTACGAGACCGGGCCGCCCTCGGTGGCGTCCAGCCCGGCGGCGGCCAGCGCCCGGATGATCGGCTCGGGCCGCGACGAGCCGTGCCGCACCTGGACGGGGAAGTCCGCTGCGGTGATGCCGTCCAGCAACTCCCGTGTCACCGCGGGCGGATGGGTGGCGATGGGGTAGCCGTTGAGTGCCGCTCCCTCGGCCAGCGCGGCGCCGGCCGCGGCCAGGTCGCCGACCCGGGTGTAGCTGTCGATGGTCAAGGTGCCCGCGGTGCTGCCGGCCGCCGCCCGCACCCGCTCCAGGCCGGCCCGCATCAGCCGCGGGGTGCCGAAGCCCATCCGCGGCTGGACGACCAGGCCGCCGCCGGCCGCCGCGCGCGCCACGAACCGCCCGAAGGACTGCGGCGCGCTCACACCGTGCTCCCGGCGTGCCGGTGCGCGGTCCGCGCCCCGGCGGCCGGCCGGGTCAGGAACTCCCGCAGCGCGTCGAGGTCGGCGTCGTCGAAGACCGCGTCGCAGCCGGCCGCCAGCAGCCGGGCGGCCGCCTCGGGACTGCGCTCGCCGAGCACGCCCAGCTTGCCGCCGATGACCACCGGGATGTCGCTCCGGCCCGGCCCGCGGCGCAGCCGCGTCACGGCCGACAGCCCGTCGCGGTACCCGTGCCCGTTGACGCTGCTGATGACGACCAGGTCCGGCCGGTGCACCCGGCAGGCCTCGGCCAGCAGGTCGTCGGTCACGCACGGGCCGAGGTTCACGACCCGGTACCCCAGCTCCTCCACGAACAGCTGGAGGTAGACCAGATTCCAGGTGTGGGAATCCGACGCGGTACCGGTCACCAGAACCGTCTGGCCGGTTGGCGGGAGCGACATGTGGTGTCTCCGGAGTGTCCGTCGCGAGGGACCGGGAACGGTTCCCCGACGCTTGTGACGAATATAGGTCCGGGTCCGGCGGCCGAGAGGAAGTTGGAGCGGCAGAACGGAGGAAGGCGCCCGCGGCTGAATTCCGGCCGTGCGGTACGGGAAAAGGCCGGGTCCGGCAGCGTGGAAAACGCTGCCGGACCCGGCCACGAGCGTGGGCGCGCAGGGGGCGCCGGTCAGGAGTAGCTGGCCACCAGGCTGCTCGGGCGGATGTCGGTCCAGTGCTCCTCGACGTAGGCCAGCGCCTCCTCGCGGCTGCCCTCACCTCGGGCGACGGTCCAGCCGGCCGGCACGTCGGCGAAGGACG
Organism: Streptantibioticus silvisoli; assembly: GCF_027947535.2. Taxonomy (GTDB): domain Bacteria; phylum Actinomycetota; class Actinomycetes; order Streptomycetales; family Streptomycetaceae; genus Streptantibioticus_C; species Streptantibioticus_C silvisoli. The sequence goes on from NZ_JAAGKO020000013.1 coordinate 29,280, forward strand.
GCCACAGCGAGTGCTGGTTCTCGTCGTTGACCACGACCAGGAAGGTGCCCTCGGTGTCGTCGAACGGATTCGTCATGTCCTGCTCCTTGGTCGAAGAATGTGGGACAGCAGATCGGGTGGTATTTCCGGGATCATCGCGGAATGGCGTTCCCGGGAATTCGGGAATTACTGGGAAAGACTCAGCGGAATATCGGTACCGGACTTCCAGGTCGCCTCGCGCTCGTTCGCACGAAGGGCCAGCAGCCGTTCGGACAGAATCCGTCCGATGTGCGCCATCGGCTCCTCCTCGGCCATCTTGAAGTGGGTGGAGTCGATGCCGTGGTTGACCACCGGGCCGTCGATGAAGGGCGCCCACTCCATGGCCAGCCCGTCGCCCGGGTCCAGCGGCTGCCGGGCGGAGAAGAACAGCAGCTCGGTCCTGACCGGCACCGGCGCGTACAGCGGCAGGATCTCCGCCTGGTCGATGGTGGCGGTGATGACGCCGCGCATCTCCGCGTCGGAGAAACCGGCCAGCACCGGGTCGCGGCGCCGCAGTTCGGCGATCGCGGCCGGCACGTCGAACGGGGCGTTGTCCTGGTCGTCGACCATGTCGAACAGCGTCTCGCGCTTCTCACCCTCGGTCAGCGGAACCCGCACCGTCTGCACGGGCATCGGACGCACGTCCATCATCGCCAGCAGCTCGACCCGCTCGCCCTGTTCGGCCAGCTTCACCGCCATGCTGTGCGCCACCGTGCCGCCGAAGCTCCAGCCCAGCAGCGCGTACGGCCCCCACGGCTGGACCTCGCGGATGCGGCGCAGGTACTCGTCGGCCATCTCCTCCACGCTCTGCGGCGCGTAGTCCGGCTCCCGCAGCGACCGGGTCTGGAGCGCGTACAGCGGCTGGTCGGTGCCCAGGTGCCGGGCCAGCCCCGCGTACGGCCAGCCCACCCCGGTGCCGGGGTGCACGCAGAACAGCGGGCGCTGCGCACCGCGCGGGCTCAGCGGCAGCAGGACCCCCATCGGGTCGCCCTGCTCCGCGTCGTCCCCGAGCAGCCCGGCCACCGTCGGGGCGCGGAACAGGTCGCGCACCCCGCGTTCGATGCCCAGGGCCGTCCGCATCCGGCTCATCAGCCGCACCCCCAGCAGCGAATGGCCGCCCAGCGCGAAGAAGTTGTCGTCGATGCCGACCCCGTCCAGGCCCAGGACCTCGGCGAACAGTCCGCACAGCACCTCCTCGCGCGGATTGCGCGGTCGGCGGCCGTCGGCGGCCGAGCGCACCGCGGGCGCCGGCAGCGCCGAGCGGTCCGGCTTGCCGTTGACGGTCAGCGGGATGGCGTCGACCAGCACGATCGCCGACGGCACCAGGTGCTTGGGCAGTTCGGCCGCCACGGCCGCCCGCAGCGCCGCCTCGCTGGTCGTGCTCCCGGCGCGCGGCACCACGTAGCCGACCAGCCGCTTGTCGCCCGGCCGGTCCTCACGGACCACCACCGCGACCTGGCCGGCCGCCGGATGCCGTGCCAGCGTCGCCTCCACCTCACCGGGCTCGATCCGGAACCCGTTCAGCTTCACCTGGCCGTCCGCCCGCCCGACGAACCGCAGTTCACCGTCCGGCTGCCACAGCACCAGGTCGCCGGTGCGGTACATCCGCCCGCCGTCGGCACTGAACGGGTCGGCCACGAAACGCTCCGACGTCAGCCCGGCGCGGCCCACGTAGCCGCGGGCCACGTGCGTGCCGGCCAGGTACATCTCCCCGGGCACCCCGGACGGCACCGGCCGCAGCCCGGCGTCCAGCACGTGCACGCGGGTGTTGTCCATCGGCACGCCGAGGAAGACACCGCCGAACTCGCCCCGCCCGGTGCCGAACCGCTGCACGTGCGAGGCGAACGTGGCCTCCGTCGGCCCGTAGGAGTGCACCACCGCGGTGTCCGGGCAGTGCTCCAGCACCCGGCGCAGCGCGGCCGGCGCGCACACGTCGCCGCCGGTCCACACCTCGCGCAGCAGCTTCAGCGTCTCCAGGCCCTCGTCCGCCATGATGTGGAACAGGCCCATCGTGAAGTACGCGGCCGTCACCCCGCCCTCGCGCACCGTGCGGTCGATCTCCGCGACGTCCGTGCCGTCGCCCGGCGCCATCACCAGACGGCAGCCGTTGAGCAGCGGCACCCACAACTCGTAGGTGGAGGCGTCGAATCCGATCGCCGAGTGCACCAGCATCCGCTCGTGGTTCGCGATGTCCCACGCCCGGTCGGCGACCAGCTCCACCACGTTGCGGTGGGTCACCCCGACGCCCTTGGGCCGGCCCGTCGAGCCGGAGGTGAACATCACGTACAGCAGGTCCTCGCCGGCGGTGCGCACCGCCGGCGCGCCCGCACCGGCGTCCGGCGCCCCGGCCGCCGCGGCGGTCAACACCGCGACACCGGCGGCCCGTTCCTGCTCGACGACCGGTGAGTCCAGGTGCGCGTCGCGGGTCAGCAGCACCGGCGCGCCGGTGTCCGCCATCATCATCCGCACCCGTGCGCCCGGCAGCCGCGGGTCCAACGGCACGTAGGCAGCACCGCACTTGAGGACGGCCAGCACCGAGACCATCAACTCCGGTACCCGGTCCATCAGTACACCCACCGCGCCGCCGCGGCACACCCCTGCCGCCAGCAGCCGGTGCGCCAACGCGTTGGCACGGGCGTCGAGTTCGCCGTAGGTGAGGGTCTCGTCCCGGTAGCTGATCGCGATCCGGTCGGGGTGGCTGCGGACCCGGGCGGCGAACACCTCGTGCACGACCGGGTTCGCGGCCCGCGCGGTGGCGGTGTCGTTGTACTCGCCCAGCAGCCGCTCCTCGCCCGGCGTCATCAGCGCGATGGCGTCCAGCCGGCGGTCGGGGTCGGCGGCCACCGCGTCCAGCGTGCCGGCCACCCGGGCGGCCAGCAGCCGCGCCGTCGCCGCGTCGTACAGGTCGGTCGCGTACTCCAGCACCCCGGTGAGCCCGGCCGGCGCCCCCGAGGCGTCCCGGGTCTCGCGCAGCGACAGGGTGAGGTCGAACTTGGTCAGGCCGATCTCCACCCCCACCGGCGACCCGGCCAGCGGCGAGTCCCCGCCGGCCGCCGCGTCCGCCGGGTGCACCTGCACCATGACCTGCACCAGCGGGTGGTGCGCGGTGGACCGCTGCGGGTTGAGGTGTTCCACCAGCCGGTCGAACGGCAGGTCCTGGTGGGCGAAGGCGGCCAGGTCGGACTCCCGTACGCGGCCCAGCAGTTCGGTGAACGTCGGGCTGCCGCCGGTGTCGGTGCGCAGCACGACGGTGTTGACGAAGAAGCCCACCAGCCGGTCCAGCGCCTCGTCGTCGCGGCCGGCCACCACCGTGCCCAGCGGCAGGTCGGTGCCCGCGCCGTGCCGGGTCAGCGTGGCCGCGAGCGCCGCCTGCACCACCATGAACAGCGTGCTGCCGGTGGCCTGCGCGATCCTCGCCAGGCTGCCGTGGGTCGCCGCGTCCACCGCCAGCGGCGCCACCGCGCCGCGGTGGGTGGCCTCGGCCGGCCGGGTCCTGGCGGCCGGCAGTTCCAGCACCGGCGGCGCGGAGGCCAACCGGTCCTTCCAGTAGGCGAGTTGGCGTGCCATCGGGCTGCTGTCGTCGGTGGCGGACCCCAGTGCCGCCTGCTGCCACAGCGCGAAGTCCGCGTACTGCACCGGCAGCGGACGCCAGTCGGGAGCCGTCCCCTGCGCCCGGGCCCGGTAGGCGGTGTCGAGGTCGGCCAGCAGCGGTTCGGTCGACCAGCCGTCGGCGGCGATGTGGTGGACCAGCAGCACCAGCACCTGCCCGGCGCCGTCGCCCGCGTCGATCAGCCAGGCGCGGAACGGGATCTCCGCGGCCAGCAGGAAGACGTGCCCGGCCGCCGCGTCGACGGCCTCACCGAGCCCGGCGGGGGTGGTCACCACCACCTCCACCCGCGGCCGCGCCCCGGCCAGCACCCGCTGGCACGGCTCGCCGTCGACCGCCGGGTACACCGTGCGCAGCACCTCGTGCCGCTCCGCCACGTCGGCCAGCGCGTCCGCCAGCACCGCCGGGTCCATCGGCCGCTCCAGGCGCAGCACGAACGGGATGTTGTACGAACGCCCCGCGCCCTCCAACTGGTCGATGAACCACAGGCGGCGCTGCGCGTACGACAGCGGCACCCGCTCGGGGCGCTCGGCCCGCGTCAGCGCCGGCCGGCCGTCGGCCGTCGCCTGCCGGGCGATCCGCCGGGCCAGCCCGGCCGGCGTCGGCGCCAGGAACAGGTCACGGATGCGGGCCTCCACCCCGAGCACCGTCCGGATGCGGTTCATCAGCCGCACACCCATCATCGAGTGGCCGCCCGCGGCGAAGAAGTCGTCGTCCGGGCCGATCCGGTCGTGCCCGATGACCTCGGCGAACAGACCGCACAGGATCTCCTCGCGCTGCGAGAGCCCGCTGCGGGCCACGGCCGGCCGGCCCGCCGACTCCCGGGCCGCCGCCAGCCGCACGCGCCGCTCGTTCAGCGACGCCTCCTCCGCCTCGGTCAGCAGCTCCAGGTCGGCCTGCCGCGCCCCGGGCGTCAGCGCCAGGGCCCGCAGCGCCCGCAGGTACAGGTCGAGCAGCAACTGCGCGGTGCCGGCGTCGAACTGGTCGACGGCGTAGCTCCACCACACCTCGAAGCCGGCCGGCCCGCCCTCGGCGTCGCGCAGCTCCACGCACGAGGCGCTCAGGTCGAACTTCGCCGGGTCCAGGCCGGCCGACACGAACTGCCCGGTCAGCGGGCCCAGCGGCGCCCCCTGGTCGTCCCCGCCACCGCCCTGCACGGTCAGCATGACCTGGAAGAACGGGTTGTGCGCGAGCGACCGCTCCGGCTTGAGGTGCTCCACGAGCAGGTCGAACGGCAGGTCGCCGTGCGCGTAGGCGGCCAGGTCCGCGTCCCGGGCCCGTTCCACCAGCTCGCCGAAGGTGGCGTCGCCGCCGACGTCGGTCCGCAGCACCAGGGTGTTGACGAAGAAGCCCACCATGTCGTCGAGCGCCTCGTCCGACCGGCCGGCCACCGGGGTGCCGATCGCGATGTCGGTCCCGGCGCCGGCGGCGGCCAGCGCCGCGGCCAGCGCGGTCTGCGCGACCATCAGCATGCTCGCGCCGCGGTCCTGCCCGACGGCCACCAGCGCGGCGTGCGTCGCCGGGTCCAGCGTCGCGGTGATCGTCGCGCCCTCGGCCGTCGGTTCGGCCGGCCGGGGGCGGTCCGCCGGCAGGTCGATCGCCGTCGGCATCCCCGACAACGCTGCACGCCAGTAAGCCAGCTGACGGTACGACAGGCTTTCGGTGTCCTCCGCGTCGCCCAGCAGGTCCTGCTGCCACAAGGTGAAGTCCGCGTACTGCACGGGCAGTTGCTCGAAGTCGGGTGCGGTGCCGGCCAGCCGGGCCAGGTAGGCCGCGGACAGGTCGCGCAGCAGCGGCGCCACCGACCAGCCGTCGGTCGCCACGTGGTGCAGCAGCAGCACCAGCACCGACGTGCCGTCGCCCGGCGTCAACAGGGTGACGCGCAGCGGCAGTTGGCACGTGATGTCGAAGACCTCCGCGGTGGCCCGCGCGATCAGCGCGGTCACCTCCCGCGGTGCGCACTCGCGTACCGCCACCTCGATCCGCGGCGCGTCCAGCACGTGCTGGTACGGCTCGGAGTCGACCGCCGGGTACACCGTGCGCAGCACCTCGTGCCGCCCGGCGACGTCGGCGAGCGCGGCCCGCAGCGCCGCCCGGTCCGGCACGCCGTCCAGCTCCAGCACCACCGGCGCGTTGTAGGTGGCCGACGGGCCCTCCAGCCGGCCCAGGAACCACAGGCGGCGCTGCGCGTACGACAGCGGAACCCGCTCCTCCTGCGGCAGCGCGACCCCGTCGAAGTCCGGCACGGGCACGCCCGCCGCCTCGGCCGCCGCGGCCTGCGACCGGGCCCGGGTCACCCGCAGCAGCTTGCGGTCGATCTTGCCCGAGGCGGTCCGCGGCAGCCCGGCGACCAGCCCGATCACCCCCGGCACCGCGGCCGGCGGCAGCGCCCGGCGGGCGTGATCGCGCAGCTGCGCCGCCGTCACGCCGTCGACGGCGGCGAACGCCACCAGCCGCTTGACGCCCTCGGGGTCCTCCTGGACCACCACGGCGGCCTCGCGCACCCCGGGGTGGGCCGACAGCACCGACTCCACGGACGCCGGGTCGATCCGGTGCCCGTTGATCTTCACCTCGTCGTCGCGCCGCCCGGTGAAGCCCAGCTGCCCGTCCTCGCGCACCGTCACCATGTCGCCGGTGCGGTAGGCGCGTTCACCGTCCAGGTCGCCGAACCGCAGCGCGGTCAGCTCCGGACGGCCCAGGTAGCCGCGGGCCAACCCGCCGCCCAGCAGCAGCAGTTCACCGTCCACGATGGCGGCGCGAACCCCGGGCAGCGGCAGGCCGATCGGGATCGGGCCGCTCTGATGGTGCGTCAGGTCGGCGACGGTGGCCACCACGGTGGCCTCGGTCGGCCCGTAGGTGTTCAGCAGCCGCACCCGGTCGCCGACCGCCCGGGTCCACCGCTCGACGCGCTCCGGCAACGCCGCCTCACCGCCGATGATCACCGTGCGCAGGCTGTCGGGCAGCACCGCCGCACCGGTGCCCACCGCGTGCGCCAGCTCGTGCCAGTACGCCGTCGGCAGGTCCAGCACCGTGATGCCGTGCGCCGCGCACCCGGCCAGCAGCCCGGTGACGTCCAGCATCTCCTCGTCGCGCAGCACCAGCGTGCCGCCCGCGCCGAGCGTCACGAAGATCTCCTCGACGCTGGCGTCGAAGTGCAGCGGCGCGAACTGGAGCACCCGGTCCTCGCGGCCGACGCCGTAGCGCACCGCCGCGCCGGCGGTGAAGTGCGCCAGCGCCTCCTGCCCGACCACCACCCCGTTGGGCGTGCCCGTCGAACCGGAGGTGTGGATGACGTACGCGGCGCCGGCCTCGACGCCGGGGCCGTCCAGCACCACATCGCTCTCGCCCTGCGGCAGCGGCGCACCGGCCTCGCCGCGGCAGTGGTCCAGGATGCCGGCGTTGCGCGCGGCCGGGGCAGCGGGGTCCAGCGGCAGGTAGGCGGCACCGGTGCGCAGCACGGCCAGCAGCGACACGACCGCCTCGACGCCCCGGCGCCGGTGCACCGCCACCAGGCGGCCCGGGCCGGCGCCGTCCGCGGCCAGGGCCTCCGCCCGGAACGCCACCGCGAGCGCCAGTTCGCCGTAGGTCACCCGCCGGTCGCCGTGCACCAGCGCGACGGCCTCCGGCGCGGCGGCGACGTGCGCCGCGACGCGGTCCATCACCGGCGGCGCCGGAGTGATCGCCGGCCCGCCGTCCAGCACGGCGGACGGGGCGGAGACGGTCCCGGCCGGCCCGATCGGATCGGTCACGGTCGGCAGCTGGCCGGTCGAGGGCATCGCGGTTCCTCCGGACGAGGGGATGGCTGACGAATGCGGGGGAGGCGGGTCGTTGAGGCGGTGGAACGGGTCGGCCGGCGTCACGGTGAAGGAGACAGTGGACCGCCGGACGCGATCCCTCGTCCGGATGCCCCCAGGCTAGGGAGCCGTTCCCCGCCCGGGGGGCACTGCGTGCGGCAGTTCGCGCCGCGGACACCGGCCCCGAACTGCCGCCCGCGGGGCGGGGACCGGGGCGGCGCGGGGACAACGACGCCGGGAGGGGCAAGAGCTCGCGCGCCGGTGCCGGGTGGGCCGGGGATGGGGATCGGGCCGGGGGATGGGGGATCGGGGGGTGACGGGGCCCGGCGGTCGGTGCAACGAGGCCGGCGCAGGGTGTCGGCGTAACGTGCCCGGCAGCCGGGGCAACGAGGCTGGGGGCGGGCGCAACGAGGCCGGCGCAACGAGTCGGCGCAACGTGCCGGGCAGCCGGGGTGCTGATGCCGGGCGGTCGGAGTAGTGAGGTCGGCCGGTGCAATGATGCCGGGCGGCCGGAGTGGTGAGGCCGACCGGTGCGACGAGGCCGGGCGGGCGGTGCGACGAAACCCGCTGGCCGGAGCAACGCCCCCTGTCGGCGCGGTCGTTGACGACCGGCCCGGCGCGCGGCAGCGCGAAGACCCGGCCGGAGTCGTCCGGCCGGGTCTGTCCCGGTGTTGTCGCGTTGCCGCGATGCCGCGTCCCCGCTCGCCCAACGGGCCTGCACCCGGGGGCGGTTGCCCCCTCGCCCCCGTGGAGGCGGCGGGCGTACGGGTCAGGTGCGGGTGCGGGAGCCTCCCGCGGTGCGGCGGCGCAGGGTGGGCCGGTTCGGTACGGCGTCCGGCCCCGCCGACGGCGCCGGGGTCGCACCGGCGGCCGCGGTGCCCGGTGCGGCGGCCGCCTCGGTGGCGAACCACCGGGCCAGCGTGGTCACCGTCGGGAAGCGGAAGACGTCGCGCAGGGTGATCTCCTGGCCGAGTTCGGCCCGTACCCGGTTGACCAGGCGGACCGCCAGCAGCGAGTGGCCGCCGACCCGGAAGAAGTTGTCGTCCGCGCCGACCTGCCGGCCCTCCAGCACCTCGCTGAACAGCCGCGACAGCGGCTCCTCCCACCGGCCGCGCCCGTCGTCGGGCACCTCCTGCGGCGCCGGACCGGAGCCCGGCGCACGCCGCTCCGGCGCGGGCAGCGCCGCCCGGTCGGTCCGCCCGTCCGCGCCGACCGGCAGCGACTCCAGCACCACCACCGCCGACGGCACCAGGTAGTCCGGCAGCCGTTCGGCCGCCCAGGACTGGAGGTCGGCCTCCGTCACGGTCCCGGCCCCGGCGGGCACCAGGTAGGCCACCAGGCGGCGCTGCCCCGGCACGTCCTCGCGCACCACCACCGCGGTCCGGCCGACCGCCGGGTGCCCGGTGAGCGTCCGTGCCACCCGGTCGGTCTCCGCCCGGTAGCCGCCGACGTCCCCGTCACCGGCGAGCGGGCCGAGGTCGCGCGGGTCGCCGGCCGCGCCGAGCACCGCGCGCCGCCCGGTGCGCAGCATCCGGGCGCCCGCCGGGCCGAACGGGTCCGGCACCCAGGCCGCCGCCGTCGCGCCGGGCAGCGCCGGGAAGCCGTCGCCGTCGCCGGCACCCCGCAGGTACAGCTCACCGGGCACCCCGGCCGGCACCGGCCGCAGCCGGGCGTCCAGCACCGCGTATCCGCCCGGTGCCGCGGGGGCGCCGGTCAGCGGCCGCGCCGGGCGCAGCACGCACGAACCGCCGCCGAGCAGCGCCGACCACAGGTCGCGGGCGAACGCCCACGTGCCGGTCGCCGCGTCCACGTGCCGCAGCCCGCCGAAGGCGCCGGCCGCCGCGGTGCCGTGCGAGATCCGCACCGCCCGCGCGCCGCCGTCGGGGCCGGCGGTCAGGCAGACCGCGGCGGCGTCCGGCGGACCGCACCGCGGCAGCCCGGCCGGCGTGGCCGAGGCCATCGACTCCAGTCGCAGCATCCGTGCCGCGCCCCGGGCCGCCCGGTCCGCGAAGGCCGCCCGGGTCAGCACGACCGGGGCGCCCAGCAGCGCCAGCGCGCCCGGTACGTCACCGTCGACGTCGAGCATCGCGGGCGCCGCGCCGCACATGAGCACGGCCAGCGCCGCGACCACCAGGTCCGTGCCGCGTTCCACCAGCACCGCGACCGTCGTCCCCCGGCCCACCCCGGACCCGGCCAGCTGCCCGGCCAACCGGGTGGCCCGGCGGTCGAGTTCGCCGTACGTGAGGGTTTCGTCGCCGCACGACAGCGCGATCAGTTCGGGGGTGGCGCCGGCCCGTTGCCGCACGCCGTCGTGCACCGTGGTCCGCGCCGGCCCGTCCGCGCTGTGCGGCGCGTCGCCCGCCGGGCCGATGTCGCCGAGCCGCACGGCCGGGTCGGCGGCCACCGTCCGCAGGGTGTCCGCCAGGCGTTCGGCGAGCAGGGCGGCGGTGGCGGCGTCGAACAGGTCGGTGGCGTACTCCAGCACACCGGACAGGCCGGCCGGTTCGCCGCGCCGGTCGCGTTCCTCGGTCAGCGCGAACGTCAGGTCGGTCTTGGCGCTGTCGGTGCCGAAGGGCAGCTGGACGCCGGCCAGCATGCCGTCGCCGTCCGCCGCCGGGCCGGCCGTGCTGGCGGCGTTGACCTGGAGCATGACCTGCACCAGCGGGTGGTGCGCCGAGGAGCGGTGCGGGTTGAGGTGCTCGACCAGCCGGTCGAAGGGGACGTCCTGGCAGCCGTAGGCGGCCAGATCGGTCTCCCGCACCCGGCGGACCAGGTCGGCGAAGGCCGGGTCGCCGTCGGTGCGGGTGCGCAGCACCAGGGTGTTGACGAACAGGCCGGCCAGCGGGTGCAGCGCGTCGTCGGACCGGCCGGCGACGGTGGTGCCCAGGGCCAGGTCGGTGCCGGCGCCGTGCCGGGTGAGGGTGGCCGCCAGCGCCGCCTGCACCACCATGAACAGCGTCGCGCCGCACTCGTGCGCCACCCGGGTCAGCGCCCGGTGCGTGGCGGCGTCCAGCCCGAACGGGGTCAGCGCGCCACGGCCGGAGGGCTCGGCCGGCCGGGGCCGGTCGGTGATCAGGTCGATCACCGGGGCGAGCCCGTCCAACGCCTCACCCCAGTAAGCGAGCTGACGAGCCATCAGGCTTTCCGGATCGTCGGCGTCGCCCAGCAGTTCGCGCTGCCACAGGGTGTAGTCGGCGTACTGCGCCGGCAGCGGCTGCCAGTCGGGGGCATGGCCGTCGCGGCGGGCCGCGCAGGCCAGGGCGAGGTCGGCGAGCAGGCAGTCGGTCGACCAGCCGTCGAAGGCGATGTGGTGCACGAGCAGCACCATGACCTGCGCCTGGTCCGCGCCCGGGTCGAGCAGCCAGCCGCGCAACGGCAGGTCGGCGGCCAGGTCGAAGACGTGTGCGGTGGCGGCGTCCACCGTCGCCGGCACCTGCTCCGGGGTGGTCTCCACCCTCTCCAGCACCGGGCGGACCCCGTCCAGCACCCGCTGGTACGGCTCACCGTCGAGCACCGGGTAGACGGTGCGCAGCACTTCGTGCCGTCCGGCGACGTCGGCCAGCGCCTCGCCGAGCACCGCCGGGTCGAGCCGCCGGTCCAGCCGCCGTACGACGGCGATGTTGTACGTGGCGCTCGGCCCCTCCAGCTGGTTGACGAACCACAGGCGGCGTTGGGCGTAGGACAGGGGGATGTGGTGGGGGCGTTGGTCGGGGGTGTGGTGGTGGAGGGTGGGGCGGGTGGTGGCGGTGGTGGTGTCGATGCGGTGGTGCAGGCCGGTGGGGGTGGGGGCGAGGAAGAGGTCGCGGATGCCGATGTCGGTGCCGAGGACGGCGCGCAGGCGGTTGATGAGTTTGCTGGCGAGCAGGGAGTGTCCGCCGTTGCGGAAGAAGTTGTCGTCGGGGCCGATGTGGTCGCGGCCGAGGACCTCGGCGAACAGGCCGCACAGGATCTCCTCACGCGGTGCCAGCACCGTCCGGACCGGGCCGGCGCCGCCCGCCGTGACCGTGCGGGCCGCCGCCCGGGCCGCCTCGGCCTCGGCCGCGGCCAGCCGTTCGCGCCGGCCGGCCAGTCCGCGTTCCTCCGCCGGCGACAGCGGCAGCAGACCGGCCACCGGGCTGTGCGGCGCGGCGGCGAACGCCGTCAGCGCGCGGGCGAACAACTGGAGCAGCAGCGTGGCGGTGTCCTGGTCGAACAGGTCGACCGCGTACTGCACCCCGAGTTCCAGGCCGGCCGGCTCGCCGTCGGCGGTCTGGCTCTCGGCGCAGTGGAAGGTCAGGTCGAACTTGGCCGCCGCCAGGTCCGTCGAGGTCGCGCGGGCGGTGCCACCGCCGATGGTCACGGCCTCCGCCTCGCCGCGCTGGTGGGTCAGCATCACCTGGAAGAACGGGTGACGGCCCAACTCCCGCGCCGGGTTGAGGTGTTCGACCAGCAGGTCGAACGGCAGGTCGTCGTGGGCGTAGGCGGCCAGGTCGTACTCGCGCGACCGCTCGACCAGCTCGCGGACCGTCGGGTCGCCGTCCAGGCCGGCCCGCAGCACGAGGGTGTTGACGAACAGGCCGGCCAGGTCGTGCAGGTCCTGGTGGGAGCGGCCGGCGACCGGCACCCCGATCGCCAGGTCATCGCCCGCCCCGGCCGCCGACAGCGCCACCGCCAGCGCCGAGCGCGCCACCATGAACAGCGTGGCCCGCGCCGTGCGCGACAGCGCCGCCAGCTCCCGGTGCGTGCCGGCGTCCAGTCGCACACCGGAGACCGTCGCGCCCCGGCCGCTGGGCTCGGCGGGCCGCGGTCGGTCGGCCGGCAGCGGCGTCGACGCCGGAAGACCGGCCAGCGCCTGCTTCCAGAAAGCGATCTGACGTCGCATCAGGCTCGACTCGTCCTCGGCGTCGCCCAGCAACTCCCGCTGCCACAGCGCGTAGTCCGCGTAGGCCACCGGCAGTGGCGGCAGCTCGGCGGCGTCCCCGGCGGACCGGGCGGCGACCGCCCGCGCCAGGTCGGCCAGCAGCGGCCCGGTCGACCAGCCGTCGGCGGCGATGTGGTGCAGCAGCAGCACCAGCGTCCGCTCCCGCCCGGTGCCCGGGTCCAGCAGCCAGCCGCGGAACGGGATCTCGGCGGCCAGGTCGAAGACGTGCCCGGCGGCCGCGTCCACCGCCGCCGCCAGCGAGTCCGGCGTGGTGGCGACCGTCTCCAGCACCGGAACCGTGTCGGCCAGCACCACCTGGTACGGCTCGCCGTCCGCCGCCCGGTACACCGTCCGCAGCACCTCGTGCCGCGCCGCGACGTCCGCCAGCGCGCCGGCCAGCACCAGCGGGTCCGGCGCCCGGTCCAGGTGCAGCACGATCGGCACGTTGTACGCGCTGCCGGCGCCGTCGCGCTCGTCGAGGAACCACAGGCGGCGTTGGGCGTAGGACAGGGGGATGTGGTGGGGGCGTTGGTCGGGGGTGTGGTGGTGGAGGGTGGGGCGGGTGGTGGCGGTGGTGGTGTCGATGCGGTGGTGCAGGCCGGTGGGGGTGGGGGCGAGGAAGAGGTCGCGGATGCCGATGTCGGTGCCGAGGACGGCGCGCAGGCGGTTGATGAGTTTGCTGGCGAGCAGGGAGTGGCCGCCGTTGCGGAAGAAGTTGTCGTCGGGGCCGATGTGGTCGCGGCCGAGGACCTCGGCGAACAGGCCGCACAGGATCTCCTCACGCGGCGCCAGCACCACCCGCGTACCGCCCTCGTCACCCGCCGCCACCGGTGTCACGCGCGCGGCCGCCAGCTCCGCCAGCCGCTCCCGGCGCCCGGCCAGCCCCGCCGACTCCGGCGCCGACAGCAGCTCCAGCGCCGACAGCCGCACCCCGCCGTCGGCCGCGAAGGCCCGCAGCGCCCGCAGGTAGACCTCCAGCAGCAACTGGGCCGTACCGCCGTCGAACAGGTCGACCGCGTACTGCAACCCGACCTCCAGGCCGCCCGGTTCACCGTCGTCACCGGTGGTCTCCGCGCAGTAGAACGTCAGGTCGAACTTGGCCGCCGCCAGGTCCGCGTCGGCCGTCCGCGCGGTCAGGCCGCCCAGCGCCGGCGGCTCACCGGCGGCGGCCGCCACCGTCAGCATCACCTGGAAGAACGGGTGGCGCCCCAACTCCCGGGCCGGGTTGAGGTGTTCCACCAGCAGGTCGAACGGCAGGTCCTCGTGGTCGAACGCCGCCAGGTCCGCGTCGCGCACCCGGTCCACCAGGGCGCCCAGCGACGGGTCGCCGGACAGGTCGGTGCGCAGGGCGAGGGAGTTGATGAAGAAGCCGACCAGCGCGTGCAGGTCCTCCTCCGGCCGGCCGGCCACGGGCGAGCCGATCGCCAGGTCCTCACCGGCCCCGGCCGCCGACAGCGCCGCCGCCAGCGCGGCCCGCGCCACCATGAACAGGCTCGCCGACCGCGAACGCGCCAGCGCCAGCAGCGCCCGGTGCGTACCGGCATCCACCCGCCCGTTCAGCGTCACACCGCGATGCGTCGGCTCCGCCGGCCGCGGCCGGTCGGCCGGCAGCTCGATGACCGCCGGCAGCTCCGCCAACGCCTCGCGCCAGAACTCCAGTTGCTCGAACGCCACACTCTCCGGGTCCAGCGGGTCGCCCAGCATGTCGTGCTGCCACAACGCGTAGTCCGCGTACTGCACCGGCAGTTCGTCCCACGCCGGGGCCCCGCCGGCCAGCCGCGCCCGGTACGCCTCGGCCAGGTCGTCGAGCAGCGGCGCCACCGACAGGCCGTCCGTCGCCACGTGGTGCACCAGCAGCACCAGCACCGACGTGCCGTCACCCGGCGTGAACAGCCGTGCCCGCAACGGCCGTTCCGTCACGATGTCGAACGTCTCGCGGGTGAAGGCCTGCACCGCCGCGTCCAGCCGCTGCGGCGCGCACTCCTCGGTGGCCAGCGCCACCTCCGCCGGTTCCAGCACCAGTTGGTACGGCTCGCCGTCGGTCGCCGGGAAGACGGTGCGCAGCGTCTCGTGCCGTGCCGCCAGGTCCGTCACGGCGGCGCCCAGCGCGACCGCGTCCGGTACGCCGTCCAGCCGCAGCACCACCGGCGCGTTGTACGTCGCGGACGGGCCCTCAAGGCGGTTCAGAAACCACAGCCGACGCTGTGCGAAGGACAACGGGATCACGGTGATTCCTCGGAAGGTGAGCGGGCGGAACGGGACTCGGGGAGGGGAACGGGCGCGGCGGGGAGCACCGCGCCGGGCGGGGAACGCCATCCGGCCCCGGCCGGGAGCGCGCCGAACGCGCGCTCCCGTGAGCCGTCAGGGCCTTGCCGCCGCCGGCGCCGCCGTGTGCGGGACCGGCGCCGCGGGCGGATCAGGCGTCGCGCGCCGCCAGCAGGGTCTCGATGTGGGCGGCCAGGTCGCGCAGCCGGGGGTTGGCGTAGACCGCCTTGACCGGCAGGGCGACAGCCAGCTCGGCGCGGACCCGGGAGACCAGCTTGATCGCCAGCAGCGAGTGGCCGCCGAGCTTGAAGAAGTTGTCCTGCGGGCCGATCCGCTCGGCGCCCAGCACGGTCTGCCACACCCCGGCGATCAGCTCCTCCACGGCGCCGCTCGGCCCGTCGGGCGCACCGGTGTCCACGGGCTGCGACGGCGCGGCGGCCGGTGCCGGCGCGGGGAGCGCGGCCCGGTCCAGCTTGCCGTTGGCCGTGGTGGGGAACCGGTCGAGCACCACGAACGCGGACGGCACCATGTACGACGGCAGCCGCTCGGCCAGCGCCGCGCGCAGCGCCCCGGCGTCCACCGCGTCGCCGGTCCGGTAGTACGCCACCAGGCCCGGGGCGCCGTTGACGTCCTCGCGCAGCACCACCGCGGTCTCGGCGACCCCGGGGAACGCCGCCAACGCGGCCTCGATCTCCGGCAGTTCGATCCGATACCCGCGCAGCTTGACCTGCCCGTCGGCCCGGCCCACGTACACCAGCCGGCCGTCCGGCAGCAGCCGGCACAGGTCACCGGTGCGGTACATCCGCGCCCCGCCGGCCACCGTGCCGTCGGCCGGGTCGGCGACGAAGCGCTCCGCCGTCAGCACCGGGCGGCGGCGGTAGCCGCGGGCGACCCGGGAACCGGCCAGGTACAGCTCACCGGTCTCGCCGAACCCGACCGGGTTCAGCTTCCCGTCCAGCAGCCGCATCCGCAGCCCCGGCAGCACCGAACCGATGTGCGGCGCCTCGTCGGTGTCGATCCAGCCGGCCGTCGAGTCGACGGTGCACTCGGTCGGCCCGTAGAGGTTGACCGCCCGCAGCACGCCCTCGGCGCCCCGGGCCACGATCCGCCGCCACAGCGCCGGGCCGATCGGCTCGCCGCCGACCAGCAGCGTCAGCGGCCGCGGGCCGCCGTCCGCGGTCAGCAGGTCCAGCAGCGCGTCGGCGTGCGACGGCGTGATGTCCAGGTCGGTCAGCCCCTGCTCGTCGACCAGCCGGGCCAGCAACTGCGGGTCGGCGCGCGTCTCGTCGTCGATCATCACCAGCGTGTCGCCCCGGCACAGCCGCACCCACTGCTGAACGGAGGCGTCGAACGACGGGGAGGCGTTCCAGCCGACCCGGCCGCCGACGCCGACCGCGATACCGGCGTCCTCCAGCTCCGCCAGCAGCGCGGCGGCCGCCGCCCGGCCGATCTCGACGCCCTTGGGGCGCCCGGTCGAACCGGAGGTGTAGATGACGTAGGCGAGCGTGCCGCCCGCCACCGGCACCGGACGGAACGCCTGCGGCGCCGGGCCGCCGGCCGCGGTCAGTTCGGCCACCGCCAGCTGCGGTGCCGCGGCGGTCACCGGTTCGCTGCCGTCACCGGCCACCACGACCAGGTCGGCGCCGGAGTCCTCCACCAGGTAACGGCGGCGCTCGGCGGGCAGCTTCACGTCCACCGGCAGGTAGGCGGCACCGGCCGTCAGGGTGCCGATCAGCGCGGCGACCAGGTCGGCGCCGCGCGGCAGCGCCAGGGCCACCACGCTCTCCGGGCCGATGCCGCGGGCGGTCAGCCGGGCGGCGATCCGCGCGGCCTCGGCCCGCAGCTCGCCGAAGGTCAGCCGGCGGTCGCCCGCCACCACGGCGGGGCGGTCGGCCGGCACCGCGGCCAGCCGCTCCAGCAGGTCCGCCGGGACGGCGGCGCGGATCTCGGTGCGCTCAGGAAGTACAGCGGTCATCGGTGGTCACTCCCCGAAAACGGTCGTCGAAGGGGCGGTCTGCGGGGCGCAGTCGGCCAGCGCGACCGGCTCGCCCATCGCGACGAGGACCTTGCGGTCGCCCTTGTAGGACTCGCGGCCGTGGGCGCACAGGATGTTGTCGACCAGCATCAGGTCACCGCTCTGCCAGGTCTCGCGGACCGTCACCTGGTCGTACACCGCGTTGACCGCGTCGACCTCGGCGTCGGTCAGCGAACTGCCGTCGCCCAGGTAGGTGTTGAACGGCAGGCCGTCCTGGCCGTAGGTCTCCTCCAGCACCTCGCGCACGTCCGCGTCGAGGGTGCGGCTGTTCCAGAACGCGAAGTGGTTGAACCAGGAGCGCTCCCCGGTGACCGGGTGGGTGACGATCGCCGAGCGGCGCTGCCGGGTGCGCATGCTGTCGTCGTCCAGCCAGTCGTAGCCGACGGTGTTGTCCCGGCAGTACGCCTCGGCGACGGACCGGTCCTCGGTGGCGAACGTCTTGTACCAGGGCAGCCCGGCCAGTTCGGAGTAGTTGCGCACCAGCAGCCAGCCGGCCCGCGCGAACCGCTCGACCAGCTCCGGCGGCAGCAGCCGCAGCGCCTGGCGCATGTCGCCGACGGTGGTGGCGCCGCCCTCGCGCGGTGCGGTGATGCAGCCGAACAGCAGCACGCCGGGGAAGTCGAGGGTGTAGCTGTTCTCGTTGTGCAGCCGGATCGGCTGGATGGCCGGCAGGTCCGTCGAGGAGAAGACGCCCTCTCCGAAGTCGGTGCGCGGGGTGGCCTTCTCCTTGTAGCCGGCCCGCTGCCGGATGAGCGCGTCGCGGGCCTGGGCGAACCCGGCGGCGTCCCCGACCGGCACACCGCGCAGCAGCACGGCGCCGGAACGGTGCAACTCGGCCTGGATCGCGGCACGCTGGGCCGTCAGCCACGCGACGGCCTCGTCCATGCCGGTGAACGCGGGCGTGTGGACGACGACCGGCTTGCCCGGCTCGCGCACCGGGTCGATGCCCGCGGTGGTGGCCGGCTCAGCGGTGATGGTCATGGCAGGTCCTTCGGTCGTGAGTGGATCGGATGGTGGCGAACGCGGGGACGGCGCCGGTGCGAAGCGGAAAGTGACGCTGCGTCAGGCGGGTTGCGGGGCGGCGCCGGCGGTGTCCAGCACGGAGCCGACGACGCCGATGAACTCCGCCAGCCGCTGCTGGAAGTAGAAGTGGCCGCCGGGCAGGATCTCCAGCCGGAAGCCCTGCCGGGTCACCGACGACCAGTGGCGGAGCATCTCGGCCGGCACCACCGCGTCGGCGTCGCCGCCGAGCACCGTCACCGGGCAGCCGACGGTCACCGCCGGGTCCGGGTGCTGGTAGACGTCGTCGATGGCGAAGTCCGCGCGGATCGACGGCAGCACGATCTCCCGCAGCTCCGGCTCGTCGAGGATGCCGTCGTCGGTGCCGCCGCGCTCCTTGATCGCGGCCACCAGGCCGTCGTCGTCGAGGAGTTCGGGGTGCACCGCGCTCGGGTTGGGCAGGAACGGCGCACGGCACGCCGACGCGATCAGCGCCCGCGGCGTGCGCCCGGCCGCCTCCAGTTCACGGACCACCTCGAACGCCACCAGCGATCCCATGCTGTGCCCCAGCACCACCAGGTCCCCGGTATCGGCCGGCAGCGCGGTGACCACCGGTGCCGACAGGTCGCGGATCCCGGTCGGCAGCTCCTCGGAGAACCGCGCGCCGCGTCCGGGGTACTGGCCGATCAGCAGTCGTACGTCCTGCGGCAGGTGGTCGCGCCAGCCGGCGTAGGCGTGCGCGTTGCCACCGGCGTGCGGCAGCACCAGCAGGGACACCCGCGCGGGCGCCGTGCCCGGCAGGTCCCACACGACGTCGTCGGGCGCCGGGGTGAAGTCGTGACTCATGACGGACTCCGTTCGGAGAATGCGTTACGGGAAGAAGGTGCCGGGGCCGCGGGGGCCCGGCGGTTCAGGAGCCGAGCAGTGCGCCGGACTCGGTGCGGCGGCGCAGCGCCGGCCGGGCGCGGCGGGCCGGGGCCGGTGCGGCGGCGGTGCCGTCCTCGGCCACCGCGAAGCGGGCGGTGAGGTGTTCGGCGAAGGCGGCGGGCGTCGGGTGCAGGAAGACGTCGCGCACGGTCGTACGGGCACCGAGGGCGGCGGCCACCCGGCTGGTGAGGCGGGCGGCGAGCAGTGAGTGGCCGCCGTGGTCGAAGAAGTTGTCGTCGATGGTCAGCGGCTCCGGCACCGCCAGGATCTCGGTGAACAGCTCACCGACCAGCCGCTCCAGCCCGTTGCGCGGTGCCCGGCCCCGGGAGAGGGCCGCGGCCGGTGCGGGCAGGGCGCGCTTGTCGACCTTGCCGTTGGCGGTCAGCGGCATCCGCTCCAGCACGGTGATCGACGCCGGCACCAGGTGGTCCGGCAGCCGGGTCCGCGTCCAGGCCCGCAACTCCTGGGCGTCCGTGGTGTGTTCGGGCGACACGGTGACGTGGGCGACGAGCTGGAGGGCGCCGCGGGAATCCGGGTGGGTGGTGACGACGGCCTGGGTGATGTGGGGGTGGCCGGTGAGGGCGGTTTCGATTTCGGTGGGTTCGACGCGGAAGCCGCGGATTTTGATCTGGGTGTCGGTGCGGCCGGTGTAGTGGAGGTTGCCGTGGGTGTCCCAGTGGGCCTGGTCGCCGGTGCGGTAGAGGCGGGTGCCGGTGGGGCCGTGGGGGTTGGGGATGAAGCGGGTGGCGGTGGTGGTGGGTTGTCCGAGGTATCCGGTGGCGATGCCGTCGCCGGCGAGGTAGAGCTCGCCGACGGTGCCGGGGGGGACGGGGTTGAGGTGTGCGTCGAGCACGTAGGCGCGCTTGTTGGTCAGCGGCGTCCCGATGGGGACGGTGGCCGATGCCGTCGCACCGTCGGCCGGGATGGCGTAGGTGGTGGTGAAGCCCATGGACTCGGCGGGTCCGTAGCCGTTGGTGATGGTCAACGCGGGGTAGCGGGCCTGGAGTCGGGCGACGTGGTGGGGTGAGGCGGGTTCGCCGCCGGTGTAGGCGGTGTGCACGCCGGCGAAGGTCTCCGGGGCGTCGTCGGTGAGGTGGTTGAACAGGCTGGACGAGAGCTGGAGCATCGTGACGCTATGACGCTGCGTCAGTTCCGTGATCAGTCCGGGGTCGGGGCGTTGTCCGGGTTGCAGGACGGTGGTGCCGCCGTGCAGGAGTGCTCCCCAGTATTCGAGGCTGAAGGCGTCCCAGGAGACGGGTGAGCATTGCAGGAAGGTTTGGTGGGGTCCGAAGGTGGCGTAGGTCTGGTGGGTGAGGGTGGAGATGAGGTTGTGGTGGGTGGAGAGGATGCCCTTGGGTTTTCCGGTGGAGCCGGAGGTGAACATGACGCAGGCGGTGTCTGCGGTGGTGGTGCCGTGTTCGGGGTTGGTGTGGGGTTGGCCGTGGAGGTCGGTGGTGTCGGTGGTCACCGTGGTCCAGGGGCCGGTGAGGCGGTGGGTGTGGGTGGTGTCGGTGATGAGGGTGTGCAGGTGGGCGTCGTGGGCGGTGGTGGTGAGGCGGGTGTCGGGGAATTCGGGGTCGAGCAGGGCGTAGGCGGCGCCGGTTTTGGTGACGGCGAGCAGGGTGATGGCGAAGGGGATGCCGCGGTCGAGGAGGATGCCGGCGAGGTGTCCGCGGGTCAGGCCCTGTTGGGTGAGGTGGTGGGCGAGTTGGTTGGCCCGGGTGTTCAACTCGCTGTAGGTGAGGGTGTGTTCGCCGAAGATGACGGCCGGCTGGTCGGGGCGTTCGGCGGCCTGGCGCTCGACGAGGGTGGGCAGGGAGGCGTCGTCGAGCGGGGTGTCGGTGGCGTTCCACCCCTCGGTGACCAGGTGCCGTTCCGCCGGGTCGAGCAGGTCGACGGCGGCGAGGGTGACGGCCGGGTCGGCGGTGGCCTGCTCCAGCACCCGGCGCAGCATCGCCGCCGTCCGCCGCACGGTCGCGGCGTCGAAGATGCCGGAGTCGAACAGCACCAGGCCGGTGAGGCCGCCGGCGTCGTCGCCGCTGAGCAGGAACTCCAGGTCGAACTTCACCGAGCCGTGCGGGACCGGCCGCACCGCGCCGCAGCGCACCCCCGGCAGGCCGGTCGGCGCCGGGGTGCCGTTCTCCAGCGCCAGGCAGACCTGGAACAGCGGGTGCCGCGACAGCGACCGCTCCGCCCCGACCGCGTCCAGCACCTGGTCGAACGGCGCCTCCTGGTGGGCGAACGCCTCCAGGTCGGCGGTGCGGACCCGGGCCAGCAGATCGCGGAACGACGGGTTGCCCGAGGTGTCGGCGCGCAGCACCAGCGTGTTGACGAAGAAGCCCACCAGAGCGGCGAGCGCCTCGTCCGACCGCCCGGCCACCGGGGACCCCACCGGGATGTCGGTCCCCGCGCCCAGCCGGGTGAGCACCGCGGCCAGCGCGGCGTGCAGCACCATGAACGGGGTGCACTGCTCGGCGCGCGCCAACGCGGCCACCGCGCGGTGCAGTTCGGTGCCGAAGTCCACCTCGACCGCACCGCCCCGGTGCAGTGCGGCGGCCGGCCGGGGCCGGTCGGTGGTCAGGCCCAGCTCCTGCGGCAGACCGGCCAACGCCTCGCGCCAGTAGGCCAGTTCACCGCCGAGCACGCTGCCGGTGTCGTCCGCGGCACCCAGCATCCGGCGCTGCCACAGCGCGTAGTCCGGGTAACCCACCGGCAGCGGTGACCACGTCGGCTCCCCGCCGGCCCGCCGCGCGGTGTAGGCGGTGGCCAGGTCGGTGAACAGCGGGCCCACCGACTGCCCGTCGGTCGCCAGGTGGTGCAGCAGGACCAGCAGGACGTACGCGTCCCCGCCCAGGTCGAACAGCGTGACGCGCAGCGGGAGATCGGCGGCCAGGTCG
This sequence comes from Streptantibioticus silvisoli, assembly GCF_027947535.2. GTDB lineage: Bacteria > Actinomycetota > Actinomycetes > Streptomycetales > Streptomycetaceae > Streptantibioticus_C > Streptantibioticus_C silvisoli. The sequence continues at coordinate 50,722 of NZ_JAAGKO020000013.1, forward strand.
AAGGGGTGACCGGCCGCGGCCGTCAGCGCGGCGTCCAGCTCGTCCGCCGACACCAACCGGCGCTCGAACGGCACGTCCGCCTCGTGCGGCGCGCGGACCACCTGGTACGGCTCGCCGTCGACCACCGACACCACGGTCCGCAGCGGCTCATGACGCAGCGTCAGGTCGCGGAAGGCGGCGTGCAGCGCGTCGGCGTCCAGCTCGCCGTCCAGCCGGACCGACAGCGGCACGTTGTAGGCCGCGCCGCCGCTCTCCAGGTCGCAGGCCATCCACAGCCGGCGCTGCGCGGGCGACAGCGGGAGCCGTTCGGGCCGGTCGGCCACCGCGGTCAGCGCCGGGCGCTGCGGGGCCGGGTGGGCGGCGAGGGTGCCCAGGTGCTGCGCGAGCGCGGCCGGGGTGGGGTGCAGGAAGACGTCGCGCATGGTCAGCCGGGTCGTCAGCGCGCGGGCCACCCGGCTGGTGAGGCGGGCGGCGAGCAGCGAGTGGCCGCCGTGGTCGAAGAAGCTGTCGTCGATGGTCAGCGGCTCCGGCGCGGCGAGCACGTCGGTGAACAGCCCGCACAGGATCTCCTCCAGCGGCGTCCTGGCCGCCCGCCCCCGCGCCACCGCCAGCACCGGTGCGGGCAGGGCGCGCTTGTCGACCTTGCCGTTGGCGGTCAGCGGCATCCGCTCCAGCACGGTGATCGACGCCGGGACCATGTGCTCGGGCAGCCGCTCGCGCAACCAGCCGCGTACCGCCCGCCCGTCCGGCTCGTGGCCCGGTGCCGCGGTGACGTGCGCGGTCAGCTGCGGTGTGCCGTGCCGGTCTGGGTACGTGGTGACGACGGCCTGGGTGATGTGGGGGTGGCCGGTGAGGGCGGTTTCGATTTCGGTGGGTTCGACGCGGAAGCCGCGGATTTTGATCTGGGTGTCGGTGCGGCCGGTGTAGTGGAGGTTGCCGTGGGTGTCCCAGTGGGCCTGGTCGCCGGTGCGGTAGAGGCGGGTGCCGGTGGGGCCGTGGGGGTTGGGGATGAAGCGGGTGGCGGTGGTGGTGGGTTGTCCGAGGTATCCGGTGGCGATGCCGTCGCCGGCGAGGTAGAGCTCGCCGACGGTGCCGGGGGGGACGGGGTTGAGGTGTGCGTCGAGCACGTAGGCGCGCTTGTTGGTCAGCGGCGTGCCGATGGGGATCGTGCCGTCGGTGGCGGAGTCCGCGGTGATCGTGTGTGTGGTGGTGAAGCCCATCGACTCGGCCGGTCCGTAGCCGTTGGTGATGGTCAACGCGGGGTAGCGGGCCTGGAGTCGGGCGACGTGGTGGGGTGAGGCGGGTTCGCCGCCGGTGTAGGCGGTGTGCACGCCGGCGAAGGTCTCCGGGGCGTCGTCGGTGAGGTGGTTGAACAGGCTGGAGGACAACTGGAGCATGGTGACGCCGTGTTGGGCGGTCAGCCGGGTGATGTGCGCCGGGTCGGGGCGTTGTCCGGGTTGCAGGACGGTGGTGCCGCCGTGCAGGAGTGCGCCCCAGTATTCGAGGCTGAAGGCGTCCCAGGAGACGGGTGAGCACTGGAGGAAGGTTTGGTGGGGTCCGAAGGTGGCGTAGGTCTGGTGGGTGAGGGTGGAGATGAGGTTGTGGTGGGTGGAGAGGATGCCTTTGGGTTTTCCGGTGGAGCCGGAGGTGAACATGACGCAGGCGGTGTCAGCGGTGGTGGTGCCGTGTTCGGGGTTGGTGTGGGGTTGGCCGTGGAGGTCGGTGGTGTCGGTGGTCACCGTGGTCCAGGGGCCGGTGAGGCGGTGGGTGTGGGTGGTGTCGGTGATGAGGGTGTGCAGGTGGGCGTCGTGGGCGGTGGTGGTGAGGCGGGTGTCGGGGAATTCGGGGTCGAGCAGGGCGTAGGCGGCGCCGGTTTTGGTGACGGCGAGCAGGGTGATGGCGAAGGGGATGCCGCGGTCGAGGAGGATGCCGGCGAGGTGTCCGCGGGTGAGTCCCTGTTGGGTGAGGTGGTGGGCGAGTTGGTTGGCCCGGGTGTTCAACTCGCTGTAGGTGAGGGTGTGTTCGCCGAAGATGACGGCCGGCTGGTCGGGGCGTTCGGCGGCCTGGCGCTCGACGAGGGTGGGCAGGGAGGCGTCGTCGAGCGGGGCGCCGGTGTTGTTCCACCCCTCGGTGACCAGGTGCCGCTCCTCGTCACCGAGCACCGGCAGGGTGCGCAGCGGGAGTTCGGGGCTGTCGAGCAGCGTGCCGATGAAGCGCAGGAAGCGGTCCTGATGGGCGTCGACCGCCACCAGGTCGCAGACCTCCGGCGCGGCGTCGAAGTCGATGCGCAGTCCCAGGCCCGGCCCGAGGTCGTAGACCGCGATGGCCAGGTCCTCCACGGGGCCGTTGCCGAGGTTGTGCTGCCTGGTGGCGTGGCCGCCGAAGGTCAGACCGGGGACGAACGCCATGATGTTGACCAGCGGCGCGGTGATGCGGCGTTCCGACTCGCCGATGCCCAGGTCGCGGCACATGTCCTCGTACCGGGTGCGCTGGTGCTTCAGGCCGCCGCGTACCTCGGCGGTCACCTCGGTGGCCAGTTCGGCGAGCGACCGGTCGGTGCCGACGGCGATCCGCAGCGGGATCACGTTGGACGTCATGCCCGGGGTGCGGCGGCTCAGTTCCGTGGTGCGGCCGGTCACCGGCAGGCCGACGACCAGCTCGTCGTGGCCGCTGATCCGGTGGACGTAGGCGGCGACCATGGTGACGAACAGCATCGGCCACGTGGTGTGGCGGGCCCGCGCCAGTGTCTTGAGCCGGTCGGTGTCCGCGCCGGAGACGTGCACGATGCGGCGCACGAAAGGTGCCGGCACCCGGTCGCGCCCGGCGGAGCGGCCCTCGCCGATGCGCGGGGTCTCCGGGACGCCCGCCAGGTGCCGCGCCCAGTGCGCCCGGTCGTCGGCCGCCTCCTGGGAGGACCGGTACGCGCTGTCCTCCGCCAGCAGTTCGGCCAGCGACGCGAACGGCGTCGGCCCCCAGGGCTCCCCGGCCAGCGCGCGTTCGTACAGCTCGATCAGCCGGGCGTCGAGCAGCGCCAGGGTCATGCCGTCGATCGCCAGGTGGTGGTAGCCCTGGTAGTACACGAAGCGGTCGTCGGCGAGCCGGATGAGCGCGTGCCGGCCGAAACCGCCGTCCGTCAGGTCGAACGGCACCGCCAGGTCGGCCGCCATCCAGGCCCGCGCCGCCTCGAACGGGTCCGCCTCGGCGCTCAGGTCCAGCTGCCGCAGCCGGCGGTCGCCGGGCTCGGTGTCGATGATCTGCCAGATCCCGTCGTCCCCGGACTCGGTGCCGCGGATGCGCAGCACGTCCGCCTCGCGGGCCAGCTGGTACCAGGCGTCCGCCAGCACCCCCGGGTCGATCGCGCCGAGGATCTCGCGGCACTCGCCGACGTTGTACCGGCTGCCGGTGCGGTCCACGTCGTGCGCCATCCAGATGTCGCGCTGCGCGGCCGACAACGGCAGCCGGACTGCTGCCGGGCGGTCGGCGGGGTCCTGGTCGGGCGCCATGGGAGAGCTCCTTGCGGAATCGGGAGGACGAAGGCGTAACGGCTGCGCTGCTGACGGCACCCGCCGCGCGGGCCCGGGGGCGGCGGCGACCCGGGCGGTTGGTCCGGGGCCGGCCGTCGCGGCCGGTCCGGCCGGGGATCGGGGATCGCGGCCCGGGCGGTCGGGTGGGGAACTCGTGGACACATTCAACGGGCGGTCCGCCGCCGCGGGCGGCAGTTCCTCCGGCACTCGGTGAGCAGCTGAACCGGCGACGGCAGCCGGTCCGGCGGGCCGGGTGCCGCAGGTGGCGGCGCGGGTGGCGGCCCGCTCGACACCGGGTCGGGCCGCCGGGGCTCGGCCGGTACGGGGGAGGCCCGCCTCGGCACCGGGCCGGCTCGGGACGGCGGTGCCGGGTGGTGGGCGGTGCGGCTGCGGCACCGGTGGTGGGCGGTGCACGGTGGGCCCGCGACGCCGGTGGTGGACGGCGGGCGGCGGGGCTGCGACGGCGGTGGCGGACGGGCTCGGCCACGACAGCGGTGGTGGGCGCTGAACGGTGGGCCCGCGACAGCGGTTGCCGACGGCGGACGGTACGGTCACGACAGCGGCCGGTCGTCGTCCGCGGTGGCCGTGCGGCGGTTCAGCCCGCGGCCGCGGCGGCGGTGATCGACTCCGCCGTCCGCACGGCCCGTACGAGGTGCAGCACCTGGAACAGCGACCGGCCGCCGCGGTGGAAGGGCCGGATCGCGCCGGCCAGCAGCAGGTCGCGGACCATGCGGCCGCACTCGGCCGCCGGCCGGCCGGTCAGCCGCACCACGTCCGCCAGGCCGAACTCGCCGTCCGGCGCGGCGCACACGTCCGCCATCAGCGCCTGGTGGCCCCGCGGCATCCGGTGCAGCCGCCGGTGCAGCGCCTGCCGGAAGGACCGGCCGCCGTCACCGCCCGCCAGGTGGTCCAGCAGCGCCACCGGGTCGTCGCCGGCGCACTCGCGCAGCGTGCCCAGGTCGTAGACCATCAGCCAGGAGGCGGCCGACCCCAGCGCCATCGGGTGGCCGTCGAGGCGCCGGCAGATCTCCGCGACCTGGGCCAGGTCGGCCGGCGTGGCCACGAACTGCGGCCGTACCCGCCGCACATGGGACAGGAAGACCCGCACGGCCGCCACCTCGCCCAGGTGTTGCGCCGCCGACGCCGACTCCGCGTCACCGTCGGCCGCGGGGACCTCCAACGGGCCGAGCAGGAAGGTGCGTTCACCCGGCACGTCCCACGGCCGCTCACCGGTGACCAGCAGCCGCAGCCCCGGGCACTCGCGCAGCAGCTGGGTCAGCCGGTCCGCGAGCGGCCGGTCCGGCGCACCGTCCAGCACCAGCAACACCGGCCGTTCAGCGACGAGTTCGGCCAGCGGCGCGGTCCGCCCGGCCGGTCCGCCGTACAGGCCCGTCACGCCGTCGTGCAGCACGGTCGCCAACTCCGCTTCGCAGGAAGGGAGATAGTCGGGCGTCGTACCGGGGAAGGCGTACCACAGCACCGGGGTGCCGTCGGCGTGCAGCCGGCCGGCCACCTCCAGGGCCAGCCGGGTCTTGCCGACGCCGCCGAGCCCGACGACGTTGACCAACCGCTCGGCGCCGCTGGACAGTTCGTCCGCCAGCACCCGGGTCTCCGGTTCCCGGCCCACCGCGGGATGCAGCGCGGTGGGCGGCGCGGGCGCCTCGGTGCCCAGGTCGGCGGGGGCGATCCGGTCGAAGTCGCGCTGCTGCGCGGCGGATTCCAGCGCGGTACGGGCCCGGTCGCCCAGCCGCAGGGCGTCGGCGATCAGCCGTACCGTCTCCGGCCGGGGTCTTGTCGCGCGGCCCTGTTCCAGGTTGCGGATGGCTCGCATGCTGATGGTGGACAGGTCGGCCAGCTCCCGCTGGGTCAGCCCGATCCGCTGCCGGTGGCCGCGCACCAGCGCGCCGAACCGCGAGGTGTCCCGCGCTGCGGTGCCGGCGTGGCCGCCGACCGTGCTTTCCGGATGGGGACTGGTCATGTGCGCTCCCGCAGAAGGTGTGGCGTGGGTCGGAACCCGGAGCGGCACGTCACGCGACGTCCATATGCGGACTGACCGCCATCCGGTTCCGGTTACCCATCGTCCGCGCGGCGCTATCGGCGGAGCATCCCCTCACCAACGGTCCCGGCGGGCGGCCCTATCACCGCTATCACCGCTATCCCGGCCTCCGCCGCGGGCCGTCAGGAGATAGCGCGGGAATAGAAGCCGCGATAACCCGGGGATTCCGGCTCTTCATAACGTGGTGCCCACAAGGACAGCAACGCACGAACCAGTGAAGGGAACACCCCCGATGAACACCACCAAGGCCCTGCGGACCGCCCTCGCCACCGCCGCCCTCGCCGCCACCGCCGTCCTCGGCGTCCAAGCGGTCGCCCACACCGGCGGCACCGCGGCGAGAACCACCCACACCGTCCAGGCCGCCGCCCCGGCCGCCACCCCGTCGCCCGCCGACAACAACCCCTGGGACTGACCCGGTTGCCGGGCCCGCGCGGATCGACGCCGCAGCGGACCCGTGGGACAGACGCCGCCGCGGACCGTGCGCATGGACGCCCTCCGCGGACCCGCGTGAAGGACGCCGCACGCAAGACACCTCAGCCGACCCGCGTGAAGGACACCTCCGCGGACCGTGCGAAACGCCGCCGCGAAGCCGCCCGTAGGGCGCCGCCGCGAAACCGCACGAAAGACGCCTCCGCCGGCCCGCGCGCAGGACGCCTCCGCGTCACGCGGCCCGGCGCCACCGTGCCGAACGCCCCCGACCCCCGCGCGCCGGAGGGCGACAGCTGCGCACGTCAGACGGCGATGTCCAACAGCCCCTGTGCCTCGCGCAGTTCACGGCTCATCCGCCGGTCGCGGAACGTGCGCGCCGCGGACTCCAGCAACTCCCGGGACCGGATGTGTTCGCCGGTCCGTTCCAGCAGCCGTGCCAGGTCCAGCCGGACCATCGCGGCGCCGCCCTGATCCATGATCTGCTCGCGTACCGACAGCGAACTGTCGAAGAAGCGCCGGGCCTGGTCGTCGCGGCCCATACCGGACAGCGCCTGACCGAGATCGCGCAGCAGGTGGCCTTCGCCCATCACGTCACCGGTCTCCCGGCACAGGTCCAGCACCTCGGTCAGCGTCCGCACCGCCCGCTCGTGCTCCCCCCGCTGCAACTGCACCTGCCCCACGCGGCGCAGCGTCCGCGCCAGGCCGCCGGTGTAGCCGACCGAACGGTAGATGCCCAGCGCCTCGTCCAACTGCGTCTGCGCCACGTCGTGCTGGCCGTTGCGCATCCGGATGTGCGCGCTCTGGGTGAGGACGATCGCCCGGCCCACCACGTCGCCGGCCAGGTCGAAGTCCCGCAGCGACCCGGCGTACAGCTCCAGCGCCGTCGCGTCGTCGCCGTCGGTGCGCGCCAGCAGCGCCAGGTCGCGCCGGCACAGCGCCAGGCCGTGCGGGTCGCCGATCCCGGTGAACAGCTCCAGCGCGGTGCCCAGCGCGTCGCGGGACTCCTCGTGCTGGCTGCGGCTGAGGTAGAGCGAGCCGAGGGAACTCAACAGGGCAGCGGTACCACGGGTGTTGCCCGCCGTCCGGCAGGCCGACAGGGCCAACTGGTGGGTGTGCTCCCACTGGTCGTGGGCGCCGCGCACCTCGAACAGCGTGACCAGCGTGGTGGCCAGGTCCCAGCTCAGCTCGTGCAGCTGTTCGCCGGCCGCGTGCTCAACGGCCTGGACCAGGTTGGCCTGTTCACCGTCCAGCCACTCCAGCGGATCCGTCAGCAGTTCCTCGACGCAGCCGGCCGGCGGGTTCCAGCGCGGCGCGGCGCCGTGCAGCACGGTGAAGTCGCCGCCGTAGATGCGCCGGTGCGCCTGTTCGGCCAGCGACAGCCAGCCGCCGAGCATCCGCTGCGAGGCGGCCGCGCGCATCGCCGGGGTGTCGTTGGCCGCCAGCTGTTCGCGGGCGAAGACCCGGATGATCTCGTGGAACCGGTAGCGGAACTGCCCGCCGCGGTCCATCCCGACGACGTCCAGCATCTGCACGTCGACCAGCGGTTCGAGCAGGTCGGAGGGGAACGAGCGGTGGTCGTCGAGCAGGGCGCCGGCCAGCCAGCCCGGCAGCGTCGGCCCCTGCGCCAGGCTCAGCAGCCGCAGCAGCGCCCGGTCCTGCGGCGCCAGCCCGTCGTGCGTCAGCGACAGGCTGGCGCGGATCGTCATCTCCCCGTGCGTCAGCTCGTCCAGCCGGTGCCGTTCGCTGGACAGCCGCTGCACCATCGACGCCAGCGTCCAGTGCGGTCGCGCCGCCAGCCGGGCCGCCACGATCCGCAGCGCCAGCGGCAGTCCGCCCACCGTGCGCACGAGCGCCTCGGCCGCCACCGACTCGCCGGTCACCCGCCCGGTGCCGATCACCCGCGCCAGCAGCTCCAGGGCCCGCGGGGTGCTCAGCACGTCCAGCTCCACCCGGTGCGCACCGGGCAGCGCGGTCAGCCGCAGCCGGCTGGTCACCAGCACCGCGCAGGCACTGCTGCCCGGCAGCAGCGGCAGCACCTGGCTCTCCGACGCCGCGTCGTCCAGCACCACCAGCACCCGCCGCGACGCCATCAGCGTGCGGTACATCTCGGCGCGCTCGTCGAGCAGTTCGGGGATGACCGGGCCGGGGATGCCCAGCGCGCGCAGGAAGCGGCCCAGCACCTCCGAGGAGGTGGCGGGCGTCCCCGTGCCGCGCAGGTCGCAGTACAACTGCCCGTCGGGGAAGCCGTTCTCGCTCAGCCGGTGGGCCACGTGCGTGGCCAGCGTGGACTTGCCGGTGCCGGGTTTGCCCACGATGACCGTCACCCCGACCGCGCGCCGGGTGCCGTCGCCGGTCAGGGCGCGTCCGATGCCGGCGATCTGCTCCTCGTCCCCGACGAAGTCGGCGGTGTCGGCGGGCAGTTGGCGCGGGATCTCCTCGCGCGCCACGGGACCGGGCACGACCGGGGGAGCAGCGGGCTGCGGTGCGGCCGGTGCGGGCCCGCCCGCCCGCGGCCGGTCGGTGGCGGCACGCAGCGACGGGTCGCCGGCCAGGATCGCCGACTCCAGCCGCCGCAGTTCCTCGCCGGGGTCGAGGCCGAGCTCCTCGGCGAGCAGTTCGCGCCCGACCCGGTAGACGTCCAGGGCCTCCGCCTGGCGCCCCGAGCGGTGCAGCGCCAGCATCAGCTGCCCGCGCAGCCGTTCGCGCAGCGGGTGGTCGTGGACCAGCCGCCCGATCTCGCCGACCAGCTGGTGGTGGCGGCCGAGGTCCAGCTCCAGCTGGATACGCGTTTCGAGCGCCGTCAGCCGTTCCTCGTCCAGTTGCAGCGCCTTGCTGCGCAGCGTGTCGCTGGCCAGGCCGCTGAGGCAGCTGCCGAGCCAGAGCGAACCGGCGGCCCGCAGCAGGTCGACGGCCTCGGCGGGCCGGTCCTGCTTGACCAGTTGCCGGGCGTCCGCCAACTGCCGCCCGAACACGGCCGCGTCGACCGTCGCGCTGTCGGCCTTGACCACGTAGCCGGGCGGCCGGGTGGTGATCGCGGCGTCCACCCCGGCGGTGCTGAACAGCTTCCGCAGCCGTGAGACGCAGATCTGCACCTGGGTGCGCGCGGTGTCCGGCGGCTCGTCGTTCCAGATGAGGTCGACCAGGTAGTCGGTGCTGACCACCCGGTTCACCTCCAGCAACAGGGCGGCCAGGATGATCTCCTGGCGTCCCGGCGGAATCCGTACGGTGCCGTTGGCGCCGGTCAGCTGGAGGGGCCCGAGAATCCGGAACGCGATCCTGTCGGAGGGGGCTCCGCCGTCGCCGGGTGATTCGGTCATGCGGCTCCCCGCTCGGGCACGGCGCACAGCACAGCTCGGGGTACGGCGTCGCACTGCCAACCCCCGTGAAGCGGGTGCGAATTGTTGGCCGCAGTCTTACTGAACGTAGGCTTATCTGTCCATAGCGTGGATTTTTCCTGGCTGAGGCTCGACACGCCGACGCGACAGGATAGTGGGGGGATAGTGCGGGGTTGTGCCACTCGCGGACAGTGTGCGTTGCCACCGGAATCGTCACGCGGCGGCAACACAACGGCGGTCCGCCGGACGACGCCGCCCCGCAGGGAAGGGAATCCCTTGAGCAATGACCCGAGCGGGCGGCCGGTACCCAGCCCCATCGTCACCGCGGCCGGCGTCGACCACGTGCGGCTCGCCTACGACTACCTCGACAGCGGCGACGTCGACGGCTACGGGTCGCTGCTGGACGACGACATCGCCCTCGACCGCCCCGACGCCCCGCCCGGCCGCGGCCGTGACCAGGTCGTGCGGATGCACGCCGACGGCCTCGTCCCGCGCGCCCGCCACCACATCGACCGGATCGTCGCCGACGGCCACAGCGTCGTGGCCACCGGCCACCTCTCCCCGGTCTCCGGCCGGCACGCCCACGGTCCGGAACGGATCGACTTCGTCGACGTCTTCACCCTCTCCGCCGAAGGCATGCTCCTCGTCTGCCGGCGCTACTACTTCGCCTCACCGGGCCTGAACTTCTGACGGGCGCGGGGGCGCGCGGGGGCCTGGTCGCCGGGCGCGGGGCCTTCGCCGGGGCGCGGGGGTCTTCACCGGGGGTAGGCCTGCGCGGGGGCGAGGGGGCCTTCGCCGGGGGTGTGGCCGGGCCACGGGGCCTCGCACCGGGGCCGCCGGATTGGCCTGAACCTTTTCACCGGGGAGGCGTCTGCACGCGAGGGCGCCCGCACCGGCTTGAGCGCCTTCACCGGCCGGGCGCCCTCACCGGCCTGAACCTTTGCACCGGCCGGGCGCCTTCACCGGCCTGAACCTTTGCACCGGCCGAGCGCCCTCACCGGCCTGAACATTTGCACGGGCTGAGTGCCGTCACCGGCTTGAACCTTTGCCCGGGCTGAGTGCCGTCACCGGCCAGGGCGTCTTCACAGTGGGCGCCGGCGCCGACCGGTCCCGCCCGCGGCCCCGGCTCCGGTCCCGGCTCCGATCCGGGTTCGTCCCGCAGGGGCGGGAGCGGTGCGTGACTCTCCCCCTGGGGGAGGCGGCAGACTGGGGTCATGCGGTCCACTCTCGCCATCGGTGACTTCTCGCGCGCCACGCATCTGAGCGTCAAGACGTTGCGGCACTACCACCGCGTCGGCCTGCTGGAGCCGGCCGACGTCGACCCCCGCACCGGCTACCGCCGTTACACCACCGACCAGATCCCCGCCGCCCAGGTCATCCGGCGCTTCCGGGACCTGGACATGCCGCTGGACGACATCCGCGCGGTGCTCACCGCCCCCGACCCCAGCCTGCGCAACGACCTGATCGCCGGCCACCTCACCCGGCTGGAAGCGAGCCTGGCCCGTACCCAGCAGGCCGCCGCCACCCTCCGTGACCTGCTGTGCGACCCGGCGCCGCCCGGCCCCCGCATCACCACGCGCGGCGTGCCGGCCGTCGCGGCGGCCGCGATCAGCGAGGTCATCGACGTGCGCGACGCCGAAGCGTGGTTCGAGGGCGCCCTCGGCGAGCTGTACGCCACGATCGAGGCGCAGGGCCTGCGGGTCACCGGACCGTCCGGCGGTGACTACGCCACCGAACTGTTCGCCGACGAACGCGGTCCGGCCACCCTCTTCGTGCCCTGCGACGGCACCCTCCGCCCGGCCGGCCGGGTCGTCGCGCACACCGTCCCGGCCCGCGAGTTCGCCGTCACCGTCCACCACGGACCGCACGGCGACGTCGACCTCGCGTACGGCGCGCTGGCCACCTACGTCACCCGCCACGAACTCGCCGTCGACGGGCCGCTGCGGGAGAACTACCTCGTCAGCTCCCACGAGACCCCCGACCCCTCCGCCTGGCGCACCGAGATCGGCTGGCCCGTCTTCCGTACCGGCCCCGGCGACTGACGACACGAGCCCCTCGGCGGCCCGGCCGCGAACAACGCTCCCGCGTCCGCAACCGCCCCCACCCGACGCGCAACGGCACCGCCCACGTCCTCCGCAACACCGCCCCCGCACACCCCCGTTGGAGCCATCCCGTGCCCACCGCCGACGAACTGCTCAGCGCCGCGACCGTCCGTACCCTGCGCGACAGCGTCGCCCTCGCCGCCCCCGGCAGCACCCCGACCGCGCTGCGGCACGCCGCCGGGGCCCTCGACGGCCTCGGACTCGCCGAACGGGTCCGGCTGGTCCGTGACGCGACCCTGGCCGACCTGCCCGCCGACTGGCCCGGCTTCGCCGCTGTCGTGCGGACCGCCCTGGAGCAGGAGGCGTTCAGCGGCTGGCTGATCTGGCCGGTCGGCGAGGCGGTGGCGGACCGCGCGCTGTCGTCGGGCCGCACCGCCGACTTCGACGCGGGACTGGAACTGCTGACCGCCCTGACGCCCAGGCTGACCTGCGAGTTCGCCATCCGGTCCTTCCTCGCCGCCGACCTGGACCGCACCCTGGCCGCCGTCCGGTCCTGGACCGGGCGGCCGGACGCGGCCGTGCGCCGGCTGGCCAGCGAGGGCACCCGGCCGCGGCTGCCGTGGGGCCGCCGGGTCCGCGGCCTGCTGGAACGTCCCGGCGTCACCCTGCCCGTCCTCGACGCGCTCTACCGCGACCCCTCCGAGGACGTGCGCAGGTCCGTCGCCAACCACCTCAACGACGTCAGCCACGCCACCCCCGCCCTGGCCACCGACGCCGCCGCCCGCTGGACCGCCGCGCCCGACGCGCACACCCCCGCCCTCGTGCGCCGCGCCCTGCGCACCCTGATCAAGCAGGGCGACCCGGCTGCCCTGCTGGCCCAGGGGTTCGGGCCGCCGGACGACATCGAGGTCACCGGTCCCGTGCTGGCCGCCGACGTCGTCGAGCACGGCGGCACCCTCAGCTTCGAAGCCACCCTCCGCAACGGCGGCACCCGCCCGGTCACCCTCGCCGTCGACTACGTCGTCCACCACCGCAAGGCCAACGGCACCACCACACCGAAGGTCTTCAAGCTCACCACCCGCACCCTCGCCCCCGGCGCCGCCACCACCGTCGGCCGCACCCACTCCTTCCGCCCGATCACCACGCGCGCCTACCACCCCGGCGAACACGCCCTGGAGCTCCAGGTCAACGGCGTACGCTCCGGCCGCCGCGCCTTCCTGCTCACCGGCCCGGCCGACCCCGCCACGGGGTGACCGCCGCGCGGCGCCCGAACCCGCTACGGACCGATCCCCGCCGCGCGGCCCGCTGATCCGGGTACCGGCCGACCGCCGCCGCGCGGCGCCCCCCTCACCGCCCGCCCGGCCACGACGCAACCGCCGTGCGGCGCCCCCTCACCACCCGCCGGCCACGACCGCGCCCCTGGCCGCGACCGCGCCCCCGCGTACGACGCCCACCTCGCTCACCCCGCCCGCCACCGCACCGGGGAAGCCGGCGGTGTGCCAGACCGCGCCGGCGGCCGTCACCGCGAGCACCTCGTGGCCGTCGAACGACGCCGCGCGTTCGCGTGCGCCGTCTCCCATGGCAAACAGCGCCGTCGCCAGTACGTCCGTCCGCGCCAGCCGGCGCCCGGTCACCGTGACCGACGCCAGCGCGGTGGCCGGCCGGCCGGTGTGCGGGTCGGTGATGTGGGCGCCGCGTTCCGCCGTCCCGGAGGTGGCCACCGCCAGGTCGCGGCCCTCGACGACGGTCAGCAGCGCCCCGGGCTCCAGCGGATGCGCCACCCCCACCCGCCACGGCACCCCCTGCGCCGCCTCACCGCGCAGCTGGAGGTCCCCGCCGCCGTTGACGCAGCAGTTGCGGGCGCCCGCCGCGTGCAGCAGGTCCGACGCCCGTTCCACCGCCCACCCCTTGACCAGCCCCGACGGGTCCAGCCGGCCGGCGGCGGTGTGGCTGAACCAGCCGCCGGTCTCCCGCCGCGCCCGCGCGCACCGCGCCAGGACCCGCGCCACCTCGGCACCGCAGTCGGCCACCGTCACCTCCCCGCGCCCCAGCCGGCTGATCGCCGAGTCCGCCCGGTAGGTGGAGAACACCGCGTCCACCCGGTGCAGTAACGCCACCGCCTCGTCCAGCGCCGCCCGCACCCCGTCCCCGTACGGCGGCCGCACGTCGAAGGAGAAGACGGTCCCCATCACGTGCTCCACGTGCCGGATCGCGCCCGCCCGGTGCCCGGCGTCAGCCATCGGCCCGGTCCAGCGCGCTCTGCAACGAGTCGATGTACCCCTGACTGGTGTAACTCGCCCCGGACACCGCGTCGATGCGCGCGCTGTCCGCCCCGATCGCCTCCCGGGCCAGCCGCGGCACCGCGTACCCGGCGATCTGCTGGTCCCGCCCGGTCCCCGACGGCACCTGGATCACCCGCACCGCCACCAGCCGCCCGCCGCGCACCACCGCCGCCACCCGCACCGGACCGTACGGCGTCCGCACCGCCGCCCCGGTGAACGTCCCGTCCCTCGGCGGCCCCGCCGCCCGTCCCGGCGACGACGCCCCCGGCACCGGCGGCACGCTCAGCAGCACCGTGCTGTGGTGCGGTTTCAACGACAGCAGCACCACCACACCGGCGGTGGTCAGGACAGCGGTGGACACGGCACGGCGCACAGACGGCTCCTCGGGGAGAAGGCAGGGGAACGGACCGTAAAAAAGGGGGGAACGCGCGACCGCGGGCGGCCGGTCAGAAGGTGAACGACTCGTGGTGCACGCGGCCGCGCGGCACCCCGGCCCGCAGCACCGCCCGGCGCGCGGCGTCCGTCATGCCCGGCGGGCCGCACAGGTAGACGTCCCGGGCCGCCAGGTCCGGCACCAGCCGCACCAGCGCCCGCGCCGTCAGCGGCACGGCGTCCGGCGCGTCCCCGGCCGCGTAGTGCACCGCCCGGTCCGACCGGGCCGCTATCGCGTCCAGCTCCGCGCACAGCACCAGCTCCGCCGCCCGCCGCACCCGGTAGACCAGCACCACGTCACCCGGCAACGTCTCGAACAGCGTCCGCAACGGCGTGATCCCCACCCCGCCCGCCACCAGCAGCGTCCCCGCCGCCCGCGCGGCGTCCGCGGTCAGACCGCCGTACGGCCCCTCCGCCCATACCCGCGTCCCCGGCGCCACCGCGGCCAGCGCCGCGCTGTGACCGCCGGACGCCTTCACGGTGATCCGCAGCGACCGGCCGTCCGGCGGCGCCGACAGCGAGTACGGATTCGCCGCCCACCACAGGCCCGGCGCCAGGAACCGCCAGCGGAAGAACTGCCCCGGCAGCGCCCCGAGCCGGTCCAGCCGCCGCCCGGTCACCAGCACCGACACCACCCCCGGGCCCTCCCGGCGTACCTCCGCCACCCGCAGCCGGTGCCGCAGCGCCGACCGTACCGGTGCCACGAAGCGGTACCGCACCAGCACCGCCGCCGCCCCGAAGTACAGCGCGTACCAAGCCAGTTGGACCGGCCGGTGCGCCATGAAGTCGGCGCCGTCCGACAGTTGGTGACCGAAGACGAGGAAGAACGCCAGATACGTCGCCGCGTGCAGCAGATGCCACGTCTCGTACCGCAGCCGCCGCCTCGCCACCCGCGCCGAGACCACCCCGGTCGCCAGCAGCAGCAGGAACCCGGCCGTCCCCGTCAGCAGGTCCGGATACGTCCACACCAGCGTCCACGCCTGCGCCACCGGCCCGGCGTGCGCCGACAGCGCGTACCCCCAGACGATCAGCAGCACGTGCGCCGACGCCAGCACCACCACGTACCGCCCGCCCGACGCGTGCCAGCGTGCCAGCCGGTCCGTACCGGCGTACCGGTCGAGCAGCGGCACCCGGGCCATCAGCACCAGCAGCACCGCGCACCCGTAGCCCGCCAGCAGCCCGCAGATCCGCCCGGCCCCGGTGAACCAGCCCGACGCCCCCACCACCGAGGAGGTGTCCACCCACCACAGCCCCAGCACCCCGGCCGCCCCGGCGCCCACCAGCACGCCCGCGGCCACCGGCACCAGCCGCACGACGGAGGGCGGCAGCACCACGGCACGGCGGCGGACCGGAAAACGGGTGGTCACCGGGTTGTTCTGCGATCGCGGGACGGCCATGCCGCCAGCGTCGCCGACCCACTTCTGAGCACCCTCTCAACATCCGCCGCGCGACACCTCTCAGCGCCGATTCAGAGGGAACTCATAGCCCCCCTGGCTTCTTCGCCCTCCGGGGCGGGGGATGCTTGACGTCATCATGGAACGACCGCTCACCTCCACCGGCCTGCGACGACCCGACGGCACCCCCGTGCGCGTCCTGGTCGTCGACGACGAACCCGACCTCACCGACGTGCTGTCGGGGGTCCTGCGGTACGAGGGCTGGACGGTGCGCACGGCGGCCACCGGAGCCGCCGCCCGCGTCCAGGCGCGCGACCTGCGGCCGGACGCCATCGTTCTGGACTGGATGCTCCCCGACACCGACGGCATCACGCTGCTGCGCGAACTGCGCGACACCCTGCCCGGCGTCTGCGTGCTGTTCCTCACCGCCCGCGACGCCGTCGAGGACCGCATCGCCGGCATCACCGCGGGCGGCGACGACTACGTCACCAAGCCGTTCAGCCTGGAGGAGGTCGTCGCCCGGCTGCGCGGACTGCTGCGCCGGGCCGGCATGGCCCGCGACCCCGGCGGCGCCGCGCTGTCCTTCGCCGACCTGGTGATGGAGGAGGAGGCCCGCGAGGTCACCCGCGGCGGCACCGTGCTGGAACTGTCGCCCACCGAGTTCGAACTCCTGCGCTACCTGATGCGCAACCCGCGCCGCGTGCTGTCCAAGGCGCAGATCCTCGACCGGGTCTGGAGCTACGACTTCGGCGGCCAGGCCCACGTCGTCGAGCTGTACATCTCCTACCTGCGCAAGAAGATCGACGCCGGCCGCGTGCCGCTGATCCACACCGTGCGCGGCGCCGGATACGTCCTGAAGGAACCCCGGTGATCCGGCCGCCGCTGCCCCGCACCCTGCGGGCCCGGCTCACCGCCGGACTCGTCACCCTGCTCGCGCTGGCCTGCGCGACCGTCGGCGTCGTCACCGTCTTCTCGCTGGAGGGCTTCCTGGTCCGCCAGCTGGACCAGAACCTGACCGCCGACCACGGCCGCTTCGCCGACAGCCTCGAACACGAGTCGCCCCCCGACACCGACAGCGTCGGCGACACCCGCGGCCAGGCCGACCGCACCCTCGGCGCCCGCCTGCTGCCCGGCACCCCGCCCCGGGCCGCCCTGGTCCGCGACACCCGTGACACGCTCCTGCCGCTGACCGCGCACGACCGCCGCGTGCTGGCCGCCGTCCCCGTCGACGGCACCGGCCACCGCGTCGAGCTGTCCACCATCGGCGCCTACCAGGTCCTCGCGATACCCGGCGACGACGGCGACACCCTCGTCACCGGCCTGCCCCTGCACCCCGTGATGGACACCGTGCACCGCCTGGAGGCCGTCGAGGCCGTCGTCTTCGGCGGCGCCCTGCTGGTCACCGGCGTCGCCGCGGCCGGCTGGGTCACCCTGTCGCTGCGCCCGCTGCGCCGGGTCACCCGCACCGCGGCCGGCGTCGCCGAACTCCCGCTCGCCAGCGGCCGGGTCGCCATGCCCGCCCCGGTGCCCGACACCGACCCGCGCACCGAGGTCGGCCAGGTCGGCGCCGCCGTCAACCGCATGCTCGGCCACGTCGGCGACGCCCTCGCCCGCCGGCACGCCGTCCAGGAACGCCTGCGGCAGTTCGCAGCCGACGCCAGCCACGAACTGCGCACCCCGGTCGCCACCGTCCGCGGCCACGCCGAACTCGCCCTGCGCCACCCCGGCCCGCTGCCCGACGAGGTACGGCACGCGCTGGAACGCATCGGCGCCGAGTCCCGCCGGATGAGCGCCCTGGTCGACGACCTGCTGCTGCTGGCCCGCCTCGACGCCGGCCGCCCGCTGGCCCGCGAGCCGGTCGACCTGACCCGGCTCGCCCTCGACGCCGGCCTCGACGCCCGCGCCACCGGCCCCGGCCACCGCTGGACGCTCGACCTGCCGCCGGACGCCGTCACGGTCACCGGCGACGAACACCGCCTCCAGCAGGTCGTCACCAACCTCCTGACCAACGCCCGCGTCCACACCCCGCCCGGCACCGCCGTCACGCTGCGCGTCGCCGAGAGCGCGACCACCGTCGAACTCACCGTCCGCGACGACGGCCCCGGCATACCGCAGGCCATCCGCTCCGACATCTTCGACCGCTTCGTCCGCGCCGACCACGGCCGCTCCCGCGCGGCCGGCGGCACCGGCCTGGGCCTGGCCATCGTCGCCGCCGTCGTCGCCGCGCACGACGGCACGATCGACCTCACCGGCGAGCCCGGCCACACCGCGTTCCACGTCGTCCTGCCCCGCGACCGCCCGTCGGCACCGCGGGGGGAGGGGCCGTGCGATGCGTGATGTGTGCGGGGTGGGGGCGCGGGGGCCGGGGGAGTGGTTGGCCGGGGCGCGGGTGCTTGGGGTGTGGGTGCTTGGGGTGCGGGTGCCTACGGCGCGGGTGCTTGGGGTGCGGTGGGGGAGCGGGGTGCGGGGGAGGGGGCCGGTGTGGTGGGTGCCGGTGATGCGGGGGAGGGTGCCGGCGCGGGGGAGGGTGCCGGCGTGGGGGAGGGTGCCGGCGCGGAGCCGGTCCGATCATCACCAGTTCCGATCGTCAGTGGTAAGACCGCCAACTGTTCCCGCCCGTTGCCGTTCCGATCATCGCTAGTCCTACCGCCACCAGTCCTACCGCCAACGTTCCGTCCGTCACCGTTCCGTCCGTCATCGTCCGTCACCGTTCGACCGTCAAACCGTTCCGATCACCGCGGTTGCGACACCGCCGTTGCGACACCGCTTTTCCGATCATCAACGTCCCGTGGAGAGAGCCATGTCCGCCGAGACCGTCCGTCCCGTCGACGCGCGCCCCGATACCGTGATCCGCCTGCGGCTGAACAAGGTCCCCGAGGTCACCGCCTGGTTCTGGATCATCAAGGTCCTGACCACCGGCATGGGTGAGTCGACCTCCGACTTCCTCGCCCAGCGCCTCGGCCCGATCCCCGCCGTCGGCCTGGCGGGCGTCGTCCTGGCCTTCTTCCTGGTCGCCCAGCTGGTCGTGCGCCGCCACATCACCTGGCTGTACTGGACGACGGTCGTCATGGTCAGCGTCTTCGGCACCATGGCCGCCGACGTCCTGCACGTCGGCCTCGGAGTGCCCTACGCGCTGTCCACCACGCTCTACGCGGTGGTCCTCGCCGTGATCTTCGGCGCCTGGTACGCGGTCGAGGGCACCCTGTCGATCCACAGCATCCGCACGGTCCGCCGCGAGATCTTCTACTGGGCCACCGTCATGGCCACCTTCGCCCTCGGCACCGCCACCGGCGACCTGACCGCCTCCAGCCTGCACCTGGGCTACCTGACGTCCGGCATCGCCTTCGCCGTGCTGATCGCGCTGCCCGCCGTCGCCCACCGCTGGGCCGGCCTCAACGCGGTCTTCGCCTTCTGGTTCGCCTACGTCGTCACCCGCCCGCTCGGCGCCTCCTTCGCCGACTGGGGTGCGGTCTCCACCGGCCGCGGCGGCCTCGGCTTCGGCACCGAGGCGGTCAGCATCGCCCTGGCGCTCGTCATCGCCTGCCTGGTCGGCGTCATGTCCCTGACCCGCCAGGGCCGCTCGGCTGCCTGAGGTTGCTTGGTGGGGTGAGGTCGCTCCGCGGGGTGGGGTTGCTCCGCGCGGTGAGGTTGATCCGTGGGGCGGGTCGCTTCGTGGGGTGAGGTTGATCCGTGCGGTGAGGTCGCTCCGCGGGGCGGGTCGCTCCGTGGGGTGGGGTTGCTCCGTGCGGGAGGCCGCGCCGTCCGGTGGGGCCGACCCTGCGGTGAGGCCGCGCCGTCCGGGGAGGTCGCTCTTTGCGGTGAGCCCCGATCCATGCGGTGAGCGTGCCGCCGTCAGGATTCCGATGGACGGTTCCTGACGGCGGCACGCTTTTCGTTCGGGCGGCCGTGGGGTGCGGGGTCCGGGGGGTACGGGGCCGGGCAGGCGCTGCGGGGGTACGAGGGCCGCGCTGGCGTGGGGGCGCGGAGGCTCGCGGTGGGATTGCTTGCGGTGCGGTTGCTCTCGCGGTGCGGTGCGGTTGCTGACGGCGCCGGTGCGTGCGGTGGGGTTGCTGACGGCGCCGTGCGGGTGCGGGCGGTGGGGTTGCTTGCGGTGCCGTGGGGGCATGCGGTGCGGTTGCTTGCGGTGCGGTTGATTACGGCGCCGTGCGGGTGCGTGCGGTGGTGCGCCCCCCACGCGTCCCAGCGGGTGCTCCACGCGTCCCGGCGGATACCCCACGCGTCCCCTAAGGGTCCGACCCCGTCGAACGTGGGGGGCCGGTCACTCCTGCGGGGGACGGGGCCGGCGGCCTCGGCGTCCTAGCCTGGAAGTGCGGTGACCGGGTCCGGTCGGCGCGTGGGGTGAGCGTGGAAAGGACGTCTGATGAGCACGAGCACACTGGTCCGTCCCCGGGAGGGCCGCATGATCGGGGGAGTCTGCGCGGGACTCGGCCGGCGCTACAACGTGTCGGCGACGAAGGTCCGCGTCATCTTCCTGCTGTCGTGCCTGCTGCCCGGGCCGCAGTTCCTGGTCTACCTGGCGCTGTGGGCCCTCATGCCGGCCGAACACCGGGGCATACCGGCCTGGTGAGCCACCGCCGGAGCCGGAACGGCGCCGTGCTGACGGAGACGACCGGGGTCCGGCGGACGCGCGGGATCGACGGTATGGCCGGCAGGGACGACGGGGCGGTGGGGGAGAGCCGGCCCGGGGATGCCGTCGATCGCGGTGCCCACCGGTTGGGAGGCGTACCGGTCGGCACGCCTGTCGGTCGGGTCGGTCGGGGGTCGTTCCTGTCGGTCGGGTCGCTCGGAGTGTCCGTCGGCCGGGAGGCCGGTCCGAGTCGCGCGGGGTGACCCGAGCAGTACTGGGACTGTTGTCGCGCGGCTCGACGGGGGACCGGACGCGGTGCGACTATGGGCGCGACGGGTACCAGACGCCCGTAAGGCAACCTGCTACCCGGAGGAAACCACATGGGGACCGCGCGCCCGCGTCTCTCGCTGTCCGCGCCGCACGACGTGTACTCCGCGCACTGCCCGTGCCGCTCGATGCTCGACCTGCTGGCCGACAAGTGGAGCGCGCTCGCCCTGGGTGCCCTGGAGGGCGGGCCGCTGCGGTTCGGCGCGGTCAAGACCCGCCTGGAGGGCATCAGCCCGAAGGTCCTGACGGCCGTCCTGCGCCGGCTGGAGGAGCACGAACTCGTGACCCGCACCGTCTACCCGGCCGTCCCGCTCCACGTGGAATACGAACTGACCGACCTCGGCCGCGACGCCTGCGTGCCGTTGGCGGCTCTGCGCACCTGGGTCGAGGACAACATCGAGCGCTTCCCCGTCTCCGGCTGAGCGGTCCGTCCGCGATGCGGTGCGGGACGCGGGTCGGTCGCCGTGCCGGAGGATGCGCTGGCGTTGTGTCGCCGTGCCGGGACGCTGCGCTGGCGTTGTGTTGAGGGTCCCGCTGGGCGCTCGCGGCCGGAAACACGTGGTCTGTCCGGCGCCGGGTAGGAACGGGAGCGAGAGCGGAGGTGGGCTGGTGCATACGACCGTGTGGGCCGTCGTCTGGCTGGTGGTCTGGGTGGTGCCGATCTTCTTCGTCGTCACGCTGCTGCGCCGCAGACGCCGCTGAACGCCGCCGCGTGGGCCCTGGCGGACGCCTTGACCGATGCCTTCGCCTGCCTGCCGCCAACCGCGAGGTGCCGCTGAACGACACCGCGCGCGGGCGGTACCCGGTCGGCCCGGAAGGCTCGGCCCGGAACACTCTCCGATGTCGTGCGGCGGAGTCAGTCCTGGTGGGAGGCCTGCCGGGGGCCGTGCGTGCGGATGCCGTCGAGGAGCAGGTCGAGCAGGCGGTGGGCCAGTTCGCGCCGGTCCGGTTCGCCGGCGATGAGGGTGATGCCGCCGAGGCCCATCAGGACGTCGTTCGTCGCCAGGTCGGAACGCAGGCTGCCGTCGGCTGCCCCGGCGGACAGCAGCGTGCCGAGCGCCTCGGTGAGCATGTCGCGGGTGCGCATCCGCAGGTCGCCCTCGGCGGTGAGCACGGCGCGCAGGGCGTCGGCCATGCCGTGCTTGGCCGCCATGTAGTCGACGAAGCGGTCCATCCAGCCGCGCAGCGCCCGGTCCGGCGGTGAGTCGGCGAGCAGTTCGGTCGCCGCCGAGCAGAGCTTGGCCGTCTCGCTGCGGTACGTCGCCTCCACCAGCGTCTCGCGGGTGGGGAACCGCCGGTAGAGCGTTCCGATGCCGACCCCGGCGTCCTTGGCGATGGCCTTCAGTGACGCCTCCGAGCCGTCGCGTGCGAAGGCCAGCGCGGCGGCGTCGAGAATCCGGTCGTGGTTGAGCCGTGCGTCGGCGCGCATGGGGCGGTCGGTCTCCCGGGCCACGTTCCCTCCTGCTTCGTCAGTGGTGGAACCCGGCCGGTCGGCGTCGTGCCTGGCGGTGGTCCGGCCCTTCACCGGCCGCCCGGCGACGTGGCCCGGCCGCCCGGTGACGTAACGGAGTGGGCTCCGGTTGCCAGCCTATCGCGGGGCAGGCGTACGGCACCCCGCCGTCCGTCGCCGTCCCGTACGCTCCCGCCCGGTCCGCCGTCGTACTCGGTCCGGGGCGGGGTGGGGGATTCCGTATCCTGCACGGGTGAGTGCCAAGGACGTGCAACTGGATCCGGTGGACATCGCCATTCTGCGCGAGTTGCAGAAGGACGGCCGGATCGCGAACAAGGACCTGGCCGCCGCCGTCGGTATCGCGCCGTCGACGTGCGTGGACCGGGTCGCACGGCTGCGCCGGACCGGTGTGATCACCGGTTACACGGCGCAGATCTCCCCGGAGGCGATCGGCCGGCCCATCCAGGCGCTGCTGACGGTTCAGGTCCAGCCGCACGCCCGCCCGCTCGTCGACCCCTTCGTCGTGCACGTCCGGTCCCTGCCGGAGACGCTGTCCGTGCACCACGTCGCGGGGCCGGACGACTTCGTGGTGCACGTCGCGTGCGGCAGCAGCCAGGATCTGCAACGCCTGGTGCTCGACCGGTTCACCTCGCGCCCCGAGGTCGCCCGGCTCCAGACCCACTTGATCTTCTCGACCTGGAACGGCGGCCCGCTCTCCCCCTACCCGCCCCAGGACCCGGCCGCCCCCCGCCGCTGACCGGGTCGGAGGCGGCCACGGACACGGAGGCCGCCCCGAGCGCCGACCCGGACGGACACGCACGCCCCCGCGCCACGCCACGGCCGCGGCGCCGACACGAACGCCTCCGGGCCCCGGGCGCAGCACGCGTCAGGGGAACGCCAAGGGCGCGTCAGGGCGGCGTCAGGAGTCCTCGCCGACAGCCCGCGGTGGGCCCCGGCGTGCCTAGCGTCGAGGTATGGGACACGAACGTGAACGCGATGACGCGGCGCGGCCGGCGCGGTCCGGACGCGGGCCCGCCAGTACCCCCGCCGACCGCGAATGGGCCCGGGACGCGTGGTTCGCCGCCGGGTGCGGAACCGTCTTCGGCGCGATGGAGCTGGGCGTGCTCCTCGTTACCGGCGCGCTGACCGGGCCGTGGGTCGCGTTGTGCGTGCTGGCCGGAGCGGTGGCGTTCGCCGTGCTGCTTCCGGCGCGTGTCCGCGCGGGCGACGGGTGGCTCGCGGCGCGTGGCCTGCTGCTGCGGCACGTGGTGCACACCGACGCGCTGGTCGCCGTGCGGCTGACCGGCGTCGTCGCGGTCCACGTCGTGCTGCGTGACGCCGGCGGCCAGCTGCTGGCGGTCGACGCCCGCGTGCTGGCCGCCAATCCGCCGCTGCTGCGGGCGCTGGATGCCGGGGTCCGCGTCTCCCGCGAACGCGGCACTCTCCCGCCGGCCCCGGACCCGCTGCGCGACCTGCGGGCCGCCGCCATCGTCCGCCCGCCCACGGTTCTCCCGCCCGTTGCCCGTCCGCCCGTTGCCCGCCCGCCCGTCACCGCCGGCCCGCGTCCAGCACCCCCAGCCCCTGCGGTCCACGCGGCTCACGCGGGGAGTCACCGGCCCTGATCCCCGCCCGCCGGAAGCCCCGCCCGCCAGAGCCCCCGCCCGGCGCAGACCCACTGCTGAAGCCCCTGCCCGCCGCAGGCACCCCCGGAGCAGCCCCTCCCGCCGCAAGCCCCCGGCGCCGGCCTCCAGCCCTCGGGACGTCGTCGTGGTGACGCCTCCGCGTCCGAACGCCCGTGCGTCGTATGCGTCAAGGGGGTGTCATGCGCACCCCTGATCGCGTGAAAGGCGTGTCGATACCGGCACTCCGGGGGCGGCGGGACCGTCCCATGAAGTGCCCCCTTCCACCGCCTCACCCCGAAGGAACCCACCGCCATGTCCGGTACCTGTCGAGTCGTCGTCGGAGTCAGCGGATCACTCAGCAGTCTCACCGCACTGCACCGGGCGGCCGACGAGGCCCGCAGGCGGGACGCCCTGCTCGTACCGGTGCTGGCCTGGGAACCGCCCGGCGGCGAGGCCGGGTACCGCAGGAGCCCCTGCCCGCCGCTGCTGGCCGAGGCCGAGCACCGTGCCGTCATCCGGCTCGACACCGCCCTTGAGCAGGCGTTCGGCGGCTTCCCGCCGGGGCTGTCCACCCGGGCCGCCGTCGTACGCGGGCCGGCCGGACCCGCGCTGGTCGTCGAGGCCGCCGAGCCCGGCGACCTGCTGGTGGTCAGCGCGGGCCGCCGCACCCGGCTGCGCGCGGTGCTGCCCGCGCCGGTTCCCCGCTACTGCCTGCGGTACGCCGCCTGCCCGGTCTTTGTCGTCCCGCCGTCCGACCTGCTGGCCCACCTCGGCCGCGCCACCCTGCGCCGGGCCGTCCGCGGCGGCGTCTCCCCGGCCGGCCGCTGACCGACACCGAGCACGCTCATCAACTACGTGATCGCCCTGGTCGCCCTCGCCAGGAAGGCGGGGATCGACCCGCGGTCCCTGGCCGGGTGGCTGAACCGGAAGTACGAGGACGCGGGTTGGTACGGCCAGTTCGTGTCGGACCACGGCCCGGAAAACCTGGCCGCCTTCGCCGAGGAGTTCATGCGGGGGCGCCGCCTGCTGCACGACCGGACGCCCGCGACGCTCGCGGACGGTGAACCGACCGTGCGGACGGGCCAGTTCGCCCGCCGGGACTTCTCGGTCTGCTGCCGCGCAGCTCGGCAGTCCGGCCCTGGGCGGTTTCCTGCTGGAGCACACCTCGTGGCGGGCGGTCTACCGGATCGTCCTCGGCGTCGGCGCGCTGGCCGGTGTGGTGGCGCTTGCCCTGCTGCCCGGCCGCACCGGCGAGCCCGGCGCCGGGAACCGGAACGCCTCCTCGAGCCCGCTGCCGGTCTACACCCTCGCCGCGGACGTCATGGCGCTGACGCCGCTGCACACCGACGACGAGTGGTACGTCGGCGTCAACGGCACCGTCGAATACGTCCTGCCCCGGCCGGACAGCGACGACTGGCGGCGGGTCGTCATGGCCCTGGACGGCCGGCGCACCCTCGGCGAGGCGGTCCAGGAGGCCAGCGCGAAACTGGCGTGCGCTGGCCATCGCCCCCGGCGGTGCCCCCCTGGCAGTCCGAGCAGGAGAGCCGGGCGCTGCTGACCGAGGCCCTCGGCGAACTGCGCACGCTCGGCGGAGCGATCGAACCCGACGACGTCTTCGGCCGGCACAACGCCGGCACCGACCGGTACTCGGAGATCCACCGCGCTCCCCGGCAGATCCTGCGCCTGCCCGCGTAGCCCGCCGCACGACCGGAGGACCGCTCGTTCGCGTCCGAGCGGTCCGGGCTGAGGACGGGGGCCGGGCACCACGGTCCCGACCTGCGCCGGACCGCCACGGGTGCCGCCCGACTCCCAGGAACGCCGGGCGCCGGACAGCTCGTAGCTGCCCAGCGGCTCGCGGCGGCTGCCGGACCGTCGACCAGGTGCATTCGGTCGACGGTCCGACCGGGGCTCCGCCGCCCGGCGCACCTGGAGTGGCCGAACAGGGCCAGCAACGCCGAGGAGCGCCACCGGGTTCCAGGCGGCGGGCCTTCGTCGTGCGCTGCTCAGCCGAAGTCGCGCTGAAGACGGTGCTGAGTGCCGGAGGGTTCACGAGCGCTCGACCGGCTTGCGTACCTTGCTGACCCCGCGGTCGGACAATTTCCCGCCTCGGGTCCGTCCCGACGCCCACCTGACGCGGAGCCCGGAGTCGGCCGGTGCGATCACCCGCCGGGCGGGCGGCCCTCAGCGCACGTCGAGGGTGTGGAAGCTGTGGTGGGCCACGCGCGCGGCCCAGCGTCGGAAGACCGCCGTTTCGAAGACCGCTTCCGAATCCGCGGCGCGAACCCGGGTCAGCACCTCGGCGAGCCGCGCGCCGGCCTCGCCCGCGGAGCGGACGACGGTGACGACGTCCTCGTCGTCCCGCGCGGCCCGGACCGCCGTCAGGACGTCGGCTGCGCCGGTCGGCATGCCGACGATCAGGGCGAGCAGCAGCTGGACCGTCCGGAACTCGCCGGAGCCCGTGAAGGACGCCAGCTCGCCGGGCGGGACGGTGACCCGTACGAGCCGGTAGAGGTTGGTGAGCTTCTTCGCCGCGCGGGCGGTGGGCAGCAGCGGTGCCGTCCACGCGATGAACCCGGCCTCGGCGGGAGAGGGGACGAGCGCTTCCGGGCGCAGGTCCAGGATGACGTCGCTCACCGCACCCGCCGGTTGCGGACGGTCCGTCGGCGCGTCCTGCGCCGGGCGTGCCGCCGGTGCGCCCCTCGGCACAGGATCCTGTCCGCCGGCGGCCGGCGCGGGCGGGGCGTACGGCGTCGGGGCTGCCCCGGGAGCGCGCACGGTTGCCGCGGTGCCGCCCAGCAGCGTGCGCAGGTAGCCGGCGAGCGTCGCGTCAGCTGGGCGGTCGAGGCGGAACGGGATCTGGAAGATCTTGTCGAGGTAGTCGAGCGGGTCGATGGCCTCGGCGCTCCCGGCACCGGCGGCCGACAGCTCGCCGTAGTAGTCGCGCAGCGCGCCGCGTACCCAGGCGGGGTCGACGGCGACGACCACGACGAACAAGGGCAGCGCCAGCAGCAGGTGGACCGCGCTGAGCACCTCCACCACCCGGCGGGACGTACAGCGGTCGAGGTCGTCGATGTACAGCACGATGCGTTCGAGTGGCTGCCAGCCACCCGGCCGGGCAGCGGCCTCGGCGCCTGCTGCGGCCAGGTCCCGGGTGAGCTGTTCGAGGTCCCGGTGGATCTGCCCGACCAGCCCCCGCGCGTCCGCGTAGCGGGATTCCCCCGTGTCCATCAGCAGTCCGAGCCGGGTGGCGGCGTCGATCTGTGCCAGCCGGTTCAGCAGGGCGGCCACGGCGCCGTCCGCCTCCTTGAGGCGCTGCTCGGCGTCAGTGCCGAGGGGGCCGCCGGGCGCGGTGAGGGCGCGGGCGTCCTTGAAGAACGTCGGTATGCGCCCGAGCGGGAGCCCGTGCAGCCCGCCGACCTGCTTCAGGACCTGAACGGCGCACTCCCAGGCCGCCCTGGTCGTGACCGCCAGCAGGATTGCCCCGCGCCTGAGCCACATGTTCCCGGCGGCGTTCACGAGGAGCCCGGCCGGGCCGGTCCGCGCGCGGAGCCGGTCGCGGTTCGCGGTCGCCAGGCGGAGCTGTTCGCGCAATCGGTCGGCGCTCGCCCGTGCCTCCCGCAGGTCCTGGGGCGCCGCGTCGGACTCCTCGGGATCCTCGGCGATGGCGTGGAACAGGTGGCTGATCAGACCGGTCCACACGTCGGCGTCGTTGTAGTGCCAGGCGTTGAAACCGACCTGCCGGATGCCCCCGGCGAACAGGGTGCCGGCGGGGTCGGCGCGCGACCGCTCCGCGATCGTCGCGACCTCGGTCCGCACCTGCTCAATGAAGCTGGACTTGCCCGATCCCCACGGCCCGAGCAGCGCGATCGCCAGCGGTGGCCGGGTGCCGGTCGCGGCCACCAGGGTCGCGAGCGTGCGCACCTCGTCGGCCACCCCGAGCTGGTCCACCCGGCTCGGTTCGTCGCTCAGCACACCGGGTATCGGCGGCAGCGACCGTACGGTCTGGCCGGAGCCGCGCGCGTACGAGCCGTCCCGCGTTCGCCATTCGACGATGCGCCCGTCGTCGCCGACGCTCACCAGCGTCGCCCCGTCCGGGGCGAACGCCACGCCGCGCACGGTGCCGGTGTGCCGGGCCAGGATGCGGCGCACCTCGCCGGTGCGCGCGTCCCGCAGCCGGACGACGCCGTCGTCGTGGGCGGTGGCGGCGAGGAGGCCGTCGGGGGAGAGGGCGAGCCGTGGGCGGCCACCGGGCCGGGACGGTTCTGGGGCAGGCCCGTAGAGCCACCCGGCGGCGGGATCCGGGTCGCCGGGCACGGCACCGGCGACCCGGTCGTACTCGGGGGAGCCCCCGGACAATTCCTCGAACCCGTCCGTTCGCCAGACTCGCTGATCGTTGTCGGTCCCGGCGGCCAGCAGCCGGCCGCCCTCCAGGAAGGCCAGGGACTCGACCCATGCCCGCTCTCCCGGCAGTGACGTGACGAGTTCGCCCAGGCGGGTCTCCCACACCCGCACCACCCCGTCGACGTCACCGGTGGCGATGAGCCCGCCGGCGGGGTGGTAAGCGACGGACATGATCTCGCTGGTGTGTCCGAGCAGGTCCAGCGGTACCGCGTCGCCGACCGGGTCGTGGACCCGGATGAAGCCGTCGTCGCCGGCGCTCGCCAGTCGCGCGCCGTCCGGGGAGAAGGCCACCGCGTAGGCGGCACCGGTGTGGCTGAGCGGGAAGACCCGTCCCCGGCCGCCCGCCAGGTCGCGGATCCTGACTGTCCCGTCGTCCTCCGCGCAGGCCAGCGCGGTGCCATCGGGCGTGTACGCGAGCGCGTGCGTCCTGGTCGGCGCCTCCGCCCCGCTCCCGTCCCACGTGCTACCGGCGGTGAACGGCCAGGGCCGCACCTCCACCTCGCCCCCGACACCGGCGACCGCGAGCCGGTCGCCGGCGGCCGAGAAGGCCAGGCAGCCGACGCGTCCCGGCGCGGTGGCGGTGAGCGGGACGGGCACCTCGTGGCGCGACCACGGCCATTCCAGGAGCCGGCCCTCGGAGTCCGCCGTCACCAGGTCGGTCCCGCCGGGGGCGAAGACCGGGGCGCTGAGGCCCGGCCCGGACACGGCGGCCGGTGCGCCAGGCGGGGAGGACCGGTCCCACACGTGGAGCTGGCCCGCCCGGTCCGTCGCCGCGATCCACGCCCCGTCGCCGCTGACCGCCACCGCCACCACGGACTGATCGGTGTGCCACACGGTCACCGGCCGGGACGGCGCGGACAGGTCCCACAGGCGCACCGTGCGGTCCCGCCCGCCGCTGACCAGCAGCCCGTCAGCCGGCACGAACGCCAGGGCCCGTACCAGTCCGGCGTGCCCGCGCAGCACGTCGAGCGCCCGGCCGCCGCCCGAGGTGTCCCACAACCGGATCGTCCCGTCCCAGCCGCCGCTGGCCAGGACGCCGTCCGGTCCGTACGCCAGCGCGAGGACCGGGCCCGGGTGGCCGCCGAACGCGCCCGGCAGGGCGCCACGCGCGCTCACCGGTCTCCGTCGGCCTCACGGATCGCCCTCGCCGAGCGGCCGGGCGAGGCCTGCGACGACAGGTGCGCGGACCAGATGCGGTCCAGCCGGTTGATCTCCTCCCGAGGCCGCATCCGCACGTCTCCGAGCAGCGGGTCCACGATGTCCACGATGTGCGACAGGTGCTCGATGAGGCCGTGCTGCCCGGCCTTGTACGCGAGTGCCACCGCCCTGCCGAACTTCTCGCGGGCTTCCGCGTCGTCCGCCGGCTCGTCGAGCAGGGCCAGGGCGGTGCTGACGGCGTGTTGCAGTTCCTGCTGGCCGAGGGCCTCGGCGACCTTCGCGTCGATCGGTCCGCTCTTGCGGAAGTCGGAGGTCCAGATCGCGAACACCCGGTGGGCCCTGGACAGGACCGGTTCGCCGGACCCGGCGGCCACGAGCTTCAGCAGGGCCGCGCCCGCCCTGCTCTCGTTCTCGATCCTGTACACCGACTGGTCGACCTCCAGCTCCAGCACGTACTCGCGGCTCTCGACCCCCCACGAGCCGAGCGGGTAGCGGGTCACGCCCTCACCGACCGGCGAACCCCGGTCGGTAAGGTCCTCGACGACCGGCCTGACCTGGCCGAAGGAGACGATGCGCGTGGTCAGCCCCGGCGCGACGTGCAGCTCCACCCCGGCGGTGTGCTTGGCCATCGAGGCCGCCGTCAACGCGCGGAAGTCCTCGGCCAGCAGCTGGGGTGAGGCCACCGGCTGCCACGCCCCGTTCAGGGCGTGCGTGATGGTCGCTACCTGGCGTGGGCTCCAGTCCGTGCCGATGCCGCGGCAGTCGCAGTCGAAGCGGCCCTCGCACGCCTTCAGCGCGGCGGCCAAGGGCCGTTCGCCCTCGGTGTTGTGCCCGTCCGTCAGCAGCACGGCGTGCTTCTTGCGGGCGGCCGAGCCGGCCAGCAGGCTGTCCGCCAGGGATAGCCAGGTGCTCATGCTGGTGCTGCCCGCAGCGCGCACGTCCCGCAACGCGCGCCGGGCCTCCTGGCGGGTTCGCTCCGAGGCGCGGGCCAGACCCTGGCGGGGGTAGACCTGGGTGGCCTCGTCGGAGCCGGCGATCACCGCGAACTCCGTACCCTCGACCAGGGTGTCGACGGCCACGGCGGCGGCCTCGCGTGCCTTGTCGAGCCGTTTTTCCGCGGACATCGACGCGGAGGTGTCGATGATGACGACCTCCGCCCTCGTCAGCGGCTCCCCGTGGGCCAACCCCCCGGCCGCGCCGGACGCCTCGACGCCCACCACCGCGTGCAGCGTCCGCTCGCCCACCGCCAGGTACGGGTTCTGATGCACCTTCACAGCGAAGGGGGTCGCGGGCGTCTCGTCCGTCATGCTTCTCCTCACCAGCGGGTCCACGGGCGCGTGGCGTGTGCTTTGCGGACCAGTGCGACTCGGGCGCGCCGGTTCGGCTCGGAACGGCGCCGCTCCAGGTAGACACGGGTCAGCTCCTCACAGAACGCCGTGTCGTCCACGGCTACCTGGAGGATGTCCTCGGTGCCGAACGCCCGGGGATCCTCGGCGAGCAGCCTGCGTGCGGCTTCGAGGACCTCGGTTCGCAGCGGCAGGTACTCGCTGGTGTGTGGCTCGGGACTCAGCCGCTCCAGCCGCCGGGCGGCCTCGCGCAGCCCCGCCGCGTCCAGGCGCGGGCTCCCCAGCCGCAGCCACAGCGCCTCCTGGGCGGCCTCGACGTGGCGGTGGTGCTCGCGGGGGACGGTCTCCAGCACCTCGATCCGCCTGTGGCGCGGATCCTCGTCGCGTTCCGGGAGGTAGGTGCGCGCGAGCCCGAACGCCGCCGAGACGTACGCCTTGTCGGTGCGCCAGACCGTCCGGTAGTAGTGGCGGGCCAGCTCGAACTCCTGCATGGCCTCGGCGCACACCGCCAGCGCGAACTTGGGGGCCAGCTCGCCGGGGAGCGCGTCGCGGATCGCGGCGAACCTCTGCCACGCCGCACGAGCCGCTCCCTGCGCCAGCTCCACCAGCCCCGAGTACCACGCGTACCGCCAGTCCCGCTGCGCCACGGTGTCCAGCACCTCCCGGGCCGAACCGGGGTCGCTGTCGTCGAGGTGGGCGACCACCAGCCGGAAGGCCACCTCGGGGGACCGCGGCAGTGCCCCCAAGTCCCGGACGGCCTCGCGCGGCGCGATCTCGCGCAGCGCCGACAGGCTGACCGCGGCCGGGTCGTCCGGGTCGGGGTGGGGCAGGGGCAGCACCTGGCCGACCCCGCTGGTGCGCACCTCTTCGAGCGTCCCGGTGCCGGTGGCCGCCCGTTCGTAGGTGAACAGTTGCGAAGGCACCGAACCCGGTCCCGCGTCGTCGCGGCCCTCCTCCAGCGCCACCACCTCGCGCAGCACGCCGGACAACTGCTCGGCCATCTGGGCCGCGGAGGTGAAGCGGTGCCGCGGGGCCTCGGCCGTGGCCTTCAGCAGGAAGCGGTAGAACGACTCGTGGGCGGCGAACGCGGGTACGTCCCCCGGTTCCGGCAACCGGTGGCGGGTCCGCGGGTCCTTCGGGTCGAAGTCGGCCGTGAGCACCGCCAGCGTCCGGCCCACGGTGTAGACGTCGGTGGCCGCCGAAGGGCGGCCGTCGAGTGCCTCCGGAGCACTGAAGCCCTCGGTGGTCCACAGTTCGTCCCTCACCCGGGAACCGATCCGCCGGACCGCGCCCATGTCGATCAGCTTGACCCGGTCGCCGACGTGCATCACGTTCGCCGGCTTGAAATCCCCGTAGACGAGCCCCGAGTCGTGCAGGTACCCGAGCGCCGGCAGCGCGGCCAGCACGTAGGAGATCGCCTCGCCGGGCGGGAAGACCTGCTTCTTCTCCTCCAGCGAAACGCCCGCGATGAACTCCAGCACGATGAACACGTCGAGCCCGTCGTCGTCCCCCTCGCGCCGCCGGGCGACGAAGTTCCTGATGTCCACGATGTCGGGGTGCCGGACCCGGATGAGGGCGTGCTTCTCGGTGGCGAGGGTGTTCATCGCCCGCTCGTCCCGGTCCCCGCGCACGCCTTTGACGGCGACCCACTCGTCGTCGAGATTCAGGTCACGCGCCAGGTAGACGCGGCCCTGGCCGCCGTAGCCTATGCAGCCCTCGATCACGTACTGCGGACCGAGCTCCTCGTGATGGCCGAGGACCGGGCGGAAGGAGAAGTCGGTGCTGCAGTGCGCGCACCGGCCCTTCTTCGGCTCGGAACCGGTCGCCTCGTCCCACAGCGGTTCCCGACAGCCGGGGTTGGGGCACCGCCGCTCGCGTTCGACGATCTCCGAATCCGCGAGCAGCCTGGCCTGCGGACTGACCGAGGGTGGTGCCGGGATGTCCACGAGACCGAGGCCGAGCTTAGAGCGGTCGAGGGTGTCGCGGACCGAACTGACCGGTGTCGTGAGCGGTTCGCCGGCCCCGGTCCCGTCGACCAGCCGGCTGTCGGCCACCCACCACACCGGCGGCTCCGCCGGCCGCCGGGGGATGTGGCCCTTCGGAACCCAGCCGGCGGCCGGCTCCTCGCGCTGACAGCGGTCGCACATGCCGGTCTCGTCGAGCGTGCCGTCGGCGCAGTCCCCCCGCGGGCAGCGCCGCCCCGAGTCGTGCGGTACCAGCGGCCGGGCGCTCTCGGGGGCGCGCAGGCAGGTGGTGCACATACCGTCCTCGTCCAGCACCCCGCCGGGGCAGTTGGACCTGACGCACGCGGTCATCGGCCCTCCCGGTGCCACGGCTCCCGCTGACAAATGGGGCACATGCCGTCCTCGTCGAGGACCCCGCCGGAACAGTCGGACCTGACGCAGGAGCGGACCCGGGGCCCGCGGGAGGAGCGTCCCGCCGCGATCAGCCCGGCGAGCCGGGCGATCCCCGCGGGATCCGAACGCCCTTCGGCGTCCCCCCGCGACTCCAGCGTGCGCAGCTGTTCGAGCAGGGCCGCGGGGCCCAGCCGGACAACGGCGCCTGCCGAGCCCCCGGACGCCGACAGGCTGCGGGCGTACGTCTCCTGCGCGTCCAGCCGGTTGATGGCGAGGGCGAGCTGTTTGTACGTCTGGTGCGCGAAGGCCAGTTCGGCCGCGACGATCTTCCGCGTGCCGATCCCCAGCGGGTCGGCCCACGCCTGCGCGCAGAGCCGCTCAGCCCCCGCCTGGTCGTCGCCGGAGTCGTTTACGGCGTCACCGGTGCCGGGCACCGCCAGCAGGTCCCGGAACCGGCCGACGGCTCTGCGGACGTCCGCGACGTCGCGGAGCCAGCTCTCCGCCCTGCGTAGATCCTCGTCGGCGTACTCCGCCACCTGGCGGAGGCTTCTGCGCGGCTCGCTGGAGGCCGCCCCGGGCGGACGTTGCTCCGACATGGGCACCCGGTCCGCTGTCAGTGTGACCGTGTGGCCCAGCAGGACCCCGGCAGCGTCCTGCGGGCCCTGGGAGCCGCGTCGTCCGTCGAGCATCTGGCCGGCCGAACGTAGCTGGCAGTCCCAGGTGACCAGGAGCTTCTCGGCCTTCCGCAGCGCGTCCCCGGACCGCCAGCTGGCTCTGGTGGCACCACCGGTGCTGTCCATCCCCAGCTCGCGCGCCCTAGCGGTCAGCCGTTCCAGCCGTGCCGTCCTCTCCCGCAGCGACTCGCGCTGCCCCTGCAGTTCCCCCTCGAGGTCCCTGCGGGACAGCGCGGCGGCGGGCTGTATCGGCCCGCTAGCCCCGGTCATGGCGCGTACTCCGGTACTGGCGGGGAGGGAGGCTGCGGACCGAGCCAGGTGCGGTAGATGGCGGCCCAGCAGCTGCGGTCGGTGGAAGTCATGGGCTCCGGGCAGCCTTCGTCGCTGCCCCGTCGTTCCAGCCCGGCGATCACGCCGTTGGCGAAGGCGACGAACTGGGAGTTGCGGTGCGAGTACGGGTCGGTATTGGGAAAAATCAGGCCGTGCGGTTCGTAGGAGAAGCGTTGGCCCACGACTTTGAGATAGGGGTCCTGGGCCTGAAGTCCCTGCAGGACGGTGTCGTCGGTCGACATCGCCTGCACGGCGCCGCGCTGGAGCAGCATGATGCAGTCGGACCAGTCGGTCGCGTCCACCACGCGGAAATCCCCGGTGCGCTCCAGTGCGGTGAGATTGTTGATCGACGTGGTGCTGCCGACCGTGCAGATCTTGCCGCCGCGCAGCCCTTCGATGTGCGGCACCCTCTTGTCGTCGAGGCTGACGTCCGCCTTTTTGTTGTCCGCATTGACGAGCAGCCTTTGGGCCGCGTCGAGGTAGTCGGTGGAGAAGTCGACGTATTGCCAGCGCTGGCAGGTGATCGTGACGCTGTCGGCGACCACGTCGACGATGCCGTGGTTGGCGGCGCCCAGCCGGAAGTCCTGGGTTACCGGCACGTACTTGATCCGGTCGGCTCCCCGGGGGCCGAAGACGGCTGCGGCGATCGCGTGCAGTATGTCGACGTCGAAGCCCTTGTACAGCTGGTAGGTGTCGCCACCGGTTGGCGAGGATGAGGACGGTGCGGAGGGGGACGGCGACAGATTGCGGTAGGACACCTGGTATTCGTCCTGGTCGACGCCCGCGATGAGGTACCCGCGCTGCTGGATCTTGCGCATCGCGGTGTCGGACGGCATGTCGCCGGGCTCGGGCATCGTGGCCGGCGGGCGCCAGCTGGCGATCGG
Organism: Streptantibioticus silvisoli; assembly: GCF_027947535.2. GTDB lineage: Bacteria > Actinomycetota > Actinomycetes > Streptomycetales > Streptomycetaceae > Streptantibioticus_C > Streptantibioticus_C silvisoli. Next base: position 85,353 of record NZ_JAAGKO020000013.1, read on the forward strand.
GTCGGACCCCGGGCTTCCGGACGGGCAGGACGAGAGGTGCGAGGTCACCGGCGAGGGAGCGGCGGTGCCCGGGGGCACGACCGGTGCGCTCGGAAGCGGCTCGGGCACGGAGACCACCGGCGTCGTGGCGGCCGGCGTCGCCGAGCAGGCTGTCAGGCCGAGCAGCACCGTCACGCCGATGGCGGCAGCCCGGAACCGCACCGATGATCGGCGCCTCATGCGGCATCCTCTCCCCGGGACCAGTACTCGACGACACGCGGCCGACATCCGAGCCCGGCCGCCAGCCCGGCCGCGAGGCCCAGGAACAGGCCGGCCCAGGCGAGGGTCCCCAGCCCGCCACGGGCATCGCGCACCGCCGCCGTGTACCGGCTCCATGCCAGCTTGGTCGCCTGCATCGTCGGCTTGTTCACGGATGCGAAGTACGCCGAGGTCGAGGGAGCCTTGGAAGGGTCGGTGTACGGGTCCAGGACGGACAGCTTCTGCGACGAGCCGTAGCGGAGGGGCGGTTTCCCTCCGCTCGGCTTGTTGGCCAGCTCGGACAGGTTCTGCAGGATGGGCAGCTCGCCCTCCGCGGTGTACCACCGCTGCGGTGCGGTTTGCGCGCTCGCCGGCAGCAGCGACCTGACCGCCTCGAGATCCCTCACCAGAGGTCCGCCGGTCTTCAGGACGCCCTGCGCGTCCTGTTCGTTGTCGCACAACGCGGTGAAGGGCGGCCGGGGCGATGTCGTGCAGTCCTCGTCATGGTCGGCCAGGGTCAGTTCGTCGTCCAGCTCGGCGCGGTCGGCGTCGTCCCGGACCTTCGTCAGGCGCACGGCCGCGTCCGTTTGGGACCGCACCCTGGTCTCCACGTCGTGCCCGCTGGCCAGGTTGGTGGCGATCGCTCCCGCACCGAGGAGGAGGATCAACGCGCCGGCGATGAGCACCCCCGCGTTGAACCGGCGGTGCGTGCGGCTGGCCAGGACCTCGTGCGTGAGCACCAGACAGCCGAGCACTACGACGACCGTCGTGACGAGCAACCAGGGGAAGCCGTCGGCCTGTCCGGTGTCGGCTCGCAGCCGGTTCTGTTCGATCTCGCGGATGTCCGCGGCTTTCGGCAGTATCTGCTGCTTCAGGTAGCCGAACCCCGCCCGAAGATAGGCCGCGCCCACCGGTTTCCCCTGCTGGTTGTCGGTGACCGCTGTGGCCTCTACTTCGGTGTAGGGGGGCAGCTCGTCGGCGATCGTCGTCAGATCCGTCCGGGCCCTCGCGGAGTCGCCGACCGGCCCGGAGGCGACCGCCAGGTCCGCCTCGACCCGGCCCACGTCGTAATGCGGGTCGTGGCTTGTCAGCCCGCCGTAGTCGACCTGGCGCTGGAAGAGCGCCGTCTCGTCCTGCTGAAGGGCGATCAGGTCCGAGGTCAGGCGGTCGTCCACCTGCCCGTGGTCCAAGCGATGCCCGGTCCGTGCCGCGTCCGACAAGTGCACGTCCGTGTCATGCATGCCTGTCAAAACGACGACGCCAAGTACGACGGGCGCGATCACGGCCAGGATGGCCAGCGCCAGTATCCACAGGCTCTCGTCCCGCGCCTGGTCCGACACGGCGGTGATCAGCCGTCGGCCACGGCTCGCCGGGCGTGTCGAACCGCCGGCTAACCGTCCCTTTCCACCTTCCAAGACCTGCCCCCACGGGTCGTACCGGTCAAGAACTCTTTTCCCGGATGGGGGAGCCTACACCGCTCCACCGCACGCGGGCGTGCGCCTCTCACACAGGCAAACTCGTTTGCCTGCAGGGAAGTTGGCGTATCGCCATGGAACAACGTGTGGTGCCTGGTTGTCGATACGACATGGGGCGCGCGTTCACCTCGCTGTCAGTGTTCCCTTTCGAGGTGGCGCAGCTGGGCCTCGACGTAGCAGCTGCCGACGGCCGCACCTGCCGGGTCGGCCCCTTCGGCGGCCGCCAGGTCGTCCGCGGCGAGCGTGTCCGCAGTAGGACGGTACGGCGTAGATGCCGGGGTGGGGATGCCGAGTCGGGCGGCGGTGGTCACCCCGCGCCGCCAGGCGTCCCGCGCGTCGTCGATCGCGTCGCGGAAGTAGGGTGCGGTCAGCAGGCTGGCGGATCTCCGAGGCACGGCGCCCGCGGTGAGGCACCGGGTGAGGGCGCCCGCGGTGAGGCATCGGGTGAGGGTGCTCGCGGTGAGGTGCCCGGTGCAGTGCCTGCGGTGCAGTGCTCGCGGTGAGGTGCCCGCTGCGGCAGCCGATCCGGGGCGCCGCCTGTTGTGAGACGCCCCAATCGATCGATCGCGGCGGGCGGTCCCGCGATCCTCGCCGCCGCCGGGCACCTGCCGACCGGATCGCGGTCACCGCACGTCCCGCGCCCCGGCGCCCTCCTCGGGGCCGCGCCGCGGGACGTGCCGCCTCGTCCGGCGCGGGTCAGACCAGGTCGTTGCCGAAGGCGCTCGACAGGTAGGACCGGGCCTCCGCGATGGACCGATCGATGATCCGGGCCGCCTCGCGGGCCTCCTCGGGCCGGTGCGCCGCCTGCACCTGCAACCGGAAGCGGGACGAGCCGGTCGGGGTCACCGGGAACTCCACCATGAAGGCGAGCACCCCCTGGTCGAACAGCAGCCGGTTGGTGACCCGGGCCAGCTTCTCGTTACCGATCAGCAGCGGGACGATGGGGGACGGGACGCCCATGCAGGTCAGCCCGCGGCCGGACAGCTCGTCGCGCAGCGCGTCGATCGCCTGGAAGAGCTTTCCGCGCAGCTCGTCCCCCTCGGGGGAGCGGATGATCCGCGTCGCCTGGAGCACCACCGCGGTCTGCATGGGGGACAGCGCGTTGGAGAAGAAGTGCGAGCCGCCGAACATCTTCACGTACTGCTTCACCGCGGGCGACTTCGAGGCCAGGAAGCCCCCGTTGGAGGCGAAGCTCTTGGAGAAGGCCCCCATCACCAGGTCCACCTCACCGAGCATGCCCTGGGTGCCGATCACCCCGGACCCGCCCGGGCCGGTGGCGCCCAGGTCGTGGGCGACGTCGACCAGCAGCGTGGCGTCGTGCTCCCGGCAGACCGCCTGGAGCGCGGCCAGGTCCGGCCAGTCGGCGTCCACGGAGAACAGGCCGTCGGTGACGACCAGGATTCCGCTGCGCGGGTCGCGGGCCCGGATGTCCCGCAGGTGGCCGCGGACCGCGTCCACGCTCAGGTGCTCGTAGCGGTAGACGTTCCGGGTGGCCGCCCGTGCCCCCTGTTGCAGGCAGGAGTGCGCCAGCCGGTCGATCACCACGTGGTCCTCGGGGCGGACCAGGCCGGCGATGGTGCCGAAGCCGGCCGCCCAGCCCGTCGGGAAGAGGGTGACGTGCTCGGCCCCCGTCAGCTCGCCCAGTTCCTTCTCCAGCTCGTTGGAGATGGTGGTGTTGCCCAGCACCATCGGCGAGCCCGCGCTGTGCGGCCCGTAGTCGCGCAGCGCCTTGGCCGCGGCCTCCCGGATCGCCGGGTGGGCGTTGAAGGAGAGGTAGTCCTGGGAGTTGAAGTTGATGCCGCGGGTGCGCCGGCCCAGGTCGTTGGTGATGACGGCGTTGTTTCCCGGGGCCTGTTCCAGCACCCGCGAGTACTGCCAGGTCTCGGTGCGGCGGCGGGCCTCCACCCAGTCGTGGAAGTCCTCGGTGCGCCGCATCAGGTCCCGGCCGGCGGGCCGGTAGAAGTCATAGGCGTTCTTGTCGAGCGCGAACTCCTCGTCCGGGTCGACGGGGTTGCGCAGGTGCCCCGGCTCCCACATCTCCTCCATGTCCGCGCGGGTCCTGGGGAACTCCTCCCGCAGGAAGGCGCACAGCCGCTCGACCTCGATGTCGCTCTTCTGGCTGGTGCCGAGTTCCTCGAATGCCTCCCACGGAATGTGGGACGCCCAGTTGCGCATCATCTCGGATATCTCGCGGGCCGCTTCCCCGATCCGGGTCGCGCACTCCGCCAGGACCTGGGAGGTCTCGGGGTCGGCGCGCAGCACCTCTTCGGCTCCGCGCCCGTCCAATCGGCCGATGGCCAGATCGGCTGCGGCGAGGATCTCCCCGACCAGTTCGCCGTCCTCACGCGGTGAGGTCTCCTGATTCAACGGTCCTCTCCTTTCTCTTCCCCACTACGCGCCCGCATCAGGCGAACAGGTTCTGGCGGTAACTCTTGGTGGTGTTCTCGAAATCGTTGAAGATGGGGAAGGCGTCCGAGGACTGCTTGGCGGCGTCGTTGAGCAGGAAGAGGTTCGACGCCTGGAAGAACTCCGAGACCGGGGCGATGTCGGCGTGGGTGGCGATCAGCCGGTTGGTCTCGTCCTGGTTGCTCCGGAGCGCGACGAAGAGCTGGAGTTCGTCGTGGCGCAGGGTCTGCATCTCCGCCAGGGTGCAGGTGTAGTCGTAGTAGGCCGCGGCGACCTGGCTGCGCCTGCGGCTGCGGTAGTCGTTCAACGCCTCGTCCAGCGGCCGCTCCCCGGCCAGCCAGGAGTGGATCGCGGTGGAGGCCAGCTCGGCGTCGCGGAAGGCGTAGGTCATGCCCGTCGCCGTGCACTGGTCCTTGAAGCACTCCGCGTCGCCCACCAGGACCCATCCGGGGCCGGCGAGCGGGCGCAGGAAGGCCGCCTGGTCCAGGGTGCCGAAGAAGCGCTCCTCGCGGCGCCCCGAGGTGCGGACCAGTTCCCCGATCTCGGGGCTGATGAAGTCCAGCGCCTTGTGGAAGTTGCCCTGGATGTCGCCGCGGAACTCCTTGGACCACTCGCTCGGACCCCACACCAGCGTCATGTTCTGGCCGAAGCTCGTCGGGACCACGGCCATGCCCAGGCGGCCGCGGCGGTGCAGCTGCGCCGTGGTCAGGTCGAAGCCGGAGAAGTAGCTCCAGTAGGCGAACGTGCACTTGGGGCGCTGGTCGTGCTTGGGCAGCCGCAGGGTCCTGGCGACCATCGAGTTGCGCCCGTCGGCGCCGATGACGACGCGGGCCCGCTCCTCCACCCGCTCCCCGCCCCTGGTGCGGCCGACCACACCGACGACCCGGTCGCCGTCGTACAGCAGGTCCTCGACGGCGAACCCCTGGCGCACCTCGGCCCCGGCCTCCACGGCGGCCTCGACCAGGATCTCGTCGAGGACCTTGCGCCGCACCGACGCGTACCGCTGGACGACGCCGGAGTCGTCCTGGTGCAACTCCTTGAAGTGCTGGCGCAGCAGGTCGAGCGGGACCTCGCCGGACAGCGCGATCCCCTCGTTCACCAGGTTGACGACGGTGTGGGACGGGGTGGCGGCCAGCACCTTGTCCATCAGTCCCCAGCGATTGAGGTAGGACATTCCATGCGGCCACAGGAAATGCGTGGAGAGGACGTCACTGGGAAAGGAGGACCTGTCCACCGCAAGAACTCGGTGGCCCTTCCTCGCCAGCAGGGCTGCCGTCGACGCACCCGAACAGCGGGTGCCGACAACAATCGCGTCGTACACGGATCGGAAACCAATCTGTCGCGTCCAGGGGAGCTTGTTCCGAGGCCGCCGGGGCAGCGGGCGCCGCACATCGATCCGGCAGCCGGTGCGCGGCACGGTACGAGATCCGTACCGGTTCGCACGCTCTCGTCGAACGCGTCGTCCCCGGGGTCGAAAGAGCGGAATTCCCCGTGCGTCCATGCCGATCAGAAAAGGCTGTTCACCAATATCGATGGCGGCCCCCGCCTCCCGGGGCCTGCGCGGGGAAAGGCCGTGATCCGTGATTCATCGGATCGCGTAGGCCGATCGACCGGTATTCGGAATCTCCCAGAATTGCCTGTACCGTACCGGACGCCTGACAATGCGTCAATCAATGGAACTCGAACGGACTTTGAAATGCCCCGAATTCCCGGGATTCCTCGCATGGAACCCTACGGGGCGATATGGGCGGCCATGGCCGCCCGTTCGCAGTCCCCGCCGCCGGGATGTGCTCCGGCCGCGTCAGGCGCGGCGTTCCGCTCCGGTACTCCTCATCGGTGCAGCGCCTTCAGCGCGATCCGTGTGGCGTCCGCGATCAGGCTGTCGTCGGAGCGGGCGTTCTGCGTTCCGCGGTCGGACATGACGGCCAGCACGATCGGGGCGCCACGCGTCGGCCACAGGACGGCGATGTCGTTGCGGGTGCCGTAGCCGCCGTTGCCGGTCTTGTCGCCGACCGTCCAGCCCTTCGGAACGCCCGCGCGGATGAAGGGGCCGCCGGTGGTGTTCTTCTTCAGCAGGCCGGTGTACTCCTCCCGGCGCTGCCGCGGCAGTGTGCCGCCCAGCGCGAAGCGGCGCAGGTCGGTGCCGAGGGCGCGCGGGGTGCTGGTGTCACGCAGGTCGCCCGGCGTGGCCTCGTTGACCTCGGGCTCGGGGCGGTCGTTGTGGGTGGTCTCGTCCCCCAGGGCGCGGAGGTCCGACTCCAGGCCGTGCGGGCCGCCGAGGTGGTCGAGCAGGAGGTTGGCGGCCGTGTTGTCGCTGTAGTCCATGGCGGCGGCGATGAGTTGGCGCTCGGTCATCCCCGTACCGGTGTGCTTGCCGGTGATCGGGGAGTACGCCGCCAGGTCCGCCGCGCGGTAGCGGACGACGTGGTCGAGCTGGGCGTCCGACTCCCGCCGCAGCAGCACCGCGCCCTCCAGCGCCTTGAACACCGAGCAGTGGGCGAACCGTTCGTCCGGGCGGTAGGTCAGCGTCCGTCCGGTACCGGTGTCGAGTGCGAACAGGCCGAGCCGGGCATGGTGGGCGCGTTCCAACGCGGCTAACGCGGCCCGGACGCCGGTGTCCGTCGACTCGGATGACGCGGTGGACGGTGTTGACGCGGTCGATACGGAGGCTGCGGAGGACGGGGTCGTGGCCGGCGCTTGTCCCGCGCCGCATCCGGCGAGCAGGCCCGACACCAGCAGAAGGGGTGCCGCCAGCGCGGTCACCCGTTGTCTCGAAGAAGTCATGACCGGCACCCTGCCGCCGTCCAGGTACGCCGGCAAAGACGAAAACAGCCGGGCCCATGCGGCTTCGGCATACGAGGCGGATCTCGTGGACCGGGTGGCTGCCTGTCCGGCCTCGTCCCCCTGGGTGAACGCGGCGGTGTGGCGCCCGGTGCCGCCGCCGACGGCCTCCTGCTGGGGACGCCGAGCCGGGCGGCGGTGGCCACCACGCGCCGCCAGGCGTCCTGCGCGTCGCGGAAGCAGGGCGCGGGAGCCGCGCGGTTGGGACGCGTCGGGACGACCCCGTGGTGGCGCTGGCTACAGGAGCGGGTGCCCGCCCCGGTCGGCGGGCCGCCCGCGCAGTGCGTAGCGGACCGCGTCGGCCCGGGAGTGGAAGCCGGCCTTGGCGAACAGGTTGTTGATGTGGGTCTTCACCGTGGCCTCGCTGATCACCAGCCGCTGGGCTATCTCCGGGTTGCGCAGCCCCTCACCGATCAGCTGGAGGATCTCGCGCTCGCGGGCGGTCAGCCCGCACGCCACGTCGTCGGACGGCGTGGTGCCGGTGGGGCGGGACGCGAGGGCGAGCAGGCGGCGCTGCACCTCGGGGGCGAGCACGGTCTGGCCCTGGGCCGCACTGCGCACCGCTTGCAGGACCGTGGCCCGGCCGGCCTCCTTCGTCAGGTAGCCGCTCGCGCCGGCCTGGAGCGCGGCGAGGATCGACTCGTCGTCGTCGAAGGTGGTCAGGATCAGGACGGTGACGTCGGGGTCGGCCTGCCGGATGAGCCGGGTCGCCTCGACACCGTTCATGACCGGCATGTTCAGGTCCATCAGGACGACGTCCGGCCGGTGCTCGGCCGCGAGTTCCACCGCCTCGGCGCCGTTGGTGGCCCGCCCGACGACGTCGACGTCCGCTTCGAGGTCGAGCATCACCGCCAGTGCCTCCCGGATGGTCGCCTGGTCGTCGACCACGGCCAGCTTGATCGGGCTCATCGAGGTATCTCCAGTTCTACCGTCCACCCCTCGCCCCGGGGGCCGGCGTGCAGGGTGCCGCCGAGGAGGGCGACGCGTTCGCGCATGCCGACCAGGCCCATGCCGGTGCCGCCGGCGAGTTCCGCGCGGGGTGCGCCGGTGGCGGCGGTGTTGCTGACGGTCAGTGTGGTGCGGTCGTCGGCGAAACCCAGGCGCAGGGCGCGGGCGGCGCCCGGTGCGTATTTTATGGCGTTGGTGAGCGCCTCCTGCGCGACGCGGACCACGGTGTGGGCTGCTTCGGGCGGCAACGGCGCCGGATCACCGGCGAGTTCGAAGGCGGCGGAGTTGTTCTCGGCCATCTGGCGCAGGGTCTGCGGGAGCGGCAGGGTGTCCTCGCGCAGGGCCTGCACCGCGCGCCGGGTCTCGCTGATGCTGTCGACGGCGAGGGCGCGGGCACGCCGCACGGCGGTGTCCGCCTCCTCGTGGCGGTCGCTCCCGCGCAGCGCGTCGGCCATGTCAAGCTGCATGGCGATGCCGGACAGCGAGTGGCCGAGGACGTCGTGGATCTCGCGGGCGATACGCCCGCGCTCCTCCAGGGCGGCCTCCCGGGCCTCGGACGCGGTGGCACGCCGTGCCTCGTCGGTCGCCCGGCGGGCGTTGAGCAGGGCCTCCGACCGGTCGCGCCGGGATATGCCGATGTAGACGGGCAGCCCGACGGTCAGCGCGATCCACCAGGGCCACTGGGACGTCCCGGGGTTGAGGTGTTCGACCAGTGCGGTGGCCGCGGCGGCCACGACCGCGCCGGACACCGCGATGCCGACCGCCGTGCGGCGGGAGGTGAGTTTCGTGCCGGCCGCGGCACAGGCCATGTAGGGGAAGAGCGAGGCCGTCGTCGTGTCGTGCGCCAACGGCAGCAGCAGCGAGCCGAGCAGCACGTAGGCGGCGGCCGCGGCGTTCTGCTGCCGGTCCGTCAGCCGCGTCCACGACGGCAGGGTGCCCAGGGCGGCCAGTGAGGTCAGGACGAACAACGGCAGGGCCAGCGCGGGCAGGGTGATCCGGCCGGCGGGCCACTGGACGATGGTGCCGGCGATCGTGACGAGCAGCAGGAAGACCCGGGGCAGGCTTTCCTCGACCCGTTCGCGGCTCGGACCGGACAGCGGCGCCCGGCCCGCCGGCCGGGGCTGCGGCTGCGGGTCGGGGTGCCGGGACGAGGTCATGTCGAGGGCCCCTATCAGCGACGTTCGTCGCGCAGGCTGTTCCCGAGGTGGGAGACGACGGAGTGGACACCGTCGCGCCGATCACCGTACCGGTACGGTTCGGCCGACGGATTCCCGGCGGCGTCGCGGCCGTTGAGGGAGTCGCGCAGGCCGTCCAGGAACGGGGACATCCGCCGGGGGGCGTCGTCCTTGTTCGACCACATCACCTGGTGGTCGCTGCGCAGCGCCCGGTACAGCACCACAAGCCCCTCCACCAGCATGCCGGCCCCCAGCGTCAGCAGCAGGCTGTTGCCCAGCGCGCCGGCGTCCTTGGCGTCGAGGGCCTTCAGCGCGGCGTTCGCCCCGAACTTGACCAGCAGGTTGGCTATCCACAGGGCGACCGTGAGGCCGGTGTACCGCACGAACGCCACCCCGTCGCGCTCCGCGAGCCGGACAGTCATGCCCCGCAGCACACCGAACACCACGCTGATCCCGGCGGTGGCCACCAGGAAGACCGCCGACGTGGGCGTCGCGACCTGCCCCGACACGTCGGACAGCCCGATCCCGCCCAGTACCAGCGGCAGTACCAGCATCTGTTTGGCCTGCGCGGGCTCACCCATCATGCGCCGCAGCATCACGTAGCAGATCGCCGCCAGGATCAGCACGATCTCGAGGGGCTCACTCATCACGGTCTCCGTTTCTCCGGGGGAACACGAACGATCTGGACATCAACGAGGCTATGAGCGGGCGGCCCCGGCGTCGTGCACCGAGCGCCGTATCTCCGGGTGGAGAAGGGCCTCCACCCGTGGGGGGAGAGACGCACCGCGGCCGACTGCGCCGCAGGGCGGGGCACCCCCCGCGGCGGCGGGCGCGGCGCGGGGCGGCGGTGCCGGGGCTGCGGGCGTGGCGCGGGGCGGCAGCCGGCGCCCGTGGCCGGCGGGGAGCCGGCTCGGCTCAGCGGGCCGGGGCACCCGACAGGACCGGGGCGGCGGTACGGGCACCGGCGCCCGTGGTGAGCCGGGGCATGACCATGACCACGCCGATCTCCAGCAGGACGAGTCCCGCGGCGGCCAGGAGCGCCGCGTGGTAGCCCCCGGCGACCGCGGCCAGCCGGGCCGCGCCGGTGGCGGCCGCCGCGAGCGGGCGGGCGGTGACGGAGGTGGCGACCGTGGCCAGCGCCGCGAGCCCGACCGTGGAGCCGACCTCCTGCGAGGTCTTCAGCAGACCTGTCGCCACCCCCAGGCCGGTCGCGGCGACGCCCTGGACGGCCGCGGTGGTGATGGGCACGAACCCCATGCCGACGCCCAGCGTCGCCAGGACGACGGGCGGCAGGACGTCGGTCGCGTAGCTGCCGCCGACCGGCACCGCCGACAGCCACAGCACACCGCCGAGGGCCAGCATCCCGGCCGCACCCAGCAGCAGGCGCGGCGAGAGCGAGGCGATCAGCCGAGTGCCGAGCGCGGAGCCGGCGAGCATGCCCAGGCTGCCGGGCATGAAGGCGACGCCGGCCAGCAGCGGCGGAAGCCCCAGCACGGTCTGCAGGTACAGCGACAGGAAGTAGAACATCGCGGAGATCCCCGCGCCCATCAGCAGCGCCTGGCCGTTCGCGCAGGCGACGGCCCGCAGCCGGAACAGCCCCAGGGGCAGCAGCGGGCACTTCGCGCGCCGTTCGACGACGACGAACGCGGCGAGCAGCGTGACGCCGGCCGCCGCGGGCAGCAGGGTGCGGAGCGAGGTCCACGACGTGGTGCCCGTGCCGACCACGGCGTAGACCAGGGCCGCCAGGCCCGGGCCCACGGTCAGCGCGCCGGGCAGGTCCAACCGGGACAGGCCGTGCGGGCGGCGGCCGGCCTCGGTGAGCACCCGCGCGCCCACCCGGAACACCGCCAGTCCCACCGGTACGTTGACCCACAGCACCCAGTGCCAGCCAAGCGTCTGGGTGAGCACTCCGCCCAGCACCGCCCCCAGGGCCCCGCCGGACGAGGCGGCCGCCGTCCACACGCCCAAGGCACGCCGGCGCCGGTCCGGGTCGGGGTAGGCGGCTGTCAGCAGGCTCATCGTCGCCGGCGACAGGATCGCCGCGCCGGCGCCCTGCACCGTGCGGGCAGCCACCAGGGCCGCGGCGTCCGGTGCGAAGCCGCCCGCCAGGCTCGCCAGGGTGAACAGCCCCAGGCCGAGCAGGAAGGTCCGCTTGCGGCCGAGGACGTCGGCGAGCCGGCCGCCCAGCAGCAGCAGGGCGGCCAGGGCGAGGGTGTAGCCGTCGACCACCCACTGCATCCCGGCGGGCGAGAGCGCGAGCGAGCGCCGCACGGCCGGCAGCGCGACGTTCACGACGGTGGAGTCCAGGGAGGTCATCAACTGTGCCGCGCACAGCACCACCAGCACCGCCGCCGACGGCCGGCGCGGCCGGGTGGTGGCGCGGCCGGCGGCCGTACGGGGGAGCACCGGGCCCGCTGCCGGGACGTGGGACATGGCGTCATCGCCTTTCGGTTCGGTTCGGGCGGATGCGGTGCGCACGGCAGGTGCGGCCCTACAGCTCTGCCGAGGGCACGAGCCGGCCGGCCGTGGTCCTGCGGGCCCGGACCCGGGCGGAGTACCAGTGGGTGAAGCAGGCGGGGACGCCGAATCCGACGGCCTGGTTGGCGGCCTTCAGCAGGCCGGCCGCGTGGTGGGCGTCGCACAGGTACCCGGCGGCCGCGGCGTAGCTGAAGCTGACCGTCCACACGAGGGTGATGACGACGTTGGTCCGCCGGAACAGCGGTGTGTCCCACACCTCCGGCGCGGTGCGCTGCCGGGCGATGCCGAGGGTGAACGGGCGGCGGACGGCCAGGCTGCTCCAGGCGATCAGCGCCAGCCACGCCGAGGACAGCGCGCCGTCGTACGTCTGGAGGGGCGAGTGGGGATCGGCGAACGCGAAGGCGGTCAGCGCGGTGAAGTAGGCGATCGTGCCGAAGTCCAGGATCTGCGCGTCGCCGCCCGTGCCCCGGCGGCGGCCGGAGAGCAGGAGCAGGACGCTGCCGGCGAGCGCGGCCGCGGCACCCCATTGCCACCCGACGGTCGACAGAACGGAAAAGGTGATCCAGGGCAGGAAACCCCGAAGGTAGGTCATGGGAAAGCATTCCTCTCACCGGCGCGGGAGCCGTCCTCCCCGCGGAAATGACGCCCGGCGGATTGCGCGTCGTGCCGGGCTCTTTTGCGGTGCGGTTCAACTGCCACCCAACGTAGGCGCGTTCACCTTCGCCGTCCTCGGCCCGGTGCTGTATCTCCCGGTGGAGCCGCTCTCCACCCCCGGGTGGAGAGCTACACCCACCCAAGGAGGCGGCGGGCGGCCGCCGTTGACCTGCGGGTGGAGAGATCTCCACCCGCAGCTACGGCGTACGGCCCAAGACCGGGCGGACCTCGCGGACATAGCGTCGTGGCACCGGAACCGAAAGGGCCGGTACGGACGGCCGATTCCGGTACAGCACGGGAGCGGCCGACCGGGGAAATTCGTGGACCGAGGAGGATTTCGTGCACGTCGTCATCGATCTGAACCGCTGCCAGAGTTATGGGCAGTGCGTTTACGCCGCACCCGAGGTGTTCCGTTTCCGGGGTGGGGAATCGCTGGAATACGACCACGTTCCGGACGCCCGGTACGAGCAGGCGGTCGAGCGGGCGGCGCTGGCCTGCCCGGTGCGGGCGATCACCCTCGGCCGGCCGTCCGAGGCCGTCCCGGCGCCGGCGGCGGGCGGGGTGCGATGAGCGCGCACCGGGAACGGATCGTCATCGTCGGCGCGTCCCTGGCCGGACTGCGCACCGCCGAGTCGTTGCGCGCCGGCGGCTTCACCGGCGAACTGGTGCTGATCGGCGACGAGCCCCACGAGCCCTACGACCGGCCCCCGCTGTCGAAGACGGTGCTGTCGGGCCGGATCGGCACGGGCCGGCTGGCGCTGCGGACGTCCGACCTGGCCGCGCGGTGGCTGCTGGGCGTCGCGGCGACCGGCCTGGACCGGGCCGGCCGGCTGGTGCGGCTGGCGGACGGCGGCTCGGTCGGCTTCGACCGCCTGGTGATCGCCACCGGCGTCCGGGCGCGGCCCTGGCCGGTCGCCGAGCAGGCCGCGCTGAACGGCGTGCACGTACTGCGCGGTCGGGACGACGCCGACCGGCTCCGGGCCGACCTGGCCGCCGGGCCGGACCGGGTGCTGGTCGTCGGGGCGGGGTTCACCGGCTCCGAGGTGGCGTCGAGCTGCCGCGACCTCGGACTGGCGGTCACGCTGGTGCACCGCGGCGCCGCACCGATGGCCGGCGCGCTGGGGACCGCCGTCGGCTCGGCGATCGGCGTGCGGCAGCGCGCCCACGGGGTCGACCTGCGGGTCGGCACCACGGTCGCCGCGCTGGTCGGCGACCGGCAGGGGCGGTTGCGGCAGGCCCGGCTGTCCGACGGCGACGTCGTCGACGCCGATGTCGCCGTCGTGGCGTCCGGCTCGCTGCGCAACGTGGAATGGCTGCACGGCAGCGGCCTGGCCGTCGACGCGCGCGGCGTGCACTGCGACCCGGCCTGCCGCGTGCTGGACACCGACGGCGCGGTCGTCGACGGCCTGTACGCCGTCGGGGACGTCGCCCGCTGGCGGCACCCGCTGTTCGACGGCGCTCCGACGGCGCTGGAGCACTGGGGCAACGCGGTCGACCAGGCGGAGACCGCCGCGCACAACCTGACCCGCGCCCCGCACGGGGTGCGGTTCAACGAAGCGGTGCCCGCCTTCTGGTCCGACCAGTTCGGTATGAACATCAAGTCCGTCGGCCTGCCGCATCTCGCCGACCACGTCGTCCTGGCCCAGGGCGGCTTCGACCGGCGCTCGTTCGTCGCCGTCTACGGCCGCGACGGTGTGACCGTCGGCGCGGTCTCGGTCGACTCGCCCCGCGTCATGGACGGTTACCGGGCGCTGATCACCGAACGGGCGGCGTTCCCGCCCCGGATCGATGCCACCGACTCACCGGCCTTCGCCACCCCCTCCCCGATCCTCGAAGGAGCAGCACGCCCGTGACCACCACCGCACCCCTGCCCGCCGCGGCCGCGTACGGCCGGCTCATGGACCAGGCCAACCGGCACGACCCCTACCCGCTCTTCGCCGAACTGGCCGCCGAACCCGTCCAGAGGCTCGACGCCCACACGTGGCTGGTCGCCCGGCACACCGACATCGCCAGGCTGCTGCGCGACCCGCGGCTGTCCGCGCGGGACGACGCCCCGCACGGCGGTCCGGACGCGCCGCTGGGCTCCGACGGCCTGCCCTTCGCCGGCCCGTTCCTGTCGCTGGACCCGCCGCACCACGACACGCTGCGCGAGCAGACCATGCACCAGCTCGTCCCCCGCATCCTGGGCATGCGCCCGCACATCGAGGCCGCGGTAGGGCAGTTGCTCGACGCGGCCGGCGGCGGCCCCGGGCGGCTCGACATCGTCGAGTCGGTGGCGTACCCGCTGCCGGTCGGCGTGATCTGCGAACTGCTCGGCGTCCCCCGCGAGGAGGAGCCGGTCTTCCACTCCTTCGCCACCCGCCTGACCCGGGGCCTGGACCCGGTGGAATCCCTCTCGGCCCGGCAGATCGCCGACTTGGAGGTGACCCGCCGCGACTGGCGTGCCTATCTGCTGCCGATGATCGCCCGGCGGCAGGCCGATCCGGGCGCCGACCTGATCTCCGGTCTGCTGACCGAGGGCGACCCGGCGCACCGGATGAACACGCTCGAACTCGGCGCCACCCTCGGCCTGTTGCTCATCGCCGGCCACGAGACGACCGTCAACCTCGTCGCCAACGGCACGCTGGCCCTGCTGCGCCACCCTGACGTCCTCGCCCGGCTCCGCGCCGATCCAGGCCTCGCCCCGGCCGTCGTGGAGGAGGTGCTCCGGTTCGACCCGCCGGTACAGATGACGGGCCGGCACGCCACGGCCCCGATCCAGGTGGGCGGGCAGACCGTCGAACCCGGCGACCGCGTCCTGCTGCTGCTGGCGGCCGGCAACCGCGATCCGCTCCGGTTCCCCGATCCGGACCGCTTCTGGCCGGAGCGGCCGGACAACGCCCACCTCGCGTTCGGTGGCGGCGTGCACTACTGCGTGGGCGCCGCGCTCGCCAGGATGGAGGCGCAGGCGGCACTCAGCGCGATCGCCACCCGTCTGACCGCCCCCCGCCTCGTCGCCGACCCGCCGCCCTACCGGCCCACCATGCTGCTGCGCGGACCGCGGGAGCTGCTCGTCGACCACGACGGCATCACCGGCCGCGCCCCTGCGTCCGGCTGACAGGGGACGCGGCGCGGTCATGACGCAGAGCTGCGGGGGACGGCTCCGACGGCGGCGGGGCCCCGCGAAACCCGGTCGCGGGGTCGCCGGCCCGCCGCCACTGTTCGCCGCTGCTCGAGGACCAGCGGGGCCCTGGTGGGTGGTGGCGCGGGACGGCGGGGGAGCGGTCAGGCATCGCCGAGCCAGGCGGTGCCGGCTGCCTTGATCCCGGCTTCCAGGGCGCTGTCGCGGGTGGGGAACTCGCGCACGATCGGGAAGCCGGACTTCTCCAGCAGGTACGCCAGGGCGGCGTACTCGCGCGGGAAGCGGCGCACCTCCTTCTCGTCGATCTCCTGCACCTTCGTGAGGAAGGTGAAGCAGCTCATGTCGTAGCTGCTGTCGCGGCGGCTGATGCGCCAGACGCCGTCGCGCTTCTCGACCTGGTCCAGGAAGCGGTTGTGGGCGGTGGCGCCGAGTTCCAGGGCGGTGTTCTCGGCGATGATCATCGCGTTGGTCTGCACCAGGGCCCGGTCGCCGTTGAAGGTGATGGACGGGCTGGTGATGACGTGCTTGCTGCGCAGGTCGGAGGCGCCCATGCGGGCCGATCCCTCGACGAAGTCGGCGGCCGAGCCGTCGAACCAGGTGATCGCGATCGTGGCCCCGGGGTGGAAGAGGGCGCGCAGCTGGTCCCACTCGCTCAGGTCGCGGTGCATCCAGCCGGTCATCAGATCGGCGATCGCGGCGCGGTCCTCAAGGCGTGCGTCCATGGTGCGGAACTCCCGTGAATAGAGAACAAATTTGTTTCTTAAGTTGACGGTACACCGCCGGACACCGGCACCCTTCGCGGTGACCCGCTGGTCCTGCTCACCCCGTTCGCCCGGCTTCTGGAAGAACCGGGCGGGCACGCCCCGCGGTCCCTGCCGACCCGGCGCCCCCGCCGTCCCGAGCCCTTCGCCCAGGTCGTGTACCAGGGCATCCTTCCGCACCGCATCGTCCTGCCGGCCTGCATGCTCACCGCGGTCGACCGCGGACCGGCAGCCCCGCAGCGCGCCACCGCTCGCACCGCGGCCATCGGCCCGCGCCTGATCGCGGCCGGGTCCATCGACCACGGCGCCGTCCCCGACGAGGAGGTCGGACGTGCGTGCCGTGTCGCGGGTTCGTGCGGTGGGCCGGTGGCGGGTCAGCTCTCGGTTTCGGTCCTGTCCGCGCCCCACAGCGTGTGGAAGGTGCCGTCGGTGTCGGTGCGGCGGTAGGTGTGGGCGCCGAAGTAGTCGCGTTGCCCCTGGATCAGGCCGGCGGGCAGTCGGCGGGAGCGCAGGGCGTCGTAGTAGGACAGCGCGGCGGAGAAGCCCGGGGTGGGGACGCCGAGCCGGGCGGCGGTGGCCACCACGCGCCGCCAGGCGTCCTGGGCGTCGCCGATCGCGTCGCGGAAGTAGGGCGCGGTCAGCAGGGAAGCCGGCGCGTGGCCGCCTTCGTAGGACTCGGTGATGCGGTTGAGGAACCGGGCGCGGATGATGCAGCCGCCGCGCCAGATCGCCGCGACCGCGCCGGGGTCGATGTTCCAGCCGTACGCCTCGCTGCCGGCCTGGATCTGGTGCACGCCCTGGGCGTACGCCACGATCTTCGACGCGTACAGCGCCTGCTCGACGTCGTCGGCGAACCGGTCGGCCTCCGCGCCGGACAGCGTGCCGGAGGGGCCGGGCAGGTCCTGGCCGGCCTCGCGCAGGTCGGCGTGGCCGGACAGCGAGCGGGCGAAGACCGCCTCGGCGATGCCGCTGACCGGGACACCGAGGTCCAGGGCGGTCTGCACGGTCCAGCGCCCGGTGCCCTTCTGCTCGGCCTGGTCCAGCACGACGTCGACGAACGGCCTGCCGGTGTGGGCGTCGGTGTGGGCGAGCACCTCGGCGGTGATCTCGATCAGGTAGGACTCCAGCCGTCCTTCGTTCCAGGTGCGGAAGACCTCGGCGATCGCGGCGGGCTCCATACCGAGCGCGCGGCGCAGCAGGTCGTAGGACTCCGCGATCAGCTGCATGTCGGCGTACTCGATGCCGTTGTGCACCATCTTGACGAAGTGCCCGGCGCCGTCCTGGCCGAGGTGGGTGCAGCAGGGGCGGCCGTCGACGGAGGCGGCGATGTCCTCCAGCAGCGGTCCGAGGGACTCGTAGGCCTCGGTGGAGCCGCCGGGCATGATGCTGGGGCCGTTGAGCGCGCCCTCCTCGCCGCCGGAGATGCCGGTGCCGACGAAGTGCAGACCGCGCTTCCGCAACGCCTTCTCGCGGCGCCGGGTGTCCTCGAAGTGCGCGTTGCCGCCGTCGACGATCATGTCGCCCTCGTCCAGCAGCGGCGCGAACTGGTCGATGACCGCGTCGGTGGGGTCGCCCGCCTTCACCATGATCACCAGGCGGCGCGGGCGTTCCAGCGAGGCGACGAAGTCCTCCGGCTTCCGCGCCGGCACGAAGTCGCCCTCGTCGCCGAACTGCTCCACCAGGTCCTCGACCCGCTGGGTGTTGCGATTGTGCACCGCGACCGTGTAACCGTGCCGCGCGAGATTACGGGCCAGGTTGCGGCCCATCACCGCGAGCCCGGTGACCCCGATCTGCGCCTGCTTCGCCATGATCGTCAACTCCTGTCTCGGTAGCGCCTGCCCGGCCGCCCCGCCCTTCGCGGGAGCACCGGGGCCTCGCGCCTACCCGCTGACGCCGCCGCCCACCTGCGCGCCCGCCCTCCCCCGAGTCTGCGGTCATCGGCCCGGCCGCGCACGGCGACGGCACGGCCGCCCGGCGCGGCGGTCCGCTCGACGCGAGGGCCCGTTCCACGCGGGGGCCGTTCGACGTGAGGGTCCGCTCGACGTGGAGGTCCGCCCGGCGCGGGACCCGCCGCAGACCCGCACGGCGCCGCCGCCGGTGGACGGTCCGCACGGAGCCGCCGCCGGACGATCGCACGCCGCCTCCGCGGGACGGACCGGCCGCACGTTGCCACCAGTCGCCCGGTTGAAGGTTCCCCCGACCCCGCCGACCCCTCAGTCCGTTCCCGGTGAAGCGTCCGGGGTCAGATAGCGGGCGCTGACGGCGCGGTTGTACTTGTCGAACATCGCGCCGAGGAGGCGTACGTCCTCCGGTGACCAGTCCGCCAGCAGGGCGGCCACGTCGTGGGAGCGGGCACTGCGGGTGTCGTCCATGCGGCGCAGCCCCTCGTCGGTCGGCGTGATGACGCACCGCCGTTTGTCCTGCGGGGCCGGCTCGCTGACCACCAGGGCGGATGCGCGCAGTACGGCCACCTGCCGGCCGACGGTGGACGGCGCGACGCCGAGGATCGCGGCCAGTTCGTTGAGGCTCATCGGCCCGCGGGCGTCCAGGGTGCGCAGCACCAGGTACTCCGCCCGGTCCAGGCGGTAGCGGAACTCGCGCCTGCGGTTGAGCAGCTCGAAGTTACGCACGAGCAGGGCGGTCTGAAACTCGATCAGGTCCATGCCGTCCGGGTCGCCGGCCGGCTGCCGCTCCTTGGGGGGCATGTACATGCTCCGCTGCGGTAGTCGTACGATGCAATGAGTTACGAGTATCATACAACTATCTGGAAGGCTCCTGCATGCCCAAGGGAGCGAACGGACCGGCGCGACGGGCGCTGGACCGGGTGCTGGGCTCCGACCCAGGACTGACCCGGCTGCGGACGGCCCTCGCGGGCGCCGTCACCATGATCAGCACCATGGCCCTGGAGTACGGCTACGCCCGCACCACCCACGCCGGCGCCCAGGGCACGATGATCGCGATCATGCTCGGCGCGATGCTCTCCATGATGGGCACGATGGCCCTGACCGGCAGCGCGGCCTGGCCCAAGATCCGCACCGCCGTCTTCTTCCCGGTGGTGCTCGGCGCCGGCATGCTCGTCGGCGTCGAGGTCGCCGGCCGCACCGACCTGCAACTCGCGATGTTCGTCGCGGTGATGTTCGTCGCGGTCTACGTCCGCCGCTTCGGCATGGCCTTCTTCTTCTACGGCTTCATGCTGTGGATCGGCTACTTCTTCGCCTCCTTCCTGCACGCCACCCTCGCCGGCCTGCCGACCCTGCTCTACGACGTCGCGCTGGCCACCGCCTGGGTGCTGCTGCTGATGTGCACCGTGCTGCGCACCCACCCCGGCCGCGCGCTGCGCCGGGTCGGCCGGGCCTTCGACGCCCGGGCCCGCGCGGTCGCCGGGGCCTGCGCCGCGCTGCTGGAGAGCGACCCGGACGACCCGTGGCGGATGGACCGGCAACGGCGCAGGCTGCACGCCCGCCAGCACCGGCTGGCCGAGGCCGCGCTGATCATCGAGGGCTGGTCGGCGGAGAACGGCGCCCTGTCCGGCCCGGCCGCCGGCCCGCTGCTGCGCCGCCGGCTGCTCGACATCCACCTGACCGTCGACTCGCTGTCGGCCGCCGCCGAGACGCTGACCGCCGAGAGCGGCGCGCTGATCACCCCCGCCGCCCGCATCCTGGAGGCCGTCGCCCGCCGCGACCACGACTCCGCCGAAGCGCTGGCCCGGCTGATGCTCGACGCCGACGCGGACGCCGACCGTGACGGGCCCGCCCGGCACCTGGCCGCCGCCGTCGTCGACTACGTCGCCCTGGCCGAACGCCTGCCGGGCGCCGGCGCCGAAGACCGTGCCGACTGGTCCGCCGACGAAGCGGCCGACGCCGAAGCCGACGCCGCGCTGCTGTCCGCCGAGGCCGCGGTCGAGTTCACCCCGACGCTGGCGCTCAACGCCGGCATGCTGCCCGGGTCCGCCGCGGTGGCCGGCGCCGTCAAGGCCCGCGGCCACCGCTGGAACCCGTTCAGCCGCCTGTCGCTGACCACCCGGCAGGCCATCCAGGTGGCGATCGCCGCGACGCTGGCCATCCTCGCCGGCCGCGAACTGAACCAGACCCGCTACTACTGGGCGGTGCTGGCCACCTTTATCGCCTTCACCGGCACCGCCACCCGCTCCGAGACCACCATCAAGGCCCTCAACCGGGTGGCGGGCACCCTGGTCGGGCTCGGCGCCGGCATCGGACTGGCCCACCTGACCGCCGGCCACACGCTGTGGACCCTCGCCGTCATCGTCGTCGCCATGGCCTGCGGCAACTACGTGGTGACCGTCTCCTACGCCGGCATGGTCTTCTGCGTCACCATCATGGTCTCCCAGCTCTACGGCGTCCTGCACGAACTGTCCGCCCAACTCCTGCTGTTGCGGCTGGAGGAGACCGCGCTCGGCGCCGGCATCGGCATCGCCGTCGCCCTCGTCGTCGTGCCGACCAGCACCCGCGACACCGTCGTCACCGCCCGCCGCCGCTACTTCGCCGCGCTGTCCGACCTGCTCACCGCCTGCGCCACCCGCATGGCCGCGCCCGCGCCGGGCGCCGCCGACCAGCAACCGCCCGCCACCGACGACGCGCTGGAGTCCCTCACCCGCACCCTCGACCACCGCTTCCAGCAACTCGCCCTGGTGGCACGGCCGTTGACTCGTCCACTGGTCTGGCGCAACGATCCGCGGCTGACCCGGCACCGGTTGACGCTGCTGGCCTCCACCACCCGCCACAGCCGGGCCCTCGCCCTGGCACCGCGCGACCCGCGGCGCACGGTGACCGACGCCGACCTCGCCGCCGCCTGCCGCGAACTCGCCGGCGTCGCGGGCGTGCTGGCCGAGGAACCCCCGGCCCGCCGGCACGGCCGCCGCCGCGCCGTCGACGTCACCGCCCGGCTGGAGGCCGCCGACGCCGCGCTCTACGCCCACCGGCCGCAGGGCGGCACCTCCGGTGCCCCGCCGGCCGGCCGCCGGCTGGCCCACCTGCGCCAGCTGCTGCACGAACTCGCCCTCGCCCCCGGCGTGTCCTACGCGTTCCCGGCCGGCACCGGCGTCCTGCCGGCCGCCGCGGTCCCGCCCGCCGTCCCCGCCGCGCCCGCCCGCCCCGCGGTGGCCGCCGGACCGGCCGGCGCCCGGCCGACCGCGCACGGCCTGGTGCGTGACGGCGCCGGACGACCGCTGGCCCGCGCCGCGCTGACGATCGGCGACGCGCAGGGCCGCGAGGTCGCGCGGACCGCCACCGGCCAGGACGGCGGCTTCACCGTCGAACTGCCCGGCCCCGGCACGTACGTGCTGTCCGGCGCCGCCGAGGGTCACCTGTCCGGCGCGATCCCCTTCGCGGCGGAGGGCCGGCCGGTGGAGATCGGGCTGGAGCTGTCGTCGTTCGGCGGACTGACCGGCGTGGTCCGCGACGCGGTGACCGGCGCCGGCGTGCCGGGCGCCTTCCTGACCGTCACCGGGTCCGGCCAGGCCGAGGTCTGCTCGGGGCAGTCCGCACTGGACGGCGGCTACCACCTCGACGGCCTCGCCGCCGGCCGGTACGCCCTCACTGTCGGCGCCCGCGGCTACCAGGCCGCCTCCAGCCCGTTCGACATGCCGGTCACCGAGCCGGGCGGTTCGGTCTGGTGGGAGGTCCGTCTCGCCCCGGCCGCCTGGGGCTACGACCCCACCGCCGCGCCCGTCGGCCGGCAGGCCTACCAGGGCGTCCAGGCACCCGGCGAACCCCCGGCGGTCCGGGGCACCCGCACCGGCGGCGGCCAGCACCGGCTGACGTGAGGCCGCCGCAGCCGGAACGTTTCTGCCGGGACGCCGGGCCGCCGGGAGCCGGGACGCCGGGAGCCGGAGCGCCTCCGCAGCCGGAGCGCCTCCGCCGGGACGCCGGGACGCCTCCGCAGCCGTGACGCCGGGACGCCGGAGCGCCTCCGCAGCCGGCACGCTTCCGCCGGAACGCCTCCGCCGCCGGAACACCCCCGCGAACCGTGACGCCGCCGCGACCGTGACGCCGCCCCCGGAAAACCTCAGGCCAGCGTTCGCAGGATGAGGCGGGCGGCGGCGTCGTTCTGGCGGAAGGCGGGCGCGTCGGTGCGAGGGCGGGCGAAGGCCGCCACCGCGCGGCTGTTGGTGGGCGCCCCCAGCGCGATCCGCCGCGGGTGCGGGCCGCCGGCCGACGGATCGACGATCCGGCCGTCCGGCGCGATGGTGATCAGCCCGGAGCGGTGGGTGCCGGTCCGGTCGCCGATGACCTCCTCGGTGAGTTCGCCGGCCTCCCACAGGCCGCGCAGCAGCGGATCCGCGGTCCGCTCCAGCGACGCGCGCGGCAGGTACGCCTCGATGAGCGCCGTGGCCCGCACCGAGTGCCCCGGCACCGTCGCGCTGCTCGCCACGAACACCCCGCCCCCCTCGTCCGCCGCCACCCGCAGGTCCGCGCCGAGGAAACGCACCACCCCGGCGCGCGACAGCGCCTGCAACTGGCGCAGCCGAAAGCCCGGCGGGCCGGAGGCGAGGAAGCTGAAGAAGCCGTGCCACCAGCCGTCCAGCTCGCGCGCCGCGGACCGCGCCGCGATCCGGCCGCCGGCCAGGAACCCCGGCAACTGCCCGTAGACCGACAGCAGTCCGAGGAACGCCCCGAGGTCCGCGCTGTATGCCTCGTCCTCGCGCCGGTCGACGTCGTGGGAGACGTACGCGCGCAGGTACCGCTGGAAGTCGGCCGCCGAATCGAACACCCGCCCGGCCAGCGGATGGTCGAGCGCCTCGAAGTCCAGCCGGTCACCGGCGGCCGGCACCGCGCGGGCCACCAGGTCCGCCATCCCCGGCGCGTACCAGTCGAGCCGGTCGTAGTCGGCCAGGAACCGCGGCCAGTCCAGCGCGGTGCGTTCCGGATGGGCGTGGAACAGCTCGTGGTAGTGGCCGAACCCGATCTCCTTGGCCATCAGCGGCCACAGGTCGCGGCGCAGGTCCAGCGGATCGCCGCCGGCCCGCAGCCGCCGGGCCTGCGGCGGGCCGAAGTAGCGCGGCAGCGGCGGCCGCGGACCGCCCAACCGGTAGCCGGTCTTCGCGTGGTACGGCACGCCGCGCCGCGAACCGGCGTGAATCACCGGCTCCTTGCCCGACGGCAGATAGGTCAGCGACCCGTCCGCCTCCTCACGGTAGGCGCCGCCGCGGCCCTCGGTCAGCAGGACCACCAGGTCGACGAAGGCCAGCCCCATGCCGCGCAGTATCACCTCCTCCCCGGGCGCCAGATCACCCAGCCGCGCGTCGCAGGAGTACTCGGGCGGCAGGTGGAACAGCCCGTGGGCCTGCGCGAACTCCGCCAGCGCCTCGTGCTCGGGGGCCGGTACCGACCGCAGGTGCCCCTGGGCGAGGACCACCAGATCCGCCGTCAGCGGCATCACCTCGCCGGCCAGCCACACCGACTGCCGCCCGCCGGGCGAGCCGGTGACGCAGGTGGCGGTCGTCGGATGGTGCTCGACCCGGACGGTGTCCGGCAGGTCGGCCAGCACCCGGCGGTAGACCCAGTCCAGGTAGGCGCTCTGCGCCCGCCGGGTGGCGAAGTCGGTCGGGGCGAGCCCGGCCAGTTCCTCGCGCACGTCGGACGGCGGTTCCTCGTACGGCTCCCAGCGCGGCGCCCGCCCGGCGAACTGCGCCGCCCAATCGGCCAGCGACGGCCCCGGGCGCACCGGTCCCTCGACCGTCGAGCTGTCGTCGGTGAACATCGTGACGTCCTCCGCCATCGAGTTCATCCGCAGCAGCGGCGACTGGTCCATCCGCCACACCCGCCCGGGGCCCGGCGGACAGGGGTCGACCAGGTGGACGCGCAGCGGCCGGCCGCTCCACAGTTCGGCCGCGCCGGCGGCCATCCGCTCCAGCAGTCCGGTGGCCCGCGGCCCGGCGCCGACCACCACCACCGTGCGTTCCGTCACCGCCGCCCCCCGCCGCCCGGCCGGTTCACCGCTCGCCCGGCCCGCCGCCGGGTGCCACCGCGGACCTCACCGGGTCACCACCGCGCCGTCACGCGGGCCGCGCGGCGCCCCGAGGCCGAGGTGGTCGCGCAGAGTGTCGCCCGCGTACTCGGTGCGGAAGACGCCGCGCTCCTGGAGCAGCGGCACCACGGTGTCGGCGAACTCGTCGAGGCCGCCCGGCGTCAGGTGCGGCACGAGGATGAAGCCGTCGCTGGCGTCGGTCTGCACGAACTCGTTGAGCGAGGCGGCCACGGCCGCCGGGGTGCCGATGAACGACTGGCGGCCGGAGACCTCGATGATCAGCTCGCGGATCGACAGCTGCTTGGCCTCGGCCAGCGCCCGCCACTCGGCGGCGGTGGCGAGCGGGTCGCGGTGCATGCGCACGCTGGCCCGGCCGCGGGCCACGGTGTTCTCGCCGGCCAGCGGGTCGACGGACGGCAGCGGGCCGTCCGGGTCGTAGCCGCTCAGGTCGCGGTTCCACAGCTGTTCGAGCAGCTTGATCGCGGTCTGCCCGCTGACCTGCTGGTGGCGGATCACGTGCGCCCGTTCGCGGGCCTCGGCGTCGGTGGCGCCCAGCACGAAGGTGACCCCCGGCAGGATCTTCAGCTCGTCGGGGGAACGGCCGTAACGCGCCAGCCGGCCCTTGACGTCGGCGTAGAAGGCCCGGCCGGCCTCCAGGGTGCCGTGCCGGGTGAAGATGGCGTCGGCGGCCGAGGCGGCGAACTCGCGGCCCTCCTCGGAGTCGCCGGCCTGGAAGATCACCGGCCGCCCCTGCGGGGAGCGCGGCACGTTGAACTGCCCGGTGATGTCGAACTGGCTGACGTGGTGGTCGAAGGCGCCGGCGTCCGGATCGCCGAGGAAGACGCCGGAGCCCTGGTCCGCGACCACCTCGTCACCGCGCCAGGAGTCGAACAGCACCTGGGTGGCGGCCAGGAACTGCCGGGCCCGCTCGTAGCGGTCCGGCTGCGCGAGGTAGCCGCCGCGGCGGAAGTTCTCACCGGTGAACTCGTCCCAGGACGTCACCACGTTCCACGCCGCCCGCCCGGCCGACAGGTGGTCCAGCGTCGCGAACTGCCGTGCCACCTCGTACGGTTCGTTGAACGTGGAGTTGATCGTCCCGGCCAGCCCCAGCTTGTCGGTCACCGCGGCCAGCGCGGCCAGCACGGTGAAGGTGTCGGGCCGCCCGACGACGTCGAGGTCGTAGATCTGCCCGTTCTGCTCGCGCAGCCGCAGTCCCTCGGCGAGGAACAGGAAGTCGAACTTGGCCCGTTCCGCGGTACGCGCGAGGTGGACGAAGGAGCTGAAGTCGATCTGGCTGCCGGAGGCCGGGTCGCTCCACACGGTGGTGTTGTTCACCCCGGGGAAGTGCGCGGCCAGGTGTATCTGCTTGGCGTTCTCACTCATGACGGGCGTGGTCCTCCGGGTCGGCACTCAGGCGGCCGCGTAGCGGTTGGCGGGACGCGGCAGGCCCAGCAGGCCGCGCAGGGTGTCCGCCTCGTAGGCGGTGCGGAACGCGCCCCGGCGCTGGAGTTCGGGCACCAGCTGCCGGGTGATCCGCTCCAGGTCGTGGGGCAGGACGGCCGGGTGCAGCCGGAAACCGGTCAGCCCGGCCCCCTGCCACGCCTGGATCAGGTCGGCCAGCTGGGCGGCGGTGCCGGCGAAGACGTAGGCGTCGGGGGAGAAGGCGGCGCCGTCCAGCGCGTCCAGCCGCTCCCGGCGCTCGGCGGCCTCCCGCTCGGTGTCGCCGAGCACCACCACCAGGTCGCCGAAGACGTGCACGGTCTGCGACTCCCGCCCGGCGGCGGCCTGCTCCTCCCGCACGGCGGTCACGATCGCGGCCGCCCGCCGGTCGTCGTGCGGGGTGACGAAGCCGATGTCGGTGGACCGGCCGATCAGCCGGTACGGCACGGCCTGATGTCCCAGCGCCGCCACCGGCGGCTGCCCCTGCGGCGGGCGCGGGGTGATCGACGGGCCCCGGACCCGGAAGTGGTCGCCCTCGAAGTCGACGTAGTGCAGCTTGCCGCGGTCCACGAAGCGGCCGGTCGCCACGTCGCGGATCACCGCGTCGTCCTCCCAGCTGTCCCACAGCCGCCGCACCACCTCGATCCAGTCGGCCGCCTCCTCGAAGAACTCCTCCAGCACCGGACCGGCCGCGGTCCCCGCCTGCCCGGCGCCGAGCGGCGGAACGGTACGCCGCCCGAACAGCGCCGCGTCCGCGGGATCGAGCGAGACCTTCACCCGCACCCCGGCCCGCCCGCCGCTGACGTAGTCCAGCGTGGCGATCGCCTTGGACACGTGGAACGGCTCGGTGTGGGTGACCACCGCCGTCGGCACCAGTCCGATGTGCGACGTCAGCGGCGCCACCCGGGACGCGACGAGCACCGCGTCCAGCCGCCCGCGCACCCGGTCGGGCCGGCCGGCCGCACCGGTCTCGCCCGCCGGGCGCAGCCCCAGCGAGTCCTCGATCGTCACGAAGTCCAGCAGCCCGTTCTCGGCCTCCGCCACCAGTGCGGCCCAGTACCCGGCGGTGAGCAACTCGCGTGGCCGCGCGCCGGGTTCACGCCAGGCGGCGGGATGCCGCCCCGCGCCGTCGAGCGCGACGGCGAGCCGGACCGGCGAAGGCGATGAAGGCATGGGGAAATACCACTTCCTGCTGAAACGAATTCGGAATCCGATGCGGACGTGCGGCATCGCGATCGCGCCGTACCGTGAATGCGGGCAGGTCTTTCGCCCGGCGGACCGAATACCGTGGACGCCGTACGGAAAAGATCGCGGGAAAACCGGAACGCCGGTCCGGCCGGCAGCCGGGCCCGAGCCGGCCAGGGCCCCGGTGGTGAGGAATGGCAGCGCCCGCGGTGAACCGGAAGTGCTACGCCGCCGCGCTTCGGCACGCCGGACACAGCGCGCCGGCGACCCGCTGGAGATCGATGTGCCGGCGGGAGAACGCCCGCAGTTGGGGCCGGCAGGAACCGGCGCCGGTACGCTCGGTACGCCTGGACGTCCCGCTCATCACCGCCACCCCCTTCGCACAGCCGCTGGCGACTGTCATGGCCTCCGGCAACGATAACCACGCCGCGCCCGCACACACAATGCCTCCCGTGTTGCGGGAAGATGAAAATGTTGCGGGAACATGAACGCCGCCATTGCGCGGACAGATTGTCATCCCAACGGTGACCGGCGGGAATTCGGCGCGGCGATCCCGGTCACACGCACCGGGGATTGTCTCCCGCTATTCGAGCGGTTAACGTGAGCGCCGGTGACGAGTGTCAGCGTCAAGCCCTGGCTTGCTGACCGGCAACCCCCTCTCCCGCGGCGGGGTGCTCCAGGTGACGACCCGGCGGGGCCCGACACCCCGTCAGCGCGAAGCCCCGCGGGGCCCGGACCAGTTGGAGGACGACATGCGCGCACGGCACACCCGCCGCATATCGCTCCCGGCCGGCGCCTTCCGGTCCCGGGTCGCCCGGCGCCACGTCGACCTGCTCCGGGTCAGCAGCGCGCTGTGTCCGGCGCCGGCCCCCGCCCGCTGAGCAACCTCTCCCCACCCCGACCCACCCGGTGCCGCGAGCACCCCGCGACGCGCCGGTCCGGTGCGCCCGCCGGTGTGCCCGCCCGCAGTTCCGACCGCCGTCCCCGCCGTCGCCCATGTGCCGTCCGGGCCCGGCTGTGGCTCCGCCGTGCCCCGGCTCCCCGCACGACCACGCCCGCACGATCACCTGACGCCCGCCGCTCACCCGAACAGGACGGGAAGCACGAGACATGACAGGTCCGCCCCTCCCCCCGGCGACGTCCGCGACGTCCGCGACGTCCGCCACTCCCGCCGTGCCGTCGCCGTCCGCCACCCCGCAGCCCGACGCGGCCGCCGACCCGCTGCTCACCGCCCGGCGGGTGCCGGCACGCCACCCCGGCCAGTGGGTGTCGGCGGCCGTCCTGCTGGTGCTCGCCGCCATGCTGGTCCACACCCTGCTGACCAACAGCCGTTTCCAGTGGGGCGTGGTGGGCCGTTACTTCCTCAGCGCCTCGGTCCTGCACGGCCTGGAACTCACCCTGTGGCTCACCGCCGCCGTCATGGTCTGCGGCTACGTCCTCGGCGTCGGCATCGCCGCCATGCGGCTGTCCGCCAACCCCGTCCTGCGCGGCCTCAGCTTCGGCTACGTGTGGCTGATCCGCTCGGTCCCCCCGCTGGTCCAGCTGCTGTTCTGGTACGAACTCGCCTCGCTCTACCCGGAGTTGTCGCTCGGCGTGCCCTTCGGGCGGGAGTTCGTGACGGTACGCACCGCGCACCTGTTCTCCGGGGTGCTCGCCGCGTTCGTCGGCCTGACCCTCGACGTGGCCGCGTTCTCCGCCGAGATCATCCGCGGCGGCATCCTGTCGGTCGACCCCGGGCAGTCCGAGGCGGCCCAGGCCCTCGGACTCGGGCGGGTCCGCGTCTTCCGGCGGATCGTGCTGCCGCAGGCGATGCCGGCGATCATCCCCGCCAGCGGCAACATGCTCATCGGCATGCTGAAGGCGACCTCCATCGTCAGCGTCATCGCCGTCCAGGACCTGCTGTACTCGGTGCAGCTGATCTACAACCAGAACTACCTGATCATGCCGCTGCTGCTGGTGGCCACCATCTGGTACGTCGTCCTGACCACCCTGCTGTCGATCGGCCAGTACTACACCGAGCGGTACTACGCGCGCGGCAACGACGGCGGCCGGGCCGGCCGGCGCGGCTTCTGGCGGACCGTTCGCGGCAACGCGCCGCTGTTCGGACAGGTCCGCACCGACCTGGCGGGTCTGTCATGACCGCCACCGACCGGCCGCTGGTCCGCATCCGGGGCCTGTCCAAGAGCTTCGGGACCCACCAGGTCCTGCACGGCGTCGACCTCGACGTCCGCGAGGGCGAGGTGACCGTGCTGCTGGGCCCCTCCGGCTCCGGCAAGTCCACCCTGCTGCGCTGCGTCAACCATCTGGAGAGCCCGGACGCCGGATACGTCGAGGTCGACGGCCGGATCATCGGCCACCGCCCGCGCGGCGGCCGGCTGCACGCACTGCGGCCCCGGGCGCTGACCCGCCAACGGGCCGGCATCGGCATGGTCTTCCAGCAGTTCAACCTCTTCCCGCACCTGACCGTCCTGGACAACATCACCGAGGCGCCGGTCGCCGTCCGCGGTCTGCCGAGGCGCCAGGCCGCCGACCGGGCCCGCGAACTCCTCGACCGCGTCGGCCTGGCTGGCCGGCAGGACAGCTATCCGCGTCAACTGTCGGGCGGCCAGCGCCAGCGCGTCGCCATCGCCCGCGCGCTCGCGATGGAACCGCGGCTGATGCTGTTCGACGAACCCACCAGCGCCCTCGACCCGGAACTCGTCGGCGAGGTGCTCGCCGTCATGAAGGATCTGGCCGCCGACGGCATGACGATGCTCGTCGTCACCCACGAGATCGGCTTCGCCCGGGAGGCTGCCGACACCGTGGTCTTCCTCGACGCCGGGCGCGTCGTGGAGTCCGGCCCACCCGCCCACGTCCTGACCACGCCCCGCCACGACCGGGCCCGCGCGTTCCTGTCCGCGGTCCTGTGATCCGCCACGCCCACCGCACCCCGCAGCCACCGCACGCGCCGCCACCGCACCCGAATCCACTCCATCGCTCCCGGACCGGCCGCACCGCCCTCGACCCCCTACGGTCCCGGACCGGCCGCACCCCGAACCCGTCCCGTCGGGCACGTGCCCGTCCCCGTCCCCGCGATCCGCTGAGAGGCACCCCGTGACCAGCACGAATCCGCCCGCCCGCCGCCGTTCCCGCCTGCCGGCGGCCGTGCTCACCTCCGGTGCCCTCGTGCTGCTCGCGGCGTGCGGGGCGTCCGGCGGCTCCGGCGGCAGCCCGGCCACCGGTGCCGCGGCGGGCAAGGCGCCGGCCACCGCCATCCCGACGCGGGACGTCGTCTCCGCCGTCCGCGCCGACCCCGCGCTGCGGGCCGAACTGCCCGCGTCCGTCCGCGCGGCCGGCGCCCTGACCCTCGGCACCACGCTCAGCCCCGGCACCTCCACCCTCCCGCACTCCGGCGAGACCCCGGACGGCCGGACCGTCGGCCTCGACGTCGACCTGCGCAACGCCGTCGCCAAGGTGCTCGGCATCACCTGGAAGGTGCAGAACGGCACCTTTCCCACCGTCATTCCCGGTGTGCAGAACGGCCGTTACGACGTCGGGCAGGACAACTTCGGCGTCACCGCGGACCGTGAGAAGGTCGTCGACTTCGCCACGTACCTCAACGACGGGCAGGCCTTCCTCGGCGCGAGCGGCCTCAAGCTGAAGGCCGTCCGCGACCTCACCGACCTGTGCGGCCTGACGGTGGCCACCTCGCCCGGCTCGACGTTCCAGCAGATCCTCACCCGGGGCGCCGCCCGGTGCGCCAGGGCCGGCAAACGCCCGTACACCGTGCAGTACTTCACCGACAGCGCGCCGATCTTCCTCGGCCTGGCCAACGGCAAGGTCGACGTCTACTTCGGCCCCACGCTCAGCCTGAAGTACGACTCCACGCACGTGCCGAACACCACCTTCCTCGGCCAGATCAGCTCGACGCCGGTCGGCTTCGTGACCAGGAAGGGCTCGCCGCTGAGCAAGCCGCTGAGCGACGCGGTCAACAAGCTCATCGCCGACGGGGACTACCGGAAGATCTTCGACAAGTGGGGCGTCGGCGACATCGGGATCACCACCTCCCGGGTCAACCCGGCCGCCACCCTCTGACCGCCCCACCCTCTGACCGCGCCGGCCGCCCGGCAGCGAAAGGACGTTTTCCAGATGACCGTCCAGGACACCGACCCCGCGGAGTTCACCCGGCAGTGGGAGGAATGGCACGCGCGACGTGAGGCCGCCCTCACCGACCCGCACGGCTTCCTCGCCGTCACCAGCCTGCGCTGGCTCGACGCGGAGCCCACCCGTTTCCCCGACGCGCCCGGCGCCTGGTCCACCGGAGATGACGGCGTCGTGGTCGAACTCGCCGACGGCGAACGGCTGACCGTCGACGGCACCGAGGTCAGCGGCCGCCACGCCTTCGGCGTCCTGCCCGAGCGGTCCGGCGTCAACGCGGTGGCCGGCCGGGCGGTCGTCGAGGTCGCCCGGCGCGGCGGCCATGACATCCTCCGCCCCCGGCACCCCGACAACGCCCTGCGCCTGGAGCACCCGGCCACCCCCGCCTACGCCCCCGACCCGCGCTGGGCGGTGACCGGCCGCTACGTCCCGTTCGACACGCCCCGCGCGGTCACGGTGGGCGCCGCCGTCGAAGGACTCCAGCACGTCTACGACGCGCCGGGCCAGGTCGAGTTCGAGCTGGAGGGTGCCACGTACCGGCTATCCGCCTTCAATGGCGCCGCACCCGGCAGCCTCCACGTGCTGTTCACCGACGCCACCTCCGGCGTCACGACCTACGCGGCCAACCGTTCGGTGTCCATCGCCGCCCCCGACGACTCCGGCCGGGTCCTGATCGACTTCAACCGCGCCACCAACCTGCCCTGCGCCTACACCGACCTGGCCACCTGCCCCCTGCCCCCCGACGGCAACCGCCTCCCCGTCGCCGTCGAGGCCGGCGAACGCATCCCGCACGAACGGCTCACGACCACCGGCTGAAACGCCAACACCTCTGATCCGGTTGCCCGTTGCCTCGCTGCGGCGGGGCAACGGGCGGGGGAACGCGCCCGACCCGTTAGGCTGACCGTACGGTGGCCCGCTGGGCGGCCGTGCGGCGGTGGGGCCCGCCGTCCCCGAACCGCGGCAGCAACGCCGCCAACGGTCCCTACCTGACCTTTCCGCGCGCCTGCGCGCGGTTCCGGACGATCAGGTAGGAGCCTGACGTATGGCCTGCGAAGACCCGAAGAACCCGCCCGCCGGGGACAGTCCGCCGACCGGGTGGAAGGCGGAGCCGGCCGACCCGGACACCGCGGTGGCACCCCTGCCGCACAAGCCCGGCCGCACTCCGCGCCGCGAACAGGCCGACATCCTGCTCGTCATCGCCGCCGGCGGCGTCCTCGGCGCGTTCGCCCGCTACGGCGCCACGTTGATCTGGCCGACCCCGGCGACCGGCTTCCCGTGGACCACGTTCCTGATCAACGTCACCGGCTGCGCCGCGATGGGCGTGCTGATGGTGCTGATCACCGAACGCCTCACCGTCCACCCGCTGGTCAGGCCCTTCCTCGGCACCGGCGTCCTGGGCGGTTACACCACCTTCTCCTCCTACATCCTCGACGCCCACCGCCTGCTGGAGAACGGCCACGGCGGCACCGCGCTGCTCTACCTGGCCGCCACGCTCACCGCCGCGCTGGCCGCGATATGGACCACCGTCGGCCTCACCCGCCTCGTGGTCCGCCCGCGGTCCGCGGGCACCGCCGGCGAACCGGCGACCGGAAGCCCCACCGGACAGGAGGGCCGGGCATGACCTGGGTCATGGTTCTGATCGGTGCCGTCGTCGGCGCGCCGCTGCGCTATCTGACCGACCGCGCCGTGCAGTCCCGCCACGACACCGTCTTCCCCTGGGGCACGTTCGGGGTCAACCTGGCCGCCTGCGCCGGGCTCGGGCTGCTCACCGGCGCGGCCACGGCCACCACCGTGCCGCAGGCCGTCCAGCACCTCATCGGTCCCGGGCTGTGCGCCACCTTGAGCACCTACTCCACGTTCTCCTTCGAGACCCTCCGGCTGGCCGAGACCGGCGCCAAGTACTTCGCCGCCGCCAACGCCGTCGTCAGCGTCGTCGCCGGCCTCGGCACGGCCTACGTGGGCGTCGCCCTGGCCCAGTCGCTGTTCGGCTGATAGGCGCCGGGCCGGCCGGCGGGCAGCGGGGGCCGGGGAGCGGGTGTCGGCGAGCGGGGACGGCTGGCTGGCACCGGTTCGGGTGACGGAGCGCGGGCCGGTTGACGGGAGCGGGCGGGGTCGCGGCCCGCAACCCGCGGGGTACCGGGCGTGGGCCGCCGCGTTCGTCCTGCTGGCCCTCGCCACCTGAACGCCCGTCGCGCCAGCACTTCTCACGTCAACGCCCGTCGTGCCAGAGCCCGTCGCGTCAAACCCCGTCGCGTCAATCCGCGAGCAGCAGGCGGACGGCGTCCACGACGACCTGGCGGCGGCGGGCGGTGGTGACGTCGTCGACGTGCGCGGTCAGTTCCGGGCCGGCGGCGGCCCACAGGCAGGCGGTGTTGAGAACCAGCGCCAGCAGTTCGGCGGCGGTGAACCGGGTCGGCAGCACGCCGTCCGCCTGGGCGCGGGCGATGGCGTCGATCTTGTGCCGCATGCTGCGCGTCACGGTGGCCGGCGGCTCGCCGGACGGGTGCTCCAGGCGGTACCAGGTCGCCAGCCGCACCGTGGTCGGGTCGGCCGCGTAACCGTCGAAGAGCCGGCCCGCGTACTCCGGCAGGTCGTGCGCGTCGATCGGCGCGTTGGCGACGGTCTCGACCACGAGTTCGTCGAAGACCGCCTCGAACAGGCCGTCCTTGCTGCCGTAGTAGTGGTAGATCTGCGCCTTGTTGCTGCGGGCTGCTGCCGCGATCCGGTCCACCCGCGCCCCGGCGATCCCGTACGTGGCGAACTCCGCCGCGGCCGCGTCCAGCAGCCGCCGTCGCGTCGCGCTTGCGTCTCCGGCCATGCCGACATCGTACCGAACGGCCGACTAACCAGATAGTTGACAGCGCTGACGGCTGCTCCTACTGTCAACTAAACGGTTAGAAAGCGCGGGCGCCCATCGTCACCCGAATCAGCCGTACCTCACCCGAATCAGCCAGAAAGTGGGATCGTATGAGCCACATCCTGCTCGTCACCGGCAGCTCGCGCGGCCTCGGCCGTGCCGTCACCGAGGCCGCGCTGGCGGCCGGGCACCGCGTGGTGGCCACCGCCCGCAGGACCGACGCCCTCGCGGACCTCGCCGCCCGCCACCCCGACACCCTGCGCACCGCCGTCCTCGACGTGACCGATCCCGAGGCCGCCCGCGCCGCCGTCCGGCTCGCCGTCGACGCCTTCGGCGGACTCGACACCGTCGTCAACAACGCCGGCTACGCCAACACCGCCTCCGTCGAGGACGTCACCCTGGACGACTTCCGCGCCCAGGTGGACACCAACCTGTTCGGCGTCGTCAACGTGACCAAGGCCGCTCTGCCCGTCCTGCGGGAGAGCGGAAAGGGCCACATCATCCAGATCTCCTCCGTCGGCGGCCGCGTCGCCACCCCGGGCCTTTCGGCGTACCAGGCGGCGAAGTGGGCCGTCGGCGGATTCTCCGACGTCCTCGCCACGGAGGTCGCGCCGCTCGGCATCCACGTCACCACGATCGAACCCGGCGGCATGCCCACCGACTGGGCCGGCTCCTCGATGGACATCCCGCCGGTCAGCGCCCCCTACGAGCAGACGGTGGGCCGCGTCGCCGGGATGCTCCGGGGCGGCGTCGCCACCCCCGGCAGCAGCGACCCGGCCAAGGTCGCCCAGGTCCTGCTGTCCCTGCTCGACCTGCCCGAGCCCCCGCGCCGCCTGCTCCTCGGCCGCGACGCCGTGGCCCACGCCGCCGCAGCGGAAACCGCCCGCGCCGAATCCGACGCCCGCTGGCGCGAGCTGAGCGAGTCGACGAGTGCGTGAGTGGTGGATGGCGGGGCGGGCGGCGGCTGAGCGAGTGACGGGTCAGTGACGGCTGGCGGGGGCGGGGAACGGTGTTCCCGGGGGTGATCCGGGGGGCGGTTCGCGGTGAACGGGCGCCTCGGGGGACGGTCAGCCCGTCGGGTGAGGGATGCCTTCGGCGGCGGGGCTGCGCCTCCGCGCCTCACCGAACGGCCGCCATGTCCGCGCGTTGTACCCGGCCGTCGGCGGACCGGACGCCCGGATCGCGACCCGCTCGTCGGCGGGCGCCGCCCGGACGACCCGGCCTCAGTCCTGGACGACGCGGTAGATGCCGTAGATGACGCCGGGAACGTGGCCGCACAACTGGAGGAGGAAGGCCCACAGCACTCGCAGGCTCGGGCCTTCCTTGATCAGCACAGCCAGCCACGGCAGCACGAGGCAGAGCAGGATGAGCAGCGTCTTGACCACGGGATAGGGCCTTTCGGTTGAGAGGGTGTCACTGTCGTTCCCGTACCCCACCACGGCCGCCGCATGTGACGACGCGTGACGCGCCATCCGTGCGGGCGGACGACGATCCGCCGGAACGATCCCTTCCGGGGGCACACCCCCGTCCGCACGGATGTACCGAGACGTTGGGGCCGCGCCCGACACCGTTCCCCTTCGCCGACCTCCGCCGTCCGCTCCCACCCGGAACCGGCGGCACGCGACATGGTTCAAGCTGTCCTTACGATGTCCGATCACCGAAGTCGGCGACCACGCAGCTGACGTTGTCCGGTCCGCCGGCGGCGTTGGCCAGGTCGACCAGCGAGCGGACCGCCTCCCTCGGGTCTGCGGTGGTGGACAGCACGCGACTGATGCCCGCTTCCGGCACCGCCGCCCACAGGCCGTCGGAGCACAGCAGGTAACGGTCCCCGGACCGGACGTCCAACGCGCGGACGTCGACCGTGTCAGGGGTGTTGCGCACGTTACGGGTCAACGCCTTTGTCAGCAGGGCGCGTTGAGGATGGGCGAGCGCTTCCTCCGGAGTGAGGCGGCCGGCGTCCGTCAGCTCCCGCACCATCGAGTGGTCCTCGGTGAGCCGCGTCAGCAGTCCGTCCCGCAGCAGGTAGGCCCGCGTGTCGCCGACGTGTGCCAACGCCAGCCGCGAGCCCGTCCACAGCAACGCCGTCAGGGTGGTTCCGACGCCGTCCGGGTCCGCGCTGGAGCCGGCGACCTCGTCCACCGCCCGTCCGGCACGATCGACGGCACCGGAGAGCGCGCCGAGCGGGTCCGCGGTCGGCACGCCATCGTCCTCCAACGGCGTCAGCGCCCCGACCGCGGCGGCCGCCGCCCGGGCACCGTCGAGCCCGAACCCGTCGGCGACCACGAGCAGACGGCACCCGGCGAACGCGACGTCCTGGTTGCCGTCGCGCCGGAGTCCCGCGTCGGACAGCGCGGCGCGGCGCATGCCCGGGGGAGGGGTGAGCGGACAGGTCATGGCGGTGTCGTCCTTCCAGCAGCAGCGTCCGACGGAACGAAGCCGTAATCCCAGGTCAGGGCGGCGACGTCGACCGTCGCGCGGGCGGTCCGCCCGGTGCCACCGATGCTCCGGCTTCACCCGAGGTCAAGGTCAAGGTTCCCCGGGGCGGGTGACGGGCCGGGGTGACGCGCCGGGGTGAAATCGAGGGTTGGAGAGGCCGGCCGTGTGCCCACACCGGACCTGGGGCGGGGCTGGAATCCGTTGACGGGCCACCTGTGGACAGGGAAGCCGGGGGCGAAAAAAGTGGTCCACGATCCGCGGCGGGCTCGTGCAGACTGCGGAGATGGCGGAGGCCGGAGTTGACGGGAATGGCGGGGACGGATGACGACGGCGTCGGTCGCTCGGCGCGGGACAGGGCGATGCGTTACGTCGCGGCCGTATCGTCCGGGGAACCGCTCGACCCCCGGTGGCGGCTGACCATGAACTTCCATCCGGACCGGGCGGCCGGCGGTGTGCCCGTTCTGCGGCGGATGGCCCGGGACGGTGTCTCCTACTCGCAGTTCGTCACGGGTACCGGCAACGGCGGTCTGACCGCTCACCCGGGCGGCGATCGCCACCGGTGGGAGTCCCGCATCTTCGGCGGCGCCTATGACCATGCCTCCCCTCACGAGCGCTCTGTCTACGGCGCGTTGAACCACCGCGCCGCCACGGCCGGCGGAGCTCCCCGGTTCGGGTCGTCGTACTTTCGGCTCAACGCCTCGACTCTCACCCGGGCCACGTTCTGCTATCCGGACAGCTCGACCGGACCGACGGCGTTCGGCGTCGCGAACCGCTGCGCCCTGGTCGCGCTCGCCGACGCCGACGGGCTGGACCCCCTGGACGGCCACGTCGAGGCGCAGATCCACGGCCCGGTGCTGCTGGACCGCGACGTGGACGCACTGGTCCTCGACCCGAGCTATCGCGGCACGCCCGTCGAGACCGCCGCCGGCGAACTGCCTTGTCCCGTCGAGTGGCACACCGGTTTCCACCTGACCGTGGACCGGTTGCGCCGCCAGGGGGACGTCCGCGATCGGCACATCGTCGACCTGGGCGCCGCCATCGCCCGCGACGGCCGCCTCGACCCGCGCGTGATCGGCGACGCCGTTCGCACCGCCCGCCACGATCCCCAGGACCTCAAGAAGGTCTGGCACTGTCTGGCCCGCTTCGGCTCCCCGGATTCCGTTCCGGCCCGCCGGACGCGCGACGCGTCACCGTCCGTCCAGCGGTGATCCGCCGGCCGGTGGGACGGACTCCGTCGGCCGGTGCGACCGCGTAGGTCCGACCGGGCCGGGCCGGGGGCGACCGGGCCGCGTTGGGGGCGTCCGGGCGGGGTTGGGTCGGCCGGGCCGCCCCGACCAGGTAGCCAAGCGGCAGCGACGCCCGACCGCCGCACCCCGCCCGACCGCCGCGCCCCGCCCGACCGCCGCGCCCCGCCCGACCACCGCGCCCGGGCCGCCGCAGCCCGCTCCAACGCCGTCGCGTACCCGTAACCCGTATCCGTACCTCTGCGCCGGGACGATCCCCCACTTCTGGTGAGCTTCTTACCTCGTGCCGAGCCGTTTCCGCAGGGCGAGTCCTTACTTCGTGGCGAACGCCGATCGCAGTTGCCTGCCGTTGGCGATCACGGCGACGCATATGAGGAGGAGTCCGCAGACGCCCTGTTCGATCTTCATCCACAGCGGGAAGGCGCCGGGGAGCGTGATGACGGCCACGATCGCCGCCACCATGACAGCGGACAGAACCCGCAGTCTGCGGTACGCCCCGGGCGAACCGGCGGCCGCGCGGACGGCGCTGACGAGCAGCAGCAAGGCGCTGACGACGACGATGCTTCCCCTGATCCACACCGCGCTGTTCACCAGCGACGCGTCGGAGCGCAGCGCGACGATGGCCGCCATGGTGAGCACACTGACGGCGAGGTAGGCGCCGACGAGCAGTTTCGCGCTCCGGAACGCAGCCGGACCGCCCGGGTGGTTCAGGCTCTCCTCGGACAGCACGACGGGGTGCGGGCTACGGGTGTTCATGACGGTCCAATCCCTTCTTGTCTCTTATGGTGCTTCTGGTCTGTCGTGCTCTCGTCGCCGTACCGTCGCCGCTCGTCCGGTCACCAGGGCGCCGTGGACGCCGAAGACGACGGCGTGAACCTCGTGTCGGCTCCCGCCTTCCGGAAGCCTGCAACCAGCATCCGTCCCGCCGTGCGGCCCTTCATCGCCCGTGCGAACGAGCCGCCGCACGATCTTCCTCAGGGGCTCGTCGGGGACGTCCCCGTAGTGGATTCGGGGCTGGATGTCAGGGTCTTGTTCGGGCGGCGCCGGGTGCTCCCGGCAGCGCTGACGGCTCCGGGCGAGCCCGGTGCCGTTCCCGTACCGCCCGGGCTGCCGGGTCCGACGACTCCCGCGTCTCGAGATCCGACGACTCCCGCGTCTCGGGGTCGGACGACCTGGTCTCGGGGTCGGGGTGATATGTCAGTGCTCGTCCGTACGATCGAAACGTATCGACCTGGAGAATCGACCTGGTCGACATCGGCTCGGTTGAAATCGACCCAGCTGAAATCGACCCCCGTTGAAGGAGCGCTGTCATGAACTCGGCCCCGCCGTTGACGGACCTGGAGTGGCGCGAATTCCTGCGTGCCTACAGCTGCGAGTACCTGAACTCCGACGACCTGCGCAGGGCGACGGAGGAGGGGCGTTCGTCCGTCACGGACGTCCAGCGGGAGACCGGGTGGCTGGGCGGCGGGCCGGCCGGTGAGGCGGCGGTCCTGGCCGCCGAGCGGCGCCTCGGGATACGGCTGCCGCCGAGTTACCGGAACTTCCTGCTGGTCAGCGATGGCTGGGGCGTGATCGCCGACTCGCTGGCCGAACTGCTTGCGGTCGGGCGGATCGGGTGGTTCCGCGACCTTGAGCCCGAGCTCCTGGCCAGCTGGTCGATGCCGGACATGGACCACTTCGCCGAGCACAGCGAGATGCTCGAGCGGGCTTTGCTGATCTCGGGACCGGCCGACGGCGATTACTGGCTGCTGAGCCCGGACGACATAGCGGGCAACGATGAGTGGACCGCGTACTGGTGGATGGCGGGCGACGGCCAGGACCCCGAGCCGTACGACGACTTCGCCGCGCTGGTGGTCCGCGCCCGGGAGAATTTCCTGGCCCGCGGCTGACGCGGTACGGGGCTTGGCCGCCGTGTGGGGCTCGACGCCGTGCGGGGCACCACCGCCTTGCGTGGCTCGGTCGGCATGCGAGGCCCGGCTGCCGTCCGGGGGCTCGGTCGGCGGGGGTGCTTGAGCATGGGGTACTCGGCAGGCGTTGGACGCTCTGTCGCTGGGGCGATCGGCCGACCGCCTTCCGGCTGCTGGGGCGTGCTCGGCGGGCCCGGCGTACTCTGCCGGTCGGTGCTGGTCAGCCGCGGTCGCGGTCGGCGTCGGCCTCGGCCGCTCGGGCCTTGCGGCCGATCTCGTCGAGCCGGTCGGGCGGGCAGGCGGCGGCGAGGCGGGGGAAGAGTTCGTTCTCCTCGTCCGCGGTGTGCGCGGCCAGGAAGGTACGCAGCTGGCCGGTCAGGTCGTCGAACGCCTGGTCGCCGTCCGTGCGCACCGCCAGGTCGGCCAGCCGGCGCTTGAGCACGGCATGCTCGGCCAGTTTGGCGTCGGCGAGCCGGTCACCGTCGTCCAGGTAGGCGCGTACCGCCGGGTACAGGAAGCCCTCCTCCGCCTCGGCGTGCCGGGCGAGGACGAGCAGGATGTCGTCGAGCAGGTCCCGGCGCCGGGGATCACCCGGCGGGAAGTCCGCCATGAGGTCGAACAGGGCCTCCGTCCGGCGGTGTTCACCGGTCAGCCGTACCAGTAGGTCCGCTTCCCGCACGCGCTCACCGCCTTTCGTCGCCGCGATTACCGGGACTGTGCGCCGACGCGTTCTCGCCGGCCCGGGCGGCCCCGGCCCCCGTCGCCCGACCGGGCGGGAGACCCGTCCCGACCGGACCACTCCCTCCACGCTATGCCGCCGCGCCCCGCCCCGCAGACCGGCGGCGCGGAAACGTGCCCCGGGGCCCTTCAGCCCCCTCTGCCCCTGGGTCGCGCCGCGCCCCTTGGCCGCGCCCCTCGGCCGCGCCGCTTCCGGAAGCTGGCGGTGCGCTCCGGCCCGGGCGTGCGGACAGCCCCACGACAGCGGCGCCGGTTCGCGCCACGGCAGCAGTCCCGCCGGACCGCCCCGCCGGACCGCCCGACGGCAGCAGCCCCGCCGGACCGCCGCCGGATCACCCGGCCGGATCGCGCCGACCCCCGCGCGCCGTCCGGCGGCCCCGGACGTTCCGTGATCGCCGGGTGCCCGCGTGTCCACGCCGACGCGCCTCCGACGGCGCCCCCGCCAGCAACGCCGACGCCGACCCCGCCCGGGACGCCGCCCTCGTCCCCGCCAGCAACGCCCCCGTCCGGGTCGCCGACCCCGCCCCCGCCAGCAACGCCGACGCCGCCCCCGCCCGGGTCGCCGACCCCGCCCCCGCCAGCAGCACTCGCGCCCCCGTCCGGGACGCCGCCCCCGCCCCCGCCAGCAACACCGGCACCGCACTCACAGCGAGGACGCCCTCACCCTCACCCCTTGGACCCGGTTTCCGCGGACGCGGCCCCCGTTTCCGCGGACGCGGCCCCCGTTTCGCCGGTGGACGCCCCGGTCCGCTGCCAGAGGAAATCAAGCACCATAGCCCAACGGAACGCGTTCTGGGCGTTGTTGGACGCTCCGCTGTGGCCGCCCTCGGTGTTCTCGTAGTAGTGGACGGGGTGGCCCTGTTCGAGCATCGCGGCGGCCATCTTGCGGGCGTGGCCGGGGTGGACGCGGTCGTCGCGGGTGGAGGTGGCGAACAGGACGGGCGGGTAGGCGCGTTGGGGATCGAGGTTGTGGTACGGCGAGTAGGCGCGCAGCCACTCCCACTCCTCCGGGATGTCGGGGTTGCCGTACTCGGCCGTCCAGGAGGCGCCGGCCAGCAGCTTGTGGTAGCGCTTCATGTCGAGCAGCGGCACCTGGCAGGCGATGGCGCCGAACAGTTCCGGGTAGCGGGTGAGCATGACGCCCATCAGCAGTCCGCCGTTGCTGCCGCCCTGGATGGCGAGTTCGCTCGCGGTGCAGACGCCGCGCCGCACGAGGTCGCGGGCGACGGCGGCGAAGTCCTCGTAGACCTTGTGGCGGTCGGCCTTGATGGCCCGGGTGTGCCATTCGGGACCGTATTCGCCGCCGCCGCGGATGTTGGCCAGGACGAAGGTTCCGCCGCGCTCCAGCCAGCCGCGGCCGAAGACCGCGTTGTACTCCGGCTGCCGGGATACCTCGAAGCCGCCGTAGCCGGTCATCAGCGTCCGGCCGCTCCGCCCGTCGCGCGGGCCGACCACGAAGTACGGCACGCGGGTGCCGTCGTCGGAGGTGGCGAAGTGCTGCTCGACGGTGATCCCGTTCGCGTCGAAGAACGCCGGGGCGCGCTTGAGTACCTCGGTCTGCCCGCCGACGACGCCGCGGCTGAGGGTGGGCGGGGTGGTGAAACCGCTGGTGACGAGGTGGAACTCGTCGTCCTCGTCGGGGCTGGTACCGGTGATCGTCGCCGTGTCCAGGCCCGGCGCGCCCGGCAGGGGCTCACTGCTCCAGGTGCCGTCGGCCGGGGTGAAGGCGATCAGTTCGGTGCGCACGTCCCGCAGCACGGTGAGCAGCAGATGGCCGCGGGTCCAGCCGTAGGCCTCCAGCGAACTGCGGCCGTCCGGTGCGAACAGGGTGGTGAAGTCCCGTTCACCGGCCATGAACGCGTCGAATCCGGTGGCCAGCAGCACCCCGGCCGGGTACTCGGTGCCGCCGGTCGCCCACGGCGAACAGGTGCGCACCAGCAGCCATTCGCGGTGCACGGACACCGACGCGTCCTCGGGCACGTCGACCCGGGTCAGGCCCTCGGGCGTGCGCAGGTAGCGGTCCCGGCGCCAGAAGTCGGTGGAACGGTTGACGAAGTCGCGTTCGAAACCGGGGGTGGCGTCGTGGTGGGCGACCACCATGATGTCGGTCGACCGCCCCTCGAAGACCGTCTCGGCCTTCTCCAGCGGGGTGCCGCGGGTCCACATCTTGACCACG
The DNA here is from genome assembly GCF_027947535.2 of Streptantibioticus silvisoli. Classification (GTDB taxonomy): domain Bacteria; phylum Actinomycetota; class Actinomycetes; order Streptomycetales; family Streptomycetaceae; genus Streptantibioticus_C; species Streptantibioticus_C silvisoli. The sequence continues at coordinate 127,555 of NZ_JAAGKO020000013.1, forward strand.
CGGGGGTACCCGGAGTCGGTCAGGGTGCCGGGGCCGAAGTCGGTGGCGACGTAGAGGTGGTCGGCGTCGATCCACGCCACCCGGCTGTCCGCCTCCTCAAGCCGGAACCCGCCGTCCGCGGCGCTCACGAAACGCCGTTCGTCCATGTCGTACTCGCGGACCACGGCGGCGTCGGACCCGCCGCGCGACAGGTGGACGAGCGCGCGCCGGTGGTCCGGACGCAGTGTCCTCGCGCCCTGCCACACCCAGTTCTCGCCGTCCTCGCGGGCGAGTTCGCCGACGTCGATCACCACGTCCCACGCCGGCTCGGCCTTGCGGTACTCCGCCAGCGTGGTGCGCCGCCACAGGCCCCGCGGGTGGGCCGCGTCCCGCCAGAAGTTGTACAGGTACCCGGCGCGCCGGGTGACGTACGGGATCTTGCCCTCGGCGTCGAGCACCTCCCGCAGCCGCTCCCGCATCGCGTCGAACGCGTCGCCGGTGGCGAGCGCGCCGGTCGTCTCCTCGCTCCGGGCCCGCACCCACGCCAGTGCGGTCTCACCGGTCACGTCTTCCAGCCACGCGTACGGGTCGTCATCGGTCATGGCCCGAGTCTCACGCCTCAGCGGTTGCCGGATCAATCACTTTCGCCGACGGGAAACGATTCTTCCCTGGCGGGGGCCGCGTCCGTGATCCGCGCCACCGTCAGCCACCGCGCCGCGCCGCGCCGTACCGCGCCGCCGTCCGCCACCCGTGCCCAGGAAGCCGCGCCGCCAGCCGCCGCGCCGCCAGCCGCCACCCACCGGGCGCCCCGTTGCCGCCGCGCCGCACCGCACCGGCGCCCAGGACGCCGCGCCCACCACGCCGGAACGCCACCCGCCCGCGCCCCGCGGAACAACCCCCCTCGCCCGGACGGGTGGAACTCCGCCGATCCCGACCGGGGGACGGTGGCCGATTCACGGACGCGGAGGGCCCGAAGGGCCGCTGTTCCGGGATCCAGAAGTCGAAGCGCTCAATGCCTTCGCATTCTTCTGTTGGACGTCCGGCCGCCGACGGACCAGGCTGGGGGCAGCGTGGCGCCGCGACGGTCTCGCCCCGCGACGCGCAGACGCATCACAGCACACCGTCGGTGGAGGGAACACCACACCATGAAGCACATCGCCCTCGGCATGACCGGTCTCGACGTCTCCCGGATCGCCTTCGGCACCTGGCAACTGGGCGGGGACTGGGGCTCGTTCGACGAGGACGCCGCCATCACCGCGATCCGGCACGCCCGTGAGCTGGGCATCAACTTCTTCGACACCGCCCAGGGTTACGGCTTCGGTGTCTCGGAACGCGTGCTCGGCATGGCGCTGCGCCCGGAGATCACCGGGGACCGCGACAGCGTCGTCATCGCCACCAAGGGCGGTATCCTGCCCGGCGGACAGGGCCGCGACGCCTCGGCGCGTTACCTGCGGGACGGGGTGGAGCAGAGTCTGCGCGCGCTGGGCGTCGAGACGATCGACCTGTACCAGGTGCACTGGCCCGACGCGAACGTCCCGGCCGCCGAGACCGCCGGCGCCCTTCAGGCACTCGTCGACGCCGGCAAGATCCGGCACGTCGGCGTCTCCAACTACGACGCCCGGCAGATGGCCGAGTTCGCCGCCGTGCGCCCGGTCGAGACGCTCCAGCCGCCGTACCACCTGCTGCGGCGCGGCATCGAGGACGAGGTCCTGCCGTACACCGTCGAGCACGGCATCGGCGTGCTCGCGTACAGTCCGCTGGCCAGCGGACTGCTGACCGGCCGCTTCGACGAGACGACCGTCTTCGAGGACGGCGACTGGCGCGGCAGGGCCAGCGCGTTCACCGGTGACGACCTGAAGCGGAACCTCGCGGTCGTGCGCCGGCTGACGGAGTTCGCCGAGGAGCGCGGCATCACCGTCAGCCAGTTGGCCATCGCCTGGGTGCTCGCCCGGCCCGGCGTCCACGTGGCCATCGTCGGCGCCCGCAGCAGCGCCAACATCGAGGCCAGCGCCGCCGCGGCGGACATCGAGCTGAGCGCGGACGACATCGCCGGGATCGAACGCATCACCCTCGACGCGGTGCCCGTCGTGGGCGCCACCCCGGAGGGCGTTCAGTAGGCCGGCCGGGGAGGTCCGTCCGGCCGGCCCGCCCGTTCCGCGTCCCGTCGAGCACGACGGCCCGGCGCGGGTTCGTTCCGCTGGGCCGCGCCGGGCACCGCCCGTTCGGCGCGGCGCCGCCGGCCCGCCCGGCGGTCGCTCACAGCCGTGCGCCGTCGGCGGCCGTCTCGCCCTCCTGCCAGCCCTGCGCGTCGCGGCCCTTGAGGCGGGAGGTCGTCGTGGCCGGGAACAGGCGGCGCGTGGTGTCGCGGACGGCGAGGTCGCGGGCGGCCAGCGCGGGCAGCAGCGCGTCGGTGTCGTCGCGGGCGGCCACCTCGGCGCCGGCCGCGGCGGTCAGGCGGTCGCGGATCCGGGCGGCGTAGGCGATCAGGAACGACTCGCGGAAGTCCCGGCGCCGCGACGGGCCGCGGTGCAGGGCGTGGTCGGCCTGGACGAGCAGCGAGGTGTAGAGCAGTTCGACGGCGTCCAGGTCGGGCTCGTGGCCGACGACCGTGGAGAAGCCGAAATCGGCGGACCAGACCGTCTCGCACCGGTTCGCCGAGGCCACCGCGTCGAGCAGCAACGCCTTCGGTCCCTCGTACGGGCGGTCCACCCCGATCCGGCGGGTGCCGGGACCGCCGCCGGGCCGGTCCGCGCCGAGCAGCGCCTCGTCGATGCTGTGCCGGGCCATGAGCTGCTGGGCCTTGGCCGACAGCGCCTCGGCCTCCTCCGGGAAGCCGGTCGACTCCGCCTTGGCCAGCAGCGCCCGGATGCGGCCGAGCACCTTCGACCCCTCGCCGGCCGGTGCCGTCCTCGGCGGGGTGGGGGCGGTGATGCGCGGGAGCCGGCCGTACAGGCACAGCAACTCCACCAGGACGCCGGCCGCGGAGAACCGGTCCAGCCGCTCGTGCCGCGCGAACTCCCCGAGGGCGCCGCCGCGTTCGAGCTCCTCGGCCAGCCGCTGGTGCCTTACGGTCAACTCCCGCCCGGCCATCCGCACCAGATCCGCCGCGCCCCAGCCGCGCGCCGCGCACTCCCGCGTGACGCGTCCGGCGGTCCGTTCCGCGACCGCGTCCCACCCGTCGCCCCCGGCGGCCAGCACCGACGCCGCCGCGTCCACCTCCGCCTCACCGCCCCCGGCGCCCAGCGCCCGCGCGTACGCCTGCTCGAACTCGTCCACCGCTCCATTGTCCGTGACGCCCCGAGGTGCTCGGTTCCGCCGGGGGAGCGCGGCGCGGCTTGGACGTGGCTGCCGGCGGGGCTGCGGGGTTGCGGGGTTGCGGGGCCCGCGGCGATCGCGGCGCCGTCCGTCCGGCGTGGTCGTGCTGATGTGACGGTGGCGTGAGCGGCGCCGCGTCCGTCCGGCGTGGTCGTGGGGACGCGACGGTGAGGGTGACGGTGGCGTGACCGGCGCCGCGTCCGTCCGGCCCGGAGCCCGCCGGGCATTGAACGGGGTGGGAGCGCCGCCGCGCAGGACACGACCCGGCCGCGACCGCTACCCGGCCGCTCGTACCGCTCGGCGCCGGCACCTCCCGCTGGTCCCCGGCACCTCCCGCTGAGCGCCGGCACCCCCGCTCAGCGCCTACCCTCCCCGCTCAGCGCTGTTCCTCCACCGCGCGGTCGAGGTTCGCGCGGACCTTCGCGGCGTGGGACCGGTCCTCCTCGGAGGCGTCGGTAACGTCCAGGAAGATCTGGTCCACGGTCGGGCACTCCGCACGCAGCGCCCGCTTGATCCGTACCAGCGCGTCCTCCACGTCCTCGCTGTCGACGCCCGGTACCAGGTCGACGCGGGCGGCCAGCATCAGGGAGTCGGGGGCCAGCCGCATCGTCAGGGCGGCGGCGACGGCGTCTATCTCCGGCTGCTCGTCGAGGAAGTCCCGGATGCGCCGTTGCAGTTCCGGGTCGGCCGCCTCGCCGATGAGCTGGTCCTTGGCGCTGCGGCCCAGGGTGTACGCGACGTACACCAGCAGGACGCCGATCAGCAGCGAGGCCACCGCCTCGAACACCGAGTCACCGGTGGCCATGTGCAGCGCCATGCCCGCGATCGCCAGCAGCACGCCGACGCACGCGGCGCTGTCCTCGGCCACCACGGTCCGCAGCGCGGGGTCGTCGCCCGCCCGGACCGCGGCGAGCAGGCTCCGGCCGCCGGCCCGGGCCTCCGCGGCGACCTGCGTCAGCGCCCGGGCGAGCGAGGTGCCCTCGGCGAACAGCGCGGCCACCAGCACCGCGAGCCCCACCACGTAGCCGGTGGTCGACTCCTCGCTGCCGGAGCGCAGCGCCTGGACGCCCTGGAAGAACGAGAAGCAGCCACCGGTGACGAAGATCCCGACGGCGGCGATCAGCGACCAGAAGAAACGCTCCTTGCCGTAGCCGAACGGGTGAATCGCGTCGGCCGGCCGCCGGCTGCGTTTCAGCGACGCCAGCAGGAAGACCTCGTTGAGGCTGTCGGCCACCGAGTGCGCGGCCTCCGACAGCAGGGCGGGGGAGCCGGCGATCAGGCCGCCGGCCAGCTTGGCGACGGCGATCAGCAGGTTGGCGCCGAGCGCCACCCACACCGTCTTGCGCGTCTCACCGTCCCGCTCCTGGGCGGGGCCGTCGGTCGTCTCGTCATCTGTCGTCACCCGGTGACGGCTACCCGGGCTTTCCCGGCGGAACCGGCACGAGCGGGACCGGCCGCCCCGCCCCCGCTATGTCGCCGCTCGCGGGGCAGGCGGGCGGTGAACACTGTGGTGCGTCGGCAAAGGCCGACGCAACGCTTCGGGTCCGTCGACGAAGGCCGACGGCGCCGGTCACCCCGGGCCCCGGTCCGTACGCGTCCGGGGCAGCCGGAGAGGGAGACAGAGGATATGACGACCAGCCGCGGCACGGACGCCCGGTTCAGACACCCGCGGTACGCCCGGCGCGGGGAGCCCCGGCTGCCAGCGGTGCTCGCGGTCCTGGTCGCCGTCCTGCTCTACCTGGCCCTGCCGCAGCGGCTGCTGATCGCGCCGCGCTATCTGCTGCCCGCGCTGGAGGTGCTGCTGCTGGTGCCGCTGATCGCGATCAACCCCAGGCGGCTGACCCGCCAGACCCGGGCCTCCCGCACGCTGTCGCTGGCGCTCGTGCTGATCATCGCCGCGAGCAATCTCGTCGCCCTGGGCATCCTGATCCACGAACTGGTCTCCGCCCAGGTCAAGGACGGGCACTCGCTGCTGACGGCCGCCCTCCAGGTCTGGCTCACCAACGTCATCGTCTTCGGCCTGGCCTACTGGGAACTCGACCGGGGCGGTCCGGTCAGCCGTACCCAGACCTCCCGTGAGGACCTGCCGCTGGCCGACTTCCGTTTCTCGCAGGACGAGAACGACGACGCCGTGCAGGAGGTGGCCGACGGCTCCAGCGGCCGTTCCGACTGGGTCCCCACGCTGGTGGACTACCTGTACGTGTCGGTGACCAACTCCACCGCTTTCAGCCCGACCGACACCATGCCGCTGTCCACCCGCGCCAAACTGATGATGAGCGTCCAGAGCGTCGCGGCCCTGCTCACCTCACTCCTGGTGATCGCCCGCGCCGTCAGCATCCTGCACTGAGCCCGGCTCCTGTCCGGGGGCCCTTTCCCGGGTACGGGGCGCCTCCCCGCCCCGGGCCGCGTGCCCGCGCCGGGTCCGACTCCTGTAGGGGCGGCCCCTCCCGCGCCGGGGCTTCTCCCGCGCCGGGCCGCGCGCCCGCACCCGGGCCGGCCCCCGCACCGGGTCCGATCCCCGTACCGGCTCCGGGTTCGCGCGGTGTCCGGCTCCCGTCGTGAATCCGGCTTCGCCCTCCCTGACGTGCGCAGAGGCGAAGCCGGGGTAAGAGTGGTTCGTCCGGTGTTCCGCACGGCGCACTCGCGCCTCCCGATTCCGACGTCCCGACATCCCTGCCGCAGGAGTGGCTGATGACGCGACCCACTGATCCGCCGTCCGCACTCGCGACGGTCGGCGGTTTCGACCCGGCGGCGCTCCGGCGGCGGACCGGTGAGCGGTTCGCCGCCCTGGTGTCCGGCGACGGGGGAACGCTGCCCCTGCCGGGCGGAGGCCGGACGGGGACCCGGTTCGGGCGGCTCGCCGAGATCGCGCGCGGGGACCTGTCGCTCGCCCGGCTGTACGAGGGGCACGTCGACGCGGCGGCGATCCTGGCCGAACTGGGCCACCCGCCGCCCGCGCCGGGGGAGCGGTGGGGGGTGTGGGCGGCCGAGCCCCCGGGGCACACCCTGACCGCCGCACCGGTGCCCGGCGGCTGGCGGCTCGACGGGGTCAAGCGGTACTGCTCCGGCGCCTCCAGTTGCACGCACGCCCTGGTGACCGCGTCCGCGCCGGACGGCCGCCGGCTGTTCCGGGTGGCGGTGGACGCCGGCGGCTGCGAACCGGTGCCGGGGACCTGGCAGGCGATCGGGATGGCCGGCAGCGACACGCCGGACGTGCGGTTCGACCGGGCACCGGCCGAGGCGGTCGGCGAGGTGGAGGCGTACCTGCGGCGGCCCGGTTTCCAGCACGGCGGCATCGGCGTGGCGGCCTGCTGGTACGGCGGCGCCCGGGGTGTCGCCGACCCCCTGCTCGCCGCGGCCCGGACCCGCCGGCCCGACCCGCACGCCGCGGCCCACCTGGGGCACGTGGACCTGGACCTGTACGCCATCGGGGTGATCCTGGAACGCGCCGCGGCCGACATCGACGCCGACCCGCTCGACCGCGAGGGCGGTGCGCGACTGCGGAGCCTGCGGGTGCGCGGCCTGGTGGAGGAGGCGTGCGCGAGCGTGCTGACCCGGGTCGGACGGGCCCTGGGCGCCGAACCGCTGTGCCACGACCTGGATCACGCCACCCGGGTCGCCGACCTGACCGTCTACATCCGCCAGCACCACGCCGAACGCAACCTGGCCGAACTCGGCGGACTGCTGGCCGCCAGCGCGACACCTTCCGCGGACGGCACCGGCGCGGCCTTCGAGGCGGGTGCCTCCGGCGGCGCGGACGGAGTGGGCACTGGCACCGGCGAGGCGGACGGGGGTCGGCGTGACGCGGACGGCCGCCCGGCTGACGCGGACGGCACGCGCGACGCCATCGTGGGTGCCGGTGCCGGTGCCGCAGACGGACTGCCTCGCGGTGCGGACCGCCGCCCCGGTGCCGCAGACAGTGGCTCGCGCCGTTCCCCCGAGGACGCGGACGGTCCCCCCGAGGACGCGGACGGACTCCCCGAAGACGTGGACGGACCCTCCGGAGAAGCAGCAGGACCCCCACGCCGCACCACCGGAGGTACCCCCACCGCCGGCGGGCCGCGATGACGCCGCCCCCGCGTGACCCCATCCAGGCGCCGGGCACCCCGGAGGAGGTCTGGCGGGCCTGGCCGGTGCTCGCCGGGCTGCCCGCGTTCGAGCTTCCGGCGGCCGGCCGGGTGGTCGTGGTCGCCGCGCACCCCGACGACGAGGTGCTGGGCTTCGGCGGTGCCATGGCCGAACTGGCCGACCGCGGGGTGGACCTGCGCCTGGTGGCGGTCACCGACGGTGAGGCCTCCCACCCGGCCGGCCACCCGCTGGCGGCCGGGCTGGCCGGCCGCAGGACCGCCGAGACCGGGCACGCCCTGGCCGCGCTCGGCGCGACGGCGGCGGTCACGGTCACCCGGCTGGCCCTGCCGGACACCGGCGTGGCGGCGCACGAGGAGGAACTCGTCCGGCTGCTGACGCCCCTGCTGGAGGGCGCCGCCCTGTGCGCGGCCCCGTGGACCGGTGACGTGCACGCCGACCACGAGGCGGCCGGGCGGGCCGCGGTCGAGGCCGCCCGGGCCGCCGCCGTACCGCTCGTGCAGTACCCGGTGTGGATGTGGCACTGGGCGGCTCCGCAGGACGAACGCGTCCCGTGGCACCGCGCGTGCCGGCTGCCGCTGTCGCCCGCGCTGCGGGAACGCAAGCGGGCCGCCGTCGACTGCTTCACCTCGCAGACCGAGCCGCTCGGCGACGGTCCCGGCGAGGACGCCGTTCTCCCGCCCGGCGAGCTGGCCCATCACCTGCGGCCTTGGGAGGTCGTCTTCCGTTGAGCACCCGCCCGCCTGCTTCGGGACCGCGTACCGCGGCGCCACCGCTCCCGGGCACCCGGCCGAGGGCCGCCCCGAGCAACGCACGTACGCGTCGCGGTCGCGCCGCAACCCGCCCGCCACCGCCACCGGTCACCCACCACCCGCCACCGCCGCCCGCCGCCGACGCGGACGCCGCCGCCGACGCGGACGGCGGGATACGACCGCACCGCTACGCCGCACGGGGACAGCCCGGGCCACCGGTGCGACGCCGGGGCCCTGTCCGGGTAGTGGCTCCGGCGTGACGGTGAACGCCGGGCCACCCGGCGGCGTCACTCCGTCGTACAACAAGCGACAGCTGTCGTATGACAATGTTTAAGCGCGTAAGAGAGGGTAGAAGCGGCATTGCCAGCCGGCGAACCTCGGGAGTGATCATGTCCATCCAGACTGCGCAGCCCACTGCCGAACCGCTGCACCTCGACGCGGTGTCGTCCCCCCGTACCGAAGCGGTCCGGACGGTCTCGCCGGGTTCGCCGGTCCCACCCGTTCCGCCGGTGCTCGGCGGCAAGGTGCCGGTCTCCGAGATCCGCGAGGTGTCGCGGACCCTGTTCCAGCGGCTCGGGGCCCTGGAGGAGGGCACGCAGGAGTACCAGTACGTCCGCAACACGCTGATCGAGCTGAACATGACGCTGGTGCGGTTCGCCGCCAAGCGGTTCAGCAACCGGTCGGAGCAGATGGAGGACATCCTCCAGGTCGGCACCATCGGGCTGATCAAGGCCGTCGACCGCTACGACCTGGACTACAGCACCGAGTTCGTCACCTTCGCCATGCCGACGATCGTCGGTGAGATCAAGCGCTTCTTCCGCGACACCAGCTGGGCCGTGCACGTGCCGCGCCGCCTTCAGGAGATGCGGATCGACCTGGCCAAGGCGACCGACCTGCTCGCCGCCGAACTCGACCGGTCCCCGACCGTCGCCGAACTCGCCGCCCACCTCGGCATCGACGAGGAGGCGGTCATCGAGGCGCAGGTCGCCTCGAACGCCTACACCGCCGGTTCCATCGACGCCCAGGTCGGCGACGAGGACGACGAGGGCACCGCCTGGACCCAGCGGATCGGCTTCGACGACCCCGCCTACGAGGGCGTGGAGAACCTCACCGCCCTCAAGCCGCTCATCGACAAGCTGCCGGACCGCGAGCGCCGCATCCTCGCCCTGCGGTTCAGCGCCGACCTGACCCAGGCCGAGATCGGCGCCGAACTCGGCCTGTCCCAGATGCACATCTCCCGGCTGCTGAGCAACACCTTGCGTACACTGCGTAACGGCCTGCTGCCCAAGGACTGAGCAGCACCGCCACCCCGACTTCCCGCTCCCGCCGCGCCCCGTCACCGACGCCGGGCCGCCACCGCATCCGCGAGACCCCGCCGCGGCCGTCGACGACGACGCCGCGCCCCCTGCCGCGCCCCGCCACCGACGCCGGGCCGCGCTCCCGCCCGGGACACCGGGCCGCGCCGAAAGGCCGCCGCGACATCCGGTCGCGGTCCGTACTTCCAGCCGCACGCAAGGAGCCCCCCATGCTGCTGCAACCGCGCCCCACGATCCTGCGCGGACTGGTCCAGCGTTTCGAGGACCGTCGCGCCGCCTACTCCGCCACCGGTACCGCCGAGACCCGCCAGCAGATGAACGACGCGGCCTACACGCTCTGCGTCACCACCGGCACCCGTGACATCGACACCGCGCTGATGATCGCCCGCAGACTCATCTCCCTCACCCCCGCACCCACCCCCACCGCCGAACCCGAGCCCGACCCCACCCCGGCCTGACGACCCCGGCCCCCGGGCCCGACGACACCGGCCCTGGCCGGACGACCCCGGTCCGGTCCGACGACGCGGGCCGGACGACCACGACCCTGGCCCGACGATCCCGGCCGGACGACAACGATCCCGGCCTGACGACCCGGCCCCCCGGACGCCGTCGGCGGTTGCCCACCGCCGGCGGCACCTGCGTGTCCGGGGCGGCGCGCGCCGCAGGGACGTTGCGGGCGGCCGGGGACGGACCGGGGACGGACCCCGGGCGGGATCGCGGGGCGGCGCAGCGGAGTGCGGTCGGGGCCCCGGGAGGTGATGCGCCCCCGAAGGGGCGGGGCCGCCGACCGCACAAGGTGCTTCTGCCCGAAACGGGCGCGGATATGGCTGGGCGTGCACAAGGCTGGGGGCGGTGTCCGAAAGACACCGCCCCCAGCCTTTGCCGCCGTCATAAGTTCACCATCGGTACCAACGTCCACGCGAGCCGCCGGATCCGGCGCTACGGAAGAAGAATCCGAGCACCCACACCACCAGCACGATGATCGCGACCCACCACAGAATGTGTACCGCGAAACCGACGCCCCCGAGAATCAGGGCCAACAGCAGAACCAAAAGCAGAGCACCCATGGTTATCAACCTCCTGACCAGGCGTCTTCCCCGGCTTTCACGGAGCATGCACACCAACGCCAGAAGAACTTCGCGCCGGCCGCCGCGGTGACCGTCCGAACCCGGTCGCGGCCCGGAGCAATTCGCCCGTCCGCCGACCCGGGCCGGCGGACGGCACTGCTCCGGACCATCGCCCGAAAGCCCGTTCCAGGCCGCCGCCCGAAAGGCCGACCCTCGCTCGAAATGATTCCCGCCGTCGGTCGGTGGATCGTTTCGCGCTGAACGGCCGGCAGCGGAAAAGGGCTGTCGACCGTGGCGGGAAAGAACCACCGCCACCGGGGCAACGGATCGTCAGGAGGCGGAATCCGGGGTCTTGGCGACACCGGCGGCCGGCAGGCCGGTGAGGACGCCGAGGCGGCGGAGCGGCATCCCGTTGCCGTGGCTGCGGCCACCGTGCCCGCCATCGTCTCCGGCCGCCGACCCCGCCGACCCCGCCGATCCCGCCGATCGGCCTCGCCGCAGGCGTCCCCGGCCGGTGCCGGTGCGCCGGTGCGTCCCGGTGCCGCTGCCCCGCCCGGTACGTGCCGCCGACCGCGGCGGCGGGCTGCCACCGACCGCGATCACGGGCTTCGCCGACCGCGGCGGCGGGCGTGCCGCCGACCCTGAGGGCGACCGCGGCAGTGACCCGCCCGGCGGGACGCCGACCCGCTCCGCCGGGCGTGACCCACATCACGGCGATTCGGGCGTCATGTGGATCTTGCGCGACGACAGACGGGATTCCTCATCTTTCTGTCAGGATATTGCGCCGCAATGTCAACGAGGCTACGGTCCCCTTGCATCGCCCGTCCCGCCCGCCCGAGCCGAACAGCCCGGGACGCACCACCGCGCCGTCCCCCCGGGGGCGGCGAGGGTTCGAGTTCCACCCCGGTAGCGCTCGCCGTCCCCGCGTCCTCGTTCCGCTGCACCCGGCCTGACGGGCCGTGCCGTGACGCGGGTTGGCATTCCGTGTTCACTAGGAGGAGTAGGTGTTCAAGCCCGCGAGAGACCTCAGGCGAAGACTCGCCTCGGTCGCCACCGCAGCGCTGCTGGTCACCGGGGGCGCCTTCGCCCTGGCCGGCCAGCCGGCGTCCGCCGCCACCGCCACCGGCGGCAACGGCGCGTCCCTGCCCTACGTCGAGGTTCAGGCGGAGAGTGCGGCCACCAACGGGTCGGTCATCGGCCCGAGTTACGCCCAGGGCCAGCTGGCCGACGAGGCGTCGGGCCGCAAGGCGGTGACGCTGAGCGGCAGTGGCAAGTACGTCACGTTCACCACGCCGGTCGCCACCAACTCGATCGACTTCCGGTACAGCATCCCGGACACCTCGGACGGCTCGGTGTACAACGCTCCGCTGTCGCTGTACGTCAACGGCACGAAGCAGTCCGACTTCAGCCTGACGAACGCCTACAGCTGGTACTACGGCAGCTACCCGTTCACCAACACCCCCAGCAGCGGCACCCAGCACCACTTCTTCGACGAGGTGCACCGGCTGTTCAGCACGACGTACCCGGCCGGTACGACGTTCAAGCTCCAGGTCGACGCGGGCGACACCGCCTCGTCGTACACGATCGACTTCGCGGACTTCGAGCAGGTCGGCGCGGCGCTGCCGCAGCCCGCGGGCTCGGTGTCGGTGACCAGTAAGGGTGCCGACTCCAGCGGCGTGGCCGACTCCACGAGCGCGTTCAACGCGGCGATCGCGGCGGCGGGTTCGGGCGGCACGGTGTGGATTCCGCCGGGCACGTACAACATCCCCGGCCACATCGCGGTCAACAACGTCACCATCGCCGGTGCCGGCATGTGGTATTCGACGGTGACCGGTGCGGCGCCGGGGTTCTACGGCAACTCCGCTCCGTCGCCGAGCACCAACGTGCACCTGCAGAACTTCGCGATCTTCGGCAACGTCCAGGAGCGGGACGACAGCGCCCAGGTCAACGGGATCGGCGGCGCGATGAGCAGCTCGACCGTCTCGAACATCTGGATCGAGCACGACAAGGTCGGCGCCTGGATGGACGGGCCGATGGACGGCCTGACCTTCTCCGGCATGCGGATCCGTGACACCACCGCGGACGGCATCAACTTCCACGGCGGCGTGACCAACTCCAAGGTCACCAACAGCGACATCCGCAACACCGGTGACGACGGCATCGCCACCTGGGCCGACTCCAGCCTGGGCGCCGACGCCAACGACACCATCTCCAACAACACCGTCCAGCTCCAGATGCTCGCCAACGGCATCGCGATCTACGGCGGCCACGACAACACCGTCTCGGGCAACCTGGTGGAGGACACCGGGATCAACCAGGGCGGCGGCATCACGGTGGCGCAGCGCTTCACCTCCACCCCGGTCGGCCTCACCACCGTCTCCAACAACACCATGATCCGCGACGGCGACCTCGACCCGAACTGGCAGTTCGGCGTCGGCGCCCTGTGGTTCGACGGCAGCCAGGGCTCCATCACCGGCCCGGTCAACGTGTCCAACGCGCTGATCGAGCAGAGCCCCTACGAGGGCGTCCAGTGGGTCGAGGGCACCGTCAGCGGCATCTCGCTCAACAACGTCACCATCGCCGGCACCGGCACCTTCGCCCTTCAGGAGCAGACCGGCGGCGCGGCGACCTTCACCGGCGTCACCGCCACCGGGGTCGGCGCGTCCTCGCCCGTCTACAACTGCGAGGGCGGCAACTTCACCGTCACCGACGGCGGCGGCAACTCCGGCATCAGCGGCACCCCGTTCTGCGGTCCCTGGCCGACCCCGGTCTTCCCGCCCTACCCGCCGTCCTCCGTCACGACCAACCCCGGCGCGCTCAACTTCGGCTCGGTCGTGAACGGTACGACCAGCTCCGCGCAGACCGTGACCGTCTCCAACCCGACCGGCTCGGCCGCGTCGGTCTCCTCCATCGCCGCCAGCGGTGACTTCGCGCAGACCAACACCTGCGGCTCGTCCATCGCGGCGAACGGCTCGTGCACGGTCAGCGTCACCTTCAAGCCGACCACCACCGGTGCCCGCAGCGGCAGCCTGACGGTCAACGCCGGCGGGGTCACCGACACCGTCGCGCTGTCCGGAACCGGCACCGCGCCCGGCCCGGTGCTGACCGCCGGCCCGTCCAGCCTGTCCTTCCCCAGCACGGTCGTCGGCTCCTCGGCCGCCGCGCAGAAGATCACGGTCACCAACTCCGGCACCGCCTCGGCGACCGTCTCCGGCGTCGCGGCGACCGGTGACTTCAGCCAGACCAACAACTGCTCCACCATCGCGGTCGGCGCCTCCTGCACGGTCAACGTCACGTTCAAGCCGACCACCTCCGGTGCCCGCACCGGCACGCTGACGGTGACCAGCAACGCCAACAACAGCCCGACCACCGCCGCGCTCAGCGGCAGCGGCATCGGCAGCACCACCAACATCGCGGCCGGCAGGCCGGCGTCGGCCAGTTCGAGCAACAGCCCCTACGTCGCCTCGAACTTCACCGACTCCGACCCCTCCACCTACTGGGAGAGCCAGAACGGCTCCTTCCCGCAGTGGGCGCAGGTCGACCTCGGCCAGAACTACAGCGTCGGCAAGGTCACGCTGAAGCTGCCGCCGTCCACCGCCTGGGGCACCCGCACCCAGACCCTGTCCGTGCAGGGCTCCACCGACGGTTCGAACTTCTCGACCATCGTGGGCTCGGCCGGCTACACCTTCGACCCCAGCGCCAACAACAACACCGTCACCATCACCTTCAACGCCACCACGGCGCGTTACCTGCGGCTGAACATCACCGCCAACACCGGGTGGAGCGCCGGACAGCTGTCGGACTTCGAGGTCTTCCCCAGCGGAACCGCCTCCATCGTCCACGGCACGGGCCTCGCGGGACACCCCGAGTCCCTGTGACCGTCACCCGCCGCGCCGCACAGCACGGGCGCGGCGGGGCGGCCGGCACCACCGCCTGAAGTCCGCCGTCCCGGCCCCCGGCCGGGGCGGCGGACCGCGTTGGCCCGGGCGCCGCACGACCCGGCCCGCCCCCGGGGGGATTGAAGTCGGACGATCAGGTTACCGTTCAGTAGATGAGAGCGAACGGTAGATGACGGTGGACGGTGTCGAGATCTCCGCGCGCGGCCTGGCGGTACGCGGGCCGCGCGGCGCGGTGTTCGAGGGTGTGGACGCGCAGGTGCCGGCCGGCGGACTGCTGTCGGTGCACGGACCGGCCGGCTCGGGGCGCACGTCACTGCTGCTGGCGCTCGCCGGCCGCATGCGGCTGGCCGCCGGCACGATACGCGTCGGGCCGCACGAGATACCCGCCGCCCGGCGCCGGGCGGCGGCGCTGGTGGCCGTGGCCCGCGCCGAGCCCGCCGTCGGGCTCGAAGGCCGGCTCCGGGTCGGCGAACTCGTCGCGGAACGCTGCTGGCTGGCCCGCGGGGTGACCCGGGCGGACATCGAGGAGACCGCCGAACGGCTCGGGCTCACGCTGCGCGACCGCGTCCTGGCCGAGGACCTCGCACCGCTGGACGGCCTGCGGCTCGCCCTGGCCCTCACCGCCGCCGAACGCCCGGCCGCGATCGTCGTCGACGACGTGGACCGCGGGTGCACCGCCGAGCAGCGCACCGCCGCCTGGCGCAGCGTGCTGGCCGTGCGGGACCTCGGATGCACCGTCCTGGCCGGGTCCCTCGACCGCCCCGGCACCGCGTGCGACGACTGCGACGACGAGGTCGAACTGCCCCGGCTCAGCCGGGACCGGCTGCCGACGGCCGCCGGCCACGACGTGGTGAACGGGGAAGCCCAGTGACCGTCCTCAAACTCGCCTGGCTGGAGCTGCGGCGCTTCCGCGGCCCGGTGCGCCGCCTGGTGCCCGCGCTGCTGTGCCTGATCCCCCTGCTGTACGGCGGCATGTACCTGTGGGCCAACTGGGACCCCTACGGCAAGACCGACCACATCCCGGTCGCCGTCGTCGACCAGGACCACCTCGCGCACGGCCCGCAGGGCCAGCGCGTCGACGCCGGCACCCAGGTCGTCCAGCAGCTCAAGGCGGCCGGCACCTTCGACTGGCACTTCGTCGACGCGGACAGCGCCAGGAAGGGCCTGGAGGGCGGGAAGTACTACTTCACCATCAGCATCCCCGACGACTTCAGCGCCGACCTGGCGACCGCCGGCACCGACCACCCCCGGCGGGCCGGCATCACGATGAAGCTGAACGACGCCAACAACTACATCGCCGGCATCATGACCGAGGTCGTGCAGACCAAGCTCCAGGACCAGGTGGACTCCGCCGCGCACGCCGCCTACGTACGGGCCATCTACGGTGAACTCTCCGACGTCAAGAGTCAGTTGACGACCGCGTCGAAGGGCGCGCACGGCCTCGTCCAGGCCACGAGGACCGCCGGGCAGGGCAGTTCGGCGCTGGTGTCGGGCACCGGCGACCTCAGCGACGGCTCCGCCACGATCGCCTCCGGCGCAACCCAGGTCGCCCGCGCCACCGGCGAACTGGACAGCGCCGTCAGCAGCCTCGACAAGGCGGCCGCCCAGCGACTGCCCGCCGCCGCGGCCACCCTGGTGACCGCGGCGAGCCTGGCCGACCAGGGCCTGACCTCCGTCCACGACGGCACCTCCCAGGTCAAGCACGACACCTCCCGGGCGGTCGCCAGCCTGGAGTCGCTGGGCGACAGCGACAGCACGCTGGCCGGCAACCCCGCCTACCAGCAGGCGCTGAAGGACGCGAAGACCGTCGACACCGAGGCGGGCAAGGCCGACGGCACCGCGGCCGCCGCAGCCGACACCGCCGACCAGGCGCTGAAGGAGGCCAAGGCCGTCCAGAGCTCCGTCACCACCGTGCAGAACGAGGTCCTCGGCGCCGACGACCCCCTGCGGCTGCTGGACTCCGGAAGCCACAGCGTCGCCGCCGGATCCTCCACGGTCAGCAACGGGATGACCGCGCTGCACCAGGGCTCCAAGAGCCTCAACAGCGCCGCCGACCAGGCCCACACCGCAGCCGACACGCTGTCCGGCACCGTCGACCACGCCCTTGGCCGGATCCCGCCCACCGATCCCGACCAGGTCGCCCGCGCCGCGCACACCCTCGGCAACCCGGTCGCCATCAGCCGGTCCAACCTGCACCCCGCGAACGTGTACGGCCGGGGCCTGGCGCCGTTCTTCTTCGGCATCGCCCTGTGGGTCTTCGGGCTCTTCGCCTACCTGATGCTCCGCCCGGTCAACTCCCGCGCCCTGGCCGGCCGTACCAGGGCCTGGTCCGTCGCGGCCGCCGGCTGGCTGCCCGCCGCCACCCTCGGCGGCGCCGGCGCCCTTGTCCTCTACACCGTCGTCGACCTGTGCCTGGGCCTGAACCCGGTGCACTCCGCCGCGACCGTCCTGCTGCTGCTCCTGGGGGTGGCGACGTTCACCGCCGTCGACCACTGCCTGCGCACCGCGCTGGGCACGCCGGGCGACGTGGTCTCGCTGGTCCTGCTCATCCTCCAGCTCACCGCGTCCGGCGGCCTGTACCCGATGCCCACCACGCCGGGGTTCTTCCAGGCCCTGCATCCCCTGCTGCCGATGAGCTACCTGGTGGACGGACTGCGCGTCACGATCTCCGGCGGCCCGCCCGCCCACCTCGTCCGCGACGCCGTCGTCCTGGCGGGCTTCGCCCTGCTGTTCCTCGGCCTGACCACCCTCGCCGTGCGCCGCCGGCGCGTGTGGTCCGTCGCCCGCCTGCACCCCGACGTCAGCCTCTGACCGGGGGCGCGTGACCCCACAGGCGGCCGGCCGGGACAGGCGCCGGCCGCGGAACGTCGCACGCGCCGCGGTTCCCGGCGCGGGAGCACCGGGAACCGCGGCGCACGGGTCAGTTCCCGGCGGTCACACCCACCGGGAGGAAGGCCACCGTGACGGTGGCCGCCCTGGCGGTCGCACTGGTCGGGCCGGGGGTGAAGACGACCGTGCCGGTGCCCGAGCACGGCACCGTCAAGGTGGTCGGGATCGCGAGCGGCACGTAGTAGTTGGTCGTGGTGCCGATCACCCCGTCGGCGGTGCTGGTCGCCGCGTCGAGCGTGACCAGCAGCGAGTGGCCCACGGTCCCGGTGTAGCCGCCGGGCGCGGTGCTGCTGCCGCCGAGTACGGCCGCCACGGACTGCCCGGCGACCGGGTGCCCGGTCTCGCCCACGACGATCGGGCCGCCGCAGTCGGTTCTTATCGCCGCCGAGGTGGCCTGGCCGTTGACCGTCCCGCTGAAGGACTGGTTCGGGCCGACGGGCACCGGGTCCGGAACGGCCGCCGCGGCGACCCCGGCTCCGGCGGCTGTCAGCAGTGCGGCGGCTCCCAGTACGGCGAGCCGGGACGCGGTGGATCGAGTGATCATGGTCGTCTCCTTGGCAGAGCCCGATGATGTCCCTGTTTCCGATCCGAGCCGGGCGAATGTAGAGCCGCCCGTGACAGCCGGACAAGGGAGACGACCACCCGGCGAACGCGTCAAGACACGAACCGGCCGCGTACCGGCACCGCGGGCCGACCGGCCGTCCACCGCGCGGGGCGGGTCAGTGCCGTTTGCGGAGCCTGGCGGCCAGCGCGGGGGAGTGGTAGCCGGTGGAGGTGCCCGACATCCAGGCTTCGAGGTCGGGCGCGACCGGGCGGGCACCGCCGAGCACGAAGAGCACGACCAGCGCGATCCCGACGGCGACGGTGGCCACCAGGGTGATCAGCACGCTGAGGTGGAAGCCGTGGTCGATCGTGTCGCGGGTCATCGTCAGGTGCAGCAGGATCGGCCCCAGCAGGAACGCCGCCTCCGACCGCAGCAGTTCCACCAGGGCGAAGGTCGGACCGATCTGCACCGCCGACACCGAGAAACCGGCCAGGAACAGCCCCGGCGCCACCCCGGCACCGGCGCCGTAGCCCAGGAACAGGGCGGCGACCGGCACGACGGTGGTGGAGTTCGAGGCGGTGACCGACAGCAGCACGGCCGCGCCCACCGACACGCTGACGAGGCCGGACAGCGCCAGGTAGGGGGTGAAGCGGGTCGACACCGTCCGGCGGAACAGCGCGGCGGCGATCACCACCCCGAGGATCTGCGGGGCGACGAGCAGGCCGGTGCGCACCGGCGAGCAGTGCGAGACCTGGAGCAGGTAGATCTCCACCAGTTCCAGCAGGGTGGTGAAGGAGGCGCCGACGACCATCGCGTTCACGGTGCCGGTGACCGGCAGGGTGTTGCTGATCGGCCGCACCGGCATCAGCGGGTTGGCCTTGTGGTACTGGCCCACCACCAGGAACACGCCGATCAGCAGGCCGACGACGACCGGCGCCAGGAAGGCGGGGTGCTCGAACGAGCCGCGCGACAGCCATGAGACGCCGAAGAACGGCAGCACGGTGGCGCCGAGGGCGAGCGGGATGGCCAGCCAGTCGAAACCGGCGCGGCGGTTGGGCGGAGCGTTCTTCTCGAACGTCATCGCGCCGACGGTCAGCCCGGTCGCCGCGAGCACGGCGACCGAGGTGAACAGCAGCCGCCAGCCGCCCATGCTGCCGACCAGGCCGCCCACCACCGGCCCGGCGGTCACCATGCCGAACAGCCCGAGGCTGATGACGGACGCGGTGGTCGGCAGCCGGTCGATGCCGTGCGCGAGGATCAGCGGCGGCAGCGCGACGACCAGCAGCATGCCGGTGAACAGCCCCTGAAGCACGACGCCGGCCATGAACTGGGCGATGCCCTGCGCGCTCAGCGCCAGCACCGAGCTGACCACGAAGCCCGCCTCGCAGACCAGGTAGACGTGCCGGCGGGCCAGCCGCAGGGTCAGGTCGGCCGCCACGACCGCGCCGAACGCGTAACCGGCGTTGGACAGCCCCGAGGTCAGCTGCAACTCGAACCGGGTCGCGTCCAGCTCCCGCATCAGCAGCGGCTGGAAGAGCGAGACGGCCGTGGTGAGCACCAGGAAGGGGCTCAGGGCCAGCAGCGCGAGCGCCACGGCGGCGGGGTAGCTGCCCGCCAGCGGGAGCTTCCCGGAGCCCGGAGTCGTCGGTGAGCTGAGCTGGATGGTCGCCTCCGGGGTCGTGACGGGGGACGGCGCAGGGTCCGGGGCGCGCTCGGCGCCGGTGACGGTGGCGTCCGGCTGGCGACGGCTGCCGCCGGTGCCGCCCACCAGGTGCCCCGGGCCGCCGCCCCAGCGTACGATCCGCGACCGCGCCCTCCGCGTCTGACACGCCATCAGGAAGTCCCGGCTCCCGGCGGAGTCCCGGCCGGCGCTCCGGGGCGGACGGCAGACCCCGGCACCTGCTCAGGGTGACGTTTCCCCCGGGCGCGGGAGTGCCCCGGCGCCGGTGGACGCACCGCAGGTCATCGGTGCTCGGGGCGGGAGATTGAAATGATTCAATCGCGTGGCGCGTCACGGTGAGTGACCTGCCCGGACCTCAACCGCCGTGCCGCATCGGGACGTTGGCCCGGTCCGCTCGGTTGCGTCTTGGTATGGCCGTGTATGTGATGCCCACCGGGGCGAAAGGGCGGCCCGGGAGAAGGCGGTCTTTGTCTCCGCCCTTGTCCGTGGCACGGACAACCGGTAAGACCATGGCAGGTACATGAAACGTTTCGATGAATCCCCATGGAAGCCCCCGGGAGGCACCACCGTGACTGCGTCCTTGAACCGAAGAGGCCGGCGGAAACGGACAGCGGTGCTGTCCGCGCTGGTCGTGACAGCGCTGGTGGCCACCCTGGGGGCCGCGGCCGAGCCCTCCTCCGCCCGGCGGCCCGCCGGCGCCCCGCTCGCCCCGGCGGGGCTGCGCGTCGACGGGCAGGCGTCGGACGCGCTGGTCGGCGAGGCGCGGCCGGTACTGGCCTGGACGGTCCGCGACAACGGCCGCGCCGAGGCGCAGACCGGCTACGAGATCCGTGTCGAGCCCGCGGCCGAGGGCGCGGCCGGCCGGCGGGAAGCCGGCTGGGACTCCGGGAAGGTGGCGTCGTCGAACTCCACCGACGTGGCCTATACCGGCCCCGCGCTGGTCAGCGACCACACCTACACCTGGTCGGTCAGGACCTGGAACACCCAGGACGAGGCGTCGGCGTGGTCCGCGCCGGCGTCGTTCGACACCGGCCTGCTCAACTCGTCGGACTGGTCCGCCTGGTGGCTGCGGCTGGACGACGGCGCGCTGGCCCGCGACGACTTCGACCTGACCAAGCCCGTCGCCAGGGCCCGGCTGTACTTCGGCGCGCAGGGGGTCGCGGAACCGCACCTGAACGGCGCGCGGGTGGACCCCACCGAGGTCCTCGACTCCTCGGTGACCGACTACGACTCGCGGGTGCTCTACCGCGACCTGGACGTCACCGGGCAACTGCGCCAGGGCGCCAACACCCTGGCGTTCATGGCGGGCAAGGGACAGTACAGCGGGGACCCGGTGCTCGCCGCGCAGCTCGACGTCACCTACACCGACGGGTCGACGGCGGCGTTCGGCACCTCCCCGTCGTGGAGGACGGCCGCCGGACCCGTGACCGGTGACGACTTCTGGTACGGCGAGAGCGACGACGCCCGCAAGGCGCAGCCGGGCTGGGACGCGCCCGGGTTCGACGACGGCTCCTGGACGGCGGCCCGCGCGCTGTTCCCCGTCGCGCACCCGGTGAGCCTGGCCCAGGGCAAGCCGGTCACCGCGCTGGACACCACGACCACCGCCGGCTGGTCGCCGGCCGCGCTCACCGACGGGATCGACGGCTCGGTCGACTCCTCCGAGGGCTACCACTCCAAGATCGAGTCGAGCCCCGACGTCACCGAGTGGGTCCAGACCGACCTCGGCGCCGACCGCGACCTGCGCACCATCCGGCTCTTCCCGGCGCGGCCCACCAACGACCCGGCGGGCGACCTGCCCGGCGTCGGCTTCCCGGTGCGGTACAAGGTCCAGGTCAGCGACGACCCGACGTTCGCCACGGCGACCACCGTCGTCGACCGGACCGGCGCCGACCAGCCCGCCCCCGGCGCCTCGCCGGTCGTCCTGCCGGCCGACACCACCGGCCGGTACGTGCGCGTCACCGCCACCAAGCTCCAGTGCGAGGGCAGCAGTTGCACCTTCCGGCTGGCCGAACTGGGCGCGTACGGCGCCACGCCGTCGACCGGCTACGACTCCCTGACCGAACCGCAGGCCGACGTGACCCCGCCGACCCGGGTCGTCTCGACGGTCGCACCGGTCAAGGAGACCCGCCCCGCGGCGGGTGAACGCGTCTACGACTTCGGCCAGAACCGCACCGGCTGGGTCACCGTCCGGGCCGACGAGCCGGCCGGCACCACGGTCGTCATCAAGCAGGGCGAGATGCTCGCGTCCGACGGCCAGGTCTCCACCGCCAACATCAGCTTCTCGGCGAGCGACCCCTCCCGGCAGACCAACCACTACACCTTCAGCGACGCCGGAACGCAGACGTACGCCCCGCACTTCACCTACGCCGGGTTCCGCTACGCCGAGCTGACCGGCCTGCCCGACGACGCGCAGGTCACCGTCACCGCGCAGGTCGAGCACACCGGCGTGGCCACCACCGGGCAGTTCAGCACGTCCGACCCGCTGCTGAACAAGATCCAGGACGCGGTCGCCCAGACCCAGCTCAACGACCTCCAGTCCATCCCGGAGGACTGCCCGACCCGCGAACGGCACGGCTGGCTCGGCGACGCCGGCGACTCCGACCAGGAGGCCATGAGCAACTACGACATGCAGTCCTTCTACGACAAGTGGCTCGGCGACATCGTCACCAGCGCCAACCCCGACGGCAGCATCCCGTCCGTCGCGCCCGCCAACGGCGGCCAGAGCTCGTGGAACACCGACCCGGCGTGGGGCACGGCGTACCCGCAGATCATCTGGGACTCCTACACCCAGTACGGCAGCGAGCAGCCCATCATCGACAACTACGCGCACGTCAAGGCGTGGGTCGACTACCTGGGCACCATCAGCGACGCCGACCACGTCGTGACCGGCTCCCCGACGAGCTGGGGCGACGACTGGCTGTCCACGGTGAGCACGCCGCACCAGTACTTCCAGACCGCCTTCTACTACCTCGACGCGAGCCTGCTGGCGAAGATGGCCACCGTCACCGGCCACCCGGCGGACGCCAGCCACTACAACGACCTGGCCCAGCAGGTGCGCACGGGATTCCTCAAGCGCTACTTCGACCAGGACACCGGCGTGTTCGGCAACGGCTCGCAGCTGTCCTACGCGATGCCGCTCGTGCTGGGCCTCGTCCCGGCCGGTGACGAACAGACCACCCTCGACCGGCTGGTCCAGGACATCGCCGCGCACGACGACCACGTCACCACCGGATTCGTCGGTACCACCTACGTCTTCCAGGCACTCGGCGCGTACGGCCGCAACGACGTGGCCCTCGCCGTCGCCGAACGCCAGGACTACCCGAGCTTCGGCTACATGGTGGACCAGGGCCCCGGCACCATCTGGGAGAAGTGGGACGACTCCGCCGCCCCGGACGGCACCTCCTCCAAGGACCACATCGGTCTCGGCGGTTCGATCGGCCAGTGGTTCTACCAGCAGCTCGCCGGCATCCAGCCCGGTGACAGCGGCTCCGCGTACAGCAGCCTCACCCTGGCGCCCAGCGTGGTCGGCGACCTCACCCACGTCTCGGCCCGGCAGCAGACCGTACGCGGAACGGTGGAGAGCTCCTGGCAGCGCGACGGCGGCGACCTCACCTACCACGCCGTCGTGCCGGTCGGCGCGACCGCGACGATCCGCCTGCCGCTGCTCGGCGGCGCGCAGTCCACGGTCACCGAGAGCGGACACACCGTCTGGACGGCCGGCCACGCCGCGCAGTCCGACCCGGGACTGACCACCGGCGCGGCCGGCGGGACCACGCTGACCCTGACGGCCGGCTCCGGCGACTACACCTTCACCGTCACCCCGCCGAGCACCCCGGTCACCCACCTCACCGTGACGGCGAACGACGCGGCGCCCGTCAAGGCCGGCACCGGCTCGGACGCCGTCGCCGCCGTCGGGGCCGCCTCCACCGGCACCGGATCGGCCACGGTCAGCGCCCGGGCGCCCAGCGGCTGGACCGTGACGGCGGCCCCGGCACAGGTCCCGCTGACCCCGGCGAACTCCCTCACCCTCACCACCTTGCACGTCACCGTCCCCGCCGACGCCGCAAGCGGTACCTACCAGGTGCCGGTGGAGGTGCGGGCGCCGGACGGCACGGTGGCCGACACCACGATGGGGGTCCCGGTCTTCGGCAGCTGGCCGTCCGGCACCACGGCGACGGCTTCGAGCTTCCACGCGCCCAACGAGGTCGACGGCGCGACCCGCACCTACGACCCGGGGAACGCGGTCGACGGCAACACCGCCACGTTCTGGAACGACGACAGCCAGAACGTCTATCCGGACACCCTCACCGTCACCGCCCCGACCGCGGTGGCCCTCAAGGGCGTGGCCTTCGTCTCGATGTCCGACGGCGTCCCCACCGACTTCACCGTCCAGACGTGGGACGGAACGCAGTGGACGACGCGGGCGAGCGTCACCGGCAACTCCTCGGTGAGCCGCTGGGTCCCGTTCGCCGCACCGGTGACCACGACCCAGGTGCGGGTGGTCGTCACCGGGACGCAGGACGGCTTCTCCCGGATCGCCGAGCTGTCGCCCTGACGCGGCGTCAGCAAGTGTGAACCACCGCACGCACGCGGCCCGTTGACGGCGGCCGGTGTCCGGGGCGCGAGTCCCGGGCACCGGCCGCCGGTCGTCGGTCAGCGGTCGGCGCGCTGCGGGTGCTCGGCGCTGAGTGCTGCCGCGTGCCGGTCGATGACGTGCCGGACGGCGTAGGTGAGGTGGCGGGACCGGGCCTCGTCGAGCGTCAGCCAGACCGGCGCCCCGCCCTCCTCGTTGACCGTCACCTCCGGCGCGGCGGCGACCTCCAGGAGGTAGGCGTGCCACAGGTGTGCGTCCGATCCCCGGCGGCAGCCGTCGCCCAGCAGCGGGTCGCTGGCGATATGCCGCACGCCGGCGCCGGGAATTCCGACCTCTTCGCCGAGTTCCCGCACCGCCGCCGCGGCCGGGGATTCACCGCGGTCGACATGGCCCGCCGGCACGGTCATGGCGAACGGAAAAGCACGCCGCTGGAAGAACAGGAACCGGTGCAGGGAATCCCGGACGAACACACCGGAACTCTCGTGCCAGTATTCGCCGTTCCTCCCCAGCCACCAGGAGATTCCCGGATCGATGATGACGGCCCGGTCGGCCCGTTCGCCGCACGCGTGGCAGACGCATTTCCTCCTGCCGTCCACGACGATCCATTCGACCGCCTCCGCACGGCAGTACAGGCAGTATTCGTGATAGCTCTCGTCGTTAGGGACGAGGGAATCGATTCTCATTCCGTCCCCCGGGAACGCGGCCCGTCCGGCACCCGGTCGGAACCGGTACCCGGACCGGGATCGGGGCCCGCCGGCGGTGTCGGCCGAGGCGGGGCCGGTGCCGGCGAGGCGGCGACGCGGACGGTCAGGACGAGCAGTCCGTAGGTCGCCCCGGTGAACAGCGACGCCAGCGCGGTCGTGGCCTCCCAGCCGGCCCGGCCCACCGCCAGGCCGAAGAGCGGCGGCCCCAGCAGGACGCCCAGGCTGCCGAACTGCGACAGGGAGCCGTTGACGAGGTCGATGTCCTCGATCCGCCGGGCCACGTCCGGAACGACGGCGAACACCGCCGAGATCAGCAGCCCGTCGACGAACAGGACGACGCCCGCCGCCCCCACCACCGCGCCGAGCGGCACCCCCGAGGAGAAGGCGGGCAGGCAGCCGAGCGGCATCAGCACCGCCAGCGGCACCAGGGCCTTGACGGCGACCCCGCGCCCCAGCAGCCACGTCGCGAACAGCCCGCCCAGCGCGCTCAGCAGCGAGACGAGGGCGGTGGCGCTGCCCGCCTCGGCGCCGGTGGTGTGCCGGACCCCGGTCAGGAAGTCCGGCAGCAGGACCAGCACCGCGATACCGACCAGCGACAGGCAGGCATACGCCCCGGCCGGGCCGAGGGACCGGGTCAGCGTGCCGCCGGCCACCGACCGCCCGGTGACCGGCGGGGCGGGCAGTCGCGGCAGGACGAACGTGAGCACACCGGCCGCCAGCAGCGGACCGACGCCGGTGACCGCCAGCCAGCGGTGCCAGGCCGGTCCGGGGGCCAGGGCGCCGCCCACCCCGGTGGCCAGGGCGAGCCCGACCGGCACGCAGCTGCCCCAGGCGGCGAGCGCCGCCGTCCTGGCCCGGCCCCGGGTCAGCCGGGCGACCACGGTGGGCCCGGCCACGAAGACCAGCAGGTACCCGGCGCCCTCCAGCACCCGCGACCCCAGCAGCGCCGGCCACGAGCCGGACAGCCCGCTGCCGCCCGCGGCCGCCGCGATCACCAGCAGGCCGAGGACCAGCGCGTCACGGGCGGCGTAGCGGCTGATCCACCGTCCCGCCGGAATGCCGAACGCCGCCCCCACCACGGTCATGCCCGACGTGGCCCAGGCGACCGTGCCGAGCGACAGGCCCAGCGACGAGCGGACGGCGGAACTCACCGGTGAGACCGCCCCCAGACCCACCGCCGCCTGAACCCCGGCGAGCCAGGTCACCCCCACCTGCCGCCACGCGATGGCGGAACCGCCCTCGCCGCGGCTTCCTGCGGACCTGCGGAGCACTCGGTTCTCCCTCTCACCAACCCCCGCGCAGCGGGGGCACCCAGCCGTCGAGCGGCCCGTCGTCGGCGCTGTCGCTTCCGCCCGGCCCTCCTGCGGCCTTCCCCCGTCGGCG
The DNA here is from genome assembly GCF_027947535.2 of Streptantibioticus silvisoli. Classification (GTDB taxonomy): domain Bacteria; phylum Actinomycetota; class Actinomycetes; order Streptomycetales; family Streptomycetaceae; genus Streptantibioticus_C; species Streptantibioticus_C silvisoli. The sequence goes on from NZ_JAAGKO020000013.1 coordinate 153,764, forward strand.
GCCCGTGTCCCAAGGACTCCACGTCTGGCGGGAGGGCGCTCCGGCTCCCGCCGGACGGCCCCGGTCAGCCGGCCAGGCCGTAGCCGACCAGGAGCTGCTGGTCCCCGGCGACGTAGGAGGTGTCGGTGATCGCGGTCTGGTCCGACGGCCCGCGGCTGCACATGCACATGTGCCTGCCGCTGGACGTCACCCGCACCGCCCGCGCGCCGCCGGAGGACATGATCTCCTCGGCGATCTCCTTCACCAGGTACTCCTGGATCTGGAAGCGCCGGCTGTACGCCTGGACCAGGCGGGGGAACTTCCCCAGACCCAGAATCCGGTCCCCCGGCACGTACCAGATGCTCACCTTTCCGAAGAACGGCAGGAAATGGTGGGCGCAGATGGAGAAGAAGTTGTTGTCGTGGACCTGCACGACACCGGTGTGTTCCCCTTCCACCAGACAGGTCGTCTTGAGGATCTTCGAGGCGTCCACCTCATAGCCGCTCAGCAGTTCCCGGTAGGCGCGGACAATGCGGTCCTCGCACTCCGGTCCGCTGTACCAGCGGAGTGCTCTGTCGTCGATGGTCACATTCTGTTTGAGCCACTGCGCGATGGTCACAGCCATTCCCTTCCGGTCCCGTCAAACGGAACCGAGCGGACTCGGATGGAGTAACAAGACAGTGGCATTGCGAACGTTATTTTTCGAGAGCTTTCCGCCAAGGCCACTCAATGAGAGCAATGCTGCGAGGAGCACATCGTCAGGAAATACTTCAGGCGTCCCCGCTGCGGTGTGCCCCGCCCCTCCCCGGACGGCGGAACGCGGCGAATCCGGGCCCGCGCGGGCCGCCCCGACGGGCCGTTCCGGTTCACGGCCGCGCGGACCACCTGGTACAGATGATCACGACCGAACGACACACCACGACGAAAGAGTGCCGAGCGATGATCCCTGAAAGCCGCCGGGCCTCCGTCCCGGGCGCGGACGAACGCGAGCGGGTGCGGACCTGCGCCCCGGCACACCGGCGGACGGCGGCGGGCGGCCGGGCAGCCGGTGCCGGCGGGCCGGCCGCGGTCCCGTCGCGTCCGGCGGTGACGCGCTGATGGCCGTGCGCGTCGAACACCTCGTCACCTCCGGCACCTTCTCGCTCGACGGCGGCACGTGGGACGTCGACAACAACGTCTGGCTCGTCGGAGACGACACCGAGGCGATCGTCATCGACGCGGCGCACGACGCCGACGCCATCGCGGCGGCCCTCGGCGACCGGACCCTGCGGGCCATCGTGTGCACCCACGCCCACAACGACCACATCGACGCCGCCCCCGAGCTGTCCGACCGCACCGGCGCGCCCGTCCTGCTGCACGCCGACGACCTCCCGCTGTGGAAGCGCACGCATCCGGACCGCGCCCCCGACGGCGACCTGACCGACGGTCAGGTGATCACGGTGGCCGGTACGGAACTCACCGTGCTGCACACCCCGGGCCACGCCCCCGGTGCGGTCTGCCTGCACGCGCCCGCCCTCGGCACTGTCTTCACCGGAGACACCCTCTTCCAGGGCGGCCCCGGCGCCACCGGGCGCTCCTTCTCCCACTTCCCGACCATCGTCGACTCGATCCGCGAGCGCCTGCTCCCCCTCCCGTCCGCCACCCTGGTCCGCCCCGGCCACGGCGACACCACCACGGTCGCCGCCGAACGCCCCCACCTCCAGGAGTGGATCGACCGGGGCCACTGAGGCGGGGCGGGGCGGGGGCGCCGCGCCGGGGGACTCGCCGGGCGGTGCAGGGCGGGGGCGCCGCGCCGCGGGACTCGCCGGGCGGTGTAGGGGCTGCGGCGTCGCGGGACGTGGCGGGCGGTGCGAGGCCCGCCACGCCGCGAGACTCGCCGTGCGGTGTGGGGTCCGCCGGCGCTCGGCGCGGGGCGGCTGCCGGACCGGGCCGGCGGGGAGGCGGCGTTGAGCCCCCGGATGAGCCCGCTCGCCGCGATGCCCCGCTCAACGCCCGCGAGCCCGGCCGGCGCCGCGATGATCCGCCCGACTCTCCGCCTGACATCCGCCGCCGCGATGCCCAACTCAACGCCCGCGAGGCTTGCCCAACGCCGCGACGCCCCACCCAACTCCCCGCCGGAGGCTCGCCGCCGCGACGCCCCCCGACGCCGCGATGGACGCCGCAGCCCTTAAGGTGCTCCCGTGAGCCCCGTCGGACTCGAATGCGCGGTCGCGCGGTCGGACGGTTGCGAGCGCATACGTGTACCCGGAAACGCGCGCCGAATGCGCGGTGAATCGGTGAATGCGCGGCATGGAATGTGGAATCTTTGGGGTTCCGCTCACGGGCCGTGCCGATTCGGTGGAGGGCGTGCGGCGTGCGAACGTCCGCACGCGTGATCACGTTCGGCCGGGCGGGAGTGGTTCCCGGGGGCTGCCGCGCTGGTGGATCGGTGCGCGTGGAGTCTCCGATCCGGTGCCGGAGCGGCCCGCCGAGGGGGGAATGACCCCAATTCGGCGCTCGCGCGGACCTCTTGACCCCCCATTGGCCTAGACCGATACTTCCCGAGGAACGAAGCCCTGTGACGAAGGTTACGTTCCTGCGCACACCGCTCCACCGTCTTCATGCTCAGTCTCCCGGCTTTCTGCTACTCGGCTTCCGGAATTCCCCCCACCGCCGAGCAGCGAATTCCGGGGCCCGAAAGGCTGAACACCGTTGCCGTGCTTTCCAGTTCGGGCGGCGGTGCATCACTCAGCGGTCGTCGTGGTGATCCGGCCCGGCGGTCGATGGATTTTTTGGGAGTCGCAGATGAGGTCCAACCCCAGAATGAAGAGCACGCTGCGCGGCGCGCGCTCGACGTTCAAAGCCTTCCGCCGTCAGGCGGCCCTGCTCACGGTGGGCCTGCTCGCCGTCTTCGTGGCCTTCCCGACCGCGGCGAGCGCCGATCCGGTGCCCGGTCCCCCCGCGGGCTGGAGCACCGTCTTCAGTGACGACTTCGCCGGCGGGTCGGGCAGTGCGCCGTCCGGCCAGTGGATGTACGACACCGGCCCCGGTTCGAACTTCGGCACCGGTGAGATCGAGACGATGACCAACTCGTCGAGCAACGTCTACCTCGACGGCAACGGTCACCTGAACATCACCGCCCTGAACAACGGCGGCGCCTGGACGTCGGGTCGTATCCAGACCACCAGCGCCAACGTCGGCGCGCCGGCCGGCGGCAAGCTGGAGGTCACCGCCTCCATCCAGCAGCCCAACCCCGGCAGCGGCTCCGGCTACTGGCCGGCGTTCTGGATGCTGGGCCCGGGCCAGTGGCCCGAGAACGGCGAGATCGACATCATGGAGGACGTCAACTCGCTCTCCGACGTGGCCGGGACGATCCACTGCGGCACCGACCCGGGCGGCCCGTGCAACGAGGGCAACGGCATCGGCAGTGGTCTTCAGGCGTGCGGCGGCTGCCAGACCGGCTTCCACACGTACTCGATGATCCTCGACCGTACGGACGCCTCGAACGAGTCCATCACGTTCTACCTCGACGGCAACCAGTACTTCAGCGTCAGCGAGGGCCAGGTCGGCGCTTCCACCTGGCAGGCGGCTTTCGACCACAACCTGTCGATCATCTTCGACCTGGCGATGGGCGGCGGCTTCCCCAACGGCCAGTGCGGTTGCACCACGCCGAGCGGTTCCACCAGCTCGGGCGGCACGATGAGCGTCGGCTACGTCGCGGCGTACACCACCGGGTGACCCCGGCGGCGCACTGACCGGAGGGCGGACCACCGATCACGGTGGTCCGCCTTCCGGCGTTTCTGCCTTCCGCTCTCTGCCTTCTGCCTTCCGCCTTCCGGCGTCCGCCGGGCGTCCACGACCTCGGTCCCGGGGCGCCGCGCGGACCGGACCGTCACCGCGGGTGCCGGCCGGCACACCCGGCGCATCCCGGCACCGACCTCTCACGATCCGTGCCGAACGCGTCACACCGGGTCCCCGGAGCGGCGCCCCGGGCGCACAGGGTGGACGCCCGCCGACCGGTCCTACGGGATCTTCTGGAGGAACCGGTGGCCGAGCTGCGACATCGCGTCGCTGAACTCGCGTTCGCTGACCGCCTCGCGGAGGGTCGCCAGCACCGCCCGGACGCCCCGGTCGCTCTCGGCCTCCGACAGTCCGGTGTGCTGCTGGACGCGCAGGACCGCCTCCCGGAAGTCGAGCCGTTCCCGGTGCGCGGCTTCCTGGCGCGCGTACTCCCGCAGTTCCGCGGGGAGTTCGAGCGCGAGGTCCCGCGCCTCGCCGGAGCTGAGCATGTGCCCCAGCAACTCGACGGTGGCCCGGCTGAGGTCCGCGGATTCCTCGCGCGACAGACCCGTGCGCGCGGCGACCGACTGAACGAATTCCGGGAACTCCATGGATCGTCCTCTCGTCGTGATGAGGCCCGGGCCGCACGCGGGGGCGACGTCGTTCACGGGGTCCTCGCCAGGCGATGCCCCGGACGCCTTCGGCCGACCGCTGCGGCCGCCGGACCGCCGACCGCCACACAGTGGACGCGGCGGACACAATGCCCAGGGTAGGCGTGATCCCCGCCGTCCGCAGGGGCCGGGGCGTGCCGCGATCCGGGCGGGGTGCGGGAGCTCCGGTGGGGGAGGGTGGACGGCTCCCGAGCGGGTGCGGGTGGCCCGGTGCGGAGGGGGCGCGGCTTCCGAGCGGTGCGGAGGCGGGGCGCCCGGTGCGGAGGGTGCGCGGCTTCCGGGCGGGAGCGGGGCGCCCGGTGTGAAAAGCGCACGGCGCGGGGTGGCGGCGTCGCCCGGAGGTCGGCACGGGTCGGAGCGACTCGGCCGTCGACCGGCGTTCCGCCCGAAACACCTCGGCCGCCCGTTCCGGTGAAGGGCCGCCGAGGCGCCGGGCGGACGTGTCAGACTGCGGGATCATTCCGCCGCCGACCCAGCGGTGCGGACGACGTCGGCGCGAGGCGCCGCGCCGCCGGCCGGCCGAGCCCGCGAGGACGTCTGCTGTGAAAGTCCACCACCTCAACTGCGGGACCATGCGCATGCCCACCGCCCCCATGGTGTGCCACGTCCTGCTGGTCGAGACCGACCGCGGTCTGGTGCTCGTCGACTCCGGCTACGGGCTGGACGACATCGCGGAACCCGCGCGGCGGTTGGGGGCGATGCGGCACGTCGTCAAACCGGCGTTCGACGTCCGGGAGACCGCCGCCCACCAGGTCGAACGGCTCGGCTTCCGGCGCGACGACGTGCGGCACATCGTCGTCACGCACTTCGACGCCGATCACATCGGGGGCCTGTCCGACTTCCCGCACGCCACGATCCACGTCACCGCGGCCGAGGTCTTCGGGGCGATGGTCGCGCCGTCCCGGCGGGAGCGTATGCGGTTCCGGTCGGCGCAGTGGGCGCACGGGCCTGTCATCGTCGAGCACCGCCCCGACGGGGAGAAGTGGCGGGGGTTCGCGGCGGCCAGGGAACTCGACGCCGTCGCTCCCGGAATCGTCCTCGTCTCGCTCCCCGGCCACACCCGGGGCCACGCGGCCGTCGCGGTCGACGCCGGCGCCCGCTGGCTGCTGCACTGCGGCGACGCCTTCTACCACCACGGAACGATCGACGGCCGCTCCCGCGGGCCGGCCGCCCTGCGCGCGATGGAGTCCCTCGTCGCGTTCGACGGCGCGCGGGTCCGCGACAACCACGCCCGCCTCGCCGAACTCCACCGGCGGGCCGACCCCGACCTGGCGATCGTCTCCGCGCACGACCCGGACCTGTTCGAACGGATGCGCGCCGGCGGGTAGCCGACGCCTCGGCCACACGGCCCGCCCGCCGACCGCGCCACCGCCGTCGCCGGATCGCGGGTGCGGCCGTCGCGGGCGGGGCTCGCCAACTCCTTCGCCCCGGGGCGGGCCCGGCCGGGTGAACGCAACGATGCGCCGTTCCTCCGCGCACACCCCGGCCACCCCTTCAGCCCCGAGGGTCGGCCCGACCGGTGGTTCGCGACCGCGCCCACGTTCTGCGCGGCCTCCGGTCATCTCGTCGCACCGGAGGCCGGCCCGACCGGGCGAGCGCACCCGTGCGCCGTTCCTCCGCACGGGCGTTGCCCTCGCCCCGCCCCAACTCGTCAAGCACGCCCCCGCGCACCCCCGTACCCCACCCCCGCCGGCCCCATCGCCCCGAAGCC